>JBJMWM010000019.1:0-127525 GCA_045810105.1 Steroidobacteraceae bacterium | reverse complement strand
TCGTCCGATCCGGGCGCAGGTGCTTTGCTCAGTCGCTGAGCGCTTGCAGTTCTTGCCGTGCCTTCCGTACGTCGTTTACTGCTGTAGCGGGGGCGGCATGTACCCAAGTGTTGCGCACGTAGATTGTCACTGCGGCGATCTGCCGATCCGCAAGAATGAATCCCGCGCCAAGTCCGCGATGCCGCTAGGAATCACGACGTTTAGTACGTACTGAACGTACCGTCTGCGACGTGGCGCAAGCGGGAACTTTCCGGGCCGGCCGGACTTGACTTGTTGCATCTTCCCGGTTGTGGGGCGCTATGGCGCAGGTGTTCGATCGCGGCGTCGTGCTGGCGCTGAAGCTCGGTGCTCTCATAACGCTCACAGCACTCATCGCGTTGCTCTTTGCATGGCGCTGGAGCACGAGCTATCCGCATGCCCAGGGCGCACCGCCGGGTCAACCGCTTCCGTTCAGCCATCAACATCATGTACGCGATGACGGTCTCGACTGCCGCTACTGCCACACTTCCGTGGAGAAGTCTTCTTTTGCCGGCATCCCCTCCAGCGACATTTGTATGAGCTGCCATTCGCAATTGTTTCACGATGTAGCACTGTTTGAACCGCTGCGCCAGAGCCTGCGCAGCGGCGAGCGATTGCGCTGGACCCGCGTCAACGACCTGCCGGATTTCGTCTATTTCGATCACAGCGCCCACGTGAACCATGGCGTCCCCTGCAAGGAGTGCCATGGGCAGATCGACCAGATGCCTTTGACTGTGCGCGCCCGGTCGCTTGACATGCAGTGGTGTCTGTCCTGTCACCGCGATCCCGGTGCGCACCTCGTGCCACCTGCGCAAGTGTTCGACATGCGGACACGGCCACCTGCTTCCGCGGCTGAGCAACGAGCCCTGCTTGCCCACTATGCCATTGCGAATACGAGATGGATGACAGCTTGCTCTACATGTCATCGCTAAGTGAGCCATGAACGAATCGCCGTCAGGTCTGGATCTGCTCGAGCCGGACACGTTCTTGCTGGAGCGACGCAGGGTGCTGAAACTCATGGCGGCCTCTGCCGCGCTGGCTGCGGGTGCCTGCAGCGGCCCGCCGGAGGAAACCATCGTGCCCTATGTGCGCGCGCCTGAAGAGGAGCTTCCCGGCAAGCCGTTGTTCTATGCGAGCAGTGTGAGCTTGAGCGGTTATGCCATGGGCGTCCTCGTCGAAACCAACGGCGGACGGCCCACGAAGGTTGAAGGCAATCTGCTGCACCCGGCGAGTCTCGGCGCCACCGATGTGTTTGCTCAGGCCGCCGTGCTGCAGCTGTGGGACCCGGCGCGCTCGCAAACGCTACTGCACCAGGGGCGAGTCGCGACTTGGCCAGAATTCCTGCAAGTCATGGAAGGCCGGTTGCGCGCCTCGGATCGTGGCAGTGGCGCGGGCCTCTGTCTGCTCACCGGAAATGTCTGCTCGCCGACTTTGCAGTGGCAGCTGGAGCAATTCCGCGAGCGCTATCCGCAGGCTCGCTGGTATCAATACGACCCTTTGCATCGGGATTGCGAGCTGAAGGGAAGCGAGTTGGCTTTTGGCCGCGCGCTTGACACGCGCTATCGCTTCGATCACGCCCGGGCACTGCTCACGCTCGATGCTGACTTCCTCTCGTGCGCGCCCACGAGTGTGCGCTATGCGCGCGACCTAATCGCACTGCGCAACCCCGACCGCGGTGTTATGAGCCGCATCTACGCCGTGGAAAGCTTCCCCGGACTCATTGGGGCCAAAGCCGATCATCGCCTGGCGCTGGCACCCGGGGAGATCCAGCAATTTGTCCTGCACCTGGCGAAAGCACTGGGCGTGGGGCCGAGTGTGCAAGGTAGCTCGCCAGCACCCGCCTTTGAAGCAGCGGTCATAGCGGATTTCCAGGCGCACCCCGGCGAGTCCCTGATCGTGCCGGGCCGGAGTGTTCCGCCGCAGCTTCACGCATTGGTGCACATTCTGAACCATCGTCTGGGTGGGCTCGGTAAGACCTTCGAGCACAGCGAGCCCGTCGCCTTCGCCCCGGCGCCACACCTCGAATCCATCCGCGCATTGGCCGAGGCCATGGCGGAGCGGCGCGTACAGATGCTCGTCATCCTGGAAGGCAATCCCGCCTATGACGCGCCTGCCGATCTCGATTTCGCCGCCCGCCTTCGATCTGTGCCCCATTCCGTGCACCTGAGCCCCTATGTTGACGAAACCTCTGCGCACTGCACGTGGCACGTGCCGGCCGCCCATGCGTTTGAACAGTGGAGCGACGCCCGCGCTTTTGACGGTACCGCCAACATCGTGCAGCCGGTGATCGCGCCGCTCTACGGTGGTCACTCCGTGCACGAGTTGATGAGCGTGCTGCTGAGATCGCCGAATACAACCGCCTACGAGGCAGTGCACGCTTATTGGCAGCGCGTGTTCAATGGCACTTACGGTGAGGACTCATGGCACAAGGCGTTGCGGGATGGCCTCATCGCGGGCACTACGGCACCAGCCGTGTCTGTCTCGCCGCGGTCATTAAGCCCTGCTATCGCCCTCCCCAGCTACGGGACCTTGGTTGCGAATTTCGTCCCGGATCAATCAATGCTCGACGGGCGTTTTGCCAACAACGCCTGGCTGCATGAGCTCCCGCGCTCCATGAGCAAGCTCACATGGGACAACGCCGCCTATCTGTCACCGCGCACAGCCGGAAAGTTGGCCGTGAAGACTGGCGATGAGATCGAGGTGCGCCGGGGGTCAGCGCTCGTGCGTGCCGGGGTCTGGGTGCTTCCCGGTCATGCCGATGAGTGCATCACGCTACCGCTGGGTTATGGGCGCACGCGGGCAGGCCCCGTCAGCAACGGGCTCGGCTTCGATGCGTATCGGCTGCGAACTCTCGATGCACCCTGGCATGCCGACGTGCAGGTGCGGCGCACTGGAGGTGACTGGCTGTTAGTTACCACGCAGCATCATGCGCAGATGGAAGGCCGAAAGATAATTCGTAGGGCAAGCGCCGAGGAGTTTGCACGCAATCCAGGTTTTGCCACCGCTGAGGAAAGCGAACGCGTTCCCGATCATACGTTGTATCCGGACTATCCCCACGACAGCTATCAATGGGGCATGGTGATCGATTTGAACGCCTGCATCGGTTGCAACGCCTGCACGATCGCCTGTCAGGCGGAAAATAATATTCCCGTCGTGGGTAAGGAAGAGGTCCATCGCGGGCGCGAGATGCATTGGATCCGGATCGACCGCTACTACCGCGAAGCAGGCGAGCGTCTGGATACGGAGTTTCAGCCAATTCCCTGCATGCACTGCGAACGGGCACCCTGTGAAGTGGTGTGCCCGGTGGAAGCCTCCGTCCACGATGCTCAGGGTTTGAACGTTCAGGTATATAACCGGTGCGTCGGCACGCGCTTCTGCTCGAACAATTGTCCCTACAAGGTCCGGCGCTTCAATTTTCTACAGTATTCGAATCTCTCCGAGGAGAGCCTCAAGGCTCTCCAGAATCCAGATGTGACAGTGCGGCAACGCGGGGTCATGGAGAAATGCACCTATTGCGTGCAACGGATTCAACGCGGTCGCATCGAGGCCGAGCAGCTGGGCCGCCGCATCCAGGATGGCGAGGTCGTCACCGCCTGCCAGGCAGTCTGCCCCACCCAGGCCATCACCTTCGGTGATATCAACGATCCGGCTTCTCAGGTCCACCAGCTCAAAGCCTCGCCACGCAATTACGCGCTGCTTGCGCAACTGAACACCCGGCCGCGGACAACCTATCTCGCAGAAGTAACCAACAGCAAGACCGGCGTGGATACCCCGGCGCTGCCGCGTCCGGGCAGTCCGCCCAGCCCCGATGCCCAAGGCTCTGCGTTGACGGGGAGCCATGACGATCGAGGTGAGATGTAACACGTATGGCAGAACCCTCCTCAGCCACCACATCGGCACCGGCCCAGGTGAGTCTGCCGGCGGGTTACACGTATGCTTCGATTTCCGACAAGATTGCCAACATCGTTCTAAACCGCCCGTCGCGCTGGCCGTGGTTTCTGGGGTTCGGCCTCGCCTTTGCGTGGATGCTCGCCTTTTTCTTCGCCTGTGGCGTTCTGTTCAGGTTCGGCCCCGGAATCTGGGGCGTGGGCATTCCCGTCGCCTGGGGTTACGCCATCGCCAACTTCGTCTGGTGGATCGGCATTGGCCATGCCGGAACGTTCATCTCGGCCATCCTGCTGCTGTTACGCCAGAAGTGGCGCACCTCGATCAATCGCTTTGCCGAGGCGATGACCTTGTTCGCAGCCGGCATTGCCGGCATTTTCCCGATTCTGCACTTAGGTCGGCCCTGGTTCTTTTACTGGTTGGTGCCGTATCCGGATGTCATGGGCCTGTGGCCGCAGTGGCGCAGTCCGCTGGTGTGGGACTTCTTTGCGATCAGCACCTATCTCACCGTGTCCTTTCTATTCTGGTACATCGGACTGTTGCCGGATCTGGCCACGCTTCGCGACCGCGCCCAGAGCCGCACGCAGCAGATCCTTTATGGCTTGGCCGCGCTCGGTTGGCGCGGTGAAGCACGCCATTGGGCCCGCCATCAAAGCGCCTATCTGCTGCTCGCAGGCTTGGCCACGCCGCTCGTCGTCTCGGTTCATACCATCGTTTCGCTCGATTTTGCGATCGGCAACACGCCGGGTTACCACTCGACGATCTTCCCGCCTTACTTTGTGGCGGGCGCGCTGTTCTCCGGCTTCGCGATGGTGTTGACACTCGCAATTCCGATCCGGCACTTCTTTCAACTGCAGGACCTGATCACGCTGCGACACCTGGAGAACGCCGCCAAGGTGCTGCTTGCGACCAGTTGGATCGTGACCTACGGCTACCTCGCAGAATCCTTTATGGCGTACTACAGCGGGGACGAGTTCGATATTTACATGCTTGGCAATCGCATGGCGGGTCCTTACGCGCCGGTGTATTGGGCCCTCATCGCCTGCAACGTGATCGCACCGCAGATTGTGTGGTGGCGGCGTGCACGCCGCAGCGTGCCGGTGTTGTTTGTCCTCAGCCTCATCGTGAATATGGGAATGTGGATGGAACGCTTTCTCATCGTCGTCTCGAGCCTGCATCGCGACTTCCTGCCGTCTTCGTGGGGCATGTTCTATCCCACCGGCTGGGATTGGACGCATCTGCTTGGCTCGATGGGGTTGTTTGCGGTTCTGTTCATGTTATTCGTGCGCTTTCTGCCCGTGATTTCGATTTCCGAGATCCGGGAGATGCTCCATGAGGAGAAGCGATGAACAGTTACGGCTGGCTCGCCGAGTTCAACACCCCCGAAGAGTTGATCCGAGCGGCACAGAGTGCACGCGAGGCGGGTTACACCCGCCTCGAGGCGTACGCGCCTTTTCCCATGGAGGGCCTCGCCGAGGCGGTCGGCTCATACAAGGATCGCGTGCCCCTGATCACGTTGATCGGCGCGATCCTGGGCGGCGCCGGGGGGTATTTCATGCAGTGGTACTCGGCCGTAATTGCCTATCCGCTCAATTTAGGCGGCCGACCGTATCACAGCTGGCCGTCGTTCATTCCGATCACGTTCGAGCTCACCGTGTTGGGTGCCGCGTTGTTCGCGGTGTTCGGGATGCTGGCCTTGAACGGGCTGCCGCAGCTCTATCATCCGGTCTTCAACGTGCCGGAGTTCGAGCTCGCGTCCCGAAGCCGCTTCTTCCTGTGCCTGCGCCACGATGATTCGCCGCAAGAGACTGAGGGGACACAGCGCTTCCTATCGTCTTTGAAACCCCTGGCACTAATGGAGATTCCCGTGTGAAGAGGAAGTCACCGAAGCGGCGTAAATCCCTTCGCGAGGCGTGCTGGGCAGGGACCGTCGTGATTGCGGCTCTTGCGGGATGCGAGAAACATATGCGGGACATGTATGACCAACCGCGCTACAAACCTATGGCCGCGGGCGAATTGTTTGCCGATGGCGGGGCCTCCCAGATGCCCCTGGCCGGCACCGAAGTGCATGCACGCGGAGATTTCGCCGGAACCTCCTCCGGGCGTATCGGCACCCGAGATGCTGATGCATGGTATCGGGACGAACGGGCGCAGAGTAATCCGTATCCCCTCACGCTCGATTCACTGCGGCGCGGGCAAGATCGATTCAACATCTATTGCGCACCCTGTCACAGCCCAGTCGGTGACGGCGACGGCTTCATCGTGCGGCGAGGCTTTCCAGCCCCGCCTTCCTATCACATCGATCGGCTGCGCGAGGCGCCAGATCGACACTTCTTCGACGTGATGACGCATGGGTACGGCATCATGTACTCCTATGCCGATCGCGTGACACCGCCCGATCGGTGGGCGATCGTCGCCTACATTCGTGCCCTGCAGTTGAGCCAACACGTGCCCGCGGCGAGCTTGGACGCTGAGGATGTCGAGCGGATGGAGAAGGCGCCGCGATGATCCACTTACGACGCTACACGTTGATAGCAGGTACGGTCGCAAGCCTGATCGTCATCGCCGGGTTCGGCTTCGACCCGCGCGATTTTTTCCGCTCCTATCTGTTCGCATTCTTCTTTTGCCTGGGCCTGTCACTCGGCGCGTTCGCCAACCTGATGTTGCATGAGGTAACCGGTGGACGCTGGGGTATCCCGCTGCGCGCACCCTGGGTGGCTGCCGCGCGTTTGGTGCCCCTGAATGCCGTGCTGTTCGTGCCGTTGCTTTTTGGACTACCACTCGTCTATCACTGGATCGGATCAGCCTCGCCAGAGGTGGCCTCCAAGCGTTGGTGGCTGACTCCAGAGTGGTTTCTTGTACGGGCCGGACTCTACTTTCTCGTGTGGACGGGGTTCGCGTGGCGTTGGCTGTTCATCGCCGCGCGCTCGGGCGCAGTCCGGCCACCGGCGTTGCGACGCTTGAGCGCCGTCGGACTCATTGTCTATGGCCTGACCGTATCGCTGGCATCCGTCGATTGGATCATGTCGCTCATGCCGCAGTGGTATTCAAGCAGTTTCGGCTTGCTGATCGGGATCTCCCAGATGCTTTCGGGTATGGCGCTCGGCGTTGCCGCGTGCGCATTTGTGGGCAGAGGCCATACTGGCGCGGCGCGTTTTCAGGATTTCGGCAATCTGCTGCTCATGTATGTCATGTCGTGGGCGTATCTGGCCTTCACTGAATACCTTATCATCTGGGCCGAGGACCTCCCCAAGGAGATCGCCTGGTACGTACCACGCGTGCAAACGAGCTGGCGCTGGCTCACGCTCACCGTGCTCGGACTGCAGTTTGCACTCCCCTTTCTCTTGTTGCTGTTGCGCGTCATCAAGCGCGCGCCGCAATACCTGGGTCCGCTCGCCTTGACACTCCTGGCAGCGCAACTTCTGTTCGATTTTTATCTCGTGATGCCGGGATTGAAGCCCGAGGGGTTCAGCCTCTGCTGGAGTGATCCGCTCGCGGTGATCGCGATTATCGGTTTGTGGACGAGTGCCTGGTTACGCAACCTGCATAGATCGCCCTCCGGCGACTGGGCGGCCTCATGAGCGCCGCGGCTTCGCGAAAGCATGCGAAGCAGGAGCCCGGGGAGCTGCGCGTGCGCGCAGTCTTGTGGGTGGTCGCCGGCGTGATCGTCATGCTGCTACTGGTCGCCCTGATCGCGGGCGGCCTCGCCCGACTTGAAACACCGAGCACTCGCGTGCCATCCGCTGCCGCACGGCGTGATGCAACGCGTCTGAGCAGCAATCCAGGCGATGATATCGATGCCTTTGAACGTGAGAAGCGCCTGCAACTCAACAGTTACGGGTGGGTCGATCGCCCGCACGGGATCGCGCGCGTCCCGATCGACAGGGCCATGCAGCGGCTTTCTACACGAAACCCGGAGTCGCGATGAGGCAGGAGAGACACCCGGCGCGCGGTAGGCTGCTCGTCCTTCTTGTGCTGTTGTTCAGCACACACGCGCAAGCGTTCATCAATGTGCGTAACGTTCGGTGGGATCAGCATCCGGGTGCGCAATTACCGCTACAGTTGAGCTTCCGGGATGAGTCGAATCGGCCAGTGGCGTTGCGCCAGTATTTCGGCAGCATGCCTGTGGTGCTGGTACTGGTTTACTTCTCCTGCCCCGAGCTGTGTCCCGAAGTCCTGCACGGCGTGACCGAAAGCCTGCGCGGCACCGGGCTCGCCGCGGGCCACGACTACGTGCTTCTCGCAGTGAGCATCGATCCACGCGACACACCCGAGCGCGCAGAGGAGAAAAAACTGCAACTGCTGGGTGACCATACACTACCGGAAGGTGCGCATTTCTTGAGCACCACAACCGACTCCGCAGCTGTCCTCGCGCGTGTCGTCGGCTTTCAGTACCTGTATGACACCGAGCACCGCCAGTTCGCCCACGCGGCAGGGTTTCTAGTGGCCGATCCGCGCGGTGAGATCAGTCGCTACTTCTTTGGGGTGCGCTACCCTTCTACGCAAGTCCGTGCCGCCATCATAAATGCGGGTCACGGGCAGATCGCCTCATTGGCCGACCAACTACTCCTATTGTGCTACCACTTCGATCCGACGCAAGGACGTTACACACTCGCCATCCTGAACGTATTGCGCATCGTGGCAGTCGCGGCGCTGTTGGGGGCCGCTTTCACCTGGTGGCGCCTGACCAGGTCTCGCGTCGCCAGCCGCCCCGTACGCACAAATGGGAGTTGAACCACCGTGAACGGGGATTTTGAGACGCCGCTGCATGCAGCCTCCACTTTGGGGGTCAAAGTGGACGTGCTGTTCATGAGCCTGCTCGGAATCACCGGTGTCGTGGCTCTGGGTGTTGCGGTGGTGATGGTGTCTTTCATGATTCGATATCGGCACGGCTCCGGCGCCGACCGCCACAATCCGCCCGCACGCGTGCGCTGGATCGAAATCACCTGGACTGCCACCCCCCTCGCGATCTTCTTTGGGATCTTTGTGTGGTCGAACGTGGTGTTCTCGCAATTCTATCACTCGCCGCGGGATGCTCTGCGTGTTCACGTACTCGCCAGGCAGTGGATGTGGAAACTTGAACATGACAGCGGGCGCCGCGAAATCGATGAGCTGCATGTGCCCCTCGGGCGGCCGGTCGAGCTCATCATGACTTCGCAAGATGTCATTCACAGCTTCTTCGTGCCGGCGTTCCGCATCAAGCAGGACGTACTGCCCGGGCGCTATACGAGTCTGTGGTTCACGGCAACCCGTCTCGGGCGTTTCAGCCTTTTCTGCGCCGAGTACTGCGGGACGGAGCATGCCAACATGCACGGTGGGATCATAGTGATGCGCCCCGCGGACTTTGGGCGCTGGCTTGCCGCAGGCCCTGAGCAACCCGATCTGGCCGCGCGTGGCTTTGAGATCTATCGCCGCGTCGGCTGCAGCGGCTGCCATGAACCGACTTCCACCGTGCACGCCCCGGATCTCACGGACCTTTTCGGCCGCCCCGTGCACCTCGCTGATGGAAGCACCGTGACCGCAGACGATGCCTACATCCGTGACTCTATCCTGCTGCCCCACAAACAGGTTGTCGCCGGCTTCGATCCGGTCATGCCGTCCTTTGAGGGTCAGCTCGATGAGGACGATCTGATCGCGCTCATCGCCTACCTCAAATCACGTTCGAGCGCGCCATGAACGCGCGACCTGCCGAACCGGCAATTCCCGAGAAGGTCCTGCACGAATCGAGCTATCTGCGCGAAGGGTTCACCTTGGGCTCGTGGTTGGCGACGCAGGATCACAAGCGCATCGCACTTCTGTACATGATCTCCATCACGGCGTTTTTCTTCCTCGGCGGAGCCGCCGCGACGATCATTCGCCTCGAGCTGCTGACACCCGCAGGGGACGTGGTGGATGCAGAAACGTACAACAAGCTGTTCACCGCACATGGCGTCATCATGGTGTGGTTCTTTCTCATACCTTCCATTCCCAGCACGCTGGGGAATTTCCTGATCCCGCTCATGATAGGTGCGCGCGAAGTGGCCTTTCCGCGGCTGAACCTGGCGAGCTGGTACATCTACACCCTGGGTGGCATTTTCGTCATCGCGACCCTCATCGCTGGAGGCGTGGATACCGGCTGGACGTTCTACACGCCGTTCTCCACATTGTTCTCCAACTCAAATGTCGTGCTCACGGTGGTTGGAGTGTTCATTGTGGGATTCTCCTCCATCCTCACCGGATTGAACTTCATCGTTACCGTGCATCGAATGCGAGCCCCCGGAATGACCTGGTTCCGGCTGCCCCTGTTCGTCTGGGCCAACTATGCAACCAGTATAATTCTCGTGTTGGCAACGCCCGTGTTGGCGATGACGCTGTCCCTCATCGCCTTTGAGCGCTTCACCCATATTGGCATCTTCGATCCGGCGCTCGGGGGCGATCCGCTGCTCTTTCAGCACCTTTTCTGGTTCTATTCTCACCCAGCCGTCTACATCATGGTGCTGCCGGCCATGGGCGTGGCGAGCGAAATCATTCCCTGCTTCGCGCGTAAACAGGTGTTCGGGTATCGGGTCATGGCGTATGCGATCCTCGCCATCGCGGTGATCGGCTTTCTCGTCTGGGGACATCACATGTTCGTCTCTGGCCAGAGCATGTACGCCAGCATCGCCTTTTCGCTGTTGAGCTTCCTGGTCGCGATCCCTTCCGCCATCAAAGTGTTCAACTGGACTGCAACCCTCTACAAGGGCTCCATTACCCTGTCCGCGCCGATGCTGTATGCGCTCGGTTTTGTGGGACTGTTCACCATTGGAGGGCTGACGGGACTGTTCCTCGCGGCCACCGCACTCGATGTACACCTGACCGACACTTATTTTGTAGTCGCTCACTTTCACTACATCATGGTGGGCGGCACTGTGATGGCCTATCTCGGCGGGCTGCATTTCTGGTGGCCCAAGATCGTGGGGCGCCTGTACCCGCAAATGTGGGGCCGGATTGCCGCGGTGACCATCTTCATCGGATTCAACCTGACGTTCTTCCCGCAATATCTATTGGGTGCCTGGGGGATGCCACGGCGCTATCACGAGTACGCGCCTCAATTCCAGCTGCTCAATGAGATCTCCTCCTGCGGAGCAGCCATTCTCGGCCTCGGTTATCTGCTGCCGCTGGCCTATCTCACGTGGGCGATGTTGCGGGCGGCACGCGCGCCTGCCAATCCTTGGAATGCCACCGGACTGGAGTGGCAGACACCCTCCCCGCCCCCCAAAGAGAACTTCAGGCAGACACCCCAGGTCGTTCGTGGCCCCTACGAGTATCAGCCCGCGGCGGGCACTGCGCAGACCCAGGCATGAGCGCACCGGCGGAACACTTCGAGAGCGTGGAACGCCAGCACCAGGCCGCAGAGCTAGGGATGTGGGTGTTTCTCGCGACGGAACTGATGTTTTTTGGCCCCTTGTTTTTAGGCTATGCGTATGGGCGGTGGGCGTTTCCGGAAGGGTTTGCCGCCGCCAGCCAGCACACGGATGTGCTCATCGGCACCGTCAACACAGCAATTCTTCTCACGAGCAGTCTGTTCATGGCTTTGGGTGTGCGCGCCGTGCAGCTCAAACAACGCGGTCCGACGAGAGTCTTTCTCGCGTGCGCTGCGGTGCTCGGATCGGTGTTTCTGGCGCTCAAGGGGCTCGAGTATCGCCATGAGTGGCAGGAGCACCTGGTGCCCTGGCTCGACTTTCGCTTCGAGCCCGTGCATCAACACGCCGCGGCTTTGTTCTATTTCCTGTATTTCGGCATGACAGGCCTGCACGCGATACATCTGACGATCGGTATCGCGGTGGTGGGCGTGTTTGTGCTCCGGCTGGCAAGACAGCCGCTCGCCGACTTGCAGAACTCCGTCGAGATGGGAGCTTTGTACTGGCACTTCGTCGACGGCATCTGGGTGGTTTTGTATCCCATTCTCTATCTGCTGGAGCGCCACGGGTGAAGTCAGTTTCCTCAATTGGAACCCTGCTCAACGTGTGGCTCGGACTTGTCGGGCTCCTGGCACTGACGACGGCCAGTGCTTATCTGCATCTCGGGATGGGCAACACGTTAATCAACCTTGGGATTGCCGTGGTGAAAATCGGTCTCATTGCACTGTTCTTCATGCATTTGCGCCGTTCGGATGCCGCAGTCCGGCTGGCTGCGGGTGCGGCGCTCCTGTTCTTGTTCTTCCTCGCCTTTCTCAGTTTCGCAGACTTCCTGACGCGGCCCCGTAATCCAGCGCCGTGGAACGCGCCGGCGGTAACGCCCGCGGGTGGAGGCACATATGACGTCCAATGAGAGATCGCTGACGCCGAGCTCACATCCTCCGAGGATCGACCACCGTTAGAGCGTCTGGGGTAGCGGCTCCCTCCCCCACCGCCACGGCGAAGGTCGGCGCAAACCACGTTTGTTAATGAAGTTACGGCTACTGGTCATACAGCCTGTCTTGACATGGTCAGGCCAGTGGTAGCAATCTGCTGCGGTGCAGTCCTTGGCCAGAGGGGGAAGGGATGTCCTGCAAAACCGTGCTGCGCGTTGCGCTGGTATTTTGGTTCGTGGATGGGTGGTGGAGCTTGGCGGCCGCGGCGGCCACGCCGAATAGTGACGTTCAAGCTTCCAGCGGGCTTGATGAGGTCGTGGTCACCGCCAACAAGCGGGTCGAATCCATTCAGAACGTGCCCGCCTCCGTGATGGCGGTGTCAGCTGAGACGTTGGAGCGCGCCGGTGTGCGCACCTTCGACGATCTCGAGAATGTCGCGCCCGCCCTCACCATTTCAAAGACCACACAGCCCGCCAACAACAGTATCAATATTCGCGGCATTGGCACTTACGCATACAGCATCGCTACGCAGCCAGCCACTGTAGTCGTCGTGGACGACGTCCCGCAGGCATTTCAGGCGCAGGCCTTTACATCGCTAATTGACGTGCAACAGGTCGAAGTTTTGCGCGGACCGCAAACCACTCTGTTCGGAAAGTCCTCCACGGCTGGCGCGATCAACATCACCACGCGGGCGCCCAGCGACACGCTCACCGCCCTTGCGAACCTGACGGCCGCAACGGATGGCGAGAAAATCGTGCAGGCGTCCATTTCCGGCCCGATCACCGATACCCTCAAGTACCGGATCAGCACTGGCTACGACAACTACAAGGGCAACATCCATAACCTGACAAATGACAGTTGGCTCAACGGCCACTCAGATCTGGCGCTCCGCGGCAAGCTCCTGTGGCAGCCCGCCGAGGGCTGGACCATTACCTTGACGCCCTTCATGCTCGACACGGTCGCAAGCTGTTGCACGGGCGCGCCCTATTACATCAGCCCTGGTGTCACGTTCAGCAAGTCGAACCTGCCGCTATCACTCATCTTGCAGGGGATCACGCCATCCGCGACCAATACCTGGCTGCGGAACGACGTGGACGCGAAAGGGAACTCGTACGAGATTGGATCGGGCCTGAAGGTCGTCCGTGAGTTCGATAATGGGCTGACATTGGCCTCCATTTCCTCGTACGACCACTATACGTTGCACAACACGCAGGACACGGACGGGACCTCCTACGACTACAGCCTCCTCGCGCCGCAGGCGCCTCACGGTGGCTCAGCCAACGGGGGCTATTTCACCGTCAACGGCGTCACGGAGGAGTTGCGGCTGATCTCGCCGTCCAACGGGGCACTTACCTATCTCGCTGGCGCATATTTCAGCCATTCGAACACGAAGTACGATTTCGTGCGCGGCTCCAACGATCTGGGAAACTACAATGGGCTCCCTTCCCTACCCACCAGCAACGGCACGCTTTACGCAAGCTATCTCACTCACGCCGGCATCCAGACCGAGGCACTGTTCGGCCAGGCCACGTACGCGCTTACTCAGCATCTATCGCTACTGGGGGGCATTCGCCTGCACCACGAGCAGATCCATTACGATTTCTGGGACCGGGACCATGACGTACATTACGGGACACCGCAGTGCTCGACCAACAGCACCACGGTGCCGATCTCGACCTGCAATAGCGATACTGTCCTGATGGATAAGGCAGCTATCCAATATCACGTGACACCCGACCTCATGTTTTTTACCGACTACGCGACGGGTTACACGGGACTTGCATACGATCTGACGAGCTCGCTCACCACACGCACGCCGGTTGCGTCTGGCCCGCTGCGGGGAATTCCGACCGGTGATGCAATCGCCGCCCGCCAGCCCGTCCGGGCCGAGAGGAGCCGCAATTACGAAGTTGGTTTCAAAGGCGCGTTCCTCGATCGTCGCGTGACCTGGAACCTCACCGGCTTCTACGAGGAGTTCACGGGTTTCCAGGTGCAGAGCCGGGATGAGGTAACCAATCTGAGTGAGCTCGTGAGCATCGGCAAGGTGAGCTCGTCGGGCGTCGAGTCTGAACTGGCCGCCCGGCCCATTCCGGAGCTGACCCTCTCAGTCAATGGCGCCTTCGATATCGCCAAGATGGTCGACTTTCCCGTCGCGCCCTGTTTTGGCTTCCAGACCGCCGCGCAGGGCTGCGTGAATTCAGCTCAGAACCTCTCGGGAAAACCGTTGCCGAATGCGCCCAAGTGGAGTGGCAATCTGAACGGTCAGTATGACCGTGCGATTGGCACGGGTTACTCCGCGTTCCTGGCCTTGGCGTACAGGTGGCGCACGCGGGTGGGCTACAATCTGACTCAGGATCCGGACTCGTTTCAGCCATCCTATGGCATCTTCAATCTGTCGACGGGGCTTGCGGGAGAGCACTGGAAAGCGACGCTGTTTGTGAATAATCTGTTCGATAAGCATTTCGCGCAGAACCGCGGACGCGGAGGGGCCTACAACGTAAGTCCCGCGGCCCCGCCGTACACGGACGCGATCAACTGGACACCCGGGCGGGACAGCTTTCGCTATGGAGGCATTCGGTTGTCGGTGTCCTACTGAGAATTACGGGACGTCCAGGCGTGACACTGGAAAACGAGCCAATGATGTTGGAGCTCAACAACCCGGACCTGACCGCGGACCCCGCGGCACGACAGGCCGTAAAAGACGAGACGGTTTCCGTCGAGTTTGCTGTAGGCGCTGACGCCCTCATCAGTGCCGTGGGTATTAATCGGTACCTGCCCGGGGACGCAGTGATCACAGGCTCGACCGGCGACCGCTGGTGCGTGTCCCGCGACCGGTTCGACGCGAAGTACGATCCCCTCCCAGGGACAGTCCGCGGTGAGGCAGGTCTTTACCGGAATCGCCCTGTGACCGTGCTCGCCAAGCGCATGGGCCTGCCATTCAGCGTCGCGCGAGCGGCTGGGGGAGACGTGCTGCGTGGTGACGCTGGCGACTGGTTGGTGCAGTACGCTCCCGGCGATCATGGCATCGTCGAGCGTACACGTTTTGAGCGGGTTTACCGCCTCTTCACAGGCGACCGGCCCTGCCCTCCGTTTTCTGCGACCGCCTGACTCCATGCGCCGGCGTGTTGAGCAACGCTGCGCTTCGACTGAGTGCGCCTACCGCAATGGCAGTGTTACCGCCCCAATAACGTGCCGCTCCGGCCGCGACTGCACTAGAACCGCGACATCCGTAGCGTCAAGGGGCAGCGAAGACAGCCGCGCACGAAAGCTAGCTGCATCGCCTTTCCAGTGGCCCAACTCGCGAAGCCCTCTGACGATATTGAACTCGTTGAGCTTGCGGCCAGCATTCTCACCCCTGCCGATCGACGAGGTGGCTTTGCGCAAATAGGGCACCAGGAGCACTTCACTGGGCACAGCGTTCGCGCGTGCACTCAACTCAACAACTACATCCTGCTGGTCGATTGATATCCCGACGGGCACTCCGGTCCGCGCTACTGCCAATGCGCCATCTATCCTCCGGCGATCGGTTCCGACAAATGCGTCCTGACCGTCGACGACGACTTGCGGTGTGTAGACCGAGGAACGCCCCACAGCAGTCGAATACGCACGTTGTCTGTCGGTGGATAGACCAAGCGAAAAGCGGTCCCTCCATCCCAGGTCGTCCCAGTAATCGACGTGAAACGCCAGCGTGAGCACATCTGGACGCTGTGCGAGCTCTCCGATATAGGCGTCCGCCGCTGGGCATGAACTGCAGCCCTGAGACGTAAACAGCTCCACGACCGCGGGTCGAGATTGGGTTTGTGCGTGAGCCACGCAGCCCATTAGAACGCTGAGCGCGAAGAGCTTCCTGCAAATGTTGCGCATGACGGCACCTATACGCCAGGTCGAATTCCACTGACAAGGCAGACCGGTCGAGTCGGTGTAATATTTCGCGTGTATCTAATGTCCGCGCGCACGGGGCGCCAGATATCCGTGCCCGGCCGATCGCCCGCAAGCGTGGCGGATTTGAACACAGGCTTGCTCCCGAGACCACAACTCGAAACCGAACTCAGCGGCCAACGCCCCGTACGCTCGCAGTAACAGTGGGCTGAAATCAGCAGTGCGCAACCCGGCTTCAATGGCCAACTCCATGAGGCGTCTGATCTCCAGGACATCGAGGGTTTCAAGGGGGCGTCGGGCGGACATGTTTGCAGCGGACTCTAGTTGTGCAGGCCAGCCTCAAGTCTGCTTGAAACACACAGGCTGCTGCACTCAGGGTATTCCTCATTTGCATGCACGCTGCAGTGCGCTTTTGTCTGGTGCGTCGCACAGTCTTGTGCAAAACGGACCTTTTCACGGGGAACTGCTTGTTGCGGTGCGCCCTTGCACTGCACCGCCTGGCTTCATTGTAGTGTTAGTGTTTCACCGCAACTGACTGTTTGCACAACGTGTCCGCGGCGCCGACCCTCACGGCCGGCGCCGCGGACCTGCATTACGCTTTCAGGAACGCCAGCAGATCGGCGTTGATGGTCTCGGCCTCGGTCGTGGGCATGCCGTGGGGAAAACCCTTGTACGTCTTCAAGGTGCCGTTCTTCAGCAACTTCGCCGACAGCGGTGCCGAATCGGCATACGGCACGATCTGGTCGTCATCGCCATGCATCACCAGGACGGGCACCGTGATCTTTTTCAGGTCTTCAGTGAAGTCTGTCTGGGAGAAGGCGATGATGCCGTCATAGTGGGCCTTGGCTCCTCCCATCATTCCCTGCCGCCACCAGTTTCTGATAACCGGTTCAGAGGGTTTCGCGCCGGGGCGGTTGTAGCCGTAGAACGGCCCGGCGGGCAGGTCGTAGTAGAACTGTGCGCGGCTGGCGGCGAGTTGCGCTTGCAGTCCGTCAAAAACCTCCTTGGGGAGCCCCCCGGGGTTCGCGGCGGTCTTTAGCATCAGCGGTGGTACGGCGCTGATGATCGCCGCTTTTGCCACCCTGCTTTCGCCGTGGCGTGCCACGTAGTGAACCACTTCGCCGCCGCCAGTCGAGTGCCCGACATGCACCGCACGCTTGAGGTCGAGGTGTGCAGTCAATGCCGCCACGTCATCAGCGTAGTGATCCATGTCATGGCCATCGCTGGTCTGGGTGGAGCGGCCGTGGCCGCGCCGGTCGTGAGCTATGACGCGATAGCCGTTCTTGACGAAGAATAGCATCTGCCCGTCCCAGTCATCCGCGCTCAAAGGCCAGCCATGGTGGAAGACGATCGGTTGCGCGTCCTTCGACCCCCAATCCTTGTAGAAAATCTCTACGCCGTCTTTAGTAGTAATTGTGCTCATCGGAAACTTCCTCCTGCTCGCCGGGGTGCAGAACCATACGGCACGAGCTGACGATTCGATTGCACGGATTTGTCTCGGATTGCACGCGCTTGCGCTTTATTTGATCACGCGGTGCTCTTTCAGGATCTTCACGGTCTTTTCGATTGACAGAGCCTCGACCGTGTGTCCATTGGCGGTCATCGTCGTCGCTTTGAACATGGAGTTGTAGACTGCTTCCTCCGTCGCTTCAATGACGGCCTGAAACAGCGGCGACATCGCATCGTTGGGCATTACTTCCACGGTCCGCGTCAGCGCTTTATCGTTCACATGGATTCGAACTTGCGGTGCCGTCGAGAATGCGATGACGTAGTCTCCGCTGCCATTTGAGCCCGAGCTTCCTGTCCGCGCGATTCCTAACCACGCCCTCGCCGCCAGGCGCTTCAGGTTGCGCGCATCGAGCGGTGCATCGGTTGCAACAACGATCATGCAGGATCCGTCGGCCTTGTCTTTGCCGCTGCCGGCCTGCTGTAGCTCGTTACGTAGGTAATACTGGCCCAGCTCCTGACCGACGGGAGCGCCCGCTATCGTGAGCACACCACCGTAGTTCGTCTGTACGAGCACACCGACCGTGTATCCGCCGAGGTTGGCAGTCAGTCGGCGCGACGAGGTTCCAATGCCGCCCTTCCAGCCGAAGGCCACCGTGCCGGTGCCCGCGCCGACGGCGCCCTCTTCGACCGGACCGCCCTTAGCGTTCCTGACCGCAGCGAAGACGTCATCCGGGCTGATGTGGCGGCCGCGAATGTCGCTCAGGTATCCGTCGTTGGTTTCTCCGACCACCGGATTGATCGACAGCACATCCTCGTTGCCCGGCAGGGACAACATGTAACTGATCAGCGCGTCCGCTGCACGCGCCACACTCGTGGTTGACGTGAGAAGGATGGGCGTTTCGATGTCGCCCATCTCATCCACCTGCGTGGAGCCCGCCAGCTTTCCGAAACCGTTACCAACGAAGATCGCGCCCGGCACCTTCTCACGATACAGATTGCCGGAATATGGAAGAACAGCGGTCACGCCGGTACGGACGTTGTCACCACGAATAATGGTCGTTTGTCCGACTTTGACCCCGGCAACATCGGTGATCGCATCGAGCGGACCTGTGGGCAGGATGCCAACCTTCAGTCCCAGGTCCGACACTCGAGGGCGCGCATTGCGAGTTGTGGTCTGGGCCGCCGCGATCGCGATCAACGACGAGAGCAGCAGACCCGCGCAAAGTTTTTTATTCATCGGACAAGCATACAGCGGCGAGATCGTCTTCTGTAGCCGACCCGCAACACCTATACGAGCCTGAGCGCGGGCGAGCGGATCGACTTGTTCAGCTTGCTTGCCGCTCGATGGCCCGCTCGAAATAGCGCGCGACAGGCAGGAGCTACCGTCGCCCTGCCGTGCGCCAGCTCACGGATATTTGTCTTCGACGACGTCGCGCACCGGCTGCGTGTCATACACCAACACGATGGATTCGATATGTCCGGTATTCGGATCGAAGTTGAATACGTCGGCGCAATCGAAGGCGACCCGTGAGCCGTCTTTCAGCGACCAGTCGTATTGGTAGTAGGCGACCGCCCGCAGATGCCCTTCTGCGCTGACGAGAACGTCATGAACCGTCAATTTTGCCCGGCTGGAGGCGCTCGCTACCTTGGAGACGTAGTCGCGCACCGGCAACCGCCCCAGAAACGGGGACTGGACCCAGCCGTCACGGACGAACAGGGCTGCCGCTTTCTCGGCGTCGCCTGCTTCCAGTGCCGACAGGTATTTGTGCACTGCTTGCTGCATGGGTTATCTCCGCCAGGCGATGGGAGTCTAAACCCAATAGGGCAGCCATCACAGCCCCCGATGTGGCCCGTGGTCCGCGGTCCCCACCATCGGGCGCTCTCCTTTCAATACGGGTTCTCGAGCGAGCAGCGAGCTCGAGCCGGAACCCTTCGAAGGCTGGCTCACTGCTCGATCAATTCAACCCGGCGATTCTGCGCCCGGCCCGCTTCGGTGCGGTTGCTGGCGACGGGCGCGAAGCTCGCCACGCCGCGGGCCTGCAGCCGGCTCGCGTCAATCTTGTAGCTTGATATCAGTAGCGCAACGACCGCTTCGGCACGACGCTGTGACAAGGCGACGTTGCCGTCCACCGTGCCGTGATTGTCTGTGTGCCCCACGATCGCCACCTTGAGCGATTTATCCGTCTTGAGGAGCTTCGCCATCTCCTCCAGCTGCGCTTTGGACTGCGGCTTGACCTCCGCCCGGTCCACATCGAAATAGATACCGTACAGCGCGATGCGGCCCTCGCTGGCCAGTCCCTTCTGCAGCCGATCGGTGTTGACGAGCACGTTCCCCGTTTCCATGGGTGCAGGTTCGGCCACCACCACCGCCGTCACCGGCGCTTGCCAGATGGAGTTGGGTTCCGCGACGTAGATCATCACGTAGGCATCGGTACCGTTGCGGCTGATCTTGCCGCTGATAAAACGCACATCACGGTCGAATGAGCCCGTGGGATCCGTGCGGGTGCCCGACCACTTGCGTTGTCCGAGCAATTCGCGCCGAAAGAGCTCTCGGATCTGCGCATCGTCGCAGGTGCTCAGCTCGCATGTATAAAGCATTGCGAAACCAGCGCCTTTGAGCGCCGACTGATAATTACGGAAGACCTCGAGCGCACTGCGTTCCTTCGGGGCGACATAGAAATAAGCGCTGACACGGCCCTCCACGTCGATTGGCCTGTCAAACACCAACTGGCCGCCAGCAACGCGGCCGGGCGCGGCCGGTACGCGAACGTGCGCGAAATTCTCATCGGCCATATTCTCCAGCACCGAGCCGGCATATCGACTGATGAGCGCGTGGTCGTGGGCGCCGGGCAGCTCGGAGATCTTTGTTTGAGCGACGGCGGGTGCCGTCATACAGGCTGCAACGAGCAGTAAAGACAAGCGTTGACGAATGTATCGCATGTGTTTTCGATGTTCTGCAGGCTTACCCCAGTGCGGGACACGTGAATGTACCGCATGATTCGCCGGCACTGGAGCAATACAGCTGCCAGGCTTGCAGGTCAGCTCGCCTTCACAGCCTCCCGGCGCCCACTTGCCGAAGCGCGATAGATCGCCTCGATGATCGTGAGGTCGCGTCGGCCCATCTCGCCGGGCACCGGCGTGGCACGGCCGGTTTGGATGCACTGAGCGAAATCATCCATCTGCAGCGCCTGCTGGTACGGCGCTGGGTAGTGCAGCGCGCCGCGGCTGGTGCTGACAGGACCCACTTTGTAGCCAAACGCGTGCTCCTGGAAATCAATCCAGCCCTTCGCAGCCTCGGCTCGAAAGTGGTCGAAGTCCTGCTGGTAGCTCGTTGAGAACTCTGCAACAGCGCCATCGGGCCACTCCATCGTCCATTGCAGCGTCTCCTCCGTATCCCGCGAGATATCGGGCCGCGTCTTGGGTAGCTCGTGGGCCGTGACGAATGCCGGCGCGACACCGTTCTTTGCCATGCAGGCGCCCTGGATCAGGTAAATGCCCAAATCCATCAGCGGCCCGCCGCCCGCAAGCTTCTTGTCCGCGCGCCAGCGCCACGTGCTCATCACGAAGGCACGGTCCCCCTTCATTTTCTTGAACGGTCCAAACTCCTCTTCGCGCGCCAGCCGTCGCAACTCCGCGTGATACGGATCCCAGAACAACCGATAGCCAATCGAGTGCCGCACCTTTGCCGTCTTGCACGCCGCCAGCACGGCGTCGCACTCGGCCACCGTGTTGCACATCGGTTTTTCCAGGATTACGTGCTTCCCCGCCTTCGCCGCCGCAATGGCATGCTCGGCATGCAGGCCATTTGGGGTGACGACATACACGATGTCGATTGCAGAATCCTCGGCAATCCGTGCCATCGTGTCGTAGCTATAGATGCTCTTCTGCGCAAAGCCGTAGTCGCGCGCCCATTGCTCACCCTTCTCGCGACTGCCTGTGACCACACCCGTGAGTCGGCACAATTGCGTTTCACGCAGCGCTGGCCCGAGCTCGCGCGTGCTGTAATTACCGAGCCCCACGAGTGCCACGCCGAGCTTTTTGGCTGGCGGCGATTGCGCGGCACGCGCCCAGACCGGAGTCACTGCCAGCGCGGCCGTAACACTCAAGTGCTCGAGAAATAAACGGCGGGAGATTGGCTTATTGCTCATGGCATCTTCCTTATCTTCACGGACCACAGTGCGACTAACGCGGCACCTCGACATCCTCGCCCGCCCCGCCCTCGTCGAGGATCTGAATCAACGAGCCGGGGCCAAGGTCGGGATCCTTCCACTGGTGCAGCGCCCAGACAACCTGTTTGTCGGGGGAAACCTCAAGGTATTGCACGACCTTTTCCCAATCGGATTTCTGGATCGAGCCACCCCAGTTGCTGATGAGTGTATTACCGTTCTTCAGCCGGCTGACTTCCTGCACGGTGTAGAGCGGAATGCCGGGAAGGTCGTCCTTGTCGATCTGCCAGACCGTCTCGCCTTTCGGGTTCACCTCGCGGACATAGCCGTGCTGGTTGCCACCGATCAGGGTGTTGCCGTTGGCAAGTCGAACGGCGGTCCATGCGGAGGGCGCGTCGACTTCGAAAATCTGTCTCCACTTGCGATCGTACTCGCGCACCTTACCGAGGTTCAGATGCGGAATCAGGTACGTACCCGCTTTGGTCATCCTGATATGACGGAACTGGCCGTGGATGCTGCCGCCGAGGAGTTGCGGATCATCGGGCTTCGGTTTCGTCTCGAGCTCATGCTCCATTTCGATCCGGCCGGTACGCTTGTTGACCAGCAGTGCTTTCGCAGGGAAACCATTCTGGCCGAGAAACACCCGGTCCAGGCCGATCGGCTGTGCGCTGTGCACCTCGGTACCGGGCGGGGCGATGTAGCTCCAGACGAGTTTTTTATCTGGTGTCACCTCGGCCGCGCCAGTCTTGTGCGCATAGAGCAGGTTGCCGTTGGAGAGCAGGTGGATATCGCTGAATTCGGCAGTCTCGTTACGTTCATTCTTGTCCGGAATGGTGAACGTCCACACGACCTTACCACCGCGCACCAGCGTCGCCGTCTCGAGTGGGTTGCGAGTGTCCCACTGCCCGGCGCAGATGAAATCGTGCTGAGCTAGCCCGCGACCTGGTAGGGAGCCCGGCGCCGGAGCCTCCGCCCTTGCAGCCCCGCGAGCATTCGCCGGCTGTTGCTTGGGTACCGGGGCCGGGGACGAGGGGTTCCTTTCGGGTCCACCGTCCGGGGGCGTTGGAGGGCGTCCGTCTGCTGGAAGATCCGGTTTGAGCGGTGTGGCGCGGATAGCCTCTGCGATGGCCTTCAACTGCGCGAGGTACTCCGGTGCAAACGTACCGTTACGTTGAACCGGCGTATCCCACGTGACCACACCGCCAACTTCGGCCACCTTGCGGCTGAACCCGATCGCTTCCTCGGTCGAGAAGCGCGGTGTCCCCTGTCCCCACGTGGTGCCAAGGTGGCTCAGAAAGTGAATCTGCGCCCCATCGATGAGTCCGTCGAAATTCCGGCGCGTACTCCAGAGATTCGGATCGCCAATCTCGCCCGCGATGTAGTCTTCTTCGGGTGTCAGTGAGAGTGCGCGGTTGACCTGCCCCGGGTTGAACGCGAGGGCCGAACGTGGATTGCCAGCCCGAGCGGCAGCGGCGAACGATTGGAAGTTCGGCGGTTCCTGGCTGCGATACATGTTGTTCGGCCAGTAAACACCGTCGAACCACCAGCCAACGACCTTGTCACCCCAACGCAGCGACCATTCGCGGATGATGGCCTGCCAGTTCCGCTCGAACTGCGCATTGCGGTACGGGCCGTTCTGCCATTTGAGTGCGGTCCTCGCGGCTGCATCGCCGGCCGGTGCTCCCGAAGGCAGATACACCATCAACTTGATGCCTCGCTTCGACAACGCTACAGCGAGATCCGCAACGAGATCCCGCTTCGATAGCCTGCTCGGCGTGATACCCGTGAGCCGATCGTACGTCTTGTTGGGCGAAAGGTAGTAACCCGAGTTCTGTCCGATGCTGATCAGGTAATACGCCGCACCGACGGACTTGAGCTGATCCGCGAGCGCTTCGACATCGAAGCCATCCACGAGCATGTTCCAGTTGTCCGGCGTCATCTGCTCATGCTGCTCGTGCATGATCCAATCGTGCAGAAAATGGGTCATAACGCCAAAACGGGCGGTGCGCATCCAATCGGCACGATCTGAATTTTTCTCAGCCCGGGCGCTCGGGGCGAACCCGAACGCGAGAGCCGCGCAGATCAGGAGCAAACCCCGAGGCCCGGTGAGCTTCGATGACGGCTCCGTATTCATGAGCTCTTTCGGCACACTGAGGCGGGCGGAGATCTCCTCCAGCGATACGCCTTTGGTCTCCACGACCAGCGTCTGAACCCAGATCAACTGCAGCAACATCATGAACGCAAAAAATGCAAAGACGGCCGCGGGCGCGAATGCCGCCACCGCGAGTGGAAAGACGGACGTCAGCAGCGCTGCGAACACCCAGTGGGTGAAACTGCCGAGGGCCTGCCCCTTCGCTCGATATCGATTTGGAAATATCTCGGCGATGTACACCCAGATCGTGACGCCCTGCCCCAGCGCGTGCGCGGCGATAAACGCGAAAATCAGTACTGGGATGAGACTGTAGTGCGAGCTGATGAAGGCGTAAGAGATGGCGCTCAAGGAGACGATGTAACCGACCGAGCCAATCAGCAGCAGCGTCTTGCGTCCCAGCCGGTCAATCAGCCACAGCCCGAGCAACGTGAACACGAGGTTGGTGACCCCTACCCCGATGGACTGCAACAATGCAGCCCGGGTACCGAGCCCCGCCAGCTCGAAGATGCGCGGGGCAAAATACAGAACGGCATTGATGCCGGACATCTGGTTGAAGAATGCAATGAGAAAAGCCAGCATGATCGGCACACGCAGGGCACGGCTTGCGCGGCCCGAATTCAACTCAGCGTCGCGCGCCGAGCGCTGGATATCATCCGCCTCCCGCTCGATTTCAGCCTGCGCAACTCCGGGCCTGATTCGCCGCAAAACACGCAGAGCCGACTGCGCATCCTGTGTCTTGTTCAATATCCAACGGGGACTTTCGGGCAAGCCGAAGCACGCAGCGGTGTAAAGCAACGACGGGACCGCGGCCACCGCAATCATCCATCGCCAGGCGTTGGGGCCCACATCCACCAGCAGTGCATTGGATGCGTACGCGATGAGGATTCCGAAGACGATATTGAATTGAAACATCCCCGTAAGCCGCCCGCGATACTTCGGTGGGGCAATCTCGGCGATATACAGGGGCGCGGCCACGGTGGACATGCCGATGCCCAAGCCACCGATCACCCGGGCTACTATGAAGGAGTAAACATCGGTGGCCGCGGCCGATCCCAGCGCGCCAATGAGGTACAGGAAGCCGATGGCGATGAGAGTGGCTCTGCGTCCGAAGCGATCCGCGGGGTAGCCACCCAGGAGGGAGCCGAGCACCGTGCCGTACAAGGCGGAAGCGACCACGATTCCATGCATCGCGGGGCTGAGTCCCCAGAGTGCCTGGATCTTCTGTTCGGCGCCGGAAATGACGACCGTGTCGAAGCCGAACAAAAAACCCGCCAAGGCGGAAATGACTGACCACTGAATGATGCGCAGACCCACTGGACTCCCCCCAAAACGCCGCCGGCCATGGTACCGAAAGTCAGCCTGCCAAAACACGTTGGTGCGATCCGATCGCACCCAACGAGTTGGCGTCCACTGTGCTAGTAGTTGGCAACCACTGCCCCCGCAGTTGGCAACCACTGCGGGCCCGTTGGTGTCCACCTACCGTGACCGGCCGCCCCTGTTGATTTCGAAATTGAGCATGGGCACATCGCAGCGGAAGGGACTCGACTTACGTCGCTCGCTTGCCCGCACGGATCGCTTCAGGGACCGCGGCACCGTTAACGGCCACGCCGCAGAAGACGCTGTTACAGGAGGACCTCGCCGCGCTATGGTCTGTCGGCGAAAGCGATAGAATTTCCTATATCGCTCGGGGCAAGCTGCACAGGGTCTGCCTGGCTAGGAGTCTGATATGGCCATCCCAGCGTCCGTACACGACTATCTTGACCGCGAGCGTGTCCGCTACGAGGTGATCGCGCATGCAGCCACTGCCGATGCGGCCCACACGGCGCAAGCCGCCCGCGTTCCGGGAGACCGGCTTGCAAAGAGCATCGTCCTCGAAGATGACAGCGGCTACCTGATGGCGATCATTCCCGCGAGCCACAGGCTGGATCTGCCAGCCATAAGCCGGGAGCTCAGCCGCGAGCTCGTTCTGGCGAATGAGCGCGAGTTGGCGGAGCTCTTTGAGGACTGCGAGCCCGGAGCGGTTCCTCCGCTGGGGCAGGCCTATGGCATTGACGTGGTCGTCGACCGCAACCTGACAGACACCCCCGACATCTACTTCGAGGCCGGTGATCATCTGTCGCTGATCCATGTCAGTGGCCAGGATTTCAGGCGGTTGATGGCGGACTCGCTCCACCGCAACATCAGTCATCATCTTTGAGTCGGTCCGCGCGGGCGCTGGCTTTACGCGGTCGCTTTCTTTTTCTGCTTATGCCTGTACATCATCGCGTCCGCTTCCGCCACGAGATCCTCGAGCGAGAACCAGCTGTCAGGCTCAGCCGTTACCACACCGACACTGAATGAGAGGTGGTAACGCCGCCCCGGTTGGGCGTTGCTGGCGTCGAGTTGCTGCTGCAACCGGTGCCGGATGCTGTCCTCCCAGTTCTTTTCCGCTGTGGTGAGCAGCAGTACGAACTCGTCGCCGCCGAAGCGCGCAACGATATCGGTTTGACGGACACACCTGCTCAGCAGGCTGGCTGTCTCGACGAGCGCGCGATCGCCTTCGACATGTCCCAGTGTATCGTTGACGTCCTTCATCCCGTCCAGATCGATGAAAACCAGCGCAAAAGGTTGTTGGGTGTGCTCTGCGGACTTGATGTGACTGCCGGCCAGGGACATGAAGCCCCGGCGGTTATGAAGCTTCGTGAGCTCGTCCGTCAGTGACTCGCTTTGCAGGGCTGCCTGCATCCGCTGACGCTCGATCGCATAACGCAACGCGCGACTGAGCAGGCGCGGATCCAACTCCCCTTTGATGAGGTAGTCTTGCGCCCCTTCGTGCAAGGCCTGCAGACCCAAGGCTTCATCGGTTCGGCTGGTCAGAACGACCACCGGAATGGCCGGCGCGCCCATGCGGGTGCGCCGGACAACATCAATGCCAAAGGCGTCGGGCAGTCCCAGATCGACCACGATGACATCCGGCCGAGCCTTGGACAGGCATGCGAGTGCCTGCTCGAGCGAGGTGCAGTGATGCAGGGCGAAATTCGCAGCGTGCGCCTCGTTGAGCGCCTCCTTGAAGAGGCGCGCATCGCCCGGATTGTCCTCCACCAGCAGAATGTTGAGTCGATCACCCAACACTGCCGACTCCGTTCGGGGGCAGCCGTACCAGCGTGAGCCAGAAGTTCTCGATCGACTGGATGACGCGCAGGAATTGCTCGAGGTCCACCGGCTTCGTAATGTAGCAGTTCGCATGCTGACTGTAGGCGCGCGAGACGTCCTGTGCATCCTCCGAAGTCGTGAGTACCACCACCGGAATGGTCTTGAGCCATTCGTCCGCTTTGATTTGCGCGAGCACCTCACGGCCGCTCATGCGCGGCAGATTCAAATCGAGCAGAATCAGATCCGGCGTTTTCGCAGTGCTGTACGGCTCCTGGCGGCGCAGGTACGCGAGTGCCTGCACTCCATCCTGCACGACGGTCAGATGGTTCAGGACCCTGCCTTCCTTGAATGCCTCCAGAGTCAGGCGCGCATCCCCGGCGTTGTCCTCGACGAGCAGGATCTCGATTGTATTCGAACTCATGCGTTACACCTTCAGCGCTGGCCGTCAGGCCCGCGGAATCGTGAACAGGAAGGTCGATCCCCGCCCGGGCGCGGACTCGACCCAGATCTTGCCGCCGTGACGTTCCACGATCCGGCGGCAGATGGCGAGCCCGATGCCGGTGCCGGAGTATTTCTCGCGCGTGTGCAAACGCTGGAACATCTGAAATATCCGCTCGAAGTATTGCGGCTCGATACCGATGCCGTTGTCCTCGACCGAGAACAGCCAACTCTTGTCGGCGGCCCGTGCGTCCACGTGGATTCGGGGCGCGTGCTCGTTGCGGTACTTGAGAGCGTTGCCGAGCAGGTTTTGAAACAACTGCGTCATTTGCGTCGCATCCGCCTGAATGACGGGCAAAGAGCCGACGCTCACGGCCACGGCGGATTCTTCGATCGCCTTGTGCAGGTTCTCGCGGGCAGCATCGAAGGCGCGCCGCGTATCCACGGGCTGTAGCGAGCGTCCCTGAGTCATCACCCGCGAATACGAGAGCAAGTCCCGAATCAGTGTTTGCATGCGCGTCGCGCCATCGACGGCGAATCCAATGAATTCGTCCGCATCACGATCCAGCTTGCCCTGGTAGCGGCGGGCCAGCAGTTGCGTATAGCTGGCCACCATGCGCAGCGGCTCCTGCAGATCGTGCGATGCCACGTACGCGAACTGTTCGAGCTCGGCGTTCGAGCGCGCGAGCTCCTCGCTCTTATGCTGCAGCGCCTGCTTGGCGAGCTCCAGCTGACTCATACCCTGGTGGATGTTGGCCAGCGCGGGCCTCAGAACGAGAATGCCCTGAACCAGGAGCACCGCCAGGACCGACAGCAACAGCGCCATCTGCAAATAGTTGCCGGTCGCGCCCCCCTGGTGCGCAACCAGCAGCATCCCCAGAATGGCGAGTACGCTGATGAGGCCCAGCGACCCAAAATACCTTGCGATGAGCTGTCGAGCCGTGGGCAGTGAATCAAACCGCAGGTTTGACAGGAGGACGGCTCCCAGAATCACAAAGGTTGCGAGCCCTATCGAGCTGACGCCGAGCGAGGACACGCTGATCGCGTGCGACAAGTCGTCATGCATCATCGTGGAAGGTGTAAAGGTCACCGCCGCCATACCGGTGTAGTGCATGATCGGTATGGCCAGGCCCATGACCACAGCGCTGGCCGACTTTCTCCAGCTCCAGGCAGCGGCATCCCGGCGAAAGTGAAACGTGAGCCACAGGGCCACGAGTGAAATGACAATGGCCAGAACTACGGAAAGGCCGACGAGCCCGTTTGAGTAGCTGCACATTGCTGGCATGCGCATTGCGTGCATGCCTGTGTAGTGCATGGTCGCAATGCCGCCACCCATGAGCACGCTGCCGAGCAGCGCGCGCTTCAGGTCCATCTGAGGCCTGCTCACGACCACGAGTGCAACGGCTGACGCGACGATGGCCGCGATCAACGACAACACCACCGTCGGCCAGTCGTATTGCACTGCAATCGGCAGGCGGAAAGCCAACATCCCCATGTAGTGCATCGACCAGATGCCAAATCCCATGGCAATGGCGCCTCCGGTTAACCACAACATGCGTGACCAGCCACGTGCGAAGGTTACCCGCCGGGCGAGCTCGAGTGCTGCGTAGGCCGCCATGATGGCAATGACCACGGATAGCGCGACGAGGACTTCATCGTAAGAACCGACCAGCGGCGGATTCGTTATCAACGTACCGTCTTCCTTGCGGCGATGGTGTTCGCCTGCCTAGGTGCAACACTGCATTGTTAGCATAAATTGACCGGCGCTCAGGTGCACAGGCCACAGTTCGAGCAGCCGACGCGCCGTCCTACCGCCGACGTCTGTGTTGCAATCTGATCGTGCATTGCAACATGTTAGGAGACACCAGCGTGCGCACGCACCACAGGCAGATTCGCGCTCGAAGTGCCCAGTGGCCAGCCAGGAACGGCCGCGATCTTTGCGGCGGTCTGCGCTTGCGGATGCCCTGCCCGATATCCCGCGACTCTCAGCCGAGGTGCTACGGATGGCGACCGTGTTCGCATCGATCTGTGCGCGGCCGCAGTATTGAACCCCAGCAAAGATGCTGGCATGCTGCGCAGCACAAGAAAGCAAGTCAGGGACGCCCTCCGAAAACGCGAGCTGTCGGTACCGAACGACGGCTGCGAGGTGGCGCCCTGAAAGCGTCGTGCCCGACGGGTGGTATAGGCGACCTTCGCACCAGGTTGCCCAGCATGAATGCGTTCGCAGTTTTGCGTTGGCGCCCTGCGCCGACGCAGGTTTCTGGAGCCCGTTTTCGTGGATTCGATCGATTACCGCATGCAGTCCTTCGTGGAGTGGCGCGGCGAAGTGCCGCTTAGCGCAAAACGCCTCGAGGACTTTGATGCGCGTCAGCATGCTGCAACGTGGATACGGCACAACATCGGCAAGGGTGTTGCCGGGGCCTACGTAATTGGTTACGCCGTGCAGTCCATGTGGTGGTCCTATTTCTTCGAGCGCGTCCATACGTGCGCGCCCGAAGGAGCCGAGCTGTGGACTATCGAGGCGTATAACCACGAAGGCAGAAGCTGGGTTGGCAGGTTCTACTACTGGCCGGATTTGCTTCGCTGGCGTCACGTGCCGCCCATCGATGCCGGCGAAAGTGGCGGCCGCCGCGAAATGGCATAACCGATAGCCCTTCCCGCCGGAACATTCCAGTCGATGGACGCTTACACTCCTGAGCGGCACAGGAGCGCAGCCTCATGCCGGATTACAGCCGCGCCCGCGAACGAATGCTCGAATTTCAGGTGGCTCGGCGCGGGATCCGCGACGCTCGGGTCCTCGCAGCCCTGCGGCAGGTTCCCCGTGAAGAGTTCGTCGACCCCGGCTTTGAGGAGTTCGCGTACGACGACGGCCCATTGCCGATCGGCGCGAACCAGACTATTTCCCAGCCCTACATGGTCGCGCTGATGATCGAGGCCGCGGAGTTGAAGCCTGGCGATCGCGTGTTGGAAGTGGGTGCGGGCTCAGGCTACGCGGCAGCAGTGATCAGCCGCATCGCGGTTCGGGTCTACGCCGTCGAGCGCCATGCAGAGCTCGTCGAAGCGGCCGGGCGCCGTCTGGAAAAGCTGGGATATGAAAACATCGACCTGCGAGTTGGGGATGGCACCCGGGGCTGGCCGGAGGCGGCCCCGTTTGATGCCATTCTGGTGGCTGCGGGAGGACCGGAAGTACCCGCGACCCTCAAACAGGAGCTCGCAATTGGCGGCCGTTTGATCATTCCCGTCGGCCTGCAACAATTTCACCAGACACTGCGCAAAGTAACGCGCCTGAGCGAGACGCGGTACGAAGAGGAGGATCTGGGCGGCGTCGCGTTTGTTCCGCTGATCGGCGAGCAGGGTTGGGCTGAAGATGGTCGGCGCTCGGCGAGCAACCACGTTCCCGGTCGATCCCGGGGCAGAACCCTGCCGGAGATGATCGCCGAGGTGGCCGAGCCGTTGCCGCAGCTCGAGGACTCTGCATTCGGCCGTCTCTTCGATAGATATGGCGACCGGCGCGTCGTCCTGTTAGGCGAGGCAACCCATGGCACGTCGGAGTTCTACCGGGCCCGCGCGGCAATTACGCAAAGGCTTGTCCAAGAACATGGTTTTACTATAGTCGCCGCGGAGGCGGATTGGCCGGACGCCGCCACTGTTGACCGTTATGTGCGGCACCGCCCTGCTCGCGCTCGTCCGGAATGCCCTTTTCAACGCTTCCCCACGTGGATGTGGCGCAACGCGGAGTTCGGCGAATTTATCAACCGGCTGCGCACCCTCAACGAGCCACTCGATCCCGAGCATCGCGCTGGCTTTTACGGCCTGGATCTCTACAACATGAGCGGGTCGATCGCGGCCGTGCTCGAGTATCTCGACAAGGTCGATCCAGAAGCTGCCCGCGTGGCGCGCCAGCGCTATGGTTGCCTCACGCCATGGCAGAAGGATCCCGGTACTTACGGGCGCGCTGTCCTCACCACGGGTTACCGGAAGTGTGAGCGGGCGGTTATCGAGCAGTGCTGTGCACTGCTGCAGAAACAACTGGAGTACGCGCAGCAGGATAGCGATAGCTTCCTGGATGCCGCGCAAAACGCTCGCCTCATAGCCGCCGCGGAACGCTACTACCGCACCATGTATTACGGCGGTACGGAATCATGGAACCTGCGCGACACACACATGTTCGATACGCTGGAAAACGTGCTCGAGGCACGCGGACCCGGGACCAAGGCCGTGGTTTGGGCGCACAACTCTCATATCGGTGATGCCCGCTACACCGAGATGAGCACGGTCCGCGAGGAATTGAACATGGGCCAACTCTGTCGCGAGCGGTTCGGTGAGGAGGCTGCGCTGATCGGCTTTGGCACGCACACCGGGACCGTGGCGGCCGCTGATGACTGGGATGGCGAGATGAAAGTCAAACGGGTCCGGCCCTCGCATCGGGACAGTTATGAAAGACTCTGCCACGACAGCGCAGTACGCAGCTTCCTTCTAGATCACGCCGCCGACGCGGCACTGCGTAACGGCCTGCTCGAGCCGCGGTTGGAAAGGTTCATCGGCGTCATTTACCTGCCCGAAACCGAGCTGCAGAGTCACTATGCCCAGGCAACACTGTCCCGGCAGTTCGATGCCTTTGTCTGGTTTGACGAGACGCAGGCAGTCACCGCGTTGGGTCCGCAACACGCAAAGGCCGGCGTCCCCGACACCTATCCCTTCGCACTGTAGCTGCGGCCGTCCGGCCCGTCGGTTCGATTGCGCCGCCCGCCAGCTCCTCGGGCACTTGTGCCAAATGCTCTCGCTTACGGTTATCGTGTGGAGCCAGCCCGCACGAGCGCAGCACGTCAAAGGACCGGTAATGTGGAAATCAATTGTCGCAATCTGTGTGGGGGCCAGCCTCGGGGCCCTGTTCCGCTGGTGGCTGGGCACCCGGCTGAACAGTTACTTCCCGTCAATCCCGCCCGGCACTCTGGCGGCAAACCTGATCGGCGGGTACGTCATCGGCGTGGGCATTGCTGCTTTTGCAGCGTTTCCCGCGGTAGCGCCGGAGTGGCGGCTGTTGATCATCACCGGATTCTGTGGTGGCCTGACGACGTTCTCGACATTTTCCGCTGAGGTGGTCACGTTGCTGCAGGAGGGCCGCGCCCTGTCGATGTGCGGTGCCATCGCCGCTCATCTGGTTGGCTCGATCGCTATGACGCTGGCTGGCATTGGCACCGTGACCTGGATCAGGAGCTAGGAGCCCGTCTGCTACTCGCGCAGCCAGGCATCAGGAGGGCACGATGGATGGGTCATTCTTGAGGTTTTACGTGCATGAAGACCAGCGCCATCAAGGCCGCCTGGCCTGGGAATGGCTGCTCGAACAGGCGAACGCGCTCGGGGTTCGCGGTGGCTCGGCGTTTCGCGCCATGGCCGGATTCGGCCGCCATCACCTGCTTCACGAAGCGCGCTTCTTCGAGCTCGCCAGCCTCACGGTGGAAGTTGAATTCATCGTGACCGATGCAGAAGCGCACACGCTCATCGAGCTGCTGCGCGAACAGAAGATCCGGCTCTTCTACGCGCATATTCCCGCGCGTTTTGGTGTGATCAATCCGGACCTGCAGGACCAGCCGCCACCAGCCTGATCGCGCCTGAAGGAGATACGCTGACACACGGCCGCCCTGGCGGGTCGCGCGCGCCATGGTCCAGATTGCGTATCCTCTTAAGCCCTATCGTTCCACCAGGCTGCGAATTCCTCGAAATCGATGCTGCCATCCCGGTTGGTGTCGATCTCATCGAAGCCGATCTGTAGCTCCTCGGGCGTGATGTCTTCGTCCACGGTGTTCATGAAGCGAATGAACTCACCGAGCGTCAGCCGGCCGTCCCTGTTGAGGTCGTTGAAATCGAAATCCTCCCGCAGGCGGCCGCGGTGCTCGGCGCCGGGGCGAACGTAATCCAGGGTCGTTCGGTCACGGTCAGGCATGGCACACACCTCCAGCTCTTCAGGTGTCCTCGGCTATCTTCCACTTCAGCGCACGGGGCGCAAGCGGATTTGCGGGATTTTGTCGTCGTAAAAGGCGAAGCGGTCCTTCAGCTCCTGGTGCTCCTGGTACGGATCCTCATAAGACCAGACGGCGTCCTGGAACGTCTGATCGCCCTGCTTTAGATTGAAATAATGTGCGGTTCCTTTGAACGGGCATTCCGTGGTGGTTGCCGAGCGCTCGAGCTTGTCCGTGCTGACGTCAGAGCGCGGAAAATAATAGCGCGCCGGGCTCCCGTCCTCGTCAACGCGGATAACGTCGTTCGAATCGGCCACTCGCTCCCCATCGACCTCGACGGCCAGCCGTGCCTTGAGGTGCCGTTCCTGCACCTTGTGGTCCGGCCATTGCTCATGTCCGGGTGATTCACTCACGGCGCCCTCCTTCAAACAGTACACCGGCGTCAAACTCGCGGGACGTGGCGAGGTTCCGTGACATTCCAGGACTCGCGCTTGCTGGTCATCACCTCAAGCCGGACGGCGCGCAGACCAAGGTCCCGCTCTACTTCGGCGCAGCCAGGGAGGGTGCAACAAGTGTGTCGCACCCGGTGAAGCTACAAAGTTTGCCGCCGGTACGGCGGATGAAAGGTGCGGGCCGCTATGCGCTCACGAATCATCGCTACGAATATCCGCCGGGTGCTGTGTGTCTTCCCGGCCTACGCGCCGGCTTTCGGCACTTTTTCCCATGCGCTGAAGCTGCTGGGGGCACGGGCATTCATGCCCCCTCAGGGGCTGTTGCTGATTGCCAGCTACCTGCCGGAAGGTTGGCAGGTGCGCTTCATCGATGAGAACATGAGCCGCGCCACCCGCCGCGATTTCGAATGGGCCGACGTGGTTCTCGTCAGCGGCATGCACATCCAGGCGGCACAGATTCACAATGTGCGCGATCGCGCCAAGGCCGCCGGAAAACTCACGGTGCTCGGTGGACCCTCGGTGTCCGCAGCGCCGGAAGCCTATCCGGACTATGACTATCTGCATATCGGCGAGCTGGGTGACGCAACGGATGCGTTGCTCGCCCGCCTCGATGCGACCAGCGCACCGCCGCCACGGCAGATGGTATTTGTGACGCAGGAGCGGCTGCCACTGACGGATTTCCCGCTGCCGGCCTATGACCGGATCCGGTTCGACCAATACCTGCTGGGTACGCTGCAGTTTTCATCAGGCTGCCCCTACCAGTGCGAGTTCTGTGATATCCCGGGTCTGTACGGCCGCCAGCCGCGGGTGAAATCGCCGCAACAGTTGATCGCCGAGCTGGATTTCATCCTGGCGCAGAAAACACCGCCACCCAGCATTTATTTCGTGGACGACAACTTCATCGCCAATCGCAAGGCCACCCGTGAGTTGCTGCCACACCTGATTGCATGGCAGAAAAAGAACGGCTACCCGGTGTCATTTGCCTGTGAGGCGACCTTGAACATCGCCAAACAGACGCGGCTTCTCGAGATGATGCGCGAGGCGCGCTTCGAGGCGGTGTTTGTCGGTATCGAGACCCCGGAGCTCGATGCGCTGCGGGCCATGCACAAGGAACATAACGCCTCGTTGCCCATGTTGGAGGCGATCCAGACACTCAACCGCTACGGACTCGAGGTGACCTCGGGAATCATTCTGGGGCTCGACTCCGACACCCCGCAGACCGAGGAGCGTCTGCGGGAATTCGTGGATCGCTCGCAAATACCGCTGCTCACGATCAACCTGCTGCAGGCTTTGCCGAAGACACCGCTATGGGATCGCCTGGCGCGCGCCGGCCGACTGGAGCTCGATTCGAGCGGGCGTGAGAGTAATGTCCGCTTCCGCCGGCCTTATGAAGAGGTCCTTGCTACCTGGCGGGCCTGTATTGCCTACGCGTACGATCCCGAACGGCTGTACGCACGGTTCATTCATCAGTTCGATGCAACCTACGCGAATCGTCTCATCGGGCCGGGCCGCAGTCGTCCCACGAAAGCCAATTTGAAGCGGGGCCTCACACTGTTCATCAACCTGCTGTTGCGGGTGGGATTGTTCGCCAGCTACCGCCGGCCGTTCTGGCGCATGGCACGCCAGGCGATCAAGCGCGGCCAGATCGAGTCGCTGTTCACGGTCGGCTTCGTCTCATACCATTTGATCGAATTCTCGCGCGACGCCTTGCGCGGCACTCAGAATGCCGCGTTTTATTCGGCGCGCGCTCGCGAAACGAACGCGCTGCGTACGACCTGAAGTCACGTATCGGGGGCCGGGATCCAGTCATCCGTCAGCGTGTTCAGGAATACAACGATGTCCGCCACTTCGCTCTCGCTCAATGCAGGCGCATCACCCATCTTTCGTCCGAAGGGAGGTTTGATTTCGATATTCTGCAGATACTGGGGTGGCAAGTCGTCAAACTTGCGTACCGTGCCGTCGGGGCGGCTCGGGTACCAGTTGCGCGGCTGAGTGTCCCGGGTCGCATAGAAGCGCACGGCATCGTCGAGTCGCTTGATCACACCGTTGTGAAAGAAAACGCGCCGTTGCGCGACGTTCCGTAGTGACGGCGTTCGAAAGAGCCCGCAGGCCTCGTGCTGGTCGGACAGATCGGTGCGCAGGGGGCCACATAAACCCAGGTCGAAATAGTTGGGATCGGCATTGGCGGGAATCGCCGGATTGCGCGGCACGCCCAACGCAATGTATCCATAGTCCGTAAAGGCAGGAAACGTGCCGTTCTTGATTCCACTCGGATGACAGCTTGCGCAGTTTCCCTTGCCGGGATCGTTGAACAGCGAGAGACCCCGCTCCTCCTGAGCAGTTAGCGTGGTTTGCTTACGCAGCCAGGCGTCGTACTTGCTGCTGTAGGGATAGAATTCGGAGGGACTCTGCTGATACACCTCCAAGGCCAGCAGCACCGCGTCGAAAGCAGCGCCCGGCTTGTCAAAAATGTCTTTGCCGAACACATTCGCGAATTGGCCGGCGTACGGCGAGCTGCGCACTTTTGCAACGACCGCCTCGGCGCTCGCATTTCCCATCTCGAAAGCTGAGAACAGCGGCAGCCGCGCCTGGTCGTGCGCCGATTGCGAGCGACCGTCCCAAGTCCTCCCACCGGCTGGGCCCTGATCCTCGCTGTCGTTGCCATCACTCTCAAAGAAGTGCTGCGTGAACGGTGGCACGCTCTGCAGGTATCGAAGCGATGGGACTGCGCGCACACCGGAGCCCTGCCCGTCCGCGCCACCGCGTTGAACGGGTAGATCGTTGCTCGGACCGAAGAACCTGGATGGATCATGGCAACTAGAGCACGCCATCTTGCCCGAAGCCGAAAGCGTGGGATCGGCGAACAACGCGCGACCGACGACGGTCATGGCTGTCACGGAGGGCCGTTGCGCGAGCACCTTCCCGTAATACGACGTCGAGGTGGCCGCCGCACAAACATACGGTAATAACAGCGCGAGCGCGAGAAACCTGGAGTGTAGAGCTTTGCCGGTCATGCGAGGGATGCCTACTGTCGCCGTGAGACATTTCAATTGGGTGACAGCTGCGACGGCTGTTTGCACCTGATTGCAATTGCACTGTAACAGTGGATTGCGAGCATGCGTTGCTTAACAGAATCCGCTAGGGAGATAGCATCCATGAGATCCACCCGTTTGGGCACCTTCATTGGCAGCGTCGCCATGACCGCAATGGCATGCGCCAGCGTCGCTCACGACGATGACCGTGACGATCGTCAGGTGACCGCCGCACTTCGAGACAAAGTGCAAAACATCGTAGTGATCTACGCAGAAAACCGCTCGTTCGACAACATTTTCGGAGATTTCCCCGGTGCGCGCGGCCTTGACGAGGTGGTGAAACCCAACGGAGCGCCACGGCATTCCTACTTCCCACAGCGAGACCGTGACGGATCGATCCTCCCAACATTGCCGCAGACCTGGGGCGGCGTCACGGCCGCGGGAGTTACCCCTGTTGTTACGCAGGCGGCCAGCGGAGGTCTGCCCAATGCACCCTTCTCGGTCGAGACGGCGTTTACTCCCGCTTCGGCAGTCGAGCTGACTACCGCGACTGTTACCCGTGACCTGTATCACCGGTTCTTCGAGAACCAGATGCAGATCAATGGTGGGAAGAACGACATGTACGCGGCGTGGGCCGACGCGGGTGGCCTCACGATGGGCCACTACGACTATCATGAGTCTGGCCTCTACAAGCTCGCCCGCCAGTACACCCTGGCGGATGAGTTTTTTGAAGGGGCGTTTGGAGGCTCCTTCCTCAATCACCAGTACCTGATCTGCGCTTGCGCGCCGGAATACCCAAACGCGGATGCGCCATCCACGGGCGCCCACCCGACCATCGCGGCCATCGACCAGGATGCCAGCGGCCACTTTCTGCCGCGTCTGACTCTGGCGAGCACATCGCCGGCATCAGCCTTGGATGGGCCGCCATCCTTTGTGCTGAGCGGGAACATTGCGCCGAAGAACTACTTCGGTGACAACACGTTCCACGCTGTGAACACGATGCAACCTCCCTATCAGCCGAGCGGCAACAAGCCAGTCGATGCGAATGGCAATGATCTGCTGTTCGCCAACCCTGCGGCGAATTCGACGCTACCTGTGCAAACTCAGGTCACCATAGGCGATCTGCTGACGGCCAAAAACGTCTCGTGGAAATGGTACGCCGGCGCATGGAGCGCCGCCGTGGCGGATGGAACTCAGGATCCGGGTGCGGCTCGATCCGTCATCTACACCCCCTCGACTCCGCGTGGCAGCCCGGACTTCCAGGCGCACCATCATCCATTCAACTACTACGCCGGGTTTGATCCGGTCACGCATGCGGCCGCGCGCGCCGCGCATCTGAAGGATTACAACGATCTGGTCGCGGACGCAGCTGCCGGTACCCTGCCCGCGGTCGCCTTCTACAAGCCGCAAGGAAACCTCAATCAACATGAGGGTTATGCCAACCTTGACGACGGTGATGCACACATTTCCGATCTGGTGGCCAAGCTGCAGGCCAGCCCGCAATGGGCTCACATGGTCATCATCATCACCTATGACGAGTTCGGTGGAGTCTGGGACCATGTGGCCCCGCCCAAGGGTGATCTGCTCGGGCCGGGCCCACGCACCCCTGCAATCGTCATCTCGCCGTTTGCCAAACACCATCATGTCGATCACACGGTGTATGACACGGCCTCCATCCTTCGCCTGATTACGCGCCGTTACGGTTTGCCGAAGCTGCCGGGCCTGGTCAGGCGGGATTTCGCCCTGATCGTCCACGGTCGTGCGCCTATGGGAGACCTGACCGAAGCGTTGGACTTGCGCCGGGGTTGGTGGGATCACGCTTACTGACTTTGCTCATGCGCGCCTGCGACGACAGTCAACTCTGACGCCGTCGCGGGCGTGCGACCCGGCCGGTGAGCCCACTCACCGACGTCCCGGGGTCTCGACTTCCTCTTCAGCCAAATCATTTAAACGCAGGCTAACTCGCTGAGTTGTTTAGGAGTGCCCTTCTATAGCGTACTCCGCCGCCGCGTTTCATCGATCCCTCGGAGTCCACCGCACAGTCACTGGCTACGCTTATTGGTCAGGCCAATATAGCTTGCTGTCGTGGCTGTGGACTGGCAGAGTGGACAGACCACTTCAGCACTGAGGCTTTCCGGACAGCACGCGGCCCCGGACCGCATGAGCTGCGCGTGGCTCGCGGACGCCAGCGCTGAATGGCTAGTAAACCAGCATTTGCGACCATGGAGGAAGTTATGACGACGTGTTTGCCACATAGCTTCGAGAGTCCTGTACGGGCGCGCGGTCTGCGCGCCGCGTTGGCCTTTTGTATCTTGGCTATTGGACTTCAGGGGGCGAGCTTTGGTCAGGCCACCTCGTCCTGGGTGTATTACGACAGTTACGGCCGGCTTCACTATGCGACCGATCCCGCCGGCAATCGGATTATTGACTATTCGTATGCCGGCTACCGCGGTGGGGGCGTGCCGCTGCCGAGAGTTCCCGCGCGGGTCACGGTTAAACCGAGTGGGAGTGACGATACCGCGGCCATTCAAGCCGCCATCGATACAGTATCGGCAAGGCAACCTGATGGACGGGGCTTCCGCGGGGCCGTACTCCTCTCCCCAGGCACCTTCAATGTTTCAGCGACGCTTCATATAACAACCAGCGGTGTGGTGCTCAGCGGCAGTGGCTCCAGTGCCAGCGGCTCGGTCCTCATGATGACCGGCAACCCGTTTACCCTCCTGGCCGTGAGCGGATCCGGCGCTTACACGCGCGGCACGTCCGTTGACATCACAGACAGCTTTGTCCCTTCCGGGGCGAGGAGCTTCAATGTAAGTAACGCGTCAGGATTCAACGTGGGCGACCGTATCCTCATCAGCCGACCCGTCACTGCGCCCTGGGTATCCTTGCTTGGGATGGATCAGCTCGTGCGAAACGGGTTGCCGCAAACCTGGATCCCCATAGGCAATGAGATCCTCACGGATCGAACCATCACGGCCATCAACGGGGGGCAGATCTCCATCGACGCCCCTCTGACCGACTCCTTCGACTCGCAGTATCTGAGCCCGCCCGGAGGCTCCGTTTCCACTTATACGTTTGCCGGCCGCATTTCGGAGGTGGGGGTGGAGCATTTGCGTATCGTGGCTCCGGCCACGACGGTGACCAGCCCGCTGTACCTGGCCATGACCATCGGCAGTGTCGAGAACGGCTGGGTAAGGGACCTGAACATTCAAGACACGGAAAACACCTTCCAGCTCTCAAATACCAACAAGCAGCTCACGCTCGACTCCATCAACGTGGTGCACACGGTCGCGCAGACCAACAGCGCGGCACCGGCGGACTTCGCACTGAGCGGAACCCAGATACTGGTCAACAACTGCACAGTGACGGGACACGGCAATACCTGGCCATTTGTGACTCAGGCGCAGGTCACCGGACCGGTCGTCATCCTCAAGGCATTTGCGGACGATCGTGGCTTCGGGCCACATCAGCGCTGGGCGACCGGATTGCTGTGCGATATGTGCCAGTTCCCGAGCACCTACACCGGGGACAAAGCGGGCGTCGCGTATTCAAACCGCGGCAACTTCGGGTCGGGACAGGGATGGGATGCGGCCTGGTCGGTGGCCTGGAACGTCAGTACGACCTATTTCCTCATCCAAGCCCCCCCGGGCACCGAGAACTGGTGCATCGGCTGCACGGGTACCGTGCTCTCGGAAGCGGCCCCTGGTGGTGACGGCACGATTCAGCCGAACGGGATCTACGAGTCGCTCGGGACCCCGGTCACTCCGGGAAGTCTGTATCTCGCCCAGCTCAAACAACGGCTCGGCACGGCGGCGCTGAGAAATATCGGGTACGCGGACACGAACGGCACACCTCTGGGCGGCCAATGCTCCACCGCAAGCGATGCCCAGCCACAACCGGGCGCTGACTAGAAGCTGACACTCCTCTTGGGCCGCGGGTCTCGAAGGACTTCGGATCCGCGGCCGCGATTTGCCCGATTCGCCAGCTCATACCGGGTATGGCCCCTCGGCAAATACCTGTCCGTGATAACCCTTCGAGCCCACTGCGCGCGCCAAGGGACTGAGGAAATCCTCGCCCGCCTGCAAGCGTGCGAGAATGAAATTGAAGTTGTAGCGCGGCTGCCATCCCAGCCGGACACGCGCCAATTCGTTCACGTACACACGATCGATTGTCGGTACCATCGACCAGCCGCGCCGGCGATACTCCGCCTCGTAGCCCGGAGCGTACCGGCTCACAACTGCCGGCGCGTCCATTCGCAAGTGGTGCAGATCCGCAGGACTAAAGGGGCTGGTAGCGCTGATGATGTAGCGCCCAAATCCAATCGCGGGCGCTTTCTCCAGCGCTAACAGATGCGCGCTGACGATATCCTCGATGTCCGCCCGCCGATACAGGAATTCGTTCACCTTCAGATTGGCACCGTCGAAAGCCTCCCTCCGGCCGGCGTTATCGTCTTCCTCGGGGAAAAAACGTGACGTTCGCAGGACGATGCAAGCCAGATGGTTGGTACGATGAAACAGCTCGCACAGATTCTCTGCGGCGAGTTTGGTAACACCGTAGATGTTCTTGGGGATCGGGACGACGTCCTCGGTGATCCATGCTGCGGGCGTGCCTTCGGGTGGCGTCAGGGCGTGCCCGAAAGTGCTGGTGGTGCTCGTGTAGACGAATGACTTGACGCCTGCCGCAACCGCCTCCTCGAGCAGGTTCAATGTGCCCGTAATGTTAGTATTGACAAAATCCTGGCGCGTATGGCTGGCAACATGTGGCTTATGCAATGTCGCGGTGTGCAGCACAGCGTCGACACCTCGCATGCATTGCCTGACGAACTCCCGCTCCGTGATCGAGCCAACTCGCTCAGTTGCAGGTGAGCTCTTGATGTCCAGACCGATCGCCTCGTGGTCGCAGTGCCGCAGAGTCAGCATCAGCGCCTCGCCCAGGTGCCCTGCGCTGCCGGTCACCAAAATTCTCATGCTTCGCGCTGGGCGCCCCTCAGAAGATTCAAATACCCGCCCTCGATGAGCTGTGCTTGCGCCACGCCTAATTTCCCCAGAAGCTCGTTCGCCTCACGTGCGCCCACTTCGGATGACTCGTGCTCTTCGAGCACCACCTCGAGCTCGAGAAAGTGCCCCAATCCCGCCACCCTGTCGAGATGGATGCGCGTCCTGCCGGCAAGAAACAACGTGCGGTGCTTCTCCACATGGCCCGTCTGACCATACGCCATGGTCAGTGACTCCCGCAGGACCTCGGGCGCGGTAGTTGGAGAGCGAAGATAGAAGGATTCCTTGGGGGCCTGCCGGTCGGCGCGGCGGTAGTAGATGAGCTCTCCCTCGCCCTTGGAGAACATCCGCAGCTTCAGCCTTCCGGTATTGCACGCGAAATAGGTGTCGTCCTGCCGTATTTCGAAGGGCCCCTGATCGGCAATAGCCTTTACCTTCGTTAACAGCGCCTCGACGCTCGTGATTCTTGCCTTGATTTCGACGTTTCTGGACACGTGCGCTCAACTCCTGCAAGGGCACGCATTGTGGCACCGATATCCAGCGGATGTGTCAGACTGCCGCAACCGTTTGCAGCCAAAAAGACATTCGTGACGCTTCCGAGCCCCGCACCCGCCATCGAAAAGATCTTCATCTCAGCCGATTCGCTGCTGCGCGATTCCATGGAGCTGGCCATGCGCATCGTGCGCAGCGGCTTCAAACCGACGTTCCTGGTCGCCATCTGGCGTGGCGGCGCCCCGATCGGCATCTCGGTCCAGGAGACACTCGAGTACCACGGCATTCATGCGGATCACATCGCGATCCGCACTTCGTCCTACACGGGTATCGATCAGCAATCGAAGACTGTCCGGGTCCATGCTTTGGACTACCTCGTGTCGCGCCTGTCGTTCGAAGACGAGCTGCTGATCATTGACGACGTGTTCGATTCCGGCCACAGCCTCGAGGCAGTCATCGGCGAGCTCAAACGCCGTTGCCGACGCAACCTGCCGGACAAGATCCGCATAGCGACCGTGTACTACAAACCGGAGCGCAATCGCAGCTCCCTCGTCCCCGACTATTACGTCCGCGCCACGAACAACTGGCTCGTTTTCCCGCACGAGGTGCAGGGTCTGACCCGCGAGGAGATCCTGGAAAACAAGCCCGTGGACGCGAGCTTCTTCGAGAAATAAACCAGCGCAGGGCAGCCGCCGGGCCAGGCGGCCCATCGCGAGAGCACCCGCGGCGCGGGCCGCGCGCCTACGCTCCGTCCGCAAGCGCGCGAATTTTCCCGAGCCAGGCTGTCTTGTCGGCCGCCGGGAGGAAAGACGCTTCGATTGAATTACTGGCGAGTTGGGCTATGTCGTCCCTGGACAGCCCCAGCGCGCGGTATACGGCGAGATAATTCTCCGCGATGTACCCGCCGAAGTACGCAGGATCATCCGAGTTCACGGTTACGCATAGGCCACGCTCCAGTAACCGCTTGATATTGTGATCCTGAATGCGATCGAAGACCCGCAGCTTCACGTTGGATAGCGGGCACATCGTGAGCGGTACGCGCTCGCGCGCGAGTCGCGACACAAGGTCAGGATCCTCTTCGCAGCGCACGCCGTGATCGATGCGTTTCACCTGGAGCAGGTCCAGCGCCTCGGAAATGTAATCTGGTGGCCCCTCCTCTCCAGCGTGCGCAACCGTCAGAAAACCTTCATTGCGCGCCCGTTCAAATACCGCGGCAAACTTGGTCGGCGGATGACCGGCTTCCGAGGAGTCCAGGCCGACGGCGGTGATCGCGTCGGCGTGAGGTAGCGCCTGCTCCAAGGTCTTCATGGCGGCGTCGGCACTCAAGTGCCGCAAGAAGCACAGAATGAGGCGATGTGAGATGCCCAGAGCCCGGCCCGTGTCGGTCAGAGCTCTGCGAATACCGCCGATGACGACATCAAACGGTACACCGCGCGCGGTGTGCGTCTGTGGGTCGAAGAAAACCTCGACGTGCACGACGCCGTCAGCATGGGCTCTATGGAGATAGGCCGACGTAAGCGCATGGAAGTCGCTCTCGTCCCGAAGCACTTCTGCCCCGGCATAGTAAACATCCAGGAACGACTGCAAGTCCGCGAAACGGTACGCCTCCCGCAAGGCCTCGACGGAAGGGTATGGGAGCGCAATCGTATGTTTGCGCGCCAGATCGAACACCATTTCCGGCTCGAGCGTGCCCTCGATGTGCAAATGCAATTCAGCCTTGGGAATTGCGCGGACGAAGTCCTCGATCGAGCTCATGGGTGAGCACCGTAGCATGAATCCGTCGCACCGTGCGCATCGCGAAGCTGCCCTACCCCCCCTGCATCCCGTGGGTGCTCCACAGCGGCGCAGGCATGCAACTCAACGCACACGCATGGTGCTTCAGCACCCTGGCTGGGCGCCTTAGACTGTGCCCCCAGCGTGCACAATCCGCGGCGCGATTGTGGACAATCGGCGTGGCGCATATGCTAGGGCCGAATGGGCAAGCTCACGACGCATGTGCTGAACCTCGCAGCGGGAATCCCCGCCGCCGGCATGCGCATTGAGCTTCACGAAGCAGACGGGAGCCCACCGCACCTGTTGGCGCAGGATCGCACGAATGAGGATGGCCGTTGCGCGAAACCTCTCCTGGAGGGCCCCTCTCTGCGCAGCGGTCGTTACCGGCTGACTTTCCACGTTGCTGAATACTTCCGTTCCCTGGGCGTGCAAGTATCGGAGCCACCCTTCATCGACGAGGTGATGATTCATTTCGGGGTGGCGAATTCTCAGCAGAACTACCATGTACCGCTGTTAGTGTCGCCATGGAGTTATTCCACTTATCGAGGCAGCTAGTTAATGGGAAAAAGTCGCCTGCGGCCCTTTTTTGTGCCTGTCCATCCCTGGACGTCACCCTGCGGGCCGACCTTCGGTCGTCCAAACGCGCTCCTGCGCGTTTGTCGGACAGTGGTTCCGCTTCCGCCGGCAAAAGGCGCGACTTTTGCCGGCTATGTCGTGCGTGTTCATGCGTCGTAAGTCCAACAGGCTCTCCTAGTGTCGCAATCAGTGCGGTTCATCCTCGACGGCGAAGTTGTCAGCGTCTCAGGTCTGCCGGCGACGACGACTGTTCTGGACTATCTGCGCAACTTCGCCGGGCGCACGGGTACGAAGGAAGGATGTGCGGAAGGCGACTGTGGGGCGTGCACCGTCGTTCTGGGCGAACTGGCCGCAGACGGGCGCAGCATTGACTACCGGGCGATCAATTCCTGTATTCGATTTCTGCCGACCATCGACGGCAAGGAGTTGGTCACCGTAGAAAGCCTCGAGGGCGCGGATGGCGAGTTACATCCCGTGCAGCGGGCCATGGTCGAGTGCCACGGCTCGCAATGCGGCTTTTGCACTCCCGGGTTCGTTATGTCGCTGTTCGCTTTGTATCTGCAGCATGGGTCAGGGCGGGCGGCGCCTAAGCGCGAAGAGGTGCTGACAGCTCTTTCCGGGAATCTCTGCCGCTGCACGGGATATCGGCCAATTATTGATGCGGGGCGTCGCATCTCGGAGTATCCGGAGCCAAAGCGCTGGAGCTGCGATGACGCACAGTCCTTGGGGCGCGTGGGTCAACTTCGAGCGCTGCAGCGGACTGCGCCGGACTCAGCCCTGCGTTTTCCTCATTTTTATGCGCCGCTCACTCTGGACGAGTTGGCCTCCGCGCTGCAGGCGGTGCCGGATTCTCTCGTCCTGGCAGGCGGGACCGACATCGGTCTGTGGACAACCAAACACCTGCGTGACTTGCCGCCGATCATTTATCTTGGCGCGATCCACGAGCTGCAGGAAATACGCGCTACGGAGGCCGGATTGCGGATTGGTGCGGGTGTTTCGCTGAGCGCGGCCTGGTCAGCTTTGGTCGCGGAGCATCCGGCGCTCTCGGAGCAGGCGGCTCGATTTGCGTCCCCACCGGTGTGCAATTCCGGGACTCTCTGTGGAAATATCGCCAATGGCTCACCTATCGGCGACTCGATGCCCGCCCTTATTGCGTTGGGTGCAGAGCTCGAGCTTCGTCAGGGCACGCAGTATCGGCGCATACCGCTCGAAGCCTTTTATCTGGATTACCAGAAAAAAGACCTGCGACCCGGTGAGTTCGTGGTCAGCGTTATGGTTCCCCCGCCAAAGCCCGAGAGCGTATTCGCCAGCTACAAGCTCGCAAAGCGCATCGATCAGGACATATCTGCGGTTTGTGCTGCGTTCGCAGTGGAGGTGTCCGGAGGCCGTGTAGTGAAGGCTCGGGTCGCATACGGCGGCATGGCTGCTATTCCCGCCCGCGCTCGGAATACGGAGCAGGCGCTTGTCGGGCAGAGGTGGTCCGAAGCGGCGATTGAGTCGGCAATCGCTGCCCTACCCGCCGATTTCACTCCCCTGACCGACTCGCGTGCGAGCCAAGCGTATCGCCTCAAATCGGCTGGCAACCTGTTGCGACGGTTTTACCTGCAACAAGTCAATCATGCACCGACCCTGCGGCTGACTGACCCGTCAGCGCAGGTGAAATTCACATGACGAGCGCCAGCGTGATCGGCGAACCTCTCGCGCACGACAGTGCGCGTCTGCATGTCACCGGCAAGGCGCTCTACTGCGATGACATAGCGCTGCCGACGGCCACTCTGCATGCTGCCTTTGGCATTAGCAGCATCCCGCACGGACGGATTCGAGAGCTCGACCTGGCGCCCGTCATGGCAACGCCGGGAGTCGTCGCCGTTGTGCGTTCGGTGGATATCCCTGGCGAGAATAACTACGGCGGCGCCGTGCACGATGATCCCATCTTTGCGGATGGCTTGGTGCAGTACGCGGGACAGCCTCTGTTTGCGGTCGCCGCAACCTCCTATACGGCGGCCCGCAAAGCGGCACGTCGGGCCCGTGTTACGTACGACGAGCTTCCCGCCATCCTCGATATTCGCGCCGCCTTGGCCGCAGAAAGCTACGTTCTCCCCAGCCGCAAGCTCGTGCGCGGCACTCCGGCGACGGTGCTTGCGACCTCCTCCGGTCGTCTGCAGGGCAGCGTGCTCATGGGTGGTCAGGACCACTTCTATCTCGAGGGTCAGATAGCGGTCGCGATTCCGCAGGAAGATGGGGCGATGCTGGTTCACAGCTCGACTCAACATCCCACGGAGGTACAACAGATCGTGGCCCATGCCTTGGGTATTCGCGCTCACAGCGTCACTGTTCAGTGTCGGCGCATGGGCGGCGGATTTGGAGGCAAGGAGAGCCAGCCTGCGCTCATAGCCGCGGCAGCGGCGATCCTCGCGGCCAAGACAGCCCGGCCGGTCAAACTGCGACTCGATCGGGACATCGACATGATCATGACCGGCAAGCGTCATGACTTCCTTGCCGACTACGACGTCGGATTCGATGCTCGAGGACGTATCCAGGCCCTGACAGTCATGCTCGCATCACGGTGCGGTTACTCCGCGGATCTCTCCGGCCCTGTGAACGACCGCGCCGTGTCCCACCTCGACAATGCTTACTATCTGGAGCATGTGGAGATCGTCTCGCATCGATGTAAGACGCATACCGTATCTAACACTGCCTTTCGCGGCTTCGGCGGTCCCCAGGGAATGATGGTCATCGAGCGGATTCTCGATGACATTGCACGCACATTGAGTCTCGATCCTTTGGACGTACGGCGCGCGAACTTCTACGGCGTATCAGAACGAAACGTAACGCACTACGGCCAGACGGTCGAAGACAACATCATCCATGACCTCGTCGATCGGCTCGAGGCCCAGAGCGGTTATCGCGACCGTCGGAAAGCGATCGCAGAGTGGAATTCGCGCAGTTCCGTGGTGAAGCGCGGGCTCGCACTGACACCCGTCAAGTTTGGCATCTCGTTCACTGCTACACACTTCAATCAGGCCGGGGCACTGCTGCAGGTTTACACTGACGGAACCGTTCTACTGAATCACGGTGGCACGGAGATGGGCCAGGGGCTGCACATCAAAGTGACACAGGTCGTAGCGGCGGAGCTCGGCGTGCCACTTTCGGCCATTCGCGTCACCACGACCGATACAAGCAAAGTACCCAATACGTCAGCCACCGCTGCCTCCTCAGGCTCCGACCTGAACGGCATGGCTGCACAGGCGGCAGCCCGTACAATTCGCCAACGGCTCGTTGAATACGCGTGTGAAGTACATGCGATCGACGCCAGCCAGGTGCGCTTCGAGCACGGGCAGGTGCACATAGGTGCGCGGACTGTCAGCTTTGGCGATTTTGTCCGTGACGCCCACACGGCGCGCATCTCCCTTTCCGCCACGGGTTACTACCGGACTCCAAGGATTCACTGGGATCGCACGACCTTGATCGGCCGGCCGTTCTTCTATTACGCCTATGGGGCAGCGGTCTCGGAAGTGGGGGTGGACACCCTGACAGGAGAAACGCGACTGCTGCAGGTCGACATTCTGCACGATGTCGGCACATCCCTGAATCCCGCGATCGATCGCGGACAGATCGAGGGTGGCTTCCTGCAGGGTGTCGGTTGGCTGACATCCGAGGAGCTGTGGTGGGATGCTCGGGGAGCTCTGCAGACGCATGCGCCGTCCACATACAAGATTCCAACGGCGCGCGACTGGCCCGAGCGCTCGACTGTCGCGATACTCGAGCGGTCACCCAACCGAGAGGACACGATCTATCGCTCCAAGGCTGTCGGGGAGCCGCCATTAATGCTCGCGATGTCGGTGTTCCATGCGATTCGCGACGCATGCGCCGCCTGTGGCCAAACCGGGGAATTGCCTCAGCTTACTGCCCCGGCGACACCAGAGGCCGTGCTCCGTGCTATCGACAGCATGAGCCGGAGGCACGTATGACGATGGGCGTTGCAAGCGAGGAAACGGTTGTCGCAACACGTTTATCGAAGGCTTTGGGGACACCCGGTGGCCGGTGGCTTCGTCCTCTGAGTGACACATGGCCACGAGTGGTATGTCAGCTGCTCGAGGCGGGAGAGCCAGTCGTCACGCGCCTGTTGATCGCCGAGGTACGAGGTTCCTCTCCTCGTGAACCCGGCGCCTGCATGCTGGTTTCCCAAAGCGGAACCTACGGAACGATTGGCGGAGGCAATCTGGAGTGGCAGGCAATGAATGCCGCTCGAGCGCTCCGGACTCACCCAGTGCAGCTTCGGCGCCTTGTGTTGGGCCGGGAGTTGGGACAGTGCTGCGGCGGCGTGGTCCACCTGTGGCTGGAGCGCTTCACCCCAGCTGACCTGCCTTTTCTGCGTCGGGCCGCGCACGCGGGCTCGCGTGACTCGATCATCGCCATAGTGACGGAGGTTTCTGGTCAGGCTGTCGTCCGCAAACTGCTTCAGCACGGAGGAATGCAACCGCGGTTGCGATTCTCTTCCAACAGCGATGAGAGCGCGACTTTGCTGGAGCGTATCGAACGGGATCGTGCGGCGTTGTGGCTTTACGGTGCCGGCCACGTCGCACAGGCATTGATCCGCCTCATGGGCGAGCTGCCATTTGAGGTCACTTGGATAGATTCGAGAGCGGAGCTCCTACCGGCCGCACTACCAAGTAATGTGCACCCGCTGTGTGTCCGCACGCCAGCCAACACCGTCAGCTCGGCGCCGGCAGGTGTGCGGTTTCTCGTGATGACACACGACCACGGCCTGGACTATGCGTTGTGCCGGAAAATTCTCGAGCGCAACGACTTTGAGTGGCTCGGGCTGATCGGCTCCAAGAGCAAGGGTGCGCGATTCCGGTCACGATTGGCGCGGGACGCAATAGCGGCTGAGAGCATTGCGCGGCTCGTTTCGCCGATCGGCGTGGAGGGAATCAACAACAAGTGGCCGGCCGCTATCGCCGTAGCCGTAGCCGCGCAGCTGTTGCAGGGCCTCGAGTCCCCGGAGCAGCGGCCCTCGTCGTTGAATGTGTCGCCGTCAGCGCAGGCGCGTGGGGCTGTTGCAGCGGGGACGCGCGGGGCTGCGGCGGCCGAGGCGCATGGGCCTGCGGCCACGGGCCACTTGCGAAGGTCCGCCGCGTGGGGCTCGCCCTCTGAGGTCCTCGCCGATTCATGTACATCACCGGATTGTGCCGGCTGCGCGGCAACGCGCGGGCTGGCCGATCAATGAGCGCTTACCTCCTCGAATGGTTGAGCCTCCTCGGCCGATGGCTGCACCTCGTCGCAGGAATCGCCTGGATAGGCGCATCCTTCTATTTCATTTGGCTCGACAATCACCTCCTGACACCCACCGATCCAGCGTTGGCCGCGCGCGGCGTGGCTGGGGAACTGTGGGCCGTGCATGGCGGCGGTTTCTACAACTCGCACAAATACCGTTTGGCACCGCAGACCCTGCCACCCGTGCTTCACTGGTTCTACTGGGAAGCCTATACAACCTTCCTCTCCGGCTTCTTTCTGCTCTGCCTCCTCTACTACGGCCAGGCGGAGGTGTACCTGATCGACACGACAGTGGCGGCGCTGTCAAAGCCCGCCGCCATTGCCATCGGCGTCGCGTTTATTGTCGGCGGTTGGCTGGTGTACGACGGGTTGTGCCGCTCACCACTGGGCCGCAGCGGCCAGACGCTTTCAGTTATCCTCACGGTGCTGCTATCCGCGGCTGCCTGGGCCCTGTGCCATCTGTTCAGTGGGCGTGGCGCCTACATGGAGTTCGGCGCGATGCTCGGTACGATCATGGTGGCGAATGTGTTCTTCGTCATCATTCCTGGTCAGCGCGAACTGGTGCGCGCCAAACAAGAAGGGCGCGAACCGGATCCCAAGCACGGGATCGCCGGCAAGCTTCGCTCGACACACAACACGTATTTCACGCTACCTGTGCTCTTCGTGATGATCAGCCATCACTATGCGATGACTTACGGAGCGCGCGAGAATTGGGTGGTGTTGATCGCGATCTGTGCCGCCGGGGTGTCGATGCGACTATATTTCGTGGCGCGCCACAAGGCTCACGAACGTAACGGCCGCACATCGCCGTTACCTGCCGCTCTGGGCCTCCTGACGCTCGCCGGCGTTGCGGTTGCACTGATGCCGCAACCCAAAAAGGCAGACGCACTCAGCGGAGGTGCCCGTGTCGCCACCGCCGATGGAAGCACTGTCCCCAACGCCAGCGGCTCTGCCAACGCCAGCGGCTCTGCAAACGCCAGCGGCTCTGCCAACGCCAGCGGCTCTGCCAAAGGCGGCGCCGACCCCTACGGCTTCGCACGAATTCAGGCCATCGTTGCCCAGCGCTGCGTGGGCTGTCACTCGGCCAAGCCAACCCAATCGGGGTTCACTGCGGCTCCCAACGGTCTGCTGCTCGACACACCCGAACGCATCCTGGCCCACACGGAGCAGATGCGCCAACAGATTGCCACCCGCGCGATGCCCTTGGGCAACATTACGGGCATGCCCGAGGAAGAACGAACCGAAATGCTGACTTGGATCGACCGTGGCGCTCCGCACTGACCTCACCGCACCAGCGCGCGCGCACCGGGGTGCCATTCTGCACTTCCGTTCCGATCCCGGTGCGCACGACGATCCCAGCAGCTTCGAGTTTCTCGAGGATGGGTTGTTGGTTACGCGAGCAGGACGCGTCGATGCGATCGGTCCAGCTCACGAGCTGCTGCCGAATCTGCCCACCGATGTGGAGATTGTGAGTCACGGTGACGCCCTCCTCATACCCGGCTTCATCGATGCGCATATCCATTACCCGCAGACCGACGTCATTGGGTCAGGCGGACGCCAGTTGCTTGATTGGCTAGAGGACTACACGTTTCCGACGGAGCGCCGATTCTCGGACCCGGTGTACGCACGCGAGGTCGCCGAGTTCTTCCTTGATGAGCTCGTACGCAACGGCACAACGACCGCGATGGTGTTCTGCACGGTTCACCGAGCGTCCGTGGATGCCTTCTTCCAATCGGCCGCCGCACGAGGCATGCGCATGGTCGCGGGCAAGGTCCTGATGGATCGCAACTGCCCTGAATACCTGCGTGACTCCGTATCCACTGGCGAGCGCGACTCGCGCGCGTTGCTGGAAAAATGGCATGGCCGCGAACGACTGTCGTATGCGATTACGCCTCGCTTTGCCGTGACTTCGTCCGAGGCACAACTGGAAAGCGCCGGGCAGCTCGCGAAGGCTTTCCCGGACGCTCTCGTCCAAACCCACGTGGCAGAGAATCTCGCCGAGATCGCCTGGGTAAAGCAATTATTTCCGCAGGCGCGGAGTTATCTCGACGTGTACGACCATTACGGTCTGCTCCGCGAGCGCGCGATATATGCCCACTGCATCCATCTGGATCACACCGATCGCGCTCGCATCGCCCAATCCGGCGCGTCCGCGGCATTCTGCCCGTCTTCCAACCTCCATCTCGGCAGTGGGCTATTCGATATAGCCGCTGCGGACGATGCTGGTATGCCGTTTTCGATAGCAACTGATGTCGGAGGCGGCAGCAGCTTCAGCATGCTCCGCACGCTCGGTGACGCCTACAGGGTTGCGCAACTAGCCCATCAGCACCTCTCCCCCTTACGCGCCTTCTATCTCGCCACTTTGGGCGGAGCACGCGCCTTGGGCCTCGAGAATCAGGTCGGCAGATTCGCGGTCGGCGCGGAAGCTGACTTCATAGTTCTTAACCTCCGTGCAACACCGTTGATCGCAAGACGCACGGCTCAGTCACGTACCTTGGCGGAGAAGCTGTTGGTGCTAATGACTTTAGGCGATGATCGGGTCGTCTCTCGTACCTTTGTTCTCGGCCGCGAGGTCAGCGTAGCGTGAATGCAGGGCCGCGGGCGCGCGGAAAACGCACAAATGGTTCGCAGGGGCCCGCGAGGGGTAAGTTGACGCGCGCGCCGGCAGGCCCAGCGGGCGCGATTTCGAAATCCGGCTATGGCGCCCCCCTGAGATTGCGCCGCAACGGAGCAAACGGTGCCAACGTGGACGATGTCTACGACCAGATCTGGTCGGCAATCATCGACAACAGCTTGCCGCCCGAGACGCGCCTCGTCGAGGAGCGTCTGTGTGAGATCTTCGGTCTCGGGCGGACGCGGTTGCGCCAGGTGTTGCAACGCCTCGCCCATGAACGGGTCGTGACGCTGACGCCCAATCGGGGAGCCATAGTCTCCAAGCCGTCGGTCCGCGAGGCTCGCGAGGTATTCGCCGCGCGTCGTGTTTTGGAAGCCGGAACGGTCGCCGGCTTCATCGAGTCCGCCAGCCGGACGGACTGCAAGAGGATGCACGATCACGTTGTGCATGAGCAGACCGCATGGCGCCAAAGTGATCGCCGCGCTTCACTCAAGCTCTCCGGGGAGTTCCACCTGATCGTGGCGGAGATCGCCGGCAACCAGATCCTGATGGATATGTTGCGTGACCTGATCTCGCGGTCGTCACTGATCATTGCGGTTTACCAAACACCGGGTGCGCCCTGTTGTCCGCCCGACGAGCATCGGGAGCTCGCCATAGCGCTCGAGCGCCGGGAGCCGCGAGCTGCCGGTCTCATGACTCAGCACCTCGATCAGGTCCTCGCTGATTTGAGGCTGGAAGAGCCAGCGGGAAAGAGTGTCGATCTGCGCTCCCTGTTTTCCAACGGCCGGCGGGCGCTATGAGCGATTCGCTGCGGAAGTATCCCCGCGATCTTGTCGGTTACGGACGCCGACCGCCGCATGCTCGCTGGCCTGGAGCGGCCCGCGTCGCGGTGCAGTTCGTTTTGAATCATGAGGAAGGCGCGGAAAATTGCGTATTGGATGGTGACGCCGCCTCGGAAACCTTCCTCTCGGAGATCATCGGCGCGCAGGCCTTTCCCATGCGCCACATGAGCGTGGAGTCGCTCTTCGAGTACGGCTCCCGTGCAGGGTTGTGGCGTGTTCTGCGAGCATTCGAGCGTCGCAAGACGCCGCTCACGGTCTTTGCCGCGGCGTTGGCTCTCAAGCGCCACCCGGAGGCTGCCGCGGCCTACCGCGAGCTCGGGCATGAAGTCGCCGGTCACGGCCTACGCTGGATCAGCTACCAGCTCGCCGACGAAGCTACAGAGCGTGCCCATTTGACGGAAGCTGTCGCGATGCTTACCGAGGTGACGGGCGCGCCGCCTCAGGGTTGGTACACCGGCCGTGACAGCCCAAATACACGGCGGCTCGTCCTGGAACATGGAGGATTCCTCTATGATTCAGACTCGTATGCCGACGACCTGCCATATTGGACGGAAGTCACCCTCAATGTCCGTGGTGGAGCACGCAGCGTTCGGCATTTGGTAGTGCCTTACACGCTGGACTGCAATGACATGCGCTTCGCAACAGTGCAGGGTTTCAACTCGGGCACACAGTTCTTCGACTACGCACGCGACTCATTCGATACCCTGTACCGCGAGGGAGATCCCGCCGGCCTCGACACACCCAAAATGCTATCGGTTGGACTCCATGCACGCTTAATCGGACGCCCGGGACGCATCGCCGCGCTGGAGCGCTTCCTGGATTACGTTTTGGAACACGAGCATGTATGGGTGTGCCGCCGGATCGACATCGCGCGGCACTGGATCTCCCAGCACCCGCCGGCCTCCGGCACTGGGGCCGTTAGTCCGGAAGACCGGCACCCGTGATTTCCCTACAGGAACTCAACTCCCTCCCGCCACCGCAATTCGTTACGGCGCTGTCGGGCATATTCGAGCGCTCACCTTGGGTTCCCGAACGCGTTGCACACGCGCGTCCCTTCAGTTCGGGTTTGACGCTCCATATAGCAATGTGTGAGGCGGTCGACAGCGCGAGCATCGACGAGCAACTGGCCTTGATCCGCGCACATCCCGAGCTTGCGGGGCGAGCGGCAATTCGCGGTGAGCTCACCCCGGAGTCCACCCGGGAGCAACAGGGCGCCGGGCTTGCATCGTGCACGCCTGAAGAGTTCGCCAGATTGCAGCAGCTGAATAGCCTGTATACGCAGAAATTCGGCTTTCCGTTCGTGCTCGCGGTGAAGGGCCATGATCGCGCCTCTGTGATTGCAGCTCTCGAGCGGCGGGTCACGAACACCGTCGAGCATGAGCGTGCAGTCGCGTTGCGGGAGATTGGCCGCATCGCCGGATTTCGTCTGGCAGAGGCTGTGGACGAGCCGCTGGGCTCTCGCATCATCGCGATGGCGGAACAGCTCGCGCTCATCAGCGAACGGCAGGATGCGCTCGTCTGCTCCTATCTCACCGCGGCGCATCGTGCTACAGCGGCTCTAATCCGTGACTGGATGTTAGGGGCTGGACTGCAGGTCGAGATCGATGCCGTCGGAAACGTCATTGGACGTTGGTCCGGCACTGCTGAAGGCGCCCCTACCCTGTTGACTGGCTCTCACTACGACACCGTCATCGACGCGGGAAAGTTCGACGGCCGCCTTGGGATCCTTCTTCCAATAGCCGTGGCCGCACACCTGCGCGCCACGGGCGCGCGACTGCCGTACACCTTGACGATAATTGGCTTTTCCGAAGAGGAAGGCGTGCGGTTCAAGTCAACATTTCTCGGTAGCCGCGCGCTGGCGGGTCAATTCGATCCAGCCATACTCGACAGCGTCGATGCTGACGGAATCTCCCTGCGGGAGGCGATGCGCGCGGCGGGATTGGATCCCGCGGCAATAGCCTCAGCTGCGTTCAACACGCGGAATCTGCTGGGCTTCGTCGAAGTGCACATCGAGCAAGGGCCCGTCTTACTCAATGAATCAGCGCCGCTCGGTGTCGTGACCTCAATTGCCGGCAGCATCCGCTGCCTTGTGTCTATTGCCGGCCTGGCCGGTCATGCGGGTACCGTTCCTATGCATCTGCGCCGCGATGCAGCCGCGGCCGCGGCTGAACTGGTGCTGGCTGTCGAAAAGTGCTGCACGGGCAAGCCTGGCCTGGTAGGTACAGTCGGACAACTGCAGGTTCCTTCGGGTGCGATGAATGTAATTGCTGGGCGGTGCGACCTCAGTGTCGATATCCGCGCTGACAGCGACGAAGTACGAGACGCAGCATTCGCTGCCGTGTTGTCCGAATCAGAGCGCATCGCCAAGAGTCGTAATGTCGAAATTCAATGGCGCAAGGTGTTAGACGTCGGTTGTGTCCCCTGTGCTCCAAAAATGCAGCAGTTGTGGGCGGCAAGCATCGGACGGGTCACCGACACTACTAAGGTGCGGCGCCTCCCCAGCGGAGCCGGACATGACGCGATGGTCATGGCAGCCATTACCGAAATGGGTATGCTCTTCGTGCGCTGCGGCAACGGGGGCATCAGCCACCACCCTTCCGAAATGCTCAGTGTGGACGACGCCGATCTCGCGGCTCGCGTTTTCAAAGACTTCCTGTTGAACATCCCGGTACCATCATGACATCCGCTCTCGAAACTCAGATCGGCAAGATCGTCAACACCGGCTTCGCCGCCGAGTGCAACTTTCTAGCCGAGGTAGTCAAGATCCCCACCGACAATCCACCCGGCGACTGCGCGGCACATGCCCAGCGGGTCCGGACCTTGTTGGAAGCGATGAACCTACCCGTCGAAGCTCATCCGGTCCCGGTCGATTCCGTCCGGGCCGTCGGCATGATTTCGGCGACCAATCTCATCGTTCGGCATCGTTTTGGAAACGGCGGGCCGTGCATCGCACTCAATGCACACGGAGACGTGGTGCCGCCCGGTTTGGGTTGGACCCGCGATCCGTACGGAGCTGAGATCGTAAGCGACCCGACGCATGGGCCAACCATGTATGGCCGTGGAGTTGCCGTGAGCAAGTCCGACTTCGCAACGTACACCTACGCGTTACGTGCGCTGCAGGAGCTTCCCGACAGTGGAAATGCACTTAATGGCAGCGTCGAGTTGCATTTTACGTACGATGAGGAAGTAGGAGGAGAAATCGGCCCGCGCTGGCTGCTGGCACAGGGTCTCAGCCGCCCCGACTATGCGATTTGCGCGGGTTTTTCCTACGCGGTTACGACGGCACATAACGGTTGTCTGCACCTCGAAGTGACTGTGCGCGGCAGACAGGGGCATGCGGCGATGCCTGAGTCGGGTATTGATGCATTGGCAGCCGCGACAGGCATACTGAAGAGTATCTACGACTCTCGCGAAACTCTGAAGGCACGGCGGTCAGCGGTTTCGGGCATCACGCATTCGACGATCAACGTCGGGCTCATAGAAGGGGGCATCAACACCAATGTGGTGCCTGACCGCGTCACTTTCCGAATCGACCGACGCATGATTCCGGAGGAAAAGCCGGAGGAGGCAGAAGCGGAGCTGCGCGGAATCATTGAACGCGCGGGCGCCGCATTCAGCGGCATCCGTGTCGAGATCCGGCGGGTGCTGCTGGCCCTGCCGCTCGTGCATGTCCCAGGTGCCGAACGGTTGACACAGGCGTTACAACGCCACGGCGAGACGTTCTTCGGAGTGCCTATCGCCGAGCACGGCGTGCCGCTGTATACGGACGCCCGTCATTATGCCAATGCTGGCATCCCCACCGTGCTGTACGGCGCGGGGCCGCGCACATTGGCAGAGGCGAATGGCCATGCTGCAGACGAGTGCCTGCGCTTGAACGATCTGCGCCGCGCAACCGCAACCGTTGCTTGTGCGATCGCGGAGATCCTTGCATGAAGTCATATCGACTAACGAGCCCGCTGTTATTTACGCTGATTGTGCTCGTCATGCCCCTCACCTGCAGTCTCGCCTCAGCTGCGGATACCGGTGTACGACGTAAGGTCATCATCGATCAGGATGCATTCGGCCCGGCGGGCTCCAACATGCAGGCCATTCTGATGCTGCTGCAGTCGAATGACGTCGAAGTGCTTGGTATCACGATTCCGAGCGGCGATGGATGGCGCGACGAGGAAGTCAGTCATACGTTGCGGCTGTTGGAAATCGCGCGACGCACGGAAATCCCGGTCTATCCCGGGGCGGTGCTCCCGCTGGTCAATACGCAGGCCAGGAACAAGCACTGGGAGGCGCTGTACGGCAAGCTGTTTTACAAGGGCGCGTGGACGGAGGTTTGGCCAACCGAGGGCACGGTACGTCGCACCCCTTATCACGCCGATCCGTATCTGGTACCCCCGTCCGCGGCTGGTGAGCCGAAGATCAAGGCGGCGCACGAGAGCGCAGCCAACTTCCTCGTGAGAAAGGTGCACGAGTTTCCCGGGCAAGTCAGCATCGTAGCGGCCGGACCCCTCACGAATCTCGCGCTCGCCTCGCGGTTGGACCCGGAGTTCTCCTCGCTGGCGAAAGAGCTCGTCTTTATGGGAGGCAGCTTCAAACCCACTGCTGCCGATAATTCTTTCGCCGCCGAATACGCTAACGCCCCGCGGCGTGAGTTCAACATGCGCTGGGATCCGGAGGCTGCCTCGATGGTGCTGCATGAGCCTTGGAAAAAGATCACCGAGGTTCCCATCGATCCCACGACCGCGACCTTCTTCAAGCCGGAGTTCATTCAGGACGTCGCCAGGGGTCAGGCGCCCTTCGCTGCCTATCTCGGCCAGTTTGGCCAGTCGTATCCGATGTGGGATGAGCTTGCAGTGGCCGTGTGGCTGGATCCCTCGATCGCAACGCGCAGTACGACGCTTCTGGTGGATATCGATACGAGCTTCAGCGCGGGTTACGGCAATACGCTGAGCTGGTCTCTCGATGAAGGTCCGGGGCTGGGCGAGCGGCCGGTGAACGTCATTTTCGACGTCGACGTGGCGAAGCTCGAGCGGATCACTTTGAGTCTGCTGAAAGCAGCCACGCCCCCTCACTCACCGTAGGGCACCCAGACATTCTTGACCTGGTGGGCATGGTCAAGATACCAGCGGCCCTCCCCGTAGCGCTCACTGAAGAAGTCGATGTGGCGTCCTTCGTTCGTCCACACTTGTTTGAGATTACCAGCCGACAACCTCTTGGCCGTGGCGCACGAGCTCTCATCACCGTAACACCAGAGCGCATCCACATCATCGTGCTCTGCTAACACTTTCAGGAGCTCGAGGGGCCGCCCGGTGACTATGTTGATGGCGCCGCCGGGTACATCGCTCGTCTCCAAAACCTGGTACAGGTCGCCCGCGATCAGTGGATAGGTGGCCGACGGTACGGCAACCACGCAGTTTCCAGCTGCTACCAACGGCAGCACCATTGACAGAAATCCCAGCAGTGGCGTCGAGTCAGGGCAGATCACGCCCACGGTCCCGAGAGCTTCGTTCATCGCGAGCGAGATGTTTCGCAACGGTGGCGAATGAACCGCGCCTTCGTATTTATCCGCCCAGGCGGCGTACGAAAACAGCCGCTCCACACTGAGTTTCAATTCCCTTGCCGCCTGCCTCCTACCCACGACCGCCGCCAGGCGGGTGATGATTTCCTGCCCGCGCTGGGAGAGGTTCTCGGCAAGGTAGTAAAGGACCTGCGCGCGGCTGTGAGCGCTGGCGCTGCCCCACTGCTGGGCACGGCCCGCCGCTTCGACGGCGTTGCGAACATCTTTGCGATTGCCCAGCGGTACCTCGCCGAGCAGGACACCTTTGCTGCTTCGGCATTCGATGCTGTAGCCCGAGTCCGGCCGCACCTGTTTGCCGCCGATATAGAGCTTCACCGTGCGATCGATGGGACGCCCTTCAGGCTGATCGGCCAACGAGCCGCCAACGTCCAATGCCGCTTCCGCCGCTTCCGCCGCCTCTGTGGCCATCATTCGGGCCGGGGCAGCGGAGTGCGGCGCCGGTGCCTCCGCGTCGGATTGCCGCTGCGGACTCGGCACCAACAGCGGCGCCTTGCGAAACCACACCGGCTCCAGGTACTCCCGCAGGCCTTCGCGCCCGCCCTCTCTACCAAAACCACTCTGCCGGTAGCCGCCGAAGCCGCTCGCAGCATCAAAGAGGTTGGTGCTGTTGACCCACACCACGCCAGCTTTGATCCGTGCGGCAACCTGCAGCGCAACATTTACGCTCTCGCTCCACACGCTGGCTGCCAATCCGTAAGCCGTGTTGTTGGCGAGCTCCACCGCTTCAGCCGGTGTCCTGAACGTCATCGCCGCCAGTACCGGCCCAAAGATCTCCTGCTGGGCCACGACCGAAGTTGGATGGACATTGGTGAACAGGGTCGGTTTGTAATAGAGGCCGCGCGCTGGGAGCGGAATATCCGGCTGCCAGCATGAGGCCCCCTCCGCTATGCCTTGCGCGACGAGACCCTCGATGCGCTGCAACTGAACGGGCGCCACGATCGCGCCAATGTCGGTTGTCTTGTCCAGCGGCGGGCCGACCCGCAACGTGGCCATTCGCGCTTGCAGCTTCCTGCTCAATTGCGCCGCGATACTCTCCTGCATCAACAGCCGCGAGCCGGCGCAACAGACCTGCCCCTGGTTGAGCCAGATTCCGTCGACCAGGCCTTCCACGGCACTATCCAGGTCCGCATCCTCGAACACGACAAAGGGCGACTTGCCTCCGAGCTCCAGCGACAATTTCTTGTGCGACTGCGCCGTTGCCGTGCGGATCGCGCGGCCTACTTCGGTCGAGCCCGTAAAGGCGATCTTGTCCACATCGGGATGAACGACCAGGGCCTCACCAGTCGTCCCATCTCCCGCCACGATATTCACGACACCTGCCGGTAGGCCGACCTCGACGCACAATTCTGCAAATGCCAATGCGGTCAGCGGCGTGAACTCCGCCGGTTTCAACACAACAGTATTTCCCGTCGCAAGCGCGGGTGCGATCTTCCACGCGAGCATCAGTAACGGAAAGTTCCAGGGAATGATCTGACCCACGACCCCGCATGCCTGGTAGCCTGGGAACTCCTGCCCAAGGATCTGTGCCCAGCCGGCGTGATAGTAGAAATGCCTCGCGACGAGCGGGATGTCGATGTCGCGACTTTCCCGGATCGGTTTGCCGTTGTCGATCGTCTCGAGCACGGAAAGCCGTCGCGAGTGCTTCTGCACCTGGCGTGCGAGTGCATAGAGAAATCGAGCACGGGCGTGTGGCGTCAGCGCCTGCCAACCCGGAAGCGCAGCGCGCGCAGCCTTGACGGCAGCGTCGACATCAGCGGCACTGCCCTGGGCAATGTCCGCGATCTTCTCGCCAGTCGAGGGATCGGAAGTCGCAAAATATTGACCTTCGGCAGGTGCGGCCCAGGCGCCTGCAATAAAGTGCCCGAAGCGGCGTTTGAACTGATCCAGCCAGGCGAGCGCTGGCGCGGAGTCTTCGGGCGCCACGCCGTAGTCCATTGTTCGGAATTTTTCGACTACCGAGGTATTCGCCGGGTTCATATCAGCCTCGAGCACTCAGGCCAGTGGGTGATGGTAGGAAGCGGAATAGCGCCCGCTGCCATGGAAGGCCAGCTGCCGCTCGATATCGCCCAACATGCTGCTCGCGCCGAACCTGAACAGCTCAGGCTGGAGCCAATCCTGGCCCAGCTCCTCCTTCATCAATGTCAGCCACTCCAGGGACTGTTTGGCCGTGCGGATCCCGCCGGCCGGTTTGAACCCAACCGCCCTGCCGGTCCGCTGCGAATACTCACGGATCGCACGCGCCATCACGAGACCGACGGGCAGCGTTGCATTCACGCTCTCCTTTCCCGTGGAGGTCTTGATGAAATCGGCGCCAGCCATCATGGCGACCCAACTCGCACGCGCCACGTTGCGCAACGTGCCCAGATCTCCGGTCCCGAGGATGACCTTGCAGTGTGCCGCGCCGCACGCTTGCTTGAAGGCTGCGATCTCATCATACAAACGCTGCCATTGGCCGCCGAATACGTGTGCCCGCGTGATTACGACATCAATCTCGTGCGCGCCGGCGGCGACCGACCGCCGGATTTCCGCAAGGCGCTCCTCGAATGCATTCAGGCCGGTTGGAAAGCCGGTGGAGACGGCCGCGACACGGATGTTGGTTCCCTCCAGCGCGCGCCGGGCAGTCTCCACGAACAGATGGTAGACACACACGGCGGCTACTTGAACCGGGAAATCCTGAATGCGCAGAGTTTGTCTCACGTCGTGAGACACCGGCTGGATCGCCTTCGCGCACAGGCGGCGCACGCGTTCCTCCGTGTCGTCGCCGGAGAGAGTCGTGAGATCCATGCAGGTAATCGCCCTCAGGAGCCAGGCTACCTGCCAATCCTTTTTGACCGTTCGCCGCGCGGTCAGGGTGGCCGTGCGACGCTCAACGGCGCTGGTGTTCACCCGAACACCTTCAATCCAGTCGAGGTCGAGCGGCACGCCGGTGTTCATGTGCGCGCTAGAACGATGAGCGCCAGCCCGCCCAGAAAGCCGGCGAACATCGCGGCAAGCAGTTTTGAGGTGCCGGCGGGCGCGGCCCGGAATTCCTTCCAGATGAACACGCCCCAGAAGGCTGCGACCATGGTGGCACCCTGGCCCAACCCATAAGAAATCGCGAACCCTGCCCGGCTGGCTGCCAGCAGGTTGAGGGACATGCCGAGTCCCCAGATCACCCCGCCGAGGATGCCGGTCAGGTGAGTGTTGAAGCCACCCTCAAAATACTGTGCGAATCTCACGGGCGTGCCGATGAAGGGTTTCTTCATGACGAGCGTATTCCAGACGAAGTTGCTGAGGAACACGCCGGCCGCGAATACGAAAACGGCCGCGTACGGACCCATCTTTCCCGGATCAGGGGTGGCCGGATCGCTGTACATCGCCTCAGCAACGAAGCGATAGAACACGCCCATGAAGATCCCGCAGGCGACTGACAGGACGAGTCCCTTGGTACTCACCCCGGCCGTGCCACCGGGCAGCCTGCGGTAGGCGACCGCATCCAGGATGATCGCCAAGGTGACCAGGCCGACTCCCATTGCGAGCAGCCCCACGTTACCTACCGGGGCGCCAAGGTAGTTCAGGATCACCCCGATAATGAGCGCAAGACCAATGCCTACTGGGAACGCTACGGCCATGCCCGCGATCTCGATGGCCGCGACCAGCAGGATGTTGGCAAGATTGAAAATGGCCCCGCCCAGCAGCGCGGAACCAATGCTGGTACCCGAGGCTTGCGTCAGATCGGCGATGAACGGGCGACCCTCCGTACCCGCGCTGCCGAGGGTCAGGCCCAGGACGAGTGTCAATAACAAAACCCCGATGGCGTAGTCCCAGTAGAACAGCTCGAAGCGCCAATCCTTGCTGGCAAGCTTGCGGGTGTTTGCCCACGACCCCCAGCAGAGCATGGTGAGCACGCAGAACAGGACCGCGAGCGGATAACTATGCACCACGAACATTGGATCACCCCCTGCTATTGCCGCGACAGACGCGCGCCGGGCGCGCGCCAAAATTGTTTTTCTGGCTATTACGCCCGCTGGACCCGCAAAGCCCATTCCGTTTCGAAATCCGCGCGGGTCGGAAATGACTTCTGCGTGCCCACGCGGGTGGTGGACAGCGCCGCGTACAAATTCGCGCGCGCCAGCGCATCGCTCTCCGCCATCCCTTCAGCGAGAAATACGGCAAGACTGCCTATGAAAGCATCGCCCGCACCCGTGGTGTCCACAGACGTGACCGGGAACGGCGCTACTTGAATCTTGCCGGCCGGGCCGGCAAGCAACGAGCCGCGCGCTCCCAACGTGATTACCACACGTTGGAACCCCTTCTGTAGCAGCTCTGTCGCACGGGCGCCCGCATCCTCCAACGTACTTACGGGCCGTCCAGTGATGGCCTCAGCCTCGGTTTCATTCGGGATGAAGTAATCCGCACCGCTGAGGTCTGCCAGACTGGCCGGGAGGGCCGGTGCCGGGTTCACGATGCAGCGGATCTTGTTGGCTCGTGCGAAGCGCACGGTGTGATAAATGGTCTCGAGCGGAATCTCAAACTGCAGGATGATGGTGTCCACCCCGCGCAAATCGCTCGCAGCCGCGTCGACATCGGCAGGCGTGAGCCGGTCATTGGCGCCCTTGACGACGATGATCCGGTTCTGACCACCGGGCTCGACGAATATCGGGGCCACGCCGGTGGGAGCCCCTTCGACGATCTGCACGTGCGTGGTATCGATTCCAAACGCGGCAAAGTTTTTGACCGTCGCCTCGCCGAACAAATCCTTCCCAACCTTCGCGACCATCAGCACTTCGCTGCCGCACAGCCTCGCGGCCACCGCCTGATTGGCGCCCTTGCCGCCGAAGCCCAGATCGAATCCCGTGCCAAAGATGGTTTCACCGGGCCGCGGGAACGCATCCGCGAACGTGATGAGGTCAGTGTTGGCGCTGCCTACGACGGCAATTCGGGGTACTTTCTCCATGCTAACTGCTCCCATACCATCTCAACGATGGCCGTTACGCCTCACTGAATCACGCTCGATCAGACTTACATCAAAAATGGTACGGCCCGCGGATATCTTCTCACCCGACATGCTCCCGTGCATCAATTCAACGGCCTTCTTGCCGATGGCGCCGAGTGGCTGCGCGATTGTCGTCAGACGTGGGGTCACCACGTCGGTCCAGCGGATGTTGTCGAAGCCGGTGATGGAGACATCCTTGGGCACATTGATGCCGTGCTCGGACAGGCAACGAATTGCATTGATTGCGATCAGGTCATTGCCGGCCACGATTAATGTCACATTCCCGCGGCGCTTCAGCGCGTCTACGGCCTGTGGCGTCAAGACGCCGTCGAATCCAACATTGACCTCCCAGGCAATATCTATCTCCCCCGGCGAGGCATTGACGAAGCCGTCACGCCGTTGCCGCGCGCTCTCGAGATCCTGCGGTCCGCACAGCAGGCCAACGCGTGTGTGTCCCATGCGTAGTGCATAGCGCGCCAGCAGTTCCCCGCCCATCGTATAGTTCGAGTGGACCACGGCAAATCCGGGTCCCGGGCGATCGATCAATACGACCGGCCGATCGAGCTTTTTGAGGACGGCAGGGGGACGGGATCCCAGCGGGCACCAGATCACCCCATCCACGGCATGCTGCATCAGCATCGCGAAGCCATCCGACTCGCCGTCCGCTCTGCCCTGACTGTCGATCAGGCAGACCAGCAGGCCGAAGCTGCGCGCCGTGTTCTCGACTGCCTGCGCAAGCTCTGGAAAGAAAGGATTGGTCAGATCCGGCAGGACGAGTCCGATGGCGCGCGTACGCCCCGTGCGCATGGCCTGTGCGGCCCGATTCGGCCGGTACCCCAACTCCTTGGCCGCATGCAGCACCTTCTTGCGGATGATGTGCCCGACATTGGGTCTGCCGTTGAGGACGTTCGAGACTGTTGCGACGGAGACGCCAACAGCGGTAGCGATGTCCTTTACTGTCGCCATGCGCCATGCCACCTGGTTGTTCGCTGCTTGGCTCGATTGCCAGCGTTTCGCAAGCCCGCGGTGCCGCGGCCGTACCGCGGTGCCCGCTGCGGCATTTGCGCCACAGTCCACACCTTTACAGCGAGCCGGTGCATGGTGTAGCTTTTCACGAAATCTAGTGTAACGTTTTACTAACTGGATGCAACGAGTCGCTGCGCGGCGGGGTCACCGCGGAGCGGCTCGAACTGACGAACAAACAAATCAAGCACGCGCGTGAGGGGTGTCTCGCGCAGGCAACCGCGGGGAGATCGCGATGGAACTCGGAAACTGGTGTTCATCGGCAATGCTGCGTTGCGTGAAAAGCCACCTCGGCAGTCGCGGACGCGCTCCATTACTCATACTGGCGGCCGCCGCCTCCTTACCGGCGCTGCTGGTGGCACCAGGGGTTGCTCGGGCAGCCGACAACCCTGCTGATACGGACACCGGAACCGTATCGGAAGTCATCGTTACGGCCACCCGCCGCGAGGAGCGGCTGCTCGATGTCCCGGTGTCGGCGTCAGCGCTGAGTGGCGAGTCGCTCGAAGCGCTCGGCAGCTCCGGCCAGGACATCCGCCAGCTGGCGTTCGCGGTTCCCAGCCTCAACATCGAATCATCGAACGGCCGTACGTTTCCGCGGTTCTACATCCGCGGTTACGGCAACACCGATTTCAACTCCTTTGCCTCGCAACCCGTCTCCCTGGTCTATGACGACGTGGTGCAGGAGAATCCGGCGCTCAAGGGCTTCCCGGTGTTCGACCAGGCGGACGTGGAGGTTCTGCGCGGGCCGCAGGGTACCCTCTTCGGCCGTAACACACCGGCCGGTGTCGTGAAGCTCGAATCCGCCAAGCCGGTGATCGGGCAGTTCTCGGGCTCCGCCAGTGTCTCGGACGGCACCTATAACACCGCCAACTTCACCGGCGTGCTCAATGTTCCGATCAACGACCAGCTCGCGTTCCGGGTCTCGACCCAGGGGCAGCATCGGGACGACTGGGTCACGGACAACATCAACCATACCAAGCTGGAAGGCTACGATGACTGGGGCGCCAGGCTGCAACTGCTCTACAAGCCCAGCGAAGACCTCAGCGCCCTGTTCAACGTCCACGGACGCATATTGAACGGCTCGGCGCGCCTGTTCCGCGCGAACATCATCCAACTCGGCAACAACAAGCTCGTGCCGGGTTTCGATCCCGCGCAGTTCTTTGCCGATGGCTACAACGGCCAGTCCTACAGCAGCGTCGGCGCGAACGTCCATGTGACGTGGAATCTGCCCAGTGTGTCGCTGCAATCGATCACCGGATACGAGTCGATCCTGCATTACAACACGATCGGCGACATCGACGGCGGGTATGGGCCGGGGGGACTCGTTGACCCGACGGTGCCCTCGGGACCGGGATTCATTCCGTTCTCCGTCGAAACCGGGGGAGGAATCCTGGATCACTACCAGCTGAGTCAGGAGTTGCGGGCAGTCTCGCGGCTCGAGGGTCCGCTGCAAGGGCAAGCAGGGGTTTTCATCTTCAGCGAGGATGTCAAAGCGGTCGGCAATGACTATGACCAGCTGGGGGTTACGCTGACGGACACCACCATCTCGCGTCAAAAGAACGACGCTCAGGCAGTCTTTGGATCACTCGAATACAGCTTCCTGCCGGAGGTGAAAGTGCGTGCCGGTGTGCGCTACACGAAGGACCACAAGACCTTCTCGGTGCCCTATGCGCAAGCGGCCGACGGTACTCCTCTGCCCCTCACGGGTCCGCTCTCGAAATCGGCGGATGCATCGAACGTCAGCTGGGACGTGAGTCCCACTTGGCAAGTGCAACCGGATGTCAACCTGTATGCCCGCGTCGCCACCGGCTTCCGGGCACCGAGCTTCGGCGCGCCAACCGGTACCCAGGCGATCCAGGTCGCACAGTCGGAGAAGAACATCTCCTACGAAACGGGAATCAAGGCGGAACTGTTCGATCGGCGCGCCCGGATCGCCTTCGACGTTTTCTACTATGACGTCAGCCATCAACAGTTGACGGCGGTAGGTGGCAGCTCCAACGTGACCGCATTGATCAATTCCGCGCACACCAAGGGCAAGGGCGCGGAGCTCGATTTCGAGGCGCGCCCAATTCCCAACCTGGTGGTCAATCTCAGCGGCAGCTTCAACCAGACCCGCATCGAGGATGCGAACCTGGCGGTGGGCCCCTGCTTCAACTGGTCCTTCATCAGCCCCGAGATCCATTGCAACATCACCAACCCTTCCAACGCCGCGGGCCTGACGTTGATAGACGGCAATCCGCTGCCGCAGGCGCCGCGGTGGACCGGCGATCTATCCCTACGCTACAGCGTCCCGCTGGGCCCGGGTAGCGAGGTCTACATCTACACCGACTGGTCCTACCGCAGTGAAATCAACTTCTTCCTGTACGAGTCGAAGGAGTTCGTCGGCGCGCCCTTGACGCAGGGCGGTGTGCGCCTGGGCTACACGTGGTCGGATAGGAAGTACGAGGTTGCCGCCTTCTGCCGGAACTGCACGAATCAGATTCGTACCACGGGCGCCATCGACTTCGAGAACGCGACGGGCTTCATCAACGATCCGCGGATCGTGGGTGGACAGATCAGTGTGAAGTTCTGACGCCGCATGTTGGAACGCCTGTTCGGCCTCAAAAGCCACGGTACCACTGTCAGAACGGAGCTGATTGCCGGCCTGACTACCTTTCTGACGATGGCCTACATTGTCGTCGTCAATCCAGTGATCCTCGGGGAAGCGGGCATGCCGGTCGCCGCCGTGGCGGTGGCGACCTGCCTCGCTGCCGGGTTCGGCTGTATTCTGATGGGCCTGCTGTCGAACTACCCGCTGGCAATGGCGCCGGGGATGGGGCTCAACGCCTACTTTACCTACACCGTCGTCAAGGGCATGGGCCTGCCCTGGCAGACGGCGCTCGGCTGCGTATTCATATCCGGGCTGGCCTTTCTGCTACTGACAATGGCCGGCGTGCGGCAACTGATCATCAGTGCGTTGCCACGCTCTCTGTTCTCGGCGGTGGCGGGCGGAGTCGGCTTGTTCATCGCATTCATCGGCCTGAGTGATGCCGGGATCATCGTCGCCAAACACGGCACGATGGTGGGCCTCGGCAATCTGACCACCCCTACCGCGGCCATCGCCCTGTTGGGACTGTTGGTCATCGCCGCCCTGCAGGCGCGGGGATTCAAGGGATCGATGCTGCTCGGCATCCTCGTGACCGCCGTCATCGCGTGGACGTTCGGTCTGGCGCATTTTGCGCCCGGTGCCTACAGCCTCGGCGACCTGTCAGCCACTGCGTTCAAGCTCGACGTGCGGCAAGCCCTCAGTTTGAAGGGCGGTTTCGGTCTTTCTCTGCTCGAGATTGTTTTCGTATTCCTGTTCGTCGACATGTTCGACAATATCGGCACGCTGGTGGCAGTCACCAAGCGAGCGGGACTGATTGCGCCGGATGGGTCGATCCCGAGGCTGAATCGGATTCTGCTGGCGGATTCCGCGGCCATGATGGTAGGCGCCGTGGCAGGCACGAGTCCGGTTACGAGTTACATAGAGAGTGCATCGGGTGTCGCTGTGGGCGGGCGTACGGGGCTGACCAGCATCGTCGTCGGAGTGCTCTTCTTGTGCACGCTGTTCTTCGCTCCCATCGTTCAGGCCATCCCGACGGCCGCTACCGCACCTGCGCTGGTCCTGGTGGGAGCTATGATGATGGGTGCTCTCGCCGAGGTGGATTGGGCTGATCCCGCAGTCGCCATTCCCGCGTTCTTGACCCTGATCATGATCCCGCTCAGTTTCTCGATCGCCAACGGTCTGGCCTTCGGCATCACCAGCCATGCGGTGCTGAAGCTCGTACGCGGACAAGCGAGGCGCGGTGACTGGCTGGTCTATTTTCTCGCAGTCCTGTGTGTAGCCCGCTTCATCTACCTGGCTTGAGTCGAGGTGGTGGTGCAAGCAATGCGACGAGTTTCGGCAGCAGCAGCCCATGGTTGTGTTCAGCGACGGCACCGCGGGGTCGGCCTGCTGTGCGTAGCGGCGTTGGCACTTGGACAGGTTGAGCCGACGTCTGCCGCCCCAGTAACGGGCGGCGTGCAGCCAGCAGTGGCTCAGGAGGTCACGGGGCAGCCCGTCACGGGCCAGCCCGTCATCATTGACACTGACATCGGCGATGACATTGATGACGCATTCGCGCTGACGATCGCGCTTCAGGACCCGCGCCTGCAGGTCATCGGCATCACCACCGCGTGGGGAGATACACGCACTCGCACCCTGTTGGTTCGCCGGCTTCTGACGGCCCTCGGACGTCAGAACGTGGTCGTTGCGCAAGGGCCCGCCACACCGAGTAAAACGCCGTTCACGCAAAAGAAATGGGCCTTGGGCGCCACGGATACGACGGCTGCACCGGATGCTATCGAGTTCATACGGGATCAGGTGCGCAAGCGGCCGGGAGAAATCACCCTCCTCGCCCTGGCACCTTTGAGCAACATCGAAGCGCTGCAGCGACGTGATCCTGATGCGGTTCACAAGCTCAGGCAGGTAGTACTCATGGCTGGTTCGATCTATGCCGGGTACAACCAGGGCGGAGCGATACCCGTTGCCCAGCCCAGTGCCGAATACAACGTTGTCTCGGCGCCCCAAGGTCTTCGCATCGTGCTGGAATCCCGGATCCCGGTGCAGATGTTTCCGCTCGACTCGACGCAGATCAAGTTCGATGAGGTGCGGCGCGACCGGCTGTTTGCCTACGGATCGCCCGCATCCGACGCCCTGACACTGCTGTTTCACCAGTGGAGGCTTTACAACGGGTGGGGCAGCACACCGACATTGTTCGATGCGGTGCCTGTGGTGGCCCTTCTGCAGCCATCGGCTTGCCCAGTCACGCCCATGCGCGTCAGCGTCGATGAGCATGGTTTCACCCGGCCCGTGGCCGGTGAACCCAACGTCTCGGTGTGCCTGGCGGTTGATGAGAATGCTACTCAGCGGTTGATCATAGACACACTCGCGCCGCAACCCCGCGGGGAACCGCAATGAGTTGGCGCGCCCCGGCCGTTGGTCGCCGATGTGGACGATGTGCATGGATACGTTGGCCATCGCTTACGAGCCAAGCCATGTTGCAGCTGTTCGTCGGGGCGCTACTGTCGATGGGCGGTGCTTTCGCTGTCGCGCAGACGCCCGAGGAGCTGGTCGTTCACACTGCCGCTGGATCGCTGGCCGGGTCAGTCAGCGGCGCTGGGGCCGCTGCTCGCGATACGCAAGTTCTCACCTTTAAGGGCATCCCCTACGCCGCGCCGCCCATAGGCCCCTTGCGGTGGCGCCCGCCACAGCTACCGGTTCCCTGGTCGGGCGCACGAGACGCGACACACTTCGGCGCCGACTGCATGCAGACGCCCTACGTGATTTCCACGGGTCAGAAGACCAACGAGGACTGTCTTACAGCCAGCGTCTGGACCGGAGCGCATTACCGAAACGCGCATCGGCCAGTCATGGTGTTCATTTACGGTGGAGCGTTCATCGGCGGCTCGGCTGCATACCCGCTGTATGACGGCACGAAACTGGCTGCCGAAGGCGTCGTTATCGTTGGCTTTAACTATCGGGTGGGGATCTTCGGCTTCCTTGCTCATCCGCAGCTGTCGGCGGAGTCGCCCCAAAAGGCTTCCGGCAACTACGGTCTGCTGGACCAAATCGCAGCACTCAGGTGGGTGAAGGCCAACATCGCGGCTTTCGGCGGGGACCCCGAGCGCGTAACGGTGTTCGGTGAGTCGGCAGGTGCTGCGTCCATCGCCTTGCTCATGACCTCGCCGCTGGCGAAAGGCCTGTTTGAGCAGGCCATAGTGCAGAGTGCGGTCGTGCTTCCCTTGCCCGAGCTAGCTGCGGCCGAGCAGAGTGGCGCTGCGATCGGCGCGAACATTGATACATTACGTCAACTCAGCGCTGAGCAGCTGCTCGCTCATAACGGCGACTTCTTCCCTCGCGCTACCCACAACGTGATGGCAATGACGTTCCCGTCGCCGATAGTCGACGGGTATGTGCTGCCGGTCCAGCCCCGCAAAGTGTTTCAGTCGGGTGCAATCGATGCCGTGCCAACCATCGTTGGAGTCAACGCGGACGAAGGCCGGATGTTTGCCGACGAAGGAAAGCCCGTCTCGGTGGCCGACTATCAAAGATGGACCCGGGAGAAGTTCGGAGCGCTCGCACCTGACATTCTGCGCCTCAACCCGGCTGCTACGGATTCGGCCGCTGCGACCGCTACGTCGGCCATCATTGGTGATGCCGTCTTTGTCGAGAGCGCACGATTGATTGCGCGGGGTATTTCGCAGCACCAGCCAAAAACTTTCGCGTACCTGTTCACTCGGCGCGTCGGTGGCGACCCGCTTCCTGCGACGCACTCGGAAGAACTCCCGTTTGTCTTTGCAACGCTCGATCAGCCGAGTTTTATCAAGCATCCGCCGCCGGTGCCGGCGGATCTACACCTCTCGTCGTTGATGCTACGCGCCTGGACACGGTTCGCGGCAACCGGCGATCCCAATGCACCCGGTTTGCCTCAATGGCCACGCTACGACCGCGCGACTGATCCCTACCTGGAGTTCGGAACACTAATTCGCCCTGGCCAGGCGTATCGGAGACCGCAACTGGATGCGCTCACGCGTTTCTACTCGGGCCACGACAAACCGTAGCGCAATTGGCGTGCGCGTCGCCAGGACCTGGCAGACCTCGAGCGGCTACGCGGTATCGAATGGCGTCGCCACGGCCGTCGCCTTCGAGAACGTCTATACGGATGCGCTCCGCTATTAAGTGTAGGCGCTGAGCTCCGCGCAGCTCGCATGGTCTCCTGCGGGCCTGCCTACGACGCGTATGCCATAGGCTAGCACCGGTCGCTGCAGGCGAACTTCAAACAGTTGCCCGTTCACCAGTGCAGGCACGGCCGATGCAGTGGTTCGAGGATACCTCTCGAGTAGGGCCGCCAGTTCCCAGGTGGCCTTGCTGTCATCGGCGAGGGCTCCGTTGCTCGAGGTCGGAATGGGCATCACCGCCACTTCGATTCGCGGCACCCCCTCTGTCGTGTCGAACCACCCGCCGGTGGCGCTGACCGCGCCGTGCCGAAATACGACCCGCGAAATCGTTGCGGGACTCCTGAGCCTTACGGTGAACCACACTGGATCGCCGCGTTTGCCGGGCGGCGCGCCCAGGTAGTTGGCCAGCCCGGGGTCCTGGGGATTCACCGTGCAATATGTGTTTGGATTTTCATCCGTCACGAATTCCGCAATATCCGTCGCAACAGGCTTCCCCTCGGTAGGCTCGAGGGCCAGTGATAAGACTGACAAACTGGTACGCGCGAAGGCAGTAACAGCGGGCCGGTCGCGACGCTCCACGCCCGCTCTCGTGAGCCATACGCTACTCGCATGCGCGTCGGCAAAGGGCACGAGACGCAGCGTCCGCTGCTCAAAGCGCAGCTGATCTGTGTCGCCCGGTAGTCCAACGATGCCGTCTACCTCGTAGAGCTGGTCTCCGGACCACCCTGCCGCTATGGTCGCCGCTTTCCGTACAGCAGTCTTAGGCGAGTCGCCGAGAGCCGTGCGGTGCAAATAGGGCACGGTCGGGTTCAGACTCTGCTCCAGCGCCAACACCTGAGGCCCGCGCTGAATTGACACGTAATCAGGATAGGTCGGTGCTCCCGACCATACTCGCGTCGGCATATCCATGTGGATGTTCAAGGTGCTCGACCCCTGCCAGGTCTGGGAGATATCGAGCATCTGCCCAGGCGTTCCACTCAGCGTCCTGGAGCCAGTCCTCACCTCGAATGTGGTTACCCACTCCGGTACGCGCAATCTGACGGTGAATTGTATCGCTCGCTTCGTACTCACTGTGAGCATGACATGTCCATCCGCTGGGAATGTCGTTTCGGAAGTCACCTCGAGCGGTATCCCGCCGATCTCGAAGTGAGCCCGGCCTGGCGTGTACAGGTTGATGACCAACGCATCCTTCTGCAGACCCCAGACCAACTGCGGAATGAGGGAGATTCCACGGGGACCGCTCGACACGCAGCACAACACGGCGGCGGTGAATTCCTTCTCTCCCACCCACGACGTGTAGTACGAAATGTCGCCGTTCTTCCGGTCCTGCGCCGCCAGCAGATGGTTGTACACGGTGCGCTCGATTTCCTGGCCGAAGCGCGCCTGCCCCGTCAACCGCAGAAGACGCCAATTGAGCTGCAACCAGGTAACCGTGGCACAAGTCTCTCCGACATTGGAGGATTGCAGCGACAGTAAACGACCGTCGGGCTGGAAGTGTTCCATGGCACTCACGGTGCCGGTGCGATACAACTGGTGCTGGACGATGTCGTCCCACGCCCGCAGCACTGCATCCAACAGATTCTGGTCCGCCGTCAGACGGTAGAGATCCACGAGGCCATTGAAGTTTGAGAGCATCTCATACGCCTTGGCATTGGCCGTGCGATAGACACTGGCGGTGCGCAGAAGGCTCGAAACGATGTGAGGTCCGTGAGGCTGCTCATACGCGCGGACCACATACTTACAGAACTCGAGATGCCGGATATTCCCGCTAAACCTGTATAGCTTGCACATGGGCTCCAGAACGCTGGTTGCCGCCATGCCGATGTGTTCTCCAGCACTGACTATGTCGCGCTGTCCCGGCCCGTCGCCGAAGGTACTGGCGAGCAGATCGCCTATCGCACGGCAGGCGCGCAGTATTGCCGGATCGGCGCTCAGTTCGTAGTAACTGAGCAGCCCGATCAGATTGTACTTGTGCACCCAGACATCCCACCCGGCCCAACGGCGAGTGGCCGCATACGTGCCAAGATATCCATCGGGCTCCTGGCTCGCGACAAGCGCCTTCGACACCCGGTCTGCAATGCGCCTCAGCTGCGGATGATCGTGGTACCGCAGGGCATTGCAGGCGGCATCGAGGAATTTCCCCGCATGCTCCCCCACCCAGGCCGCATCGAAGTGGCCGGTACTGTCGCGGTGCACGAACGGTGAGACGAACGCCTGCTGGTCAATATGCAGCAGCCGGCCCTCTACATTGACTCGCATGCGCTCCGCAAAGAGTCCTCCCAGCTGCTGCGCTTCGAATGGAAGTGACTTGTAGCGCTCCGCCACCTGCTCCGCAACGACGGGCTCAGGGGGCCGCGGCAAATTCCTCGGTGCTTGCGGCGCATCGCCACGGGCAGCCGCCCGCGAGCTTGCCGCAAGAGCGGCGCCAAGCTGAATCAACTGTCGGCGCGAAATCGTAACCATAACTCTGCTGAGCACCTCCAGCAGTCAGGAGCCCGCGAGGCTCGCGAGAGCGTCGCGCAGCTCCGACAACTTCGGCGGCTTGCCGATAACGCGGTCCACATCCGAGGGCAGCTCGTTCTGCGCGTGCATGCGCTGGCCCCAGCCGGTCACCAACACAACCGGGGTGTTCGGTGAAGCGCTTTTGACCACGCTCGCTACTTTGCGTCCATCCACGTGAGGCATTCCCAGATCCGAGAGCACAAGAGTAAAGGGCTCACGCCGATTCTGGGCGGCGACAAAGGCGTCAATTCCGGCCTGGCCTCCATCCGCCGCCACGACATGATGACCATCGGCTTCCAGCGTGTCGCGCAGCGCTTTCAACGATAGGGGGTCATCATCGATCACCAGAATGCGCAGACCGCGCGGCCAGCCACGAGCTTCGGTGGACCTGCCGGCGGATGTCTCATTCGCCCGGGCTGCCGGAAAGATCAGGCTCACCGTCGTTCCCTTCTGAAGCTCACTGACGATCCCGATCTCGCCACTGTGCCGTTGTATTGTTCCGTAGACCATCGCCAACCCCAGGCCCGTTCCGCGCTCACCCTTGGTCGTAAAGAACGGCTCCAGGCAGTTCCGGCGCGTTACTGCATCCATGCCAACTCCGGTGTCGGAGACCTCGATGCGAACGTGTGTGGCTAACTCCGAATCACCCTGCCTGCTCGGCGCACCCGGCTCGCCGAAAACCGGGTAGGCGCGCAGCGTAAGAATGCCACCGTCCGGCATGGCATCCGCGGCATTCAGAACCAGGTTCGTGAGCGCATCGCGAATCTCGCTATCCGATCCGAGTACCGGCGGGAGTTCCGCTGGCACTGACGTCTCCACCTGAATCACCACGCCGCGCTCCTGGGGCATGTTGAACCACCGGGCGCGGGTCAGCGTTACCACTTGCGTAATAAGACGCCCGACTTGTATCGCGGCCGGCACGAATTGCATATCACGCGACCGGGAGAACTCTCGCATCCGGCCGACCGTATGACTGACATCTTCGACCGCGCGTTGGATTATTTCGAGGCATTCCCGGCCCTGCGCACTCAGGCCCGGTTCGCGCTGGAGCAGCGACTGCAGATAAAGAGTCGCCGGGGTCAGAGCATTGTTAATATCGTGAGCCACACCGCTCGCCATTTGTCCCAGCGCACGCAGGCGTTCCTGTTGCAACATGGTGAGCTGTGTCCGCCGCAGATCTTCGTATGCCTCCTGTAGTTTCCGATTGGTGGCTTCGAGCTGCTGAGTGCGCTCCGCCACACGCAACTCGAGCTCCCGTGGGCTCGGTAGCAGCAGTGCCTGTGGTACGAGCTTCATCAGCAGAACGGCTGTGGGAAGCGATGCAAATGCGGTGAGCGCTTTCACGCCCCCCGTGAGCCAATAGGCCGGGTGCCAGACCACCAGGATCTCCATCAGGTGAGTGGTGCCGCAGGCCACGATGAAGATCGCGAAGCAAACGAACATCCAGTTGAACTGCAGATCGTGGCGCTTGCGCACGAAATAAAGCAGCGTGAACGGGATGGAAAAGTACGCCACCGTGATCAGCGCGTCGGAGACGACATTCAGCCAGAGCACGCCCGGTTGCCACAGGTAGCACATCCCGTGCGGCATGAAGTCGCCGCGAGAAAACAAGCGCGACAGAGCCTCTGACATGGGGACACCCTCTCTCCGTTAGGGTCGTGCGATGAGCTCGGGTGGGCCCAGCGTACCGCATTCGTCTGCAACGGGCCCATGTCACTGGCCAGCAGATTATCGGTCAGGTGAGCTGTTGCAGCGCAAGCTCACATTCGCAACATCCGATTGCGGCGCAGCGCGCCCGGCCTGCTGCCCGGCGAGCGCTCCTGCAGGCGCTAGAGAATCTCAAACAAGCCGGCAGCCCCCTGCCCGCCGCCTATGCACATCGTTACGACAGCATACTTGACGCCGCGGCGCCGACCTTCTATCAGGGCGTGTCCCGCCAAACGGGCGCCACTGACTCCGTAAGGATGCCCGACCGCGATCGCGCCACCGTTGACGTTGAGGCGGTCCATGGGAATGCCCAGGCGGTCCGCGCAATACAGCACTTGCACCGCAAATGCTTCATTCAGCTCCCACAGGCCAATATCCTCGACTGTGAGACCCGCTCGCTTCAGAAGTTTCGGGACGGCGAATACCGGCCCGATTCCCATCTCGTCAGGCTCGCAGCCAGCGACTGCAAACCCTCGGAAAGCTCCAAGCGGCTTCAGTCCGCGGCGCTCGGCGAATCGCGAGTCGACCACTACTGCCGCGGATGCGCCGTCAGAGAACTGACTCGCATTGCCGGCCGCGATGACGCCACCCGGCAATGCCGGTCGGATCTTCGCAACGGCCTCATAAGTCGTGTCCGGACGGATGCCCTCGTCGGTGCTCAGAGTGACCTCGGCGGTCTTCACCTGTGCGGTATCACGATCGGCGATGCCCGCCAACACCTTGATCGGAACGATCTCGTCGTTGAATTTTCCGGCCGCGGCTGCGGCGGCAGCCCGCCGTTGACTCTCCGCGCCATACTGATCCTGACGCTCGCGGGAAATCTGGTAGCGCTTGGCCACCTGCTCGGCTGTCTGCAGCATGCTCCAGTAGATCGCAGGCTTGTTCGCCAGCAACCACGCCTCTGTGAACATGTGCATGTTCATCTGGTTCTGTACACAGGAGATGCTTTCGACGCCGCCTGCGACGTACACCTCGCCCTCGCCAGCGATGATTCGCTGTGCGGCCATCGCAATCGTCTGCAACCCGGAGGAGCAGAAACGGTTGACTGTCACACCGGGTACGCTCACGGGGAACCCGGCCCGGAGGGCGATCTGCCGCGCAATGTTGCCGCCAGTAGCGCCTTCCGGATTCGCGCAGCCCATCAGCACGTCCTCCACCTCCCCTGGCTCTAGTCTGGCGCGTTCCGCCGCGTGACTGACGACATGGCCACCCATCGTGGCACCGTGAGTCATGTTGAGCGCACCCTTCCAGCTCTTCGCAAGTCCAGTGCGGGCGGTAGAAACGATCACAGCTTCAGTCATGATTCACTCCGGGCGGCCGGCGAGGCCGAAGTCATTGACGGTACCAGCGTGCGCCGCACGTTCATTCATTGAACATCCCGCCAGTTTCCGCCAGCCGAACCAACAGTGAGGCGGGTTCCCAGGTCTTCCCTTGGTACCCGTAGTCGGCGGTTGCGCGCTCCGCGTATCCGCGGATGGCGCGCAAAACGTTGTACGGGCCGACCATGTCGGCATACAACATGGGACCTCCGCGCCATAGCGGGAAGCCATAGCCGTTGAGATAGACGATGTCGATGTCGGATGCGCGGGCGGCTATGCCCTCTTCCAGGATCTTTGCTGCCTCGTTCACGAGGGCATACACCAGACGCCCGACGATCTCCTCGTCCGAGATTGAGCGCCGCTCGAGCTTCAGCGCTTGCGAGTGCTCGAGGATCAACTCTTCGACCTGTTTCGAAGGATACGCGGCACGGTCGCCGGGCTTGTAGTCGTACCAGCCGGCGCCGGTCTTCTGGCCGAAACGGCCCTGCTCGCAGAGCAGATCAGCGCTGCGCGAGTACTTGACCTCAGGCCGTTCAACGTAGTGGCGCTTACGGATCGCCCACAGAATGTCGTTACCCGCCAGGTCGTTCATCCGGAACGGGCCCATGGAGAATCCGAATGCCTCGATGGCGCGATCCACCTGTTGCGGCAATGCGCCTTCGTCGAGCAGGAAGCCGGCTTGCCGCACGTATGGCTCGATCATGCGATTGCCGATGAAGCCATCGCACACTCCGGCAATGACGGCCGTCTTGCCGATTTTGGCGGACAGGCCCATGACGGTCAGCAGCACATCCTTGCCGGTCTTGGCACCCCGCACCACTTCCAACAGCTTCATCACATTCGCCGGACTGAAGAAATGCAAGCCGACGACATCGTGTGGGCGTTGCGTGAAGGCGGCAATGCGGTTCAGGTCCAGTGTCGAGGTGTTGGTGGCGAGAATCGCGCCCGCCCTGGCGACCGCATCGAGCGTCCTGAACACGCTCTCCTTGACGCCGTAGTCCTCGAATACCGCTTCAATGACCAGGTCGGCATCACGGACATCGTCGTAAGTCAGAGTCGGGCGCAACAGGCCCATGCGCTGCTCGAGTTGCTCCGGCGTCAACTTGCCCTTTTTGACGGTGTTGCCATAGTTCTTGCGTATGGTTTGCACGCCACGGTCGAGTGCGTCGCGCTGTGCTTCAACGAGCGTGACCGGAATACCGGCGTTGAGAAAGTTCATTGTGATACCGCCGCCCATAGTGCCCGCGCCGATCACCGCTACGGAGCGGATTGGACGTGGCTGGGTCTCGGGCCCTACGTCGGGGATCTTGGCAGCGGCCCGCTCGCCGAAGAATGAATGTCGCAACGCCTTGGACTCGGGTGTCTGCAGCAGCGCGAGAAATGTCTCCAACTCGAGCCGCAAGCCCTCTGCGAACGGTTTCTTCACCGCCGCTTCAACGAGGTCGACGCATTTTAGGGGCGCGGGGAAGTTCCTCGCGGCGGCCGCGACCGCTGTGCGCGCAAATGCAATGAAACCTTCCGGATTCGGGTGCTCTACCTTCGAATCCCGTACCTTCGGATGCGGACCCCTGCGCATGGCGACTTCGCGCGCGAAAGCAATGGCCCCTGTGAGTACATCGCCTTCGAGAATCCGATCGAACAGGCGGGTGGCCGCCAACTCGTCGGATTTGACCACCGTCCCCGACACGATCATGTTCAGTGCAATCTCGAGTCCGACCGCGCGCGGCAGGCGCTGAGTACCGCCCGCACCGGGCGCGAGACCGAGCTTCACTTCCGGAAGTCCGACCTGGCTGCCGCGTGCAACTACGCGGTAGTGTGCGGCGAGCGCCATCTCCAGTCCGCCACCCAGCACCAAGGTATGAATGGCGGCAACCACCGGCTTGGCGCTGCTCTCGATAACATCCAACAGCGTCCACAGCGTAGGCGCCTGCACGGCGTTAGGGGTGTTGAATTCCCGAATATCGGCGCCGGCGGAAAAGGCGCGCCCCGCGCCCGTGATCACGATCGCCGTAACCGCCGGGTCTTTCTGGGCACGATCGATACCCTCCACGATGCCCGTGCGCGTTGCGTGGCCCAAGCCATTTACAGGCGGATTGTCCAGACTGACGATGGCCACGCCATCGCGAGTTTCATATCGGGCGCTCATTGCGGGCCATCCTGGTCAGCTTGCGAGAACGGATGCGCATTACAGCATGTTGCAGCCGCAAGGTGCGGAAAGCGCGGCCCCGGGATACTCTAGCTGCGTCTCATGAACTCATCGTAAGGCACTGATTTAACGACCGACTGCGCTCAGCGACCACATTGGAGATCGCCACGGCGTGCCTGAACTGCCCCGCCCACAGCCGCGCGCGGACCTCGCCGACCGCCGGCGGGTCTTGTTGCGCATGGGGCGATGGTCGCCCGCTTTTATTGCAGTTGCCTACGCGGCAATCCCGTAGGACACCTGCGATTCCCTTACGTACAGCGAACCATTCGAATCCTTTGGAACCAGCAATGCCCCGGGGATTCCCTCGTCAAGAGTCGCAAAAGTCGCTCCGTGGTCGATGGCCAACTGCAACAGGTGGCCATCGGTCACCTGTTTGGATTTTCCGACCCATTCGGGGAAACGGTCCGCGCCCAAACCGTCTTCCAAAAAGGTGAACAGTCTCTGTTCCTTCATGCGTTTCAGATCGGCTTGCGCAACGCTCACATTGTGCGCAAGCCCGGTCGCGCCGCACGCAATTCGTACAATCCAAGCTCTGTAATGCTACATGTGGCCAGACGCACCGGAGAGTTCGCTACCTGCAAGTCAGTCAGCCATTGATCTGCCCGGCTGTGCAGGTTGTGCCATCGATAGCTGACTGCCAGAAGCACATTAACGTCGAGCAGATAGATCACGGGAATGTTCCCCGCAGCTCCTCATAGATCTCCTCGCTCGTGACCATTCTTTGGCCGGGTCTCGCATTGACCACAGGCAAGCCTGTCCCTTTGCTGTAGCTGACTCGGGGGCCTGCATATTCTTCGGGACCGTCCTTTGAACGAGCCAGGACACCCGCCTCTGCGGGATCTGGACGAAAGGCCAGAGTCAGGTAAGCCAGCGGGCCCTCGCCGTCCTTCACAACGACACACTCCCGGCGCTCGCGCATTCCGCGAATAAGTGTCGCGAGATCCTGGGTCGCCTCTTCCATCGTAATCACTATAGTATTCATGGCGACAGTTTAGTCTCTGCCCACTATCATCGCAACAACCAACTGTCAGACTGTTGGTGTTATGTCGATGGGTCATTTCGCCTCCCGACGCCAGGCAATACGTGCAAAAGTCCGTGGCATTTCGCGGGTGGATGTGGGCGTCATCGGGCGCGTGTGCATACCGCGCGCTTTGTGACCGTGATTTTACGGACGTCCCAAATGCACTATCGATCGACCGTGAGGTTGCGCGTGGGCCAACACGACCTCTTCCCCCGTAGGCCACATTTTAAGCGTGAGAGCCGCACCCGGCGGGGTGTCGATGAGCTCGAACCGAAGCCATGCCAGTGGTGAACGTGTTTCCGCACGCGCGCCGCATCTCTCCATGTGAGCTGCGAGGCGCTGCTGGGTTTCGAGCGGGAAATAGCCCCACACCACAGAGTGGAACAGAACACGCACACGACCGGGCTGCCCGGCTGTTTCAACGATTCTATCTTCCACCCATCTGGCAGCTTCCATACGCTCCAGCCGTGGTGGCTCACGCAGCGCAGTTGCAATGGCCGCCTCGAGCCGAGACAGTCTGTCCGTTTGATCCGGCCAAACATAGGAAACAAGGCGGGCGCGCTGCTCAGGGATTGAGATATCCAAAGGCGCTACATCGCAACCACTTCGCTCCACCACGCGAAAGTCGGCCTCAACCGGCGGGGCTGAACCCTGCCACTGCGGCTCGAGCAACAATGCAGCATGCGGGTCACCCCATTCGGTCGCTCCAAAACGATAGCGGTAGCGATCTGCCAGGAGATTCAGTCCCGCACTAGCACCTATCTCAAACAGTTGTACGGGAAGGCCTACTCGTCTGGCAATCTCCAGGAACCCGCACATCAGGACGGCGGAGCGACCGACCTCGTTTGTTTGAGGTGCTGTCGCGAGGTAAGTCTCAAAGTGCGCGGGGTTTCGCTCCAACGCTCCGCCGACCGCGAGCCACAGATCGTCGTCGGCGACCTGCCGCGCTGTGCCTGGATAGACGGCAGTTAGTGCCGGCTCCTGGTTTGAGCGAGCAAGTCCATGGAGGGCTCCGCACACACGCAGTGGGAGCGCATCGCCCTGTGCCGTCGGATCGCCCGGCCACGACAGCACCCGCCTACCTATCAAGGTGCTCGCATCGAGTCTTTCCGCCAAGGTGGAACAAAGGAGTGCAGTGAAGGGTGATCCGAGCTTGGCGCACCACCCCTCCTGCTCCTTGAACGCTGCGCGAACGCGGATCGCGACCGCGTCATCTGCCAATTCTTGCGACATCTCCATCTGCCCAGTATCTCCAGCGGTCCGGGGCTTCAAAGATGATAGCAGAGGCGCCGGCTTTGCTGAACGTGACGCCGACTGTGGCTAACGTAGGATTGCTAGACGTCGGTGGCGCCATGTTGAGCACCGCGCGCCATCTCGTGCGAAGTCGCGGACGCATGTAGAGACGTTATCGCACGACGCATGAATCTCATTTGGACCATTTTATAAATTGCCAAAAGTGGCTTCTTTTATGGGATTTCGCGCCAGATGAATTGCTGTTGGAATATTCAAACCAGGCAAGAGAACGAGTAGAGTTCGTTTGGAGGGCGCGGCAGTGTCAGCGGTACTGGAGGAAGATGAGGTGGACGAGCGGATGGTGAGATTGGAGTCGGACGTCGCTCACATGCGGTCGGACATATCGGACATCAAAACCGATATCCGCGAGCTACGCACCGAGCTGAAAGTCGATATCGGTGGTCTGCGTACCGAATTGAAAGCCGATATCGGCAGTCTACGTACTGAATTGAAAGCCGATATCGGCGCTCTACATACCGAATTGAAAGCCGATATCAACGCTCTACGCGCTGAATCGAGCTCCACCAGGGAAGGATTGGGCGGCGTGCGGGTTGAGATCGCAAACCTTCGCGACGAGCTGCACGCGGGGCTTGCAGCAGTACGTGCGGAACTGCACGCCGGGCTTGCAGCCTTGCGCGCGGAGATGCACAGCGGCGACGAACGCTTGCATCGGCTGATCATCCGCACCTCCCTGTCCACCAGAATCTGGATGCTGGTCCTGACGGGCACGATGCTGGCCGTCATGGCCCACGGATTCAAATGGATCTGATTCCCGCCGACCCACCGATTGGGATCGTCTGCAACTATGCCTCCGGCGCATGACAAACCGACCCGATATTGCGCCCGTCGGGCCCACTGCGAAGGCTCCACTCGCTGCCCGATTTTCAGTATCATCCCGCGCACGCGCAAGGTTCCCGCAAGGGATTTGAATTGGAACGCGGTGTGAAACCGCGGCTGCCCCCGCAACTGTAACCGGCGAGCGACCGTCGACGATCCACTGAGGCCGGCCAGCCTGTCAGACAGGGCCCACCTTGGGAAGGAAGACGCCAGCCATGACCCGGAAGCCAGGATACCTGCCTCGTGCGGTCGTCCTGTTACCGGCCGGGGTGCGCCGCTGACTGCCGGGCAACCGTCGCGACGACAGTGTTGGGTTGTCGTCGCGCGAACCCGGATCTCCCAAGTGATCCTGTTCATCGCGCCGGCTTCCGGTTCGCCCCAGGAGGACTTTGTGCGCGAGTGGTCGTTGGCTTTGATTGCTACTGTGTTCGTCTGGACCGAGGCAGCGCGGGCCGAGGTCGCGGCGCCAACAACCTCGGGAGTACCCGCGGCCGGGGCGGCGCCCGTAGGGGCCTCCGCGGCTGCAGTGTCAGCGGCCGCAACACCCGCCCGTGATGGCGCAGGCGCGCTAGCCGAAGTCGTCATAACGGCAGCACGCCGTGAGCTCATCGGCAACACCAGCACCGCCAGCGAGGGCGTCGTCGTCAATGACGAGCTGGCGTTGACCCCGGCCTATCGACCCGGGCAACTCCTGGAAACCGTTCCTGGCCTGCAGGTGACCTCGCATAGTGGCGAGGGCAAGGCGAATCAGTACCTCATGCGCGGCTACAACCTGGATCACGGGACGGATCTTGCGGTGTCCATCGAGGGCATGCCGATCAACAACCCCACCCATGCCCATGGCCAGGGTTATACGGATCTGAACTTCATGATCCCCGAGCTGGCAACGAACATAGAGTTCACCAAGGGCACCTACTACGCCAATCGCGGCGACTTCGCCTCCGTCGGCTCCATTCATTTGAGCTATCTCGATCGGATCGAGGACCAGGTTAACGTGACGGGCGGAAACTTCGGCTTCCGGCGCCTGCTGACGGCAGGTTCCGCAGCCACAGGCGCGGGTAACGTGCTCGGTGCGTTGGAGCTGCAACGGTATGATGGACCGTGGGATAGCGCCGACGATCAACGAAAGGTAAATGCTGTAGTGCGTTACAGCGATGCCGAGGGATGCAGCGCAAGTCATTCAGCAGCCACGTGCAGCGGCAGTTCGCTGACCGCCATGTTCTACCATGGGTTGTGGAATTCAACTACCGATCAACCGGACAGAGCCGTGCAGCAGGGCTTGATCGGCCGATTCGGGACACTGGATCCATTGGATGGCGGACAGGCGCAGCGTTGGAGCTTGTCAGGCCAGCATTACACCCCGATTGGTGACGGACAGCTCAACGCGAACGCGTATGTAGTCAATACGCGGCTCACGCTGTGGAACAACTTCACTCACTTCCTCACCGATCCGCTCAACGGGGACCAGGAGGCCCAGACCGAGAACCGCTACATCAGCGGCGCGGGTGCGAGCTACCGGTTGCCGGGGCGGATTGCCGGCATCACGACCGAATGGCTCGGCGGTGTGGAGGCACGCTATGACATCAACCAACTGTCGCGATTACCTACGGCGCGCCGCGCCGTGCTGCCTGCAAGCCGTGATCCGCTTAATTTCAGCGAAACCGATCATGTGCATCTGCTCGACCTGTCAGCGTATGCACAGGCAACAGCTCGCTGGACTGACTGGTTCCGCAGTGTCGTAGGAATCCGAGCCGATCATATACACGGCATCGATTCAGGAACCAACTCCGGGCGTGCAAGCGATTCGCTGTTGCAGCCCAAGATCAGTCTGGTCTTCACGCCAGCCGACACGACGGAGCTGTACCTCAGCGCCGGACGTGGTTTTCACAGCGACGACCTTCGAGGTGTGACACAAGCCGCCGCCTCGGGACAGCCGGCAGCACCCCTGATCGCTCGCCAGAAAGGCGAGGAACTCGGGATCCGGCAGCAATTGGCGCGGGGCAAGATCGCCATCACGCTCGCGGTCTTCAACCTGGATGCCGAGTCCGAGACCACCTACGACCCGGACGCAGGCGAGGACGGGGCCGGACCCGCAAGCCGGCGCTATGGATTCGAGGTAAACCTGACATACCAGCCGCTGAAGTGGCTCGAATTCTATGCCAGCTATTCGGGCAATCATGCCCGCTTCACGACGGACTTCGACGATGGCACGGGCCATATCGGCCGCTATCTTCCCAATGCGCCCTTCGCCACCGGTTCGTTTAACGTTTATGTGAAAAACCTCGGCCCCTGGAGCGGCGGCCTGGAATATCGCTATCTGGGCAGAGAGCCTCTTTCGGCGGACAACGAGGTCCAGAGCGGTGGCTACGGTGAGTGGAACGCAGATGTGCGCCTCGCATTTGCCCCGAATTGGAGCGCGGGACTTGGCGTGTATAACATTCTGAATCGCCACGCCAATGCAGCCGAGTTCTGGTACGTGGACCGATTGCCCGGGGAACCCGTGGACGGTGTCCCGGACCTGCACGTGCATCCGCTAGAGCCCCTGGCTGTCCGTCTGACGTTATCGAAGACCTTCTAAGGAGAGATTCTCAGCCGACGCTTGTAGCGCGCACAATAGGCGCCATGAGTACCCTCTTTGCGTCCACCAGCCCACGAAAGGTTCGGCCCATGTCCTCCCCCCTCGCTGATAGCTTGCCCGAAGTTCTGAAGAGCGTACGGACGCAGCGATTGTTTGTGATGCGCCTGGACGTGCGGCCGCTGATCATCGTGGGACCAACACCGGGGGGCTACCGCAGGATTGGCATAGTGCCTGGTGGGCGATTCGAGGGAGAGCGCCTGTCCGGCGAGGTTCTGGACGGCGGCAGTGACTGGCAGACCGTGCGTGGCGATGGTGCGACAGCGCTCGATGTGCGGCTCAATCTGAAGACCGATGATGGCGCGCTCATCTCGATGACCTACCGGGGTATACGCCACGGTCCGATCGATGTGATGCAGAGGATGGAAAAAGGTGAGGCCGTGGACGCGGCCAGTTACTACTTCCGCACCAATCCCCTGTTCGAGACTTCCGCCACCAAGTACGACTGGATCAACCGGGTTGTGGCGATCGGGGTGGGGCATCGCCGCACCGACGGTCCGGTCTACAGTGTCTTCGAGGTGCTGTAGGAGCCATCCTGGCTCCCTCCCACCAGCCGCACTTCCCGTTGCGGAAACGGGATGACAATCCCGCGATTACGAAACATCTTCAATAGCGCCTCGTTGATTTCACCGGTTGCCGCCCGGTAATCGGCCACCCCGACCCACGGCCGAATCCCGATACTGACCGACGAATCACCCAACAGCACGGCCTGCACGACAGGCGCCGGGTCGCGCAACACCCGCGTGTTGGCCTGCAGTACCGCGCCGATCGCAGCTACCGCGTTGTTGATGTCCGTGTCGTAGGCGACACCGACGACGATATCGATCTGCCGGACGGTTCCAAAGTTGTGGAGTATCTCACCGACGATCTTGCGGTTGGGAATCACCACGCGTGAACGATCGGGATGTGTCAGGCTCGTCGTGAACAGAGTGATGGTCTCGACTTGCCCCTCCTCGCCCACGATCGAGATATATTCGCCAACCCGGAACGGCTTGGCGAAGATGATGGACAACCCGGCCACCAGGTTGCCGAGCACACCCTGAGTGGCCAATGCGAGGCCGGCGCCTGCGACACCCACGCCGGCTACCAGAGGCAGCAGCTCGACCCCGAGATTCTGCAGCGCCATCACCAGGAACAGCGTGAACGTCAGCAGCCAGCCGGCGCGCGCCAGCAGCATGCGCACCGGCGGCTCCAACTCGATTCGACTCAGCCCGCGCAGCAGCCAGCTGCTAACCCAGCGGCTCGCGGCGAGCCCCGCCACCACGATCAGGATCGCAACCAGCAGCCGGGGACCGAAGCGGATCGCCAGATCAATGACTGTGTTCTTGATCTGTTCCAGTGATGTCGCAGATGAATTCATAAGCTTCTCCAGCTACTTCATGAACTTACGGGGTTAAGATGCGAAGTTACATTACACAACCGCCGGGTCGTTATTTTGCTATTGTGAAAAAAAATCCGGGGGACTCGCGATGATGAGGCGAATTACTCAAATGCACCGCGCATGAGTATCGAAGCCGTAAGGCTTGAATCCTCTTCCGGCAAGACAGGCGCATCGGTGGCCCTTCGCTGGTACGTGCTGCTGATGATGGTCCTGGTGTACACGCTCAGTATCGCCGACCGCTACGTCGTATCCACGGTGCTCGAGCCCATCCGCCTGGAGCTGCACCTGTCCGACTCCGGCATCGCCTTTCTGACCGGCGTATCCCTGGCACTTTTTTATGTGACGTTTGGATTTCCGATCTCGTGGCTCACGGACCGCAAGAGCCGCCGCAACATCCTCACCGTCTCGATCATTCTCTGGTCGGCAATGACTACGCTGTGCGGACTCTCGAAGAACTACTGGCAACTGCTTGCGGCACGCATCGGCGTGGGCATCGGCGAAGCCGGAGGAACGCCTGCGGCCAATTCCATTATTTCCGATTATTTCCCGGCGGCGCGTCGGCCCATGGCGTTGACCATCTTCTCGCTCGGTGCGCCCATCGGCGCCTGGGTTGGATATAACATCGCGGGCGCCATTGCCGATCGTTTCGGATGGCGCGACGTGTTCCTTGCGCTCGGACTGCCGGGCCTCATCGTAGGGATCGCCGTGTACCTCACCGTCCGGGAACCCAAGCGAGGTTGCCTGGATGCCGAGAACGAAGCTACGGCCCCTTCTTTCATGCAGACCATGCGTTTCCTGTGGACGCAAAAGTCCGCTGTGCACGTCATGGCAGCAAGCGCGATCTGCGCTCTATGGGGGTGGGGCCTCACTTACTGGACACCCATGTTTCTCATGCGCACTTATGGCATCACGGCAGGTGAGGCAGGCGCAATCACTGGGAATGCGCACCTGGTGGGGGGCACCGCCGCCACGCTGCTCACAGGCTGGCTGATGGGGCAGCCGTACATGGCCGATGCGCGCCGGATTGTGCGACTGCTGGGCGTCGGCATCGCGGTGGCCACGATCGCCTCCGGAGTCATCTTCTGGACTCACTCGCTGCCGCTGGCCAAGTGGATGTTCTGGCTATTCGTTCCCGCCATCTATTTCTACATCGGCCCGAGTTTCGGGCTCGTCAACAACCTGGCGCAATGCCGCATGCGGGCGCTGTTCTGTGCGATGACTCTGTTTGTCGCCAACCTCGGTAATCTCGTCATCGCACCGCAGGCGGTCGGCATGTTGAGTGACTGGTTCGCCCCGAGCTCCGGCCCCAATGCGCAGTCGCTGCGGCTCGCGCTGCTATGCCTGGTACCCACAGGCCTGTGGGCAACCGTGCATTTCTTCCTCGCCGCCCGCAACATCATTGCCGACCAGCAACGGGCAATCGGTGTCGAGAGCTGAAGCTTGAGGAGCATGCGAACTCTCATCGCCTGTGTATTGGCGCTCGCCGTGGTGCTCAGTGGCTGTTCCCGCGTCGACAATTCCAAGCGCTTGCGCATCATTACGTGGGCCGACTACGTGCCCGCCGATGTCGCGGCCGAGTTTGAAAAAGAAACCGGCATTCACGTCGAGCTGACACTGTCGAACAATGAGGAGATGATCTCCAAGCTGCACGCAACCGGCGGCGCCGGTTACGATCTCGCGCAGCCCTCCCAGGACCGCATCACCGGTGTGCAGCGGGAATTCGGCCTGTACCGGCCCATGGACCTGAGCCAGGTCAATCTCGAGCAATTCCGGCCCGAGATTCTCGCGATCACGCGCCGCATCGCAACTCTCGACGACAAGTTATATGCACTGCCTTATCTGTGGGGATCGGAGGGCCTCGTGGTCAACAGCAAGTACACTGCCGTGTCCGACTATGGCGACCTGTGCCGCGCGGATCTCAAGGGCAGGACCTCGATGCGCCTCAGGCGTCCAACATTGATGGCGTTTGCGTTCGCCTTGGGCAAAGATCCGTTCGCGTTGTACGACAACCCCAAGGCCTACGAAGCCCTCATGGAAGATGTCGGCAGGACACTCTCCACGTGCAAGTCGAACGTGCGCTTCTTCTTCGACAACCGCGACCAGCTTCTGAACGGTATGCGCTCCGGCGAGGTCGTTGCGGCCATGATGTGGGACACCGGTGGCTGGACCCTCAACCGTGAGAATCCTGACATCCACTACGTCGTGCCCAAGTCCGGCGCGCTGGGCTGGCTCGACACGTTCGCACTGCCCTACAAAGGCCGCAACGATGCGGGTGCCTACAAGTGGATCAATTTCACGATGCGGCCTGACATTGCGGCCCGCATCACCCGTAAAGTAGGCAATTGGACTGCAGCCCGCGGCACCGAGGAGCTCGTCGATCAGACCATGCGCGCGCAATTCAACGCAAGCTTCCCCGGCGGCGCTTTCACCGGCATCAACTGGTACCCGGCGATTCCCCCCGGGCTCGAAGCCATGGAAGGCCGGATTCTCGACCGGATCAAGGCAGCCAATTGAGCGCCGCGGCCTCAGCAGGCACGCCGGACCTGTCCGTCGCAACCTTGCGCAAGAATTTCGCCGGACATCTCGCGGTCGATAACCTGTCGTTCGCCGTCCAGCGCGGCAGCTTTTTCTCCATACTAGGCCCGTCCGGCTGCGGCAAGACGACGTTGCTGCGCATGATCGCAGGATTCATCGAGCCCGATAGCGGCGACATCCTCATCGGGGGCCGCAGCATGCGCGCCGTTGCACCGAACCGGCGGCCGGTCAACATGGTGTTTCAACAGCTGGCCCTGTTTCCGATGATGTCGGTCGGCGAGAATGTCGCGTTCGGACTGGCACGCCGTGGTGTTGGCAAGGCGGAGCGGACGCGCCGCGCGGCTGCAATGCTCGAACGTGTCGGCCTCGCGGGTGCAGGTGCGAAACGCGTCGACCAGCTCTCGGGCGGCCAACGGCAGCGTGTGGCTATTGCCCGCAGCCTGGTCCTCGAGCCAACCCTCCTGTTGCTGGACGAGCCACTGGGCGCGCTGGATCTGAAGCTGCGTGAGCACATGAAGATTGAGCTCAAACAGCTTCAAGCAGCCTTCGGCACCACCTTCGTGTACATCACACACGATCAGTCCGAGGCGCTGGTTTTGTCCGACCACGTCGCTGTCATGAATCACGGACGGTTCGAGCAGGTGGGTACGCCACAGCAGCTCTACTATGAGCCGGCCACTGCCTTCGTGGCAGGGTTCGTCGGCGCCAACAATCGCATCTTTGGGCAATTGAAGCGCAGTGAGGCCGATATCGCCGAGATCGAGACTTCCGACGGCTGGAGCGTCCGTGCGAGGAAGAGCGGTCAGATCGCTGCCGGCGAGCACGTCGAGGCGTTTGTCCGGCCTGAAGCCGCGATACTCGAGCGCGATGCCTCGCTGCTGCCTCGAGATCAGATGCACTACGTCGGATCGGTGCAGAGTCTGCTGTTCGATGGCGCCAACTCAGCGGTGCTGTTGCACGAGGATTTGACACGCTTCGAGTTTCGCGTCGCCCTGCCCCAGACCGGCCGATTTGCCGATTTGAAAGTGGGCGAGCGTGTGCATTTCAGCTTCGACCCCCAGCGGGCGGTCTGCTTCCCCAGTCACGGCGGCCCCCATGCCTGAGATCACCGCTGCCACAACAGTCCGGGCGTGGCAGCGGCGCCTGATCCTCATCCTGCTTCTCGCTCCCGCGTTGCTGTGGCTCTTTGCGCTCATCGTGCTGCCGCACGTACAGTTGGCGTTGCTTTCACTGCGCGAGCGCGTAGCGCCACACGTATATGAACCGAGCCTCGCTCAATTCCACACCTTCTTCGCTGAGCCGCTTTATTGGCAGGTGTTCGTGCGCACGGCGGCCCTGTCAATCGTGGCGACAGCCCTCACCCTGCTGGTTGCTTTTCCGATCGCGTGGGTCATCACGAAAGTCGCGCGTGGCAGAGCAAGCGCATTGTTGTTCGTCGTGTGTCTCATTCCCTTCTGGGTCAGCGAGACCGTGCGTGCACTGGGTTGGTTGATTCTGCTGCGCGAGTCGGGGGTTCTTCCCGCCCTGCTCGTCAAGATGGGCCTCACAGCCGTGCCCGTAGAGCTTCTATACCATGACGCAACCATCCTGACGGGGCTCGTTTACACCTCGCTCCTGTTCATGGTCGTGCCGCTCGTCAGCAGTCTCGAGAGCCTCGACAACTCGCTCATCGAAGCGGCTTACGATCTGGGTGCAGGCGGCTTTGCTACCCTGAGGAACATCGTCATTCCGCACGCCGCGCCGGGTATAACCGCCGGCTGCATCGTCGTGTTCATGCTCACCCTGGGTAACTATCTGACACCCAACCTGCTGGGTGGCAAGAATTCCCAGTGGTTTACCGAGCTCATCTATACCCAGTTCATCGTGAGGTTCAACTGGGAACAGGGTGCGGCATTCGGATTTCTGCTGCTGGGACTGTCAACCGGGATAGTGGCCGTCGGCTTGCGGCTGAGCGGGCAGCGCTTCGTCGATGTCATGAGGCGCTCATGATTGCGTCGCTGCCGCGTCCGGCCTGGTTGCGTACCGCTACCGTGCTGTACGTAGTGGCGTTCCTGATTTTTCTGTTTGCGCCGCTCATCATTGTGGGCGTGTTCGCGTTCAACGACGCCAACTACCCCGCGCCTCCCTGGCGTGGATTCACACTCGATTGGTTCACGGGCAGCGCGGCGACCGGCCGAGTGGGGCTGTTCCATGACACGCAGTTGCTGGGCAGTATTTGGACCAGCGTCACTGTCGCCGTGTGGGTGACGATACTCTCGGTTACGGTGGGGGCTGCGAACGCCTTCCTGATGGAGCGCTACCGCTTTCCCGGCAAACAGGTGTTGTCGGTACTGATGCTGACACCTCTGGTGATTCCGGGAGTGATCCTCGGTATCTCCGTCCTGTCGTTCTCGAGCAGAGTGGCCGAGCTGGCGGACGATCTGTTCGGCCTCGACCTCGATTTTCTACGGCCCGGCCTGCCGCTGGTGGTACTCGGACAGTTCTCCTACATCGCCACGATCGCGACCTTGATGATCAGCGCCCGCCTCAAGCGCTTCGATCAAACACTGGAAGAGGCTGCCTTGAACCTGGGAGCATCGCATGTCGCAGTGCTGAGAACGATCACGCTGCCTTATCTGCGGCCCGCCCTGATCGGCTCAGGCGCGATAGCTTTCCTGATGTCATTCGAGAACTTCAATACGACGTTGATGCTCGTGGGATCGGATGCGCCGCTCACGATCATGATGTATGGGCGGATGCGCGAAGGGGCGAGCCCGGTGTTGAACGCGGTCAGCCTGTTCCTGATGCTGGCCTCAGCGGCGCTGGCGCTGACCCTGATGCGCGGCGGGTCGCGGCCCGACGCAGCCAAGTCCGCGGCCGCGCAATAGCCCGCCGCCAGGCGGCCCCGGGCCTGCACCGGCACGATGGGCGCCGCTCGGCAGCGAGTGGGGCCGACCGCGCTGGCCCGCCGGCGGCCAGATTGCCGCCGTTCACCAAGTCCCCGCATCCTCCAATATCATCGCCGCCCCCTTCTCCGCGACCATCATGGTCGGGGCATTGATGTTCCCCGAGGTCACATTCGGAAAGATCGACGCATCCACAATCCTGAGATTGTCGATTCCGTGCACCTTCAGGCGATTCGAAACCACGGCGGTCGCTGGATCAGGTCCCATGGCGCACGAGCCGCACAGGTGATAGATCGAGCCCGCCTCCTCGCGGTAGTACTGCAACATGTCCGCTTCGCTGCGCACCCGGGCGCCGGGCCTGGTTTCGTCCACCGTGATTGCTTGCAGCGCCTCGCAGCCCATGATCTTGCGCACGAGCTGGCTGCCCTTCACCGCCTCGTCCAGATCTTTCTGGGTGCTCAGGTAGTTGGGCCGTATCAACGGGGCGTCTTGCGCATGCCTCGAGGCGATCTCGACACTGCCCCTGCTGCTCGGCCGGCACGGGGAAACCGCCAGCAGGAATCCGGAGTACGGCTCGGGGCGCAGCGCCTGCGAGCCATCCTTTGGAATTTCATACGACAACGGGTTGAAATACAGCTGCAGGTTCGGATTCGCCTGCCCGGCGTCGCTTTTGAGAAAGCCCCCCGCCTGGTTGACACTGAGCGACAGCGGCCCATTGCGCATCAACAGGAACTGCAATCCGGCGCGCGCCTTGCCCACCCAGCTGCCGAACTCATCGTTCAGCGTCCTGCGATTGGCGCGGTAGTAATAGCTCACGCAGGTGTGATCCTGCAGATTCCTGCCGACGGCCGGCAAATGATGCGTCACGGTCACACCCAGCCTGTGCAGTAACGCGCGGTCACCGACACCCGAAAGTTGCAGCAGCTTGGGTGTATCCACCGCGCCCGCCGCCAGGATCACCTCTTTCGCGGCATTGCATTGGCGGTGCTCGCCGTTGGACCGGTAGGAAACGCCCCTCGCCTTCCTCTGAGCGTCGAACAGGACACGGTCCACCAGGCAATGGTGCTCGACGGTGAGTTGAGTTCGGTCGAGCGCCGGCTCCAGGTACGCGCGGCTGCTCGAGTCGCGCAATCCGTCCCGGGTATTGATGTCGTAGATCCCGGCGCCTTCGAGCGATGCGCCGTTGAAATCATCGTTTTGCGCATAGCCGAGTTTCTGACAGGCCGCGAGGAATGCGGCGCAGATAGGATGGGCGGCGCTCTTCATTTGGGTGATACGCACGCGCCCGTCCGCGCGGTGATACTCGGTGTTGCCGAGCGGATGTGATTCGAGCCGCTTGTAATACGGCAAAACGTCCTCGAACCCCCACCCAGCATTGCCCTGCGCGGCCCAGTCATCGAAGTCGCTCCTCTGGCCGCGGATATAGATCAGCGCGTTGATGGAGCCGCTGCCTCCCTGGACCTTGCCGCGGGGACAGTAGAGCGTGCGATTGTTGAGCTCCTTTTCCGGCTGCATCGAGTACATCCAATTACTTCTACGGTCGTAATAGGTGTACACGTACCCGATGGGCACCTTGAAACGCAGCGAGTCATCCGGGCCGCCAGCCTCGAGCAGGAGCACGGAATACTTGCCGCCTTCGGTCAAGCGGTGCGCAACGATGCAGCCGGCCGAGCCTGCGCCGACAATGATGTAGTCGTAACTTCGGGTCACTTCGCAGACGATCCTTTCCGTGTGATCCTATCGAGGATAATGGCAAGCAGCACTATAGCGATACCAGCCTCGATACCCATGCCGACTTGCACGGAGTTGAGCGCGCGGACTACCGGAACTCCCAGGCCTCCGGCACCCACGAGCGCTGCAATGACTACCATGGACAGACTCAACATGATGCATTGGGTGATCCCTGCGACGATCAGCGGTGCCGCGCTGGGCAGTTCCACTTTGGAGAGCATCTGCCAACGAGTGGCGCCAAACGCCTCGCCCGCTTCGAGCAGCGAACGCGGCACACCCGCGACCCCCAGTTGTGTCATCCGGATGGGCGCCGGTAGCGCGAATATCACTGTCGAGATCAACGCGGGTACAACCCCAAGGCCAAATAACACCAGCGTCGGAATCAGATATACAAACGTCGGCAGAGTCTGCATCAGGTCGAGAACCGGACGCAGGGCTGCGGCCAGCGCCGGACGATGCGCGGATGCGATCCCCAAGGGAACCCCGATAGCCGTCGCGGCGAGCGTGGAGACCAGGACGAGCGACAGAGTCTCGAGGGTCTGCTGCCAATAGCCTTGATTCATGATGAGCAGCAACGCTGCAACGACGAAAGCAGCCAGCGCCCAGGAGCGCTGCATCCGCCAGGCGAATATCGCCACGGCGAGTATGAGGAGAGCCGGCGGCACGGCGCGTAAAATCCGATACACCGCAGCGATGGCGCCCCCAACGGCCGTTCCCGTAATACGAAACGCAGCCGCGCCATTGAGCTTCACCCACTCGATTCCAACCGCGACCGCGGCACCAACTGGCAGCTTGTGCTGCGTGAGCCAGCTCTCGAAGCGAACCGCCATGCCGGGACTCGGTCGTGCGTCGCCCGGCGCGCCGGCAACCTTCCCGTCAAAAGTGTGAACGCCCTGCAGCCATGTTTTTATGACGGCTGGATTCGCGGCCAGCCATTCGCGAGCCGCAATCTCCGGCGTCTTATGGTCCTCGAGGATCGAGCGCATGATTATGCTTTCACCATGAGTCGTGAATACCAGGTTCCGCAACAGCCTGCCGACATTGGGACACTGGCGCACGTAGCCCCTGCGCGCCAGCGTCATCACCTTGGCCCCGCCGTAGTTGGGGCCAAATGTTGCATCGCCGCCGCTCAGATATCGCAGGTCGAACTGCATGTTCATGGGATGAGGATCCCACGCCAGGAACACGATAGGTTTGGCCGCTGCGTAGGCTCGCGCAACCTCCGCCAACATCCCCTGCTCACTCGATTCGACCAGGTGGAACCCACCCAGCCCGTAATCGTTGTGTTGGATCATCGTGAGGACATGCCGGTTGCCGTCGTTGCCGGCCTCGATGCCGTAGATCGTGAAGTTGAGTGCCGGTCCGAAGCGCTGGATGTCGGCGAAGTCCTTGATCCCGGCCTGGTACGCGTACGAAGGCACGGCCAGCGTATATTTGGCACCCGTCAGATTCTCGCGAATGATTTCGATCGAGCCATCGTCTATGTAGGGCTGGCGGTCACGGGTCTGCGCCGGCATCCAGTTGCCCAGGAAGACATCGATGTTGCCTCCCTTCATGACGGCATAAGTGACCGGCACGGATAGCAGGGTCGTCTGCGGGTCATAGCCCAGGCCACGCAATACCTGGCTGAATACCGCGGTGGTCGCGGTGACGTCAGTCCATCCGACATCCGCCAGTCTGACCGTATGGCAGGATGCAGGCTCCAATGAGCCGGCTGCCGGAGCCTCACCCGCCACGGCCCAGCCGAGAAGCGCGCAGACGAGCGTCTCAGGCCAGGCGCGGAAAACGCGCCATGCTTTCGAGGTCGTTGAGTTCCTGGTCATTGCGGATATAGAGACGGCTCGCATCCCGGATCGGCTGGAAATCCCACGGCTGGAAGCGTCCTTGCCGCAGCGCGGCGTACACGAAGTGGCGGCGCTGTTGGCTCAGCTGTACCGCCTCGCTCAGCTCTGCAAGCACCCACCGCCGGCCCACTTCCGCCCGGAAGTCGGCAACCGTCGTGGCGTGGCTTGCCTCGCCGGCCAGGTTGACCCGCTCATCCGGATCGGCCGCGATGTCATAAAGTTGGTCAGGATCCGCTGGCGAGTGCACAAACTTATACCGGCCGCGGCGGATCATGACGATCGGGGCGATCGCGCCCTCGGCCAGATACTCGCCGATCACTTCATCGCGTATTTCGCGGCCTTCGATCGCGGGCAGCAGATTCCGGCCACCGATGGGGGCGGCGTACCCCGGTTCCACGCCATTGCTGGCCAGTGCCGCGAAGGTGGGCAGCAGATCCAGCAGCGAAGCAGAACCCGCCACGCGCCGCGGCACGAAGCGGCCCGGGGCGTGCACGATCAGAGGAATGCGGCACGCCGGTTCGAAGAAGTTCATCTTGTACCAGAGGCCCCGCTCTCCAAGCATGTCGCCATGATCCGCCAACACTACGACCACCGTGTTGCGATCTAACTGCGCCTGTTCCAGGGTGCCGACGAGCAAGCCGACCTGATCGTCGACGTAGGAGACCGCACCATAGTACGCGCGGCGCGCGGCGCGAACCTGTGACTCAGTAGGTGTCGAGCTGTTGAGCCCAATCACGTGGCGAAGGCGCCGCGAATGGGGGTCCTCGCGGCCGCCCGCGCCCGGCTTGGCAAGGTCCGCCACGCGCGGCATGTCGATTTCCTCGTCGCGATAACGGTTCCAGTATTCGCCGGGGATCACGTAGGGATCATGCGGGTGCGTCATAGACACGACGAGGCAGAACGGCCGCTTGTCTTTACCGCGCGCGATGTCGAAAAGCTTCTGCCGGGCAGCGATGACCACCTCGTCATCGAAGTCGATCTGGTTGGTGCGCGTGCAGGAGCCCGCCTGTGTGACCGAGTCCATCGTGTGATACCAGGGCGGACGCGCATCGAAATTGCGCCAATCGGGTGTCCAGCCGAAGTCCGACGGATAGATATCCGTGGTCAGCCGCTCCTCGAATCCGTGCAGCTGATCCGGGCCGCAGAAATGCATCTTGCCGCTCAGCGCGGTCTGGTATCCCGCGGCGCGCAGGTAATGGGCGAAAGTCGGCACCTGCGCTGGGAACTCGGCGGCATTGTCATATGCCCCGATCTGCGACGGCAGTTGTCCCGCCATGAAAGAGAACCGGGAAGGCGCGCACAGCGGACTATTGCAGTAAAAGGAGTCGAATACGACCCCCTCCTTCGCCAGCAGGTCCATATTCGGCGTGCGCGCCACCCGCCCGCCATAAGCATTGAGCACCCGCGGCGTGAGCTGGTCCGCCATCAAAATCAAGAGATTCGGTTGATCAGGCATAGTTGACGCTAGCGTGACATGAATGAGGCGCGCTTGTACGTTCCCGACGCACGCGCGGTGCACCAGCGACGGCGGATCAGTTACGCGTGGACGGCAGCTTTTCCAAGTGCTGCGCCAGCAGATCCCCCATCTCACCGATGGTCTGCGGCTTCCAGATGACCTCGCGGATGCCGATGGACCGCGCCTGTGCCACATCCTCGCTGCGAACATAGCCCGTAGCGAGGAGTACCGGAAGATCGGGACGGATTTCGAGCATCCGGCGGGAGACCTCAATGCCACTCATTCCCGGCATGGACAGATCCGTGAGCACCAGGTCGAAATCCTCCGGGGCCGTTGTGAATGCCGCCAGTGCCTGTGCTGAGTCGTTGAAACCCGCTACCTGATATCCCATCCGCTCGAGCAGGCGTCTGGCCAGCATGACGAGGGATTCCTCGTCATCAAGGTACAAGATTCGCTCGCCCCGTCCCCGCTTGGGCTGAGCCTCTGCCGCCGTGGCAATGGAACCAAGCGTGTCCCCGAGTTGGATCACCTGGCGGTCGCGGTCGTGACGGCTGCCGAATGTCAGGATCTGCCGCACGAGCACGGTGGCACGATTGCACGCCTTCTCCATATCGAGAACGGGAGGCATGATGCGGTGGTCGGCCGGGATGTCCTCGCGAATCAAGGAGAGGTTGCCGCGTAATACGGCCAGTATGTTGTTGAAGTCGTGCGCAATGCCCGCGGCGAGTGTTCCGAGTGCATCGAGCTTCTGCGACTGGCGCTCCTGTGCTTCGAGCCGGTGGTTCTGCGTTAGGTCCCGCACCACGCCGAGCTCGGCACCTGCCAGTGCCAGGCGCAGCCGTTCTTCGTTTGCCTGTAAAGCCTGCTGCGCTGCGCAAGCCGCGGAGGCGTCCTTGAAAACTATGACGACGCCGTTGATCTCGCCGCCGTCACCCCGGATGGGTGCCCCACTATTCTCGATCGGGAGCTCGGCGCCATCGCGGCGAAGCAATACTGTGTGACTTGCGCGTCCGGCGAGCGTGCCCTGCTGCAGGATGTGCTGAACAGGATTGTCGGCGGGCAGGCGGTCGCCCGCACCGGCTATCCGAAAGACTTCATCGAGCGGGCGTCCTCGCGCCTCCGCCTGCGACCAACCCGTCAGGTCCGCCGCGACCGGGTTGAGAAAGCGGATCGCACCCGTGGCGTCCGTCGCGATCACGCCATCGCCAATGCTACTCAACGTTGTTGCGAGCCATTGTTCGCTGCGCCGGCTGGCGTGCGCCGCCCGGCGGCCTGCCAGGAGCAGCAGCACCAGCAGTCCGGCCGCGATTCCTGACATGCTGATGGCGGCAACCAGCGCCGTGCTAATCATCACATTCCCTTTGGCGAGCTCAGGCAGCTTACGCCGAAGCGCGCTGGTCTTAAAATAGGTTAATTTTTAGATTCATGCGCTAACGCGGCGCGACAACCGCCGCTCACCTTGTGGGCGGTGCACAGGCGGGCATAAACTGATTCTATTGCGGAAGTCACGGCGTTTCCGCGCGTAGCACAGGTGCTCGCATGACCGATCTCAACCGGCGCCAATTCCTGCAAATAACCGGTGCCACGCTGGCCGGCTCGAGCCTGGCACTGCTGGGCTTCTCGGCCTCCGTGGCGATTGCCGAAGTCCGCGAATTCAAACTCTCACGTACCACCGAGACGCGCAACACCTGCCCGTATTGCGCCGTCGCGTGTGGCGTCGTGATGTACAGTTTGGGCGATGGATCAAAGAACGCCCAGGCGAGCATCATTCACATCGAGGGCGATCCGGACCATCCGGTCAATCGTGGAACGTTGTGTCCGAAGGGCGCCGGTCTGCTCGACTTCGTGCACAGTCCGAGCCGTTTGATGCGGCCCGAGTACCGCGCGCCCGGTTCCGACAAGTGGCAGCCGATCTCCTGGGACGATGCGCTCGGGCGTATCGCCAAGCTCATGAAGGAGGATCGTGATGCCAATTTCATCCCGAAGTCACCCACGGGCGAGACGGTCAATCGCTGGCTGAGCATGGCTATGCTGGCAGCCTCGGCCTCCAGCAACGAAGTCGGTTATCTCACCCACAAGGTGATGCGCACTCTCGGCGTACTGGCTTTCGACAATCAGGCGCGTGTGTGACACGGCCCGACGGTGGCAGGTCTTGCCCCGACGTTTGGCCGTGGAGCGATGACAAATCACTGGGTCGACATCAAGAATGCCGATGTAGTGCTGGTTATGGGCGGCAACGCCGCCGAGGCCCATCCGTGCGGCTTCAAATGGGTTATCGAGGCCAAGGCGCACAACAAGGCGCGTTTGATCGTCGTCGATCCGCGGTTCACGCGCACGGCCTCCGTCGCCGACATCTATGCCCCGATTCGAACGGGCACGGACATCGTGTTCATGGGGGGCGTCCTCAATTATCTGCTGACGAACGACAAGATCCAGCATGAGTACGTCCACAACTACACGGACTTCACCTTCATAGTCCGCGAGGACTTCGCGTTCGAGAACGGCCTTTACTCCGGCTACGACGCGGAAAAGCGTAGCTATCAGCGCTCTACCTGGGACTATGAGATGGGGGCCGATGGTTTCGTAAAGACGGATCCTTCGCTCGCCCATCCGCGCTGCGTCTACCAGTTGATGAAACAGCACTACGCGCGGTACACGCCGGAGATGGTCGCACGTGTCTGCGGTACACCGAAAGACAAGTTCCTCCAGATCTGCGAAGTCATGGCATCCACGGCAACACCGACGCGCGCCATGACGATCATGTATGCGCTCGGCTGGACGCAGCATTCCGTTGGATCGCAGATGATCCGCCAGGGGGCGATGGTGCAGCTCCTGCTGGGCAACATTGGGGTTTCCGGCGGTGGCATGAACGCGCTGCGTGGCCATTCCAATATCCAGGGACTGACTGACCTCGGGCTGATGACCGACCTGTTGCCCGGTTATCTGACGGTGCCGGGCGATAAAATGCAGGATTACAAGCAGTACATTGCCGCGAAGGCCTTCAAGCCGCTGCGCCCGAATCAGCTCAGCTACTGGCAGAACTATGAGAAGTTCTTTGTCAGCCTCATGAAGTCGTGGTGGGGGGATGCCGCGACCGCTGAGAATAACTGGGCTTACGAGTATCTGCCGAAGTGCGACAAGCCGTACGACATGTTGCAGTTCTTCGAGCTCATGAGCCAGGGCAAGGTCAGCGGCTTCATCTGCCAGGGATTCAATCCACTCGCTGCGGCCCCCAACAAGGCGAAGTTGAATGTAAGCCTTGCGAAACTCAAATTTCTCATTGTCATGGATCCACTGGCCACCGAAACGGGCGAGTTCTGGCGCAACTTCGGCGAGCACAATGACGTTGATCCGGCCAGGATTCAAACCGAGGTGTTCCGGCTGCCCACCAACTGTTTTGCCGAGGAGAACGGCTCGCTCACGAATTCCTCGCGCTGGTTGCAATGGCACTGGAAGGGTGCCGAGCCCCCGGGTGATGCCCGCTCGGATCTGCAGATCATGGGCGAGATCTTCACGCGCATGCGCGAGCTGTACCGTAAGGATGGCGGCGCTTTTCCCGATCCCATCCTGAACCTGACGTGGCCGTACGCGCAGCCCAACAGCCCCGCTCCCGAGGAGCTCGCGCGGGAGTACTCGGGCAAAGCGCTGCAGGATCTGACCGATCCCAAGGATCCGACCAAGGTGACGCGCAAGGCCGGCGAGCAGTTGGCCGGCTTCGCCGAGTTGCGTAATGACGGCAGCACGGCCAGCGGCTGTTGGATCTTCTGCGGCGCCTGGGGGCCCACTGGTAACCTCATGGCGCGCCGCGACAACTCGGATCCGACGGGAATCGGCCAGACCCTCAACTGGGCCTATTCCTGGCCCGCCAACCGCCGGGTGCTCTACAACCGCGCGTCCTGCGACCCGAGTGGCAAACCGTTCAATCCGAACCGCAAGCTCGTCGCGTGGAACGGCACGGCCTGGAGCGGTGCCGATGTCCCGGACTTCAAGGCCGATGAGGATCCTTCGCACGGCATGGGCCCCTTCATCATGAACGCGGAAGGCGTTGCGCGGTTCTTCGCGCGAACGTTCATGGCGGATGGTCCTTTCCCGGAACACTATGAGCCCATGGAGACCCCACTCTCCAGCAATCCGCTCAGTCCGGGTAATCCGCAAACGCTGAGTAATCCGGCCGCCCGCGTGTTCGAGGAAGATCGCAAGGCTTTCGGCAAGGCGGATAAATTCCCCCACGCCGCGACGACCTATCGGCTCACCGAGCACTTCCACTATTGGACCAAACATGTTCGCCTGAATGCGATCATCCAACCCGAGCAGTTCGTGGAGATTGGCGCGGCGCTGGGCAATGAGCTCGGCATCGCTTCGGGTGATCGGGTCAAGGTGTCCTCGAATCGCGGCTACATCGATGCCATAGCCGTCGTGACCAAGCGGCTGAGAGCGCTGCAGGTGGATGGCAAGACGCTGCATCACGTCGGCATTCCCATCCACTGGGGCTTCAAGGGACTTGCGAAACCCGGCTTCCTGGCCAACACACTGACACCCTTCGTCGGTGATGCCAACACGCAGACGCCGGAGTTCAAGTCATTCCTCGTCAAGGTCGAGAAGTTGTAGAGAAATACCATGGCGCTGCAATCACTCGACATCATCAGGCGCTCGGCGACCACCCTGCCGGAGCCCCAGATCCGCACGGGCACGGGGGATGTCACCGTGGCCAAACTGATCGACACCAGCAAATGCATCGGCTGCAAGGCCTGCCAGGTCGCCTGCATGGAATGGAACGACCTGCGCGATGAGATCGGCACGAACGTGGGGGCTTACCAGAACCCGCACGATCTGACCGCAAGCTCGTGGACCCTGATGCGCTTTGCGGAGGTCGAGAATCCGCAGGGCGATCTGGAGTGGCTCATCCGCAAGGATGGCTGCATGCACTGCGCCGATCCGGGTTGTCTGAAAGCCTGCCCCGCGCCCGGCGCGATCGTCCAATACGCCAACGGCATCGTGGATTTCCACGAGGAGAATTGCATCGGCTGTGGCTATTGCATCGCGGGGTGCCCGTTCGACATACCCCGGATCTCCAGGAAAGATCACAGAGCGTACAAGTGCACGTTGTGTTCCGATCGCGTCGCCGTCGGTCTCGAGCCGGCCTGCATCAAGGCGTGTCCTACCGGCGCGCTGGTATTCGGGACCAAGCAGGACATGAAGCTGCACGCCGCGGAGCGGGTGGAAGACCTCAAGTCACGCGGGTTTCAGAACGCCGGTCTGTACGATCCCCCCGGGGTTGGCGGCACCCATGTGATGTATGTGCTGCACCATGCCGACCAGCCGCATCTCTATAACGGCCTGGCAGACAATCCGCACATCAGTAACAGCGTTCGGCTCTGGAAGGGTATTACGAAACCGCTCGCGCTTGCCGGCATGGCATTCGCGGCCATTGCCGGGTTCTTCCATTACATCCGTGTCGGGCCCAATGAGACTGACGATGGCGATGAGGCTCGTGCTGCGGATGAGGCGGTCAAGCCAGCGCAGAGACCGGAGAAAAGGCCATGACCGATTCAACTCGCAGCATGGACGCGCCTGGCCATAGCACGGGCGAAGCTGGGCAAGGGTCCCCGCGGCGCCGGGATACCCTCGTGAGGTACACGGCCGGTGACCGCACTCATCACTGGACGACCGCAATCGCGTTTGTGCTGGCGGGGCTCTCGGGGCTTGCGATGTTTCATCCGGCGCTGTTCGGGTTGAGCGGCCTGTTTGGCGGCGGCCCGTGGACACGGATCCTGCACCCATTCCTGGGGTTGTTCATGGTGGGGGCGTTTGTATTGCTCGCGTTGCGGTTCTGGAGTCACAACTACATGCAGCCCGCGGACTGGAAATGGCTGCGGCAGTATCGCGACGTGGTGAACAACCGTGAGGAGCGGTTGCCGGAAGTTGGCCGCTACAACGCCGGGCAGAAGCTGGTCTATTGGGTCATCGTGGTGTGTCTCGCCGCCCTGCTGCTGACCGGGATCGTCATCTGGCGGGCTTATTTCTCTTTCTATTTTTCGATCAGGGTGGTCCGGTTCGCCGCACTGCTACATGCCTTCTGTGCGTTTGTGCTGATTACCTCGATCATTGTGCACATCTATGCGGCGATTTGGGTCAAGGGCTCAGTGCATGCAATGACCCGCGGGACCGTGACACCGGGCTGGGCTTGGAAGCATCATCGGGCCTGGTATCGCGAGATGATCCATGCAGCGAATTCTAGATCCCGCCCAGATTGAGGCGTTTGCCGACCGATCCGTCCCGCGCATCCGTTTGCCCGACCCGGCGAGTCTGTTCGCGCGCCGAGGGCAGCGGTTGCGCGCGTTGGCCGAGGGGCACGGGAGCCGCGGCAGCGGTGACGTCCCCAGCGGCGACCGAGCGGTCAGCGACCGAGCGGCCAGCGACCGAGCGGCCAGCGAGGGAACCCCCAGCGGGGGCGAGGGAACCCCCAGCGGGGGCGAGGGAACCCCCAGCGGGGGGGACTCCCTGGGAGATTACCTCCGACTGATGTCGACCTTGGCCGACCGCCAGCAGGTTGCCGCGGATACTCTCAGGGCGGCGCTGGCCGCCGAGCAGTTTGCACAACAACTCGGGCGGCAGATCGAGCTTGCGCACGAGCATCGCATGCCCCTGTTGCAGGCGGCGGGTTGGCCACGGCAGGAGCGTTGGCGAACTATCCTGAACGAGCTGTGTAGCTCACTGGCGAGTGCATCCGGTTTTCCGGCCGGTGTCCGGTCGGTATGCGAGCGCATTGTTGCAAGCACTCCGGCTGAGATTGAGACCCAGGCAGACATGCTGCTAACAGCCCGCACCCGCGGTGTAGAGGTCCCGATGGCGCCATTCGTGATGGCGGCACTGCAGGTGTACTGGGCAGCGATGGCTTCCTCCCTGCGGACAAGTGATGTAACGCCGATCGACGTGCCTGGCGTGTGTCCAATGTGCGGTACGTTGCCGGTTGCCAGTGTCGTCCGGTCGGATAAAGGCGCGCAGGGGTATCGCTACCTGCATTGCGCGCTCTGCGCCACTGAGTGGCATATGGTGCGGATTACCTGCAGTCAGTGCCTCGCGAACGAAGGTATCGTCTACCACTCCATCGAGGGTGGGTCGGGGGCGGTCCGGGCGGAGGCTTGTGGCCAATGCCATACGTACCGCAAGATCCTCTACCAGGAAAAGGATATGGGAGTGGAGCCCGTGGCCGACGACCTCGCAAGCCTTGCCCTCGACCTGCTGATGACTGAGGAAGGTTTCCACCGCGGCAGTGGCAGTCCGCTGCTGTGGCAGAACACGGAAACCTGAGTGCTCGCGCCGCGCGCCAGTCCGGCCAACATCCCCTCGGTCGACCGTTTACTCAACAGTCCGGCATTCGAGACGTTACTGGCCCGCTATGGGCGTACTCGAGTGGTAACCGACTTGCGCGCGTGCCTCGAGTCCCTGCGTGAGGCTGCGATCGCGGGCAGGCTCGATGCTATTTCACTGTCCGATGAAGCAATCGGGTCGCGACTCCAGGCCCAGCTCGAAGCCGGTACCGCCCCTGCCCTGCGGGCCGTCTTCAATCTGACTGGAACGGTTTTGCACACCAATCTGGGTCGCGCGGTGCTGCCTGAGGAGGCGACGCGCGCAGTGCTGCGAACAATGGGGGCGCCGGTAAACCTCGAATACGACCTGGCCACCGGGCGCCGCGGCGAGCGCGATACGCTCATCGAGAAGTTGCTTTGCGAGTTGACGGGTGCCGAAGCTGCCACAATCGTGAACAACAACGCGGCGGCGGTGTTGCTGATGCTCAGTGCAATAGCTTCAAGACGCGAGGTGGTCGTCTCGCGGGGTGAGCTGATCGAGATCGGCGGCTCTTTCCGGATTCCGGACATCATGCGGCAGGCAGGTACGCGGCTCGTCGAGGTTGGCACGACCAACCGCACGCACTTGTCAGACTATGCGGACGCCGTGGGTCCGCGGACCGGTCTGCTGATGAAGGTGCACACCAGCAACTACGAGATTTCAGGATTCACGCACAGTGTTTCGATATCCGAGCTTGCGCAATTGGGACGCGCTCGATCCGTGCCGGTCGCGGCTGACCTCGGAAGCGGGTCCCTGATCGATATGACACGCTGGAATCTACCGAAGGAGCCCACGGTGCAGGAGACGGTAGCGGCCGGCGCTGATCTTGTCTCGTTCAGCGGGGATAAGCTCCTGGGTGGGCCCCAGGCGGGTCTGCTGGTGGGTCGCGCCGACCTGATCTCGAAGCTTCGAAAGCACCCCCTGAAGAGAGCGCTGCGGGTGGGCAAACTGACGCTTGCTGCGCTTGAACCCGTGCTTGCGCTCTACCGTGACCCCGATTCTCTTCCGGAGCGTTTGACTACCCTGAATATGCTGACTCGGGCTTCTTCCGAGATTCAGGCGCAAGCGGTGCGACTGAGGCCGATCGTGCAAACGGCCGTCGGGGATGCATACGCGGTCACCGATGCACCGATGCTCAGTCAGATTGGCAGCGGGGCTTTACCAGCGGACACGTTGCCCAGTCACGGCCTCGCCGTACGAGTGGTTAAGGGGAAAGGAGGCAGTCTGGGTCGGCTGGAGGGACTGCTGCGGGGTCTGCCTCGGCCTGTGATTGGGCGCGTGAATGACAAGGCGTTTTGGTTGGACTTGCGTTGTTTGAGCTCGACGGACGAAGCTGCATTCGCCGATCAGTGGCGTAAGCTTGCACCATGATCGTCGGCACCGCCGGCCACATCGATCACGGGAAGACCACGCTCGTGCGCGCGCTCACGGGCGTCGATACTGATCGACTCAAGGAAGAGAAAGCTCGCGGCATTTCTATCGAGCTGGGATTCGCCTATACGCCGTTGAGCAACGGCGATGTCCTTGGTTTCGTTGACGTGCCTGGGCACGAGCGACTAGTGCACACGATGGCTGCTGGTGCCTGCGGCATCGACTTTGCGTTGTTGGTGATCGCCGCGGACGACGGCGTCATGCCCCAGACGCGAGAGCACGTGGCGATCCTTCAGTTGTTTGGGGTTACGCAAGGTGCGGTTGCTCTCACGAAGATCGACCGCATCGATGAAGCGCGAGTGGTGGCAGCAGAGGCCGAGGTTGAGGCGTTTCTTGGCGAGACCGTGCTCCAAGATTCGCCGGTGTTTCGGGTCAACGCTACTGCTCCTGGTGATGTTGGGACGCGCTTGTTGAAGGAGTACCTGGAGGTGGTCGCTGGGCGGTTTGGCCGCCGAGCCGGGGCCGGGGCGGTTGACGGAAGTGGGGCCCTGGCTGCGGGTGCCGCGGGGGCTGCGCGTGGCGCAGTAGGTGCACGTGAGGCTGTGGGTGCGCGTGCCGCGCCGGCCCACGATGGGCGTCTGTTTCGGCTCGCGGTCGATCGCGTGTTCACGTTGCCGGGGCATGGGACGGTGGTTGCCGGGACCGTGTTCTCCGGTAGCGTTCGCACCGGGGACACCGTTGCGGTCTTCCCATCAAACACACCCGTTCGAGTGCGCAGCATTCATTCTCAAAACCGCCCTGCCGAAGTCGGCCACTGTGGTGAACGCTGCGCGTTAAACGTGCCTGGCATCGAGAAGAGCGCGCTCAAGCGAGGCGACTGGCTGGCGGATGCGCGTGCGCTCGCGCCCACCACGCGCATCGATGTGCGCTTCGAGTTGATCGCTGATGCACATAAAGAATTCAAAGCCTGGGCACCTGTTCACTTCCACCATGGCGCCACGCATCTAACTGCACACGTGGTCCCGCTTGAGGGTGCCACCATCTCAGCGGGCTCGCCCTGCTACGCCCAGATCGTATTCGAAACGCCGGTTTGCGCGGTCCCGGGCGACAGATTCATCGTGCGCGACGCCCAAGCGATTCACACACTCGGTGGCGGCGTAGTCCTCGACCCGTTTGCACCGTCGCGCAAGCGCCGTTCGCCGGAGCGAATGCGCTATTTGCAGGCGTTGGAGCGTATGATCATGGGTGAGGGCTTGGCCCCACTCCTCGCAGAGGCATCATATGGTGTCAAACAGTCCGATCTCGTTCGTCTCACCGGATATTCGCCGGAACGCATGGCACTGCCAGATGGTGTCACCAGGATTGATGGGGCGCGAGAGCGGTACCTTCTGCTCACGTCAGCTTGGCGCGCCCTTCGGGAGCAGGCGATACACGCGTTGCGCCAATTTCATATCGAATCGCCCGACGAGCCTGGACCCGACGTTGGACGTCTGCGTCGAATTGCACTACCTCAGCTCGCAGATGATCTCTGGCGTGCCCTCATCGCGGAGCTTACATCTGAGCGCACAATTCTCAGGAGCGGCCCGTGGCTATACTTGCCCGGTCATGCGGTAACCCTCTCGGAGGGTGAGAAGAAGCTAGCGCGAAAGCTTCAGCCTTTGATAGCTGCTGGACACTTCAATCCACCGTGGGTCCGTGACCTCGCAAGCGCTATCCACGAGCCGGAAGACAGCGTACGCCAAGTGCTACGGAAGCAAGTCACGCAGGGACTCGTGTATCAGGTGGTGCACGACCTCTTCTACGATCGCCAATGCATCGACGAACTCGCGACCGTGGTTGCCTCACTGGCGCGGGAACACGGTACTGTTGAGGCCGCGCAATATCGCGACGCCGTTGGCCTCGGTCGTAAGCGTGCGATCCAGATCCTCGAGTTTTTCGATCGCGCGGGGCACACACGGCGCATGCGCGACTCGCGCGTATTGCGTGCGGATAGCGGCTGGCGAGGCGCCTGACTCGCCGGGTCGCGCACGGGGCGCGGGCGGTGGCGCATGTGGCACGGTGTTGGCCCCGCGTGGCGCCACGGCGTTGGCGGCCCGTGTGGCACGGCGGTGCGCAGGTGACTCCGCCGGGCGGCTGGCTTACTCTGCACCTGTGGAAGGCACTCGTACCCGGTGGTGCGGCTGGGCTTCAAACCCGGTATGGGGGCGTCAGCCGCTTCCTGGTAGGTTCGACTCCTGCTGCCTTCCGCCAAAAATCCCACGGGATACCCCATGAACTCCCCAGTCCCCAGGCTGACCTCCCTCTCCCACGGTGGCGGCTGCGGCTGCAAGATCGCGCCGGGCGTGCTTGCCGACCTCCTTGCACGCTCGCCGTCAGCGGGTGCCTTCACCCAGTTGCTCGTCGGTACTGAGACCTCTGACGATGCGGCCGTGTATCGCCTGAACGATGAGCAGGCCGTGATTGCTACCACGGACTTCTTCATGCCCATCGTGGACGACCCCTTCGACTTCGGTCGGATTGCGGCGACTAATGCTCTGTCTGACGTCTACGCGATGGGCGGCACACCGATCATGGCGCTCGCAATCCTGGGTATGCCCATCAAAGTGCTGCCACCGGATGTCATTGGCGCAATCCTCCGGGGCGGCGAGAGCGTCTGCACGCAAGCCAACATACCGATTGCCGGCGGGCATAGCATCGACTCCGTCGAGCCCATCTACGGCCTCGCCGCCATCGGCGTTGTCCACCCACGCCATGTAAAGCGCAACTCCACCGCGAACGCGGGCGACATTCTGCTGCTCGGCAAACCCTTGGGCGTGGGCATTCTCTCAGCCGCGTTGAAGCGGGGGCAGCTAACGGACGCGGGCTACCGAGCCATGATAGCCACGACCACGCTGCTCAACCGCGCCGGCGCAGAACTCGCACAATTGCCCGGGGTACATGCGATGACCGACGTGACTGGGTTTGGCCTGCTCGGGCACCTGCTCGAGATGTGCCGCGGCTCAAGACTGAGCGCACAGATCTGCGCGGGAAAAGTCCCCTTGTTGGACAGCGTGCTTGCGCTAGCGGATGCCGGTGTGGTCACCGGTGCCTCCCAGCGTAACTGGGCCTCGTACGCAGATCACGTACGCTTCGTTGAAGACACAGGCAAGGCGATGAGGGCGTTGCTTTGCGACCCACAGACGTCTGGTGGCCTCCTCGTGTCGTGCGCGCCTGAGGCTGTGCCAGCGGCTTTGGACGTCTTCAAACGACATGGTTGTGAGCAGGCCACCAAGATCGGGACCCTGATTGAAGGGCCAGCAATCGTCGAGATCGCCGCCTGAGGTGTATTGGATGGCCCTCGCCTTGCGGGAGAACCAGTTAGTGTCAACGTGGCTCGTCTGGGCGCTGTTATCAGCGTGCTTTGCCGCGCTCACAGCGGTGTTCGCTAAGGTCGGCGTGGCGAAAATTGAACCTGACGTCGCGACGCTCATTCGCACGGTCGTCATTCTGATCGTGTTGTCAGCAATCGTCGTTGCGACGGGGCAGCACAGGTTGATTGCGGCGACGCCGCCCCGGACTTACCTGTTCCTCGTTCTGTCCGGGCTTGCGACCGGGGCATCCTGGTTATGTTATTTCCGCGCGCTGCACATTGGAGATGCAGCGCGCGTAGCACCCATCGACAAGCTGAGTGTCGTGCTCGTCGCCGCCTTCGGCGTCACGTTCCTGGGCGAAAAACTGTCGGCAATCAATTGGCTGGGCGTGGCGTTAATTGCCGCAGGGGCCTGGCTGGTGACGTTACGCTTCTAGTTTCGGGCCGAGGAGTCTGTTTGACAGACTCTTAGCGTCTCTTCAAAGCCTGAGCCCAAGCTTCGGCCATTGCACCGTTTGATTGTGAGTCGCGCGGCAGCCCTCCGGAGCGCGAGCCATTGCGGTCGCGCTGAGATGGTTCGCGACCGTCCCGCTGCTGACCGCCCGCTCGATTGTCACGCTGCGCGCCACCCCGCCCATCACGGGACTGCTGCGCACCCCGATGGTCGCGCGCCGGCAGCGCGCGTCCTTCCTGCCGCGCCGTTTCACCCGTGCCGTGAGCAGGTGGTGCATCCAACTTCATGGTCAGCGCGATCCGGCGCCTCTGCAGATCAACCTCCAGTACTTTGACCTTGAGGACGTCGCCTGCTTTCACCAACTCACGGGGATCCTTGATGAATTTGTGCGACATCATGGAGATGTGTACGAGACCGTCCTGGTGCACGCCGATATCCACGAAAGCTCCGAAGTTGGTCACGTTGGTAACCACACCTTCGAGCAACATACCGGGTGTCAGATCCTTCAGATCCTCGACACCTTCCTGGAAGGCTGCCGTCTTGAACTGCGGGCGCGGGTCCCTTCCGGGCTTTTCGAGCTCCTTGAGAATGTCACGGACCGTGGGCAGGCCGAACTGCTCGCTCGTATAGCGGGCCGCATCGAGCTCCTTGAGCGCACGGGTATCGCCCGTCAGCTGTGTCAGCGGCTTGCCAAGATCGGCGAGAATTTTCTCCACAACCGGGTACGCCTCCGGGTGCACCGCAGAGGCGTCGAGCGGGTTGTCGCCGCCCATGATGCGCAGAAACCCTGCTGCCTGCTCGAAAGTCTTCGCCCCGAGGCGCGGGACCTTCTTGAGAGCATCGCGGTTCGTGAACGCGCCGTGCTCGTCGCGGTAACGCACCATGGCTTCGGCAAGGGTCGCCGATAGTCCCGAGATTCGCGCCAGAAGAGCCGGGGACGCGGTATTGACATCGACACCCACGGCGTTGACGCAGTCCTCGACCACGGCGTCGAGCGACTTGGCCAACTTCGTCTGACTGACATCATGCTGATACTGTCCCACACCGATCGATTTCGGATCGATTTTCACGAGCTCGGCGAGCGGATCCTGCAGCCGCCGCGCGATGGACACCGCGCCGCGCAGGCTGACATCGAGATTGGGAAACTCACGCGATGCGAGCTCCGATGCTGAATACACCGATGCGCCCGCCTCCGACACCACGATCTTGGTGAGCTTGAGCTGCGGATGCTTCTTGATCAGCTCGCCGGCCAGTTTGTCGGTCTCGCGCGACGCCGTGCCATTACCAATACTGATCAGATCTACGTTATGGGCCTTCGCGAGCTGTGCGAGCGCATGCAAGGCGCCATCCCAGTCGTTGCGCGGTACATGAGGATATACGGTGGCGGTGTCCAGCAGCTTCCCGGTTCGATCGACGATCGCAACCTTGACTCCCGTGCGCAAGCCCGGATCGAGCCCCATAGTGGCGCGCGGGCCGGCAGGGGCCGCAAGCAGCAGGTCGTGGAGGTTCCGCGCGAACACACGAATCGCCTCCTCTTCCGCCTGCTCACGCAGCGCCGAGAACAGCTCACCCTCAATCTGCCACGCCAGTTTGACTTGCCACGTCCACCGCGCGGTCTGCAGCAGCCAGGCATCTGCGGGGCGTCCTTGCTCGGCTATCCCGAAGCGCGTGCAAATTTTGCGCTCGCATGTATTAAAGGGAGCCTGCGAGGGTGTTGGATTCGCGGCGTCCGCCGCGACCAGGTCCTCCGGCAGCTTCAGGGCCAGCTGCAGATTCTCCTCCTTGCGGCCTCGAAACAGCGCCAGTGCCCTATGAGAGGGCACAGCCCCGATGGGCTCACGATAGTCAAAGTAGTCGCGAAATTTTGCGCCCGCTTCCTCCTTGCCCGCCGCGACCTTTGAGATGAGCTGACCCTGCTCCTTGACGTGCTCGCGCAGTGCGCCGACGAGCTCTGCGTCTTCGGCAAACTGTTCCATCAGAATCTGCCGCGCACCCTCCAGGGCCGCCTTGGCATCCGCCACTCCAGGATTGTCGCCCTGCTCGGTTGTGAATGCGGGCTTGAGAAATTTCAGGGCCTCGGTTTCCGGCGTGAGTGCCGGGTTGGCAAGGAGGGCCGTGGCGAGCGCATCGAGGCCGGCCTCGCGCGCAATCATTGCCTTGGTACGCCGTTTCGGCTTGTAAGGAAGGTACAAGTCCTCGAGACGTTGTTTGGTATCGGCGCCAGCGATGCTCGCCTGCAATTGCGGTGTGAGCTTAGCTTGTTCGGCGATGCTCTTGAGAATCGCCGCGCGGCGCTCTTCGAGCTCGCGCAGATAGCCGAGCCGCTCTTCCAGAGTGCGCAGCTGCACATCGTCCAGGCCCCCGGTAGCTTCCTTGCGATAGCGCGCAATGAAAGGAACGGTGGATCCGGCATCGAGGAGCGAAACAGCGGCCGCAACCTGCTGGGGGCCAACCGCAAGTTCGGTGGCAATGCGAGCTTCAATGGATTGCATCGGAACGGACGGACTCAAGTAAGACGGGGGCGCACTATGCAGAACATACCCAAGGGCAACAAGACTTGAGATTTCTGCGCGCTTGGCGCAAAGGAGCCCCTGCGGCCACACCGGCAGGGGGCCGACGGTCAACTATTCCTGGCACTGACACCGGCCCCACGGGCGCAAGAACATGCCTTGGGCAAATTCTGCAACGCCCAAGGTAATCTTTGCAATTACGAGCGGCTCACAGGGACCGGGTTTTACCCCTGTACCGCCGCTCCAAAGAGTCAGGCGCGGGCCACAGCGCGCGCACCGGGGATGCGTCCATCACCTTGCGGCGACTGTCGTAATAGACAGTCGCCGCAGGATGGCAGACCGCCCTCTCCTATTACTCGCCCTGTTCCGGGGTTCGTGGGGCCGCCCCTTTGGCCTGACCTTCGGTGGCGCCGCCACCGTGGCTGGCCTGTCCACCCTTGCGGCCGGCCTCGGCGGCAAGTTCTGGATTCTGCGAAAAGCTGCGCTTCTCATCGGGCACGCTCTGGCCGCCTTTGCGGCCCGCGACGGCGGCGAGCTGCCGATTTTGCGAAAAACTGCGCTTCGAGCCAGGGACGCTCTGGCCGCCTTTGCGGCCGGCCTCGGCAGCCAGTCGCCGGTTCTGAGAGAAGCTGCGCTTCTCGTCCGGCACGGCCTTACCGCCCATGCTTGCGATCTGCCGCTGCCGCTCCTGATTCATCGACGCGAACCCGCGATTCGACGTGCGGCCATCCTGAGTTGGTACGTGAGCCATTACTACTCTCCTCCACAGTAACTACAACGGGCTCGCGTCAACTTGTGCGAGCACGGCCAGTAGCAGCAAGACCCATGCCGGGAGCCGCACCGTGCACGCTGGGAAAGGAAACAGACAGAAATCAGCCCGTTCGGACCACGCTCCCCAGTAAATGGCCGCGGTCCGCCTGCGAATCGCGCAAGCTGAAACCCACGCGCTGGTCCGCCATCCAACTCTCGAGAACGATGCGGGCGCAAAACACAATGGGTCGCTTGAACGCCACATCCACAGTGCAGGGGCGGGAAAAGGCCGGTCCGCCGATTTCGGCGGCGCAGCGCGCAAGTGACCACATACCATGCGCAATGGCGCGTTTGAAACCGAAAAAACGCGCGGCGACATCCGCGATGTGTATGGGATTGAAATCACCGGAGACGCGCGCGTACTGGCGTCCCACACCCGGAGCGACGATGAAGGTGCTCGTTGTCACGTCCTGGCGCGGGGGAATTTCCACACTAGGAAGGCCCGGCTCCCGCGTCCGCGGCCCTCTGCTTCTGGCGTGCCGCCGTGCAAGGAAGGTTGAGGTCTCTGACCATATAAGCTGTCCATCCACGCGCACTTGTGTCTGCAGATCGAGCTCCTGGCCGCGGGCTGTCTCCCTGTGACCTTCGAGCCACGCATGAATTTGACCTGCATCATCCATGTGCAACGGACGGTGCTGTACGATCCGGTTGCGGGTGTGGACAACCCCCAACAGGTTCACCGGAAACGCCTCGCACGCAATCATCGCAAGATGTAACGGCGTCGCCAGGACGTGGGGATAGGTGATTGGCAGCTGCGCCGAGTCGCGATCCCCACAGACCCGTCGATAGCGCTCGAGATGCCGCCGATCCACGACGAAGCGCTCGAGTACCGCCTCGATCCGGGGCACCGTGTCAGTGGCGAGCGCGGGTTTGCGGGCCAGCAGAATCTTCAGGTATGCCGGTGCAATCGCGGGCGCCGAGGTGAAATGCAGGCAGATCGGTCCAGCCAGACAGGCTCCTAGGGTGTGACCTTGTCGATGAGGATGTTGATCAGGTCGTCGCGACCGACCGTATAGGCGGACTCGCCGAACAGATCGCCGCTGGCCCCCACTGGATTGCCGGAGCGCGAGATCCGTGCAACCACTTGCACTTTCTGCCCTGCCGCAATCGCGCGGCCCGGCAGCATTGAATCCGCTGCCGTCAGCTCAACAGCCTGCGGAAAGCGACTGTCGAGCCGCTTGACCGCCAGCGGTGGTCCGGGGCGCTGCGGATCCCTCACGAATACAAACAATGGCGACCCGGAGGCTGACTGCGCAAGGTTGGGCGCGAGCATCACGTTGATACGCACTTTTGCGCTCGAGTCGCTCGCAGCCGCGACCTGTGGTTGTCCGGCGGGCCGGGCGCTGGCGTCCTGAGCAGGCCCGCCGGCGAGCCGCTGATCGATCGCATCGATCTGCTTCTGCAGCAGCGGTTTGATGTTATCCGGTGGATTGAGACTCAGAAGCTTCGCGAATCGCTCACGCGCCAGCGGCAGCTCGCCACGGCGCATGGCGGCCGCGGCACCGAAAAAGAGCGCCTTACCGGACTGTGGATCCAGGGCGAGCGCCTGCTCGATCAGGCGCCCGGCGCGCCGGTCGAGCTCGCTCTCATCACTGAGTGCCAGCGCTTCTGCCTGGCCGATCAGCGCATCCGCATTGCGACCGCCGGCCAGCCGGTCCGCGCGCTGAAATGCGCGCAGCGCGAGTTGATATTCCTGCAACACCGAATAGGAGCGGCCGAGCGTCAACCAGCCGTTGAGATCCTCCGGATTCTTCTCGAGCCGGCGCGCCAGCCGCGCAACCATCGTCTGCGGCGTATCCTCGGAAGCCGTCGTGTGCCAGGACCAGTTAGTCCACCGGACATACAACACTGTCGATCCGATCGCCAGCACACCCGCGGCCAGCAGGGCTGCCCAGGGCGCGGGTGAATATTCAACAGGCCGCTTTTTCAGCAGTGGGACGGCAACGAGCGCGACGCCGGCGACGGTCAGCACGGCTGCGAGCAGGACGAAGGTGATCATGAGGAGCGGGGGTCCTCTTCGACAGGCTCATTGTCCTGCTCGACCAGCGCTGCACGTTGTTTCGTGACACGCACGGCCACCGCGGCTCCAATCAGCAGCAACACCCCTGGGGCCAGCCAGAGCCACAGGGTACGCACCGCCACGCGGGGCCTGAATAGGATGAAGTCTCCGTAGCGTGCAACCATGAAGTTGCGGACGTCATCGTCCGACTTGCCGGCGAGCAACATCTCCTTCACTTCGCGGCGCAGATCCGCAGCGAGGCTCACAGGTGAGTCTGCGATGGCCTCGTTCTGACACTGCATGCAACGCAACTCGTGTGTCAGGCCGTGATAACGCGTTTGCAGCTCGGGAGTGGGCATTTCGGTCGGATCGACCGCGTCGACCACGCCGCTGGCCAACAGCACGCTTGCGAGCACGATGATGAGCGTGAATGGACGTATCACGACTTGGCAGCCTGTTGCGGCGGCAGGCGGGGCACGAACTGAGTCTGCCAGGCCTCGAGAGTCAGGGGACCGACATACTTGTATACCACGATGCCTTGGGGATCGACGAGGAATGTCTCCGGGGCGCCATACACGCCCCAGTCGATCGCAATGCGGCCCTCGCGGTCGGCTGCAACGACTTCGTACGGATTGCCGAGCTCGGCGAGCCACTGCAGCGCCTGAGGATCCTCGTCCTTCCAGTCGAGCCCGATCAGGGGCACCTGGGTCGTCTTGCGAATCTCGAGCAACACACTGTGCTCTTCCCGGCAGCCACCACACCACGTGCCCCAGACGTTGAAGACATACCAGCGGCCCTTCAGGTCAGCTGAGCGGAGCGTTCGGTTTGAATCGGTCAACACTGGCAGCGTGAACTGCGGTGCAGCCTTGCCGATCAGGGGAGAGGCAATCGTGCCCTTCTCCGGTGAATGCTTGATGCCTATGGCGAGGACGATCGCCAACAGCGCGAAAATCCCCAGCGGCAGAATGAAGCGGTTCATCCGGCCTCCTCCTGCGCGGGCATCCGCCCGCTCAGCGTCGGTCCAGGGCCTCCCTCGCGCAATTGCCCGGGCGTCGCATGCGACGCTCCCTCGCCTGCAACGCCCGGCGTTGTCACTGGCGCAGTAACCGTTTGCCGCGCTACGCGATAGCGCCGATCAGTGGCCGCAATCCCGCCACCGACTGCCATGATGAAGGCGCCGAGCCACAGGAAGTTGACCAGCGGGCGGATCTGAAACCGCACGCTCCACTTGCCCGCCCCCAGCTCATCGCCCAGTGCGACGAACACATTGCTGCCATGATGCATCTCGATGGCCGCTTCAGTCGTCACCTGGCGCTGCACCCAATACTGCCGCTTCTGCGGATACACGACCGACGTCGGTACACCATGCCGCGTGACAGTGACCTTGCCTTCCACGCCATTGTAATTGGGCCCTTCGATCGTTTTGACACCCTCGAAGCGGAACTCGTAGTTGCCGACGGCCGTACGCTCGCCTTGGCCGAGGGCGACATCACGCTCGAGCGTAAATGACTCCACCGTCGTGACCGACAGCACGAACATACCCAGCCCGATGTGGGCGACGGTCATTCCGATGACACTGCGCGGCAGGGACAGCCGGCGGCGCAGCCGATCGATCGGATCGACCAGCGAGGACAGAATGATCCACACGCCCAGGGTTGCCGCTACGGGGCTCAGCACCTTGCCGTGGGAGTAGACGCCAAACACGATGATGACGCCGGTTATTGCCGCGATGAGCAGCGTGGTCAGCAGAGTCCGGCGGGCCGCACTCAGTTGCCCCCGCTTCCACTTCGCATGCACGCCCAGAGACAGGAGCGCGAGCAACGGCAACATTGACAACATGAATGTGGGGTTGAAATAGGGTGTTCCAACCGACAGCGTACCGAGTCCGAGCGAGTCGGCGATCAGTGGGGCCATGGTGCCGCCGAACACGGTCGCGGCCCCGATCACCAGCAGTATGTTGTTGAAAAGCAGGAAGGACTCGCGCGCGGCGAGATCGAATCCGGCCTGTGATTTCAACAGCGGCGCGCGCCAGGCATATAGCGTCAACGCGCCGCCGATCATGACGATCAGGAAGGCGAGAATGAAAATTCCGCGAGTCGGATCGGCAGCGAAGGAATGCACTGACACGAGCACGCCGGAGCGCACGAGGAAGGTACCCAGCAGGCTCAATGAGAACGCGACCACGGCCAGCAGCAAAGTCCAGCTCTTGAAGAGGCCGCGCTTGTCAGTGACCGCCAGCGAGTGGATGAGCGCCGTACCCACGAGCCAAGGCATGAAGGAGGCGTTCTCGACCGGATCCCAGAACCAGTAGCCGCCCCAGCCGAGCTCGTAGTAGGCCCACCAGCTGCCCAGCGCGATTCCCACGCTCAGAAAAGCCCAGGCCGAAGTCGTCCACGGCCGGGTCCAGCGCGCCCACATCTGGTCCATGCGCCCCTCGAGCATCGCCGCGCAGGCAAACGCGAAGGCCACCGCGAAACCAACGTAGCCGGTGTAGAGAATCGGCGGGTGAATGGCGAGAGCCGGGTCCTGCAGAATGGGATTCAGGTCGCGGCCATCGGGGGCCGGCGGATCCAGCCGCAGGAATGGATTCGAGGTGGCCAATGTGAACAACAGAAACCCGAAGCTCACCAGGCCCAACACACCGAGCACCCGGGCGGCGAACCGGGTTGGGAGTTTCGCGACACCGATTGCGACCGCCACGGTCCAACAACCGAGCAGGAAGATCCACAGCAGCAGCGAGCCTTCGTGCGCGCCCCACATCGCCGTTACACGATAGAACACCGGCAGCGCGGAGTTGGAATTCTCGGCAATGTAGGTCACGGAGAAGTCATTGGCCACGAACGAGGCGATCAGGCACCCCACCGCGGTCGCGACCATCACGAACTGGCCGGCCACTGCCGGTGTCACAGCCGCGGTCCAGCGGTCGCGGCCGAGTGCCGGCCCGGCGATACCGAAGAAGGCCTGCAGGGCCGCCAGCAGCATGGCGAGGATGAGCGCAAAGTGTCCTAATTCGGGAAGCATCACGCACCTCCGGGTGTGGCCGATTCGCCCTGGCGTTTCTTGAGGGACTTGGCCACTTCCGGTGGCATGTATTTCTCGTCGTGTTTGGCGAGCACTTCGTCGGCCACGAACGTGCCACCGGACATCCGGCCGTGCGCCACTACCCCCTGGCCCTCCCGAAACAGGTCGGGCAGCACTCCCGTATAGCTCACGGGAATATCATGTTTGAAATCGGTGACCACAAAGCGCACTTCCAGGCTGCCGGGGGCGCGCTGCACGCTTCCCTTGGTGACCATTCCACCCAGACGAAAGCGTTCGCCGGCGGGCACTTCGCCGGAGCTCACCTGCGTGGGATCGAAAAAGAAGGTGACGTTCTGGCGGAAAGCGCTCAACGCCAGTGCTCCGGCAACGCTCACGCCGGCGATGATTCCGAGTACGAGCGCCAGGCGCTTGCGTCTGGGGGTCATGACTGCTCTCCTCGCATCGCGAGGCGCCGCCGCGCCTCTTCGCGCGACTTGGCCAGCAGGCGCCGCGCCCAGACGATGTTCAAGACGATGACGGCCAAGGTCAGCCCGTAGGATGTCCACACGTAGGCGGCGTACCCGCCCATATTGAGAAATTCGCTCATGGTGTCACTGCTTCGCGGATCCAGCTCGCCGCCCGCTCCCGGTTCAGGATCTCCGCCCGCAGCCGCACCAATAGCAGTGCAACAAACAGTACCGTGAACCCAAGCAGCATCATCAGCAAGGGGATGAGCATCGAGGGGGGCATGGTGGGTTTCGCCAACTGCATGACAGACGGCGCCTGGTGCAAGGAGTTCCACCACAACACGGAATAGTGAATGATCGGCACGTTTACTACGCCTACTACCGCGAGTACCGCGCTGGTTCGGTCGGCGCGCTGCGTGTCGTCCATGGCGGACCGCAGACCCATGTACCCCAGGTACAGGAACAGCAGGATGAGCTCCGAGGTCAGGCGTGGGTCCCACTCCCAGTACGTCCCCCACATGCGTTCGCCCCACAATGAGCCCGTGACGAGCGCCGCGAAGGTAAAAGAGGCGCCGATGGGCGCGCAACTGGCGGCAGCCGCATGCGCGATCTTGATCCGCCAGATCAACCCAACACCAGCTGAGATTGCCATGGTCGAATACACCATGAGCGACATCCACGCGGCGGGCGCGTGGACGTAGATGATGCGAAAGTCATCTCCCTGTTGATAGTCCGGTGGCGCGAGGACCAACCCGCCAAACAGGCCACCTATGATCAGCACGGCTGCAAACCATGCGAACCACGGCGTCAGGCGGGCCGCAAGCCCATATATATAGGGAGGAGAGCCGAGCCGATGAAACCAGGTCCAGGCCATTTTCACTCCAAACTGATGCGCACGGCCGCGGCGGCCGCGAGTGGCGCCAGGGTTATCCCCAGAACCGCCAGTGCGCCGAGCAGGTACAGCGGCGGCGCGAACCCTGCACCCTTGATCGCCAACTCCGTGGCGCGCGCGCCGAATATCAACACAGGCATGGACAGCGGCAGTGTCAGCAAGGACAACAGCGCGCCGCTGCGCTTCACGCCGAGTGTCAATGCCGCGCCGATCGATCCGATCAAACTCAACGCCACACTGCCGATCGCCACCGACAGGACGATGCCGCTCAGTGCGGCCGTGGGAACCCCGAGCGACAGTCCTGCCAGCGGCGCCATCACCGCGAGCGGCAGGCCCGTCAACAGCCAATGCGCCACTGTCTTGGCAAACAGCAGCCACGTCAATGACTGGCCCGACAGAACGTGCTGCTCGAGCGTTCCGTCCTGCGCGTCATCGCGGAACAGAAACTCGAGCGCGAGCAAAGAGGATAACAAGGCAGCGACCCACAACACACCCGGAGCGACGTCGCGCAGCCGCGACAATTCCGGGGAGATGCCCAGCGGAAACAAAGTTGTGACAATGGCAAAAAACACCAGCGGCTGAACGAGCTGACCTCGTTTGCGCAGCGCAAGACGGACGTCGCGGGCAAGCACCAGGCGCGCGGCCTCGAAGGCGGAAGTGCCTGCGGGACTCGTCTCGATGACGGAGGTATTCACTTGGATGACAGTTCCAGGCGCCGCACGACCGCCGCGGAGATTGTGAGCTCGTGGTGTATCGCCGCCACCGCCAGTCCGCCACCGGCGAGGTGCTCTTCAATGAGAGTCCCCACCAAGCGCTGCCCTTCAGTGTCCAGATTGGTCGTAGGCTCATCCAGCAGCCACAACGGTGCGGCCATCAAGAGCAGGCCCGCCAATGCCACCCGGCGCTTTTGTCCAGCGGATAAGGTTCTGACCGGCCGGTTGCTCCACTGTTCGGCGCCCAACCGTGCCAGCTCACGAGTCATCTCATCGCTGCCAAGCCTGCGGCGCACACCCACCCAGTAGCGGAGGTTCTCGTATGCGGTCAAATCCGGCTTTAGCGGCGGTTCGTGACCGATGTACGCAAGATCGCTATGAAAAGCCTGCAAATCGCGGCGTATATTGTCGCCGCACCAGCTGATCGTGCCCTCCTCCGGGTACATGAGCCCGCTCAACGTGCGCAGCAGGCTGGTTTTGCCCGCGCCGTTGCCGCCAGTGATCTGCAGGCATTCGCCGGAATTCACGCAGAACCTCACGCCCCGCAGCACGTGTCGATCACCCCGCCAGAGGTGCAGATTCTCGGCTTGCAGACGACGCTCGGTCATGGGCTCCGCAGAGGGTGGAACAATGGCGCGGGAGTCTCGCAAATTCAGTGGTTTAGCGCCATAAGCCCAGGTGTCTACTCGCAGCGTCAACTGCGCGGCTTTTGTCGAATCTGCGACCTGGTATGGCGTGCAGCAGCCGCTGCCGCCCCCCGATCGCCCTCGCCCGCCCGCGAGCGACATGGCTTACAATCGCGCCCGCCCGATGCCCGGGTGGCGAAATCGGTAGACGCAAGGGACTTAAAATCCCTCGGCCGCAAGGCTGTGCCGGTTCGAGTCCGGCCCCGGGCAGACCTACTTCTCAACGCGAAATTCAGCCGCTAAATATCTGGAAACGCTACAGATACTGAAGGTAAGAATTGCACGGCTTGCCAAGTGGCGTCATTCGCCGCGCGGTTCGGCGTAGACGAAAGGGACTTTCAGCGTCCGGAAAAGCTAGTTTCCCGGGCGAATTCGCTTACACATCCCTTACACACAGTCCCCGCCGCCGATTGCACAGCAGACCACCCTCTTTCTTCAGCCGCTTTCTGAACACGCAAAAATTCTCGGAGCGAACCGCCGGCTTGCATCGTGACGTCTGGCAAGGAGCCGAGGCCTACCTGAAGGACGAACGGGATTCCTGGTGATTCCCCAGGTCCTTCGGCAACACAAGCGTGTTTTGATCGATACCGGCGTCTGGATCTATCACTTCGAGCAGCATCCGGAGTTCGGTCGCGCGGCCGGCATTGCGATTCAATCACTGGAAGACGGACGGTTTCGCGCTGTGGCCTCCGAACTTACTTTGCTCGAATTGACGGTTCGCCCATTGCAGCTCGGCCGGCAGGATGTTGCGGACGAGTATGAGCTGCTGCTCAGCTACTTTCCCAATTTGGATTTGGAGCCTGTGAGTAAGGAAGTCTTGTTCGGTGCCGGCGCTCTGCGTGCCCGATATCGGTTGCGCACACCTGACTCAATCCTGTTAGCCAGCGGGATTCGCTCTGCCGCAACGGCGGCAATAACAAACGACAACGGGTGGAAAGCCGCTCAGGGATTAGGAATCGAAATCATTTTATTGTCGCAGCTCGTTAGATGAGTGCCATGAAGTTGCTCCGCCACGCAACAAATGAGGGGCCTCGTGCATGGGTCATCCAGAAGCGTCGGAAACCGGATGCTCTGCGCGCTATCGTCCCGAACGTCAGCTCGGACAAGGGACAAGAAGTCTCTCGGCCGCGAGGCCATGCCGGTTCAACTCCGGCTCCGACCCTGCCAGCGCCACCCAGACTTGGCCCGTTCACACAGCGCGCGCCCACTGGCGCGCGTCAAGGTGGTCATCATCTGAAGCGGCAGTCGCGCTCGCGCCCGGCAATACGCCCCGGTACTCACGCTTTACACGCTCAAGCCTTCAGCCACGCGCTGCGCCGCCCAGTCATTGACAGCTCGTTGGCAGGAGCGCTCCTCGTTGAGCGCCTGCTTCATGAACATCGACAAAGCCAACGTCGGCGGATACAACCGCTCGCGATGCTCGGGCAGAAGACCGTCGGTCATCTCCAGCAACTCCGGGCCGGTGAGCAGATTGAAGAAATCCACTGCCCCGGAGCGATCGATCCGTTGCTGGATGCAATCTCGATGTTGATGGGCGCGATGACTGACATTACGATGGCGCAAGGCTGCGGCCTCCAGGGTTGGCGGGGTGGATATGTGACAACAACATCCTACCAATCCCGGTAAGCCTTTCCTCTTCCCTTTCAATTACTTGGCTCCACTAATCAATTCCGCTGGGGCTTAAGTCAGTGCCATTAGCCTTAATGCACTCTCAAAGGGTGGTAATGCGATACATCACGGTCGCATGCGCCGGCAGGCGGACCTTGATCGAACCATCGCCAATCGTCTCGTGGTGCTCCCACAGATCCCTGATTCTGTACTTCGCCGCCTTGTCCAAGCCGATTTCCGCGGCGCTGACTGACACACTCTGTTCGGCATTGTTTTCGTTGAAAACCGCCACGGCACGGAAGCCGCCCTGGAGGGGCTTTACGATTACGTGCACGCCTCCCTTATCGCTGACTCGGTTGCCCTGCACGCCGAGCGGGTCCTGGTCGACTGCGATCACTTCCTTGTTGAGCAGGATTTCCAGGGCATCCGGCTTCACACTGCGCAAATCGGTGCCGATCAACAAAGGTGCGGCCATGATGGCCCACAAGCTGAAATGACTGCGGTACTCCACGTTCGTCATGCCGCCGTTGCCGACTTCGAGCATGTCCGGATCATTCCAATGGCCGGGGCCCGCGTAGCTGTCCAGTACGACGTTCTCCTTGAACAGTTTCAGCATCGATTCATAAGTATCTTTGATGTCTCCGGTTGTGCGCCAGGAGTTGGCACCGACGGCGGCATCGGTCGCCCACAACCAAGCGTGATTCTCACCCCATTCGCACAAGCTGTAGAAGATCGGCCGGCCCGTTGCACGCAGTGCTTCTCCCATTGCGCGATAGCGCAACTTGGCATCCACCTTTTCGTTGTTGCAGTTGTCATACTTCAGGTAGTCCACGCCGAACGAAGCGAACGTGACGGCATCCTCCTTCTCGTGGCCGAGGCCGCCGGGAAAACCGCGGTTTTCCTGCTTCGGTTCGCAGGTCCAGGACCCGGCGCTCGAATACAGGCCGAATTTCAGCCCGCGCTGATGAATGTAGTCGGCCAGCGCTTGCATGCCATGCTGGAAACGCTGCGGATTGGCCAGCAACTTGCCGTTTTTGTCACGCTGCCAGTTCGCCCAGCAATCGTCGATGTTGACGTAGCGATAGCCCGCATCCCGCAAGCCGAGCTCCACCATTTTGTCGGCGACGCCGCGAATCATGTCCTCGTTGAATTCGGCCCGGCAGTGCGTGGAGTTCCAGTTGTTGAAGCCCATTTGCGGAGTGGCGGCCAAACCTGAGGAGCCCGCGGCGGGTGTTGCAGCCTGCGAGGTGGCGACGCACAGTGCGAGCAGTACGAATGTCAGGGTCGTTTGCAATAATCGATTCATCGAAATGTCCCCTCGAACAGTTGCATTGGAATAACTCGACGTGTAGCCGTGGATGTCACCACTCCGCCACGCTGCCATCGTCATGACGCCAAACCGGATTGCGCCAGTCGGTGACGGCACGACTGCGTTCGATGACGCATGCCTCGTCGATGACGACACCCAACCCAGGTGAAGTAAACGGTCGCAGGCTGCCGCGCTCGAGGTCGAACGCTTCTTTGTTGACCACGTAATCGAGCAGCTCGCCGCTGGTGTTGTAATGGATGCCCATGCTTTGTTCCTGCAGGACCGCATTCCAACTGGCAAAGTCCACGTGCAGACAGGCAGCAAGCGCCACCGGCCCCAGTGGGCAATGGGGCGCGAGCGCGACGTCATAGGCCTCGGCCATCGAGGCTATTTTCATGCATTCCGTGATGCCTCCGGCATGCGACAGATCAGGTTGCACGATGGCCAGCCCGCCCTGCTCAAACACCCGCTTGAACTCGAAACGTGAATACATGCGCTCACCGGCGGCAAGCGGAATGGAGGTTTGCGCGGCCAGGCGCGGATAATATTCCGCCTGCTCAGCCAATACCGGCTCTTCAATGAAGAGGGGACGGTATGGCTCCAACTCGCGGATCAGCGTCTTTGCCATGGGCATGCCGACACGGCCGTGGAAGTCCAGGCCGAACTCGATATCAGTGCCGAACACCGCGCGGATCTCGGCGACCTGGGACACGCACGCATCGATGGCGCGGCTGCTGTCCAGCAACCCCATTTCCTCACAGCCATTCATCTTGAACGTGTCGTAACCCAACGCAACACGCTTACGGATCTGCTCGATGATGTCCGACGGACGGTCGCCCCCCACCCAACAGTAGGTTTTCATGCGATCGCGCACCAGGCCGCCCAGGAGTTGATAAACCGGCACGCCCAGTGTCTTGCCCTTGAGATCCCACAAGGCCTGGTCGATACCGGCAATCGCGCTCATGAAGACCGCCCCGCCGCGATAAAACCCGCCGCGGTACAAGGTCTGCCAATGGTCATTGATGCGCGCCGGATCCCGCCCGATCAGCTGCTCGCTGATTTCGTTCACGGCCGCTTCCACGGTTCGGGCGCGACCTTCGACCACCGCTTCACCCCAGCCGGCCAGACCCTCGTCGGTGTTGATTTTCAGGAACATCCAGCGTGGCGCGACACGATAGGTATTCAGTTGTGTAATTTTCACGATGAAAGGCCGACCATCAATTACTCGTGACGCGGCTCGGCACCGCCGCATCGAGAATGGGTTTGCCTAACGAGCTCAGCATCGGATGCTCCACGCCCAGCAGATCCAGGACGATGACCTGGTTGTTCTGCGCCTCGAGCCACACTCCCGGCACATACAAGGTACGCTGGGGACCGATGCTCCAGATGCGGCCGAGCGGCTTGCCGTTGAGCCATACGAAGCCCTTGTTCCAACCCGCCGTGTCGAGAAAGGTATCCGCAGCGGCGGTGCCGAACGTGGCCGCGCTGAAACTGCCGCGATAGAAACACGGCGCGGCGGAGCATGGTTTGCTGCTGTAATGAAACCCGGCGGTATCCGTCAACCGCAACGGGTAGATCTTCCAGTCGTGCAACGGCGTTCCAGCCAATGCCACCGAGCCCGTTATGCCCTTGCGCTCTTTGCGCAACTCGAGGCTGTAGTTGATTCGGCCCGAGTTCTCGACCAGCACATCCAGGCGGTCATTCTTGCGAACCTGCAACGGAAGCTGAGTTTGTCCCAGGCGGCGATCCAGGCTCCCCGCCAATTTACCGTTGACGTAAATCAGCGCGTAGTCGTGCAGGCCGTCGATCGCCAGGTTGCCCCCGGCGTCGGTCGTCGACACCGTGCGATAGAGAATGTATCCGTAAGCCTGATCCAGATCCTCCATGGTTTTGAGGTCATGGGAAATCACCGGCACCGGCAAGTTGTCCCACAGCGAGGCGGACTGCGACAGTGCGAACCCTCCAATTGCCTGAGTCGCCGGCGTGGCGGGCACAGGAGACGCTGCGACCCGGGCGGCCTTGGCGATAATCTCGCGGAACGCGAAATACTTCGGTGTGGGACGTCCGCTTTCGTCGAGCACAGCACCATAGTCGTAGCTGGTCACGTCCGGCTGGTACTGCCCCCGGTCATAGTTGGCTCCGTTCATCCAACCGAAACTGGTGCCTCCGTGAAACATGTACAGGCTCACCGAATAGTGTTGACCGAGCATCCATGCGAGATCATCGGCCTGTTGTTTGGTATCGGGTAAATGACGCTCGCCGCCCCAATGATCAAACCAACCGTCCCAGTATTCGCCGTTCATGAACGGGCCCTGGGGTCGATTCTGATGCAGCAGCGCAAATTGCGCCTGGGCTTGCCCCGGTCCGAAGTTGATGACCGCGGGCAAATCGGGCAGGGATCCCCGCAGGGTTCCCTTGGTCTTATCCATGTTGTTATCCGCCGTGTACAGCAGCGCACTGTCGAAGCCGCCGTCGATCAACGCCCGCCGGGTTTGTTCCAGGTACTCGCGATCGTCGTCGAAGCTGCCGTATTCGTTCTCAACCTGCACCGCGATGATGGGACCGCCGCGCGCGAGCTGCAGAGGAGCAAGCTCCTTGCCCAAACGATGCAGCCAGCGAGTGGCCGGCACCAGGTACTTGGGATCCCGGCTGCGCACCACAGTATGGGGATCCTTGAGCAACCAGGCCGGAAAGCCACCGAATTCCCACTCGGCGCACACGTAGGGGCCGGGTCGCAGAATGACATAGAGTCCTTCCTGCTGGGCTTCGCGGATGAACTCGGCCACGTCGTTCTGACCGTTGAAATCATACTTCCCAGGAACACTTTCGTGACTGTTCCAGAAGGTATACATGGTGACCGAATTCAAGCCCATGGCCTTGGCCATCTTCAGGCGCGCGCGCCAATATTCCCGTGGAATGCGGGGATAGTGCATTTCTCCGGAGATGATCTGGAAGGGCTTGCCGTCCAAGGCGAATTGGCCGCCGGTCACTGTGAAGGTGTGCGCCGGCGTTGTTGGAACATCGGCGGCCGCAAAGCGGCCGCCGATCATCAAAAGGCAGATCCACGCGCGCGCGAGACCCGTTATAGCCACACCGCAAGGCTTCACAGCGAGCCGCGAATACCGAAGGTAACTGTGCCACCATCGGCTTCGGCGTAGGCCGGTCGATTGGGATATACGTTGTACTTGAATATCTTCTCCCGCAACAGATTGGTGGCCGTCAGGAACAAGGAGAGATTCGGGCGGATGGCATAACTTCCGCTGAAATCCAGCTGGCCGTAAGCCCTGGTGGTCGTCGGTTGCCCGGCCAAATTCGGATCGGCGATGGACGACAGATACCGCCCGCGCCAGTTGAAGGCCAAACGCAACTGCCAGGGCCCTTCCTCGTAGTAGCCGCTGACATTGCCCGAGTCGCCGATTCCCGGCACGGCAAATTTGGTGGTGGCCAACAGCGCGGGGTCGATCGACGCATTGCTGCTGACATGGGTGTAGTTCACTGATGTGCCCAGCCCATCGAAGGGTTTGGGCAGGCGCGTGAACTGGTAGTTGACAGTGAATTCCTCGCCCCCGATGGTCGCCGTATTCAGGTTGACCGGCTGGATCGAATCGAACGGGAACCCCAACACCGTCGTCTGGGTGAGGATGGTCGTATTGAAATTACTGACCCTCTTGTAGAAACCGTCCACGGCAATGTAGCTGAGACTGTCTAGATACCACTCGAGTCCCGAGTCGAAATTATTCGATGTGTATGGCTTCAGATTCGCGTTGCCCTTCGTCACGCTCTGATTGGTCGGTCTGAAGTTGTAAACCGTCGCGGCGGACAGATTGGACAGATCCGGCCGGCTTTCGGTCTTGGACAGCGCCAGCCGGAAGATCAGGTCATCG
>JBJMWM010000018.1:0-123342 GCA_045810105.1 Steroidobacteraceae bacterium | reverse complement strand
AGCAACACCGGTGTAATAGTCAGATTTTTCAATGATGTACCCGTGACGGTGGATGATAAGACGACGTTCACAGTTGACGGGCAGCCCACAGTCGGCAGCAGCTCGCAATTGCCCTCAGTCGGACAGCGGGTGGAGCTCGAGGGAGTGCTCAGTGTGAACAGCGCTGGCGCTTTAAGTGTGGATGCGTCCGGCGGCCTCGTTCGCCTGACATCCACCCCCGCGTGGGGTGAGCTCAAGAGCGCCACGGTGGGCAGCGCCACAGTTAATCTGCTCACACTGGGTGATGTCGCGCCCGCAGGGCTCACATTCACTGGCACGGGCTCCGCAACGGGGGCGGACGTGGATCCCGGAAACTACCAGATCAATACCGGCACGGTAGACCTGAGCGCGCAGACCGGCACCGCCCGATTTGACGGGTTCGCTATCCCATTCGGTTCAGCATCGCCCGGATTGCCTGATTTTACGGCGACCGCGGCCACCGCGGGCTCCCTAACCGACGACCAGGTGCTCGAGATAGAGTGGGCCAGCAGCGGAACGACCGCGCCCTTCCTGAGCTCGAGCAGCTCGGGACTGGCCGTTAACATTGCCAATACCAGCCTGGGTAATACGCATGTGGTGAGGATAGGGCCGACGAGCGTTGACCTGCAGGCCTTGGGGGTGAGTCCGACTATCGTTCCGGATCCCACATTGACGAAGGATGGCAAAGTGAACGCGCAGTTCTCAATCGGCAATCCCGCTTCCACGACGGGCATCAGTGTGTTCCACGCCTTCCCTGCCTACGCGACGCAGATCAACACTGTCCTCAACGGTACCAACACTGTGCTGAAACTGGTGGCTGTGGGCCATGCGAGCAGCGACTACAAGACATTCACCGCTCATCGCATCGACATCGTGCAACTGCCCTGACAGGATTCCCGTAACAGCTCCTCCAGGTGTTGCTTCCAGAGCAGCGCGAGGGTGTGCGATCCATGCCCCCGCGTCTGTTCGCCATAGGGAATCACGACAGCCTTGCCGCGCGGCACTCGCTTGATTTCCCGTTCCAGGATGCCGAGCTCCGGTGGGTTGATCAGGTCATCCGCGGAATTTACGGCGTACAGCGGCGCGCGAATCTTCTCCAGAGCCGGGCCCGGATCATAGTCGAACGAGGACTCGATCTGATACAACACGTCATTGGCATCGTCGAGCGGCAGGTTCTTGCTGACGTACGCATCAATGACACTGTCCGCCTGGGCGCGTGTTGGAGCTTCCTGCTGGCGCAACGCCGGATTGCTCCCCACCAGCCAGGTCATCTCGAGCGCGGTGCGCAGGGACGGCGGCTGCGTCGCATACTCGCCGCCGAGCCATGCCGGATCATTCCGGATTGCATCACTGATCAGGCGCCGCCACACACGATTTCGGCCTGAAACCTGGGTAGGCAAGCAGGCGAGCGGCATGAGCGCGTCCATGAATCCGGGGTGTTGCTCACCCCACAGCCAGGTATGCATGCAGCCCATGGAGGTCCCCATGATCAGGCGCGCGTGCTTGACTCCGAGCCCCTCGCTCAGGAGCCGGTATTCCGACTCCACCATGTCGTTATAGCCATAGTGTGGGAAGCGCGCGTGCAGTCCATCGCTGGGTTTGCTCGATTTGCCATGACCGAGCGCATCGGGCAGCACTACGAAGTAGCGCGCAACATCCAGAGGCTGGCCGGGGCCAAACAATTCGCCAGCGAATTCCGGCCGGATGAGACTACTGCCACTTCCGCCTGTCCCGTGGACGATCAGCACTGCGTTACGCACAATTCCATGCGAGTCACGCTTCGGCTGACCAAACGCGTGGTAGTGGATGCGCAGCTCCGGCAGGGTTTCGCCCGATTTGAACTTGAAGTCGCGAACGACGAAATCGCTCTCGCGGGGCGCGGGATAGTCGGCGGCTATTGCCCACTCGCTGGCCGATTGACCGGCTCCCAGACCGGCCAACACCAATGCCACTGACCGCACGGCGGCCAACATCCTTCCACGCATCGACAGCTCCGATCAGCCCAGCACGCGCCTGCACCGGAGCAGAGGATGTTACACAATTTGACTGCGGCGCGAAGGATGCCGCTCGACCAGGACGGAACGCGGGCGCCCGCGGCACGAGTGTGCCTGCGGGCGCCGTGTCAGTAAGAGTTAGGACCTGGCGCTGAATTACGCTGGCAGTACGCCCTTGGCCTTGGCCGTATGCGTGGCGATGGCATCCATCAGCGGCGGGTTGAGGCAATCGTACGGCTCGAGCCCCAGCTCTTTCAAACGCGCACGGACCGCACCCATCTGGTCCGGCTTCGTGCCCGACTCGATGATGGATGAGACGAACGCTGCGAACTCAGGCGGCGCCCAGCCGCTGTCCTTCGACAACTCGGTGTGCACGAAATCGAAGCCGTAGAACGGATGATTCTTGTTTTCGATGCGGCCATACATGTGAACGCCGCAAACCGTGCAGGCATGGCGCTGAATGGCCGCCGCAGGATCGACCACCTTCAGCTTCTGCGCATTCGCGGTGACGCTCACATTGTCCCGTCCGAGCACGGCGATCTGCGCGAACACCGCCCCTTCCGGCTTCCAGCACTTCGTGCAGCCGCAGACATGATTGAACGACACATTGCCCTTCAGGCTCACGGTCACCGGCGATGAAGTGCACTTGCAGGTCAGCGTGCCGCCGGCGAAGTTCGCCGAGCCAGGCTTGACGCCGTTATCGACGGCGGGATGAATTTTGACAGCCATGATGTTGTTCCTTTAGACGGTGAATGATTCGAGGAGATTGTCCGTCAACGGTGCCCCTCAACGTGGTTGGACGATTGTCCTTGAATGACTTTAGAACGTGACGACCGAGCGGATCGACTCGCCCTTGTGCATCAGGTCGAATGCATCATTGATCTTCTCCAGCGGCATCACATGCGTGATCAGATCATCGATGTTGATCTTCTTGTCCATGTACCAGTCGACAATGCCCGGCACCTCGGTGCGGCCGCGCACCCCGCCGAATGCCGTGCCCCGCCAGTTGCGTCCGGTCACGAGCTGGAAGGGGCGGGTCTTGATTTCCTGGCCGGCGCCGGCAACACCAATGACGATGGACGTGCCCCAGCCACGATGGCAGCACTCGAGGGCCTGACGCATCAGCTCTACGTTACCAACACACTCGAAGCTGTAGTCAGCACCCCCATCCGTCACCTCGACCAGGTGCGCGACCAGGTCACCCTTCACTTCCTTGGGGTTGACGAAGTGGGTCATTCCAAACTTCTCGGCCATCGCCTTGCGCTTCGGATTGACATCGACTCCCACGATCTTGTTGGCGCCGGCCAGTCGGGCGCCCTGAATGACATTCAGGCCGATGCCGCCCAGGCCGAAGACGACGACATTCGCGCCCGGTTCGACTTTGGCGGTCTTGATGACGGCGCCGATACCAGTGGTCACGCCGCAACCGATGTAACACACCTTCTCGTAAGGGGCGTCCTCGCGGATCTTCGCCACCGCGATCTCAGGCAGTACGGTGAATTCGGAGAACGTCGAGCAGCCCATGTAATGGTGGACCTTCTCCTTGCCAATGGAGAAACGGCTGGTGCCATCGGGCATGACGCCCTTGCCCTGTGTGGCACGGATAGCCGTGCACAGGTTCGTCTTTCTGGACAGGCAGGACTTGCACTGCCGGCATTCGGGTGTGTACAGCGGGATGACATGGTCGCCCTTCTTGAGCGTGGTCACGCCGGGCCCTACATCGACTACGACGCCGGCACCCTCGTGACCGAGAATCACCGGGAAGAGACCCTCCGGATCCGCGCCCGAGCGCGTGAATTCGTCAGTGTGGCAGACCCCGCTGGCCTTGATCTGAATCAGCACTTCTCCGGCCTTCGGCCCATCGAGATCGAGGGTGACGATTTCGAGCGGCTTACCCGCGGCATACGCAATGGCGGCTTTGGTTTTCATAGCGGTGACTTCCAGATTCAATGAGGCCAATTCGGTCCGGCGGGCACCGGACGGTGCGCGCAGTCTGCGCGCATCGGCTCGGCGAGTCCAACGCGGGAATCTATACATCTCGGCCGCAGGAGCAATAAAAAGCTCCGCTGCAGCCGCCGTGCGAGCCCAGTGTTCCAAAACAGAGCACTGACCGGGCGTGGTGTATCGATTCCGATGCTCGGCGGGCACGTTGTGCCGTGCACGTGGCATACTGACATCAGGAGGTGAGCGCAGCTGCGCTCACTAGGAGCTCCGCCAGACATGAGGGGGAGGCAATGCTCCAGCCGATAGGTAGTCATACCCGTTACATTCAGTCGGTACTGAGGGGGACGTCACGCGAAGACAGCGCGGCCACTCCGGACTACGTGAAACGCTCGTGGGTCCGGTGCCTGAGTCAGTATCGTCTGGATCCGCAGTCACAACGCGAGCCGTTCGTGTTGCCGCGCGAAGAGCGCCTCGCCCGCAAGGAGCTCAATCTTGAGCTCGTCTCCTTTGCGGACGCCGAAATGGCCCACCTGTACCACCAGCTTGCGGGCTCAGGCTACTCCATCATTCTGACGGACCACGATGGGGTACTCCTCGACTATTACGGGGACCTGAGCTTCCGCAATGCGGCATTTCGGACCGGCCTGGTGCTGGGGGCCGTGTGGAGTGAAGAGCATGGCGGCACCAACGGAATGGGCACCTGCCTGTTCGAACGCGCCCCACTCATCATTCATCGCGATCAGCACTTTTTCTCGCGCAACACGGGACTGACCTGTTGTGCGGCGCCTATCTTCGACTACCGCGGCGAGTTGGTAGCAGTGCTGGACGCCTCGGGCGAGTCGGACCGCGCGCAGCAGCACACGCTCGTGCTCGTAAACATGTCCGCGCAGATGATCGAGAACCGGCTGTTCCTCAACCGTTTCCGCGACGCCTTCGTGGTCCGCTTTCATAGCCGGCCGGAGCTGGTGGGCACCTGGGGTGAAGGCATCATCGCGCTGGATGCCAACGGGGCGATCGCCGCTCTCGACCGCAACGCCCTCTTCCAGCTCGGCGCCAAAGGCTCGAGCGAGCTGATCGGCGCGCCGCTGGAGCGCGTTTTCAACATATCGCTGCCGGCGCTGCTCGGCCGCAGTCAGAAGAAATCCTTCCATGCGATGCCGATCTACGAGACTCGCCACGGCGGCCGATTCTTTGCCGTAGCCCAGGCACCGCACTCCAAGCGCCAACAGGCCGGCAAACAACAACCGACACCGGAAGAGGAGCGCGCCAGCCCCTCCGTCAGCCGCAGCGTGCTCGACGAGCTCGACCTGGGCGACCCGTCGATGGGGCGCAACATACAGGCGGCCAAGCGTCTCGAGTCGCGCGACATCCCGCTGTTGCTCGTGGGCGAGTCCGGCACCGGCAAGGAGTTTTTCGCGCGCGCCCTGCACTCTGCCAGCGAGCGGGCCGACAAACCGTTCGTGGCCATCAACTGTGGTGCGCTGCCCGAAATGCTCATGCAGAACGAATTGTTCGGGCGCGCGGGGGCCGCTGGCACCGGCGACGGCGATCGCGGCCGCATCGTACAGGCGAACGGCGGCATGTTGTTTCTCGATGATGTCGGTGACCTGCCTCTCGAGTTGCAATCGCAATTATTGCACGTGATCGAAGACCGTGAAGTCATGCCGCATGGCTGTGACTCACCGGTCAAGGTCGATGTGCGGTTGGTATGCGCGATCCGCGGCAGTCTGCAGGAGAAGGTGCGGCGCGGAGAGTTCCGTGAGGACCTGTTCTATCGGCTGCAGGGGTTGGTACTTCCTCTGCCGCCGCTGCGCGAGAGGCAGGACAAGGCCGCGCTCATTCGCCACGTTTTCGCGCAGGAAGTCGCGGCGACTCCGACCGTCACTCTGAGTGAAGATCTCGTCGAGGCGCTGAGTGCGTACTCGTGGCCGGGCAACATCCGTCAGCTGCGGAACGTGCTGCGCGGGATGATCGCCATGCGTACGAGTGATAGGCTGGACATTGCGAATCTGCCGTCGGATTACGGTATAGGCCTGCCCGTGACCGAGGCGCAGTCGCGTGAGGCATCACCAGAAGCTCAGTCGCTCAATCCACTGGAGAAGGCTGAGCGGGCGGCGCTGCTGCGCGAAATCGATCTTCACCACGGCAACATCAGCCGCGTAGCTTCCAAGCTCGGGATCGGACGCAACACCCTGTACCGCAAGATGCGTCGGTTGGGCATCGCGTTTCCGTCACGGCAGTCCGCGCGCCGCTGACGGGGCGCCACGGCGCTAGAAGTCGTGGTGCGCGAGATAGAAGTAGACGTAGGCCGTGATGAACATCACGCAGATACCGCAGGCAATGAACGTCGCGCAGGCGGCTGCCAGCAGAATGAAAATGCCCGGCGTTCCCGGCGTGGCAGAGCCTCCGCCCAGGGAATCGAAGTACGCGGTCAGCAGGACCGCGATACTGCAGCTGAGCGCCCACCTCAACATACATGCCGGAAGATGACTCCGCATCCTGCGGTTATGCCGGTATGCCGCCATCCGCTCCTCGAAAGAGCCGCGGCTCACGTCCTTCATCAGCCGGAACGGCGAGAAGAATCTGAACAAAGCCTGTAACACGTCGGTACTCGCGAATTGACTACAGGATAGACGTGCGGGAATCGCACATGTTCCTTCAGACTCTGCCCGAGAATTTGACTATAAAACCAGATCCGCCGCGCAGTTTCATGAGCTGCCGCGGCGTTTTCCGCCGGCGCCGTCGCGCCCACTGGGGCGCTGAGGCTGCTGGCTTTGGCCACTTGCCCTATTTCGGTGCCAGGTCACAATGGGGCCTGCACGCTCGAGATCCCGTTGGAGACTTCAATGGCCGATACCATTTTCGGAAGAATCATTGCGGGCCAGATTCCCTGTCACAAGGTGTACGAGGACGACAGGGTGCTCGCCTTCCTCGACATCAATCCCCTCACCCGCGGACACACACTCGTCATCCCCAAGGAGCCGGCGGAAACGCTGGACAAGCTGTCCGACGAGTCGGCGGCGGCGCTCGGCCGGGTACTGCCGCGGATCTGCCGGGCCGTCATTACGGCAACCGGAGTGAGCCAGTACAACGTCCTCGAGAACAACGGAGCCGGGGCACACCAGGCGGTGCTGCACGTGCATTTCCACATCATTCCGAAACCGGATGCGAGTGAGGGGCTCGGTGTTGCGTGGCCGGCGCAGTCGTTGGACCCGAAAGATGCCAGTGTACTGGTCAAGTCGATCACCGACGCGTTGCAAAAAGCGCCCTAGCGTGTGCAAATTACTTGGCGCTGACAGGCTCTAACTGCGACTCGGCTGTCAGCGGCCAAGGTCCGCTTCAGGTCTGCAAATTGCTGGGCTACGCCCCCAGCAATGCAACATTCCACCAGCGACGCGGCGGATGCGCCCGCGATCCCGAAGTCTCCAACAGGCATCCAGGGCCTGGACGAAATCACCACTGGCGGCCTGCCGAAGGGACGGGCCACGCTCGTCTGCGGCGGCGCGGGGTCCGGTAAGACACTCCTCGCGACCAGCTTCCTGATCAACGGCGCCCAGCGCTTCGGCGAGCCGGGGGTGCTGGTCACTTTCGAAGAGAACGGCGATGAGCTCGCGAGCGATGTCGCCTCGCTCGGATTCGATTTGCCCGGGCTCATCGACGCGGGCAAGCTGTTTGTGGATTACGTCCGCATCGAGCGCAGCGAGATCGAAGAGACCGGCGAGTACGACCTCGAGGGACTGTTCGTGCGCCTGGATCATGCCATCCGCTCTACCAACGCCAGGCGGATCGTGCTCGACACGATCGAGTCGCTGTTCTCCGGGCTCGGCAACACGAACATCCTGCGGGCTGAATTGCGGCGTCTGTTCCGCTGGTTGAAGGACAAAGGCATTACGGCTGTCATCACCGCGGAGCGCGGCGACGGGACACTCACGCGTCAGGGGCTCGAAGAATATGTGTCCGATGTGGTGATTCTGCTCGACCACCGCGTCACCGAGCAGGTGTCAACCCGACGGCTGCGCGTGGTGAAGTATCGCGGCTCGCATCACGGAACGAACGAGTACCCGTTTCTTATCGACCGCCATGGCCTGAGCGTGCTGCCCGTTACCTCCCTCGGTCTGACGCATCGGGCCTCTGTCGAGCGGCTATCCACGGGGGTGCGCGAGCTGGATGACATGCTCGGCGGCCAAGGCTACTTCCGTGGCAGCACTGTGTTGCTATCCGGAACGGCCGGTACCGGCAAAACGAGCCTGGCTGCTCATTTCACCGACGCCGCCTGTCGCCGCGGCGAACGGGTTCTGTATTTTCTCTTCGAGGAGTCGCCGCTGCAGCTGCTGCGCAACATGCGCTCCATTGGGATCGATTTGCAACCGTGGATTACCAAGGGTCTGTTGCATTTCCAGGCGGACCGCCCATCGCACGCCGGACTCGAGGCCCACCTGGCCCTGATGTACCAGAACGTGCGTGACTTCAAGCCTTCTGTAACCGTCGTGGATGCGTTGACCAACCTGCTGACGGTAGGCACAGCCTACGACGTTCGAGCGATGCTGATGCGAGTGATCGATTACCTGAAGGTCAACGAGATCACCGGGTTATTTACCAGCCTCACCCCCGGCAAGTACGAAAACGAGGAGACCGAGGCGGGGGTGTCGTCCCTCATTGATACCTGGATCGTCCTGACAACCCATGAGGTTGACAGGCGGCGGCAGCGCGAGATCCGGGTCCTGAAGTCGCGCGGCATGGCCCATTCGAACCGCGTCCACGACTTCGAATTGACGGACCATGGATTGCAGTTGGGAGGATGACGTCGACGTCATCCAGGGGACTTCAATTGCCGACATCGACACCAGATCTGCCACCAGCGGCGAGCCCATCGGCGGCGCCGGGTTCTGGCGATGGGTCGAATCGTGACCCGGGTGAACGGTACATACTGAGGTTGTACATCGCGGGAATGACTTCCCGATCCGCGCGTGCGGTCGAGAACGTGCGGGCCTTCTGCGAAAAGCATCTCGAAGGCCGGTACGACCTGCAGGTGATCGATGTCTACCAGCAGCCGGCGCTTGCCAAGTCGGAGCAGCTCATTGCCGCTCCCACGCTGATCAAGAAATTGCCGCTGCCGCTGCGGCGGCTGATCGGCGACATGTCCAACGAGGACCGCGTTCTCGTAGGTCTGGATATCATCCCCCGAAAGTAGTCAGCAGACACCGATGCATGACGAGACAACAGCCGCGGAGCAGATCAGGTGCCTCACCGAGAGGTTGGCAGAGGCCGAGGACACACTGCGGGCCGTGCGCTCCGGCGAAATCGATGCGTTCATCGTGCAGGGACCGGATGGCGAGCAGATCTACGCGCTGCGCAGCGCCGAGCAGCCTTACCGCAACCTCATCGAGGACATGTTGGAAGGCGCTGCCATCCTGACCAAGGATGGGGACATTGCTTATTGCAACAAGCGGTTCGCTGAATTGGTCGCCGTGCCACTGGAGGCAGCCGCAGGCAGCAGCATGGAATGCTTCATCCACCCGACCGATCGGCCTGCCTATCGCAGCCTGCTCGCCGCGGGGTCCGGCAAGCGACGGGCGCAGTTGGCCACGGCGGACGGCGGAAACGTCGATGTGCTCTTGAGTTTCACCACGTCCGTCTGCGACGAGGTCGAGCGGCGAAATCTCATCGTCACCGATCTGAGTGAGTTGCTGGATGCGCAGAGCGGCCGCGATCGGGCCGAGCAGCAAAGCCAGGCCAAAGACGAGTTCATGGCCATGTTGGCACACGAGTTGCGCAATCCGCTCAGTGCCATCACGGCGGCGGTTCAGGTACTCGAAGCGGCGACAACACACGCAGGCGCAGCTTCGCGTGCGCGCTTCATCATTGGGCGACAGGTTCAGCACCTGTCACGGCTGGTAGACGACCTGCTCGACGTGGGCCGCGTCGTGACCGGGAAGATCGCACTTGAGCGAAGCGTGCTCGACTTCTGCGACCTCGTGCGGCGTACGGCCGCGGTCTTCACCGAACGCGAGTCGCAACATCGCTTCGAAATTGTCACGACACCCGCCTGGATCCAAGGCGATGCGGTACGCATGGAACAGATCGTCTCCAATATCATCGGCAATGCGGTGAAATACACGGCCGCGGGCGGCACAATCGCCATTGCACTCAACGTCGAGGATGACGAGGCGGTGCTGCGCGTGCGGGACAATGGGTTTGGCATTGCGCCCGAACTGATGCCTCATATATTTGACCTGTTCGTGCAGGGAGAGCGCACGCTGGATCGTGCACAAGGCGGACTGGGCATCGGCCTCACCCTCGTGCAGCGGCTGGTTACTTTGCACCAGGGCACCATTTCAGTGTCGAGTGACGGGCCCAATTGCGGCAGCGTCTTTACTGTGCGGCTGCCGAGGGTGGCCGCTGGTGTGGGAGCGGCCCCGTTGACCGATCGATCTCACCCGGGCGCGGCGAAGAGGCGCGTACTGATTGTCGAGGACAATCGCGATGCGCGTGAGATGTTTAAGATGATGCTCGAGCTCGATGGGCACGATGTTCTGGAGGCCGAAGAAGGCTACGCCGGACTGCAGCTGCTCAGGAGCGAGATGCCCGATATCGCCTTCATCGACGTGGGCCTGCCGGGGCTGGACGGATACGAAATCGCGCGCCGCTTCCGGTCTGAAAGCAGCTGCGATGCCATGACGCCGGATGTGGCCCTCCACTGCGATCACCCCTGCAAGCAGGTTCTACTGGTGGCGCTCACCGGCTACGGAACACCGGAGGCGCTCGAGCGCTCACGGCGTGCTGGCTTCGATCATCATCTGATCAAGCCGGTGAATCCTGAGGCGCTGTACAAGCTGCTGAATGCGGAAGACGACGCTGGAGCAGCTACTGCATCGTTAAGGGTTGCTGCACCTGTGGGACGCTTGTATAATGAGCGGCTCTCCTGGTGCGGGGTGGAGCAGTCTGGCAGCTCGTCGGGCTCATAACCCGAAGGTCGTAGGTTCAAATCCTACCCCCGCTACCACGATAACCTACGACTTGAAGTACGGCTGAAAGCTGCCAGCCGTACTCGGCCCACAACTCCCCTTCGCTCTCTCAGCCGCTCAATGCGCGCGCCAAGCTCTTGAAGCTCGATCGGCACCTCTTCTGCCCGCGATTGCATCGCGCGGATTCGATCGAGGGAGTAAGTCTGCATTTCCTTCGTCATGCGCTCGACCCGCTCCGGGGCGAGTAATTCCCGCCGCACCGGATCAAGGATCGAGCGTTCGAGCGCATCACGTCGCACGCGAATACCGTTCTTGCATGCGCGGCCATCGATGTAACCCGAACAGGAATATTCGTGCGCGTTAGCGATGATGTAACGCGCGCCGCACACGCCACAACGCAGCAAGCCTGAGAGCAAGTATTTCGGCTTTCCCTTCGGGGACGCCCAATGACCGCCCTCGGCAGTACGCTGGATGCACCGGGGGATCGAGGTACAAGGACGTCAGCACACGCCTCCCTTTCATCGTCGGCATCGCGCGCACCACCCGTTAATAGTAAGCGGCTGCACGAAGGGCCATCAGATAAGCGCGAAAGAACTATTTGCTGTCGCTGCGCGCGTCATGGGATATGCAAGCAAGATTGTTGACGAGACGTGAGTTGCCAGAAACCCGCGGCAGCTGGCGCCCCGTTCATTTTTAATATGTCAGATCGAGATGACCTGCGACGATGTTTCGGGTAGCGTCCGCCGTCAGGCCAGACCGGTTCACTGAGCAACGAGATGCCAGCGCAGACGATTCGATATTCTTCGTCCCGCCGGGAAGTCTGGCGATGGTACTGGCGTGCCTGGGCACAACCTAAAGGATTGTGGCGATATCACGCGTTGGTTGCGGTGTTGGTGGCGACTTTCCATGCGGAAGCGCAGGGACTTTCGCACTTCAGACCCGCTGCGTTCTTCATGACAGCCTTGGCCGCAATGCTTGGATGCATGCTTTTCTTTTCGCTCTGGCCTCAGATTCGTTTCAAACCTGCGGAACGCACTCTTTCGGTAAGTCCCACCGGCTGGAGCACGCAAATTGGAACATTGTCGGCCGCACGCCCGTGGAGCGAAGTCCGAGAGATCACCGAAGACGCGGACACGATTATCGTCGTGGGAACCAATCAGAACGCGCTCATAGTCCCCTCGCGGGCTTTTGCAGACGAAGAGAGGCGTCTACGCTTTCTGACCGATGTCCGAGTGTGGCACGCAGCTGCGACGAGATAGACCCGCCCATGTCATTCGACGAGTACTCGCACTTTCTGACCGAAGACTTTCAGCGCTCAGCTCACCTGAACCCGCCTGAGCACTGCAGGAACAGTGCAAATCCCTTCTCCACAACCAAGCCGCATCGTGCGGCCGCTCAATGCGACCGTTGGACCCTATGCGCGCTGTTGAAACATTTACCGTAGTCGTCATGCTTTTGGCTGCTGATGTTAGGGGGCTCGCTCAGACTGCGGGGACACTACCTGAGTCGGACCTGGCTACCGTCGGATACCCGTCTGTAGAGGCGGCTTTGAAGGCTCTCCACCAAAAGCCAGGGGTGACGTTTCGATCCCAAAACGGATGGCTCATCGCTGAAGAGGATGGTGCCCATGCGATTTGGTCCTTTGCACCTGAGGGGCACCCGGCTTATCCGACTGTGGTCAAACGTGCAGTGGTCATTGAACATGGCGTGACCAATATTCAGATGGACGTTCACTGCGAAGCTGACAAGATTGCGTGCGACAATGTCGTAATTCAGTTTCAACAGCTCAACGAGCGCATCAGCGGCGCAGTGCGCAATAAAGCGGATACGCCGTTGGTCTTCGCCGGGATTCCGCCAGAGGAAATCAATATCACCACGGACTCGGCACCTGGGTGGCTGCCATCAGCTGACCAGCGCGCCCAAGTTGTTTCTGTGATACACGAGTTTCTCACTGCCCTGGACAACGGCGACCCGACGAAGGCATTTGCCCTCATGACCAACGGCCAGAAGGCGATCCAGACATTCGAGCAGTTTGCTAAGCGGCTTGCTGAATTCAACGCCGGAGCGGGGCCGGTCAAGGAACGCCGGATAGTCAAAATAACTTGGACAAAAGACCCCGCCGCCGCCCCAGCACGGGGCATCTATGCGGCGATCGACTTGGTCAGCCATTTCGCGAACATCGACCGCCACTGCGGATACATCGTCCTCTATCAGCCCGATTCACTTGCGTCATTTCGGGTTGCACGGCAGGAAGACGGGTTCATCACAAATGAGCAGGTACGGCAGATCGAGCGTGCACAGTCGCCCGAGGCGGTTGAAGTGCTGTGGGCCCAAATTGCGAGAAAATGCCCAAACTATTCCGTTGGCACGCCGGATTTCAAATAGCGGCGCTCGAGATTCAACATTCCCCAGAGCCAGACGAGATTCTCATTGACAGTGGCGTTCGCGTCAAGTTGGGATACGATCGCGATTCCATCAGAACTCACCTTAGCAAAAGGTAGACTCTTGCGCACTCCGGCAGCGCCGTTTGGCAACCTGGTTATCTCAAACACGACATTCATTTAAGCCGACCCTCATTGAAGACTGGGGCTCTCATGCAATCGCCTACCTTCACAAGCCGCAATGGCGCTCTCTATGCTACCTCGGAAATGCACCACATCCTCGCCTTTGAGGCGAACCAACAGTCCCTTGAGCGTGGGCAGGAATCCTGGGTCAGCGAGCAAGCCCGCCGCCTCTACCGCCCAATCGCCGTGGAACTCGCCGTCCAACTCAAGTTGAACAATGGGCACAATGCTCGCATCTCCCCGGCGTGCAAGACCTAGAAGGGCTTCTCCACGGATCTCCGGATCAGAGTCGGTCACGCGCTCTTGAAGCGCAGCGCAAAGCGTCGGGGACTTCGATTCGAATTGGCTACCAAGCGTGAAGGTTGCCCAATTCCTCACGTCACGGTCGGAGTCGCGAGCCAATTTCGCCACGGCGGTGACCACGTTCGGCACATCGTGCGGCATCAACCCGTGAACGGTCGCGTATCGGATGTCGGCGGACGGGTTATCCACAAATGGAAGGAGGGCCTCAATAGCCCTCGGATCAGCTCGGTGTCCGAGCGCAAAAATCACTGACTGCAGTACGGGGTCATCGGTGTCGATCAGCGCGCCAAGCAATGCATTAACGGATTCTTCGAGGAAGGTTCTGTCCTGCCACCCCAATTGGCCGAGAATCTCGGCGCCGGCAGCTCGTTCGCGAGAGTCCTTACTGGTCAACAGTGCAAGCCCCGCCCGGAACTCCTCGGCACCACCACGGTATTGGATCGTCGTGATCAGGTCAGCAGCTTCCGAATCGTCGGAAGTTCGTAGATAGGCCGAAATGAGTTCCGAGGTACCTCGTGTATCGGATGCTCTCCGATGATCGGAGCGCCTCGGACCCGTTACTTCGACGGCGGAGTTCCAATAAGGCGCAGTATCAGCTCGGCGCTGGTTGTCATTCATCGAAGTCCCTTCCGAAGCGATTTCACTCGACGGCGGTACGCCCGCCCATTTTGCCCCGCGGCGCATGCCGGAGTCCGCGAACCAGTCGGACAGCGGCCGGCCCATACGTAAGCACAAGACGCCCTATCGGGCCGCTTGCACCACCTCTCTAACTCTTTGAATTTTAAGGGCCAGGCACCAAAGGTCTCGTAGCGGCCATTCGGTACCGCGCTCTCCACCGCGCTCGAACCTACCCGCCCCTTCCGGAAGAGCGCGGCCCACGAAAGAAGGCCGCGCCCCGATTTCACGCTTTACGCTCCCCTCCGGGCCGAGCAGATCCGTTCGAACACTTCCCGTGCGTCCTCAATCGACTCGAAGGACGGTTGCGGGTTCCGGCCCGCGTTCGACCGCCTGCCCGAATAGGACATGTTAGGCCCGAACGTGATGGTGCCGGTCCCCGACGCTTCCTCCGACAGTGAGACGTCGGTGAGTGTTTGCACTTGCAGGCTTTTCACCGTCCGGGAAGACAGTCCCGAGATGATGATGACCCGCTCATTGGTCAGCCCGTAGTACGTCCGTGAGCGCAACATCGCCTCGTAGAAGAAGCGACCGACAATCATGTACAGGCCAACCAGGACGAAGGGCACTCCCCACAAAGCGAAGAACAAGGGCCCGCCTGAGCTCACGGCCTTGAACTCCCAAAAGAACGAGAAGCCGCCCCACATCAGACTGAACGGGATCATGCCCGCGTCTCTCTGCGTAAGGAACACACCCTGACGCGGCCGCCCAGACCAGATGAGCTTTTCCGACCGACGGAGCTCGGCCAAAAGAACGTGCTCGGTTGAGACCACACGCTGCATCTGCATCCTCTTCTCCTAAGGTGAGACACTCAGCCAACACGAACAAACCACCGATTTCGCCCGATGGCGTGCGCACAGAGGCTCGCCAGCGCGATGTTTTCGCGCAGGCAAAGCGCCCGGATGTCAAAAAGATGAGCCCTGGGGAGCCGGTCCACCGGCCCGGTGTTCAGTGGGCGAAGGCCGAGTTCGACTGCAGCAGATGGAGAGCAATAGTCAACATGGCACTCCTCCCGTGAATCGGATCGTTGAAGGATGAACGCCCAGGGGCGTTCGGGGCGCGCATTATCCACACATCGCCTCTGACTGCAAGCAACATTGCGGCAATGGCGAGCTGGTCAGTGCCGCAGGACTGTGTTCTCCCGTGTGGGGGCGACGTCAGGCCGTCCCACCGCGAGGCGGTTCATAGACTTTATCTGCGGCCAAGGCGCTCGACTGATCTACTCGGCACCTTGCTGCAAGCCGTTGCAAAGCGTCTCATTCCGTTGCAACAGAGGCCGGAACCGCCGGAACACGGATCTGATACGCGCTATAAAGCTCGTAGAGGCCCCCCGCTATCATTTCGGAATGCCCCGATATGCGACGGAATGCAGCGCCGGATCGCCTAGAGCGGCGCGACGTACCGTAGGTCGGTTAGATTTCCGACGTGCGGCTGCTCGCTATTGCAGAGTACAACTGTCACTGGCTCGACGACCCTCACATGCCGCAATTGCGCTCTGCACGCTTCCCCCAAAACATACGGCATTCGCACCATCGAGGCGCTCGTAAAGCCGCCTGAGGGCCGGCAACAACTGAGGGTCGCAGAGCAATTCAGCCGCTTCAACAGCCCAATCGCCGTGGAACTCATCTTCCAACTCGTGTTGGACGACAGATGCGATCCCAGTGTCTCGACGGCGTGCAAGACCCCGAAGTGCCTCACCACGAATCTCGGGGTCCGCATCGGTCAGCCGTTCATGAAGCGCCGCCCGAAGCGACGGGGAGTCGGATTCGAAGTGACTCCCCAAGGTGAACGTCGCCCAATCCCGCACATCTCGATCGGCGTCGCGACACAACTTTATGAGAGCGTCGACAACCGTCGGCGTATCGTGCGCCATCAAGCCATGTACGGATGCGTATCGGAAGTCGGCACACGGATGCTGAAGGAATGGCAGTAGCTTCTCAATAGCACGTGGGCTCTCTCTGTGCCCCAGGGCAAAGATTGCGGACAGCACCACTTCATCGTCCGGATCACGCAGTGCGCATGGCAAGGCATCCACTGACTCCTCGAGGAATGCCCGATCCTGCCACCCGAGCTGCGCCAGGATATCGGCGCCGGCTACACGCTCACGAGAATCTGAACTGGCGAGCAACGCAAGCCCCGCCCGAAATTCCTCGGGGCCGCCACGGTACTGAACTATTGCAAGCAGATCCGCCCCATCGGAATCGTCAGAGTTTTGCAGGTACGCCGCGATGATCTTCGACGTGCTCCGCGTATCGGACGCTTGGGGAGCATCGGGCCGCCTGGTGCTGGTCGCAACGAGGGCTGAGCTCCAATAGGTCGACGTGTCAGCCCGGCGTCGGTCGTATGTCACAAATTAAGCTCATGCGAGGCGCGCCCGCGGTCGACGCAAGCACGCATTTGCAGAGATAACACCGGCGCAGATAGAACGGCGCGGTGGGAAGCCGGCCAAGTGCGAATTGGATGTGCCACTCAAAGCCCCTTGTAATTCAAGACCGGCCGCAACACGCGTACGATCTTGACCAGTTCTCGCTGGGCACGGGCGACAGCACGGATATCTTTGTAGGCAGACGGTGCTTCATCGCGGAGTTGCTCGGCGTGACGGTAGTCGTACCAGATGCCCGCCATTTGTCGCTTCAGTTCATGTGTGGTGACACTGCGGCGGGCCGCAGTTCGACTCATCAACCGGCCTGCGCCATGTGCACTCGAGCATAGAGCCCGAGAGCAGCCTCGTCCCTGCACGTGAAAGCTTGCCGTGCCCATCGAGCCTGGCAGCGCGCCCTGCTGATCGTGAGCCGCCGCCATGGCCCCTTTGCGATGCACCCAAAATGTGCTGCCGCTGTGCGGCTCCGACTCAACATGGTTGTGATCCGTCGTAATCGCAAGATCCCACTGTAGGGTGGCGCTTATGGTGGCCGCCAGGATCGTGCCAATGTTCATGGCAATTTGCTGACGATTCGCGGCAGCGTAGCGCCGTGCCCAGGCCATATCGTGGAGGTACGCACGGCCCTGCACGCTGTTGGCATCGAGCGCTCGTAGTCCGGAGGAGCCCGCCACCTCCGCACGCTCCAGGTGGAAGTCGCGGATTGCGGGCCCCATCGCGCGAGACCCACTATGCACCATCAACCATAGCCGATTTTGTCCATCCACCTGTAGTTCAGCAAAGTGGTTGCCGCTGCCGAGTGTTGCGAGTTCGAGCATACCTTGCTTGCGCCAGACAGCATCCAGTCGCGGGTCGCTAAGCGTGTCGCTAGCAACATCGTGCGGCGGTTGCATTGTCAATTTCCGATTCCACCGTCGTGCCGGCACTGCGCCTGCCAACTTGGCCAAAACTCGGCCGGCTATGGCAGGTTCAGCGAGACGATCCGCGCTGACGTCAAACGGTACTGCCAATACGCCGCATCCGATGTCGCCGCCGACCGCCTGCGGATATATCAAGTGCCTGGTGCCGATCGCCACACCGATACAGACGTCCCCGGCGAGGTGGACGTCTGGCATGACGGCCACATGCTGCACATCGGGGGCGCGGCGAAGGCGCTCGATCGCATTGTGAACTTCACCATCGAGCGGATCTACAAGCCACGCGTACAGCGGTGCGTGTGATGATGACTCAATCATCGCTACCTCCCGCCCGCACGGCCGGTATGAACGACAGTTCTGGGGCGTGCTTACGGCTGATCGCTCTGGCCACCTCGGCACGCAGCTGTGGCGCTATCCGCCCGAGGCTGGCCAGAACGTCCGGTAGAGACAGGCTGGGCGGCGCCACGAAATGCACGAGCAGACGCCCATAGCCGGCGGCCGGCGTGACCTCGTCCACATACAACTCCTCCAGACCAAGGTCCAATCCCCGTTCGGCCACAGCGAGATTCAATGCTCGCTGCACCTGCCTACATAACTGACGGGTTTTGTGCTCCGCTCGTCGGATGGCGGAATCTCTCTTACTGCTGTCCTCTTCCAGTGCCTCTGCGAAATCCGGATCGACAGCGGACGAGGCTTCTCCGCGATTGTGCTTGCTCAAGACAAAATGCTCCCGTAGCGGAGCGTGCGGATGCACGCCCGCGTCGTTCGCACCGCGCAAGCGGCGCGAACTGAGTAACTGATCGAAGCGTTGGGAGCCAGCCCGGCCGACCGGGCTTCAGAAGCTAGGCGGAGGGCAGGCTCGATCGCATCGGGCAGAGTGCAATAAGGAACATGGCTCTCCTCCGGTGGCTACGGGCCAAATAATTAGACACGCCTGGATAGGCGGCGGAAGAGGTTACTCGCGCACGGAGCGCGTGGCAAGCAGTCTCAATTCGGCCAACTCGGAACGACCCAGCGGAACGTTGCACGACATATCATCGGGTCGCAAAGATGCTTGCCGGAACCACCGGAACTCGAACGCGCCGGAAAAAATCGAACTCACCCCGCTATCACTCCAATTCTGCTCGTCAGGCCAAGGGTCAGACGATGACACGACCCGCACAAAACTGCGCGTGGCTACCCGACGTCCAAGTATGACGACCGACACGCGAGCTTGCGAACCGTGCGGACCCGCACGGTTCGTGCCACTGACATACTTTCTGACGCGTTGCCGAGCGTGGGCGCGCAACACACAAGATGCTTCACCTCCACGATGCGCCATCGGTCCGAATACTCTCAAAAATTCCGAAGACATAGCATTCCCGCCATCGTTAAAATACAACATGGTCTCGATCGACCTAACGGTGAGAGGTTCGAAGCTTGACACAGTCAGTCGTCGGCAAGAAAAAAGTACGAACTCCGAAACGAAGCGCAAGTCGTATTCCGAGGTTCGCTCTTCTAACACGAGGCGCAGTGACCAAGTGGACAAATGCAACCCAAGCACGACGATCACCGCGCCGGGCCGCGGCGCACGAATGGTAACTGGCCGCTCCGCCGATTTCTCAGTTGGTTCGCTGCGTTTGGGTCTTCCGAGCGATTACACCGAAGTTCTTGGAACGATCAAGGCGCGTATCCAGCAGGAGCGCCTAAGCGCGGTCATGACGGCAAATTCGGCCATGGTTTTGCTGTATTGGGACATTGGCCACATGATCCTCGAACGACAGCAGCACTCGGGATGGGGAGCCATCTATCACCTGAAGCTGCGGCGCTATGTGGTGATCGAGCTGAAAGCCGTCCCATTCCGTCGCAATGACACTGGCTGGAACTGCCGGCACCCGAAGCGGGTAAGCGCTATAAAGCTCGTAGCGCTCCCCCACTACCAATCTTCTGAAAGACCATGGACTGCTCCTCCTTGGTCGCCTCACAAAACCCGCTTTAAATCTGCAGTTGCTGCGCGTTCTGCCTGTTTCTGCGAACAGTGAGTTCCAGGTATTTCTGCGATTTAGCAGTTGCTAAACCAGGAATGAGCGAGCGCTCACCGCCCTCGGATCGCTGGGTTATCGACCCATCGTTCCAATTGGCCGGCGATGAGCACATTCCCTGCGCGTGCAACAACAAGGCCCGGAAATTGCTCTCCGGGCCCTGCCGACTGGTCAGTGATATCGATGAAAGTCTCAGATACACCAATTCCTCACGGTGTCAGCTTGCTGATTCGAGTTGACCAATTGCCGAGCGCCGCTCGCGCGCCGGCTGCGCCGGGTGTCGAGGCGCACGTGCCGAGCTTGTTGTCGCCAGTGCCGCCGGCAAAGAAGGGGCCACCCCATGGCGTGTAGCTGCAGGTCTGAGCGATGTATTCGCTGGCAATCCAGACCGAGTTGCCGTCCACGGCGGCAGCGCTGTAGTCCCCCCAACGCGTACGCGGCGGATTACCCACCTGGGATACGTAACCGGTGAATCCGTCGTCGGGAGCCGCACCCTGACCGCCAGTTACGACGTTCCACTGCGTCACGCCCACGGAGGCATCGATCGGTGCAAACGCTGAACTTGGATACTGGGTGTCGCCGGTTGCGGTAAAGGCCATCACACCGCGTCCCGACGCAGTTACTCCGATTGCCGGGTATGTCAGATCGTAGCCGGTCGCCCCAAGATAGCCCTGCAGCACCACTTTGTTGGCATCCGGATTCACGATGTACCAGGCGATACCCGCCCGCTGGCCGGCGCCGTCCGGGTTCAACGCGGTGTCAAGAGCGCCCCACAGACGCCCATTGCTATACATTACTTGCTGCATGCGCGTGTCGTTCGAATCCGGACGCGAAATCACTTCGTTATGCTGAGGCTCGCGACCAAACAGCAGGCGCCAGCAACCTAGCTGTCCGTTGAACAGCATGGTTGTCGTATCGTTGATGCAGAACCCCTGCGCCGCCGCCGTCGTTGCAAGGACGCCGGAGCCCGGCTGCTTTTGCTTTGGCGGGATTGCGTACAGATTCACGTTCAGCAGCTTTGAGCTCAGGTTGAGCGACGGCGCGGTGCTGTCCAGCGAAGCTGTGTTGGTGAGCGACCAAACGACAATCTGATTGGAGGTGTAGTTGCCGCCGGTGCCCGCCACAGGGTGTGTAGCTTCGTCCGCGGCGTTGGAGCTCAAAAAATACTCCGTTCCACCAGCTGCCAGGTTGAAGGAGGACATGCCCGGAGACTGTGCCGGCCAAACGGTGAAGCCAGGCTGGGTGGAACCCGCATCGCTCGGGGCCTTTACCAGACCGGTCGTGTCAAAATGCACCATCGTGACGTTCGCAGCGCCGGCAGCGAGTTGCGCTTTCGAGAACGCATAGATCTGCGCGCCGCCGAAGCCGTTCGCAAGCCAAGGATAGGCATTGGTGGTTACATAAAAGCCATAGGCGTCCGCTCCGATATGCGGGTAGTCGCCAAGATAGGGGCCGGGATTGCTGCCTCCAATGTTCGATCCGTCATTCGTAACATCTACGCGATAAACGATCCATGCACCTGTGGGATCCTGTGTCTTGCTGACCGCGATATCGAGGTGATTCACTAGCGTCAAGGATCCGTTGGGGCGTGTCTCCAGCGTTAGCGCCACGAAGAAAAAGCGCTGCGTCGCCGGGTCGTACAGGCAGGTGGGATCGGTGACGGACTGCGCCCGTACACCGGTACTTCGATTGATCGCCGGTGCGTAGCCCAGAAAAGAGTTCAAGTCGACGGCGTGATTCACGTCCGTCGGAAACCCTGCCACGATGTTCGCGGCTGTGTTGTCCGGAAGCACGGAATGGCCGGACGTGTTGTACACGTTGAGAACATCGTTGACGGCCTCCAGCACATAACCACCGCCGGCGCACAGTGCCTGATCTGGTGGTTCTATCGTGAACTGGTTACCGCCGCGCGCGTAACGCTGCTGGAATAGATTCAGCCCTTCGAAACCGGTGTTGAACTGCGGATTGGATTTCGCCTTCTTCCCGCTGCTGACCGAAGCACCAGTGCCGGAGCCCTGAGAAAGACTACGGTTCGTGATAATACCTGGGAATGGACCAGGACCATCCGGCTCATCCAGTTGCTCCGGGAATTCAGCCTGCGTTACATCACCATCTCCGGATGGTGTGTAAGCGCCTGTTTTCGGTGCCGTCGAGCCTGCTGCCGCGATCTGGGTCGTCGCGGAGCCCGCGAATGCCTTTGAGCCGATCAGCAGCAGTCCTGAAGCACCTGCAAGCAGTGTCATCGATGACACTGCGATGATCGATCGATATTTCATGATGAAACGTCCCTCAATTTGTGTTGTTGTGCGAGGACTAATTCGGACCAACGGGCTGTTGTGCCAACTTTGGTGCCCGCTGTTATGCTGAGACTATCGTCCCAGTGTTCGCCATTTTGCAACCGCGCATGGGCGTCCAATGTGGTGTTAGGTTCATGGCGCATCCCAACGCGCCGCTGTGCAGAATCTGCACGGCATGCGGCGATGTTTGTTTCGAGCCGGCGTAGTGCACGTCACCGTACAATCGTTGCAGATTGCAGGGCATCAGGCGCGAGGCCGCTCAGGGTCACGCGAAGGAAAGACGGTTTTGCATCATTCCCCTGAGCCCTGTTATGTGCGGGCGCATCCGCGCCCCGCCACTGCCAGCTCTCCGGCCGGATATGGCTGCCCATCAAGCACGCCTCAAGACACCACCAGTGAGGCATTTTGTCTCACCGCAGCATACACCTTCCGCTGTCCACAGGTAAGATCAGCGGAGACGGCACTCTCCGCCCCGAAGCAGGAGTGGCGAGGCGCGCAGCAGGTCGGGGGTGAGCCAAAGCACGCCCGCCACCATTCCTCTTGGGTCGCTGGAGCACGGCGGGGCTGAGGAAGTCCAGCTTCAGCGCAGCGAGTACCTCGCGCTCAATGTCAGCGATTCGGAAGCGCGTGCCGTTCGAGCACGTGCTGCCGTTGTGGTATCCGCCGCAGACGTAATCGGTGCGTCCGTACTGGACATAGTTGCTGCCGCATTCGGAGCACGGTATGTGGGCAGGTATCGACAGGATGGGCATGTGCTCTGCCCATCAGCGGGCCGCACTGTGGAGACGGCACCGAGCCGTGCGTCTGTATCGGCGAGCGCCCCTGGCTCCCTCCGATTAGGGTTCGTGCCTGCATCGTCCACTGCTTACGCACGGCCCAACTTCCCACCAGGTCCCAGCATCACTCCAGTGGTGGACGGAAGCGGACACGGTTCTCATCCACCACGGCGAGATGACCTGCCAGACCTCCAACAAACCGTGGCTCGGCCAAAAACCGCTCCAACACAACGACTATTTCCGCAGCAGTGAAGTGGTCAGGAACGCGCAGAACGACGATGCCGCCATATTGTTCGGGTGGATAACGCCGGACATCGGAAAACTCCAAGTCTCGAGTCAGCAGCGCAGCTCCGGTCTGACGCGCTCGCTCTGCGATCTGAGCATCAGGAGCAGCCGCCAACCCGATATCACGAGCAAACTCAACGTGATGACCGCGCGCCACTAGCGTGCCGATTGCCGACCGCGGCAAATTGGCGTCGATCAGGAAGCGCATACAGAACTAAACGGCGGGTAGCGGGTGAAAAGATTCCTGCTCCGCCAAGTCGGCTACGAACTTGAGCGCAGCCCGGATGTCGTCGGCAGTGAGGTCATATTCCCGCTGGACTTCTTCGAAGGTCATCCCACCAGCCAGGCTACCCACTACCACGGTTACCGGCAGCCGAGTGCCCCGGATCACGGGTTTGCCGTGAACGACTGCAGGATCGAGGACAATGCGGTTGAAGGGAGCCATGGCCGGAAATGATAGACCTTTGGGAAGCCCTGTCGAGCGACGAAACGCCAGGGAATGAGCCGAAAAGTCGTCCCGCAGCATGCTGCAGAAGAAATTGATATATAAGCCATTGATTTTAATAACCTTACCCCACGCCCCCTCATGCGGATCCATTGGGGGATGCAGGAAGGGCCCATATCACGCCCCCGCTACCACTTACCATGTGCAAATTCAGAGACTTGGGCGCATTTGTTCGAGCTGCTTGCGCGTACGTTTCCGAGCATGCCCGAAGATCACGGCGTGATCTTCTCCCTACTCTCGATCAAACTCACTGTGCGACTTGCGTTGGACGACGGACCAGTGCCCCCATCGGACGAGAGGAAGTGTTGCGCTAGTCAACGAGTCAACGCACAGCACACAACCAACTCTCGTCGACTGTCAGTTGGCATCAACCTGACCTCTCCGCCCACGAGGTCGCTCAACATCGAGCCGGTTTCGTGCGCGTTCTCCTTAAATGGGCTTGATATGAATTGGTGTGCGAACTCAAAACGCAGGGGCCGGCAAGTGGCCTGCTTCAGACGTTTGACCAACGGTTGCAGCGTATCCCAAGCCGCACCTGCCGCCTTTGGCAGGTGGTGAGTCAGCGCTTCGAGCGCCCTTGAAACATGCCCTAAGGCGCTGTCAGGCAGCACCTCCGAGGCGTCCTCGATGGCGCCTGGAAAAACCTGGGCGAGCACCTCGATCAACGTAGCGGCTTGCCTCAAGTCCTTTTCAGGTTTGGTACTCGTTTTGGATCGGAGTTGTGAAACGATCAGCTTGTGCAGAGCGTAACGCTCCGGCACAGGCACGCGCACCATCACGCTGCCATGGGTGCTGAGCACGGGAATTTCCTGAGACACTCCCAGGAGGTATGCCAGATATGGCAATCCTTTTGCGTGTGCCTTGAGCTCGGGGACCGGAATGGTCGGATAGCTATCGTCTGGTGAAGGTACGAGCAAATCGACTTTCAGGTTGTTACCTCCGGGCTCGGCAAACGACGTCAGCGATGGCACCTCGAAGAACTCAATGCCGGTTGCCCGCAACGATATAAAATTTATAGGCTATAAGTCTTTGTTTTACCATCTTTTTTCAGAGGACGCCCCGCTACAACCTTATATTTAGTGCGCCGTTAATGTCCGCGACGGTGCTCGTGCTCGCGTCGATACCAGTCCCGGATCAGCGAGCAGAATCGGTCAATTGCCTCATCGCTCTGCAGCGCGGTCCAAACAGGTTCTGCGGCATCCCGCTGGCCCCGCCTGTTAAATCCGGGTGCTCCTGCCCGTGAGCGCATGGCAATCCGCCAGTACAACAAGGGCACCGACGGTAGCGGCCAACAGACTGTAGACATTCAAACCCGTGACCCGTGCCTTGGCCCCGCCTTCTCTCGTTTGATGAGATCTGCGGACTCGAGGACGCGCAGATGCTTCATGAAGCCCGTCAGGGACATCGGATGCGGCGCGGCGAGGTCGCCGACGGTGGCCACCCCTCGGCCCAGGGGCTACTTGTCGTCTCCACTTTGGAGGCATCAAAGCGCGTGATCACCGCCGCCATGCCTTGAAATGAACGCAACACGTCAGATAGCGGCGGATAGTCGCCCTATTTGTCGGCTTTCGTTGACAGTTTTCCCACCAGTCTGAATGTTATAGATGATTCACCGGCGAGAGGCGCGGTTAGGATCTTTCTCGCCGATCGAGCCGTAGCGGTTGTGCCCGCGGTATCGGCGTAGAGAGATTCAATATGGAACAGGAAAAGGAAATGGTTTCGTCGGGAAGTTCCGCGCGCGGAACCGCTATGGTGGCGCGGACGCTATATCTGGTGGCACCCCCGTCTCTGAAGTCCGCATCCGCCGCAAATGAACGACTGCCTTCGTGGATGGAACCGGGCTCGGCTGGACAAGACGCGTCCATATCAGTCTGGTGGGACTACCCGCCGAGCTAGGATCCAAGGCCAACAGATATCACGGCGACAGAAACCAACCCGGCGATCGGACCCTGACGGAGACCACGGTCATGAACATGATGACGGCGGCATTCCTCACCAAGGCTATAACGGCAATCATTACCACGATTACGCGCGTGGCCCCGAAGCCCCAGGCAACCCTCGGGATCCCAGTGACAACTCCACTCAGAATCCGCCGGCAGGCACAGCGCCGCTCGGGAATTGTCCGTTCAATTGGACTGATTCCCCCGCAATATATGCCGGCGCTGGCGCGATCGCATATTTTGCGGCTGCGGATGTTGCCGACGTCGAGCGCTTCGAGCGGCATTCCCGGACCGTGCCATCGGCCACGTCCGTAATGTCGGCGGCAGAATCCGACGGAGGGCTCAAATGCCCCTGCTTCGCGACAGCAAGACGTCGTCGGTCTCGTTTCCTTCCCGGCAGGCGAAGAATTTTTGGGCGGGGCCGTCCTGAAGCCGAAATCGGGTGAAATGTGGATCGCCGAACGTGTCGATATATTCGATGCAGCCATGCACGAACACTGAGCGCGCGCTGTCAACCTCATCTCTGGGCACCGTGCCTGGACATAGGAGCGCGGAGCGAGCGATCGCAAACTCAACACCGGGAGGAAGGTGTCCCAGGGTCCTGCTGGTGCTGGTGGCAACAGATAGCTGCTGCTCGTCGCTGACTATTTGCGCATCAAGGGCAACTGCCAGTTTGTATGCCGGGGTGACGCCAAAGTTTTGGATCGTGACGGTCACGCGAGGAGGCTGACCCGCGATCGATGGTTCGTAAACGACGTCGCTCACTGCCACATAAGCGCGCAGCTGCCGGTGCGCCGTAGCTTCTCCGCGATCGGCGAGCCGACGCGTGGACTTCCAGAGCTTCGCGGTGTAAACAGCCTGTGAGCCGGTTACCAGCACGAGAGTCAGGATTGCCACGGCAACCGCAGGCCCACTGTGATCTGGCGTAACGGCAGACCCGCTGTGATCTGGCGGAAGCTCGTGGATGTCCATCTTGCTCGACGATTGCGCAGTATCCCGAGGGTCGGACAGGGCACAGTGGCAGGTGCCGCGCTTAAACTGCCCCGCCACCTCGGTGGACTTGGCACCAGGGAAGCTGACCGTACAGGTGCACGTCGGTCGCGCGGACAGCGTAACTGCTCCGGCTTCGAAGCAGGCAAAGAGCAGCAGGATAGTGGCGATTAGAATACGCATGTAGTTGAGTGTGCAATGTGCGAGTCTGCACGAGTTGATCAGGGTACACAGCGATCGCCTTCACGAAGCTACATTGGACAAAGCGGCAACCCCGGGGACCCAGCGGCGAATCCGGCCCCGAGACGCATGTCGCCGCACCATGGCACCCGCGGAGCCCCCCCCCCCGCCGCCGGGCCCCGCAGAGGTAAATTTCAGTTGAACGCTTATCGACGCATTTTCCTCGCAGGAGCCGCGATCGTGGGACTTGCTGCGCTCCCGGTGGGCAGCCCGTGCGCACTGGCCGCGAAAATTCCCATTCGAGTTGTAATTGTGACGACCTTCGAGCTAGGCAAGGATACCGGCGATACGCCGGGGGAATTCCAATACTGGGCGGAGCGCCTGCCCTTGACAGAAGAACTCCAATTCCCCGCGGGCAATCACCCGCTTCGCTACAACCCCCAGAAGCACGTGCTCGGCATCGTCACCGGTAGCGGATCAATCAACAGCGCGGCTTCGATCATGGCTCTTGGACTGGATTCCCGCTTCGATTTGACCCGGGCCTATTGGGTCTTGAACGGCATCGCGGGAGTCAATCCCAATACCGGGTCGGTTGGATCAGCCGCCTGGGCAGAATGGGTGGTCGATCGCGACCTGGTGCACGAAATCGACGCCCGGGAAATTCCGGCCGGGTGGTCCACTGGCCTCGTTCCCTTGACCCGCAGCCGGCCGTTTGAAGAACCGCCCCCGCCGACCGGAATTTTCAGTCCTTCCGTGTATCACCTCAATTCAGGCCTCGTGAATTGGGCGTATGCACTTACGGCAGACACGAAACTGCCGGACACGAAGCAGTTGCAGGCGATCCGGGCAGGCTACCCGGACCAACCCGAAGCGATGCGACCGCCCCATGTGATGAAGGGCGACGAAATCTCGGCGAACAATTGGTGGCTCGGTGCCCTGATGAACAGCGCCGCCGAAGACTGGATGCGTTATTGGACCGGCGGCAAGGGAGTGTCGGTGACTACTGCGATGGAGGATTGCGGCATTCTTCGCGCACTGCAGATGCTGGCGCGCTCCAATCGTGTCAATACCGAAAGGGTGCTGGTTTTGCGCACGGCCTCGAACTATGCGGCCCCCGCCAAGGGCGATTCGGCCGCCGAGCTTCTTGCCAGCGAGTCATCCGCTGACAGCGCGACCCAGTTATCCGCGTTCATCCCGGCGCTCGAAGCAGGTTATCGAACGGGATCGAAGGTCGTGGACACTCTGGCTGCAAACTGGACGGAATACGCGAAACATCCGCCTGGCCGTACGGATCCGTCTCACGCGCGTTCTCCTTGAAGCTCCTCGGCAGCCTTCTGTACCGATGCGAAGACCGCACGTCACGGCTACCCTCCGCCCTCGCGGCGCCCTATCAATTCTGCCGCGCCCTATCAATTCTGCCGCTGATACTCCGCCAGCGAGATGATCCGGCGTGCGCGCATGTCCCAGAGAATGCATTTCATCGCGCCGCAAACCTCAGACAACTTCACGCGGGCGACATCCGGAAACAGATGCTGATACTCGGCGTGACATTCGACCAGACGGTAGTTGGGGATGCTAGCGGATAGGTGATGAATGTGATGGTAGCCGATGTTGACGGTAAACCAGTTCAGCCAACTCGGCAGGAGCAGGAAGCTCGTTCCCTCGATCGCGCCCGTGTCGTGGTCCCAGCGCTCGCTGTCGGTCGCGTAGGCGTGCTCGAAGTTGTGCTGTACGGTGAACAACACGATGCCGACACCGCCGGCAATCGATACACTCAGCAGATAGATGGAAAAAAACAGCGCGGCTCCACATAACCAACACATCAACGCCCACGCGCTGAGCAGCACGACATTGTTCCAGAGCATATGTCGGTACTCCCTGGCCGTTTTCCAATATCGGCTTCGGTAGCTCGCGGCACACTCTCGCAGCGACAGACGCGGCTGCGCCAGGTACGTTCTGAGGACGTGCCGCACGAGCCCGAAAGTGCCCTTCAGCCAAGTGAAGCGCGGGGTGAAGATCAGATAAACGAAGCCGGCGAGAGGCGCTGCCGCGATGCTGCACTTGTGTCTGTACAGACGCTTTTGCCCGTTTGTCAGTGCAGCATACTCATCCACGGAGAGTGTTGCGTAGGGCCCGCGATATTTTTCCCAATTGCCGTTGTGCGCGTGATGATAGTTGTGGTGCTGCGACCAGACATACTGAGGCATGCCAGCGATCACGCCGAGGAGAAATCCAGCCGCGCGATTCAGGAAGCGGCTGCGAAACAAGCTGCGATGACCACACTCGTGCATGAGGGCAAAAACGCGCAGAGTAAACAGAACCAGTAGCGGCAGTGCGGCCGCCACGATCCAAAGGAATGTGCCCGCAAGCGAGACAGCTGCCCACCAAATGAGAGTAAAGGGCACCAGCGTCGTCAGAACCTGCGTCAGTCCCTTGATGTCGTCGGACTTGCCATACCGACTGATCATTGCCCGTTTCTGCTGTTTGATGCAGTCGATCAGGATCGTGATTGCGACTCCTCCTCGCATGCACGCGAACAGTTATAGACAAGCTCTGGCTCGAGTCTACAGAGCGGCGTATCGATATGTCGAGGGCGAGGAGTTGGAATACCGTGCTGTTCCTTGGGGCAAAACCGCGGCACCGGCTGTTTCCTTTGTTGTGCGACCGATACAACTCCTGCCCAAGCACGGTAAGGCTGCAGGTTCCTTGTGTTGCGTACAGCCAAGTGCCGCCGGGCGGGCTCGACGACATCGCTCCACCGATTGACTTTACCCAATACGGCTCGCCGCGTACGGGCGTAGATGCCGATCCGGGGACTACTTCACACGAATCGATTGCGAGACACATTGCCCGCCGCGTGGTGCCCGAGCTCACCAGCGCGAGATTGGCGATGAAAGAGAGAGGCTCCTCTTCTGCGGCGTTTCCTTATCGCCTCAGAAATCCGCACCAGCAGCGGTACGTCGCATGCATGCTTCCAGATCTCAAAGCACGCCGTTTGGCAGACTTCGGTCCAACAATCCGGGCGGAGCTGCGGGAACTGCTGTATGGTGTGTCACGCTGGTCACTTTCGACCATCTTCTGTGGCGCGTACGCGCCCTCCCTGGCGCATCCGCGAACGTTACGCAATCGGAAGGCACCAGGATTTTCGTCCTATCGTGTGAAGCATTCCCTCGCGCGAGCACGCGGCTAAGAGAATCATGGGTCATCGCAAAACAGGCTCATTCCATCCTCCCGAGGAAATAGTCGTACTCACATGCGACGTGTGTGAGCGTGACATCGGCAACGAAGACGGCCGCCGTCCCAAGGATCACTTCAGACTGAGTCGCCATCCGAATCCGGGCGCCCTGGATGATCAAGCACCGACTGTCATTGTGTGCTCGTGTGAATGTCTGCAGGCCTTCGCCGCCACTACCCCCGGCCCTCGCCGCCTCGGCTGAGCCACGCGCGAGGCCTTGTAGGACAACCAGTCCTCATGGCAAGAGCTGACCGGGGTTGGGTCTCGCGATCTTAGTCCGCGGCTACAACACTACAAGATGCTGCACTCAGCCACCGCCTCGCGACTGCCGCCGAGCCTTTTCTGAATACATCGACTCGTCCGCACGCTGCAGCAGCGAGTGGGCATCGGGCCCATCGTCCGGGTAGCGAGCGAGGCCCACGCTCGCCCCAATCCGCAGGAGGGTCCCTTTCCATATGATCGGCTCGGCAATCGCCGCGGCCACCTGCTCCATCACCGCGGTAAGAGCCGCGGCGCCGCACGTCTCCCCAAGCACAATCACGAACTCATCACCCCCAAAACGGGCGACCGTGTCCACCTGGCGCGCCAGGCTCTGCAGGCGCTGCGCAACGGCGACCAACACAGCATCCCCGGCTTCATGGCCCCAGCGATCGTTGACTGCCTTGAACCAATCCAAGTCGATAAAGAGCAGAGCAAGAGCGTCGCGGCGATGCTGGGCCGCGCGCAAGCCTTGTGTGAGTCGCTCGACGAGCAGGGCGCGATTCGCAATTCCGGTCAACGCATCCTGATAGGCCATCCGGTCGAGACTGGCCAGCAGATGCTTTCGATCCGTGACTTCATACCAGACGGTCAGCAGACTGAGGACCGCCTTGTTTGCGTCGAATTCGGGAATCACGCGCAGGTGCCAATAGAAGATTGTTCCATCCTTTGCGGGCAAGGCGAATTCATGGTCGCAAGGGATTTTCGTTGCAAAGGTCTGGCGCAGTAACGCCTGCAGGGCGTTAGCGCTCGATTCCGTCAAACGAGAGCCATCGCCAGGGAGCTTGCCAAGTACGCCTTCGTCCGTGGTTCCGTGCACCGCGTGAAAAGCCGGGTTGACATACGTTCGCCGCAATTGCAAGTCGTAACGGACGAGGACGTCGGGAAGGTTGTCAACGAGCGTGTGGAACTCCCGCGCGCGCGCCGCGAGCTCTGACTCCATACGTTTGAGGGGTGTGACGTCGCGGGCCGTTGAAATCACTCCTACCAACTGGCCGCGGCTGTCCATCTCCGGTACGGCTCTCGCCAGGTAGACGCGCTCACCGGTAGGCGTACGCAGATGAACCTCGTACTCCTGTAGGACCCTGTCCTGAATGACCTTGCACAACCGCTCGATCACCTCCATCCGATTCACCACCGGACCGACCGAGAAGCTCTCCACGGATTGACCAATCAACAGCGCATCAGGGATCTCCCCCAGGAGTTGCCTGAAAGCGGGATTGGCATAAGTGCACCGTAGTTGTGCATCGAGGTGCATGACGCAGTCCGGAGAATGCTCCGCGAGAGTACGAAATCTACCCAGCCGCGCGTTGGCTTTTTCTTCCAGGCGCTTACGCTCGCCGATATCGCGCGCTACGACCACCCCTGCCGGCTCGCCCGCATGCTCGATTACCCGCACCGAGATCTCGACCGGAATGACACGCCCGCCGCGTGATAGCAGGGAGGTTTCCGCTGTGTAGTGCTCGCCGATGCCCCAGCCGGTGACTGCCCCCGTCCCCGGGTCCTTCAGACCCAGATCCTCCGCACCGATGACGGCCGCACTCGCCAGCAGTAGCTCCTCACGCGTATAGCCGAGGATCCGGCAGGCGGTCTCATTTACATAGAGAAAACGCAGCTGCCGATCGAACACGTACACCAAATCGTTGAGCTGCTCGATGACGATAGAGCCGAGTGTCCCCGTTTGTGGCGATGTGAACTGGCTCATTCCCAGTGACGCAAAGGAAGGCAGCGTTGGGTAAGGTACTTTCGTCGCAGGGTCACGGGAAGGTCGCACCTCACATAATCCCACGGCAGCGCGCTGCATCCTATTGGACAATGACTTTATTTTCAAGGAGTTAGCCGGGATCCCCTCCTTGTGCTCGCGCGAGCGAAGCACCGGTGGGCGCATCGTCAGGCCGTCGCGGAAACGGGCGCCGTAGGCGCTGCCTTCAATTCCCGCCGGCAGCCAACCGAGTAGCCGTGACCCGATGTGCCGCAAGGCTCGACCGCTTCACACTTCCCGGGCCGCGCGCTCTCGTGCAGTTCGCAGATTGCGCTGTTGTCCGCCCGGCGCCCACGCGAAATTGCAGCGCATCACAATTCATAACTTCGCGGTTCCGACGCTCTCAGGAAAGACCTTGGTCTACCGATAACGGTACCAACGGACTTCAGATCGTGCGGCTGCAATGTCATTGGTGCGTGGATTCGCTCTCTTTGTTGGACTGTTGGGTACGGCCGCTCTGGCACAAGCCGACCCCGTCGTCAAGCTACTAACGTTTCAGGATTCCCCCGATCCTGTCCCATCGACCACAACGCTGACCTACCAGCTCCAGGTCAGCAACACGGACTTCGCGGCTTCGGCCGCTAATGTCCAACTTACGGTACCCATTCCGACAGGCGCCAGCTTCGTCTCGGTATCGGACGCCGCGTGTTCATACATAGCGCCAAACGTCGTGTGCAGCTTCGGCACCTTGCCGGCGAGCATCGACAAGTTCGTCACAATCAACATGACGGTGACGGACGCCGCCGGCAACACGCTGAGCAGCACAGCCATTGCAAGCGCCACCGGTGAAACAGACAGCACCCTGACACAAACGACCTCCATCACGGCAGGCGGCGATCTCGCTCTGACGATGACTGCGACACCCGCCACCGTCACGGCCGGCGGGCAGGTCACGTACACACTGGGGGCCACAAACAACGGCCCGGACACTTCTTCGGGCCTCACCTTAACAGACACACTTCCGCCCAATGTAGCTTATCAATCCGCCTCAGGGCCCGGCTGGAGCTGCTCGAATTCGAGCGGCACAGTGACATGCACTCTCGGCGGCACCCTGGCGAGCGGCGCAAGTTCTACTGTGACTCTGGTCGGCACAGTACAGAATTCCAGCAGCGGCACGATTACCAACTCCGCGACCCTGTCCGCTACCACGCCTGACGGAAACCCCAACAACAACACCGCGACAGCCTCTGTCGCCGTCTCCCCTGGCGCCGATCTCAGCATTAGCAAGACGGCATCACCAAATGCCATGATCGCGGCCAACCCAGCCAGCTTCACACTGGCTCCGCGAAATACCGGGCCAGACGCGGCCAGCACAGTAACTGTTTCCGACACACTGCCCACCGGCTTTAAGAGCATCTCCGCGAGCGGCACGAACTGGTCGTGCTCCGTCGTGCAGGCAACACGCGTAGTGACTTGTACACGCGCAACGACGCCCTCTGGAGCATCGGACGACATTACCATTGCTGCCACGGCCCCCGATAACACGGTGGTCCCCTCAGGGGGCATGTCGAGCAGCAACACCGCAGCCATTTCCAGCGGCGTCACCAACGATCCAGTCAGCAGCAACAACAGCGGTTCCGTCACCTTCACGATTCAACGTGACGGCGCCGACATGTCGATTTCGAAGACCAAGTCGCCAAATCCGGTCGCACAAAATTCACCCCTGACTTCAGTCCTGCGAACGACGAACAACGGGCCGCGTGCGCTGGGAGCCGGTGACACCATCACAATCACTGACACGCTAGGCACGGGTGAGAATTACACCGGAGCCGCCTCCTTTACGAGCAACGGCTGGACGTGCTCGTACGCCGCCCCGATCTTCTCTTGCACCCTCCCAGGGCCATTGGCCGTGGGAGCCACGACGCCTGCGATCTCGTTGGTCACTACGGCGACTTCGACTTCGGCGCTGACCAACCAGGGCTGCGTGACGATTGCCGGCACCTACGCTGATCCAAACGCGGCCAACAATTGCACCTCGGCGACCTCGACATCGACGTTACAGCGAGCGGACCTCGTCATCGTCAAGGCCGAAGACGCAAATCCGCTAACGACGTCCGCCACGACTCTGACCTACACGCTAACTATCAGCAACAACGGGCCGGACGACTCGCAGAACGTTGTCGTGCGAGACACCATCCCAATGTACACGGCGCTGGCCGGGGGAACAATTCTCTCGGCCACTGCGAATCCCGGCACTAAGGGCTCAACGGGCACCTGCGCGATCTCCGCAGCAAGCATCCAGTGCGATTATGGCACGCTGCTGTTTGCGAGCGGCGCGCCCGCCAACACTCCGGAAACAGCCACTATTTCCGTAGCTGTCCGACGGCCGGTGGCGGACGGCTCATTCACGAATACGGCAACCGTCGACTCGACGTCAATCGGAGACCAGGACCGTACCAACAATAGTTCCTCGATCAATGTCACTGTGGATCCCGTCGCCGATGTTCGCGTTCAGGGCAAGACCGTTACGCCCAATCCAGTGCTGGCCGGGACCGATGCGACCTATGTCATCACCTTTGACAACCAGGGACCCTCAGCGGCCCAGAACGTCACACTGACCGATCAGTTCAGCCCCACCCCTGGTGACGCCGGCTACACCGTCCGATCAATGACCCCGAGCAAGGGAAGCTGCAGCTACACGGCCGCCAGTGATCTCATCTCGTGCTCCATTGGTACCTTGAGTGCGGGTGAGAGCGAGACGTTGACGGTTGTCGTGAGACCGAAGTGGATGGCCTCGCCGCCGGCCGGCCGCAATCTGCGCAACACGGCCACGGTCAGCACCACGACTGCGCAGTCCGATTCCTCGAACGACAGCAAACTCGCGACCCTCAACATCTCGCCGGCCAGCGCGGATCTCATTGCAAACATCGCGGATGTCCCGAGCTTTAGCGGCGTTCCGGCAGATCCACTGGGCTATGACGGGACCAGTCCCTCGAGCAATCTGGTCACCTACCTGGTGACTATCACGAATGCAGGACCTTCGCAGGCGACCTCTGTCGCTTTCCAAAACAGCTACGTGCCCCCCAGTGGCCGCTCGGTCACGTTTCTGTGTGACTCGGACAGCGAGTACAGCTGTTCGGGCACTCCCGTCTGCACTGCCACCAGTGCCGCGACGGTGACCGGTCCGACCCACCAGGTTGTGACCTGCAGCGCACCCGATCTCGAAACAAACACCTCGTACACACGCTATCTGCGCTACCAAATAGACACCTCGCCCCAGGCGACCGGTGATACTTACGCGAACAGTGTCGCGGTCACCGCGAACGAGACGGATGCCAATGTCTCGAACAACAGCGCAACGGAACCGACGGCCGTGCGCGCGAAAGCCGACTTGCAGTTAACGAGCAAGACGGCGGTCGTGTCTTCGCCACCTTTGCAGTACGGGCAAACCTTCCAGTGGCAGATCAAAGTAGACAACCTCGGGCCCGGCACCGGGTACAGCTCGACTCTCAGCGACAGCCTGCCGAGCGGCGTTGAGCTGGCAAGTCCGTTCACCTACAGCACGACGGCGGGAACCTGCACGAATACGGGAGTAACGCAATTCTCCTGCAGCCTGGGGGACATTCCGGCCGCGACACAAGTGACCGTCACGGTCAACACGGTCATTCGGGCTCCAACGAACCCACCGTACCCCACGAGCTACACGAATACGGCCTCTGTCAGCACGTTCAGCGTCGACCTGGTGTCCGGAAACAACTCCATGTCGGGCAGCGTCAGCTTCGTCAAGTCGAGTATTGCAGGCCGCATCTACAGCGACCGAAATAACAATGGCGCCATCGATGGAGGCGAGAGCGGTATCGCCGGAGTGACGCTCACACTCGTCGGCACCGATGCATTCGGAAACTCGGTGTCCCGTAGCGCCATCAGCGACGCCGGCGGAAATTACCTCTTCGACAATTTGGAACAGGCGGGCGGCGGCGGTTACACCATCACAGAGACCCAGCCTTCCGCGTACTCCGACGGGCTCGAGACGGCAGGTTCGGCGTCATCCGGCGCGCCGCCGGGTGGCACCGTATCTGTGACCGTCGGGTCGAACACCATCTCCGGCATCCTCCTGGACCGGGACCAGGTCGCCACCGGCTACAACTTCGGCGAGCTCAAGAACAACTCTCTGGGTGGAACAGTTTTTGCCGACTCGAACAACAACGGGATCAAGAACGCGGGCGAGCCCGGCATCTCCACCGCGACAATCACGTTGACGGGAACCGACGCACGCGGGGCGTCGGTCAATCGCACAACGACTACAGCCGCGAGCGGGGCCTACAGTTTCACGAACGTCCTCCCCGGCACATATCAGCTCAACGAGACCCAGCCCGCTACCTACCTCGACGGCACCGACACGGTTGGGAACCAGGGAGGGGCCAACAGCCTCAACGACGAATTCAGCGGCATTGCGCTCACAGACAGCAACGGTACGGGCTACAACTTCGCCGAACTTCCCGGCTCTATCAGCGGCAAAGTCTGGCGTGACGCCAATCGCAACGGAATACTGGATGCGGGTGAGACCGGCATCACTGGCGTCATCATCTCCCTGACGGGCACGGACGGCCTGGGGGGAACAGTTACCCACCCTACAACCACGACCGACAGCAACGGCAACTACAGTTTCACGGACCTACCCGCCGGCACGTTCACGGTTACCGAGACTCTGCCGGCAGGTTACGGCGCCGCCCCGACGAATCCCCTCACCGGGATCACCATTCCGGCCGCTGGTAGCAGCAGCGGCAACAACTTCGGTAATCCGACGGCGAGACTCGCGGGTGGGGTGTTCTTCGATCGCAACGGAAACGGGGTATCCGATGGCACTGACTCGCCCATCGCCGCAGTCACCCTCGCCCTGAGCGGCACGAGCGCGGCAAACATCGCAGTGAGCTTGACCACGATCACCGATGCTTCCGGCAATTTTAGCTTCGACGACATCCTCGCTCCTAATGCCACGGGGTACACGCTCACCGAAACCCAGCCTACTGCTTACGCCAACGGTGCAATCACGGCCGGCACGGCTGGCGGCACGGTCACACAGCCAGCGAACCGGGTCAGTGCTATCTCGTTTACCGGCGGCACGGTGTCGGGCGGCTATCTCTTCGCCGAGCTGGGCACGGTTATCTCCGGTACCGTCTATCGAGACGCAAATCGAAACGGGGTCAAGGACTCAGGGGACACCGGGCTCGGAAATGTCGCCATCACTTTGAAGGATGCCGGCAACAACCTCGTCGCCACCACCACAACTGCGGGCGACGGCACATACAGCTTCCCAGTGCAGCCCGGTGGTAGTTACACCGTCGTCGAGACCCAACCCACCGGCTACCAGAGCGGACCTGAAAGTTCGAGCAACAGTGTCGCCGTAGCGCTCCTTGCCGGCACACCAGCCGCCGTCAACTTCGGAGAGAGCGCCGGAGCTCTGGCCGGTGTCGTCTTCCTCGATTCCGACAGCAACGGCATGCAGAACGCGGGCGAAATTGGGCTTCCGGGCGTAACACTCGCTCTGAGCGGTACCGATGCCAATGCCGCGCCGGTGAGCGCCACAACGACCACGAGCTCATCAGGTGCCTACTCGTTCGTCAACCTGCTCGCGGGAACCTACACAATCACGGAAACCCAGCCTGCCGCATTCGGCGATGGCCAGGAGGTCCTTGGGCCCGGCAACGTTGGCGGGACAGTCGCCAACGACGTCTACAGCGCCATCTCCTTGCCAGCCGGCAGCCAGGCAACCGGATATAACTTTGCCGAGACGGGCTCGGCCGTTACCGGCGTCGTATTCCTGGACGAGAACCGGGATGGCAGCCAGCAACCGGGTGATCAGGGTATTGCTGGTGTCACCACTACTCTGAAGGACTCCGGGAACAATACCGTGGCGACGGCGACCACCGCGTCCGATGGAAGTTATCTCTTCGGTGGAGTTGCAGCGGGCAACTATTCGGTGGTCGAGACACAGCCCGCCGGCTACGGCTCGGCTGCGCCCTCCCCCGACAGCCTCGCCATCGTGGTACCTGTGGCCGGGGCTGCGACTGCGAAATTCGCCGACACGCTCTCCACGTTGTCGGGCTCCGTCTACGCCGATCTCAACAATAACGGAACGCGGGACCCGGGTGAGCCAGGGATCGCAGGCATTTCCGTCCATCTTGCCGGTACGGATGCGGCCGCGAACACGGTAAGCCGCAATGCGGCCACGGATGCGAATGGCAACTTTCTGTTCATTGACATCCTGACGCCCAATGCTGCCGGTTACACGGTAAGCGAGCCGACTCAACCGGCGGGGTATGCCGACGGACTCGACGCCGCGGGCACTTCCGGCGGCACTGTCGGAAACGACCTCGTTGGGTCCATCCACCTCCCAACCAATACCGACGCCACAGGCTATCTGTTTGGCGAGCGAGGTACCACGATCAGCGGAGTTGTCTACAAGGACGTGAATGCAAACGGCACTCGGGAAGGCGGCGAGCCTGGCTTACCCAATGTTGTCATGACATTGAAGAACGGGCTGGGTGCACCGATCGCCGGTACGATGACTGCAGCCGACGGCTCGTACAGCTTCTTCGGACTACCCTCTGGAAATTACACCGTCGTCGAGACGCAGCCACCTGGATATGGCAGCAGCACTCCTGACTCCGCATCGGCAACGATCGCCGCTGGGGGCTCGACCAGCGCCAACTTCGGCGAGACGACCTCGACTATCGCCGGTTCTGTCTGGTCTGACACCGACAGCAATGCGGCGCGGGAGCCGGGTGAACCGGGTATCGACGGCGTGACGGTAACTCTAACTGGCACAGATACAACCGGCGCCAGTGTCACTCGTACGACGACCACATCTGCGATGGGCGACTTCAGCTTCGCGGACCTTCTGAGTGGCACCTACACACTGACGGAGACGCAGCCGGCCGCTTATGCCCAGGGAGTCTCCATCCCTGGGACCACAGGCGGTATCTCGGTCAGCAGCGATGTTATCAAGGCGATAGCCTTGCCCGCTGGAACGCAGGCCACTGGTTATCTCTTCTCGGAGAAGGGACAGTCTATTACCGGCCACGTGTGGCTGGATACCAATCGCAACGGCTCACTGGAGAGCGGCGAGGCTGGAATTGGGGCCGTCACGGTGACCCTGCGCGATAGCAGCAGTACGGTCGTCGCTACGACCCAAGCCGACGGCAGCTACTACTTCGCGAACATCCCCGCCGGCCACTATAGCGTCACCGAGACTCAGCCGGCCGGTTATGGCAGCTCGACACCGGATGCGGCCGTGATCGATCTGGTCGCAGGGGCTCCCGGCTCGATCGTTAACTTCGGGGATACAGCCGGCAGCATCGCGGGTCTCGTCTATAACGATACCAACAACAATGGCCTGCATGATCCCGGAGAACCGCCCATCCCGGGGACTGCTATCGAGCTTCGCGGGGTTGATGCTCGTGGCAATGCGGTCACCCTAACAACGACGACCGGAAGCGATGGCGCTTTTCGCTTTGCCAACGTCGTCGGAGGCACGTATTCGATCGCGGAAACCCAACCCTCTGGATATGCCGACGGGCTCGATACCGTTGGAACCGCTGACGGCACGCTTGGTAACGACCTTATCAGTGCAATTCACCTGGGCCCGGCGGTCGACGCTACGGGTTACTTATTTGGCGAGCAAGGCGCCGCCGCGAGCATAACAGGTACAGTTTGGCGGGACGGCAACCACGACCGCGTCCGCGGTAGCGATGAAGCAGTGCTCAGTGACTGGCTGGTCGAGCTGTACCAGTCCTCTCTGTTGGTTCAAACCGCTACGAGCGATGCAAACGGGACCTATCAGTTCAGCAGTGTGCCGCCGGGAAGCGGTTATGAGATCAAATTCCGCGAACCTTCCCACAGCATTCTCTACGGCGCGCCGGTCACCAATGAGCGGGGGCTGGCAGCTACACCCGGCGTCGTCGGCCCCACCAATCCCGGCGGCGCGGATGTGCGCGGTGGCACCCTAGCCGGCCTGTGGCTCACGCCCAACGAGCGCATCGGCGAGCAGAGCCTGCCTGTGGACCCAACAGGTGTGATCTACGACTCCGTCGCACGTCAGGTCATTCCCGGCGCGACCGTAGCACTGAGTGGCCCCACAGGCTTCGATCCGGCGACCCAATTGCTGGGAGGCGCGGCGAGCGCACAGCAGGTCACCGGCCCTCTGGGCATCTATGACTTCTTCCTGCTCGCGAACGCTCCGCCGGGCACCTATACCATTCAGGTGACACCACCCCCTGGGCGGTTTACGCCGGGTGCCTCAGTCCTCATTCCCGCGTGTACTGGCCCGCTCACCGTCGGATCCGTGCCGGCGCCAGCCGTGGTCCAGGCCATCACTGCCCCGCCCGCCGCGAACGCCGCCAACCAGGAGCCCACGAGCTGCCCGGTCAGCTCGATGCAATTGGCCGCTGGCGAGGCAACGACGCAATACTTGTATAGCTTCGTATTCACGCCGGGATCGTCGGCCAGCGTCGTCGGCAACAACATTCCGGTTGACCCGATTCTTGGCGGCGCGCTGACGGTGACGAAGACCACGCCGATGGTCAACGTATATGTAGGTGACCTAGTCCCCTACATCATCACCGTCACGAACACGTTAGAAGCCCGGATCACGAATATCGACCTGCGGGATCTCCTGCCTCCCGGCTTTGCGTATCGTTCCGGCTCGGCGGTACTGAATGGCATTCGAACGGAACCCCAACGCCTCGGCCGTCAGCTGACCTGGCTCAACCAGAGCTTCGTGCCTCACGAGCGTAAGACGTTCAAGTTAATGCTCGTTGTCGGAGCGGGTGTCAGCGAGGGCGAATACATCAACCAGGCGTGGGCGATCAACAACCTGGTCAACATGCCCGTCTCGAACGTTGCTACCGCCGCTGTGCGCGTCGTACCGGATCCGGTCTTCGATTGTTCCGAACTCATCGGCAAGGTGTTCGACGATCTCAATGCCAACGGCTACCAGGACCAGGGTGAGCCCGGAATCGCTCACGTGCGGATTGCAACTGTGACCGGAATCGTCGTGACGACGGACTCGGAGGGCAGGTTCCACGTCGCCTGCGCGGCCATACCCGACGAATATCGCGGATCAAACTTCGTAATGAAGCTCGACGAGCGCAGCCTGCCGTCAGGATATCGAATCACGACCGAGAACCCCCGCGATGTGCGAATCACGCGGGGCAAGATGAGCAAGCTTAACTTCGGCGCGACTATTCACCGCGTCATCCGTGTCGAGGTGACTGACTCGGCTTACGAACCGGACTCTATTGAGCTCAAGGCCGAATGGCGCGCGCGTATTGCCCAACTGCCTCAGTCCTTGGACGACAAACCTTCAGTGGTGCGCGTGGCCTATGTCCTGCATGGCGAGGACCGCAAGCTGGCGGCCCGCCGGCAGGCCGCACTTGTCAAGCAGATCAAGGCGCAATGGGAGGCGCTGCACCATCGATACCCGCTCCAGATCGAAGCAGAGCGTGAGGTGCGGCCATGAGCCTGCTCCTCAGGGTTATTGGGGTAACGCCTTGCACGGCTTCTGCAGCAGCGATCCGCAAATGGCTGTTGCGCGCGCTCCTCTGCGCCGCCACCGGCACACTGGCCACGACTAGCGCGCTCGCCGCAGGTGATAGCATCCGCGGTCAAACTGTGGATAACGGCCGCACTTTCGCGTCAATCCCCGGAAGCAACACCGAATTCAACACTCCATTGAACGGGCTCGCCGGGCCGTCGAATGTCTGGACGCGAGAGCTGGAAGTCATGAGAGCCTCCGCCGCGACGCTGCCTTCCACGGAGGCCCGCAAAGTTGTGACCTTGTCGGATGCGGATCAAGGCGCGCTATTTGAGTCGGGGAAGGACGAGTTGCTGCCCAATTCGCGGGCACGTCTGGACAACATTGCCGCTAATCTCGAGGGCAAGCACGGACTGCGCCTGCTGGTGATCGGCCACGCGGATTCGCAGCGCCCCAGCGCAGCCACCCGAAAGCGATTCCGTGACAACCAGGGCCTCTCGGAAGCTCGAGCCTTTCAGGTAGCGCAGTATCTGCGCGCACGGTTGAAGCTGCCACCGGAGGCGCTCACTGTTCGGGGCCAAGGCGATCAAAAGCCGGTGGCGGACAACTCTACTCCCCAAGCGATGGCCAGGAACCGACGTGTAGAGCTGCAAGTCTGGTACGACGAGGACGAGAGAGTAGCAGCTCCTGCGCAGGGACCCATCATCAGTGACCGCCCTCACTGCGGCAGCGGTCAGGCATCTGCATCAGACACGCCATTGCGCATCACCATTGATGGGGAGCCACTCAGCCCGGCAGACAACGTAAGCGAAGCGGACCATCAGCGCTGTGTCGACGTGGCCGTCAATCGCCACCACGTCCAGATTACATTCGATCCACTTAGGACAGAGCCGGCGCTGAACGTAAGCGCGTGGCCGAACGGAGTGCTCGAAGGCAAGCCGGTTGTTTTTACCACCTACATGAACTATCGGCATTGGATACGCAAAGCAGAGCTGCGCTTCTTCGTCGCCGGTCAGGACACCCGCGAACGGCCAACCGTGGTTGTTCCTATCGAGCCGGGTGGCTCGCTCGAATGGGTTCCGGAAGGCTTGCCCACAAACAGCTTCTACACACTCCGCGTTTATGACGATCACGCGCGCTTCGACGAGACGACCCTCAAGCCGCTGAAGATTGTTGACCGCTCACGGCCCATTCCCGATGCCGCTTCTGCAAGGCGTGAGAAACTCACTGGCTACGGACAGAACAGCCTGAGAGTCCGCAACATCCCGGTGCTCGGCGGTATGGTGACTGTAAGCGGCAAGAATGTGTCGAATGAGGAAACGATCACCGTCTTTGGTTCGGTCGTACCTGTTGACGAGCATGGCCGTTTCGTCAGCGAACAGTTGCTGCCGGCCGGTACCCATACCATCGAAGTTGAGACTCGGACGGAACGCCGCCCGAACGACGAACAGTACGAGAAGTACTCGCGTAACCTCACCATTCCCGCCAACAGCCTCTTCTACGTCGCCCTCGGCGAGCTCACCGTCTCCACTAACCACACCGAGGGTCCCGCCCTCCTCGTCACCCAGGACGAGGATCATTTTGGCAAGAGCACTCAGGTCAGTGGCCGCGGTGCGTTCTATCTCAAAGACAAGATCGACAATGACTATCTCATGACTCTGAGCGCCGATACGCGCGAACGGCCAATCGAGGATCTGTTCAGCAATTTCACCTCGAAGAATCCCCGTTACCTGCTGGAGCGGATCGACTCCGAGCGCGCTTACCCGGTGTACGGAGACGACAGTACAAGTGAATGGGACGCCCCTACCGATGGCCGCTTCTACGCCCGTCTGGAGCACCATGACTCGCACATCACCTGGGGTAATTTTCAGACCGCCTGGAGCGGGTTGGAATTCAACCAGTTCAGTCGCGGTCTGTACGGTGCCGACGTGCTGTGGAAGGCCGATGCCTCCACCGGCTTCGGTGAGCGCCGCTCGACAAACGACATCTTCGCGGCCGAGCCGGGCACCCTGAACTCCCGCGAAGAATTCCGAGGTACGGGGGGTTCTCTCTACTACCTGCACCGTCAGGACATCACGCGCGGTTCCGAACGTGTCTGGGTCGAGATACGCGATCAGACTTCCGGCATCACGCTGCAACGAACCCAGTTAGTGCCGGACCTGGATTATGAGGTCAGTTACCTCCAGGGCCGAATCCTGTTGCGCGCGCCACTGCCCTCAGTCGCGGACGGCAGCACACTGGTGCAACAGGGAAGTCTGAGCGGAAATCCAGTCTTCCTCGTCACGACTTACGAGTACTCACCTGGTCTGAACGAAGCCAACAGCAACGTATACGGCATCCGCAGCAGCAGCTGGGTCAACGACCATCTACGCCTGGGCTTCAGCGGCTACCGTCAGGGTGATTCGACCGACCGGCAGCAGTTGGGCGGTCTTGATATGACTCTGCGGTACAAGCCTTCTACCTATCTTGATGTGGAGGCCGCCCGATCGGACGGTGCGAATGCGCAGCTCAGCTCGATCGATGGGGGTTTCGGATTCAATCAGAGCACCACTGCTGACGGACGAGCCAACGCCAAACGCATCCAGGGTGTGATTGACATATCGGAGCTGGATGCAGCTCTGCGCGGCCGTGGCAGTATATATTGGCAGGACCGGGGGGCCGGATTCTCAGGGCCGGGCGCATTAGCCAGCGGGGATGCCATCCAACAGAAAGGTGCCGCCCTCAGTTTGCCGCTTACCAGCCGGACTTCGGTGGACGTCAAGACGGATGCACGCGATCAGACTTCTCAGCGCATCGCTGCACAGGAAGCAGCTGTGCACTATCAGGTCGATAATCACTGGGGCGTGAGTGCCGGCACCAGGCATGACGACCGCGACAACGCATTCCCCAACGCAAGTACGCTGCTGTCACAGAATGGTGAGCGTACGGACGCGATCGTCAGATTGGATTACAAGCCTGACATTGGTACCGCGACGCCCCTGGCGCAGCATCCTGGTGCGGGGCCCGGCAACGGCCAGCAAACAAGCGCATTACAGCCCGGCACCAGTGGGAGCGTCACCTCGCCGCAAGGCGCGGCTCCAATCAATGGCACTTCGGGGCTAGGGAGCTCGACGAGCGGCATCCCGTCCAATGCCACCGACTTCGACGTCACCCGCTCGGCGGTTCCCGCGGAACTCGCGGCTCAGACCAGCGCTCGTCCAGCCTCCTGGGATGCTTATACCTATGCGCAGGGCACTGTCGAGCGCTCCGGGGACCGTGAGCTCAATAATCGCGCTGGTGTGGGTGCCGACAAGCAGATAACCGATCGCTTGCGCATCGGAGGCGAGCTCTCCGGCGGTACCGGCGGCCTCGGCGGCAAGGTCAGTGGCGACTATCAGATCGATGATCGTTCCAACATCTACCTGGCGCATACGACGGCCACCGAGCAGGAAGACTCCAACTACCGCGGCCGCTTCGGCAACACCGTGCTGGGCAGCCGCTCAAAGCTCAGCGACCAAGTCACCATCTATGATGAAGCACGCCGTGCCACAGGTGCGGGTCCACAGAGCCTCACGGACGCCTTCGGGGTCGATCTGGCCCCAAACGACCGCTGGAGCTATGGCGGCAAGCTGGAAGCGGGCACTGTCAGCGATCCCCTGGCGGGTGATCTAACCCGCCGGGCGGCCGCCCTGTCGACCGCGTACAAGCTGCAACAAACGCGTTTTGCCTCGAGCCTCGAGTTCCGCCATGAGCAAGGCACCGCTGGCGAGCGTGACACCTGGCTGTCCCGCACGGCTGCCGGCTGGCAACTCACTACGGACTGGCGGCTGCAGAGCAAGCTCAACTTCTCGTTCAGCGATGCCAGCCAGGGAAACTTCTATGACGGCAACTTCGTGGACGCCTCGCTCGGTACTGCATACCGGCCGATCGAAAATGATCGCTGGAACGTGCTGTTCCAGTACCGTTACTACTACAGCCTGCCGTCCCCTGGGCAGGTCAGCCTGAATGACGCGTCGCTCGACTATGCCCAGCGCAGCAATGTAGTGTCGGTGGATGCAATCTATGACCTCGTGCCCTGGTTATCGCTGGGCGGCAAGCTGGCCCAGCGCTTGGGAGAGCTAAGGGATACGCGCACTGCCGGTGATTGGTACTCGAGCCGTGTGGACCTGATCGTTGTCAGGACCGATCTGCACCTCATCCGCGAATGGGACGCGATGCTCGAGGGCCGAAGGCTCACCGTCCATGAGGCCGATGATGCGCGCGCCGGCGTGCTTACCGCCCTGTATCGCCATCTGAACAAGCATGTCAAGCTGGGCGTTGGATACAACTTCACCGATTTTTCGGACGATCTGACTGACCTGTCCTACCGCAGCCGCGGTCCGTTCATCAACATCCTGAGCACATTTTGACCCATTCGCATTTTCGTCAGATCCGGCGAAAAGGTGACACATCAACTAATTTGCGCCCCTGATTGAACCGAAGCGCCCGCGCCGCGCTACCTACCGGCATGCTTCGTATGAGCACCGCCGCAATTTCGAGAATATTCACGCGGCCGCACGCCGCTGTTGCGGTGTCACCTGTTAGCCACCCCGACCCCGCGAAGGGGACCTTCTGGCAAGGAGACTGTCAATGAGCGCTGTTGTTGCGGACGCGGATGTCGTCCCGGTATCCGATCAGCGTGCTTATCGGATGATGTCAATCGACATACTGCGCGGGCTCGTCATAGTCGTCATGGCTCTCGATCATGTTCGTGACTACGTGATGATCGGATCGGTGCAGGACCCTACCGCAGACCCTACAACCGGCCCTTTGTTATTTGTCACGCGATGGATTACGCACTTTTGCGCCCCGACTTTCGTATTCCTGGCCGGGACGAGTGCCGGCCTGATGGCACGCCGCAAGAGCCCGTCGGATCTCGCGCGCTTCCTCCTGACGCGCGGTTTGTGGCTGGTGCTAATCGAAATCTTCGTAATCTCGACCGCGTCCTCGTTCTCACCGCTAGGCATCGCCGAACTCGGCGGCCGGACATACGTCGGCCTGCAGGTTATCTGGGCGATTGGCGCCAGCATGGTCGTATTGGCCGGCGCGCAGTATCTTGGTTCGCGCGCCTGTCTCGCCATCGGGTCGGCGATCGTGCTCGGTCACAATCTGTTGGACTCCGTGTGGCCGGCCGCCAGCTCGACGGGTAGCACCGGAGCCGTGTGGGTCGCACTGCACGCGCGACAGATGTACGACGTGGGCCCCTTCTGGGTCTATTTCTCCTATCCCTTGCTACCGTGGATTGGCGTTATGCTCGTCGGCTACGCCTCGGCCGGCCTGTTTCGAGGCGCACCGAAGGCTCGCAACGAACGGCTGATACGGATTGGGATTGCTCTGGTGATCGGGTTTGTCCTGCTGCGAGCTCTCAACATATACGGAGACCCGCACCCGTGGAACTTCTATTCAGGCCGCATCGCGGGGACGATCATGTCCTTTCTTGCGACGACGAAGTATCCGCCAAGTCTCCTGTATCTACTAATGACGTTAGGACCCGCCGCGATCTTCTGCGGATTCGCGGAGCGTCTGGGCCGCGGGGTCAAAGACGTGTTAGCAACGTACGGGCGTGCGCCTTTTGCGTTTTACGTCGCGCATCTCTATGCGATTCATGCGGTAACCATTCTGCTCGGAATGGCGCAGGGCTTCTCAGCGAACCAGTTTCTCACTGCGTATCGGTTTTATCCAAAAGGTTACGGGCTCAGCCTCGCCGGGGTCTACCTCCTCTGGCTAGCCGTGGTTGTTATTCTCTATCCATTATGCAGCTGGGTCGCAGCGGTGAAGGCGAGGCGCACGGAGTGGTGGCTGAGCTACATCTAGCCGGCTAATTTGTCCTGCGTCTTCGTCTGGAAATCACTGGCGTCATGGCGCTCGTGCAACTGGCTCGAGGGCTCGCCGGTGGTACGGTTGACCATGCGTCCGCGCTGCACAGCTGGTCGCTCCAGCAGCGCATCCACCCAGCGCTGAACGTTGTGGTAGTCCTGCACGCTCAGGAACTCGTCGGCAGTCCCATAGGCCCAGCCCTTGGCCAATGCGCCATACCAGGGAAGGATGGCCATGTCGGCAATTGTGTAGGTGTTCCCCGCGATGTACTCGGTCTCGGCCAGACGTCGATCTAACACGTCGAGTTGGCGCTTCGCCTCCATGGCGAACCGATCAATGGCATATTCGATCTTGGTAGGCGCATAGGCGTAGAAGTGTCCGAATCCGCCTCCGACATATGGCGCGCTGCCCATTTGCCAAAACAGCCACGACAGACACTCGGCGCGTGCAGCCCTCTCGGTGGGCAGGAACGCCCCGAATTTCTCGGCGAGGTAGACCAGAATCGAACCCGACTCAAAGACCCGAATAGCAGTGGGCCCACTGCGATCCACCAGGGCCGGAATTTTAGAGTTGGGGTTCACTGCCACGAAGCCGCTGCTGAATTGATCTCCATCGTTGATCCTGATCAGCCACGCGTCGTACTCCGCACCGCTAAACCCAAGCGCCAACAACTCCTCCAGCATGACTGTGACTTTCACGCCGTTCGGCGTTCCCTGCGAATACAGCTGCAGGGGATGGCGGCCTACTGGCAGTTCCTTCTCGTGGGTGGGCCCCGCGATCGGCCGGTTGATATTCGCGAATGTGCCGCCGCTCGGCTTATTCCATGCCCACACCTTCGGCGGCACGTAGTCAGAAGAGTTGCTCATGCGATTTCTCCTTTGCGTCTAGCCCGCCGCTACCGCCGGTTGCAACACATCCAGCTGCGGATAGTCCACATAGCCGGTCTGCCCACCGCTGTAGAAGGTATCGGTATTCCAATGGTTCAGAGGTGCGTTGCGCGCAAATCGCTGCGGTAGATCGGGATTCGCAATGAAGAGCTTTCCGAAGGCCACCGCGTCGGCCTCATTTACCGCAAGCGTCTGCTCCGCCGTTTCGCGCGTAAAGCCCTCATTGGCGATGTATACACCGCCGAATGCCGATTTGAGCTGAGGCCCGATGCGATCAGGTCCCACGCGCTCGCGCACGCAGAGGAACGCCACGCGACGCTTACCCAGCTCGCCAGCGACATAGCTGAATGTACCCAGCCGGTCGGAGTCGCCCATGTCATGGGAATCGCCCCGCGGAGCCAGGTGTACCCCGACACGGCCTGCGCCCCAAACAGAAATCAAGGTCTCAACCGTCTCGATCAAAAGCCGCGCACGGTTCTCCACTGGCCCGCCGTAGTCGTCGGTACGCAGGTTGGTGCTGTCCTGGAGAAACTGATCAATCAGGTAGCCGTTTGCCGCGTGCAGCTCGACGCCATCAAAACCAGCTTGCTGAGCATGCTGCGCGCCCAGCCGGTACGCTTCGATGAGCTGGGGGATCTCCGTCCGTTCGAGCGCGCGCGGAACGACGTATGGGGTTTGCGGGCGCACGAGGCTAACGTTTCCCTTCGGAGCCACGGCACTTGGGGCCACAGGGCTCGCACCACCTAAGAAAATTGGGTGGGACACTCGTCCAACGTGCCACAACTGAAGAACGATGCGCCCGCCGGCACGATGCACCGCCTGCGTAACGAGTCTCCAGCTTTCCACCTGTTCCCTGGACCAGATGCCCGGTGTATCCGCGTAGCCTACGCCTAAGGGTGTAACCGACGTGGCTTCTGAAAGGATAAGTCCAGCCGATGCACGCTGCTCGTAATATCTCGCCATTAGAGCGTTGGGGACGCGAGCCGCGCCCGCCCGGCCGCGGGTCAGCGGGGCCATAATAATACGGTTGGGCAGAAGCAGATCGCCGGCCTGCAGGGTATCGAACAAAGTGGGCATCGAAGGTCGCGCTCCGTGTAGGGGACGGCGCCCATGATAGTTCATAGCTCTTGAACTTTAGAACCATTGCCTTAGAATTTCGGGATCTGAGGATGTGATCAAGTCAATGCCCAGGCCCGTTCAGCACCCTGCATCCGAGGACATTTCCATCGCCGCTGTCCTCTACGCGCTCTCGGACCCGGTACGCGCGGCGATCGTGCGCGAGCTGACGAAGGCGCCACAGGGGATGAACTGTACCGAAATGAACCAGCGCCTCGGCCTCAAGCTGGCCAAGTCCAGCTGCTCCCAACACTATCGGATACTGCGCGAGGCCGGCGTCATCTTCTGCGAACGCAAAGGCGTGGAGCTCTTCAGCAGGGTGCGCAATCAGGAGCTGGCCGCGAAATTTCCGGGACTGCTGCGGTCGATCATGAATGGTTATCAGCGATAACCGTATGTCTTCAGGCAGTGGCTGCTCAGTAGAAGCCACCGCCTCTGGATGATCGACGCAAAGACGGGTGAGTTGGGAACGTCGCCACCGACATCTACGCTACATCTGGTTGTCATCTTCGTTGTGGAAACTCCAATGGTGTATTACGTGCGCATCTGAATCCGTCAGGCGCCATTAGCAACACCCCAGGGAGACGCCACGATGAAGAAGCGGAAGTTACCAGGTTTGCTCAAGCCAGCCCTCCTCGCCTCACTGATTCAGATCGTCACGCAAGCGCACGCCGAACTACCCGAGCGCGGCAGAGCGCTGCCGCTGCAGCTGCCGACCGGCCAGTACATCACAGCGACCTTCGTCCGCGGCGCGGTCCAACAGTTTCTGAACCCCGGCTTGCCTGCTTACCCCAATTTCGTCGCCGGCGAGGCAGTTCGGTCGCAGCTCAGCCCCGACGGCAAGACGCTGGCGATCATCTGTGCCGGCCAGAACTCGCTGGACAAACCGGACGGTACTCTCGACACGGCCAACTCAACGCAATACATCTTCCTGTACAATGTAGCGGGCGCGAACAAGACCAAGCCCGCCCTGCTGCAAGTGATACCGCAGACCAACGCCCATGTGGGGCTGGTCTTTTCGCCGGACGGGAAGAAGCTCTACGCTGCGGGGGGCAAGGACGACGTCGTGTATGCCTATACCGTGACAGGCAACACTTGGTCGCTTGCGACGACGATCCCCCTAGGCCACGCGGGCAAGGGCGTCGGTCTCAGTGTCCAGCCCAACGCCAGTGGCATGGGCATTTCCAGTGACGGCAAGACACTTGTCGTCGCAAACAATTACAACGATTCGATCAGCGTAATCGACACCGCAACAGGCACAGTGCGCTACGAGCACGATCTGCGCCCGTTTTTCACGAATAACGAGGGTACGGATGGGGGCGTCGGCGGCACCTACCCGTTCGCTGTGGTGGTAAGGGGCAATGGCACTGCCTATGTGTCGTCCGATCGCGATCGCGAAGTCATCGCTATCGACATCTCCTCCCCTAGCGCGGGCCACTTGCTCAAGCGGATAAAACTGGACGGCAACGCCCTCGGGATGACGCTTGACCCAATGGGGTACAAGCTCTACGTGGCGCAAGACAATGCGGACCAGATTGCGGTCATTGACACCTCCACCAACACCGTCGCCAGGAAGATCGACGCACGGGCTCCGGCCGGGATGCTGACCCAACGTAATGAGGAGTATGAAGATCACTTCGGCCGGGAACAGCCTCATTACACCGGCGCGGGGACCTTTGCGGTGACGGTCTCGCCAGACGGCTCAGCACTCTACGCCGTCAATGCTGCCGCGAACTCGGTCGCCGTGATACCGCTGACCGGCAGGTTCGCCAACAGAGTGACCGGGCTCATCCCGACGGCCTACGAGCCGCATGACGTCACATTCAGCGCCGATGGGAAATGGATGTACATCGTCAACGGGAAGAGCGCCACCGGTCCGAATCCGGGTCACCTGTATGGCAATACGGCTCTGCTCACGAGCATTACGTATCCGGGCGGTAACGATGCGGCCGCCGCCGCCGCCAAGGCGTCGAACCAATACCAGTTCCAATTGGAACGCGCCTCCCTGGTCAGTGCGCCGGTGCCGAACTGGCTCGAGTTGCCGCTGTTGACCGCGAAGGTCGCCCAGAACAACTTCTACGGGGCCGAAGCAGTCGAAGACGACGCGGAAGTGATGCACTTTCTGCGCAAGCGCATCAAGCATGTCATCTACATCGTCAAGGAGAATCGCACGTTCGACCAGATTCTGGGCGATCTGGGCAACGGCTCGAACGGCGACCCGGGACTGACCCAGTTCGGCGCGAACATCACGCCGAACTTCCATAGCCTGGCGACGAAATTCGTTACGCTGGATAACTTCACGGATCCGGGCGACGGCAGCATGGACGGATGGTCCTGGGCGCTGCAGGGCCGTGTCACCAACACGGAAACGATTACACAGCAGATCAATTACGCATTCGTCAATCGCGGTTTGTCCTATGAGTCGGAAGGATCGAACCGCAACGTACCGGTGAATCTGCCTACGGTTGCTCAGCGCGATGCCGCAGCCGGGCCGGCCGGGACCACTAACTACAGCACTGCATCGGCCACGCTGCCAGGCGGTACTGCCAACTTGTTGACTGGCACCGGTAACCACGCCTCTTCCGACGCGCCTTTCGGTATCCAGAACGGCTATATTTTCGATGCCGTATTGCAGGCCGGCAGGACAGTTCGCAACTACGGGTTCCTCGTAAATAACATCGGCAGCATCGGCACAAAGGCCGCACCGGTGTCCGATCCGTTCACGTCTGGCATCGTGCAGGTCGCGCCGCTCGCGCCCTCTCTGGCGCCGGTGACCGACGTCTTCTTCCGCGGTTACGACCAGAACTATCCGGATTTGTGGCGCTATAATGAATGGAAGCGGGAATTCGACACGTACGTCACCAACAAAGACCTGCCGAGCTTGTCGTTGGTTCGCTTCAGTCACGACCACACGGGATCCTTCGCCACAGCGCTGGCAGGCGTCAACACGCCGGAAACACAGCAGGCTGACGACGACCTCGCTGTCGGCCGCTTAGTCGAGGCTGTCGCGCACAGTCCGTACGCAGCCAGTACTCTGATCATCGTCACGGAAGATGACTGCCAGGATGGTCCGGATCACGTCGATTCGCACCGCGCCACAACCTATGTAGTCGGTCCGTATGTGAAGAAGCACGCGGTCGTCAGCACCCATTACACCCAGGTCAACGCGCTCCGTACCATTGAAGACCTGCTAGGTACGCCGCACATCAACTTGAACACCGCTTTTCAGCGGCCGATGGCAAAGGTGTTCGATATTGGGTCGTCGGGCGCGTGGGATTTTACAGCGACTGCGTCAACCGTCCTCATGACGACGACGCTCTCGCTAGCGGAAACTGAATCCGGTAACCAGACGGTCAGGTTTGCGCAAGGGCCGAACGTCAAACCAAGGCACGACGCAGCGTACTGGGCCAGAGTCACTGCCGGTTTCGACTTCTCGGATGCGGATCGCGTTCCGGTGGCCCGGTTCAACAAGGTGCTTTGGACAGGGATGATGGGATCCAAACCCTATCCGACGCGGGGACATACCAACAAGAGGCAGAAGCGGGACGACGATTGACACGCCGGCAGTCGCGCCGTAGCCGAAATGACGGGGCCGCAATGGATCTGCGGCCCCCATCTGCGGCACGAGCCCGGCGCAGATCACCGCTCCACGAGAGGTGACATCAGCAGCTGTAAACCGCTGGCTCAATGGTTGGATTTACAGGTGAATTGATGCTCCACTATTGACAAGCCTCCCGCGGCGATCGCATGATTCCCGCGCTTTACGGGTAAAGCAATGCTTCAGGGAGGAAGTCACCATGTTTGCCTATCCTTGTAGAGATTTCCTGCGCACAGGTCTCCTGTCGGTAGTCGTGCTGTGCGCCGCGCCGGCGCTGCAGGCCCAGGTTTTTCTGACCGCTGACGGTCATACGGATAGCTACGCGCTGGTCAACAGCGCCTTGGGTGCCGGACCTGAAACACCGGATTGCAGTCATCCGGATTTCGGCGAGCACATCACACAGGCATCCGACAGCGAGCTGGGAAAGTTCGCGTTTGTCTTCAACATTCACGTCACGCCCGACAACGACCGCTGCACCAACTTCGATCGGCAGCGCCTGGAAATAAAAACAGACGGCGGCTCGCCGGCATACGTCAAGGGATTTCTCAACGACTCCGTCTCGTACCGCTGGAAGTTCAAGCTCCCCGCCGGATTCCAGCCATCTCCGAATTTCACTCACATCCACCAGATCAAGGCGGGCGATGGCGATTCCGGCGCGCCGATCATCACGCTCACACCGAGGGCAGGCAGTCCCGACTCTCTGCAGATTATCGCAACTGACTCCAATGGAACCGGCGCAACGCTGTTCCAAACGGATCTGGCCCCGTTTGTCGGCGTGTGGGTGGAAGCCTTCGAGCAGATTACCTACAGCCATACCGGCAAGTACTCGGTGGTGATCAAGACCCTGGAAGGCGGAACGACCTTGTTGTCCTACAGTAACGGCAACATCGATCTGTGGAGGACGGGCACCACATTCAGCCGCCCGAAGTGGGGCATCTACCGCAGCCTGAACAGCCCGAGCTTTCTGCGCGACGAACAGGTGCGCTTCGACCGCTTCTGCATCGCGAAAGGCAGCGATGTTTGTCCCAGCGAAGTGCGGACCGGCAATGGCGCTGTGACGCTGCTGCCAACCGCGGATACCTATGTTCGCGACGGAACGACCTCCGGCCAGAACTTTGGCACGGCCGCGGTGTTGGCGGTCAAGGCCAATCCACAGGTCGGTCTCAACAGGCACATCTTCTTGAAGTTTGACCTGAGCAGCCTGACCAGTGCGAGTACCGCCAAGCTGCGTTTGTTCGGGAATTTCACCGCTGCGAGCGGCACATCCCCCGTCACGGTACATGCGGAGGATACCGATTCCTGGACGGAGCCGGGATTGACCTGGGATAACCAACCGGCGGCGGGTTCGACGCTGGTCACGGTCCCGGTCGGCCGCAGTGCGCAGTATTGGGAGTGGAATCTGACGACGTTCGTTCAGAATCAAATCGCGACGGGGCAACACATCATGAGCCTCGAGCTGCAGAATGACGCGACCACATCGGATCCGGCGAACTTCAATTCGCGGGAGGCCGCGTCCAACAGGCCGCAACTGGTCGTGCAGCCCTGACACCGGTCTGAGGCCGCCCCGCGCCCGCGGCGCGGCCTTGCCACCGGATATCGGCGGTTCGCGACCGCCGCAACGTCACGACACCGCGGCAGTCGCGGGGCTCGCGGCGTGGCGTATCTGCCAGCGGCCATGGCCGAGAAGTCGCAGTTCGTGTTGGTGAAAGCTGAGGATAGAATCGCGGTGTCCCACGCTGACGCAGGTGATTCCGGAATCCGCGAGCGTTGCATACAAAGAGCGCTCGGTCCTGAAATCGACGGCGCTGGTGGCTTCATCCAGGAACAGGTAGCAAGGCTTGACCAGAAGAGCCCGTGCGATCGCGATGCGCTGCTGTTCACCAAGCGACAGCAGGCGTGACCAGTCCTGCGGGGTGTCGAAGCCGCGGTAACGCACGGCGAGATCTGGCAGGCAGACCTGCTCGAGGAGGCATTGCAGCTGTGCATCCGTATGGCCCAGTGGCAGACGCGGATAGTACAGCTGTTCGCGTAATGTTCCCGGCATCATGTAAGGTTTTTGCGGGAGAAACAGCATCTGCGCTGCGGGGGGCATGGTAATCACGCCATTGCCTTTGCGCCACAGGCCTGCCATCAGCCGCAGCAACGAGCTCTTGCCGACGCCGGTGCGCCCGCAGATCACCCAATTTTCGCCCGGTGCGATCTGCAACGACAGCTTCGATACCAGCAACTGTTCGCCCCCGGGCGTGATGAGGTCGATGTCATCGAGCCGCACCTCGCGACCGAGTCGAAAGTCGATCAAGCCACCCGGCCGGGAGGCTCCGTCGGGGGCTTCCAGAACATCGAACGCTTCGGCAATCTCGCCCAGCCGCGCGACCTTGTGTGCGGTCAGACTAAGCGAGGGAATGAACTGCAGGAACAGCGACAGCGATTGCAACAAGAGTGCCGTTGCGGCAATGCTCTGCGCGATCGTCCCATACTCGAGCCCGTGTCGAAAATAGACCGGGGCCAGAAAGAGAAAGGGAAGCACCAGCCAGATGGTACTGAAGCCTCCCTGGGCGAGGTTGATCCACACGGCGTACAGTGCTCTGCGCAGCCGCAGATTCACCGCACTCCTCAGGTGATTGACGATGACCGACGCTTCAGGATTTTCACCCCCGTAGAGCGCCACGGTCTCGGCATGCGTCATCACGTGACGGATGCTGGCTCTGAAGTCACCCTCCGCATCGACGACCTTGTAGTTCTGCTCGATCACCGGATTATATATCCAGACCAGCAGAACGAATTTAACGACGACAAATATCGTGACGGTCCAGAAGAGCTCCTGCGAGATCGAGAGCATCAGGGACAACTGCACGGCTGCATCTACCAGAGTTCCCACGGCCAATCGCGGAATCGACGCCATCATGGTACAGAACGGCGACAGCTCCTCCTGCATGCGTTGGTCCGCGTTGTCCACTGTCCGATCGACCGCGAGCTTGTAGTATGTCCGGCGGTTGAAGTAGCGGCTGAGGAAGTGCTGGCCGAGCCACTGGTGCCAATGCAAATCGAGGCAGTTGTCCACAACCGTCTGCACGGTGGAAATGATGTATCGCATGCCGGTCAACATCGCGATGATCGCCAGTAAGCGCCAAAACGTGGCCGGATCACGGTCGAGGAGCGCGTTGGTCTGATCCTTGGTCAGCGTGGTGATCCAAGCGCCGCAGACGCTGTAGGCGACCACAGTACCGAGCAGGAACACGAAGGCTAGCCAGGATCCTCCGCACCCTTTGCGAACCCAGTAAGGTTTGGACAGGGAGTAAAGCCGTTTAAAAAAAGTCCGATCGTAGCCATAGCTGCGCGACACGGAGACCGGTTCCGGACTGACCAGTGGGGGCGCGATCCCGGGACCTGGCGTGGCCGGTGGCGGCACCCCGGGCATTACCATCCGATCGATGAAGCTCACGTGGGAGTGCATGCCCTTACGCAACGGTTGACGCCCGTTGCCAGTAATGCCGCGACAACCACACAGCGGCAACCGTGAGCAGGGCGAGCACACTGGCAAACCCAAAGGTCGCCTGCGGGCCGACCTGATCCCAGAGAACACCGGCAATGACGCTCGCCGCCAGCAGGACCACTCCGCGCAACATGTTGAAGATCCCAAAGGCGCTACCGCGCAGATCCTTGGGGGCGCTATTCGCGACCATCGCGGCGAAGACGCCCTCGGTCAAGCCCATATGCAGCCCCCACAGCAAAGCCCCCAGGATCAGCAGCACCGGGTTTGATGCAAGCGCCAGCACACCGTTGGCCACGGCGAGAACGCCGCAGCCGACCACTAGGAGATTCTGCTTGGGCATGCGGTCGGATAACTTTCCCACGGGGTATGCCGACAGCAGATAGGCAAGGTTCATGGCAACAAGAACGAGCGGCGTCAATGCAGGCGTCAGGCCGCCATGGATTCCGACCAGCACCAGAAATGCTTCGGAGAACCGCGACAGCATGAAGACGCTCGCCACAGCGCAGACGATCCAGAAGCTTCGTGGCATCGAGCGCAAGCGCAGATCGACGGTGCGATTTTTCGAATGTGGCGCCGCTTGCCGCTTCGGTTCGCGAACGCCCACCCACAGAACGACCACCGAGATGAACGCCGGCAATACGGCAATCCACAGTACAGTTCGCAACGCGCCCCCAAGGGCGGCAGCGAGCAGCATGGCCAACACAGGCCCCGCGAACGCGCCAACGGTATCGAGCGACTGGCGCAGGCCAAAAGCTGCCCCACGCTGTTCCGGCGGGGTAACGTCCGCAACTAACGCGTCGCGCGGTGCTCCCCGAATACCTTTGCCGAGGCGGTCAATGAAGCGCGCGAAAAACACCATTCCGGCGCTGGATGCGAGCGGAAACAGCGGCTTGGTCAATGCCGCCATCCCATAGCCCAAAAGCGCTAACGGTTTGCGCCGCCCGAAGTAATCCGACAGGGCCCCCGAGAATATCTTCACGATGCAGGCAGTGGCCTCGGCAACGCCTTCGATGACGCCCAAATAGGCGGCGGACGTACCGAGACCGACAACCAGGAATACGGGCAGCAGCGAGTGGATCATCTCGGAGGAGATGTCCATGAACAGGCTGGTCAGGCCCAGAGCCCACACGGCGTTGGACAATCGTACCGGCGCGGCCACCGACTCAGCTACACCTTCAGCGGGGGGAATGCGTACTTTAGTCATGCCGCCGGCCATTCCCCTCGCCGCGACCACCGCGGCACATCTTATTCAAACCCAAGAATTTAGTCCGCCTGCATTGCAGGGTCGTTAAACGGATCGCGATGCGGCCCATGTGTCCCCCTTGCGCAGCGCGTTCCGGCGCAAGTACAGCCTCAAAGACATCAGCGGGTAACAGACCGCCGATAAATTGCCTGACTTTTCCCTAACAAGGTACCGGGAGCCATCTTTTCATGAAGGGTTTGCCTCGAGCCATATGCGTGCTCGCTCTGGATCGACGATGAGAACGGGCGGGCCGTTCGTCTGCTGCCTGCTGTCGGCGGCGCTCTACACCGCCACATTGCCGGTCAAGGCGGCGGACAATGCCGACGACGGCGCCACGGACGGTAAGACCACGACTCTGAAAAGCGTCACGGTGGAATCGAGCCGTGATGGCGACTTTCTCGTGGATGAATCGACAGTCGGTGCGAAGTTTCCCACGCCCGCCCGCGATATCCCGCAGCAGGTCACAGTCATCCCCCAAGAGCTGATAGCAACCCAAGCGGATATTTCGCTGTACCGCGCGCTGGACAATGTACCCGGTATCGTGCTCACGCCGTCCGCCGACACGGCGACAGGAAACAATATCAACCTGCGAGGATTTCCGGCGCGTACCGACATCTATCTGGATGGGATCCGCGACCGCGGTCAATATTTTAGAGATACCTTCGCCCTCGAAAGGGTCGAAGTACTCGAAGGCGCTGCATCGCTCCTGTTCGGACACGGCAGTACCGGCGGCATCATTAACCAGGTCACCAAGAAGCCACAACTGCAACCCATGGCCGACGTGAGCGCTTCGGTTGGCACGGACCGGTATTATCGTGGACTGGTCGATGTCGGCGCGCCCTTGGACCAGGATTCGGCGTTTCGCCTGCTGTTGATGGATCAGGACCTCGATGGGACGCGGCCGAGTGTGAACACCCGTAGCTACGGGGTAGCGCCCTCGCTTGCGTTCGGCATCGGATCACCCACCGAGGTCAGTGCTTCGTGGCTGACGGAACACAACAACGATCGCGTCGACTATGGCTTCCCGATGTTTCAGTTCAAGAATGACCTGACTCTCAAGCCGCTGCAGGCGCCATTCGGCAGGAGCTATCAGTACACGAATTCGATGGTTCGGACCGACGTCAATATCTTCAACTTCAGCCTGTCACATACGTTCGCGGCGGGCATCGTGTTTCGCAGCAACACCCAGTATGGCGTCTACAACGTCCATCAGAATACGGCACCCCTCAACACGGCATTCGAAGCACTGGACGCCAACGGCAACTATCAGCAGGTACAGCCTTCAGCAATTCTGGCGCCCCCGACGACACCGCTCAGCGAACTAGATATCGCGCCACAGCAGAAGCAGCGTACCGGACGAGACTCCTCGCTTTTCAACCAGACCGATCTGCTGCTCAAGTTCACCACAGGGCCGATTCGCCACGCGCTGATCGTCGGCGGTGAAATTGGCCGCGACGAGTATAACCAGGTGTTCTTCAACAACTATAATTTCAATCTGAATAACGGCACCTCGCTCGGCGCAAATCTGGCGGGTGTGATCAATCTGGGATCGACCAACACGCAGCCGTTCCCGTCGGGCGCCAACGTCTACCAGGTACCGGGCAACGTCACGGACATCGGCGCCGACACCGTAGCATTCTATTTCAACGATACGCTGAGCTTCGGCGAGCACTGGAAGCTGGTCGCCGGCCTGCGGCGGGACGACTTCGACGCAAGCCAGACCTATACCCTCTATAACTATCCTGGTCTCATCACGACCAACACCAGTCCCTCCGCTACGGCAACGGTCCAGGCAGCGAACGCCGCGGCACTGACACAACCGGTGATTACCTCATTGCCATTCCAGCATCGTGACGAGGTATTCAGCCCGCGCGCGGGACTGATCTGGCAACCGACCGATTGGCAGAGCTACTACGTCTCCTACAGTACCGCCTTCAACCCTCAGGCGATCGAAGGCAGTGCGACCACCGGCCAGCTTCCCACTTCACTGGCACAGATCAAAAACTTCGTGCAGGGTGGCGGTCTCAAACCCGAGGCGACGCGAGTCGCCGAGATCGGTGCGAAGCTGGATCTGCTCAACAAGCGCCTGTCCCTCTCGAGCGCCCTCTTCGATGCGGACAAATTTCGCACTCGTTTTACCGATCCAGACACTGGATACATCGGCGTAAACGGCAAGGAGCGGGTGATTGGCGCCGAGTTGAAATTGGTGGGGCACCTCGCCCCGGCATGGCAGACTCTGGTGGCTTATACCTGGCTGGACGGAAAAATCCTCTCCTCACCAATTCCGAGCGCGGTCGGGCAGACGCTCCCCGAGCTCGCGAGAAGCTCCGCCGCGGTCTGGACGACCTACGACTTTGGTGCGCTGCCTGGCATCGGCTTCTGGGGCGGGCGGTTCCAACTGGGCGGCGGCCTGAAATATTCCTCCCGTCAGTACGTGATCAACAGTCCGTTCACGCTCTATGGGAGCGCACCAGGGTACACGCGGTTCGACGCCACGGCGGCGTACGTTGCCCGCAAGTGGGACTTGCGACTGAACCTCGAGAATGTGTTCAACCGTGAATACTACGGCGCCGTCAATGCCGGCCGCGCCATTCCCGGAGAGGGGCGTAGGGCAACCATGACCGTTCGTTATCACTTCTTCTCTCCTTGAGTGCGATGATCAAGCATTACTGCGAGAGCGACATTCGCCGGCTCGCGGCGGATTACGCCACACACGGGGCCGTCCATTTGCCGGGTTTTTTGGGCAACGAAGCGCTTCGCCGGCTTCAAGACGTTATTGACGCAGCGATCGCCACGGCCGATCAGCCGCGGGCTGCAGACCAAATCTCCTCGGGACTGCGTTCAGAAGGTCGGCTGACCCTGCGTTACCTCTGGCGCGAAAGCGCCGCTCTGCGGCAGGTATTGCTGCAGCGGGCCACGGCAGAACCCATCGCGCGCATCATCGGCAGCAAGACCCTGCGGTTTTGGTTCGATCTGACCTTCGTCCATTTCGCCACTGCGACGGGCAACGCTGGCATGGGCACGCCTTGGCATCATGACGTGCCGACCTTTTCCTTCAAGGGAGATCTGCTGCCATCCTTATGGCTTGCGCTCACGCCGGCCGATGCAACTCTGAGCCGGTTGATGTTCATCGATGGCAGCCATCGGACGAATCACGGCTATTACCGATCGCCGGAGCTCAAGAAGCCCGCACCGGGAGAGCAGGACGGCTTCGTGGACCTCCCTGATTTCGACGCGATGTTAGCCAGCGGCGAAGTTCGAATGCTGGCGTGGGATTGCCAGCCCGGCGATGCAATCCTGTTGCATCCCTGCACCATTCATGGGGCATTGGGTCATGACGGCAAGGGCAGGCATTCGCGGCGAATCGCGATGACCACGCGCTGGTTGGGAGACGATGTTCGCTTCCTGCCGTACTCGTATCACCGCGCGCTTCAACAACCCGCGATCGCGCAGACCAACCTCATGCTGGGGCAGCGTCCGCACGGCGAGTGGTTTCCACTGGTTTATGACGCGTCCGCTGACCGACTGGCCACTACTGGATCTTGAACCAAATCGTGGGTGCCTGCCGGCAGCGACTACCGATTATGGTAAGCTTGCAGCCACCCGGTCATGACTGCGAACACCACACCTGCGCTGCGCATCCTGTCGATCATCCCGCCGATGACGCAGCTGAATACGCCCTATCCTTCCACGGCATATCTCACGGGCTTCCTGCGCTCGCGCGGTTTTCACGCGGAACAAACGGACCTGTCCATCGCCCTCGCATTGCAACTCCTGTCGATTGATGGCTTACGGGACATTCATCGACAGATCGAATCGATATCACGCAAGCAACACACCGCAACCACGCGCTTCTTTGCGAAGCACTTCGAGGTCTACCAGGCAACCATCGCGCCGGCCATCAGGTTTCTGCAAGGCCGCGACCCCAGTCTGGCGCATCGCATCGCCTCGCGCCGCTACCTGCCCGAAGGTCCACGCTTCGAGGCGCTCAATAACTACGTCGCGGGTGAACAAAGCACCGATGCGCTCGATTGGGCCTTCGGCGCCCTGGGCCTGCAGGATCGCGCCAAACACATCGCCACCTTGTATCTCAACGACCTGGGCGATGTCATTCGCGATGCCGTTGATCCGCGCTTCCAGTTCGTACGCTATGCCGAATCGTTGGCGGCCAGCCAACCGACGTTCGACCATCTGCACGATGCCCTCAATGCGCCGCCCAGCCTCGTAGATTCGACGCTTCACCAGCTGACACTCGAGGCACTCTCGCGACATGAACCGACACTGGTGCTCATCACTGCGCCCTTCCCGGGCAACGTGTACGGCGCCTTGCGAATTGCGCAAACCATCAAACGCGCGCAACCATCCATCGTGACGGTGCTGGGTGGCGGCTATTGCAACACCGAGCTGCGCGCCATGAATGAGCCGCGCATTTTCGATTACTTCGATTACGTCACGCTCGACGGCGGTGAACGGCCGCTGCTCGCGCTCATCGAACACCTGGAGAACAAAAGACCGCTCGAGCGGCTGGTACGAACGTATACACGCGAGCTTCAGTACGTCGACCACCCGGAACCCGACATCCCATTCTCTGAAACCGGAACGCCCACCTACGCCGGCTTACCGCTGAACGAGTATCTGTCGCTGCTCGACATGCTCAACCCGATGCATCGGCTGTGGTCGGACGGCCGTTGGAATAAACTTACGGTCGCACATGGTTGCTATTGGAAGAAGTGCAGCTTTTGCGACGTGAACCTCGACTACATATCGCGGTATGACCTGCTGAGCGCTGCTGCGCTGGCCGATCGCGTCGAAAGCCTGATCCGCGAGACCGGCCAAACCGGATTCCATTTCGTCGATGAAGCGGCCCCTCCCAAGGCGCTCAAAGCGCTTGCGCATGAGCTGCTGCAACGCAAGCTGGACATTTCCTGGTGGGGCAACATTCGGTTTGAGAAGTCATTCAATCCCGCTCTGTGCCAGCTGCTGGCTGACAGCGGTTGTATCGCCGTGACGGGCGGACTGGAAGTCGCATCGGACCGGCTGCTCAAGTTGATGAAGAAAGGCGTGTCGGTTGAGCAGGTCGCCCGAGTTACGCGCGCATTCTCCGACGCCGGCATCCTCGTACACGCTTACTTGATGTACGGTTTCCCCACGCAGACGGCACAGGATACCGTTGATGCATTGGAATATGTTCGCCAGTTGTTCGAGGCCGGTTGCATACAGTCGGGTTTTTTCCATCGCTTTACCTGCACAGTGCATTCCCCGGTCGGCAAGCACCCGGAACAATATGGCGTCACGTTAAATCCACCGCCGTACGCCCCATTTGCTAACAACGACGTCAATTTCACTGACGCTACTGGCGTGGATCACGACGTATTTGGCGCGTCGCTCTCAAAGGCGCTATACAACTACATGCACGGCATTGGCCTTGATCACGACGTACGTAACTGGTTCAACGACGAGGTGCCGCGCACCCGCGTACCCAAATCGTTTGTGGCGCGAGCGTTGCAGGCATGAGCGCAGCTCTTTTGCACTGCGCCCGGCCGCTGCCCTCGATGCAGGCTCAGGATTAGAACGGCATGGAAATCTCTCTCGATTTGGACTTCCTGCGCAGCATCCTCACGCAAGAATACGAACGTGCGCGCGCCGAAATTAGCAATGTAGGTGTGGGGGACGCATTTACGAATTCGCAGCAGCGCCACGACGCGCGAATTGCTTCGGCCCCGGATATCGGCACGCTGGCCTGCTGTGCTGGCTGCACATGGTGCTGCTATTTCAGCGTGGATGTCCGGGCCGTCGAGGTATTCAGCATCCTGGACTTCGTCGAGCGTACGTTCACGATCGAAGAGAAGGCGCGCGTTTACGCAGAGGTACGTGCGAATAGCGCCGCTCTCGAGAACCTGGGCGAGAGCGAGCGGATGAAGCGCAACGTCAAGTGCCCGTTCCTGAATGGCGGACGCTGCACGATCTACGCTGTCCGTCCTCAAACCTGCCGCAACTATCACGCGACAAACGTAGCCGGATGCCAGCAATCCTACGAAGATCCCGGCAACCTGGATATCGACCCCGACTTCGCGCCCTGGGTGTATCAAGCAGGCACTGCGCATGTTGATGCGTTCAGCACGGCGATGCGCGATGCGGGCTACGATGTGAGCGCGTATGAGCTCAACGGCGCCCTCAACGCCGCAATGTCAGATGTTGCTGCACGCGAGCGCTTTGAATCCAGGTTACGGCCCTTCACTAATCTCAGCGGCGAGGACGTGCCCACTGAGTTTGACGACCTCGATCCCTGAGTACGATCGGCGAAGCCGCCATCCGCTACGTCCTTCGGCGCCGCAAGCGGCGAACTCGAGCTTCAACGCGGCGGACTCAGACTGCACAGCCGATTATCGGCCCATCGAACAAATCGCGGTCATTCCGTCAAATACTGCTCGGGGGTTCTTTGATACGCTTCAGGTAAATCCCAACTGCAGTCGATTCGATTGCGTAAGGCAAATCTCAGGAGCGTGACATGAGCAGCACCCCCGTGGACATGAAACTCGAGGTCGTGGTCATTCCCGTCTCGGACGTCGAACGCGCCAAGCGTTTTTACGGCGGCTTGGGCTGGAGGCTCGACGCCGACTTCGTCAAGGGCGACAAGTTTCGGGTCGTGCAGTTCACGCCTCCAGGCTCGTGGTGCTCGGTCCACTTCGGCAAGGGGGTCACGTCGGCCGAGCCGGGCTCCGTACGCGGACTCTATCTGATCGTGTCAGACATCGAGGCAGCGCGCGCCGAGCTCGTCAAGCGCGGCGTTGATGTGGGCGAGGTGTTCCACCGCCCCATCGGCGAAGGCCCCATCAGCGGCCCGGACCCGGAGCGACGCAGTTATGCGTCCTTCGCTTCGTTCAGCGATCCGGACGGTAACAGTTGGCTGTTGCAGGAGGTCACGGCACGATTGCCCGGACGGGTAGACGCGGCCGACACGACATTCACCTCGTCAACTGAGCTCGCGGGTGCGCTCCGACGTGCCGAGGCCGCGCACGGCGAGCACGAGAGACGGACCGGTCAGCGCGACGCCGACTGGCCCACCTGGTACGCCGAGTACATCGTACGGGAGCAGGCCGGCAAACCGCTGCCGACGTGAGTAGCGGCTAGGTGCGCTACTAGCGGCGTTTGACTTTCTCGTCCGGACGCAAACCCGCGAGTACCTCGATATTGATGCCATCGGACACGCCGGTTTTGATCGCGCGCTTTACAAATGTCTGCGGCGCGGTTTCGACCTCGACAAAGGTGCCGTCATCCCCAATGATCAGGTCGCCTTCATTGATGGCGAGGGTATTCTCCCTCTTGTCCAGAACGATATCCGCGTTGGCGCTGTAGTTGGAGCGCAGGAACAGATCCTTGCGCAGCTGCACCGCGGCACGAATGGTGAATTTGATCGTGCCCTGGTCAGTCACGCCTTTGGGAGCGATATATTCCAGAATCGCCCCAAACGGCTTGCCCTCCAGGGCGCCGACATTCAGGACCAGCTGCATGCCCTGGCGTAGTTTGCCGACTTCCGATTCATCGACCAGGCCTTCAAAGATCATATCGTTCATATCGGCCAGCGTGGCAAGACTGGTACCCGATTGAAACGTGCTGGTCTCGACGATGAAGGCACCTTCCTTGTTTGGCACATCCAGCACCATGCCGTCGATGGTCGCCGGAATCATGTTGGAAATCTTGTCTGAATTGCGGGTGGCGCCGGTCTTCAGCAGCAGCAAAGAGTTTTCGGCGGAGTCCACGGCCTCCTTCTGCACATTGTAGTTCATGGCAAACTGGTTGAATTCCGAGTCCGAGATCACTTTCTGGGCCGCCAGCTTGCGGTAGCGCTCGAGGTCGATGGCCTGATTGTGCAGAGTGATCCTGGCCGTCTCGAGCTGCGCCTCCGCCGAGTTCACGTTGAGCATGTTGGGACGCAACGCGATCCGCGCGATGATCTCGCCCTTTTTCACGGTCTGACCCGCGGTCACAAACAGCTTGTCGACGACGCCTGATACCTGCGCCTTCACCTCGATTTCGCGCCGCGGAATGATCTTGCCAATAGCCACCGTCTTTTTGACGATGGTCATTCTTGCAGGACTGTCGAGTTGGTACACCAGCGTTACCTGGTGAGACTTCTTGTAGAGGAAGACCAGAGTGCCGATAAATACCAATGCGATCACGCCCAGTACCAGGAGCCTGATGACTCGCTTCATTGTGTCCCTTTCTGCCGTGTCATCCGTAGAGTAAGCGCCGGGATGCCTCGCAACGGGTTACTCCTCTTGTAGTGCAACGATCGGATTTACTCCCGCGGCGCGCGCCGCGGGCATCAGCGACGCCAGCACGCCTGAGGTGATCAACACCGCCAGCGCGGCTATGGCCGTTCTGAAGTCCACCTCCGGGCGGCTGAAGAAACCCGGGGCTCCTCCGCCGGCATCGAGCAGCTTCGCAACCGCCTGGAGCAGAAGAGTCCCCACAACCAATCCCGTGTAGCCTGCAACGGCCGTGATGAACAGGGACTCCTGCATGATCATGAACACGATGGAGCCAGGCGTAGCGCCCAAAGCCTTGCGCAAGCCGATCTCGCGCGTCCTTTCTTTCACGACGATCAACATGATGTTACCCACACCGATGGCGCCTGCGAGGATGGTGCCGATGGCAATCGCCCAGCTGAGTGCCTTCATTCCAGCGAACAGGCCCTGAATCTTGTCGTATTCGTTCTGCAGATTGAAACTGCCGAAGACGCCTTTGTCGTCCGGATTCACCCGGTTGCGCTTGGCCAGATATTTCTTGACGCGCTCCTCGACATCGCGCGCCGGCACCCCCGGTTTCGGCAGCACCACAAAATTTCCCACCCAGCCAACCTGGTTGAAGGCGTAGCGCAGCGTGTCATTCGGCAGATAGATCTTCTCCTCCTCCTGTTGCTGATTGCCCTCTGACCGGGAGCGGAATATACCGATCACTTCAAAGCTGATGCCATTGATGGTGAGGTTCGCGCGCAGTGCGCTCTCACCCTTGAGGAACAGCTGACTCCTGACTCGCTCACCAATCACCGCCACTTTGCGCCGCTGTTGTTCGTCCAATGTATCAATCGAGCGCCCTTCGACGATACGCATACTCTGGACTTCCTCGATACCAGCGAAGCCGCCCTGCACCGCAAACGCGCCGTTCCTGGATTTGTGCACGGTATAGGGAGAACTACCACCCCAGAGCCCGACGGAGTTCTGTCCCTTGATCATCGCGACACCGGCGACGTTCTTGCGGATCGCCTCGAGATCCTCGGCCTGCAGCTTGATCTGCCGGCCGGTGGCCATCCCCTGATACGGCAACTGCGTCACTCCCTGCGACCAGATGAATATGGAATTAGGGACCGGCGGGAAGCCGTCTACGACGCCATTCTGCAGCCCCCTGGCTGCTCCCAACATGACCGTGAGCATGAAAATGCCCCAGAAGACGCCAAAAGCGGTGAGTGCCGTGCGCAGCTTGTGCTGCCTGAGGGTGTTGAAAATCTCCTGCCACTTTTCAACATCGACGAGCATGGTGAGCGGCGGCGCTACCGCGCGCGCATGGCCTCGGTCGGGGTGATTTTCGCCGCCCGCAAGGCCGGCGCGAGTCCCGCAAGAATGCCGACTCCCACGAGCAGACAGAGCGCAGTCACCGCTATCCGAAAATCGACCTCCGGGTTCAGGAAGTACGGCAACTTCGCACCCGCGCGGCTCAAGCCAAACGAAACCAGCTCCAACAGCGCGACGCCGAGGACCAATCCCACGTAACCGGCGATACCCGTGACCAATGTGGACTCCAGAAGCAGCGTGCTCACGATGCTGAGCGGTGTGGCGCCCAGGGCCTTGCGTATGCCGATTTCACGGGTCCGCTCTTTCACCGTAATGATCATGATATTGCTGATTCCGACAATACCCGCGGCCAGAGTTCCCAGGCCGACGAACCAGATGAACACGTTGATGGCGATGAACAGGCCGTTGATGCTTTTGGCAGGCATGGCCATGTTGAATGAATCGATGCCACGCCGGTCATCGGGCGCCACCCCGTGGCGGCGCTTGGTCAACTCGACGACTTTTTTCTCCAGCTCGAAGCCATCGGTACCCGGTTCGGGCCGCAGCCAGATCGCATCGATGCGACTGCCGCCGCCAAAGATCTTCTGATAGGAGGTCTGCGGAATGAATACCCGCTCGGAGTTACGGCCCTGGTTGCCTTTGTCGTAGAAAACGCCGGTCACTTTCATGACCACGTCTTTTACGCGAATGTCTTTGCCCACTGGATCGAGGCCGTTGGGAAACAACCGCTCGGCCACGGTGGTACCAATCACGGCGACCTTGCGGATTTCGTTCACATCCAACGGATCCAATCTGCGGCCGAAATTAAAGGGTATGTCCTCCTTGACCTTGAAATATTCATCCGGAATACCGCGGATATCGGCATTGCTGTTCCTGCCTGCGTAGCTGATCGTGCCGCTGCCCAGCGAGCGCTCGCCGGAGATTAGGCGAATGCCCCTGATCTGCCTGGCTATGGCTTCCACGTCGCGCTCATCCAGCTGGATGCGCCGTGCCAGCCCCATACCGTGGTAGGCGACACTCGTATCACCCGAAGATACGATAATGAAGTCGAGCACGTCCGATCCAAACTGGTCCATCACCCCGTGCTGCATGCCACGCCCGGCGCCGAGCAGCAGAATCAGCATGAAGACGCCCCAGAAAACGCCGAAGGCGGTCAACAACGTGCGCAACTTGTTCTGCCGCAGGGTGAAGATGATTTCCTGCAGGCCATCAAACATGCTGATCAGCCCCGGCCACCCCGTGCAGCGCATGAGGCTGCCTGCCGGGCACGACCAGGCCATCCTTCAACAGGATCTGGCGCTCAGTCTGGGCGGCGATATCCTGCTCGTGAGTCACGATGACGAAGGTGTTGCCGCGTTGGTGAATCTCTTTGATCAGCGCCATGATCTCCTGGGTGGTGTGACTGTCGAGGGCACCCGTTGGTTCATCCGCCAGAATCACTTTGGGCTTGCTGACCAGCGCGCGCGCAATGGCCACGCGCTGTTTCTGGCCACCTGAGAGCTGATTGGGCAGGAAGGACTTGCGGTCGGACAAGCCCACCATGTCCAGATAGGCTTCCGCGCGGTAAGTGCGCTCCTTGCGGCCTACACCCTGGTAATAAAGCGGCAGGGCCACGTTTTCCGCGGCGGTTTTAAAGGGCAGGAGGTTGAACGATTGAAACACAAAGCCCAGCAGGCGGTTGCGCAGGCGAGCTGCCGCTGCCTCTTTCAGACTGCGTATTTCCTGGTCCGCCAGGAGGTAACTGCCATGGTCATACCCGTCGAGGACGCCGAGGATGTTCAATAAAGTGGACTTGCCGGAGCCGGAGGCCCCCATGATGGACACCAGCTCACCTGCGCGGATGTGCAGATCGACACCCCTCAACACATGCAGGGGTTGCTCACCTGAGTGATAGTATTTGTGGATGTTGTGCAGTTTGATCATGGAGGATCTGCCGCGAAAGATGCACTTTCCTGTGAGTGACCGCGGTGCGGGCATCGGTTGACAGGGAAATGTCGTAGTCCCCGTCCTCAATGACCCAATTCTTCCCTGCAGCGTCATATACCGCCAGCGTTCGGGGCTCGATACTCAGGTTGACAGCGGCACTTTCGCCCGGCTGCAACCTCACTTTCTTGAATCCACACAAGCGTTGCGGCGCCTCCCAACCTGCTGCGCCACCCAGCGCGGAGACGTAGACCTGCGCCACATACTTGCCTGCGCGGTCACCCGTATTCTTGACGGCGAAGCGGACGCTCAATTGCCCGTCATTGACGTTGGCAGCCAGATTGAGAAGCTCAAACTGGCTGTAGGACAAACCATGCCCAAACGGGAACAGGGGCTCGATGTGCTTGCGGTCAAACCACTTGTAGCCGACGGCCGCTGCGTCGATCGTGTAGTCGGTGGAAATGCGCGCATTGCGCTGCTCGGGGAAGCCATCCAGCCGCGGACGCGGCAGCTGCTCGAGCGACCGCGGAAATGTCGCAGGCAGACGGCCGGACGGATTGACCTCGCCGGTCAGCACCCGTGCGATGGCTTCCCCGCCACTCGAGCCCGGATACCAGGCCTCCAGTACGGCCGCAACCTCATTGACCCACGGCATGAGTACCGGGCCGCCGGTTTCCAGAACCACCACTGTTCTGGCGTTGACTCTCGCGAGCGCTGCGATCAGGGCATCCTGCTCCTCGTCCAGACGCATCGTGCCGTCCACGCCTTCAGTGGTCCACTGGTGGGCGAATACGATAACCACATCGCTGTGGCGTGCAAGCTTCCTGGCCGCTTTGAGATCCGTCCCAGGGTCATACGCGATCCGAGCCCGAGTGCGTGCCCCCAGCGCCTGCAGGGGCGAGGAGCGGAAATAGACCAAGGGCCCGCCTTTGACCTGCCGGTCCAGGAGCGCGACGCCACCTGCCGGATAGACCTGCGACGAGCCGCCGCCCGACAGAACTCCCGTATCCGCGTGGGAGCCGACGATCAGAATGGATCTGACACCCTGCCTGAGCGGCAGCAGCCGACCGGCATTCTTCAGCAGCACCATGGAGCCTTCGGCTGCGGCCCGACTCACCTCGGCATGCGCTGCGAAATCGATATCTGCCGCCTGGATCGGGTCATCGAACAGGCCGTTGACGAACATGGAGCGGAGGATTCTCGCCGCCATGTCATCGAGCCGCGCCGCGGTTACATGACCGTTCTCGACCGCTTCCTTCAAGGCGTCGGCGAAATACGGCGAGGCATCGAACGGGTAGCCAGACTCCTGATCCAGGCCGGCGTTGGCGGCTGGAATGGTCGAATGGACCGCGCCCCAATCGGACATCACGAACCCTTTGTAGCCCCAATCCTCCTTCAACACCTCTTGGAGCAGCCACCGGCTCTCGCAGCTGTAGACGTCGTTGACATGGTTGTACGCGCACATGACTGCGCCGGGATTCGACTGTCTGATGGCCAGCTCAAAGGCGAGTAAATCCGACATACGCGCCGCGCGGTCGTCGATGCGCACATTGAGAGTCGTGCGGTTCGTTTCCTGATCGTTCAGTGCGTAGTGCTTGATGGTGGAGATGATGTGATTGGATTGTATGCCGCGGATCTGTGCGGCCACGATGTTGGCGGCCAGCAGAGGGTCCTCACCGCCGTACTCGAAATTGCGGCCGTTTCGCGGCTCGCGCAGAAGGTTGATTCCTCCTGCCAGCAGGACGTTGAAGCCGCTCAGGCGCGCTTCGTTGCCAATCATCCGGCCACCGGCGTACGCCAGCTCGGGATCCCAGCTGGCGGCCGTGGCGAGATTGGATGGCAACGCTGTGCGCAAACGGGGATTTGCTCCAGACTGGCTCGCCACTCCGATCCCGGCATCCGTCTCCATGAGTGCCGGGATGCCGAGCCGGGCGTTGCCGCCGATGAAGCCCGCCGACTGCTCCAATCCCGCCGCGGGCTTCTTGAAGTTCTTCCACGGCGCATCGCTGGAGAAATAACCGAATACCAGCGCAAGCTTCTCGTCCCGGGTCATGGCCTCGAGCAAGGCCCGCGTGCGCGAGTCCGCATCGAGGGCAGGATTCATCCAGGGCTTGTCGGGTTGCGCTTGTTCCGCCGCGCCGCATGAAGCTGACGCCAGCGCGGCCCACAGAGCGACAAGCCCAAAGGCAACTATTCGAATCAGTTTGAATTCCTCCCCAGGCGGCGGCGCACGTGCCGTCCAATACGCGCGACGCATGGTGCGTGGTCGGCCAGCCGACATCAAGGGGCTTGCCGAAGTGGCTCGAGCCAGGTCGAAAAGGATATCGCTACGCGTCTAAAATCGATTTGTGACGGCTTGGGAACGTAAGCACAATGGCGGGTCGTGCCGCGATCAAAGACCCAGGCGGCCAGGACTGACAATCACTGCCGCAACCACAAATCGGTGACCCTACGCATGCTTGCAAAATTTCCGGGGAAGGTCTGGTCGCAACGGTTGCTGCTGCTCGTGCTGTCGATGCTTGCTATGGCCGACAGGGTGGCAGCGGCGCCGCTCGCGCTTCTCGACCGAAATGGCAGCCAGGTGTCGATCGAGGCTTACGCACCCAACATCGTGCGAGTCACTCTCAGCATCGACAAGGATCTGGCACTTGCGCCCGCCGGTTTTGGAATCATCGCCGCGGCGGACTCCACGGGATGGAAACACCGTACCCTGCCCACCGGTGATGAGTTCTCATCCGAGCTCATGTCGCTCGAAGTGAAGTCACAGCCGTGGCCGAATCCGCCGAGCCAGATGGAACGCTACTTCGCGCCCTCGCTGCCGCCGGTATCGCTCACGGTGCGCAAACCCGGTGGCAATCCCATTCTGCAGATGAGCGGCTGGGAAATGGCGCCGCACACCGTGAACGGAGAAAAAACTTTCCGGGTGGGCGCGAGTTTTCCAGCGGCGGCCGACGAGCACTACTACGGACTCGGACAGAACCAGGAAGGAATACTGGATTACCGCGGCCGCACTATCGATTGCAAACACTTCTACGATGCGCCGGCTGGCGAGACCGTGTGCGTACCGTTCCTGGTCACCAACAAGGGCTATGGCATCGTGTGGGACAACCCCTCCGACACGGTGGTGTCGGCGGGACTGCACGGCCATACCTCCTGGAGGTCCAACGTCGGCGAGCGGGTTTCATATTTTGTGATTACCGGCGCCACGCTGGACCAGTTGTATGCCGGTTATCGCAAACTCACCGGCCCCACGCCGCTGCCGCCCAAAGCGGCCTTCGGCTACATACAGAGCAAGGCGCGCTACGAGACCCAGCAGCAGGTGCTCGATGTCGCCAACGGCTACCGCTCACGCGGCTATCCGCTCGACATCATGGTCGTTGACTGGTTCTACTGGACGCGCATGGGCCAGCTCGATATCGATCCAAGCGCCTTTCCCGACCCGCAGGCGATGAATCGGCAGCTGCACGAGCAAGGCTTGCACAGCATCATCAGCGTGTGGCCGCGCTTCGAGAAGGAATCACGCTACTTCGATTTCCTGGCGGCCAAGGGCTGGCTTCTCAAGGATAAGGATGGCAAACCCGTGGACGGCCTGGCCGAGCGCAGCGACCGTGCCGGCGCACTGATCGACAGTACCAATCCGCAAGCCCGCGAGTGGTACTGGGAGCGGATTCGGGACAACATCGCCAGCCGCGGATTCGACTGGTTCTGGCTGGATGAGACGGAGCCCGATCTCGTGCCTGACGGCTATTTCTACAGCATCGGATCCGGCGATCGCTATCACAATGTCTTTCCGCTGCTGCACACGCAAGGCATCGCCGAGGGCTCGCGTCGGGACCGCGCCAACAAACGAGGTCTGATTCTCGCGCGCGCAGCCTACCTCGGCTCACAGCGCTACGGCAGTCTCTTCTGGTCCTCGGATATAAGCCCGACGTGGGAAGCGCTCGAGCGGCAGATCCCTACGGGGCTCAACTTCACCGCCTCGGGTCTTGCGTACTGGGGCAACGACATCGGCGGCTGGCAGTGGTTACCACAGTCACACCCCCCCGAACGCACGCCGCTCCTGGATCCCTCCGACGCACGCGAAGTCGTGGGACATAACGACGATTACCCCGAATTGATCACGCGGTGGTACGAATACGCAACCTTCACACCGACGATGCGGGCACACGGCTTGCGCAAGAGCACGGAAGTTTGGTCGTACGGCAAACAGGCAGAGGCGGTGATCAGCAAGTACCTGCGGCTGCGCTACACATTGATGCCTTACATCTATTCACTTGGCAAACAGACCTACGACACGGGTGCGCCCTTCATGCGCGCCCTGTTCATGGACTTCCCGGACGATCCGCACGTGTCCAACATGGGCGATGAATACATGTTCGGACCTGCGTTTCTGGTCGCGCCGGTGACGCAGCAAGGCCGCGAGTCCCGGCAGGTGTACTTGCCGGCCGGGCGCGATTGGTACAACTACTGGACCAACGAGAGATTCAAGGGCGGCCAGACCATCACGGCTGCCGCACCAATCGGGACGATCCCGTTATTCGTCGCGGCCGGCTCGATCATTCCATTGGGCAGCGACATCCAAAATACCTCGACGCCGCAAGCGCTGAAGGAGATCCGCGTCTATCCCGGCCGAGAGTCGGAATTCACGCTTTATGACGACGACGGGGTGTCCTATGACTACGAGAAGGGTCAAGGACGTGTCACCCGCCTGCACTGGGACGATTCGCGAGGCCAACTCTCGGCCAAGGGCGCCGCGCCGGCAGGAGCGTCCATTGCCGAATTGACCAAGGTCGTGCGATAAGCTGTCAACGCGGCACCCGGCCCGATGTTTCACCGCTGCGGCGGCGCTGCGAAATCAAACTCGTGCTGCTCGCCGTTGAAATCGACCACCAGGTGCAGGTTGTGCCCTTCGTTTCGGGCGAACTTCAGCTTTTCGGTCACGATCTGGCCGCCTGTCACCGCGGCAGGCGCAATGGTCACGTCGTGAAGAATCGCGGCGTTCAAACCTGCAATCTGCTGCTGAAGCTGGGGAGCCCCCGTGGCCGCCCTCCCCGAGCCCATGCGCCCCTGGCTCATGTTGATACCGTTCATAGTATCGTTGCCGCCCGTATATCCGCTGACATCCGGCCGTCCCGAGGCATCCTTGTGCATCATCGGCCCTGAGTGAACTGTGGGATTGCGAGCCATGCTGCCAGGGTCACTATCGGCAGCTGCCCTGGCCTCGGCTATGAGTTGATCGAGTGACATCAATTTCACCGCAGTGCCAGCCGCCGTGAACACTTTGACATCCTGTGGACCGAAGCTGGCGCTTATCTGCGTGCGATTCATTGCGACCACTTTGAGGACCAGCCGTCCCTCGGCCAGAGTGGGATCAGACATCACACTGACGACCCCGTGTTCCTTTGTAGAGGTCAAACCCTCGGTTACTGTGCCGGTGGCCGCCGCGAGTCCGGCGAGCCAAATCGCGGCGAGCCCAATCGAGAACGTGCGCTTCATGACTCCTGGCTCCTTCTGTGGGTCACACTGCTCACCCCATATGCGGCGGTACGATCCTCAAGCCGCGGCCGCCGCGCAGTGACGCGCGATGAAGTCTGTATGACTCGGCAGGCCCTCCGCCAGGCTGCGGATCGAATGGCGTCTGTGGAGCATTCCGCGCTGCAAACCCTGCGTATCGATGTTGTCCACGAGCGGATCATAGCGCTTCGGATACACGTGCTGGCCGAGGAAGATCGAGACCCAGCTGGGTTCCTGGTACGACTCTTCACTATGAAGGGGTACGCGGCCACAACTGCGAAACACCTCGATCTTGTGCCGCAGAGACTCAGGAATGCTCATGGTGCGACAATAATCCCACAGTGGCGAGTCCACCCGCTGCGTCGCGCAGTAGTGCAGGATCAGGAAGTCCCTGATCCGCTCAAACTCGTTGACCGACTGCCGGTTGTACTCCGCGATCAACACTGGATCGAAATTGCGGTCCGGAAAGAGGTCGATCAGGCGCGCCAGGGCGGTTTGGATGAGCTGAATGCTCGTTGACTCCAGGGGCTCCATGAACCCTCCCGCGAGCCCAACGGCCAGACAGTTCCTCGTCCAGAACTTCTTGCGGCGCCCGGTCGTGAACTTCAGCAACCGTGGCTGCGTGAGCGCGCGGCCATCGAGATGCCGCAGCAGCGTGCCGGCAGCCGCGTCGTCGTTGACGAACCGGCTGCAATAAACATAGCCGTTGCCGGTGCGATGTTGGAGTGGGATTCGCCATTGCCAACCGGCCTCGCGGGCAGTCGACACGGTGTATGGAGTCAGCTCGCCCGCGCGCTCGCAGGGAACCGCAACCGCCCGGTCGCACGGCAACCACTGCGACCAGTCTTCGTAACCTGTCTGCAGCGCCTGCTCGATGAGCAGCCCGCGAAAACCCGAGGCGTCGATGAAGAAGTCGGCCTCGATGCGCTCGCCGCTCTCGAGCGTCAGCGCCTGGATGAAACCATCCTCCCCCCGAAGCTGAACACCCACCACCTGCCCTTCCGTCCGAAGAACCCCGCGCGCTTCGGCATTGGCACGCAGGTAGCGCGCATACAGGCCCGCGTCAAAATGATAGGCATACTTGTATGAGGCGGCCTCGGAACCCGGGTGGCCCGCGCTGGGCGCGAACCGGCTCAGCTTGCCCATCACGTATGGAAACGAATACTCCCCGAGCGGGGTTGACTCACCCAGCTGCCGCAACTTCAGCCAATGATGATGGGGGGCAATTCCTTCGATGTGGGCGCCGAAGTCCCCGAAGAAGTGAAAGTGGACGTTGCCCAACCGTGACCAGTCGCGGAATTCGATCCCGAGCTTGAAGCTCGCCTGCGTCTTGCTCATGAAGTCGCGTTCGTCGATCCCGAGAAGCCCGTTCAGGGCCTGAATGACAGGAACAGTCGCCTCCCCGACACCCACAATCCCGATCTCCTCCGACTCGATGAGCCGGATGGCCGGGTTCTGCGGCTCGAGGAATCGAGCGAGGACGGCGGCGGCCATCCAGCCGGCCGTCCCTCCCCCGATGACCACTATTTTTCGGATAGCGACTGTCACATGGCCCTGCCCTCAAAAGAGCGCGCGCACCGCGATCGCAAGCCTACGATCCGTATCCGTCCAACTATACCGAGGTGCCAGCACGGCGCCACCAACGTCGAGGTATGTACGGGCGTTCAAGAGGTTCGTGGCCTGTACACCGATCTTTATGTTGTTGACAACCGTAACAAATATCTCGCTATCGAGCTGGCCGTAGTTTTCAGACCATACGGGTGCGTTGATGTTAGCGGCCGAGGTCGTCAACAGATAGCGCTCGCGCCAGTTCCACGCCAGGCGCGCGCTCACACGGCCTCTCTCATACATCATATTGGCGTTGTAGCTCCACCGCGACATGCCCTCCAGAGGCAAGGTCGCATCCTCCGCATTCGTTGTCTGATTCGTATCGAGTATGTTGACCGCGGTATTGCGACCACCGCGGCTGTCGACAAACGTGAGGTTTCCCTGGAATCCCAACCCCTGGAGCGCGCTCGGCAGGAAGTCGAAGAACTGCTGGTAAGCGAGCTCGAAGCCCCGGATGCTGCCACTGGAGCCGTTCTGGAATCGTTTGACCTGGAACGTTTCCGTCACGCCGTTGGAGGTCAGCGTCTCGAGATCCTCACCGGCGAAAATATAGTCATGGATCTTTTTATAGAAGGCATCGAAGGTGAGACTTCCGGTGCGCGCGAAGTACCACTCGAGACTGGCGTCAAACTGATTCGCACGAGTGGGTTTCAACTCCGGGTTGCCACCAGTTCCCGAAGACGAGTTCACCAGCGCCGGCAGATACCCGGTGTTCCCCAGGAACGCAAACCCGATACTCGTGTAAGGCGACATCTGGGTGAACGTCGGGCGCACCATCGCCTTGCCCGCGGCAAAGCGCAACTGCAGCTCATCGGTCAACCGGAACCGCACATTGGCCGTTGGCAGCACATCCGTATAGCTGTTGGCCGGGAAGGTAATGGATTGGCTACCACCACCCGAAAACGCGATCGCGTCGCTCAGGAATTGGCACGCGGCTGCACCGTAGGTGGTGATGCAATCAGTCGGCGGGAGCGCGTTCTGCAGAGCATTGATCGTCAAGGTGCCGGTTGCTGCCCGCTCCTGCGTCCGTACCACACGCACACCGACATTGCCGTCCATCGGTCCCAGCGGTGTATCGTGCCTGAATCTCAATACTCCGTAAGCCGCGTAGGTGCGTTCACGCTGATCGTTGATGCCGCTGGCCGGGTTGTCCGTCCCGGGCGTCGCTTTCGAGTAGTCGGTGGTCAGCGGCGTCCAGCCCCAACCCGCTGTCTCCGTACCCTTCAGTATCGAGTACGCGTAAGCGGTGCCGTTCCTGACCAGCTGGTACGAAGGGAAGTAGCCGATACCGGGCAGCTGAACATTACCCCGGAAAAAGTCGCTGTACGGGACCAGTTGGGACGCATATCCGGGCGTCGAGTCGAGGAATGCGGGGGGACCTCCGCCCCAGTACTGATGGCTCAGAAGCGACCAGTTATAACCCGTCTCGCGCGTGATGGCGCTCTTGTCCGTGGCACGCACGCCGAAGCGGAACGAGTCCAGCCAGGGGTTCTCCTCGAATTTGAAGTCGCCATCCAGCCGTTCGGCGAAGGAGTGTGCGTCGTTGTCCTCGAGATGATCCATGGCGGCCGCCCACCAGTAGTTGGTCGGGCTCCCCATCACGTTCGGCGTCTGATTCAGCAGCAAGTAAGGATTGTTACCACCGATATTGAAGTCCAGTGTCGTGGGCAGCCCGTTACCGCTCGAATCCCCCACCTGGGTGAAGGCCGTCAGGCTCGTGATGTCGGAATGTGCCTTTACGTATTGAACGTCACCGGTAAACGTCAATCGGTCCGTCGGTCTGAACTTCACGTTCAGGGAGAAATCATCCGTCGAGTGATGCTCTTGTTCGAAACGGGTATCCAGCTGCGGGGTAATGGGCAGAGTGCCGGACGTGATCACACCTGAGCTGTTGAATGTGGCTCCTGGATGGTCGAAGGTGTTCCCCAGGTATGCGCCGTAGTCGCCCTCTGCATATTCCAGATCGTGCGGGTTCGCCTTTGCCTGGAACGCTTGCAGCGTGAGGAGCCACTTGTCCGACGGCTCCCACTCAAAAGCGGCCGCGAGCGCCGTCCGTCGCTGCTGCCAGTCGATCCGGCGCCAGCCCATTGAGTTGGGGAGGTAGACCGTCGAGCCCGCGGGCAGGCCACCCTCAGCTGCGCTAAGGGTCTCCGGGACGAAGCGGCCGAGTTGAATACTGTCGGTGCGGTTACCGATGTTGCCGAGGCTTGCCGAGACCAGAGCGCCGAGCCGGCCGATGCCGCTATCCCACTGATTGCTGTAAAGGGCGTTGGCCGAGAAGAACCCCTTCTTCATCAAATCAGCATAGTTGTAATCCCCGGAGACTGCGATCTGTTGCTTCTGTGAATCGAAAGGCAGGCGCGTCCGCAGATTGACCGTACCGCCGATACCGCCCTCGACCTGATCCGCGGCGGGGTTCTTGTAAACGTCGATACCGGACAGCAGATCGGCGGAGACGTCCTCGAAGCCGACTGAGCGGCCGTCGTTGGCGGAAAAGATGTCGCGGCCGTTGAGCTCGCTGCGCACCCACGAAAGGCCGCGAATGAACACGCCGCCCCCTTCCGAAGCGAGTCGGGCCGGGTCACGGTTGTTGTTTGTTCGCTGCAAGGTGACACCCGGAATGCGCTGCAGCGCCTCAGCTACGCTGCGGTCCGGCAGCGCGCCAATATCCTGGGCGGTGACCGAATCCACAATCTGCTCTGAGGTCTGTTTGATCGCCTGCGCCGATTCGAGACTCTCGCGAATGCCGGTTACGACCACCTCGCTCAATGCCTCGCCACGGTCAGCGTTGGGGTTAGCCGGCTCAGCGGCAGCCACGGCAACTCCACACGCGAGCGAACCAAGCGCGCCAAGTGCGCCGAGCGTGAGTACCGAAGCCCGCGGCCGCAGCGCGCGCCGCACGGCCGTTGCCACCCTCGTCAAATCATCAGGCGCGCCTGATACAAACAATGCTCTTCTTGCAGACACAAATTCCCCCTCGAAAGACCAACTTCACATTTGTGCCATCCGGCCGGCGGAGCCCCGGCGTGTTAGCGCTACCATATTTCCCATCAACGGAACTAAGTTACCGCTACCAATGAGGTACAACCAATGAAAAAGCCGCGCTGAGCTATACACCTTTCAGCATGGCAGCTTGCTTAGGGGGACCTTTACGAATCGATAACACCCGCTGGGATCGCGCAGCCTGGGCGGTGCGCGGCTGTCGGCTCGTGCGCAGCGCCGTGACACTTGGACGGGCGGTCGCCCGGAAGTAGCTACTTTTCCGGCGCTACCAACGCCCCGTAGACCAAGGAGCTGGTGTCAGTGTCGATGTTTTTCAGCTCGGGGTCCTTCCAACGATCCATCACCTGCATCATGCCGATAAAAACCAGGTCATTGCGCGGATCGACCCAGAACCACGTGCCGGCCGCACCGCCCCAGTCGTAACTGCCCTGCCCCCGCAGCGTGCCGGCCTTGGCGGAATCGAGCACTACTGCGACATCGACGCCGAAGCCCATCCCGGTGTGCTCGGAGAAAGATTCCTGTGGCTTGGCTCGAATGTCATCGGCCAGATGATTCGAAGCCAACAGTCGCACCGTGGCCGGCGCGAGAATACGCACGCCGTCGAGCTCACCGCCATTCAACAGCATCTGGGCGAAGCGCAGATAGTCGGATGCCGTGGACACGAGGCCCGCACCGCCCGAGGCCGTATCAGGCGGCCGCGAATAGTCGAACATCAGCGGGCCGCTCGGTGCGACCAGTGATTTCGATGTGGGATCGTACGCCTTCAATGCAACGAATCGGTCTCTTTTGGCGGCGGGCACATAGAAGGCGGTATCCTTCATGCGCAGCGGCCCGAAGATCCGGCTCTGCATGAACTCACCGAGCGAGAGGCCGGATATGCGCTCGATGATATACCCCTGTATGTCCGTCGCGGCACTGTATCTCCAGTGCAGTCCGGGCTGACTGGCGAGTGGCAGCTTCAGGATCCGCTGCACGGCGTCCGCGCCGTTGGCGGCGGTGAGAAACCTGGATTGCAGATAAGCCTTGTCGATCGGATTGTCGGCGTTCAGACCATAGCCAAACCCCGCCGAATGAGTCAGCAACTCGCGCATGGTCGGCGCCCGCGAGAGATCCTCCATCTGCATCGAGCCGTCCTCATTCGCTCCCTTGCTGACGCGCAGGGCTTTGAGCTCCGGCAGGAACCGGGTCACCGGATCGTCAAAGTGCCATTTGCCCGCTTCGAACAGCATCATCATCGCAACTCCGGTCACTACCTTGGTTTGCGAATAGATGCGAAATATGCAATCCCTGCTCATCGCCACGTGCCGATCCGGGTCCGCCTCACCGTAACTGTTGAAAGCCACGATTTTTCCGTGGCGCGCCAGCAAGGTCACGGCCCCCGGAAGGTGGCCGCTGGCGACCTGGCGCTTCATGTATTCATCCAGCCGCGCGAGACGCTCCGGCGAGAGCCCCACCTGAGTTGGTGGCGTCATTGCGAGTGACGACCCGGCGTCGATGTTCGGCGATGCTGCCGCGAGCGCCAACCCGAGCCATGCGGCCCGCAGGCGCCACGGGCCGGCCGCGCGCGGGGGTAATGATCCGCTGGTGACGGAGACTGTGACGGGGAGTGGAGCGGCTCTCATGCTTTGACCTTCAATATGTCGCGAGGCGAACCTTTAACACCTGGGGCATGGCGCTGAAGTTCAAACCCCAGTCCGTCTGGTCGCCGTTCCAGACCCGTAGGAACTTCCACGCACCCTTCTCATACGTGCCCTCTTCAACTCGTGCGAACTGAGTCTTCTCGCCCCGCGCATGCTCGGCTACGTCAAAGCTGACGCGCGCGTGGTAACCCGCGACCAGGAATTCGTCCGTGTTCAACTCCGCGATCAGCGCCCCGCCGACCGGTTGAGGATTCCCGGGTGGCGAGCCAGCGAACCAGAACTGCGGCAGCCCGTAAGACACAGTGGCCTGCCAACGCCCGAGGGGGATCGTCTGCGCGTGGACCGCCGGAGCCTCTGCCACAGCCCGCACTTTGCCGCGGAAGCTGAGTTCCGCGAGCTCGCGCATCATCGGTCCGACCAGGCGGTAATTCATTGCAAATGGCTCGAGGGCCTCGCTGTCGATCTTCGCGGCTCCAAACGGGTAGTTCGAATAGCCGCTGAAATCCAGACCGAACGGCGAGAAACCAATCCCCTGGTGTCCCAATGTTGAAAACAAATACCGTGGATAAGCGCCGGTGTTACCCGTCTCGCCGACAAACAAGGCGTTGTCGGGACGTTGGTATAGATCGAGCACCTTCGTGTACTTCTCGTACTCGGGCATGTAGATATCCGGAGCAATGAGGTCGAGTGCGGGAGCCGCGGCTTTCCAGATGTCGAGAACGTTGTCCGTAGGGCCACCACTTGCGTACGTATCGGCGGATCCGGGTTTGAGCGGGTCACGCAGGGCCGCATTTACATACAAAGGCAGCGGATACTCGGCCTTGCCGGCAGCCGCGACCTGTTGGATGTAACTCGCGATCGACCACGCGTGGAAGAACTCGTCGGCATCTTTCCCGAAGACCTGCACCCAAGTGCCGGGGTTCTTTTGCAGTGCGCGCAGCAACGTTGCGGGCACGGGCGCGGCGAATAGTTTCTGCGCGGCTGGCGAGTAGTCGCGCACACTGCCGTACGTCCCTGACTCGTTCTCCACTTGCACCATGATTACGGTGTGCTGCGCGTCGATCTGCTTCAAATGCCGCATCAAGTGCACGAAGGCATTGCGATCGGCCTCAAGTGTCGCGGTTGCGTGCGGCGTCAACGTCACCAGCCGCTCGCCTTTGGTGTTGATTATTCGTGGATAGTGAGCTGTATCGAGCTTCACCCACTCGGGGGTGTAGCTGGCGCTGGTATTCTTCCAGGTCCCGAACCACAACAGGATCAGGTGCACGCCCTGTTGGCGTGCCTGGCCGAGCAGCGTGTCCACAAACGAGAAGTCGAACTGGCCCTGCCGTGCTTCGATCTGCTCCCACGCAACGGGTACCAGCACCGTGTTGGCCTGCAGCTGCTCGATCGCGGGCCATACTTTCGGCAGCATGCCCGGATAGTTGCTCGAATTATTGACCTGAGCGCCCAGGATCAGATACGGGCGTCCCTCGACGAGCAGCGCATGGCGACCCTGGCTTTGGATGAGGCGGGGCAATTCGGCTGCGTCCTGCGCCCGCGCGGCACAGCAGCTCATCGATGCCGCGGCCGCCAGAATCATCGCCGCCCCCAGCGGCCGGCGCCTCACCCGCATTTGAATACGGTCACGAATAACCCCTCACCGTCCCAGGCCACGTTAACGCCGATAATATATATACGGCCAATTAAAAAATCGCCCCGAGCCATATGTCTTTTTGCATACCAGACTCGCAGAATGAGGGCGGGCAGCACCCCAGTACCCGCGCGGCCCTGAGCTTCAGAAAGGAGAGGTTGGACGAAATGGCAGAGCTACACCCCAAGCCGTTGATGCGTCCGCGGCTAAAGACGCGGCAACTCGCTTTGCTGGTTCACTTGGACGAAGAGCGCTGCGTGGTGCGAGCCGCCCAGGCGGCCGGCATGACGCAACCGGCAGCCTCGAAAGTGTTGCGCGAGATCGAGACCGGGCTCGATGTTAAGTTGTTCGAGCGCCATGCGCGCGGTGTGGCCCCCACCTGGTACGGTGAGATCCTGGTCCGGCACGCGCGTCTCGCGCTGTCGGAAATGAGCCTCGCGCACGAGGAGATTACGGCGCTGAAGACCGGCCTGGCAGGTAAGGCATCAATCGGCACCGTCGTGAACCCCGGCACCAATCTCGTTCCTATGGCCGTGGCAGGCGTGAAGGCAAAGCACCCAGCTATCCTCATCAGCGTGGACATCGATTTCAGCAAACCGCTCGTGGAGAAGCTGCTGCAGGGCCAGCTCGACATGCTGGTCGCGCGCGTCCTGGATTCGCGCGGAGCCGAGGCGCTGACTTTCGAGCCCTTGGCCGACGAGCGGCTCGCCATCATCGCACGAGGCAACCACCCGCTCGCCGGCAAACCTGACTTGCAGTTGGAGGACCTCGTAGCGCAACCGTGGATTCTCCCGGCGCCGGGGAGCCTGGTGCGCGACAAGTTGGTCAGCGTATTCCTGCAACGCGGGCTGGCGTTGCCCAACAACATCGTACAGACCTCTTCGCTTCCAGTTATCACGAGCCTGCTGCGCACGACCAACATGATCGCACCACTGCCGGAAGAGTGCGTGCAGCCCTATTGCGAATCCGGCGAGCTGACAGTGTTGGTCAAGGATCTCGGCCTGGAGCTCGGCGCGTTCGGTATCATCGTGCGACGCGAGCACACCCTGTCCCCCGGCGCACAGATCATGCTGACGGCGCTGCGTGAGACCGCAGCGCAGTTGTATCGCGTTGATTCCCGCATTGGCTGATCTTTAGCTCGCGACTACCGCCTCGAGCCGAAGCGACTGGGTTGGCCGGGCGCTTCCGGTCGGCAAACCGTACTTCGCGCCCATTCGGCTGGTTTGCGCAGTGCACCACCCGCGCCGCAGCGGAAATACCGCGGCTCCCTTCAGCTTGCCGGATGCTTTCGTGAAGCTGTTCACAGCACGATCCCGGCCGTGGTTCGCATCATTATTCACCCGCCGTATCGTCATCCCGAGGCCGCATTTGTGAAACCCACTCTCGCTGAGAACAGTCATCCTTCGGCTGCGGAAACTTCCAAGGCAATAGCGCCCCCGCATGTAACAGTGCCCAGGTATGCAACGGTGTACACCTTTGTAGTCTGGGACCACGATAAGGGAGCGACCGCGATCTATCCTCGAATGGCAACCCGCGAAGCGATCGCTAAAATGCGTGGCAAGGTTAACGAGGATACGGCCTGGGTCGTCGATGAGTCGGCACTCGACATCGAAGGGTTCTATTGCGGCGGCCGTCCGGAAGCTCGATAGGTCTGCAGGGCATTGGCGTCCGTCCGATCTGGATGACGCACATATTTCTCGGCGAGAGCCGGCAACACCAGCAGGTTCAGCAGGGTGGAGGACAAGAGCCCACCCAACACCGTTACGGCCATCGGCCCCTCGATCTCCTGTCCGGGGCGACTGAGTCCAACGGCCAGAGGCGCCAGGCCCAGCGCAGTCACGGCGGCAGTCATCAAAATCGGCACCAGCCGCTCGTTTGCGCCGCGCAGCACGAGCTGCGGGGTCCATGCAGCGCCCTCGACCTCCACCAGGTGTTCGTAGTGTGCAGCTGCAGGATCGCATTCCGGGCACTGATGCCGAACACGGTCACCAGGCCCACTACGGTGCCGAGTGAGATCCCCAGTCCCGTGACCCAGAGCGCCAATACGCTGCCAATCAGGCTGAAAGGCAAGTTTGCCAACACCAGCCAACTGTTGGCGCGCCAATGGAACGACATGAACAGAACCATGACGATCAGCCCCAATGCGAGCGCGGAATACAGCAGCAGCTCATTGCGTGTCCGCAGCTCCGCCCCGGCGGCACCCGTAAACTCCAGGAACACGCCGGCTGGAAGAGCCACCGGTTGGGAAATTACCTGCTGGGCTTGCGTCACGACGGTCTGAAGTGGCGCCCCAGTGACGTTGAACGTCACCACGACGAGCCGCTGGCCCGCGTCGTGCTGGATCGTGTATCTGTCGCTCGTGACCTCGACGCCAGCAATCTGGGACAACGGTATGGGCCCCAGAGGACTGTTGATCATCAGGTTCTGCACCTGGGTCGGTTGGTGTCTGAGTTGCTCAGGTAGTAACACGACGACAGCGACAGTCCGCGTGCCGCTGAATGTCTGACCGACGGTGGTGCCCGCATAAGCGGCTTGAATGGTATCGAGGACATCCGTGGCCTTGAGTCCAGTAGCCGCCAACGCCTGTGGAACCAGATGAATCGCAATCGTGGGCGTGCCACCCTGGCGCTTGAACTGCAAATCAACGATACCCTTCAGCTTGCGGAGCGCGGCCGTTACTTTGTCGGCGCTCCTGTCGAGCAGGTCGAGATTGTCACCGAATATCTTGATGGCTACCTGGGCGGTTTCGCCGCTCAAGCTCTCGCTGATCCGGTCGCCCAGAAACGTAACCACCTCGCTCTGTATGCCGGGATAGTGCTGCAGAATGGTCCGCAGCTGCTCCTGCGCGGCGGCTTGGTCGACCCTGGCGTCCGGCTTCAGCTCGACGTGAAACTCGCTGCGATGCGGGCCCCAGGTATCCTCACTCAACTCCGCGCGGCCGACCTGCTGTTCGACGCTTTGTACGTAGGGCAGCGCGAGGACCTCCTTGCTGATGCGCTCACCGAGGTTGAGCATCTCATCGAGGGACGTGCCGGTTATCGAGCTCGAGACTTGCATGACAAAGTGGCCTTCACGAAAGTCGGGCATGAACGTGCCGCCCAAAAATGGCAGGGAAACGCCCGCCGCAAGCGCCAGGACCAGCAGTACGGCCAGCGTTGTTTTCAGGTGCTGATTTGCCGCCTGTACCGCGGAGCGCTGCCATGACTTTAAACGCGTCAGCCAACGTGTCTCGGCCCGTGTGTCGGGTTGTCTCAGCAGCAGTGCGCATAAGGCAGGAGTGGCAGTCAGCGCGACAATCAGCGAGGCGATGACCGCGAATATAAAAGCAAGCGCCAATGGCGCCACAAAATGCCCTTGGACGCTGGAGGTAAACAACTCGGGCAGGAATACCGCAATGACAACCACCGTGGCGTAGATCACGGGTCCGCGCACTTCCAGAGAAGCTTCCCGAATCACTTCGAGCCGGGGCCTGGGACTGCTCGCAACCGCGTTTTCGCGCAGCCGGCGCAGGATATTCTCGATACCGATGATCGCATCATCGACCAGGACACCGAGCGCCACGGCAAAACCGCCGAGCGTCATGGTATTCAGGCTCAGCCCCATGTGCCGAAGAACCGCAGTGGCCGCAAGCAGCGATAACGGGATTGCAGTAAAGGCGATGCAAGCGGCGCGCGCGTCACGCAAGAAGAGGTACAGGACAGCCAGGATCAATACGGCTGCGATCACGAGCGACTCCCTGAGATTCTGGAGAGCTCGCTCGATGAATGTTGCGGGCCGATGCAGGCCGGTGTACATCTGGATTCCCTGCCTTTTCAGGGCAGGTTGGAGGCCCGCCAGGGCCTTTTCCACCTCCAGCGTTGTGTTGAGTGTGTTCGCGCCATACTGGCTTGCCAGCGAAAGCAGCACTCCGGGTCTGCCCAGGATGAGTGAATCACCGAAACGGATTGCCGGAGCGATTTTGACGTCCGCAACGTCGCGCAGCAAAACGGGGGTGTTGTTGCGAACGGCAATAACCGCCTGGCCGACGGCGTTGGCGTCAGGTTCCGGCGTGGGCGATTTCAGCAGGATGCGCTGTGCAGCCCTATCCACGAGGCCCGCGCCGCGCAGAGGCATAGATGCTTTTGCCGCGTCCGCGAGCTCCGTAAAGCTGAGGTTGTAACTGGACAGCTTGCGGGTGTTGGGCAATATCTGAATCTGCCGCACGGCACCACCGAACACTATGACGTGCGCCACTCCAGGGACTGCCAGCAGCCGGGGCTTGATGATCCAATCGGCGGTGTCTCGCAACGTGTATGCGTCCACCTTGTCGGACAGCAAACCGATCTTCAACAAGTCCATTGTGCTCGAAACGAGCGGCGACAGTTTGGGTGTGCCAATACCGGCCGGCAGCGTACTTCCAAGCTCGGACAATCGCTCCGAAATACCCTGACGCGCAACATGTACGTCGATCCCGTCCTGGAATGTAATTGTGACTACGGACAGGCCGGGAATTGACTCAGAACGCATCGTGGCCAGCCCCGCCGAGCCATTGACCGCGTTCTCCACCTGCTTGGTGACCAACTCCTCCACTTGCTGGGGAGCGAACCCGGGGGCTTCCGTCTGGATATCCACCTGTGAGGGTACAAACTCGGGAAATACATCGAGCGGGGCCTGCAGCGCGCCCCAACTACCCAGAACCAGCGCCATGACAGTCAGCGCCGTGATCGCGCCGTAGTGACGTACGCACATCCCAACGAGTGATCGCATCATGACTATTCGGGCTCTGGGCCCGGGTTTGATTCGCGTGCCAGCAACTGACCAGCTCCCGACGTCACGATCTTGTCACCCGCCGGGATACCCTGCGTCACGAAGTAGCCCTCAGCGGCCGCTCTGCTGGGATCGATTTCGGTCCGAACGAACACACCCGGCTTCTTCTCGACGTAGCACCAGAACTTGCCCGCGCTGACGACCACCGCGGAGGCTGGAACCAGCACTGCGGATTCGGGCGCACCGACTGCCGCCCAGGCAAGAAGGTGATCGCCTTCGCTGGCATCCGGACTCTTCAAAGTCGCGAAGAAGCTCTTGCCCGGCACGGTGGCGTCTGCTGGTGCACCCCAGATCGAACGGGATTGCCAGCTCTTGCCACCTTGTGAGGCGTCGATGTGGGACAGCCGCACGGCAGTGGGTATGACACCACCGAGTGCTCCCAGGGGGAAGGTCAGGTGAACCAACTTTGTCTCGCCGCTGGCGAGTGACAGAAGCTCCGGGCTGGTTTCGCGAGTCTTCCACGGCGGATTCTGGCCGAAGGTCGATGACAGGCGCTGCCTCGAGAGGGCGAGCGCGGCTTGATCCGCCATAGCCTGCCGTTCAGCGGTCTCGTGGATGTCGGCAGGCATTGCGCCGGGCGTACCGACCAAGCGCTTACTGCGCTCGAAGGCCGAGCGGCTTTGCCGCGCTGCCGACACCGCGGTACGCAACTCCGCAACCGCCGTCGCAATGCTCATCATCCCGGCAGGGTAGACAGGGAGACTTAGCGGAGGCTTAGTCGGACGGGCAAGTTCCGGCGCGGTCCGCCGCCGCGCCGGAACGAGGAAGTTACTTGATCAGACCTTCCGCTTGCATTGCGGCCCTAACGGCTGGACGGGCGGCCACCCGCTCCTGGAAAGCCTGCAGGTGTGCAAACTTCGACAGATCCAGCTTGATTACCCGAGCCCAGCTCGTCACCGTGAAAAGATACGCATCGGCGACCGTGAACTCGTCGCCGAAGAGATACTGACGAGCCTGGAGCCGCCGATCAATCAGGGCATAGCGCTTCAACAGATACTCCTGCCTGTCGGCGCGCGTCTCAGCGGGTGTGTCAGGCCTGAAGAGCGGGCTGTAGGCTTTGTGGATCTCAGAGTTGATGTAACCGAGCATCTCCTGCAAACGGTAGCGCGCCATCGTACCGGCTGGAGGCGCCAATCCGGTTTCTGGTTTGAGGTCAGCGAGGTATTGAACGATCGTCGGCCCTTCGGTGAGGATCTCTCCGTCGTCGAGCTCCAGCGTCGGAACATAGCCTTTCGGATTGATTGCGACGTAGTCGCCTTCTACGGCGACGGTCTTGGTCTTTAAATCGACCTTCTGCAGGCGCAGCTCGATGCCCGCTTCGTGCGCCACGATATTCGGCGACAGCGAGCACGCACCTGCCGCATAAAACAGCTTCATACCGGTCTCCTCGAGGTGGAATGGATTGAACGGGGCGGCAACTTAGCAACCCAAGTTACCTTTGTATAGTAGCTACCTTTCCGTAAGTAAAAAATTCCACTATCCTTTTGGTAACTGGTGATCCGGCGCGCGGTGCCGCTACCTTTGGAGTGCGCTGATGCTTCCCAAACTTCGCAAGAACAGAACCCCTCCCCCTCCTCCGGGATGCCCGATGGGGGCCTGCATGGGGCTGCTGGGTGGAGCCTGGACGACCAATGTCATCTGGCAGCTGAGCGGGGGACCGCGCCGCTTCGGCGAGCTCAATAGAGACATCCCCGGCATCTCGCCGAAAATGTTGACGGCCCGACTCCGGGAGCTCGAGGAGAAATGCGTCGTGATCCGCACGGTGGCGCCCTCCTCGCCTCCATCTGTGGAATACACACTCTCCGAGCTGGGTAAGGAGCTCATCCCGGTGATCGATACGATTGTGAGAGTGGGAACTCGCTTGCTGGATGAAGCGAGGTCGGCCGCACGGACGGGAACACACAGACGCAGGGCCTGAGCGTCGACGTCCCCTTGGCCCCTTCGGGGTATCGACGCAGTAAGGTGCCGAGAGGACTATGTAGCTTCGAGCTGAGTGCCCACTACACACCCTGGAATCGTATCAATGGCAACGACAGTTACCTTCAAGCGCCCCGATGGACAAGCTATTCAGGGCTACCTGGCTGAACCGCAGCACTCTGCCGACGCCGCTGCTATCGTGGTCATCCAGGAATGGTGGGGCGTCAACGCACAAATCCGCGGCGTCGCTGACCGTCTGGCGAGCGCAGGCTACATCGCGCTCGTACCCGACCTCTACCGCGGCAAGTCGACGGTAGAGGCCGAAGAGGCGCATCACCTGATGACAGGCCTGAACTTCGGCGATGCCGCTTCGCAGGATATTCGTGGCGCCGTGCAGTTCCTGAAGAGCCGCGGCGGCAAGGTCGGGATAACTGGCTTTTGCATGGGCGGTGCCCTGGCCCTGCTGGGCTTATGTATGTCCCCAGAAATCGACGCCGGCGTGGTGTGGTACGGTTACCCACCGATGGAGTACATCGACGCAACCAAGATCCGGGCGCCACTGCAGGGGCATTGGGCCACGCAGGACGAGTTCTTCCCGATCGCCACTGTCGATTCGCTGCAGGACAAACTGCGCGAAGCCGGGACGAACTTCGACTTCCACCGCTACCTCGCGCACCATGGCTTTGCCAACGAGACCGCCGTCGGCCCGGGCCGCATCCCGCAGACGCAGTACGACCCGTTGTGGTCACAACAGGCGTGGGATCGCACCTTCAGCTTCTTTGGCCGCTGGCTCAGATGAGCGCCTCCGGCGCAGTCTGTTCGGCGGCTAGGTGTTTGCGGCATGAACGCTGCCTCAGTTCAGATCGCGTGCCACAATCAACTTCAGCACCAGGCCGTCGGACCCGGCCATCAATCCAAACCCAACACCTGCCTCGATGTCCGTTTTGCCGATCGGGTGATCGACGACCGCGAACAGTTGATGAGACTGCTGCGTGGCGGGGACGAACCGCCGCAACGGCCCGAAATCGTCATATTCTTCCGTGGCCACCAACCAATCCGCGTTGATGCGATACGCCAGACGTGTTGCAGGCGCGAAGTCGAGGCCGGCAACCCCTTGCGAGGTATAGTCGAGGATGGGGTTGATGATGAATTCGATCGGGCCAGCGCGCCAGCCGATGATGGGCCGGATCTCGGCGGTGAACGTCTTCGTATCCCAGTGGCGTGTGTTGTCACTGAACTCGAAATTCATGCCGTAGAAAAACGGCCGCGAATCGGCGTTGGGCACTACAAAGAGCGTGCGCAGTTTGAAGCCGTTATAAGTCACCGCGCCGTGAGAGCTCACGGTATAAAGCGGCAGATACAGGCCCGCCTCAAACCACGGGGTGACACCGTAAGCCCACTCGGCGGCCCCGTTCAAAGAGTGATGCGGGACCAGGCCGCCCGCGAATGCCGCGGATCGGCTGCCCGAGACTGCGTAGTTGTTGTGCCAGGTCAGGTTGAAGGCGCCCACGGGCGCGATACCGGCATCGTACACCTGTATCTCATCGGTCTGAGCAAACGCGCCGCGGACACAGCAAATGAGCGACACCCAGGCGAGGCCCCGCGCGCGGCGGCACTTCATCGACGCTCACTTAGCGCCACGAGACCACTCCGCCGCGAACTCCCGGTGAGGGCGGGAGGTAGCAACGAAAGGCTGCGGGAAAGACTTAGAGATCGCGAGGACATCCGGGCGCTGCAACATTGGAATGCGCAACGAAGCTGGGCGGGCTGCTACGCTACCGCTTGTTGACTTTCAAGTCAATAACTGAAATTATTATATTGATGAAAAGATCAACGAATTTGCTGGCGCGAACGATGGCGGATCTTACGAGGCAAGCGCGGACCCTCGGGCTATCGAATACCGAGTGGGCGACCCGCGCGGGCGTGCGTAAGGAAACTCTTTCGCGCCTGCGCCATCGGCGCAGCTGCGATTTCGAAACACTGAGATTGCTCGCTGAGACGGTGGGCGCCCGTTTGGGTGTGGTGGAAGTGCACGCACCGGATTCCACAGCCGATGGTCACTTTCCCGTGAGTCTCAATCGCGACTACGAGGACCGGCTCGTCGAGCTGGGCGCATCTGGTGACCTCGATCCTGGCCGATGGGCAGGGATGGGGCCCCGTTTCTTTATGGCGGGTCTCGCAGTCATGCTGGCCAGCGCGGTGAATGGCGATCGTCGCCGCCTGTTGGACCTCGCGGAGCGTCTACATCCAGGAGCCAGCGAAGTCGCTGTGTTCAACCGCTGGCTGGAGCGCAGTCCGCTGCGACCCACGCGGTTCCTGCCGCTCGTCGATGCCGCCCGCCGGACACATGCGGCCTGATCCTAAAGCACGGCCTGAATACATCGCTGCGTTCCGCGAGCTCGTCAATCGAATTGGAAGCTCCCTGGCGGGATTGCCAAAGCAAGCTCTGCCCATTCGCATGTATCTCGCGGGCGGCGCCGCACTTCACATGTATACCGGAGAGCGTGTCTCACGGGATATCGATGCAACTTTCTCGCATCGAATAGCTCTTCCGGAGAACCTTGAAGTTGCCTATCGAGATGCCGACGGTGCCGCTCGCTTGTTGTACTTTGACCGGCAATATAACGATATGTTCGGGCTGCTGCATGAAGATGCCCGCGATGATTCCGTTCCTCTGGCGATACCGGGCATCGACGCAGGCGTGCTTGAAGTGCGCCTGCTTTGCGCACTCGATCTGGCTGTGAGCAAACTCGGACGCTTCTCGAGTCAGGACCGCGATGACATTGCGGCCCTCGCGCGCCACAAGTTGATCAGCTCCGCGAAGTTACGCCAGCGCGCTGAGGAGGCGTTAGTTGGTTATATCGGTGATACAACTCGAGCTCAGGGATCGATCGAGCTAGCCGTCAGGATCGTCGCGGACATTGAGACTCGTGCCGGGAAGGGTCACAAGCCCAAATAGCCCACCGAACACCGTTGCAAGCCCTTGGGCAGCTGATCTCGCGGATTGCACGCGCCGTATTCGATCCTTGCATGGCGGTTTGCACCAGCTGATTTCGATCATATCGGTATGACCCGGTGGTGCGACAGCCATGGTGCGCACCCGACCGGTTACCGGGTTGCTTAGGCCGCTGGCTCAAACTGCGGCAGCCCTTGTGTCACTTAGTTGACAGACGGCTGAAGAGCAAGCGGGTCAATCTTCCCATCGTAGTCACTGTCTGGGGTATGGCGCATGTGCGGTATTGTCGGAATGTTCTCCCGCCGGGCGCCGCTATCGGAAGCCAGTCTGCAGCGGGCCACTCACAGTCTTTTCCATCGAGGTCCGGATGGACAGCGCCATTGGATGTCCGAGGACCGGCGAGTGGCTCTCGGACATGCCCGGCTGAGCATCATCGATCTCGTCACAGGCGCTCAGCCCATTCCCAGCGAGGATGGGCGCACTCGAATCGTCGTCAATGGGGAGTTCTACGGCTACGAGCAGATCCAACGCGACCTCGAGCAGGCGGGGCATCGGCTGCGCACACGGTCTGACAGCGAGATTGCTCTGCACCTGTATGAAGACCTGGGCCCTCAATGTCTGCATCGCCTGCGTGGTGAATTTGCGCTGATAATCTGGGATGAAAAGCACCGGACGGTGTTTGCGGCCCGCGATCGCTTCGGCATCAAGCCGCTGTTCTACGCGATTCACAATGACACGTTGTTCCTGGCATCCGAAGCCAAGGCTCTCTTTGCAGCGGGAGTTCCGGCGCGTTGGGACGCGGAGTCCGTTGGCCAGGCAGTCGAGTTTGGCGGCCACCCCGTGCGCACCCTGTTTGAGGGTGTTTTACAGGTTCCGCCAGGGCACTACCTGCTGGCGACCGACAAGCATGTGCAACTCGTTCCTTATTGGGACTTCAACTATCCGCTAGCCGGGACCGGCACACCGCGATCCGACGCCGACTATGCTGCGGAATTCCGTCATCACTTCGAAGAGGCAGTACGCGTGCGTCTGCGCGCGGATGTCCCCGTCGGCTGTTACCTGAGCGGCGGACTTGATTCGTGCGCGGTGCTCGGCCTCGCTGCCAGGCATTCCAGTAAGCCGATTCGGGCATTCACCCTGTCGTTCGATGGTGTTGCCTATGACGAGGAGCCGCAAGCAAGACAGATGGCTGCCAAAGCTGGCGCCGAATTCCACCCGATACCCATTCACCAGGAGGACCTGGCGGACCACTTTGCCGCCTCGGTCACTCAATCAGAGACCTTCTGTTTGAATGCTCACGGTGTGGCGAAATACCTGTTGAGCCGCGCGGTACGTGATGCGGGCTGCAAGGTTGTGCTGACCGGCGAAGGCTCTGACGAAATCCTCGGAGGCTACGCCCACTTTCGCCGCGATATGCTGCTGCATGATCGGGCGGGACAGGATCCTGCCGTCGTTGCCGGGCTTTTGCAGGAGCTCCAAACGAGCAATCCCGTCTCGGGCGGGCTGTTGTTGCCGCACGGCGAAGCCGTGCCCCTGCCTGGCGTACAGCGCCTGCTCGGGTTCCTCCCCTCCTGGATCGAAACCTTCGCGGCGCGGTCCACCAAGATGCGCAGCTTGCTGGCCGGGGACTTTCTGCACAGCCTCGGGCAGCGCGAGCCCTATCACGCCCTGCTCAGCGGCTTGGACGTTCATGGCCAACTGATCGGGCGGCCCGCCGTCCATCAGTCCCTGTACCTCTGGTCAAAAACGATGCTGCCCGGCTATATCCTCACCGTGCTGGGCGATCGCATGGAAATGGCGCATTCGATCGAGGGCCGCGTGCCGTTTCTCGACCATCACGTCGTGGAAATGATCCGTTCGCAACCCGTGACGCAGAAGATCCGGGGCATGACCGAGAAATTTGTGCTGCGCGAGGCCGTTCGCGACGTCATCACCGACACAGTCTACCGGCGCCAGAAGCATCCATTCATGAGTCCGCCCGCAACCCTGAACCGTCACGACAAATTCTACGCACTGGTACAAGATCGATTGCGTGGGTCATCGTTGGCCTCCATCCCCTTCTTCGACCAGAAAAAGGTGATCAGCCTTCTGGACCGCCTGGACACCATGGACGAGGGCGAGCGCGTGGCACAAGACCAGATACTCATGATTCTGGCGAGTGCCTGTGTATTGCAGGAAGGGTTTCAGCTGGCTGCATGAGGTGACGCTCAAGCCGCGGACCGGCCGGTCCGGCCGGTCCGGATGTTGGATCTGCGTTTTTCCGCCTTCATGATGCCACCGCCGGGAACACTAATTGCTTCCGCGTGCTACGATGTTGACCACAAGTGCTTCCGCTGTACGCAGCTGTATGCTCCGGAGGCGGCTGCTGGGCACGATTTAACGTAACACTGCTGTATGCCCTGAGGAGGGGGGGCTGCGGGGACATCCTACGGAAAGACCCGACTTGTTCGCCCGGACTACCTGCGCTCACAGTCGAGACAATAGTAAATAAAGAGAAGTCTGCCTCGTGGGAAGAAGGAATGATTGATAGACAGCTAGCGCTGCCGGCATATCGGCCCTGCGGCACTCTCGCGCCGGCGCTTTTCGACGCGGACGAGGATTCCGGTCTCGTAGTTGATCCCGATATCACAGTACCCTGCAGCCCGCCCCCGATCGGGATGAGCCAACCGTCAAGTCGGGAGTTAGGACCGGGCACTATCCTGCGCTCGCGTTATATTTTGGAGCAGGTCCTCGGGCGTGGCGGCGACGCGATTGTATTTCGCGCGACGGACCTCCACCGGGCCTCCGAGGACAGTGCGGACGGCTCCATCGCGCTCAAAGTATTGCTCCCGCAACGGCGCGTCAATCAGCACGCGCTGCTGCGATTGAAACGCGAGTTTCGGCAAATGGAACGCCTCAGCCACCCGGGCATCGTCCGAGTGTTTGACCTGGATCATGATGGCGACATCTGGTTCATGAGCATGGAGTTGGTTACCGGCCATTCATTGAGCACGCGGATGCAGAAGAGCGTCCCGCTTGCGGAAGGGTTGAAGCTCATCTTTGCCTGCTGCGAGGCGCTCGAACACGCACACTCGATGGGCATTCTCCATGGCGATCTGAAACCCTCGAACGTACTGGTCAGCAGCGATGGAAGTGTCAAACTGATCGATTTTGGATCCGCACTCAGCCCCGAAGCTCGCCTCGCGGCAGAATCAGACCCGAGCGCCGCTGCCACTCCTTGCTACGCCAGTCCACAGGTGCTTGCGGGCCTCATGGCCGAGACGCGTGACGATATTTTCAGCCTGGCTTGTTTGAGCTACTGGATTCTCAGCAACGGTGGTCATCCTTTTGGTCGCACGTCTTCACTCGACGCGTTCAATGCCCGGATGTGCCCTGCCCACCATGCCACCATTCCGGCGCGACTCTTTGAAGTCGTGGCCCGGGGTCTCGCGCCAGAGCGCGAGCTGAGACCCACGTGGGCGCGAGAGTTTCTACACGATCTAATGAGTTTCGATCCGCATCGCTGCACGAGCGACTCAGCGCATTCGCTTCTGCCGAAGACAGATGATGCGAGCGCCGCGCATAGGTTGCTGGAGGGTCCGCGCGAAGAGCCGGCACGCTGGCGCGCGAGCGTCGGCACCCCTGCTGCCGGGAACCCTTGGGCAAGACCGCCAGCGATAAGGGTTATGGCCGCGCGAGTTGCAGCTTCCTTTTCGACCGCGCAACGTCGCATGACTCTGATAGGCCTGGCTGTGTCTGCTATTGCGGCCGTGCTTCTGGTTCCCTGGGCGGCCCGACACGAGATCACCCCTCCTCCTCAACTGCCCCACCGCGTTCCGCCCAAAGTCACCTATGCCATTCCCACACCCACCGCCCCCGCTGCCGCGCCGACCGTTGCCCCGGTGAGTGTTGAGCCGAAAGTGATCCCGGTCATCGCACGTGAACTGCACGCATCCGGCGCGATTACGTTTGAATCGCCGCTCATACATGCCGCAGCAACGCAGTCACTCGTTGCAATTCCGCTGAAGCGCCTGCGATCCACGCGAGGTTCTGGATTGGTCGCATGGAGCGTCGAGAGCGGTACCGCACAGCCGGGCATCGACTTTGAACTAACGGGTCGCCAAGTCATCAGGTTCAATGAAGGACAGGCTATCCGCAATCTTTTTATAACATTACTAAATGATGACAGGCGAGGCGCGTCTCGTGACGCCCGCACGTTTACCGTGACGCTCCACCAGGTGGCGGGCGGACCTGTCCTGGGCCCCCTCACCCGTGTCAACGTGACGATCTTGCCACCGCTCGGGGCAGACTACGTTACTACAGCCCAAGTACAACACTAGCAGCGAGCCACTTGGCGCTGATCTCGCAGTCCAACAGCAGCGCAGATCTGATTCTGGATGCGCCCCGGACAGACGGGCACTGCAGTCAGCCGCTCCCGCTAGGGTTTCGGAGGCGCGGCCCGTTTGACGAAATCGGTGAATCCCTGCACGAATTTCACCACGCGCTCGCGGATCACCGGGTCAATCAGATTGCCCGTGGCATCGAATACCTTGGCCGCTTCGCTCACGTAAAGCGTCGCACCGTACCAAGGCCGCATGCCCAGCGTTCGCAGGATGGGAAGCCAGGCGGTTTGCGAAAGTAGCGTACCGAATCGGCCCGGGGATGTGCCCATGATCGCAACGGGGCGGGCATTGAAAATGCGCGGTGCATCGGCTGGCGGGCGGGAGAGCCAATCGATCGCGTTCTTGAACACGCCGGGAATTGAGTTGTTGTATTCGGGCGTGACCAGCAGCAAGCCATCTGCGGCAGCGATCTGTTCTTTCAAGTCCCGGGCAGCCGTGGGAATACCATCGCTCGCTTCAATGTCGCCATCGTACAAGGGAATGCCGCGAATCGATCCCACCTCTATAGTAGCGTCCGCGGGCGCCGCTGCGACAGCTGCGCGAAGCAGCGCCGTGTTGTATGACCCACGCCGCAAGCTGCCTGAAATGCCGATGATTTTGGCCATCAGAGGTACTATCTCATACGGTCGCGGTTGCGACCACATCCGCCAAGGGCCTGCGCGGCAAACCCCTACTGGTGCTCAGTTCCGACGATGGCCTCGCACCAGGAACCGATGCGCTCGTCGCAGCGATTCGCGCCGGCGGCGGTGACCACGACGTCACGTCCGAACACGTCGCCACGGATCACAGTTGGTCTGATCGGCGCATCGCACTCGCGTCGAACATTATCGCCTGGTTGTTGAAGCTGCCCGCAGTTTCACCGTGAACGCAGACGCTGTGCCCTATTGCGTTGCAACGTATGGGGCCGTGTCCTATCGTTTGAAGCTCGACGCGGAGGCGGCTCTGCGATTTGAAGCGCCCGTCACACACCGGCACATAGCCCTTACGCGGGCTCGGCACCGCCTGATGCTCCATGCTGCGGCGCGTAATAGGTAGGTTGTTTTCTTGGATCTTCAAATAGTCCACAGTTAGCCCCGGCCTGGCCGGGCGGAATGCGGGGGTTGCAGACCCAGCCGATGATGGCGCCATCCGGTCAATTTGAGCGACGGGAACATCATCATGCGCAGGTACATGCGGATCCTGTTACTCCCGCTTGCATGGTGCGGTGCGCCATGCCCGGTCAGTGCTGAGGCCGTCGCCGATACAGCTGCGGGTGCGGCCGACATGCCCACTGTTGCAATTACCGGCAGCCGGCTCAAGCACAGCGATGCGCAGACGTCCTCACCCGTGGACATCCTCACCCGCGAAGACATCGCCCTCAGTGGGAAGCGCACACTGTCGGATGTAGTGCGCGGAGCGTCCGCTGACAACAACGGCTCCATAGGACTCGGGAATGTCAGTGGTTTCGCAATGGGATCGAGCGGCGTGGCCTTGCGCGGTCTGGGGGTCAATGCAACTCTCGTGCTGATCAACGGCCGCCGAACGGCCACGTACGGGTTAGCTGATGACGGTCAACGTACCTTCGTGAACCTCAGCGCACTGCCACTCGATATCGTGGACCGGGTCGAGGTACTCAAGGACGGCGGCTCTGCACTCTATGGATCGGATGCCATCGCCGGAGTGGTCAACATTATCTTACGCAAAAGCTTCGAAGGACTTTCCAGTCAACTCAGTTACGGCATCAGTGAGTATGGAGATGGCAAGATACCCCGCCTCAGCATCACCGCTGGCAGGGGTAGCCTCGCCTCCGACCGCTACAACTTCTTGGTCAATATCGAGGCCTCCCGCCAGGATGCGATGCACGCTCGTGACCGCGGCGGCCGCGAGTGGATTGGTACTGGCGATCTGCGGCCATACGGATACTCCTTCTTCGCAGGCGGCACCGGTCCAAACGTCGGCGGATGGTTCGACAATACAACAGGAGCTGCGCTGCCAAACCGGTACGGCGCGGTCAGCGATGCAGCGCTCGCCACACCACAATGGCAGCAACTCCCCGGCTGCAACTCCAGCATCAGCCTGCCGGCCGGGTTGGGCGGTTGCCCGTGGGACCGGGTCAAGGAAGTGGGTGTAATTTCCCCTCGGGAGAGCAAAGTGAACGTGTTTGTGCGCGGCGCACTGCGCGTTTCGCAGATATTCAATCCATACATCGAATTGGGCATGTTCAGGTCGGATACCAAATCCGCCTGGGTATTTGGCCCGACCGGCGCCAACGAAGCCTGGGTCGATCCAGCCACGGATTCCGTTGTGAGCAATGCGTCGCTGCTGTTGCCCGCGACGCATCCAGACAATCCGCTGGGCAGGGACGCCCTGCTCAGCTATCTGTTCGCCGAGGCGGGCCCACGCACGTTTGAGCACACGAGCGTTGCTTACCGGGCGCTCGCAGGCACCAGCGGAAACCTGGGAGGTTGGGACTATGACAGCGGCCTGCTCTACGCCCGCAATACAACCAAACGCACGATAACGGGTTTCATCCGCAACAGCGTGCTCAAGGCCGGGCTGAATGGCAGCGGCCCGTATGGATTCTACCGGCTCGGCAGCAACGCCCATCTCAATTCCGCGGATTTCGTGCGCGCCTTGTCGCCGCAGCTGTCGGCGGACAACCGGTCCACGTTGACTCTTGTCGACTTTAAAGCGAATCGCCACCTGCTGTCGCTGCCCGGCGGTTCCCTGGGAATATCACTGGGAGCGGAATACAGGCGCGAGACACTTGATGCTCCACCGCTACCGTATACCGACGTCGGCGACATCATTGGATGGTCGTATTATGTCTATCGTGGCGAGCTGAAAGTCGGCTCGATGTTTGCTGAAATTGACGCTCCGCTGTTGCGAGGACTGAGCCTCGATGCCGCGGGAAGAATCGATAAGGTGTGGGATGTCGGTACGTCAGCCACGCCCAAAGTAGGTTTCAGGTGGGCGCCGTTGGAGACGTTCACACTGCGCGGCACCTACTCCCAGGGGTTCCGCGCTCCCAACCCCGCGGAAAAGGGCAAAGACAACCAGTTCGCCGGCACGCTGGATTTGACCGGGAATGGCTTCCTCGGAGTCTTCCGGAACACATCTAATCCGAATTTGCAGCCGGAGAAGTCCAGGATGACGACATTAGGCGCGGTGTTGCGGCCGTGGCCGGCCTCCAGCTTCGGTTTCACCTTCTGGTGGCTGCGGCGGACGAATGAAATCAATAGCGTGGACCCCTTCTCCATTCTTGCCGGTGCCTCCGGTTGGCCCAACGCCCAGGTGCTGACCGATGACGCCGGCAACGTGCTGGAGGTCAGCTCGCCGTTCGAGAACAACTCCAGCTCACGGCTGCACGGAGTGGACTTCGATCTCAGTCACCGCGTGCGCCTGGCAGGTTTCGACCTCAGCGCGAAGCTCAACTGGACCTACCTGGCCTCCTACCGAAAGACCTTCGACGGCGGGGTCACTTACGAATACGCGGGAACGCACGGCCCCACGGTCGTCAGCGGTAACACCGGGACGCCGCGAAATCGTGCCAACTTCCTGCTGGCCTGGCAGAGTGGCGCTTCGTCCTTGTCTGCGTACGTGAACTTCGTAGACGGCTTCCTGAACAAGGACAACCAACAGGCGAATTGCGGCAACACCTTTGCGGACGGCCGCCCGGCGCCGCTCGGGTGCCAGATTGCCTCCTTTATCACGGTGGATCTGCGGGGCAGTTATCGCGCGGCGCGCGGGCTCGATCTGTACTTATCCATCGGCAACCTGTTCGACCGCATCGCACCGCTGGATCCAGGCGCGTACATCAACCTCAATTTCGATCCGTCCCTGCACCTCGATGGCGCGATCGGACGGACCTTCACGTTGGGTTTGAAGTATGAGCTTCAATGAGAGCCGTAGCGGCGCGGGAGGCGCACCCTGATGCGACTGACCGGGGCCGCACTGCGGGCGCAGCTTTATTCCCCGTTGCTGCTGGCAGTCGCCGCGAGCCTGCTTTCCTGCGGCCTGCGGGCGGGGGAGGCTTTTCAGCGCTACAACGTGAGTAACGGGCTCGCCAACAATGTCGCCTTCGATGTGGCCGAAGACGAGTACGGGTTCCTGTGGATCACCACCCGCAACGGTATTTCGAAGTTTGATGGCTCCGAGTTCGTCAGTTACCGTCCGGTCCCACCCGGGGTTACCGGACAGGTGGCGCAGTTCTATCAAACCATCTTTCCGGGCAAGGCCGGCACGCTCTGGTTCTGTTCCTGGGGCAACGGACTGGTGCAGCTCGATCTGCGGACCGAGCATTTCACGTTCTTCCGTCACGACCCCCGCGACCCACAGAGCATCGCCAGCGATGAGGTGTGGTTCGCGTTCGAGGATAAAGCGGGAAAGATTTGGGTATCCAGCCTGGGCGGCTTGAGCCGGCTGGATCCGCGCAGCGGCAAAGCGCAGGTTTATCGTCACGACCCCAACAATCCCGCCAGTCTGGGCCACAGCATGCCCACTCAGGTCGTGCAGGATGCATCCGGGGCCCTCTGGATCGGCACGTATGGCGCCGGCCTCGATCACCTCGACCTCGCAACCCAGGTCTTCACACACTACCGGCACAGCGAGCTCACGCCCAGCTCGCTCGGCAATGATCTGATAGAAGGATTGTTTCTGGATCATGATGGCACGCTGTGGATAGCAACCGACGGCGGCCTGGATCATTTCGATCCTCGCAGCGGCAGGTTTCAACATTACAAGCACGATCCTGACGATCCGTCGAGCCTGAGCAACGATGCCGTTCTGCAAGTGATGCGCGACAGCCGCGGACGTCTGTGGACCTCCAACTGGGGCGGCGGTATTCATCGCCTGAATGAAGCCAGCGGCAGATTCACTCACTATCTATACGAGCCCGGCAATCCGCTCGGACCCAGTACCAACCTCAGCGAGTATTTCAGGGAATCGCGCGATGGCGCGATGTGGTTCGCCAGTTTCAACGGTTTGAACCGCTATGACGAACAGGGCGGCCGATTCCACCTCTTGTTGCAACAGCAAGGCCTGCCTGGAATACGCGGTGATATCGCCGTGTCGGGAGCCGTTCAAGATCTTCAAGGCCGACTGTGGGTCAGCAGCGACGATCTCGGTCTCGTGCGTTACGACATGGCCAGCAAGGAATATCGGCTCTATTCCGCACAAGTGGGCAATCCACACAGTATTTCGAACGGCAGCGGAACCTCGGTGACGATGGGGCCTGACGGAGTTGTATGGGTCGGCACGCGTGGCGGCTTCAACCGTTACGACCCCAGAACGGACGGTTTCGAGCGATTCACCGTGGCGGGCTACGGCACTCGAGGCATGGCCTCCGACAATATTTCAGATGTTTCCGTCGGTCCGGACGGCATGGTCTGGCTCACGATGTACGGAGTGGGAGTCGAGCGATTCGATCCGCGGCGCAAGACCTTTACTCTGTTTCACCACGATGCGGCTGATCCCGCCAGTCTTACCAATGACCAGACGAATGCGGTGCGGGTGGGCCCCGATGGCGCAGTCTGGGTTGGCAGCGATGCAGGCTTGAGCCGGCTCGACCCCCGGAGTGGGAAGTTTACGAATTTCGCTGCCGGCCAGGCAGGCCTGAGCAGCACAATAGTCAACGCGATCGCCCAGGGCCCCGGCGGCCTGACGCTGTTTGGGACAGACGTTGGTGTCAATGTGTATGACCCCTCCACCGGAAGATTCAGGGCCTATACCGTACGGGAGGGAATGCCAAGTAACTATGTGATGGCCGTGGAGGCGGATCAGAAGGGCAACATCTGGGCTGGAACTGACAAGGGACTCGTGCGTATCGAGACCGCCACCGGAAAATTCCGGGTCTTCGATGTCAATGACGGTCTTCCCAGCAATCAGTTCTGGAACCACGCGGCCTACCGTGGCCCTGACGGCACCCTGTATTTCGGCAGCACTAACGGGCTCACCTCATTCCAACCTCAGGAGCTGCGGGACAACCTCGCCCCGCCGCCGGTCTACATCACGGAATTGTCGATCTTCAGCCGCAAGCTCGTGGCCGGCCCGCACTCGCCCCTCCAGATGAGCATCCACCTGGCCAGCAATCTCACACTGAACTATCAGCAATCGAGCCTCAGCTTCAAGTTCGCGGCGCTGAACTATCGCTGGTCGGGGAAGAACCAGTATGCCTACAAGCTGGAAGGCTTCGATCACGACTGGATCGCAGCGGACAGCTCGAAGCGCCAGGCCACCTACACGAATCTGTCGCCCGGACACTACCGCTTTCGGGTCAAGGCATCCAACAACGATGGAGTCTGGAACGAGCAAGGCGCGTCCCTTGCGATCATTATTACCCCGCCTTGGTGGCAGACGTGGGAATTCCGCGCGGCGCTGGTGTTTGCGCTGCTCGCGGCAGGCTATGCGGGCTATCGATTGCGCATCAGGGAGCTCCAGAACCGCGCCCGCACTCTGCAGCGGGTGGTGGATCAGCGCACCCATGACCTGGTCGTAGCCAAGGAAGCGGCGGAAGTGGCCAACCAGGCGAAGAGTACTTTTCTCGCGAACATGAGCCACGAGTTGCGCACGCCCCTCAATGGGATCCTGGGGTACGCGCAGATTCTGCAGCGCAGCCGCAATCTGGATACGCGGCAAGTTGCGGGACTGAGTGTCATACAACAAAGCGGGGAGCATCTGCTGATGCTCATCAATGACATCCTGGACTCGGCGAAGATCGAGGCGGGCAAGGGGGAGCTCAATCCGTCCGACATCTGGCTCAAACGCTTCCTGCGGGCAATCTGTGCGATCGTACGTCTCAAGGCAGAGGGAAAAGGTCTGCTGTTCCTATGTGATCTGCCCGCCGATCTGCCGGACGTCGTCCGTGCGGACGAGCGGCGCCTGCGGCAGGTTCTCCTGAACCTGTTGGCCAACGCGGTCAAGTTCACCGACCACGGTCAAGTTTCCCTGCACGTAGCATTCCTCCCGCCGACGCGTCTGACTTTCGAGGTGCGCGATACCGGTATCGGAATTGCGGAGCAAGACCTCAAGTCGATCTTCCGGCCATTCGCGCAGGTGAGCGAGGCACAGCGCCGTGTCGGCGGCACGGGCCTGGGGCTCGTGATCAGCCGCCAATTCGTGCGGCTCATGGGAAGCGATATCGAGGTGGATAGCCGCCCCGGCGAGGGCAGTACATTCCGGTTTTCGCTGGATGTGCCCGTGAGCAGCGCACCAGCGGCCCAAACCCCAGTGCATAGAATCACTGGCTACGTGGGGATGCGCAAAAAGCTCCTGGTGGTCGACGACATAGCCGAAAATCGGGCCGTACTGCGCGACCTCCTCGGGGAGTTGGGTTTCGAGATCGCCGAGGCGCAAAATGGCAGCGAAGCACTGAAGGTGGCGCAGTCGGTGCGGTTCGATCTGGTGCTGATGGATGTTTTCATGCCCGAGATGGACGGGCTGGAGGCTATGCGCCGCCTGCGCCGCAGACCGGAGCTGGCGGACCTGCCCATCATTGCCGTGTCAGCCAGCGCTTCCAACAGTGATGAAAGATCGTGCCTGGCCGCGGGGGCCAGTGCGTTCGTGCCCAAGCCCGTCGATGAGCGCATGTTGCTGGATCAAATCCAAAGCCTGCTGCGGATCGAATGGATCAGGGAAACACCGGCCGCAGAGGCGGCCCCGCCGATCATTATTCCCCCCCGGCAGGAGATGGAGGTACTGCACCAGATGGCATTGCAAGGCAGTATGCGCGACATTGCGCGCAGGGCAGCCCATCTGGCCGGCCTCGACGAGCGCTACCGTCCCTTTGCGGACCAGTTGCTGACACTCGCCAATCAATTTCAGTCCACGGCCATATTGGCCCTGGTGGAGCAACACCTGCGCGCCGAAAGAACCGCCTGAGAAGCCAGCACAAGAGGCTCGCAAGAACGCGGCACAAAAAGTGCTGTCCGTGAGACGAAGTGCCTCACTGATGTCGGCCTGCCGTGAAGCTGCAGGCTCAGTGCAGAGGTTTTCACGGGAGGGTTGCATGTCTTCCAGCAGCGAAATCAGGACCGGCGGCCGACTTGTGATGTTGCCGAGGTACGCCTGGGCGTACGTAGGATGTGTATTATTTGCGGAACCGGCACTAACGCAGACTCCAGAGATCCAGGTGCATGATATCGGCACACTCGGCGGCCGCTTCACACAAATTACCGACATGAACGAAGCGGGTGAGGTTACCGGGTACTCGGAAACTGCCGACGGACAGGTCCACGCTTTTGTGTATGCCCAGGGCACGCTTCACGACCTGGGCTCACTCGGGGGTGCAGGAAGTCTGGCTAACGCGATCAATGACTCAGGTCAGATCACCGGGTTTTCCTTGACCGCTGCCGGTGAGGCGCATGCATTCCTGTATGGCTCCGGGTCCATGAGCGATCTTGGCACAACAGGGATTACGAGTTCTGGGAAGGCCATCAACACCACTGGCAAGCTCGCCGGGGAGATCTCCCGCTCCGACGGACAATTGGATGCGATGCTCTACTCCAAAAGCGGTATGCACGACCTGGGCGCGATGGGTGGTTCCAGCAGCACTTCTGAGGCAATCAACAAAGCCGCTCAGGTGACCGGTACATACGAAGACAGTACTGGATCGCACGCCTTCTTATACAGCGGCGGGTCGATGGTCGATCTCATGCCAGGAAACCCATCGTTTGTCGCGGGTACGCGGGCGATCAACGACGCTGGCGCCGTGGCCGGGACTGTCCAGACCAGCCAGAGCATGCATGGATTCGTGTACAGGGATGGCAATGCAACGGACATCGGCACACTCGGCGCCGATTACACGGTGGCGACAGCGATCAACAGCGCCGGAAAGGTTACGGGCATCTCCGCGAGAGCGGATGGCGAGCGGCACGCATTCATTTACTCCGCCGGAACGATGACTGATGTGGGAACACTTGGCGGAACTTTCAGTGTGGGTTACGCCCTGAATGATTCAGATCAGGTGGCCGGCGAGTCGATGACCGCCAGCGGTGCTCTGCACGCCTTTGTGTCTGAGAACGGGACCCTGCTCGATCTGGGTCAGTCCGTCGAGGCGCTCGCCCCGGCCGGCACCGTTGTTGAAAGTGTTGCAATGGGTATCAATCGCGCTGGACAGGTGATCGGGCGGTACACGCTCAGCGACCCTGCCGATACGCAGATGCCAAAGAAGACCCGCGGCTTCATCGCGGCGGCAGCGAGCGCGGCGACCGCATCTGTTGTGTCGCTTTTCGAGGAGCTGATTGCAACCGTGACCGGCATCGGGCCAGGCAAGAGCCTGGAAAAAAAGCTGCAGGAAGCGCTGGCGCACTATCTCGTGCACGACATCAAGGGCAGCTGCTCCCAACTCAGTGCGTTCACGAATGAGGTGCATGCACAGGACGGCAAGAAGATCGAGCACGCAACGGCACTGCAGTTGATCCAGCAGGCGGGCGCAATCAGCAGCGCAATCCCCTGCTCCTAGGGAGCGGCCGCAGCTGGCGCATCATTAGTCAGGCAGGCTCCTGCCAACGCCTACTCCTGCCGCCTCGATTGGGCTACTCTGGCGCGATCACAGCCAGCCGTGATCGACGTGAACATAGAAAAAGCCAGCGTCTGCCCTCTCGATTGCCCGGACACGTGCAGTCTTGCCGTGACGGTCGCGGCCGATCAGGTTATTGGCGTGCGCGGCTCGAAGGTCAATCCCATTACCCACGGCGCCGTCTGCGCCAAAGTAGCGCACTACTATCCCGAGTTCGTGCATGGCCCGAACCGCCTGCGCCACCCACTCAGACGCGTTGGCGCCAAAGGCGCCGGCCGATTCGAGCCAATCTGCTGGGATGAAGCACTCGACAGTATCCACAGCCATGTCAGCGGCATCGTAGATCGTTATGGCCCGCAAGCGCTGCTGCCGCTCAACTATGCCGGCCCGCACGGCATGCTGGCGGGCGATTCCATGTCTTTGCGCTTTTTCCATAGGCTCGGCGCCTCACTGTTGAGCCGCAGCCCCTTGTGTGGCGGGATCCGCTCCGCAGCCTACTCGGGCACTTTCGGAGCTACCCCCGGCACGCCCATTCAGCAGGTAGCCTCGGCCAAACTGATCATCGTCTGGGGTAATAACGCGACCAGCTGCAATCTGCACCTGATGCGGCAGATAAATGCCGCCAAGCGCAACGGCGCGCGGCTGGTGGTGATCGATCCGCGACGCGTGAAAGTGGCCGAACAGGCCCATCTACATTTGCCCGTGCGTCCCGGGACGGATGTGGTGCTGGCGTGGTCCATTGCCGTGGAGCTGGAGCGACTCGGCGGGTTCGATCGCGAGTTCATAGCAAAGCATGTCGCGGGGTTCGATGCTTACATGGACGTGGCGCGCAGCTACTCTCCTGAGCGGGCTGCACAGATATGCGATGTTCCGCTCGAGGACATCCGTACACTGGCGCAGTGGTACCGCGATGCAACCCCCGCGGTCATCGCCTGGGGAAACGGTCTCGAGCGAAACCAGAACGGCGGCTCGGGGTTGCGTGCCATTGCCGCTCTGCCAGCACTCGCGGGCAAATTCGGTGTCAGCGGTGGTGGACTGGTAGGTGGGGCGGGCCATGCTTTCCCAAAGACTCCGGAGCGCCTGACTCGCAGCGACCTGGTACCGGCGCAAACGCGAACCATCAACATCCTGGACGTGGGCAGACTGCTGCTCGATGTGAGTCTGGACCCGCCGCTCAAGGCATTGTTCATCTACAACCACAATCCGGTCATCGTCCACCCCGATCAGAACGCTCTGAAGCAGGGCCTGGCCCGCGAGGATCTGTTCATTGTCGGTATCGAAGTAGCCATGACCGATAGCATGGCGTACGCGGATATTATTTTGCCGGCCTGCACGCACTTCGAGCACGCGGATATCTATGCAGCGTACGGGCAGCAATTCCTGCAGCGGGCCGAGCCGGTCATCCCGCCCGTGGGTGAGAGCCTGCCGAATACTGAGATCTTCCGCCGCCTGGCTGCAAAGTTCGGCTTTACCGATGCGGCTTTCAAACAAAGTGACCTCGAGCTGATCGACGAGGCCTTGAACCTGGATGATCCGCGCATGCAGGGAATCCGGGCAAGCAAGCTGCCCCTGGATCAGGCGCTGAAAATGGAATTCCCGGGCGGGGAGCCGATCCTCTTTCAGAATGTCTCCCCGCGAACGCCCAGCGGCAAGATCGAGTTGGAGTCGCCAACTCTCGGCGCCCGTTATGGAGCCGCGCTCCCGGCATACCGTCCGGTGCTCTCATCTTATCCGCTGACGCTGCTCACACCTGCCTCGGACAAGCGCATTACTTCCACGTTCGGCGGTCTCCCGGACAATGATGCAACTCCGGTGCTGGAGATGAATCCTGTCGATGCGGCCGCGCGCGGGCTGGCCGATGGCGTGACTGTGAAAGTGTGGAATGAGCTGGGCCACGTATTTCTACCGCTGCGAGTCACGGCTAACGTGCGCCTTGGCGTAGTCAGCTCGGAGAAAGGCGCGTGGCTGCGGACGAGCTCGAATGGGCAGACGGTCTCAGCATTGGCACCAACACACAAAGCCGACCTTGCCGAAGGCGCCTGCTTCAACGACTCGCGCGTCGAGGTCGCAGCTCAGTAGCCACCCCTCACTGCCGGAAATACACGAGGAAACGTCTATGTACGACATGACCAACATGAAGAAGCTTCCAGTCATGGGTGCCAAGGCACCGGATGCATGGAAGGCGTTTGTCGCGTTTGACCAGGCGGCGCTGGCCGATGGCGTCATACCGAAGAAGTACAAGGAGCTGATTGCGCTAGGGGTCGCCTTGACGACCCAATGTCCCTATTGCCTCGAGATCCACAGGGGAGCAGCGCTCAAAGCCGGGGTCACTGAAGAAGAGTTCGCCGAGGTGACGTTCGTTGCGGCAGCCTTACGGGCCGGCGCGGCGGTTACCCACGGTACGCACCTGATGAAGGAATAGTTGCCTGGAGGTGACCTTCAGGCGACCTTCGGTCCGGCTCTGTACTCGTCCAAGGCTGCCAGGTAGCGGTCTATATCCTTGCGGAGCAGGTAATACGGAGTGGACAGGCGCAACTTGGAAGGCTCGCCGCCGCGGATGCGGATTTTCCGGTGTTTCCACAGCCAGGTTTCGAAGGGCATCCGCTGCAGTCCCGGCACATTGACGGTAGCGATCGCACATCGAAGCGCGGCGTCCGGCGAGGTCCAGGACTCGGCGCCGCGCTTCAGCATTTCGGCCAGAATGTAATCGGCCAATGCCCTGTGGCGCTTCTCGATGCGCTCCATGCCAATCTGCCGCGCCAGGTGAACCGCGGCGCGCATGCCAGCCAAGGCCGGAACATTCGAGCTGCCGATCCGTTGAAAGCGCTCCGCGCGCAGCTTCGTTTCGTCCCAACCTTCCGTCGCCAGCGTGCTCCATAGACGGTCGATCACTTCGTCCCGTACATACAGGAATCCACTCCCCTTCGGCGCCTGCAGCCATTTGTGTGGGCTGGATGAATACAGGTCGCAGCCAGTCTCACGAACATTCAGTTTCATCATACCCGTGACGTGGGCGCCATCCACAGCGCTCAAGATCCCCTTCGAGCGCGCCAGGGCACACAACTCCTTCACGGGGAGGACTACTCCGGTTACCGTTGTGATGTGACTGACGAAAAGGACGCGGGTCCGCGGTGTAATCGAGTCGTTGAAGAGGTTCAATACGGCGGCTGCATCCGGTACAGGTTTCGGCAGCACTACCTTCTTCACGACGATTCCGTAGCGTTTCGCCCGGAGATTCCAGGGATGTTCGCCCCCAGGGTGCTCCTGATCGCTCATCAGGACTTCATCGCCGGCTTTGAGATCCACACCATTCGCAATGTAGTTGTTGGCCTCGGTCGCGTTGCGCACGAGCGCGATCTCATCGCGCGTACAGCCGATAAACTCCGCCACGGGATCGCGAAACTCGTTCCACGGGCCATAGCCCCAGATCGGATAGTCTTCCGGATCCTCCTGGGCCATGCGCTCCGTATCCGTGTAGGCAGCAAAGACAGCCTGCAACACCGGCCAGGGCGAGGAGCCGACAGTGCCGTTGTTCAAATACACGGCGTCGCTGGGGATCAGGAATTGCTTACGGATCTCGGTCCAGTACGCCTCCTCGTTTTGCTCATAGAGCGCGGCGCCCGGCAACGGCGCTGAAGGTTGGGGCAATCCGGCGGCCAATGCCCCAAAACATGGCAAGGCGCCGGTGGCCGCCGCCGAGACGGCCAGAAAATCGCGTCGGTTCACCATACGTCCCTTTTAAAAACGGCTGCTGTGGTCCGTTAAGTCAGCAAATTTCCGGTAGGCTGCGACAATACGCAAGTAGTTCTTGGAGCAGGGTCGATACATGGTGACTCGACGGTTTGTTCTGGGCGCGCTTGGCTTGGGTACGCAGGTACTTGCCCGTGGTAATGACACGAGCTCAGCGAGCGATGCGCTTTCCGCGCCTCCACTCAGACCTCTCGTGGTCTCAACGTGGGACTTTGGCATCGCCGCCAACAAGGCCGCCTGGTCAGTACTGTCAGCCGGAGGCAGATCACTCGACGCGGTCGAGGCAGGGGCGCGCATCCCGGAAGCGGATCTGAAAAATCATTCAGTCGGCCGTGCAGGCTACCCTGATCGCGATGGGCACGTCTCCCTGGACGCCAGCATCATGGACGAATTCGGGAATTGTGGCGCCGTGGCGGCCCTGGAACACATTGCTCACCCGATTTCGGTCGCGCGGCGTGTCATGGAAAAGACACCGCACGTGCTGTTGGTCGGCGCAGGGGCCACGCAGTTTGCGGTTGAGCAAGGCTTTGCGCGCGAGGCGCTCCTCACGCCGGAATCCCGCCAGGCCTGGCAGGAATGGCTGCAGAAATCCGCCCATTACAAGCCCGTGCCCAATCGTGAGACGAAGGATTACGGGCAACAGTCTCGCCATGCCACTCCCACCCCGGGGGGGCCGGGCAATCACGACACCATCGGCATGCTGGCAATTGACCAGCGCGGCAATCTGGCCGGCGCCTGCACCACGAGCGGTATGGCGTGGAAATTGCGCGGCCGCGTCGGCGACAGCCCTATTATTGGCGCCGGGTTGTACGTGGATAACAACGTCGGTGCTGCGACTTCAACCGGGGTCGGTGAAGAAGTCATCCGCAACGCCGGCAGCTTTCTGGTCGTGGAGCTGATGCGGCAAGGGCGCTCCCCTGAGGAAGCCTGCCAGGAAGCCGTTCACCGCATCCTGCAGCGCCCGGCCAACCGCGACAAGGATTTCCAGGTCGGCTTTCTGGCGGTCAACAAGTCGGGAAAGATCGGTGCGTGGGCTGTCCAGAAGGGGTTCACTTATGCCGTCTGCGACGCGTCCAATCAAACCGCGCTCCACAACAGTAGCAGTTTTCTGTGAACGCGCCCAAGCCACGCCTCGAAGTCTGCGTTGATTCGGCCGCGGGGCTGGAAGTTGCCGACCGCGCGGGCGTTGATCGCGTCGAACTGTGCTCTGCGCTGAGTTTGGCGGGGCTGACCCCGTCCGGGGGCTTGATGGCGCTTGCCGCGACAAAGGCCATTCCCTGCTTTGTGTTAATCCGTCCGCGCGCTGGCGATTTTAGCTACGACGCGCGCGATGTGGATGTCATGCGCCGTGAGATCGACATCGTCCGCTCAATGCGGCTTGCCGGCATAGTGATTGGTGCGAGCCGGCCCGATGGCAGCCTGGATGAAGAAGTATTGCGTGCCCTGCTCGAACACGCCGCCGAGTTGCCTGCCGTGCTGCACCGGGCATTCGATCTTGCTCCGGATTTTGACGCGGCCCTGGAAACCGCCATTGAGCTCGGTTTTATTCGCGTACTGACCTCCGGCGGGGCGCCCGACGCAGTCGGCGGTAGCGCGGTCATTCGCAGGCTCGTCGAACGGGCAGCAGACCGTATCGAGGTCATGGCGGGTGCGGGACTAACACCCGACAATGTCATCCATTTTGTCCGTACCACACGGGTCCCGGCCTTACACAGCTCCTGCAGCACTCCGCTTGAACATCCCGCGACTGACACAACCCAGAGAGGCTCGGCTCTTGGATTTATCCCAGCGCGGCTGTCTGTGACCGACCCCCGGAAGGTCGCCGCGATGCTGGCGTCGTTGGAATCACTACGAGCCTGACTGAACTGTCGCCGTTCCGCGTCATGGCCCGGCATACAGTTGGTTAACCAGACAGTGTTGTAGTTGCACGGGTGTTGCGCGCACTCTGCGGTCTCCCATTGCTTGAAGCCATGCACAGAAACGGCCTGCGGTTCGGGCCATAGTGCATATGTAACGATGCTCACATCCCTGCTCCAAGAAGTCCGGCTCCGGCTGGCAATCTGGCGACGCAGAATTGCGTGGTACCGGCTCGTCGGCCCGACGGGCGATCTGCCGTTCATGGCCATGATCGCACTGCCGATCCTCGGCCTGGCCGGCATCGTCTGCTTTGCCTACCTGCATACGACACCCATCGAGCCGGTCCGCATCGAGGCCATGCAGCGGGAGGCGAAGCGCGCGTTGCGGCGCGAAAGCGATCTGCAATGCCTGGCGGAGAACATCTATTTCGAGGCGCGCGGCGAACCGCTCAACGGCCAGTATGCTGTTGCCGAGGTCACTTTGAATCGCACGCGAGCCCCGAACTTCCCGCACACCGTCTGTTCGGTAGTTCACCAGATGCGCTGGGACCCCAACCGCAAGCGTATGGTTGGTGATTTCTCATGGACCGAGCTCGGCGCACTATCTCCCGAGGATGGGCCTGCCTGGAAGCGGGCAATGGAAGTCGCAAAAGCAGCGTACGAGGACCTGCACGATCCGATCGTGCCGGGCGCATTGTTCTATCACGCCACCAGCGTCCGGCCGGGATGGGCGAGGACCAGAACGGCGATCACGAGGATCGGCAACCATGTCTTTTACCGCTGAGCTACCGATCGCACGCTGACAGACAACTAAACCTGCAATGCCCGCAGTCAGGTCAGCGGGCCAACATTGATACTTCCGCCCGATGAGTGCAGTAGAACCTGTTCACCACCGCCGTTGATGGCGCCACGCAGATGGTTTCGTTCGTCCGTCTCGGTGCTGCTAAGTGGAAGTGCCGATGACACCCGGCCCCCACTCGTCGATGCGTCGAGCGATGCGCCCGTTTTTGCGGGTAACAACAAGCTGATGGTGCCACCGCTGGTGCTCAAAGAAATGCCCCGATTGCTGCGCATCTCGGCGTGCACGCTGCCGCCCGAGGTCTCGGCTTTTACGCTCGCGTCGATATTCTGGAGGCGAATACCACCGCCGGAGGTGTGCACGTCGAGATCGCCTCTCACATCAGCAACGCTGATGCTGCCACCGGACGTCTCCAGCACGGCGTTTCCATTGAGGTGCTCGGCCTCAATGCCGCCGCCAGAGGTGTGCATCTTGACCGACCCGGTCACGTCTCGAACTGCGATGCGGCCGCCGGAGGTTGTGCCCCGCACAGGAGCGTTCACGTTGCGGACATCGAGATAGCCCCCGGCTGTTTTCAGCTCCACCGACCAGTCGCGCGGCACATCAATCGTGAAGTGCACGCGTTCCTGTGACAAGTTGAACCACTCAAACCAGGTACTATGTGCCTTCTGTGCAGTAACCCTTACCCCCGAGGGAGCTTGCTCGGCGGTAATGTTCAGGTCAGCGAGAAAGGTGTCGGAACCGTTCACCTGCGCATGAATGACGACTTCATGTCCATCCCGGCCGACAAGATCGACTGACCCCACATCGGTGTCCAGCGTCAAACGTCCGGCCGCTGGGACGGAGAATCGCTTGTCGAACACTTTTTCAGCGGACAACGATACCGAAGCAATGAGTGCAGCTGCGAGGGTCACTACGAGTGTGCGCGTCCGAGTGGACATCATGGTCTCCCTGAGGAAGTGCGGGTACCCACAGAACACCGATCCCGGCGGAAAGTTGCAGAATACTTCGCGAGAGAGGCAGCGGGGCGAATGCCGCGACAGGCCGAACGAACTTCTCGGCCAGTTGCTCGGCCGCCTGGCTCTCTGCAATGTGCTCATCGCATTGAGCATCTCCTCGACGGTCGGTGCAGCGACGCCCCCGTCTTCCGTTCCGGCCTTTGTCGGCCATGCCGCGCCTACCTGCGATGGCGAGAACGGCTACCAAGCGGCATTTGGCGGCCGCCGCACATTCTTATGGCGCCCGGACTGGCTGGCCCGCACCAAGGCCCGTCTCACGACCGATTCGAGGCTCAAGCCGCCGTACGATGCGTTGATCGCTCGCGCAGATAATGCGCTCGCTGGTCCTCGGTACAGCGTCATCGATAAGCGCACGACGCCGCCAAGCGGCGATAAGCACGACTACATGAGCATCGGCCCGTACTGGTGGCCCGACCCCGAGCATCCCGAGGGTCCGTACATCCGTCACGATGGCGAAGTCAATCCGGGTCGAAACACCGATGATTTTGACAGCACTCGTTTCGATCGCATGAGCTCAGCCGTCGAAGCGCTGGGTCTCGCCTATTACTTTACGCATGATGCCCGCTACGCCCGCAAGGCTGCAGAGCTGTTGCGAACGTGGTTCTTGGATCCAGCGACCCGGATGAATCCCAACGCTCAATTCGCGCAAGGCGTGCCTGGTCGAACAACGGGGCGAGCCGAAGGCGTACTCGACACTTTTCGCCTGTTGCGCGTTATCGAGTCAGTCGGACTGCTCGCGCCCTCAAAGACTTTGACCGACGCCGACCAAGGCGGTCTCGAGCAATGGTTCAGCCATTACATCGATTGGATGACCAGCAGCCCCACAGGTAAGCAAGAGCAAGCGGCAGGGAACAACCACGGACTTTGGTTCGATCGTCAGGTCATGGAGTTTGCGCTTTTTGCGCATCGGCGTGATGTGGCCAAAGCGGTGCTCGCCGCTTCGCCAGGATCGCGTGTAGATCGGCAGATTCAACCGGACGGCAAGCTTCCGGAGGAATTGAGCCGTACTCGCGCCCTGCATTACACCGTGTTCGCCTTGGAAGCACTCGCAGGCTCAGCGGAAATTGGCCGTTGCTTCGGGGTTGACCTGTGGCGGTATCAATCACCCGATGGCCGCGGTATGCGCCAAGCGATCGACTTTCTTGCCAGCTACGTTGGTCGCGAGAAGGAGTTTCCTTACACGGAGTTGCATCCCGAGGAAACCCACGACACCTTCGCACTCCTTCGCCTTGCGGCTTGGGCCTACGACGATCACTCGCTCTCCGAGAAGGCCGAGACGCTCTCGGGCGGCAACGCTACAGACCTGGTGCAGCTTTTAATCCCTCCTCAGCGCAACGCCTCACGCGGGCCCGCGGTCAGCCACAATTCGCCCGGGCGCTAGTGCGAGCCCCTGCGGCTGGAGCGTGGCTGCTGGTTTGAATGTCGCAGGCGCGACGAACGTCCTGGCCGCCTCGCATCCTCTCTAATGACCCATTCCGCCTGCACGGCTGTTGGTCTCCCGCATCCAAGGGGCCGTTGCCAGACTCTCATCAGATTGTGACCGGAATGAAATATCTCCTCGGCAGCATAACGCGCGTGGCCGCAGTCATGAACTGCGGCGCCGAGTCTTGTTGCAGACCTACGAGGAGCTCTCATGTACCGTTCACCAGCACGCGCATTGGCGGGTGCAGCCCTGTTATTGCTCAGCTTTTTTGGAATGGCGGCCTACGCCGCACCGGGACCTGAAGAGGAGCTGAGCGAACAACGCAGCTATGCGTCTTCAGGCGCCCAAAAATTCAGCATTGCCGTCATTCCCGATACGCAATACCTGTTCGATCAGGACCGCTACGATCCGCAGGTGCTGGCGAAGACGTTGCAGTGGATCGTCGAGCACACCCGCGAGAAAAACATCGTCTTTACTGTCCAGCTTGGCGATATCGTCAACAATGGCCTGGCGACCGAGTTTGCCCAGGCGAGCTCGGTCTTCAAGATCTTCGATAACAACGACATCCAGTATGGCTACAGCGCCGGCAATCACGACATCAATGGCGGCCTGTACGACAATGTGCGTGGCCCCTCCCCTTACCTGGATTATTTCGGCCCCAGCCGCATAGCCCACCAGCGCTCCTATTGTGGCGCAACACCCGATGGCTACAACACGTGCCACGTCTTCTCCGGCGCCGGGCAGCGTTTTCTGCTGCTCGCGCTCGACTGGCGCGCATCGGATGCCACGATTGCCTGGGCCCAAGCCAAGCTGAACGAGTATCCGAATGTTCCGACCATCATCAGCACCCACGAGCTCGTGCAGCCCACGACCGACCTGACCAGCGATGCGGCCACGCCTTCCGACTACGGCCAAAGCGTGTGGGATCGGTTGATCAAGTCGCACAACCAGATTTTCATGACTCTCAACGGGCACTTCTGGCCATCGGGCCGGGCGGTCATCAAGAACCTTGCGGGCAACGAGGTCTACATGCATCTGACCAACTATCAGGACCGCTTCTTCGGCGGCAGCGCCATGATGCGCCTCTATGAATTTGACCTTGGCGCGGGCACGGTGGACGTACAGACATTCTCACCCTACTGGCTGTCGATGCCCCCCGCATCGCGAGCCCCGCTCGGGAGAGCCGAGACGCGCCTGACGGATACCGCCAACCAGTTCACCATGAAAGTGAACTTCAAAGAGCGCTTTGCCCCGCTGGTGCCGGTCAAGCCGTTACCGCCCGTTGCTGCAGCCAGGATCGTGATTCCGGGGACACTTGCCTACTGGCGTTTCGAGGGTCAGAACGGCGTGCCAGTACCCTCAGGGGGTGTTGCTGTCCGCGATCTCTCCGGGCATGGCAACGATCTCACCCGTGTCACATTGGCCAATGGAACAGCGAACGACATGACCTACACCCAGCAGTTCCATCCGGCGCAGCCCAGCCGCGGCAGCCTGTTCATCAATGGCTCGAACCAGAATCCCTCGCAAGGGGGTGCTTACCTGCGGACGGCCGACACAGCACCGCTGAACAGCGAGACGTTCAAAAATGGTTACACCATCGAAGCGTTCGTGCGCCTGCCCGAAGATTGCTGCGGCGACAAACACGCATGGATGGGAGTGCTGTCGCGCATGGGATCCAACCAGGATCTGGGCCGGACCTCCGACCTGGAGGAGCCGTTGGTAACGCTGACCGTCTCGCCGAGCCGCGAATTCCAGTGGGCCATCGCACCGTTCAGCAATCCCAACCTGGTAACCGACTGGAGCTTCCGCACTCCGACTCTCACCTGGTACCACGTCGCGCTCGTGAACGACGGGAAGACGACCGGCCTGTATATCAACGGAGCCAAGGATGTTCGTAATTCTCACGAACTGGCGGTTGGGCTGCAAACCACGGGCGAGTTCTGGTTGCTGGGTGCGACGAGCTGGCAACGTTCTGTCGGCCAGTCGTTCTACGGTTGGTTAGGTGACGTCCGGGTCGTCAATCGTCCATTGAGCGTGCAGGAATTCATGATCTCCCGCGATTGGCGCGCTGAGGATCATTGAGGTTCGGGCATCTGCCAGCGTCGGGTAGCTCCGGCTCGCTTTGACAATCGGCCGGTATTTATATAAATTCTGATTTATATAAAGAAGGCCCCATATGCTGAATCTCGACGCTGCATTTGCTGCGCTGGCCGATCCCACCAGGCGGGCGATCCTCGCCCGCCTGGCATTGGGCGAAACGACGATCAATGAACTGGCCGAGCCGTTCAAGTTGACGCAGCCCGCTATTTCGCACCACATAAAGGTGCTGGAGGGTGCGGGGCTGATAGCGCGCCGCATCGAAGGCACGCGCCGCCCCTGCCGCCTGGCTCCCGCCGGGATCGCTGGGATAGATCAATGGCTCAGCATGTTGCGGGACGCCTTGGCCGCGAACTACGAGCAGCTGGACGAGGTTCTGGCCGCGATGCAACCCAAGCGACGGAAGGGCAGACGATGAGCAAGATGACACTGCGAACTGAAGGCGATCGGCATGTCGTGGTAACGAGGCGCTTTGCAGCGGCGCCGGAGTTGGTCTACCGCGCGCATACCGAGCCGGCGATAGTACAAAAATGGCTGCTGGGGCCGCCTGGGTGGACGATGCCCGTCTGTGTCAACGAGGCCCGGCCAGGCGGCAAAATCCGTTATGAGTGGAGCAACGGCAAAGGTGGCGGATTTTTCCTGACGGGCGAATTCGTGGAGCTGGTTCCATTCAGCAGGATCGTTCACGTCGAACGGATGCACCTTCCCGCTGCGACGCCGGACAATCACGTCGAAACGACATTTGACAAGGACGGCAATGGCACGCTGATGACCATGCGAATGACACTACCTGATGCCGCGACGCGGACGGCGATGCTTGCGAGCGGCATGGAGCACGGCATGGAGGCAAGTTACGTCCGCCTCGAGGAAATGTTGGTTTAGACACCCCACCTGGGCGCGCGCTCTACGTGGGTGAGAGCGAGCGCCTGGAGATATCCGGATTCGCCGTGGCGGCCACCAGGCCGGCGACTTCATCCATGGCATCGTAGAGCACCACGCGATTGCGTCCGGCATCCTTGGCCTGGTACAGAGCCGCGTCCGCGTGGGCCATCAGCTGCCGCAGCTCGCATCCCGACCAGTTGGACGTAGCCACTCCGAAACTCGCGGAAACCGCGGCTTCCGCCACGCCCTGATACACGTTGGTTGCGGCGATCGTGATCCGCAGCTGCTCGGCGAGCCGGCGGGCCTGTTCGAACTCACAGCCGGGCAGCAAAATGGCAAACTCCTCTCCCCCGACGCGGGCGAAGATATCGCTCGAGCGGATATGAGCATTGCACGCCTCCACGGTCCGTTTCAGAACGGCATCGCCGGTAGCGTGGCCATACTTGTCGTTGACGGCCTTGAAGTGATCCAGATCAAACAGAATCACGCAGACTTCCTGGGCGCTGTCGCGGTTATATTGCAGCGCTCTCTCCGCTTGATGAATGAAATGCGGGCGGTTGCAGACCCCTGTGAGCCCATCGAGGCGCGACAGGCGCATGAAGTGCAGCTGCGAGCGCTTGGTCATATAGGCCCACAGCGCCACGAACCCCAGGATCAGAATCAACATTGCGATGTACAGCCGGTTGTTCTCGACTGCCTTGCCGGCGAGCTGCCGCTCCAGGTGCAACGCCTGATTCTGATTGTTGAGGGCTTCGAGCTGCAGCTTATTGGCAATGATCTCGTGACCCACTTTCTGGTAAGCGAGCCGCCGGGCGCCCGCATCATCGACATAACCCTTGTCGGCCGCCATGTATCTTTCGTGAAATGTCAGCGCCGCCTGGAAGTCCCCCTGCGCTTTCGCGATCTCGTACAGCACCCGGTAGGCGCTGACCAAAGGCTCCGTATATGCATTTTTCACAGCGCTATCCACCGAGCTGAGGGCATATTGCCGCGCCAGGCCGGTCGCGCCTTTGCTGCGATAGGCGTCAGCCAGTAAGGCATCGAATGCCGAGATCAGCCGCGGGTAATGGGTATTCAGAACCTCATCATAGTGATCCCTCAAGAGCACCGCGGCCTCGTCCATGCGGCCTTCGTGGATGTAGGCTCCCGCCTGATACGTTCTTATGATGTTGGCCCAGAGCGATTCACCCACCTTCAGACAGGCGTCGATTCCCACCTGGAACTCGTTACTGGTTGCCGCCAGATTCCCGCTCCTGGAGAGCGCTTCCAGCTTTAACTGACCTGCCTTGCAGATGCTGGTACCGGTTCCATGCTCGTCAATTACTTTTTGCGCGTAGCTCAGCCCGAGGTCGTACTGCCACACATCGTCGTACAGCAGGGCGGCGGTGATCAGACCCTGATGGCGCGCATCCTGGTCGGCCGCGGTCGAAAGGTGATCCAGCACCCAGCTCAACTGGGAAAACGCCTGCTCGTAGCGGCCGGCAAGGGTGAATACGTTCACCAACGTCACGCCGGCACGATAACGCAATGCCAGATTACTGGCCGCGCGGTTCAGCGCCTGCAGCTGTGCTATGGCCTTGTCGTAATCCCCCTCATAGACGCTCTCCCAGCCCACCAGGTAGCGCAGGAACTCACGCTCGCCGGCCGTAAGCTGTGGCGCGCGTTCCTGCAGTGACTTCAGGATGGCAATGAATTCAACATGGTTGGCCGTCCTGATGTCATTCGCCCTGCTGAGCAGCTGCCCGGCGTCCTGAGCCTGAGCCATTACCGCGCCGCTCAGGATGAGCAATAGGAATAGGCGCCAGCCACCGCGCACGAAATGCTGCGCGGTCATGGCGCCTTGCCGGTGTCCGGCAGATGGCCTATGAGACGTGAGCGACTCCATGCTCGCAGCAGAGCAACCTACTCGTCTTCCTCGTCGTCCTCGCTGTCATCCTCCGGCTCGTCATCCTCGGGCTCATCATTCGGTTCCTCGTCTGGTTCCCCCGGCGCGACGACGCCGCAGAAGACGTTGGCCTTGGCGCCCAACAGGAACTCCAGCGAGAGCCGCTCGCCCTCCAGGATAGTCGCTCTGGCCGGCTCGGCGATCCCCGCCTTGGCCAGTGCCTGCTTAACTTCCTCGATGCTCGCGTGACGCAACCGCGCGTCAGATCCCAATAGTTCCAGAAAATCGATCACTTCCGACACCAGATATTCTCCATTCCTGTTGAAAGTTGTCAGCCAGTGCACGCAGGTTTCGCCCGCCACGCACTGGCGGGCGAAACCTGCCCGATAACCCGACTGATGTACTATCCGACAGCCGCCTGATTCGCAGCTGAGACGGTATTCACGGCTCGCCCGCCAGCGTTCTTCATCATTGTCGCCGGTCCCGACTCTTCATCACCGTCCGGTACGTACACACCGCAGAACGTATTTCCAGCCGCCCCCAACAGCACCTCGAGCCGGCTCCGGTCACCTGCGAGAACGGCCGCTCGCAACGCGGGCTCAATCTGAGCTCGCGTCAGTGCCTGCTCCAGTTCGTTGCCCGTGGCATAGCGCAGCCGCGCGTCCTGCCCCATCCGCCCCAGAAACTCAATGATATTCGACATCCTCGTCTCCTCATCGATTAGCTGAAACTGACTGGCTCCACGAGCTGCGATGGACCGACCAGACGCGCTTGCCCGGCGCCTCCCCATAGATCGCCGGGTCAGGGCAGCGGGAAAACCCCGCGGCTACGAACAAGCGCTCGGCCAGCGCATGCGCGGCGGAATATTGCAGCCAGACCTCATCGACCGGGAATTCTGTAAATGCGCGCGAAGCCAGTGCCCGCAATATTTCCCTGGCAAATCCTTGCGCGCGCGCGGACGACTTCAGCACAACACCCGCTTCGGCCCACCGCCGGACGGGATCTATCTGCTGCAGACTGCAGATTCCGACTTTCCGCTCGAGACTTCGCACTGCCACCGTGAAGAAGAGCCGCTGCGCCGGCAGACGTCGCGTGAACCCAACTGCCAACCGGAAACTGCGGAGGGCACGCTCGGGGGACAGCCGCGGGCCGATGTACTGCATCGTATCCGCATCGGTGAACAGCTCGCAAAACAACGCCTCGTCGCATTCGGACAGCGGGCGGATGTCGAGCCGCTCTGTGTCAATGTCGAATAATGGGGATGCCGGCGGGCGGTCAGCGTTGTGTTCGAAACGGGTCACGTCGTCTCAACCACTGCCAGATCGAGCGCAGCCAGTCGATTGCGAATCTCCAGGTCAGCCTGCAAGGCCGTCGCCGGCGGCACGACGACGGTCACGTGCATATCGATAGCAGCGCGGGGAAGCTCTCCCAGCGCGAGCCGCTCGATTCGTGGCTTGTGCATGGGCAGCGTAGCGGCTTGATAGAGAATCACCTCATGGCTCGTGTCGTAATCGCGCGCGAGGACGTCTACGAGAACTTGCCGATATTCGGCACCCGTGGAGAATCGCGCGAAGGACCTGTCCCCCGCCACGCCGACCTGCCACAGCACCAGGTACGCAGATGTATCAACCCGGCGCCGGTAGAACATGAACTGGCTGGCCTCGTAGTGCTGGCAGCCGTATTTACCCGGGTCTATTCCTAAGTCGGCGTAGAGGCAGTCTTCCGCGGATACCCCCGGCTCCATGTGGGCGCGGTACCCTTCGGCACGGGCGATCTCGATCGCCTTGTGAGGAGGCCATGCGAACACACCCGCATGACCATAGAACGCTCCGCAGACCTGTTTACCGGCGCGGACCTCGGTAAGCATGCTGTCAACCATCTGGCGGTACGTGTCCATGCGCGACTTGCCCTCCCGGTACAGCGATTGAAGGGTGCGCACGTCAGGGTGCATTTTAGTCAGCCAGAGCTCGATGATGCCGTCCGACAGTCCAGCAAACACCACGTCCGACTTCTCGATGTAGCTTTTCGCGAGCGGAGTAAGGTGAGATCCCAGCGTCATGCCGATTCCCACGCAAACCAAGCTTCCCTGACCACCCATAGGCGCGCTCGTAACAACCGTCATCATGACCCCGCAAACAGCCTAGGTTAAGCGCAAGAGAGGCACTCGAGCAAGAGCAGCCGCTCAAGCGGTGACGTAGGTCGCGGGCTATCGGCTTGCCCGGTGGCGGTCATCGGTCAGGCGTGCCGATCATGAGCCCGCTGGGCTTCACTCATACCGAGTTCGGCCTGCTGGGCAGTGCCTGGCTGATGGTGGACCGGTAGATCGGGCTGCGAGCGCAGAGGCTCTCGGCATGGACCAGTGCCGGGAGCCTCCTACGACCATCGGGAGTGTCAGCCCGTCCGAGCCGCACGCTCGTGCAGTCGGGACAGGTCCGAGTCCTGGATGCTCGTTCCGGAATTGACTGTAGGAAGAGCACCCTCAACTAAACCCACGGGTGTTGCGTACGGAACCCCATGCCACTGTCCATGCTGCGCAAGGTCTACGCTCAAATGATTGGCGTGTCTGGTATTGAGGTATTGCTCCGCCAAGGTATTGCTCGAAGCCCACGTAGGGGAAGTGAGATCTGCCGCAAGCGACAGTGTATGTATCGGGGTGTGCGACAGGTCATCCTCGACGGGCTGTTTGATAGCCATGCCACCGTTGAGCGGCGTTTCTTGGCCGGCGAGTACTCCTCCCAGAATGTGCGCCATGGAATGATCTGTTGCTGATTGAGCTGAGGCTGTTCTGGCGAACAGCAAATCGATGTCAGCAGCAAGCACGCTGTCGGAGACGGTCGCTGCGGCGGCGCTCCCGGAACCTCCGCCCGACACCTTTGTGTTGATAGTGTTCAGATCCCAGCTCGTGCCGTCATCGAAACGAATCGCATTCAGCGCGTACCCGCCAGCAGCATTGTTGTAGAAGAAACTGCTGACGGTCACCTGATCCGTGGTGCCCGCGATCTTCACTACCAGGTCGGTGCCCGAACGGGTGAGCTGCACATCACTGGCCGCCACTCCGGCCTTCAGTTGCAGGGTGTCCGTGCGACCGGCGCTGACGTCGTAGTTGGAGATCGTGTCCTGACCATCGCCGCGGCCGAACAAGTAGGTATCACTGCCGGCATCACCCGTCAGGTAGTCGTTACCGGCTCCTCCGTCCAGGACGTCATTGCCGTTGCCACCGTACAGGTAGTCATTACCCTCTCCACCGGTCAGCGTGTCGTTGCCGTCCTGGCCCTGCAGTTGATCGCTGCCAGTGCCGCCGTCCAGAACATCAGCTCCAGCCGCTCCTTGCAGATTGTCGTTACCGTCTCCGCCAGACAGCAGATCGTTGCCCGCCGCGCCGTACAGGTTGTCGTTGCCGGCCAGCCCGGATAGCGAGTCGCCGGGCGCATAGGCATACAGAGAGTCGGCACCGGATGTGCCCTGCTGCACCATCGTTTTGATGGTGTTCAGATTCCAAGTCGTGCCGTCATCAAAGCGGATCGT
>JBJMWM010000017.1:0-151903 GCA_045810105.1 Steroidobacteraceae bacterium | reverse complement strand
TGCTGAACCGGCCGCGCCGATTCGGGGGACCCTACGAGACTGCACTTAAGGGTCGCTGGGTGGCGATGCTTTTCGTATCGGCACTCAGCTGGGGGCTCGGTCCGCCGCTGTTTCTGCTCGACAATCCTTCAGCGGATACCTTGCTGACAGGAGTCTTCCTTGCGGCAGCGGGCCTGTCAGCACCGTTACTGTCCGCCTGGCGCCCGGCCGTCTATGCGTCACTACTGCCTGCGCTCCTCCCACTACTCATGACGCTCGCGGTACACACAGGCAGTGCCTCCCAGATCTCCACGAACGCGCTGCTGCTGACCTCGGTGACGGCGGCTTTCATACTACTGCTGGAGCGGCTCACGATCGCCCAGAACAACTCCCTGGCCCTGTTGCTTGCAGTGCGCTTTCACAACGAGGACCTGGTACAGCAGTTGCGTTCGCAGATTGATGTTGCGGCGCGGGCAAATCAGGAAAAGACGCGCTTCGTGGCATCCGCAGCCCACGATCTGCGGCAGCCGTTGCATGCGCTGGGTATGTTTTGCGCGACACTGGAGCAGCGTCTGCAGAATACTCCCGACCGGCCCCTCGTGCGTAACATGATGAACGCCATCGAGTCTCTGGAGGAGTCGTTCGGCGCGATGTTGGATATCTCGAGGCTGGATGCAGGTATCGTACAAGCGGCCCCGCAGACGTTTCCGATACGCGATGTGTTTCGCCGGCTGTACCAGCAGTTCGGTGGCGATGCAGAGGCCCGGGATCTGGCGTTACGCTTCCGCGCAACCCGGCGCATCGTTTGCAGCGACCCCCTCTTGCTCGAGCGGATACTCGCCAACCTGGTTCAGAACGCCTTGCGCTACACGCGACGCGGCGGGGTCCTGGTGGCCGCGCGGCGTCATGCCGCCGGGGTTGCCCTTGAAGTGTGGGACACGGGGCTCGGAATTCCCGCAGACAAGCTGGAAATGATCTTCCGGGAGTTTTATCAGATCGAGAATCCCGAGCGGGATCGTAGCCGTGGACTGGGCATGGGACTGGCCATCGTCCAGCGGCTCTGCCACCTCCTCCAGCATCCATTGGAGGTCCACTCCGGAGAGGGCCGCGGCAGCGTGTTTCGGGTGGTGGTGCCTCAAGGCGATGTCAACGCGCTCGCTGTATCGAAAGAAGCGGAAACCTTACCCCCACGCAAGACAGGAACTATCACCGTTCTGCTGATCGACGATGAGCGAGCGATTCGCGAGGCCACGCGCGAGCTGCTACGTCCGATGCAGGTCAATGTACTCGTCGCCGCCACCATCGCCGAGGCAGTGGCGTTTGCCGAGAAATCCACTCAGCAGATTGACATGATTCTGTCGGACTGGCGGCTGCGGGGGCAGGAGAACGGGCTGGAAGCGGTTCGTGCCGTACGTGCCGTCTGCGGTGAGGGAACTCCGGCCGTGCTCATCACCGGTGAAACGTCGCCGGAGCTGCTCAAGCAGGCCCACGAAGCAGGTCTGGTGGTCCTGCACAAGCCTTTGCAACCGAGACAGCTGATCCGTCTGATCAAGCATCTGAGGCGATGATGGCGGCAAGTCAATGTGACTTTAGTGATTTGCACCATGCCCACCTGGCGGGGTCAGCTAGCGGGATGAACGGTGGTGCAGTCGAGACGAAACGGTCACTGGCATGACCTTGCTCCTCAGAGCCATCGCGCTGGAAGAGGAGCCAATGAGCCAGCCTCTCATTGGCCGATTCGACGAGCGCGGGGGCACGCTCGGGCGCTCCGACGACGCTACTCTGACCCTGCCGGATCCCGAGCGCCTGATCTCGCGGCTACAGGCACAGATTCTGCACCGCGACGAGCACTACTGGCTCGAGAATATCAGCGCGGCGAGCGCAGTACTCCATAATGGCAGACCGTTGAGTCTCGGCATGAGAGTCATTCTGAGCGAGGGAGACGAGCTCAGGATAGGCGGATATGCCCTCCAGGCCTCGTTTGAAGATGAGGCAACCAGTGCAACGATTCTACGCGGGCGCACCGTGGTTCCGACCGCGCACAACGCACCAGCACCTGCCTTCAAAGCGTCAAAAACGCCGTCCAGTGCGCCAGTACCTGAGGTTGGCGAGCTGCTAGCCGAACAGACGCCCGGGATGCATTCAGCCGAGCGCATCCCCACGGGTCCGGATTGCCCCGAGTCACTGTGGCGCGGTTTCCTGCAGGGCGCCGGAATCGAGAGCTCATCCCTCCCTGTAAACCCAACACCCCAACTTCTGAGCTCGATCGGCGAGATGCTGAAGATTGCGGTCGGCGGCCTGCAGCGCCTGGTCACGGTGCGCGCCCGTGCCAAGAACGAAATGCAGGCCGGCATGACGATGATCGCGCTGCGCGATAACAATCCACTTAAATTCTCGCCCGACGAGCAGCTGGCGCTGCAAATGCTGCTGCAACCGCCCGCGCGCGGCTTTATGGACGGCCCGGCGGCGTTGCGTGATGCCCTGACCGATCTGCAAGCCCACCAGGTTGGAATGTCAGCGGGCATGCGCGCGGTCCTGGAGTTCGTGCTCGACCGCCTGGATCCGGACAAGCTCGCGACCGAGCAGGCCAGGCGGTCGATGGTCGACTTCCTCTGGCCCACACGCAAACGCGCCCGCCTGTGGGACACTTACCGCAGCCGCTATGGGTCCTTGCGGAAGGAGACAGAAGACAATTTCCAACGCTTGTTCGGGAATGTGTTTCGAGAAGCTTACGAGGCACAGGTGCGCACTCTCGACACGTCTGGCGATATGACAGAAGCCGGCGCCGGCCGCGGCAAGGTAAAGCCGCACGATCGGGTGGAGTGATGGAGAAGCTGCGAACTGCGTTGGGCCGGTTTACGAGCGGTCTGAGCAATGTGGATGAGCTGCGCGGCGCATTTCGCGACTATCTCCGGGAGCATCCTGAACGGCGTGACGCCGTGGCAGGGTGGCTCGCCGAGAGCATTCGCCTTGGACGTGTATCGCCCGCGTTGATGGTGACTGTTGGCGACCTGTTGGCCCCCCAGAAAGGCGGCAACACAAAGGCCAGCTTCAAACGCGCCAGCAAGGGAGCCACCGCGGCTGTCGCCGGCAGCATGGCCGTCGCCGGGACATCCGACTTCGATCGGACCATTTATCCTAAGGCCGCCGCCGGTACACCCCGCGCCCCAGCTGCGCCCACAACGTCTGAAAAGCCAGATTCAACCGATAAGACCCGGTTCGGCCCGGCGACTTCCCAACCTGCCTCCTTTCTGCCGGTCTCCAGGCGGCGTCCCATCGATCCGCCCACCGCGACGCAGGCGAGCCTTGTCGATCTCACCAACATTGGGTTGACCGCGGAAGCAATGGCAGCCGACGCCGAGGCGGCCGCTAAGGTGGGAGACGTCCTCGACGGCCGCTACACGCTCGTGATGGAGCTCGGGCGCGGAGGGATGGGAACCGTCTTCAAAGCACTTGACCGTAACAGGGAAGACTTCCGCGCCCGCAATCCCTACATCGCGCTGAAACTGCTGAGCGGCGCATTCCGGCAACATCCGGACGCGGTGATGTCCCTGCAGCGGGAAACGGAGCGGGCGCAGAGCCTCGCACACGAAAACATCGTAAAGGTGTTCGACTTCGACTACGACGGCCCGCACGCCTATATGACGATGGAGTTGCTCGAGGGCGAGCCTCTGGAGGCGTGGCTGAGGGGTCCGGATTTCGAACGGGCCACCGCCGAGCGCAAATGGCGGATCGTCCAGCAGATCGGCGACGCGCTGGTGTGTGCACACAAACACAACGTGGTCCATTCGGACCTGAAACCTGCAAATATCTTCGTCTGTACCAGCGGGACCGTGAAGGTAATGGATTTCGGCATTGCCCGACCGCTGCGGGAAATAGGTACCGACAGCAACACCACATTGTTTGATCCGGGCAAGCGCCTGGGCGGCCTGACACCCGGATACGCGCCACTGGAGCAGTGGAACCGGGAAGCGCCCGACACACGGGATGACGTCTACGCCTTCGCGTGTCTCGTTTATCACATCTACGGCGGCAAGCATCCGCGCGGATTGATCCTCTCGCGCGAAGACCTGGAAAACTCACCTCCGCCGCGGCGGATCCGCTCACTGACGCTGCTGCAATGGCATACGTTGCGCCGCGCCCTGGCCCTGCGGCGCCGTGACCGGGTTACGAGCGTACAGGAGTTCCTGCTGGACTTCGCGCCCCGCAGCTGGTTCAGGAGATACCGCGCCGCCATCGTGGCAGCAGCCGCCGCGGCCGCTCTCGCGCTGCTGTACTTTGGTGTTCGTTACTATCAGGACTTCGCGGCCGACCAGGCCCTCAACTCGCAATTGTGGCCGGCCATCGAGGGGCCAGCTAAGCCGCTGACACCGGAACAACGTCGTGATATCGAGGACTACCTGTATCTCGGCCAGGCAGCCCTGCGGCAAGCCGGCAACACACACTCAGCCGATGAGCTCATCGCCCTCCTCTCCAGAGGAGACAACAATCTGCTCGAGTTGTTGAAGAGGGTCCGGGAGCTGGACCCCTCCAACGCGCAGGCATTGCAGCTCACGAGCGAAGCAGCCGGCCTGTTCGAGGAGCGCGCCCGAGCACTGTGGGGCGCCGACCGGCTCGCCGACGCTCTGCGGTTGGTGACCGAAGGGCAGCGCTTTGCCCATACACACGAGCTCTTCCGACTCAGGCGCAGCGTCTGCCACCACAATGCCGAGCTCTGTCGGGCGCGAACCGGCTGACCCCGTCACGACCGACGCGCGCCTGGCGCGCGAGGCCTCTACAACTGCCCGCGCACACCCAGGGAGATAGAGTTGCTGCGGTACTTCGAATATCCGAACTGTGCCTCATCGAACACAAACACCTGTATTCGCCGCGCCAGCGTCACGACGACGCCAGCACCGGCTACCCCGTAGTTCGACGCGGGCGTGTCGGTTGGCAGAGCGAAATTGCTGTCGCAAACACCATTGACACAGCTTGGATCGAAAGCATAGTGCGCCGCTATCGATCGAGCACCGGTCTTGAACTCGTGATTCCATTCAAGCCGCACGACCGGTGACACGATACCGAAGGACATACTGATGGGCTTCGATATCTGCACGCCCAGGATGGAACGCAACGACTCGATCGTTCGCTCGTTGAAGGAGAGCGCCAGGCCGTCATTGGCCACACTCGGATCGCTCTCGGAGAAGGAATCGAACTTCACCCTTCGGTAGTTAAGACTCAAGGACGGGGTCAGATCCAAACCGAACGCCGCGTACTGATAGCCCGCGGTTGCTCCCACGGAGAAGGCATTGCCACCCGGATCTGCAACCAGTACACGATCGACAGTCACGGTGCAGGTCGTAGCGTCGCACACATCGGTCGCGCCCGGAATGCTCTGCGGGTCGAACCCTGTCGCATAGGTCGCTGTGTATTTGACTTCGCGGGATTGATCGGTCTTGAGATTACCGTAATTGAAAATGCCGTTAAAATACCAGGCGGGCCCGAACCACGCGCCGTACACGGACCCGCTCGTGCTCTTGATTCGCGTACTGGCGCCCGACACGGCCGCTCCGGCAACGCCGATGCCCGCATTGAAGTTGTCATGCCCGACGGACACGCCCAGCACGGCATTCCCGAAGTTGTAATCCACTCCAGCGGTCACGCTGGCCGCATGAAAGTCGAAGGGGTCTTCGTTGTCGGTCTGATCATGCCGACCGGAGTTGTAACTGCCCTGCAGGAATACTCCCCAGGGATTTTGCACTCCGCTGGCCTCAACGCCGCGGGCCTCGCCCCCTCCGCTGTTCGCCGCTGACGGGCTGCCAGCCTGAGCTACCCTGTAAGAGCCGCCGCCCCCATCCCGACCATAGCGGGTCCTGATAAAACTTCCACCGTACGGTGAGCTGGCGGATTGAAAGGTGACGGGCTGCGAAAAGACCTCGCGCGCGGACTCGAGGGAAGCCCGGTCGAAGGAGAACGCCTGGCCGCCGGAGCCGAACGAGCCCCCGAAGCCCGTGTTCTGCGCAATGAGCCCCTGCGACAGCGAGCCGCCCGAGCCGAAGCGCAGCGCATTCAACCGTCCCGTGATGTTGCCGAATTGTCCGGCGCTGACGCGAGTTGTCAGCGAGCCCTGCGTCGTGGTCTCGTTACCGGAGACCTGTTGCAACGCACCGAGCGCTGCATCCGGGACGGCACCCCCGGCACCGTTGATGAGATTCGCCCCCGCGATGGCATGGCACTGGACGTGAAGATCGTTGACCTGAGCGCTGTCCGACTGGCGCTGCTCCTGCGAGCGGGGGTCCAGCGCGTTGACGCACATGTTTGCCACGGCGGAGAACATGATCTGCTGCAGCTGCGTTGCATTGCTCGGAGGCGGCGGCAATTGTGCACCCGCGGGAGCCACCAGGGACACCTGCAGCACAGCGAGCGCGCCTGCCGATCCGATCGTTCGATGGGACATCTTGAACACGTATCCTCTCCTGTTCTTGGTTTCAGGTCTTGTTGTTCTGACACAAACCAAACGCGCCGGACGCCGCTGCGGCCCGGTGCGTCACTGCCGCAACGCCATCTGGACGGGGGTGGCCAGCGGCACGAAGAAGAAATCGCCGAACTTGTGCTGCGGATCCTGCAGATTGGAATAGGTGGGAGTCTGCTTCAACCCCGTGCGCCGCGCGTTCTGCTGTATCCGGCTGTTCAGCTCGTGTGCCAGAACTTCGCCAGAGAGCAGGATGCTGTTCTGGCGAAGCACGGTTATGAAAACATCTGCAAATAGCGAGTGAGCCGCATCGGCCGACGTACTGTCTACCACGGGTTCATTCTGCCCAGACGTCAACACCATGCGCGCGGCTTTATTCCAACGGATGGCGGTGACGTGCTCGTCGTCCGCCCGCACGAGAGTGGTCGACGTGGGATGTGTGATCACACTGGAGAAGCAGGAGTCCGCGACCAGCAGGATGTGGCGAGCGTGAATCTGCCAGATCGCATCGGCTACCGTCTGCGCCGACAGCCAACTGGAGGGCAGCTCCGGATCTGCATCGACGCCCAGCCAGAAGGCGCGCTCGGGGGGAAATATCTTCGTGCCGCCGTGACCCGCATAGTAGATCAGGAGGCGGTCCGCATCCGTCAGCGTCCGCGCATATTCGTTCATGGCCGCCATGATCTGGTCGCGGGTGACGTCCGTCAGAAGCTTGACATCGAAGCCGTAGTTCGACCTGAGCACATCGGCCACTTCGCGCGCGTCACTGACAGGGGTTTGCAACCCGGACATGAGCTGATAATGGCTGTTGCCGATGACGAGGGCATGGTAGTTGGCGGGCCCCAGGCGCCGGACCATGCGCAAAAGCTCATCAGGAGCCGGGGTTCCAGCGGTGTCGCGCGGTCCGCGTGTGTTGAGATTCGCCGTCACGAGAGCAGGCGCTTGCGGCTCACCTGACTTGGCTATCTCGACGCGCAGGCCCGACAGCTGCTTGTCCTTCTCCCCGACCTCGGCCTCGAGGGCCGCAATGCGCTTGGCATTGGCGGGCTCGTTCGCAGCCGCTTCCCGGGTAAAACTTTGGCGCAGCTTCACCAGCTCCAGCTTGCGCGCGGCTACCTCGACCTCCAGATGCTCCATCCGGTCGTTCTGTTTAGCGATCTTTTCCTGCGCCAGCCGCAGCGCTTCGCGCTCCTGTTGCCGCTGAGCGCTGCTCGTGGTCGTCTGTTTGTCACTCGTCTCACGGGCTCGTTCATACTCGCCCCGTAGCCGGTCCGCCTCCGCCTGCATCGCGGTCACTCGCCGTTGCTGCTCCTCGACTTCCTGAGTCTTAGCTGTCAGTTTGGCGCTCAGTTGCGCTGCCAGCGCCGCGCTCTCGTCGCGTGCCTGTTTATCGTCATGCGCCTGTGATTGCAGATGCTGGATCTGCGCGCGCTGCGCTTCCAGATCCTGTTGTTGTTGGTTATATTGCGTACGCAACACCGCCAGCGACTTCTCGATCTCCTGGTTGTGCGCCAATGCTTGTTTCGAGCTCGAGCCGGCTTGCGCAGCGGCGAGCTGGCTCTCGAGCATTTTGATGCGCGCGCGCTGTTGGTCCAGCTCGTTCTGTTTGGCGGCCAGCCGTACCTGCGCCGCCTCGCCGCCGTGCTCCCTGAGCTGTTGCAGCTCCTCACTGCGGGCAGCGAGCTCATTCGTCTCCTGCAGATAGCTCGTGCGCAGCCTGCCCAGCTCAGCCTCCGCCTGGTTCAGCCGCAGCTCCATCTGGGCCGCATTTGCACGCAGTCCCTCGTTCGCGGCCCGTCCGCTCGCCAACAGGTCATTGAGCTTGGAGTTGGTCGCCTGCGACCTCGCCAGCTGTTCCGCCAGCTGAATCTGTTGGGTTGAGAGGCTCCCCGAGAGCTCGTCAATCTCTCGCTGCTTGTCCGTAAGGGCGCGCGCATCGGTGTCCAGCTTCTGCTGCAGCTCCTGAATGCGGGCGGCGCCCGCATTGGCGCCCCCGCCCGAGCTCTGTGCCCTTTCCAACTCGCCGCGCACCTGAGCGAGCTGCTGCCGGTCCTTCGCGAGCTGTGCACGCCCTTGCAGGAGCCCGGCGTCTTTGACTTGCAGCTGGGTCCGCAAGTCGCGAACCACACTGTTCGTTCCGGCAAGCTGCTCGGTCAACGCCGCGACCTGCTTGTCGGCCTCCTCACGCGTGGCGGCAATCTTCCACGCGTAATCGAGGTCTTCGCCGAGCCCGGAGGCCTCCCGTTGCAGGTTCAGGCCGGCGAGCGGGTCCTGTTGCACGCCGAGCCCCTGCTCGTACAGGTAACCAAGTTCCTGCATCGCAGGTGCAAACTTCTTGTGCGCCGCACGTTGATACCAATCGGCGGCCTTGGAGTAGTCCAGCGGCACGTTGTCCATGCCGTTGGCATAGATTCGGGCTACGTAGTATTGCGCTTGGACATCACCCTTTTCGGCCAGCGGCAGCCAGCGCGCCAGCGAGAGCGTGCCGCTGGCGAGGTCGCCCACGGTGTATTCACCGCCACGCGTCCGACAATCGATGGCGGCGAGCCGGCTCAACACTCCGGGGGTCAGATAGTTGCGCATGCCTCCCAACTGCACCAGGCGTCCGGGTAGCTGACAATCCACTACAACAGCATCCGCCAGGGTGCTGGCCGCGATCTGGGCGCGTGCGGCCATCTCGACAGTTTCCTTCGGCGCGGCCTGTACCGAGAGCGCGCACAGAGCTGCGGCCCACACTGCGAGCCCGATCTGTTTCCTGCGTTTCATTCCAACTGTCACGGATCTCATGACCTTGTGAAAATCTCGTATGGCTGCAGTGTAAAGCGAACGTGGTCGCCACGCACCTGCGCAAACAGTCTTTCATTACCAAAGTCATTTCATGAATGTGACGATGCGCGCGCACAACCAACGCCGCACAACATGGTTGTAATCGCAACTGACTTGCTCGAGCAGCCGCGTGCCCGTCAGGGGGTCACACGGTGGAACATGTTGCGGGGCGATCCCGCGGCTCGGGAGCGGTCCCAGCTCTCGAGAACCTGGCAGGCGTGCCGATAGCCTAGATCGATCGCCTGCTCAAACGCCTTCCAGTCCAGCATGTTGATGCTGTCCGTCGGCGGCTTGAGCAGCAGGTCGGCCAGCTCCCGCTGCCCGATGGTGCTCGCCTCGCTGTTGACCATGCCGGCGCGCCAGAGGATCTGCATGATGTTCATGCTGGACTTGCGTACGCGGCGCCATTTCCCCAACCGCCAAGCGGGCGGCATTTCGGTGAGCTCGATATCGGGTTCGAAACTCCGGTCGGCACCCGCGTCAACCGCCAGGATGGTACCGTCCACGACCTCCCGCATGACATCGACGGGTAAGTTGTTGATTGTGGCTCCGTCGACATAGACCTGATTGTCGGCAATTACGGGAGGCAGCACACCGGGGATTGCTATCGAGGCGCGCAGCCACAGCCACAGCTCGCCCTGCCGGTGTACGGCCACCTGGCCCCGCGTGAGATTGGTGGACACACAGAAATACGGCAGCCGCAAATCCTCGATGTTCGCTGTCCCGAATTCCCTGCGCAGCAGCCGGCCGACCTTGCGTCCGCTGACCAGTGACACGAGTGGGAAGGTGTAGTCGTTCGTCGGATTGGTGTCCACGAATGAGCGCCGGATTCGCTCGACCATCTCCTGATGGTCCCAACCAACAGCCAGGCCCGCGCCGATAATGGATCCGATGCTGGTCGCGCCAACCGCGTCAATGGGAACGTTCGCTTCCCGCAGCGCACGAATTACCCCTATGTGAGCGAATCCGCGCGCGCCGCCGCCGGACAGTACCAGTGCCACTGCGCTTCCGGTCAGCAGCCGCGCAACTCGCGCTACATCCCGAGCGGAGATGACGTGGTGGTGCCGACATCCATACAATTTCATCCATTGCTGCGTTGCGCCACTTTGCGCGCCGCTCCTGTGGAGCAACACGAGCTCGGAGACTTGCAGCCTGCCGGGTTGCCCCAACTCACCGAGCGGAACTGTCCAGGGGCGGGCAATGCTATCGGCGTGTGCCACGAGAACGACGGCGTCCGCCTGGCGCAGACACAGCTTGCTCCAGTTCGTCAGATGGGAGTCGGTGATGTAGACGACGTACTCATTCGCGCGCTCCAGGCGGTGAAACCAATGACTGGTTCGATCGCCCGCGGTGGAACGCATGACTAGATCTGCCCGGCCAAGCCCCTTTAGAAAGCCCAGCAGCTGGCGGCCGAATCCCACTGCATCCACGTCCTGCGCCTGCGGCACCAGTGCGAACGTTTTCGGCAACGTCCTGGGCTGCTGATAGCCGGCGGGCGCCGCTTCCAGGCGCCTCACCAGGACTTTTGCAATCTCGCGCATCGCGAGCGGATTGCGGACGACGAGCTGTTCGAAACTGGCCGTTGGCAGGCGCGCCACTTCGGTGTCGCGCAGGGCCACCACCGTGGCTGCCCGCGTACTGCCTGACACCAGCTCTGACTCGCCAACCACCTGGCCGCCGGAGAGCCGCGCGGTCAGCTGTGAGCCACCACTCACGCGGGGAACATAGACACCGAGCGCGCCACTGATGATTACATAGAGCCCATCGGATGCCTGGCCAATACTGAAGAGAGTGGTGCCGCCCGGAAGCGAGAACCATTCGATCTCCCTCGTAATCTCCCCGAGAAGGTCGCCCGCCAGATCACGCAGCAGAGGCAAGGCCGCAAACAGCGCAGGCATGTTGTGGCCGTCTACCGCATTTTGAATGAGGGTGTCGGTTCCCGGACTCATGGATTATCGGCGGGCCACGACTCAATGCATGGAAGAAAACCTCTACGCCACTCGGCAGCCGATTGCAACCGGGTGACATTCCGGTCCGCTGCGCCGTCACCCCTTCACGACCCACGTGCATCCACGCGGACTCGCCGCGGAGACTTCCGATCTGATGCGGCTCGCGTTGCGCATGACTTTTGACACCTGTCAGCGAAGCGGCATGCGAGTAGGTTCAGACCCATGGACACCAGCAGCCGCAAAGACATTCCTCGCCGCTCGCGCTCTCATTGCTCTGGGATGGGCGGGCATGGTCGGTCGTTGCGGCTGCTGGGAACATGCTGCCACTGGAGCGGCAGAGATCAGAGGCGGAAGCCACACTAGTTCCCCGCAACCGAAGCTGGTCCCTGCCGCGTACTCAACACGCGCACCGCAAATCCCAGACCGGGCACGCGCCCGGCTCTATGCGCGACCTGTGGATATAACTTCGGCTTTGTCGTACCTAACGGAGTGCGTCTAGAAAGCGCGCACGGGCAGCGTCGTCGCGCAGGTGGGAAGCCAGAGCGGCGATGAACTGTTCGCGACTGGCACCGGGCTTGGCAGCACGCTTTGCCAGTACCGGCGCGATGGGTCCAATGTGGGTGACGAGCAGTTGCGAGGCACGGGCAACGTCGTCAGCGGTCAATGGCCTATGCACTCCCGCAAACGAACCGGACTGTGGAGCGCCTGTCGCGTCCTGAGGCAATCTGGAATGCGCCGCTAACGGCGCTCGCGCCGAGGCCAATCCCGCTCCCTTTAAAAATTCTTCGCGCTCAGCGACCGAGATGATCTTGCTCGCGAGTTGGTGTAGCAACGCCACGATGTCCGTTGTTTCCTTGGCAGCGCGGCGCACCATCACTCTTGCTATCGGGCCCACGACGCGTGCCAGCCGCTTTTCGACCTGGGCGAGATCGTCCATGTTCCAACCGCCGCCGACCAGCGTATTAGTGGAAGGTGGCCGGCTGGTCGATTCCCTTGCGCTGGTTGGTGCCTCGGGGCGTGGCTGAATAATAGTTTCGTCGGAGCTGCCCGCACCACCTGCATGCGCCTGAGCTTCCAGCAACGCCCCCCGGAACTCCACCGCGCTCATGAAACGATCCTCAGGCCGCCGTGCCAAGGCCTTCATGACGACGGAGTCGAAGGCTTGAAGGGACGGCAGCCGCCCCGCCACGGAGGGGGGCACGGGCGTTTCATAACAAACCTTGAACATCACTTTTTCAGCCGTGCCCAGGAAAGGCGGCGTTCCGGCCAGCAATTGATAGAGGACCACGCCGGCGGCGAACACATCCACCCGACTGTCGAACGTGTCACCCAGATACATCTCGGGTGCGATGAAGCCCGGAGTACCCATTATGGCGCCCACCTGCGTCAACATGGACGACTCGATGCGTGCAATGCCGAAATCGGTCACCTTGACGCGGCCATCCGTCATGACCAGGATGTTGGCTGGCTTGATGTCGCGATGCCATACACCACGGTCGTGCGCGTATTGCAGGGCCTCGAGAAGTTGCAACAGGATGCTGACTACCTGTCCGATACTGAACGGCACCTTCTGCTCGAAACACTCCCGCAGGCTCCGGCCTTCGATGTATTCCATCGCGATATAGGCATAGGCGTCTTCCTCGCCGTATTCGTAGACGGCGACGATGCCTGGATGGGCCAGCCCGCCCGCGGCCTGAGCTTCGATGCGAAATCGCGCTGAGAAGTTCTCTGCCTCTGCCTGCTCCAGCAGGTCGCGACGAATCGTCTTTAGCGCCACCGGACGTTTGATGTGCGGATCGACCGACCTATAGAGAATGCCCATCGAGCCCTTGCCGATTACGCCCAACAAAGGGTACTTCCCGAGGCTTCGGGGCTCAACCCGCTGTGGATTGCCGTCAGCCTCGCTCTGCGATGGAAGCTCCATAGATGTCGAGTACTAGGTTTCGAGCATTTGCATGGCCTGAGCCAGGCTCTTGCGCAACCGCGCCAACGATTCAGCCAGCGTGTGGATCTCATCCCGACCGCGCACCTCGATGTCAGGAGCCTCGAGCTCGCCCAGGCTGATGCGGTTGGCCAGAGATGATATTCGGGTCACCGGGCGAACAAACATCCACCAGAGCAGAAAGTTGAGAATCAACCCGATAATCACCAGTACGGTCACCAGAGAGCTCATGAAGGTGACAAATGCCTTCTGCGCCCGCGCATAGGCGACTTCGGTGGGGACTGAGACGACCTGTGCGCCCACCGTTTCGTTGAACTTCCAGCCAAAGCCATTGGCCGGCCCATACACATCGACCATGGGCTTAGGCGCGGCCTCTACGGTACTGTGACATTGCAAGCAGGCCGGGTCGGTAATCGTCAACGGCCTGGCGAAAAACAGCGCCGGTCCGGCGGGCGTAGCGCGAACCCCGTACTGCTCCTTCGCCTGCCCGTTGCGGAATTGGTTGACGATATCAGCCTCCCATTCAACCGCCCGGTCGCGGGGGTTGGTCGGATTGAGCAGGGCCTCCTTGTATCCATAGTTGGGATACTTCTTACGCAGCTCGTTGAGCACTTCCGTCGCGGAGAACGCGGGCACCGACTGCGGCAGGAAGCTGTAAAGCATCTGCGTGCTGAGCAAAGGCTTTATCTGCTGACTGGTGTACGCACGCACCGCCAGAGCGACGGACATCATCAGCCGCGCGTTCTCCGCGACCTCCTCACGCGCGTTTTTTTGCAGCAACTGCCAGGAGATGTAGCCGCTAGCTCCAATGCCTATCAGGAACAGCAGTATGAAAACGAGATTGAACTTGACCAGCAGTTTCAATTTAACACCGTACCTGTTGACTAATTGCTCTGTGGAACGGACTTCTCTGCGGACTGCCCCTGTGGCACAGCAGCCGGCTTGGCAGTGACCGAGGGCGGGCGAGTTGGCACACCCACCGGCTCTTCGTATTTTTCCGGATGCAGTATCCGGTCCCATTCCGGGTGCATCGCCAAATCGCGATCCAGCGGCCCGCGGAATGCAGGGTCATGCACCTTGCTGCTCCAGAGGCCGACGAATTGCCGGCGGATCGCGGCCTCCGCGTTGAGCCAGGGCTCCACGTCAGCGTACGAAAAAGTGCGCTGCTCTTTCGGATCCACCGCGCGACTCACAAACATACTGTAACGAGAGGGCAAGGTATCGCGGTAGGCGCGCGGAAGTGCGTCAATGAAGTCCGCCGTTGGGCGGGCCTGCACGGCTGGCGCCCGATCCGGCACGACGAAAAGGAAGTCCCCGCGGTTCAATGCAATGGGTGCCGCTTCGCGCGTCCGTCGTCTGATCACCCGCGCGCTACCCTGCTCCGCGAAGATGGCGTGACTCTCGCCACTCGCCCTGACGACGATCGCCCCAGACAATCCGACAACGTCCACGTCTCCCGATGCGAGCGCTCCGTCGGCGCCCGAGTTCGCCTTGCAACCGAGCTTGAGCCAGCCTTGCAGCAGGTACAATCCCGGCCGATTGCCGCGCTTTTTCTCAGCCGGGTGAGACAGTTGCAACAATGTGTCAGGCCCCAGCTCGAGCCAGCATTCGTCGGCGTACTCGACTCGCAGCAGGCTGTTCGGTTGAGTACGAAGGAGATCATTGGCAAGCAGGCGCATGCCCTGCGCTGCCTCAAATTGGGACAGCGCGCGAATCACCGCCACCTTGCCTTCCAAAATCGTAACAATGCCGACGGGACCGACAGGAGTAGCCGCGTGTGCGTTGCTTTTTGGCGTGGCGGCGCCCGCAAGGTGCGCGCCGGCCAGCAGGACGAGCGCTACAACGCACCTGAACACGAGGCCATCCCGCATCCTCAAGCGCGAACCGGCAGGGAGCGGTGACCGGGTCATTGCCCGACGTTTGTGAGTATGGTTCATAGCAGACTACGAAATGCAACCTGGCCAGTCAACCGGTGATCCGCGCGCGCAACTAAGTTATGCGCGGCGGCAAGGCACAGGCATGGTGGCGTTCTGGCTGTGCTCCAACAAGCGCGATGCCCTGTCTGCTTCAGTGCGCAACTGGGTGACACTCCAAGGCAGCGAGTTATTCTCGCGCTGCAGAGCTCGTCTCGCGTGGCGATTACTATATCGGCCGCGCGATGCAAAGCACGCCAAGCGACCAACAGGATCTGCATGATATGACGCGCCGCCGGGCGGCGAACCACGTCGGGCGAAATCCGCACGGCACCGGGATTTCTGTCATCTGCCTGTCCGCGGGACTGAGTTAGCCAGGTGTGGTGAGCGCACCCACAGATTCACTGCGCACTGTTGCCCCACAGCCATCATTCAGGAGCCGCTCGTCACACCCCTCACAGCCCGCAGCGCAACGTAATCGCCCATACTTTCAATCACTTGTGGCAACTGCGGGGCGGCAAACGTTGCCTGGCACGCCCTTCGCACTGTAGGTCAGCGAGCAAGTGCTCAAACTTCACCCCAACATCCTGACACTTTTCGGAGAACTGACATGCTGATCAAAGACCTGAGCAAAGAACTCGACACCGAGACGATGACCGAAGTGCGCGGCGGCCTCGCCCTGACCGGCCAGGTTGTCCCGACGAACATCCAGAGCAACGAACTGGCTCAGAATTTCGACGTCTACTCCCGCGGCCCGGTCGGAATTTCCAACGATGCGGACCAGTCGAACTACTCATCGCAGGACACGTTCGCGCCTGTCGGATCCCTCATTGTCGGGCCCGATTTTTTGCGCCGTGCTTGAGTAATGCCGTTTAGCGTCAAGGTGGGGGCCTCGACGGCCCTCACCTTGACGTCTTGAGCCACCCCGGGGTGGCCAAGCTGATCAACGATAACAATCCGCAGCCGGTAGGCAAACAACACGAGCGACCAAGGACGCCTTGGCCACCCTTCACAGCCGGCCGGCTGGTCGCGATTCTCGCCGTCCTGAATAGCTACGACGCGTAGTAGCGTACACAACCACCTCGAGGCCGCGCTCGCGGCACCTCTCGACATCGGCCGACACGCTGGTGCGCCCACGGGCGACCTTGTCACCCGTGCGCACGGCGCTCAGGACACGTTGCACATTGACCGGTACCGCGGGAGTCCCGTGGTCACAGGGAAACTGTGCTTGGCCGTAGAAGGCGCGATGCGTTCGTGTGTCGCTGGTAAACCAACAGATTGCCGGCGCCCTGTTGCCCGACACCCGTCAGTCACGAGCCGCTCGCCGCCTCCGCGGGAACTCATAACGAAGACTATTTTAACTTGTTTTCAATGACTTGCAGCAATCTCGCCCGGTCACAGCCCTGACCTGGCATGGCGCTCGCATTGTAGATCAGCGAGCAGGTGCTCAAACTTTTATCCAACTCAACATCCTGACACTTTCTGGAGAACTGACATGAAGATCGAAAACCTGGGCAAAGAACTCGACACCGAGGCGATGACCGAAGTGCACGGCGGCGTAGCCCTGACCGGCCAGGTCGTCCCGACGAATCTGCAGAGCAACGAACTGATTCAGAAGTTCGACATCTCGGCCAGCGGCCCAGTGGCGATTGCCAACGATGCGGACCAGTCGAACAGCTCGGACCAGGAGAGCTTCGTACCGGTGGGATCCATCTTTGTGGCTCCTTACTTGGGCAAGCTCGTTCGCTAATACCGTTCAGCGTTAAGGTGGGGAGCTTCGACGGCCCCCACCGTAACGCATGCAAAGCCCGATATCGAAAGATCCATGGCGGCCAGCGGGGCGCACTCACCGTCGGGTAGTGCGTCGATATCTATCGCCCCCCTTCCTCCCCACCTCGGCCGCTGCGTCTGCATCCCCATCCCGGCATCTATCGCCTCCGCTGCGTCGCGGCAGAACTTCGGATAGCGGCGCGATCTCGTCCTCGAGCAGCGCAAACGTCGCGAGCGGACCAACAGATCCATTGCGCTCTGTTGGGCCTTCGATCAAACACGAACCGCTCGCAACTTTCGCCTGCAGCCCGCCGCCAGACTATTTACATCTTGTTTTCAATTACTTGCTACAACTTTCGCGTGCTCCAACCCTAACCTGGCACGGCGCTCGCACCACAGCTCATCGAGCAGATGCTCAACGTGACTCAAACTAAGATCCTTACACCCCTTGGAGAACACAAAATGCAGATCGAAAACCTGAACAAGGACCTCGACACCGAGACGATGACCGAGGTGCGCGGCGGTATCGCGCTGACCGGCCAGGTCGTCCCGACGAATCTCCAGAGCAACGAGTTGCTTCAGAAGATCGACGTCGCCTCCCGCGGTCCAGTCGGAATATCCAACGATGCGGACCAGTCGAACTACTCATCGCAGGACAGCTTCGTGCCCGTCGGCTCGGTCTTTGTGGATCCTTTCAAAAATACCATCGAGTAACGCCGTCAGCGTTGAGGTGGGGGCCATGCCGGCCCTCACCTTGACACCTCGACCTTCGCGGTAAATGGTTACTTCCTGAGCTTCAAAGATCGCCGGTTTAGCCCTTCGGGCGCTCAGACCTCGCGGGTCTCGGCCCTTGAGGGCGGAAACCCGGCGGATATTCAACGATGCGGCCACTGCCCGCTTTAGCCTGATCGATTTGGAGCGGCCGCGGGCCGGTCAGCCCACCGCCCACGACCGACCGCATTGCCTCGCGGTCGAGAGCATCGCTTTGCGCCAGGTCCTTGATAGTGATGAGAGCCATGGGAACCTCTGTGCGGGAACCCGTGCGTCGGATGCGACACACCGTGGCATGGAACTATAGGCGATGGGCACCCTGAAGCGAAAGCGCCTTGCGAAGCACTGGATTGTAGTCGCAGCGCAACGGCGCGCACCGGTCCGCTCGCCGGGCCGTGCAAGTGTCGCGAGCGAACCAACAGATTGCCGGCGCCCTGTTGGCCGGCAGCCATCGATCACGAGCCGCTCGCAACTGCCGCAGAGCTCACCGGCTGGGACTATTTTCGATTGCTATTCAATGACTTGCCACACTCCTGCAGGGCCGCGACCCGTGACCTGGCACGGCGCTCGCACTGTAGGTCAGCGAGCAGATGCTCAACTTTTAAACCAACTCAACATCCTGACACTTTCTGGAGAACTGAAATGAAGATCGAAAACCTGAGCAAAGAACTCGACACCGAGACGATGAGCGAAGTGCGCGGCGGCGAGGCCCTGACCGGCCAGGTTGTCCCGACCAATCTGCAGAGCAACCAGCTGCTGCAGAGCTTCCACATCGCCGCCAGCGGCCCGGTGGCGATTGCCAACGATGCGAACCAGTCGAACGACTCAGAGCAGGACAGCTACGTGCCGGTGGGCTCCCTCTTTGTGACTCCTTACCTGGGCAAGCTCGTTCGGTAATACCGTGCAGCGTTAAGGTGGGGGAGCCTCGACGCCCCCCACCGTGACGCCCGCAAAAGGCAGCACCAGGAACCCCATCGTGGCCACCACTAACGCCTATGTTCTGGCCGATCTTCCCGGCAGCCGTGCCATGGACTACAAGGCCATGGCGGCCATCCGCGGTGCAGGAGTCACCGGTGAGTGGTGCCTCTATGCCTTTCGCCCCTTCGTACCCGAGAGCGACCGGATCGTACCGACAGTCAATTTTTACCAGACCAACTACATCGCCGACCAACTGAACCTGCTGACCACCAACATCGACATCAGGAACTCGGCCCCCGGTGGCGCGATCAACGTCACCACCCTGCAGAATGCGTTGAACGTCATCCAGGTGGGCTCGAGTTAAGGCGCAGCCACAAACGCAGTCAGTGGGCTGCCGATGATGCAGGCTTTGTTGCCGGGCTGTTGCGCCCCTGGCCTGCGAAGAATTGGGCGGCATCGCGATCGACCACGGCCGGGCGCCCACGGCCGACCGCCCCCCCCCCCGACCGACCGCAGCCCCACGATCGACCCCAGCCCCACGACCGACCGCAGTCCCACGACCGACCGCAGTCCCACGACCGACCGCGGCCCACGGCCGACCGCAGCCCGCCGTTACCGCATTGTTCCCGCGGCCCACATCATCGCTTTGCGCGTCCTCAGCTGGTGTGCGCCGCTGGTCGCAGATGCGTTTCAGATGTCGCGAGCGGACCAACAGACTGCTGCGCACTGTTGCCCGAGACCCATCAATCCCGAGCCGCTCGCCACTCCCATCAGAGCTCGCTCAGGAAACTGTTTTCTGTCTGTTTTCAATCACTTAGTACAATCCCGCAAGACGACGTCCCGGCCTGGCATGGCGCTCGCACTATAGATCTGCGAGCAGCTGCTCAAACTTTTAAATCCAACCCAACATCCTGACACTTTTCGGAGAATTGACATGAAGATCGAAAACCTGAGCAAAGACCTCGACACCGAGACGATGACAACTGTGCACGGCGGCCTCGCCCTGACCGGCCAGGTTGTCCCGACGAATCTGCAGAGCAACGAGCTGCTGCAGAGCTTCCACATCGCCGCCGACGGCCCGGTGGCGATTGCCAACGATGCGGACCAGTCGAACTACTCAGACCAGGACAGCTTCGTGCCGGTCGGATCGCTCTTCGTGACTCCTTCTTTTGGCAAGCTCGTTCGGTAATGCCGTGCAGCGTTAAGGTGGGGAGCCTCGACGGCCCCCACCGAACGTCTGCAAAGCCAGGCACCGGAGATCCCATCATGAGCACCACGACTAGCGCCCACCTGCCGACCTATGTTCTGGCCGATCTTCCCAGCAGCCGTGCCCTGGACTACAAGGCGATGGCGGCCATCCGCGGCGCCGGTCTCACCGGTGAGTGGTGCCTCTATGCTTTTCGCCCCTTCGTGCCGGAGAGCGACCGGATCGTGCCGAGTGTCAACTTCTATCAGACCAACTACATCGCCGACCAACTGAACTTGCTGACCACTAACATCGACATCAAGAACTCGGCCCCCGGTGGCGCGATCAACGTCACCACGCTGCAGAACGCGTTGAATGTCATCCAGGTAGGCTCGACTGAGCCGCATTCATAAGGACAAGCCAGGCCGGAGGGCATCGCATGAGCATCGACACCAGCTCGTTCCGCTGGAGCTCCGCTTCCCGTTCGGACGCGGGCCGCGTCCGTAAAGTCAACGAGGATGCCTGTCTGGAGCAGTCAAAGCACGGACTTTGGGCCGTCGCCGACGGTATGGGCGGACATTCACTGGGAGAGTTTGCCAGTGGACTGGCGGTGCAAAGCCTGATGAACCTGCCCGCCACGGAGGACCTCGAGGAGCGGGTCAGCCTGGCACTGAACCGGTTGCGGGAAGTCAATCGTCATCTTCGCACGGAAGCGCTGCGGCGTGATGTGCCGCTCATCGGTACCACCATCGCGGCGCTCCTGGCCGCCGGGAATCTTTGCACGTGCCTCTGGGCCGGCGACAGCCGTATCTACCTCTATCGTGCCGGGCGCCTGAGGCAACTGACGCGCGACCACAACCAGATCGAGGCTGTGCGCTCGCGTCCCATCTGTGACTTGGACGACACAGTGGAGCTACCACGAGCGAACTTCATCACCCGTGCGCTCGGCGCTGAAGAAACGCTGCACCTCGACCGGATTACCCTCGAGTTGCTTGACGAGGACATCTTCCTTCTATGCACAGACGGGCTCAGCAATGTAGTCACTGAGCTCTCGATCGAGCAGGCTTTGCTGCCTTGCAGTTGCCGACTGGCGTGCGACGCTTTGATCAACATGGCGCTCGACCGGAAGGCTCGCGACAACATTACGGCCGTGGTCGTGCATGCCGTGGACCTGAGCAACCCGGATCGCACGATACTGCGTTCGCGCTAGTCGATTGGAAAAACCGCCTTCGGCCTGCGGAGCGAGGACGCACGGGCAAGCCCGACGGCCTGCTAGCGCGGCTCAAATCGCCTTGTCAGCGCGTGAGGCCGCCCGAAACTCCTTCGAATGAATGCCGTGCTTCTTCAGCAACACTTGAAGATGCGAGCGATTCATTTTGCAACGCTTTGCCAGCTCGACCACAACGCCGCCCACTTCCTGCAATCCTCGCTCGAGGAACTCCCGTTCGGCCAGGTCGCTTGCGGCACGTTTCGCCTCGCTCAGCGCATCGCCGCTCAACGATTGCCCTTCGTCAGCGGATGCCGTATCCAATGAGCGTTTGGCCTGGCTCCCGGAGCGGATGTCCGCGGGCAGGTGTTCGATATCGGCCGTCTGCCCGGCAAGACATGACACCCGGTAAATGATGTTGCGCAGCTCGCGGATGTTGCCCGGATACGCGTAGTCGAGCAGGAATGCACGTAACCGCCTGGTCATCTCGATTGGGCGGCGCTTGAGCAACTCAGCCGCCTCGTCGCCGAAAAATTGGAACAGCAGCGGAATTTCGTCCTTGCGTTCGCGCAGCGGCGGCAATGTGACGTGAATGACGCCGAGCCGATAGAAGAGATCCTCGCGAAACCGGCCCTCTTCGCTCAGTTTGCGCAGATTGCGGTTGGTCGCCGCGACGACACGCGTGTCGACGCGGATTGGTTGGTCCGATCCCACTCTCTGGATTTCGTGCGCTTCCAGCACACGCAGCAGCTTCACTTGGCCCGCCAGCGGCAGCTCACCGATCTCGTCCAGGAAGATCGTACCGGTGTGCGCGCTCTCGAACTTGCCCTTGCGATCACTGACCGCGCCGGTAAATGCGCCCTTGCAATGCCCGAACAGCTCGGATTCGAGCAGATTGTCGGGAATCGCGCCGCAGTTGACCGATACAAAGGGCCGCTGGGCCCGGTCCCCGTTGGCGTGGATCACCTTGGCCATCAGCTCCTTGCCCGTGCCACTCTCCCCGTCAATCAACACAGGCAAGCCGGTTGGCGCGGCCTTCTCAGCAGTCTCCAGCGCCTCGAGCAGCTTGGGATTGTCGCCGAACGCGCCCTCGAAGATGAAGCTGCGCTCGATCAGCGCCTTGCGCCGCTGACCCCGCGAGAGGTCGCTTCGAGTCGGTTCGGCGGCGGCCGCATTCACGAAGCGTTCCTTGTGTGAAAGTTGCATAACCTCGTCGCGCAGCGCGCCGGCCTGCCGTAGCAGCTTCTCGATATCCGGCCGCTCGAGCTTGGAAGCCCACCGCAACGCCGAGCGTAGTATCTCGATCTTTTCGATCAGCCCAGCATACGAGACTGTCGAGCTGGCGCCGGGATCCTGGTCGAGTATCTTCATGCTGCGGCCAGTTGCTTCTGCACCAGCTCGTAGTACATGCCGCGGCGCTCGACCAACTCCTCATGTCGTCCCTGCTCTACGATCTTGCCCTCGTAGAGCACCAGAATCTTATCGGCTCCCATGATGGTACTCAGGCGGTGCGCAATGACCACCGAGGTCCGACCTTTCAGAATGTCGCTCAAGTTCGCAATGATGTTGCTCTCGGACTGGGAGTCGAGCGCGGAGGTCGCTTCGTCGAACACCAGCAGGCGCGGATCGCGGTACAGTGCCCGGGCAATGCACAGACGCTGGATCTGTCCGCCTGACAGGCCCGTGCCGCGCTCACCGACCACCTGCTGGTAGCCTAGAGGCATCTTGCTGATGAACCCGTGGGCATCGGCCCTTTTCGCGACGTCCTCAATGCGCCGGCGATCAGGCTCATCGCTGCCGCAAGCAATATTCTCGGCAATGGTCCCCGAGAACAGCAGGTTGGTCTGCATCACGTAACCAACCTGCGCCCGGAAGTACTCCTTGTCGACCACGCTGATGTCGTAGCCATCGACAGTCAGCTTGCCCTCGGTGGGCGGATAGAAGCCGACAAGGAGTTTAGCCAGCGTCGTCTTTCCCGAGCCACTGCGGCCGACGATCGCGACCAGCTCGCCGGGCTTGATGTCCACACTGATGTTCTCCAGGACATACGGCGTCTCATTGCCGCCGTAGCGGAAGTAAACGTTGTCGAAACGAACTTCCCCCTGCAGCTCAGGGATCACCACACGCGAGGCCAGCTCCTCGGGCTTTTGTTCCGGCTCGAGGTCGAGCACGTCGCCAAGGCGCTCCATCGCCACGGAGGCGTCATTCAGCAGGCTCCAGAGCCCTACCAAACCCATCAACGGCGCCAGCACACTGCCCATCAGGGCATTGAAAGCGATGAGCTGACCGATGGTCAGCTCACGCGTGAGTACCAGACTGGCGCCAGCCCACAGAATGGAGATCGTGGTGGCGGCGTTGAGCATTTGTCCGGCCAGGCCCATCTTGATGTTGAACGACTGCGAGCGGTACAGCACTTCGAGTGCCTTCGCGTACTTGGTCTCCCACTTCAGCCGTACGGGGCGTTCGATGCCCATGCCCTTGACGGTTTCCGCCCCGCCGAGCGTTTCCATCAGATACGACTTCGCATCCGTCGTAGCGCTGAAAACCTCACGCGCGAATTTCTTGACCTTCGGCGTCACGAGCACTGTCAGCGCCAGAATCGGGATGACGAATGCGATGAGCAGGAGAGTCAACCTGACGTTGTACAGGAACAGCACTGTGAAGTAGATGAAGATCATCAGCAAGTTGAGGACGGTGCTGATGGTGGATTCGGTGAGGAAGGCCCGGATCGTCTGGTTTTCCTGGAAGCGTGCGAAGATATCGCCCGTCTTGCGCTTGGCGAAGAATGAGTATGGCAACGACAGAGTGTGCCGGAAGAACTGCGACATCATCGTGAAGTCCAGCTTCCGGACCATGAAGTTCGCCAGCGCTGCCCGGATCGTGGCCGTGAGCTGCGTGAACAGGTTCGAGATGATCAGGCCGACGATCAGCAGGTGCAGCAGACTTACGTTCTGATGGACGATCACGCCGTCCAGGATGTTCTGGATGATCATCGGCGGCACGATGCCCAGGATCTGAATCACGAAGGTCGCCATGAACAGATGCAACAGGATTTTCTTGTAGGGAAGCAGGTACCTGGCAAAACGTACCCATGGCGAGCGTGATGCCGCGACCTGCGCCACGTCCTGGCGCGGCACGAAGGTCAGGCAGGTACCGTTCCAGCCGCGCTCGAATTCCTCGACGCTCATCTTCCTGAAGCCGACAGCCGGATCGGCCACCCATACCTGCGTGCTCGACAACCCGTACACCACTACATAGTGATATCCCTGCCAGTGCACGATGAACGGCAGCTCGAACCCGCGAAGCGTATCGAAGGTGCACTGCACGCCTCTCGTTGTGAAGCCGACGGATTCGCCGGTGCGCGCCAGACTGTCTAGAGTCGCGCCTTGCGTCGTGACGTTGGCAAGTTCGCGCAACTTGCCCAGCGTCATACCGACGCCATAGTGCTTGCAGATCATGGCCAGGCATGCGGCTCCGCAGTCCATCTCCTCGGCCTGCTGGATCCAGGCGAAGCGCCGGATGACGTTCTCTCCAAGCTCCGGCTTGGATTTCAGATCCAGCACCAGCTTGGGCCTGCGAAGCTCGGCGACCTTCTTCTGCCGTTGCAGCTCCCTGTCGATGATCCGGATCCGCTCCTCCAACGCCTCGCGCACCTTCGGGTTGCGTTCCAGGATGAGCTGCACACTCTTCTCGGGGATTGCGAGCAGAGTGGTATCCGCGCCGGCAATGACCGAGGCACCCTGCTCCTGGCGCATCAGGCAGGCCCGTTCGCCGAAGGTTTCACCCTTGCGCAGAGTCGCTAATTCAAAGTCCTTGCCCTCTTCCTGACGCACGACGCGCACTTCCCCATCGCGCACGACATACAACCGGCGATCATCCCGCGAGCCCTGTTTCAGGATTTCCTTGCCGGCGCTGACCCGCTTCACGCCGACGCTGCGCGTCAGTTCTACCAACTCACTTTTGTCGACTTTGCTCTTGAGGTCGAACAGGTGACTGATCATGCCGCCCGCTGAGCTGATGGCGACGCGGTCGGCGACGAATGCCCGGGCCGTTGGGTTGGCCGCGACGATCGGGCCAATGACACTACGCGGGATGAACAACAATTCGGTCTTGCCGGACGCGCGCGCCGACCACTCGTGTCGATAGTCGCGCAGTATGGCCATCTCGCCCAGAACCTCCCCCGCCTTGCGCACGCCGAGGCTGGTCTCCTTTTCGCCATCCAAGGCGAACACCCGGATCGAGCCGGACTTGACGATCAACATGCCGGCTGCCACCTCGCCTGCAGTGCACACGGTGTCACCGAATGCCAGTAGCCGGGCTTGCGCACTTTGGGCCAAGCTTTCGATGGCAACGCGGGTCAGCGCCGAAAGCAGGTCGATGGATGCCAGGAACTCGACACGCGCCTGGATCTCCTGCGCGTTTGACTGGCTTGCTTGCGTGTTCGGCTGGGGCTCTTGCGTGTTCATGAGGCAGCGCTCCAGGGCGCTAGTTGGCTTGGGCTTGAATGACGTGTTCCGCGGCCCTGGACCGGAACCATTCCTCACGCAACAACCGCCGCACTTCCGTGGCGGTGTCCTCGTCGAGACGGGCCGGACGTTTGGCGTTCACCCGGAAGATCTCGAAAGCGGTCCGGTCGCCGGAGGCGAAAGGTCCCAGCAGATCGCCGGCAGCGGCATTGAATACCTTCGCCTCGACATCGGACCGCAACGATCCTCGCAGCACCTTGCCGATCAGGCCGCCTTGCTCCCGAGTGTCGGCGATCGAATGCTCCCGCGCCATCTCATCAAAGCTGTCGGGGTCGTCGCGCAATACCGCGATCATCTCCCTGGCCTTGGCCTCGGAATCCAGAACGATATGGCTCACCTCGATGCTGTCAAACTTGGGCGAGTTCAGCTTGAAGTACCCTTGAGCCGCCGGGTCGCCGCAGACTGTGCCCAGCATCTTTTCCTGATACAGGCTGTCAACGATGAAGGCCTCGAACTCCTCCAGGCTGATGCGCATCGCATCGAGGTACTTGTTAGTGTCGGATGCGCGGTGCAAGCCGCGCACCCGGCGAAACTGGTCGGCGCGTTCCTGGATCTCCGCCTCGGACACCTTGATGCCCGCTTTCCGCGCGCCTAGCGCCGCCAGCCGGTCCCGGACGAATTGCTCGAGGAGTTCCTCGAACTGTCCCGTCAGTTTCAAGGTCCGCACGAACTCGGCAAGGCCGATCTCCTTGCCATCGATCTTCACGACAGTCGTCATCTGCTTCGCTCCTTCTAGTTAGAATTCGAAAGAAATCGTGGCGCTGCCGGCTCATCCGCCGATTTGCCGGAACGGGTCCAGGGCCAGATCGACCAGCCGCCGTTCACGGACGATGATCTCGATTGCCGCCGTCATTCCATATCGCAGCGGATACCTCGTCCCCGCCACCTGGTAGTAATCGCGCTCCAGCGAGATGCGTGCTTCGTACACCGGCTGCTTGGTCTGCGACGCCGGCTTGGTGGCCGGCGACACGTATTCCAACGTACCGTTGATGACCCCATACCGCTGGTACGGAAATGCATTGAACTTCAGCTTGACCGGCAGGCCCTCGCGCAGAAACGCGCGGTCGTTCTCGGCGATCTCGACCTTGACGATGGAGCGGGAACGACTCGGGGCAATTCCGCCCAGTGGGGCGTTGGCCTGGACCTTGTCGCCCGGCTGCGTCGATGTCAGATCGGTGACCACGCCGGAGACCGGGGCGACAATCTGCAGGAAGTTGTCCTTGTCGATATTTTCGAAACGGATGCGAGCCGCAGCATCCGCCTCGACGCGCGCGGTATTGAGTTGCAGCCGCAGTTTCTCTTCCGCACTGGCGAGCTCGCTCGCGGCCGCTTCGTACTCCAGTCGCAGCTTTTTGAGCTGCTCGCCGCTCGATTCGAGCTGGGCTTGAGCCTGTACGAGCTCCTGGCCCTGACGGGCAGTCAGTTCGTTGACTCTTGATTGCGCGACGCGGTAAGCGTTCTCGGCGGCCAGCCTGGCGTTTCTCTTGCTCTCAACTTGCAGCACTGACACGCCGCTACCGCCGGGACCCGCCAGAACACGCTCGAACTTCTCCACTTCGAGCTGCGCTGCGTCCCGCGCCCGCCTGGTCTCTTCGACATTGGTGCGGGCCTCGGCCATTTGTGCCTTCTGTTCGTCTACGAGTTTGCTCGTGCCGAGCGCGGTCCGCTTCTGGTGTTGCTGCTCCTCGAGCTCCAAGGCTTGTCTGAGGGTTGCAGCCCTTTGCTCCAGTAGCGCCTTTTTCTCCGGGAATTGGCGCCACTCGCGTTCCGCGTTTTCGAGCTTCAACTGCGCCTGCATGGCGTTGCTCGCCGCTTCGATGGCTCCCCTGGCGTTGAGGCGGGCCAACACGTCGCCCTTGGTTACGGGCTGACCCTCGGCTACATAGAGGTTCACCAACTCGCCATCCACGGGTGCATAGAAGCGCCTGACTTCCGAGGCAGGCGCGAGCGCGCCCTGCTCCGTCACGATCACGTCTGCTCGGCCGATGAACGACCAGGCCAACCCGCTCAGTACCAGTGCGATCATAGTGTAGATAAGGGCGTGCAGAGCACGCCAGGGCTCCGCGGTCAGAATGGCAATGCCCTCGGAGCTGTGATCACCCAGAGCATCGGCCACCGGAACGAGGCGATTTGACTGGCTCATTCGTTTGAATCTCCCAGCAGAGCCAACTTCCCTTTGAGCAGCGCCGGCTCGACTACGTTGCTCAGATCACGCAGCCTGCTGCGCTGCTCACGTGCTTCCGATTCAATCTCGTCGCGGATCGCGGTCCACTGCGCAGCTGCGGCCGGATCCACTTGCGAGTAGAGCAGCAGGCTCTGCTGCGCATGCCTGCTCGCCTCGGCCAACAGGCTGGCGCGGGTCCGGAATGCATCCGAAATCGTGGTCTCGATACGCTGCGAGGCCTCGATAGCGCCGTTGCTGCGGTATTCCTGCCACAATGTGCGGGCCCGATTCATCTCATCCTGCGCCCGCGCGATCACCTTTTCTTTTTGCAGGTTCAGGTCGGCTGCGGTGGCGCGCACGAAGTACACGTCTTCGTCCGAATCGAGCGACTCTCGAAAAGTCAGCAGCTGATCAACATAGCTGCTTTCAGTGTGCGCCTGCTGCAGAGCCGCGAATCCAGCCGCCACGGCTCGCCTGCGCTCCAACTCCCGGGTGACTTCTTCGCCCCACGGACCGGCCGTCATGTTCTGTAACCCGGTCAGCGCCTCGCTGGGTTTGAATTGCTTCCAAGTTCGCGTCGCCGAGTCGTACTGTTTGATCAAATCGGCGGGAGGCAGCTGCCCACTCGCGATCAGCGCGCGAAAGCTCTGCTCGAATGGTGGGGTCACGAAGCGCGCCTTGTGCAGTAGCGCGAACAGCCGTCCGGACTTTCGAGTGCGTGCTTCGCTTCGAATCTCGATGTAACGCGCCAGGTCCTGACGTACGTTGTCCAGGCCACCGAGATTGGGATACTTCTGCGCAGTCTCCTTCAGCACGGGTTTCAACACATCAGGGTTATCCCGCTCAAGCTCGGCCGCGATATTCGCCTTGACTTGCTCGATCACCGGCAGGTACACGGTCGATTCGCTTTGTAATCTGCGCAGATGGGTCAGCGCTTCCCCATACCAATCACCGAACTGCGGCACGCGCGAGGCGATCCGGGCCAATGTGCGCTGGTGTTCACCCGTGTCGTCGTTCCAGCGCCTGATGAGGTGCTCGATACTATCTTCGTCCGCGTAGATAGCGATCGGCGCGTCCGGCCCACCACGACCGCTGACCAAGCGTTCGAGATCGCCTAACCACTCCAACTCGTCCATCAAGGGTCGCAGATCGCTATCGCGCTTGCTGAGCCCGGACATGCCCGTGAGGACGCCCTTGGCTCCGTCGAAATCACGAGCCCGGACCTTCACCAACCACACTGGCACATTTGCCTTCAAGACCACCTCGGTGGCCTGCGCTTTGAACTCGACGTCATCTGGGTGGTTCGCGAGGAGCCGATTGGCTAGCGCCGCTGCCCGTGCATACTCGCCTCGTGCCGCGGCGTTCTTGAACTCGCGCTCCGTGGCATTCCAGAAATACGCCGTCAGGACAAGTACACCCAAGACACCCGCAGCGGCCGCAACTTTCCACCACCTTCGCCCCGTCTTATCGGACTCACCGCTGACGAGCGAAACAAGCTCGGACAACAGCAACATCGCCCGGCCGCGCGGGCGGCGCTTGGTGGACGGGTCCTTTCCAGTAGCGGGGGCCGCAGCCGAGGCGGCCGCCACTTCGTCCTTTGGCTGGTCCGCAGAGCACAAAACACTCAGGAATGAGGTCGGGGCGGCCATGAACTGGGTGCCACTGTCCATCGCCAACAAGTTGAGTTCGCCTTTCGCCTGCGGCTCGCCTGGTGTCTGAGGCTTACCTTCGGATGTGGGCTTACCTTCCGGCGTGGGCTTACCTTCCGGTGTGGGCTTACGTTCCGGTGTGGGCCTACCTTCCCGTTGGTGCTTGTCAGCGGTTAGGGGCTTGTCAGCCATTAGGGGTTTGCCTGCCACTTGGGACTTGCCTTCCGTTTGTGGTCTGCCCGCCGCCTGGGACTTGCCCTCCACCGGTGGCCTGCCCGCCGCCTGGGACTTCCCTTCCACTTGTGGCCTGCCCGCCGCCTGGGACTTGCCCGCCACTTGGGGTCTGCGCGCCACTTGAAACTTACCTTGCGCTTGTGCTCCGCCCACCGCTTGGGCCTCACCTGCTGTCGGGGGCTTGCCTTTCGTTGCAAGCTCGCTTTTCGCCGCGGGCTCAAGTTTCGACAGGGACTCGCGCTGGGCCAGAGGCTCGCGTATCTCGACGGCCTCGCGTTTTGCCATGAGATCGCGTTTATCCAACACCTGCCGGTTCGCCAGCGGCCCGCGCTCAGCGGGGGGCTGGCCTTCCCTCAGGGGTTCGCGGGCATCGCTCTGGGCCGGCTCGACATCGGATTCCCGGGTGACACTCACTCGGTAAACGAAGTGTTTGCCACCGAAGGCGACCACGGCGCCATCCTGCAGCAGTACCGGGTGCTCCTGCAGGCGCTGGCCGTCAATGAAGGTACCGTTGGCGCTGCCGAGGTCCCCGATGCAGGCCTGATCACCCTTCTGGTAGATATGCGCATGCCGCCGTGACAGATAGCGCAACTCCCCGCCATGCTCGCCGACGATATAGTTGGAGAATGTGCCGTCGGTCTTGCTGACGAGAAACGGAAATTTTGAGATCACGATCGTGCCGAGGCCCGAACCTGCTGATTCGGGTGTCAACGTCACCGTCAGGCTGCCTTCCGGGCGGATGCGCGGAGTGATCTGTATGCGATACGACAGCGCGCCACCGAAGCAGATCTCATCACCGTCCCGGAGTTGGCAGGCCGCGTGCCCGACCCCAACGCGGTTGACCGTTGTCCCGTTACGGCTCTGCAGGTCTACGAGGTAAACGCAACCATCTTGGCGAAAGATGCTCGCGTGCCGGCGCGACAACATGTTGAGGATATCGTTGCCGTAGGACACGAAGGGCTGCTCGGTCCGCCCTATGCCGAACTCAGCAGCATCGATGCGTATCTCGCCCAGCTCGGGCCGGGACAGGGGCTTCAGCACAACATCGACGTGACGAACCGCTGGCGCCTGTCGGACGCCCGCCCACATCGTTGCGTCAATTTCCACGGCAACCTCCGACCGGTCAGCGACCTGCATTCGCGATCTCGACACGGGTCCAACCGCCGCCGAGCGCCTTGTACAGCGTCACCGTATCGGACAGCACCTGCTGGTGGCTGGCGAGCAGCGCGAGCTGTGCGGTTAGCAAAGAACGCTCGTTTTCAAACACGTCCAGTTGTGAGACGACGCCAATCTCGAGCTGCGCCGCGGTCTGGGCCGATACGACCTGTAGTTGATCGACCTGCTTCTGCAATTCTTCCTTTTGCCGGCGGTGCGCCTCGAGGTTGACCAGCGCGTCCTCGACTTCCTCGAACGCGGCCATGACCGTGCGCCGGTACTCCTCTTCAGCGACTTTGATCTGCGCCTCGGTGGTCTTGGCGTGAGCCCTGATACTGGGATTGAACGCCGGAATATTTATGGTGGGCATCAGCCCGAAAGTGAACGCCTTGAACAAATCAGAGAGGGCGAAGCTGGCAGTGCCACCCTGGCCGGTCAGGCTCACGGTAGGTAACTGGGCGAGCCGCGCCTGACCCATCAGGTCGTGGGCCTCGAGTACCCGGAATTCAGCCGCTACAACGTCAGGGCGGCGGGCTAGCAGATCCGCCGGCAGCCCGGCGGGCACAACGGGAACCCGCACGCGGTCCCGCAACCGGTCGGGTTGGATCTTGAGCTCTCCCGCGGGGACGCCGAGCAGAGTCGCGAGGGCGTTCTGCGTCACTTCGCGGGCGCGGCGCAGCTCCAGCAGATCCTTGGTGAGGCGATTGTTCTCGGCCCGCTGACGGAGCACCTCTGTATCAGCGAGCAGGCCGTTGCTGCGCATCGTGTCGTAGATGGTCAGGATCTGCTCGTTTTTCGCCAACGCACGCTGCTGCTGGTCGATCTGCTCGTCGAGCTGAAGGATCTGGAAGTAGGCGGTCGAGACGTCCGCAACGATCTGCAGATATCCAGCGCGCCAATCTGCCTCCGTCGCATGGAACTCGGCAGTTTGTCCTTGAACACCCTTCTGGACCTGACCCCAGATATCGATTTGCCAGCTGACCTGCGTGCCCACATTGAATTGCTTGCTGAGCGCCTGGCCGCTGGTCTTCTGCAGGTTGGCGCCGGTGCCGACGTCCACGGTGGGCAGCGCGCCAGCACGCGCTTCAGAGATCTGCGCGTTCGCCACCGTGATCCGCGCGGCCAGGACCTTCAGATCGATGTTTCCCGCAATCGCCTTGGCCACCAACGAATCCAGATAAGGATCGCCGAACTGCGACCACCACTGCGGCGAGATGGCTTCGGTGGCCGACACGGCGGCCCCCGGCGGCTGCGACCAGGTCGATTTCGCGGCAGTCTCCGGGTGGTGATACTCGGGAACGCGGACACTCGCGCACCCGAACAGCAATCCCACCCAGACGCTTGAAAAAACAAAGGCTTGCTTCATTGGATTCCCTATTCGAGGGCCGTAGCGGCTGACCACGACTTGCTGACCATGACTGCCTGCCTGTGCGGTGACTTCCGGTAACTGGAACATCTGTCGCGACTGTGCCGGATGTCGCCGTGCCGCGAAAGTTACTTTCGACACTGCGCGTGGAAAGCAGCTCGCTCGTACATGGGTGATATAACACGAGCATATTCGGAGTGACGGCAAGCACGCCACTGAAGATGCTATCGACATTGGATTGTTAGTGTCACACGCAACGATGTTGCGAGTCGTCATTGCTCTACGTGAGAGCGTGGATATGCCAGCAGCGGAGCGGCAGCGCACCCTGGTTGCAAGCGTCACCGTGATGCATTGCGTCACAGCAAGTGGAACCGAGAGCGGAGCCGCAGGGCTGACGCCTACGGATCCCGGCGGTTGGGTGAGCGGTCTAGGTCGGCGATTCGGACCGGCCGCTGGGTACTACATTAAGTATGAGATGAACACACGTGCAATGTTAGAGAGACCAGCGTCTGCGCACACGGCGGTGTACGCCCCTCGAAGCAACAGGGCTCGAGTGTTACAAATGCGGAGACATCTCCTCCAGCGAAAACCCGTAGTAAGAGCCACTCGCCAGCTCGCGCTCCCAGATCTCGCGAATGACAGGCACCTGTGCGTAGATTCGCATGCCGCGAGTCCATGACCGCCAGACGTCTTCGTCGATGTAGCCTGAGCGAAAGTACAGGTATTCTTCCGCGCACAGGTTGAAGTAATCCATCAACAGCTGCTGGCTTTCCTGGCTGAGTTTGCTGTCAGGGAAGGCCGCGAGCTCGTTGAGATGTTGATTGAGCCGGTCAAAGCGCTCATTGAATACCTGAAACAGCTCGGTAAACAGCCGCGTTTCCTGCAGGTGCTGCGAATACAGAAAGGTCGTCAGCCCTCCCGCGCCACCCAGCACCGAGACGACCCACTCGATCTTGAGCTGCCGGCCTGCCAGTGCGTAAGCAAGTAAGAGGAAAAAAGTGCATAGCAGGAGGAAGACCCAGGGATACCAGCGTCGATTACTCAGCCGAAAGCCACCACCCAGACGTTGCGATATCAATGTCGTCCCCTTTCGCAGTGCCACTGATTGAATTGCCAGTCCGCGCGAGCACTTACATGCAGCCGCCCACTCAGCCTACACTGTGCCGAACGGCGCGAAACCGAAACGTCGCCGATTCGGAGGGTACTCTATGGTCTCTCGCTCGCTAGGCAATCTGGCCTGTGGCGTTGCTCTATTTACCACCGCAGTGTCCGTTGCATACGCTGCGGAACCCGCGTCGGCCCAGAAGGAGATCATGCGGCTCGAGAAGGACTACAACGATGCGTACGCCGCGAACGACCTGCCCAAGTATTTCGCCTATTACGCCGACGATGCGGGCCTGATTTTTTACAACAAACGCACTACCCTGGCGGACTACCGCAAGGAGTGGACGCAATCCGTTCGGACGGAGCCCATCGAGTCCGTAAAGCTCGCCGACGTCGTGATTCGAGTGTCCCCGACCGGTGACACGGCGATTGCCAGCTATCAAATCGATGTGCGCACACGACACCCGGCGAGCAAGAGCACCGACGAGCATGCCTTCGAGACCGACGTGTGGCTCAAACACGCTGGGCGCTGGCAAATCGCACACGTTCACTATTCAACAAAGGCGGACAAATAAAAACCGTCAGACACTAAAGGGGAATCTGTGGTCAACAAAGTCGCGATCGCGTCCATCGTTGCGCTGCTCGCTCTGGCGGGGACTGCGACCAGTGAAACAAGCCTCGTGCCGGATGCAAAGGAGGACGCGCCGCGTTACACGCCCACTGGTGATCTGCAGGTGCCCGAGCACTATCGGGAGTGGGTGTTCCTCTCCTCGGGACTGAACATGAGCTACAGGCCGGTTGCGGCGGCTGAAGGCCATTCGACCTTCGATAATGTTTTCGTAAACCCGGCTGCCTACCGTGCCTTTCTGCAGTCCGGCACCTGGCCTGACAAAACCCTGTTCATGCTCGAGGTGCGGGCCGCCGCGGGAGCCACCTCCATCAACAAGAACGGGCAGACACAGTCGCAGCAGATCCTGGCCAAGGAACTCCATGTCAAGGATGCAAGGCTCGATGGCGGCTGGGGTTTCTTTACCCTGGAGGAGTCCGGGCCCGGCAAACCGATCAAAAGGCCCGCCCCGTGCTATACGTGCCACGAAGCGCACGCGGCCGTAGACACGACATTCGTGCAGTTCTACCCAACACTGCTGCCAGTAGCGAAGGCGAAAGGAACGTTGAGCCCTGCTTACCTCAAAGACGAGCAGGCGGGCACGACGGTCAAATGAGCAGTTGCTGCCGCACTGCAGCGTGCGGCTGGTGTGTGAGGTGAGTAGCATGGCCGCGGCCGAACGACAAGTGGCCGCAGTCGGACCGGGGCTCCTCCGGCGACACTGGCCAGAATACCAACAACTGACTCACATCAACCGCAGGGGTATCTAATATGACATCCGTTACCAAACGCTTCTGCTTCGGCATGTTGTGCGCAACGCTGACCACACTCTCATACGCCGACGGACGCAACTACAACGACGGTCCAGTCGTCAATGTCGCAGCAATCCGCACCGTGGATGGCCATTTCGACGACTACATGCAGTGGCTCGCAACAAGCTGGAAGAAGCAGGAGGAGGCAGCCAAGAAAGCGGGGCTCATTCTCAGCTACCGCGTCCTGACCGTTGAGGCACGCTCGCCGGGTGATCCGGATATCTACCTGGTCACCGAATTCAAGAACTGGGCGGCACTCGACAACCTCGGCGGGAAGTTGGATGCAGTCAGTGCTCAGGTCGAGGGCTCACTGGAAAAGGCCTCCCAGTCGGAGGCGCAGCGTGCCAAGATCCGCACCGTGCTCGGCTCGCAGACGATGCAAACCGCCGAGTTGAAATAAGCCCTGCTACCCCGCGGGCGGCGCCCTCCCGCCCGCGGCACCCTCACCTGTGACTCGAACCTGGAAACTGATAGGACCTGAAGGTAATGCTGCCTGGAAGCTCACAGCGCCTTACGAAAAGTGAGATTCACCCGGCAGCTCCCCACCAATGAGTGATGGCCTTCTTTCAGGGGCAGCACGCCGTGGAAATTGAGTCGCGCCGGCCCGCCCCAAACGACGACATCACCGTGTAGGAGCGGCACGCGACGCGGGCGAGCGGTACGCTGCGCCCCTCCGAACAGGAACACGGCCGGCACGCCGAGGGACACAGAGACAATGGGTGCGCTGAAATCCCGCTCGTTCCGGTCCTGGTGCAGCGACAGACGCGCTCCAGGCTCATAGCGATTGACGAGGCAGGCGTCCGGTGCGAAATCACTGAATCCGGCCGCAGTGGCTGCTTCGCGAGCGAGCCCGGAAAAAACCGACGGCATCGCCGGCCAGGGATGACCCGTGAGCGGATCAATCGCATCGTATCGATAGCCACTGCGATCCGTGACCCAGCCAGCGGCTCCGCAGTTCGTCATCGCAACTGACATGCGATATCCGCCAGGCGTCGTCATGAAGCGTAACGGCGCCCGATCCACCACACGTTCCACGGCCGCGAGCAACGATGCGGCCGGGGGCCCCGCCAAGCCCCGCAGCACTACCGCGCCCGGACCCAGCGGCTGCGGCCGCGAGTCAACTTCGTCCAAGCTTTCGAACAGATCCAACATCATGCCTCAGGCGCGCCCCAACTTCATCCGGGCCTTTTGCAACAAGGCCCGCATCGACATTTCACCCCGTGCGAGCTGCTGCAACGCTTCCATTCCCCGGCTGCAAATACTCCAGAGCCTGAGCGAGCGCTGCGGCGAGCGTATGCACGTTGCAACCCAGTGCAGTGTGATGGCGCGCCAGAAACGGGGCAAGCCCTTGCGAGCCTCCCTCAGGCACTGCAAGGCGTCGGCCCGTTGGCCGGTCTTGAGGGCAACCTGGGCCATGTCCAGTTGCATGAGGCTGCGGATGGCCCGCAATTCCCCATCGTTGGGGCGTGCGAGCCAGAACAGATCGTCGAATGCCCGCAGCATGTCCCTGAGGAACTTGAGTGCGGTCTTGCCCGTCGCCAGGTGCCCCTCGCTCGGCAGACCCCCTTCCTGCGCCAACTCGTGTTTGATATAGGTGGGAGTCCCGATGAAGTTAGCCCGGAACCGCAGGCACAGTTTGGCCACGAGATGTTGGTCCGCGGCGAGGGCGTATCTGCCATCCTGCAGGCCCACCTCTGCCAACGCTATTCGCCTGAGCACCAGGGAGTTGACCGCGATCAGAAACCCCCAGCGCAGATGTTCGAAAATTCGCCCGCTGTAGACATAGGGCACGGTCTGTACCCCGGCGTCCCTCAAGATGGTCGCTCCCCACTGGCCGACCGGCACCCGTGATTCGTACACGCGCAGATAGTCGTCCGTTTCCCCTGGGGGCAGGTCGATGGAATGGGCCCGGATCCGGGCCGCCATGCGCGGATACCACTGCGAGGTTTCGACCTGGTAATGATTTACACGCCGGCCGCCGCCAAAATCCTCCAGCAACTCCGTTGCGACAAACCACTCCACGGGAAATGCCTCGAGAAAGCCTATGCACAGCTGCAGGTGGTGCGGCTCCCACTGATCATCGGAGTCCAGGAACGCGATGTATTCACCGCCCGCCGCGCGCAACCCGGCATTGCGTGCTTCGACGAAACCCCGGTTTTCCTGGCGGATTACGACAATTCGCGGCTCGTCTTGTGGAATCAGCGCCGCGGTGTTGTCAGTTGAGCCATCGTCCACCACGATCAGCTGCCAGTCTTGCAATGCCTGGGCCTGCACGCTGGCGATCGCGCGTCGGATGGTGTCCGCGCGGTTGTAGGCCGGCATGATGATGGAGACCTGGGGCATGCTCTTTGAGGCACGATCGTGACGTGCCACCTCTTGTTTTCGCAGCGTAGTACCGTCAAGCGTACAGTGAAGCCGCGCGGATTGGGATGGCCGTTTTGCGGCTTACCACAGCGGCGGCACCGGCTCGATGCGCACTTGCGGTGCAGGACCTGCAAGACCCAAACCGTCCCTGTTCAAGAAATGAAAACGGTCCAGGTACTGCCGGGCCGCGGGATCGACGGACACGAGAATGTTGCCCGCGGCACCGTCCAAACCCGGACGACCGTCAGAGCCGTTGAATCCGTCTTGCCCTGAGACCCCGTTGGGGCTTCCGAATCCGCCGGAGCCGCCGTGGCCGCCTCTTCCTCCCGTACCGCCATGGCCTCCCCGGCCACCATCTGCGTAGATCCAAAGCGAGCCCCCATTGGGGTCGATGAGGAAAAAGTCCTCATGGGACTGGCCGGCGACGCGGACCTGAATGAGAGGTTGGGCATCCTGTTTCACCGTTACCCAGGCGTGAACGTTTTCGCCAGGAGTGCCGTCACCCCCATCCCCGCCGTCACCGCCCCTGGCTCCATCAGTACCACTCCCTCCGGCCGAGGCATTGCTCGGATCCGTCGAGCCGGGGCTGCCATCACTGCCCGCCAAGCCATCCGTTCCGCTGCTGCCGTTGATTCCGGGGCTTCCCGAAAAATGAGCCGCGAACGCAACGTCATAGCGTGCAGGAACAGCGAGGTCAGTTACGACCTCCGGATGACCAACCACAGCGATCCGCACATGCGCCGTCTGTCCATTGCTGACACGCGGATCGGATGGCAGCGAAACGACTCCGCTTCCACTGACCCGTACGATTGTCGGATCAAAGGTGAAGCTGTCGAAGAGAACGGTCCCGCGCCCAGCTCCCACGGTCGTCAGTGTGTGGCCGTGCTCGGCTGTCGCAACAATGATGAGCTGGCCGGATCTTCCGGGGCTCAAACCGGGCTGCGGGTGCAGCGTGGCCGAGATCGACACGATGGGCAGTTTGTCGAGCCGCGTCCTCGTACCGAGTGCCACACCGATCGAGCCGCAACCTCCGGCCGCGAACATCGCAATTGCCGCAATCACCACGCGTGCAATGCGTACCCAGCTCACTGGAATGCCATCCGTGCCATCCTTCCCGTCAGAGCATACGACAAAATAACGTAGAATTTGCGACCTTGTTGACATTGCCCGCGGACCCGAATCGATGAAATGGCTCGCCTTTGCGGCGCTCGTGGCGGTAGCACTGTATGCCATCATGTGTTGCGTTCTCTATGTAATGCAGGATCGCCTCCTCTACTTCCCCACACCCGAAGCACGCCCGGGAGGAGCTGCCGCGGTTCTCATACATTCGGGTGAGCTCGTCCTGAAGGTGTGGCAGTTGCACGGCGGCCTGCCTGCCGCGCTCATCTACTTTGGCGGCAATGCCGAGGACGTCGCCGCGAAAATCCCGGAATTCGGCGCGCTTTTTCCGGATCGCACGGTCTACCTCGTGCACTACCGGGGTTATGGTGGAAACGCCGGCACGCCGTCCGAGAAGTTGCTCGTGGCCGACGCTCAGGCGATATATGACGCCATAAAGCAGCGGCACGAACGGGTTGCCGTGATGGGCCGCAGTCTGGGCAGCGGAGTTGCCACCGCCGTTGGCGCCACTCGCCCTATTGAAAAGCTGATTCTGGTTACACCGTATGATTCGATCACCCGAGTGGCGGCGGATCATTACGGGTGGGCGCCTGTGCGGTGGCTGGTCAGGGACTCGTATGACTCAGTGCGGCGCATGAAAGACATTCATGCGCCCGTTCTGGCACTCATCGCCGCGCGGGACGATGTCGTGCTACGGCCAAGGTCTGAGGCGCTCGTTGCGGCAATACCGGCGCCACTGCGACATGTAATGATTTTTCAAGACGCAAACCATAACGACATCAATCTCCAACCCGGCTATCGTGAGTTGCTGCGAGAATTTCTCGCCGTCCCCTAGCGCTATACCATGGCCATGCCTACCCTCGTCCTGCTTCCCGGCCTGGATGGCACCGGGGATTTCTTTCAGCCACTGTTGGAAGCACTTGGAGACGACATCCGTACTCACGTGGTTCGTTATCCGGGGGCCGGTGCCTACGACTACGCCACCTGTCAGCAGCTGGTTCGCGCCGAACTGCCCGATACTGGACCTTATGTGTTGCTGGGTGAATCGTTTTCGGGGCCCGTGGCCATCTCACTGGCCGCTCAGGCCCCGCGGGGACTGGCCGGAATCATTCTCTGCTGCACGTTCGCGGGCAATCCGCGCCCACGCCTGCGGTTCATCCGCCCGCTGCTGACGTTTCTGCCGTTTCATGGGAGCGGCTCCTCGTTGCGGCTGTCGCGTTTCCTGGTGTTGGGCCGCTGGATCACGCCGGCCATCCGCGAGTTACATCAGAAGATTCTTGCCAGCGTACCGGCGACGACCATTCGCAACCGTCTCGAAGCAGTGGCCGATTGCGACGTTCGCGCGGCTCTCGCCGGCGTTCGCCTGCCGATACTGTGTCTGGTAGCCACGCATGACCGCTTGATTCCAAGAGCGGCAGCGCGCTTGATCCAGCAACAGGCCCCTGCGGCCACGCTCATCGAGATCGATGCGCCCCACTGCCTGCTTCAATGCGAACCTCGTGCGGCGGCGGCGAAGATTCGCGAGTTTCTGCAGAGACTGACGGCACAACCGAGTGCAACCTGCACTGACCAGTTGTCATAACATTCCGCCGGTGCAACAGGCTCGAGTCTGGGCGTCGCTGATTCCCGTCATCGAATACGGCGACGGTTTGGCAATCGGTCCGAATCACGCCATGCTTTTACCTGATGATCGGAACCCTGTTGCCTCGACAAGGAGTTGAACACATGCTAATCCTCAGCCGCCGTCCCAACGAGTCCCTGCGAATCGGTGGCAATGTCGTCATCACCGTGGTCGGCTTCAGCGGCAATCAGATCCGGCTCGGTATCACTGCTCCGCCCAACGTCGTCATCGATCGCGAAGAAGTGCACCAGCGCAAAATGGCCGAGCACGTGACAACCATCAGCCCTGCGCCTTCGAGCGCTGCACCCGCAACGCGAACGCCGACCGTGCAACGACCGCCAGAAGCACGGCGGCGGCCACGCCTTCAAGCAGAATAGTCAGATTCATGGCAACGGTATGTGCGGACATGGGCGCGATGGTGTAATGGTCCAGTCCGGCGAAACCCAACATCCCGTAGGCGCCGATTGTTATCAACCCCGCCAGCCTGGATACTCGCCGATACAGCAGATATCCCAGCGCCCCAAGGGCGGCTACGACCAACCAGGCGCCCACCACGCCTGCCGCAGTCAGCCATACCGGCAAATTCGGGTAGTCGTGCAAATAAACCGCGTTGTGCATGAAATGCAGCAGACTTGCGGCGCCGTAAATGAGCACCAGCGGCAACAGCAGCGCATCCTTACGCGCGGGCCTTAGCTCACTCATCTGGTTTCGCTCGCGTTGCCAGCTCGGTCAACTCATGCTCCGACACACGCCCCTGCTCCAATATCCTCTGCGCCTGGCGCACGCGGTCCGGTGGAACGAACACGCAGAAGTGGGACCCGAGCCCCGGCACGTGCTCGTCCGACTTGATGTAGGCAGGAAGGCCTGCCCCGCTCAGCAGGCCAAGGATAGCCTCGGCAGAGATCTTGTCCGAGTAGGCCGCGACGCTGACCCAGGACGTATTGGGCACAATCTGCTCCCGATTGGCAGCTGCGATTGCCGCACATCATAATGGATAACCGGCAACGGCATTGATGCGAGTACTCATGAGCTGGCATGCCCTCGCGCAGCTGGGTGTTCCAACATCCGTGATGATCTATTCCGTTCGGCTCAGCCCACGTTAGGCTGATGCAGCAGCCCTAGAAGCGGCGCTTGCGCGGGAATCGGGACTATCTTTGCCCGCGCGATCTCATCGCGGCAATCGAAGCTCTCGCCGTCGGCGGCGGGAGTGCACACCCGCACGCGATTCGGACTCGCATTGAGCGTGGACTCGTAGAGCATGATGGAAGTCCGCCAGATCAGCGGAAAATGCTGCTCGATGCGCACGCGGTCGCCGCCCCTCCAAAGCGAATCGTCGTAGGCTTGGTGGATCAACCACAGGTATTTATCCAGCGACTGGTGCGCCAGCACGATACGGGCAACCTGGCCTGCGGCGCTGTTGTCACGCAACTGCTCGGGAGTGCCGGAGGTGGGTGCTGCGGCAACGGGAGGTGGAATTGACTCATCGGACATGACATCCACGGTGTCCCGGAAGAGCATCTCACCCAGAACCCTGGCCAGGGCTCGGTCCTTGACGAACCCTCCCAGCGCGGTGCGTGAAAGCGCGGGTTTCGTGGGCGCGGCGGTGGCATTGGCCGCTGCGATCAACAGGCTGGAAATGCACAGAAACACTACGGAGGCACCGAACGCGAAGGGCGTCGGAGCGCCCAAGTACGAGCGTCGAGGCAAGGAGCTTCTCCCCTGAAGGTGCGGTGGTCTTTATGGTTCTTGGCCGCTGCACAAATACTAGCAATAAGCGCGGCCGGTCCGGCTTCCTAATGACATAACGAGCCGGGAACTCCTGCCGCGGACGCGGGGTCGGAATGCTGCGGCCTCGAAGCTTCCGGCAGGCAGTGGATGCGCGTTGCAACGATCTTCTTCGTTCTGATCATTCATGTAGTCTTTTTCCTTATATTCGCCACGCTGCGCAGGCCTGTAGCGCCGGCCGGCAAGCAAGACACGCCAGCGGCGGCGGTCTTCTTTCTGCCGCCGAATGACACGACACGCCAAGACACATCGCAACCCCCAACGATAGCGCAGGCCGCGCAGCCGCCAAGGCCGAAGCGACCCACCGCGGCTCCAGCAAAATCAGCGGCCGCGATTGCCACGCCGCAACGAGAGCCGGCAGCAAACGCTATCACCGCACCGGCAGCTCCCGACTGGCGACACGAGCTGCAGATTGCGGCCAACAACGCAATCGAATCCCAAGAGCGCAGGCGCCACCAAACTTCCCCGTTGGCGCCGCATGACTTCTCAGGTGTGAAACCCGGCAGCACTGATGACAGCAAGCCGCGGTTTGGCTGGAATCATGCAGCCACACACCGCATCGAGGAGATACCCACGGGCGGACTCCTCATCAATATCAGTGATCGATGCGTCATCGCCTGGGCCATCCTCCCATTAGCCTTCTGCAGAATTGGCAAGATCCCGGTGCGTGGCGATCTGTTCGAGCACATGCAGGATCCACCGCCGGCCGGGGAGCCCGAGGTGCCCTGACTGGTGCGGCGCAGGTACAATTTCTGCTTCCCCGGCGGTGACGTTGCCCCGGCCTCAGGAGCGAATATCCCTTGGCTATCCCAAATGTCTAGAAGAAAGCCCGTGTCGAGAAGAAAATTATTGCGCGCGGGAGTCGCCGCAATGTCAATGGCGGTGCCCTATTCATGGGCGTTACGGGCCGCGGCGCCCGCAGACAAGCCAGGGCCTCTCAAACAACGCGGCGCGGCGCAGCCCTTTGACTACGCCAGGCTCAAAGGTTTGGCCAAAACCCTGGCGGAGGCACCCTACCAGGCTCCTCTGGATAAATTGCCGCCCGCCATCGCCCAACTGGATTGGGACCACTGGCAGTCAATCCGGTTCCGTGACGAGCACTCACTGTGGGCCGGCGACGGGTTGCGTTTTCGGATCCAGTTTGCCCATCTCGGCTTCCGGGCCAACAAACCCGTGCGCATGTACCTGGTGCAGGACGGACAGGCGCAGGAGATTGCGTTCGACCCCGCCATGTACGACTACAGCCGGGCGGGCGTCGCCTCCGCCCAGTTGCCTCCGAGCATGGGATTCGCGGGCTTCCGAATCCTTTTCCACACGGACTGGATCCGGGACGTTGCTGCATTTCAAGGCGCGTCATATTTTCGCGCCGTCGATGGGGATATGCAGTTCGGGATGTCACATCGCGGACTGGCCATCGACTGCGGAATGCCTGCACCGGAGGAATTCCCGGACTTCATCGCCTACTACCTCGAGCGGCCGGCGAAGGACTCGAGCCGCCTGAATGTGTATGGGCTGCTCGATTCGCCGAGCGTTGCCGGGGCCTACCGCTTCATCATCGACGTCGCTGACAGCATGGTCATGGATATGGACGCCGCCCTGTATCCGCGCAAGCAGATAGAGCGTGTTGGCATCGCCCCGGGCACCAGTATGTTCTTCAGCGGCAAGAACGACCACCGCTCCTCCCAGGACTGGCGTCCCGAGATTCATGACTCGGACGGCCTGCAGATCTGGACAGGAGCGGGTGAATGGATCTGGCGGCCACTGACGGATCCAACATCCGTGCGTGTCAACAGCTACGCCGATGACAGTCCCCGTGGATTCGGCCTGATGCAGCGCGAGCGGAACTTCGAGCAGTACCAGGACGACGGTGTGTTCTACGAGAAGCGGGCGAGCGCCTGGGTAGAGCCGAAGAGCAATTGGGGCAAAGGCGCCGTCACGCTCGTCGAAATTCCGACTCAGGACGAGGTGATGGACAACATCGTCGCGTTCTGGACGCCGGCGGCCAAGCCGCAGAAGGGTCAGGAGTACCTCTACGGCTACAAACTTTACTGGACGCGCGACAATCCCTTTGGACCGAGGCTCGCCACGGTGCGCGCCACGCGCACCGGGATCGGAGGAATCGTCGGCCAGAAGCGGACCCACTTCTCCTGGCGTTTCGTGATCGACTTCGCCGGGGGCGACCTGTCCCTGATCCCCGACTCCGCACGCGTGACCCCAATGATTTCGGCATCGCGCGGACGTGTGGAAATAACTTCCGCCCGGCCGCTGGTGCCGTTGCGGCAATGGCGTGCGATGTTCGATCTGGCGTTGACGGATGACAGCGTAGAGCCGGTCAACCTGCGGTTATTTCTGTCCCTGGACGGCCAGGCGCTCTCCGAGACCTGGCTGTATCAATACGTGCCTCCCCCGCCGGACCAGAGGACGCTGTGACGGCACGCCGTCTGCGGCAAGCCACACTTTGATGTAGTCAGTTCTCAGTAGACAATACGTGGCCCTGGGCCTGGCGGCCTTTGGTTGGCGAACAACCACCACGCGGGGGCGGGAAGGGGCTTGGGGGAGCGTTTCGCGACGGAGCTGGCCCGATCGCTACACTTTGTTGCAGTGGGTCAACGGAAAACCCGGGAGATTCCTTTCCAACCCTATGGGTCCATCCGTGTGGTCGAAGTGCGCGCTGGCCTCGAGGCCACCCGCACCCGACCACCCGGGCTTTCCGCTATGCCGTACGGCTTACTTCTTCTTGGCAGCGCGTCCGCGTCCCGCCGGGGCGGCGCGGAACGAAATGCCGGTACGCATCGCCTTCTGCTGAACTGCGGCAGGCGTACGACCCAGCTGCTTGGCGGCCGCCTGGGCGGTTCCCGCCTTGGCAAGCTGCTTCAAAGTACGCAATTCGCCGGCACTCCACGATGCTCCGTTGTTGGTTGGACGTTTGGCCATCAGTCTCTCCTCGAGATTACAGTTGAACGAAGGCGCGATCATACACAACCTGTGGGTCGGACTGACAGTGGAGTTTGGGTGGATTTGAGCGAATTGCATCAGAGTTTGCGCATGTTTGGGTCAGGTTTGGGCCGAGTTTGCCCATCCGCGGGCCTGGTTGGGCTCCGGTTAGGCCTGTTTGGACCCCGTTGGGGCCGCTTGCAGCCCGGTTAGACATAGCATCGCCCGGTTTGGAGCGCCGCGATGGGCGGTTTGTACCAGTTTGTCACGAGTTTGGCCGGCAGTTGGCCGCACCAGGTGACGTTGGAGCGTGGTAGTTGGCCGGTTTGCACGCACAACGGGCGGGGACGAAGGTCGTACACGCCATGCAACAGGGCCAACCTGACTCTCGCTGAAAAAGTCAAGAGCCACGGTGTAGACTGCGCATCCCGCCATCCGAGTCGGACGCAAGGCATGCCAAACATCGACACCCGCGCTCCCCGCCGGATCGGCCGCCAGCGCAGGCCGCGGCCCATGTTGGGAGCTTTTTGCGGGTTGAATGTCCTCTTTTTGTTGAGTCTTCCCGCCGCCACGGCCGCTGCGGCGCCCGCGCCGCTGATATTGACCAATGGCAATTTTTACACCGCGGCCGACAGCCAGCCGCGCGCGGAAGCCGTTGTTATTGTTGAGGGTCGTATTACGTTTGTCGGCAAGACGGCTGATGCGCTGCGTCGCGCCCCAGCCAACGCGCAGCGGCTGGACCTACAGGGTGTCACAGTAGTGCCGGGCCTGACGGATGCCCACGCGCATCTGGCTGAGATTGGCGAACGCGACCTGACGTTCAACCTGGAGGGAACGGCGAGCCTCGCGGAGCTGAAAAACAAGCTGCACGAGCGCGCGGCTCAGGGAAAACCCGCAGACTGGCTGTTCGGCCGTGGCTGGATCGAATCGCGCTGGACCCCGCCTGCGTTTCCAACCCGGCAGGATCTCGATGCGGCCGCCCCGGATCGCCCGGTAGTGCTGCGGCGGGCGGATGGGCATGCGTCGGTGGCCAACAGCCTGGCCCTGAAGCGGGCCGGAATCAATCGAAACACGCCGGCCCCGGCGGGCGGCAGCATTCTCCAGGATGCGGCGGGCGAGCCCACGGGCATGCTGATCGACAACGCCCAGGACATGGTTCTGCGCCTGCTGCCACCACCTACGGATGTGGAACGCGCCCAAGCGCTGGAACTCGGCGCACAGCGCAGTGTCCGGCTGGGTTGGACGCAACTGCAGATTGCGGGCAACTCCTTCCTCGAGGTTGACCAGATCTGCCAGTTATATGGGCAGGGACGGATCAAACTGCGGCTGTATGACGCAATCTACGGTCCTGGCCCGGATGTAGACCGGCTGCTCTCCGAGGGGCCGTCCCCGCACGGTTGCGGCGACAAGCTGCCGGTGCGGAGCATCAAGCTCTACATCGACGGGGCGCTCGGTTCCCGTGGGGCGGCGCTACTGACTCCATACAGCGACTCGCCGGGCTCCAGCGGGCTCCTGCTCAACACCGAGGCGCGGCTGTTTCCCATCCTGACTCAGGCCTTGCGCCGGGGAATTCAAGTCGAAACACATTCGATCGGCGATCGGGGCAATCGCATCATGCTCGATCTGTACGAGCGGGCCTTTGCCGCCGTTCCGGTCCAGCAGCGCGCGCTCGCCGAGCCGCGCTGGCGGATCGAACACGCACAGATCCTGAGTCCGGCTGACATCCCACGGTTCGCGCGCCTCGGTGTGATTGCCTCCATGCAGCCCTCGCATGCCATTGGCGACTTGTATTTCGCGCCCAGCCGCCTCGGGCCCGAGCGGCTCGCGACAGCGTATGCCTGGCGCTCCCTGCTCGACTCGGGAGCCACCGTTGCGGCAGGGACCGATGCGCCCGTTGAGAAGGGAGATCCCCTGATCGAATTCTATGCTGCCGTTGCGCGCCGCTCGTTACAGGGTTTCGCCGCTGCCAACTGGCACCTCGAGCAGCGCGTTTCCCGCGCTCAGGCGCTGAAAATGCTGTCGCTTTCGCCTGCCTTTGCGGCGTTTCAGGAGAAGGAGCGCGGCAGTATCGAGCCCGGCAAACTGGCCGACTTCACGGTACTGTCCAGTGACATCATGACAATCCCGGAGGCGCAGATTCCGCGCGCTCACGTTCTCATGACAATCATCGGCGGCGAAGTGGTGTATGCCGCGCCCGATGCGCCCGCGCATGCCGCGGTCGCCAGCAGCACGGCCAACCCTACACTACAACGATGACACAATCGTCCGGAACAGGGCTGCCGGCGTGGTGCGCAGGAGTGTCGGGTTAATTTGCACCGGAATGATCCCGCTGTCGGGTTGTGCGTGCGAAATGACGACACTTTTTTGCGACAGACGCTCGGTTAGTGCTGCCGATACCGTTCCCTGAATAGTCAGAAAGAAACGACTGGTACCCCTGGCAAGCTTCTGGACCTTGAAACGCCGGTCGGACTCGAACAGCGCGATGAGCTCGTCGGCGGACTTCCAGGCGCGCGCATACTCGTCTGCGAACGCTTCCGCGGATTGGGCAATCAACGCGATCTGCGGCCACGCTTGCGGTAGTGACCCGCCAAACATACGGCGTGTATGGGACAAACCTTGGATGAAACTGTCGCTACCGGCCAGAATTGCGCCGGCTGCACCGTTGAAATGCTTCCACAGAGAGACGTACACGGTATCGAACAGGCTGGCGTATTCCCGGACGCTTTTGCCCGAATGGTACGGCAGACTGAACATGCGCGCCCCGTCCAGATGCAACCTGATGCCGTGCGCGCGCGCATAGGAGCTGATCTGCTCCATCTGACCGGGATCGAACATTTCGTGATCCCGGCGGCGCACGGGACTCTCGATCACAATCGCGCCAACCGGCGTCGGGACGCGCCCGCCCGCGGAAGCCTCAACCCAGCTCCTGACTTCTGCTACCTCGAAGGTGGCTTTGCCGGGTGCGAGCGGGATGAGGTTGAGTCCACTGAGTGTCTGCGCACAATCGCCGCTGTCGTTGTACAAATGACTCTCGGCGGGCACCAGCACCCGCCGCTCGGCACCCGCCAGCTTTCTCACCGCAAGGTGATTCGCCAGCGTGCCGGTTGGCACGAAGATCGCCGCCTCCTTTCCCAGCAATTGCGCGAACTTGCGCTCCAACTCCTCGACTGCGCCGCCGTTACTGTAGTAGTCAGGCCGCGGTGGCCGCTCCTCGACGAGCTTGCCAAGAAGGGCGACGTATTCGCGCGGGGTGAGGGCGAGGCCATCTGCTTGCAGATTGATGGTCTTGAACGACGGCTCATCAGTTGGGTGCAAGGCTGGCCGTGCAGACACCGCCTGCGCTGCGGCAGACAGCCCTCCCCCCGCTGCAAGAAACTGGCGACGATTCACGTTGAGCCTTTGATCTTGAACATGGGCATCTCCTTTGGGAGCCGAGCCGCGCTGGGTGATTTTTTCCCTGGTTGCCCGGGGTCGCCTGGACCTGGCACCCGCATACCCCCAAAATGAACGTTCCGAAGTCCTCCGACCGAGCCAAACCGAACCATATGATCCCAGCCCGCGATGCCCTGCAACGTCTGCGCGAAGGTAACCGTCGTTTTGTCGATGATACTCGCAGCTCCGAATCCCTCATCAGCCCGCGGCGCCGAGCGGAGCTGACCAACGGCCAAGAGCCGTTTGCCGCCATCCTGGGATGTTCCGATTCGCGCGTACCGGTGGAGATCGTCTTTGACCAGGGTCTGGGTGACCTGTTTGTGATTCGGGTCGCTGGAAATATCGTTGCACCGTCCCAAATCGGCAGCGTCGAGTTCGTTGCGGAGCGCTTCAAGACCCGGCTGGTCGTCGTGCTGGGTCACTCCAGTTGCGGCGTCATCCAGGCAACATTGGAGGACCTCCAGGGCCCGACCGAGAAGCGTTCGCGGAATGTGGACTCCATCGTCAATCGCGTCAGGCCGTCTGTTGAGGGACTGCTGGAAACGGGATTGAGGCACAACTACGACGCGCTCGTACACCATGCAGTGCGCGCGAACGTCCGCGCATCAGCGGCTCACCTGCGGTATGGGTCGCAGGTGATTGAGACATTGATTCGGACTGAGGGGTTGTTGGTCGTGGGGGCCGAGTATTCACTGGAGACCGGGATCGTCGAGTTCTTCGACGGAGTGCCCGACTAGGAAGTCGAATGCCGTGCCAGGTAGCTCGCCACCTGCTCCAGCTGGCGGCCAACGATCACGGCTCCCTGTAAGCATCCTTCCCGTTCCAACGGATCGCGCCCTCGCAGGGATCGAATATACGCTCAACGTCGAGGACCAACCCCATGGTTCTCACAAGTGCAAATGCCCGAATATCCGCTTTTGGAAAGGCTTCGTGAACCCGCATCGCGGCCGCGACAAGGGTACGGCCCTTCGTGATTACATCGTCCACGAGGACGATATCCGATGGAGATCTTGGGAATGGTATGACCGCGAAGGATCGATAGTGTTGCTGCACGGTTGGCCGCTCCCACCTCCAAGCCAAGGATGATCTCTCCACAGAACTGACCCTTCGCAGGCCGGTCCAGACGTCTTCTGCCAAACCGACTTCGTGCAGAGCCAGTGCGAGGCGTCGCGCAACCCAAAGCGATGGCCGCATCGACACGGGGCCGCCACCCTCATCCATCCTGTTTTTTGGGATCGGGACGAGCAGAGTGTTCTCGTTGAAGATGCCGCGGAATTGACGCCTTCGCGCAACTTCCTGGTGGATGGTTGCCACGTAGGATTTGAGCCACCTCGTGCTGCCGTTTTTGACCCTCGCGCACAGTTGTCGGGAGCGCTCAGAGACTTCCGAATTGCCCTTTGGTGAATACGCGTAACAAGCGGCGAACTGGAGACGGTATTCGCGGGGGAGGTCCGCAGCCGCCGCAGTGGAGCGGCTTGCACGTGGACGGCGACTACGGTTGATAGTCATCGTCGCGGCCCGTTGTGTGTGTTCGAGCTGTGGTCGAGTGGGTAGACGGGCTTGAATGGTGAGACGGAGCTGGGTGGCCCGCGTGGCTAGGCTCGCCCGCGTGGCTAGCCTGCCCTGCGAGGTTAGCGTGGCCCGGGTGGCTGGACTGGCCCGCGTGGTTAGCCTGGCCCGGGTGGCTAGACTGGCCCGCGTGGCTAGACTGGCCCGCGTGGCTAGACTGGCCCGCGTGGCTAGCCTGGCCCGGGTGGTTAGACTGGACTGTGGCGTTGCGCCGCTGTGAGTCGTCGCGGGCGGTTGCAGTGGCAATCCCGCTTTGCTCCGCTCGCATTCTTAGCCAGTTCTCTCTGGCTTCGCGGCGGATGTCTTCCAGATTTCTTGTCGCGAGGCGAGCCGTATTGCGCGCGGGTTCACCTGTAGCAGCGACCGCGCGTACCTCGGGGATAGAGTCCGCGCGCACCACAGCGGCGGGGTCCGCCTGCACTGTGGCCGCAGGGTTCACGCGCACTGTGGCCGCAGCCTCCGCGCTCGCTGCGATGCCGGTTTCCGCGCGTACTGCTGCGCCGGGTGCTGTGTGTTCCTCCGTGGTAGTAGTCCGCTCCGCCGCGCTCTGCAGGCGCGCCTGAACTCGCGCGTTGTAGTCTGCGCGAATCGCCTCTGCTACTTCACTATGTTTTCCCGCGCGTTCTATTTTAAAAGCTGCAAATGGAATATGGGGCTTTGGCTCGCGATCAATCCCCTGCTCCGCCAGCGAGCGGTGATCAACACGAGCCTCGATGTTGGCCTCCTTGAGCGCGGCGTTCGTGATGGTCGCCCAGCGTTCGCGGATCGCTGTGAACTCCTGCGACGCATTCGGTAATCCGAGTCGCAGCCGTTCGCTCGTCTGCATGTTCAAGCCGGCTTTGGCTCCCAATCCCTCCGGGGACACTTCCCTGGTAGTCAACAGGAGGTGAGCGTGGAAGTTGCGCGGATCACCCGCCGGGCGCGGATCGTGGACCGCAAGGTCCACCGCCACCCTGTAGTGATCCGCGACCTCTTGAGAAAACGTTCGTGCTATCTCGAGCCGGCGCGCCGGCGGCAGCTCGAAAGGAAGTGTCATCTGAATTTCCGTGGCAACCCGCGCGTTCTTACGCGTCTCGGCGTTCTCAACCGCGTTCCAGAGACTGGCGCGATTGCGTGCCCAATCCATGTTCTCGCCGGACACATGTGCCGGCAGCATGATTTCAGCGTGACTGACATCCTTGCGCCGCGAATGATTGTGTACCTGGTTGGTGCGATCATCCCGTATCCTTTCACCGGCCCGGTATGCGGCTGCCCCCACCGAGCTGTGTTCCCCACCGCGGGTGATCGGGGTGATCTGTAATCGGAAAATGGCCATGGCGTGTACCGGCAGTGTGGTTACCGTGGCTGACGGGCGATTCGGACACGCCGCCAGGCACGTGACGATGCCGTTTTCAGGAAGCCCGACAGGTCAGGCAGTTGCTCGAGCTCCGACGGCATCACTGCCGCCTCGGTGACGTGCTGCTCGCTGACGTTGGTCGAATGCCGGGAGCCTTTGAAAATGAATGACGCTTCGCGATCTCTCCCGCGCGAGGTCTGGCGGCGAACAATCTCGCGCTCGCCAATCAGGCGCGAGGCGAAATGTGATGTACCCCCGTTGTCGCTGCCGGAACAACGCAGGATCAGGGTATTGCCGCAGTTCTCGACGATTGTTTGGGCATCACCTGCACCGTATGTACCGGATACCTGCGCAATCGACTGAAAACCGATGACACATCGCCCCCCGAACTTCCGCAGCCGCGCCAGTGCATCCTTGAGACCGTCGATGGCTCCAAGCGCATCCAGCTCGTCAATGACGAACCAGAGACGCTGATCTTCCTCGGGACGAGTCATGGCCTCGAAGATTGCAAGCCGCATCCACGTTGCAATGATCGAGCGCAGCGCCGCGATCTGATTTGCCTGGTACGGCACAAACAGCGAGCCAGAGCCGGCGCGGATCCAATTGCGTACGGAGAACGGCGCCGCGCGTTGAGCCTGGACGTACGCCAGAGCGGCGACGGCCGATCCCGTCACCGAGCGGATCGAACCGAACATGCGCGCGTTGTCCGCATCGAGGAACGGCTGTGCCGGAGTGCCGGCGACCACCTTTCGCAGTTCCCGGCTCGAGGCGATAGCGAGCAGCCGCCAAAGTTCCGCGGCATCGCGCTGACCGTCACGATGGCAGCGGCTCGCTACCGCACTAAGAAAGGTGCGCGCATAGCCACGCCACTCGCGACTCGAGGCATCCTCGGTGGAGGGGATGAGCCCGCTAGCTAACTGCTCGACGTCGTATGCACTGTGGATCTCTGCGAACGGATCCCATTTGACCGAGCGCCGATCGAAGGGATTGAGGATGACATCCCCCCTGCCGCGATCGTGAAAGCGCGCCAGGTAGCCGCCATCCGGATCAGCGAAAATAGCCCGATCGCCGCGCCCCAATGCTCCTTCCAACAGCTGGGTGATCGCCGTGGACTTCCCGGTTCCCGTGGTCCCGATGAATTTGAAGTGTTTAGTCTCATCGGCGGGTCTCACTGCCAGTCCGGCGAGCTCCAGCGGACGGCCGCGGGTCCAGCCTCTGAAAGCAGGCATCCGGTTCCACACACGCCAGCCGGTTTCAACCAGGGCGCCGCGCTTGTACCATTCCATGGCATCAATACCCTCTGACAATCAGAAAATCTGACTGCTCTCCATAAGTCGGTGCCTTCCGGTCCACGCGGACACAGAGCCGCGCACCGTCTCCGCAACGCCGCAGGTCAATGCGCCCACCGCGTTCTTCCAGATTTGTAATCTGGATAGTGAGCTCATCGCGCCGAGCGCGAAGCGCTGCGATCTGGGCCCGGGTGGGTATGAGCCACGACGCGAGCGCCAGCGGAATCGCGGAACACAGCATGGTAATTCCCACGCTCCATACCAGCGCCCGTACGTTTGCTGCATGTCGCGCCGCACGCAGCGCGTCGGATGTGCGCTTGCTGTCGTCCGCAAGTGAGTGCAGTTGTTCCATCAACACACGATGGATCTCTTCCCGCACTACCGTGGCAAGCTCATTGGTGGCCGCCTTCAGCTTCTTGAGGCTGGACTCGGCGGCCTTCTGATTGGCCTGAGCCGCTTCCATGAGCAGTCCTAACTTCATTGTGATGTCATCCATGACGCAGCCCTACTCGTACTCCGCGCTTTCGCGAGAGGCAGGCCGTGTGAGCTTCGCAGACTCGCTCGAGGGATCCCGCGACGAGCGTTTTACCGCCCCGGAATTGCTGGCCCGCCACTGGCGCCAGAAATTCATGGCTTCAGCGGCAGCCCGTGTGCCACCCGAATCGCCGGGCAGTGCCAGCGAGACGCGCTGCCAGTTGGGAACTGACGCGAACTTGAGGTAACCGGACAGGTCGGGTAGCTGCTCGATCTGCGAATCCATCACGGCAGGTTCGATGCCGATGTGTTCCGACAACGTCGTTGAGGATAGAAACTCGGTTGCGCGGCGGCTACGTGACCTGTTGGTGCGAAGAACCTCACGCTGCCCGATGAGCCGCGAGGCAAAATTCGCGGTACCCCCGCGGTCGCTGCCGGAACAGCGCAGAATGAGCGTGTTGCCGCAGTTTTCGACTATAGTCTGAGCCTCGCCACTGCCATAAGTACTGGATACCTGTGCTATGGATTGAAATCCCAACACGCACCGGCCACCGAACTTGCGCAGCCGCGCGAGGGCGTCCTTCAGACCGTCGATCTGCCCCAGCGCGTCCAGCTCGTCCACGACGAACCAGAGCCGCTGATCTGCCTCGGGCTGGTTCATGGCTTCGAAGATAGCGAGACGCATCCATGCCGAGATCGTCGAGCGTAGCGCCGCGATCTGTCCTGCCTTATACGGGATAAACAGCACACTGCCGTTCGCCTGGTTGCTCACTGGCGCAACCGTGGCACCGGCGCCGGTAGTGTTCGCCTGATAACCTTCACGTACCCAACGCCGGACAGACAGCGGGGCAGCCGCCTGTTGTGCTATGTAGTCGAGCGATCCGACCGCCGAGCTGGTGACCGAGCGGATCGAATCGAACATCCGACCATTGTGTTCCTCCAGGAAGGGTTGAGCGGGTGTACCCGCCAGAAAACCTCGAAGCTCGTTCGTATCTGCCACGACGAGCAGGTTGTACAGCTCGCGCAGGTCCGTGACGCCGGCTTCGTGAGCCTGGCGCGTCACCGCGCCGAAGAAGGTCCGGGCATAGCTGATCCAGCTCCTGTCCGGGCCGCCCTGATCCGGCAGTAGCGAGCGTGCGAGCTGGTCGATGTCGTAGGGACTGTCTATCTCGCCGAACAGATCCCATTTCAGGGAGTCAGGATCGAACGGGTTCAGTACAACGTCACCTCGCGCGGTGTCTTTGAAGCGTGCGAGATATCCGCCGTCCGGGTCGGCGATGATCGCTCGATCGCCCCGCCGCAGAGCGCCGGTAAGCAGCTCACGAATCGCGGTGCTCTTGCCCGTGCCGGTTGTGCCAATGAGCTTGAAGTGCTTGGTCTCATCAAGCGGTGCAACAGGAATGCCGGCTAGTGTTATAGCCTCCGGGCTTCGGGCGCGATGACTCCCTCTGCGATGTTGCGGCCGCTGTGAGTGAAAGGACTGCTGCTCCACGGCTGGGCTCTCAGCCAGGCCGGGGGTCGGAGCTGATCCCGGGGTTGCATCGTAAATAACCGTTCCCCGCCGATGAACGCTCGACGGCGCGCCAGGGCGCGCAAGGACACGAGCTGCTGCATAACCGATACCGGCGCACACCCCGATCCCGACCGCAAACTCCGGCAGACTGCCGCTGCTCACGCCGAAATCGCGCAGTAGCGGGCTGATCGCGGACATCCCAATTCCGGCGGCGATCGCGAGCGGCACTGCCAGCTCCGCGGACGCAAACACCCTGCGAAACTCCGCGCCGCGGCGGATCAGTGTTACTGCCAGCGGTACCTCGACGGCAGCGTACGCAAGCATGAGACCGGACAATGCGTGCAGCGAGCTCATGAGTGCTCCCGGTTGCCGCGCCTTCGGTCGGGGTCGTACCAGATCTCGCGAATGAAGCGCTCGTGACGCTCGATTCCACACTGGATCACCACGTCCACCAATAGATACAACAGGTGCTTGATATCGCTTCGCGCCAGTTCGCGGCCGCCGGCACTCTGTTTCACGAGCAGCACCAACTGTTCGAAAGCCAGCTCGGCGCTCGCCGCATGTACGCTCGTGATGGAGCCGGGATGACCCGAATTCACGTTGCGCAGATAGTCGAATGCCTCTTCGGCGCGCAGTTCGGCCAGCAGGATGCGATCGGGCTTCATCCGCAGACACGATTCGAGCAGTTGCTTGGGGGTGACACGTGCGAGCCCTTGACCGTCCTTGCTGTAGAAGAGACGCACGTGATTTGCGTGTCGGTCGAGCACCAGCTCCTGGGCATCCTCGATCGTGATCAGCCGCTCTTCCGCGGGAATCTCCCGGATCAGTGCCTTCGTCCAGGTGGTCTTGCCCGAACCGGTCGCTCCCGAGACGAGAATGTTCTTTCGGCTCACCACGGCGAGCCGCATGAAGGCTTCGTATTCCTTTTGCGCAAGCAGGCGCAGCATCTGCGTCTCAGTGTCATCCAGTGAATCCGTCGCGCGGCGCGTCATCCGGAATGTCCCGCGGCGGCACAGCTCGGAGATCGACCAAGCCTCATCACTAGGACGCCGAATCGTGATAGCCACACAACCCTGGGTCGTCGCTGGCGGCAGTACGATTTGAATTCGCTCTCCGCCTGGCAGCGATGCCGACAGCAGCGGCGATGATTCGTCGATGCGCTGGCGCGTCGAGTTGGCGACGAGCTTCGCGAGTCGGCGACACCACTCGAAACTCGCAAACGCCAAAGGCTCGCGCCGCCATCCCGAGCCCGTCTCAACGAAGGCTTCCTGAGGACGGTTGATGCAAACCTCCGTCACTTCAGGATCAGCCAGGAGTGGCTCCAGTGCGCGCAACGTCAGTCGCAGGGCCGATACGTCGACCAGGGGCGTACCAGCGGCGCGCGGTGTCATGCCGGCGGACACCGCAGTCCCAGCCTGGAGTGCTGCCTGCTGCACCGTCGCGCCCGCCTTCATCGCGGCGCCAGTCGGCGCGGCGCCAGTCGGCGGCGTGCCCATTTCAGCGCGCGGTTGCGACTGAGCGGAGCTCATAAACCGACCTGAAATCGAGATCGCGGGCCACCAGCACCTGAATCCGGTCACCATTGGGTTTGGCGATGGTGGGCGGAATGTTGACCGTGCTCTTGAGCACATCAGTCACCACACTCGTAGTGCTCGAGGGGTTATAGATCACCGGCCCGCCTGCGCGGCTGGCCGATTGCACCGCTGCCTGCACGGCACCGTCGAGGGTGGAAATCAGGATCGCTGCGCCGAATCGGTCCCAGAAGTGACGATTTACCTCGCCTGCCAGGCCGGAGCGTCCGAGCTCGTCCGTGCCGGGCGAATCCAGAGGAACCACAATGCCGGTGGGAGTGCGCGCTTCGGTCCACAGAACAAACACCCGAGCGATACCCTGCTGCACCTGTCCCCTCGTCTCGCCAATCAGCTTCGTCCCACGCTCGAGGAGCACCACGGAGCCATCCGAGCTGAAGGTGTCAGTGGCTGTAATGCAGGTCGTCATGCCCGGCAGCGTCGAGTCGATCGCGGTCTCCAACGTGCAGTCAATGAAAGCGCCTTTGGCCAGGAGGAATCTTCGAGTCGGCAGGACCCGGGCGCGGGCTGAAGCCGTTACGGTCGGCCGTAATAGCGGTCCGATATCGCCATCGGGCCAATTTGCGGCGGCGGTCTGGCTGTTGGCAGCACCGAATCCGCTGGCATTTGAGCGGTCACTGCCATCCGCGATGACAGCCGCTGCGCCCGAGACGGCCGACCGGCCTACCGATTCACGCGCAAACACCGCACCCGACAACAAGCGCTCCTTCTCGAGCTGCCCCGCCGACTTACGAGTTGGATAGGTGTACTTCGCACCTCCGCGTCCGCCTGCCGCCCAATTCGATTGGGACACCATCAACGGCAGTTGTGGCGGCTCCGCGGTTGAGGGCCGAGCGGACTCGGCCGTAATCGAGTCTGACCGGTCAGGTTCGGCGAACAGCGCTTGCGTGCCCGAAACCGCCTTGAGCGAAGTGAATCCGGGCAAAGGCATTTCACCTTGGGCTCGATGTGATATGGCGGTTTGAGCGCTGCGCTTCGACCGCGACTGCCTGGAGAGCGCGTTGGTGTAGTACCACGTGAGCATCCCCGCGCCCAGGATGAGCATAAGACCGCAGGCCATGATGCTGCTGACTCTGGATTGCAGGGAGCGGGCGGTACTCACGAACGGCTGACCCCTCTCGCCGCGCACCGAATCTTCAGTCGCCCCGGCACCACCATCCGCGGCGGAGCTACGGTCTGGTTTCACTGTGCCGCGTTTCATGGGCGTCGCCCCTCATCAACGCGCTCGACAGTTGGTGACACCGTCCCGGATTCCAGGCGATCGCCCGATCCGCTGTACGCTTTGTTGACGATTCGCCCGACCAGCCTGCCGCGTCGAACAATCAGCTGACGCACTACCCGATGTATGACCACGTCGTGCGCATCCATGTTGAAATTGAGCAGGGACTCCGAGCCATCATCATTCAGAACGAAGATCCCGGGCTGCTCCGCTTTGGCGGCGAATCGCAATCGCGTGTGGACTCCATCGTCGGAAGCCGCGATTGGTTTGACGGCCGGGCTACCGCAATACCCATAGTCAAAGTTGCGGGGACGGCCAGCAGCAGACTGTTGGAGCATTCTGTCGATGGCATCCGCGACCACGTCGCCATGACTCGGCGGGTAACTGAACCGCACGGCAAAGATCACCTCACCATTTGCATCGCGGCTATCGAGGGCGGACGCCGTGTAGACAAACTGATAGGGCCGCCGCGTAGTAACCACCGTCAAGTTAGTACTGACTCTCCTCGCCTTCGGTTTGATGAACAGATGATTATCCTGCGACACAAATGACACACCTTCGATGTCGCCGGTGCCAATCCCCACGAAATACTCGCCCGCTTCGAACTGGAGGTCGATCTCGTAACCCACATAGCCATGGATGCGGTACACCTCGTTACCGTCATAGACGGCGGTGCGAATCCGGCTGTCAGCGATGCCTCGTAATGGGACCGTTTCGGCCGGTGCCGCGCTCGCGCAAAGCAGTGACAAAATCGCCGCGACAGATCCAACAGCGCCGCACCTGCGGATTTCACACGGAGCGCAACTCACTGCACTGACCCCGTAAGGGTTGCATTGGAGGTGGCCACCGGAGCCGTGAGTACTTCAGGCTCCGACCCCAGCTCGACGATCTTGAAACCGAGCGGATTCCAGCGGCGGGTCCTCGGGTCCTTCGATGGTGCGGAGTAAGCGTATTGAACCGTCGCGATCCAGTGAGTCACGCGCTCGGCAGCACCCCCGCCGGGGTGCTCCGCCTTCAGGTAGCGGACCTGCGCAAGATCCTCCACACCATTGGTTCGTTTGAAGAAGCTGACCGACTCCACCTCGACCCGAACGCTGCTGCCGTCTTTATGCAGGTTGAGGGGTGAACGCGGATTGTTTGTATTCCACAGCGCGTACCAGGCCTGGTTGCGTTGTGCGGTGTGGAAAGCGCCACACTCCTCGTAGTCGCTCTCGGCAGTCACCAGATTGAACCGCTCGCACACCACGATGTAGTGGCTCAGAAAATAGCGGCTGACCGCTTCGTCCATGGGTTCATGGCCCATGTACACCGGGACTACATCGACTATTCCCGTACTGTTGTCAACACGGATCACGAACGGCTCGACGCCCTTCAACGGCACGAGAAGAGCCAGCGATACGGCGCTTGCCACGGCACACAGCCAACCCGCTCCCGCAACCCACCAGGCCGTTCGTTCGCTGCGTTGCATTTGTGCTTGCCGGTCGCTATCCCAGGAGATGGCCTCCTTCAGGTAGCGCTCGAGTGCCGGGTCAGTCTTCACGGGCGTACCTCCGCCGGCGCTGCCTTTGGCCCACTGGCAGCCGCAGCCGGCTTGTTGATGGGCTGCAGCGGGCCCCGGCAACGCACCGGATGCGTCGAGCACGCGGCGATCAGAATCGCCGTTGCAGTGACATAGATGATCTTCATAGCCTTCCTTGGTCCGATCGAGTGCAGTCCGGGTCAGTCCCGGTCCCTGGACAGCAGTGCGGCGACGGCCTTTCTCCTTGACCTTTCCCGCAGCGCGTCCATTCCGGTGCGTGCGCTCCAGCTGATCGCACGGCTCACGGTTCCAAATGTATTGAATGCCGTGCCGCCCGCCAGACTCGCGGCAATCGGCATCACCTGCCGCATGAACAGGAACACGAGCACCGCGACGAGGACCATGTTCAAGGCATCGACAGTTACCAGGGCGGCGCCTCGAGCGGCGGTCTGCGTGGCGTACGAGTCGACAATCCGCAGCAGAAGCGCTGCGGCCATGATCGTCAGCACGGTGATCAGCGCATAGTTGGCGAGCAGCGCCAGCCATGCATCGAACAGCCGCTTGGTGCTCTCGAACAGCAACATCGCAATGAAGAACGGCCCCAGGGCGAGCAGTATCGCCAGCGCGACGTGAGACAACGCGATCAGAAACATCGTGTAGACACATAACAGAGCCATCAGCACCCACACCACAATTGCGGCGAGGGCGTAATCCAAGTCATGGAAAAAGCCACCGTTGCTGTACAGGTATCCGGCGACCCCGCCACCGTGCTCCCAGATCGAGTCGATGGTGTGAACCGGGTCTGAGGCGCCGATTATGGCCGCGCCCAACTGGGCTGGCGCCGTGTAGAACGTATCGACAATGATGGTGTTGTACAGCCACATCCGTAGAGAGACGCCCAGCACTATTGCGACCGTCAGTATGCGTTTCAGGCCCGGTACGAACGGCTCTTGGATCTGCCCCGTAAGCTGCAGATAGCCCCACACCATCACATACAGAGTGGTCAGGGTGACAATGGCCGGCTCCATGGCTGCGGAGACGCGCGCGGTGTTATCACCGATGTACGCCCCCAGCGCGGTGTTCAACCAAATCCAGAAGGTCTCGAAGAATCCCATGGCGGTCCTTGCGCTTCAGTGTCAGGGCACTGGTTGAAAGCGGCTCGCGAACTGGCCATATCCAACCACTGCCCGCTCGCGTAACTGCTGCTCGTTTGCATGCTCCTCGGCTTGTACGAGCTGAAAGAGCGTCAACAGCTTGCTCTGCTCGTTCTGCAACATGGAGCTCTCCGCGCCGACCCTCGCCTGTAGATCGAGCACCGCTTTCTGATCCCCCGCGGCACCAATCGCATCGATCAGCTGCTGCAGCGAGGCGAATCGATTGCTGGTGGTGACGAGCGCCTGGCGCGTCAGGTTCTGCTGCAGGGCCGTCAGCCGGCGTGCCGTTTGGATCTGTTCGCGCACATCCGCAGGCAGGAGGGAAAGCGCCTGCGGCGAGAGAACTGCGCTCGCGGCCACCGTGGCGGCGACCCCGCCCGAAAGCGCGCCATAAACGCCGCCTGCGGCCTGCATTGCGCCCTGAAGATCGGCCCAACTCGCTGGCAGGTAGTTACGCTGGGTGCCGCTCAGCAACCGCTCCATGCCGCGCCCGCCGGTCATCGAGACGAATTCCGCCTGGGCCTGGGCCAGATGGTCCCGGGCGGTAGTCAATTGGTCTTGGAGTATCTCCACCTGGGTAATGAGCTGGGTTATTGCACCAACATCAATGACTGCAAACTGCGCCCGCGCTGCCGGCGTTGTCAGCAGGCACACTCCCGCCGCGAGGACCCATAGCGAGCGAATGAGAGCACGCACGTACATGACTCACCCCTCAGCCATGAAGAGTGGCAGCCAGCTTTTGGGGTCCGCGCCGTGTGTTGCGATGATCTGCTCCATGCGCCTGACCTGCGCCAGGCGGCCCGAGATCACCGCCAGCTCGCCGTCGAATCCCGCCAGATCAAGCTGACAAACCACACTGCGGCTGCCCTGCTTCAGCAGGAAGCGCCGTGAGCCCGGCTCGATCTGTTCCTTGACGAGCTTGAACTCGCGGTCAGTCAGGCCAAGCTCCGCATACTCGGCTGCGCTCGCGTTGCTGTTCGGGAAGAACACCTTCGTCGGCGTCTGCTCGATGAGCGTGCGGCTGATGGGACTCTCCAGCACATCGCTCGCACTCTGCGTGGCGACACACATCACGCCATTCAGCTTGCGCCATGTCTTGGGCGCATCCTTCGCAAAGCTCTCGAAAGCAGGGTCCGCCAGCAACCGCCAGAACTCGTCCATCCAACACACCAGCTTGCGCCCATCGAGGAGTTGGTGGACCAGGTGGAACAGATACAATGTCACGGGTGGACGGGTGATCTCGTGATCCAGGAAGTCGGTCACGTCGAACCCGATCACCGGATGCGCCCTCATGCGCGGTACGATCGAGTCCTCGGGGTTATCGAAGACCCACGCATAGTCCCCATCGCTGACTTCGCACCAACGCAGCAGGCGGGCATGAACTCCTTCCGGGTCCGTCGGGTCGAGGAACTCAAGCAGCCTCGAAAGGCGCCGCGCTGCAGGCTCGAGCGCCAGCGTGCCGTGCAGTGCCTGGTCCAGATCGGCCTCTTCGCGCGCGGCAAGCGCGCGCCCACCGGCGGGGCGTACCAGGGTCCGCAGCCACGTCTTCAGGAATTCGACGTGCTCGGCGGTAGCCGGGAGTTGCAACGGATTGAAGCCCGTCGGTACGCCGTCGCACAGCGGCAAATACTCACCTCCGAGCGCTCTCACCAGAATTTCCAAACCACGGTCCTTGTCGAAGATGACCTGCGTGACTGCCTGACGATCCAGCATCGCCACGAGAAACCCGATGAACACGGTCTTGCCGGAACCGGTTGGCCCACAGATGAATGTGTGCCCCGTATCCTTCGGACCGGCGAGGTCGGCAGGATCGCTGGCATGCAGCGAGAAGTAGTAGGCAGAGCGTGCGCTCGTCATCAACAGGGCAAGTGCCGCGCCCCAGTGGTTGCCTTCAGCACGCCCGCTGGGAAAATTGTGGAAAGGCGCCATGGCGGCGAAATTGCGCGAGCTGATGGGAGCCTTGCGCGGGCGCATCGGAAAGTTGCCCGGCAATTGCGCCCAGAAAGCCGCTTCGAGGGCCAGATCTTCGCGCGCTACCGTCATGCCCGTATCAGCCAGCAGCGCCCGCGCCAACGCGACATGATCGTTCAGCACTTTCAGTCGCGGCGAGCCCGCCTCATCGTGGTCGCGATCAGGCACGTCACACAGCACCTGCAGGGAGAAGTGGTGATCACCCATGACGAATTCGTTACTGGTGAGGGCATCAAGGGCATCCTTCAGCTCCTCGGCCTGCGAGACGGCGAAGTCTCCCGCATTCGTCATCCGATGGAACTGTCGCTGCAGAAGCGCCTGGCTCGTCTGCTTGGCAAGAAACGCGAACGATTGCGTGAGCACCAGCGGAAACGGCGCCGAGAGGAGCCGGTCGTACATTCCAACTACGGTGGGAGTCGGATACTCCTTGATTCCGAGCATGGCCCCGACCCGCGTCTCGCTTGGCAGGCGGTATTCAATTGCTTCCGTACCGAAAAACAGGCGCGTCGTGGCAAGCACCTCGTTGGCCGCCCGGCGCGGCAGGGGTACGCGGCGCCACTCGCCGTTGACCAGCAAACCGAGGTACTCGAGCAGGGACGAGCACCACATGTCCCCCGTCCAATAACTGCCCAGCACTTCCGGCTCATATCGCGCCAAGGAGGCCCGCAATGTCTGGGCGAGCTTTTCGCAGGCATCCAGGGCTTCGGCGAGCTCAAGCCGTGAGCTGCCCTTTTGCACATTCGAAAGCAGCCGCGAGAAGGTTCCGGTTGCCACGCCGGTCGCCGGTTTGTAGACAATCGCGACGAACAACTCATTGACCATCAGCGTTTCTCCCGCAAGGCGACGTGCGTACTTCGCGCCCAGAGCGCCCGCGAAACCCTGAGGTGTCTCCCGTGGAACGGCGGCACGCTCACGCCGCCGGACCACGTGAGTCCAGAGCGCCACGTTGGGGCTGGCGATGTTTCTCCACAGTACATTGAGTAACTCGTGCCATGTGTTCACAGCATCCCCGGCGGCACTTTCGAAGCTCGCGCCGCCGAGCCGCAACACCTGCATATAGTCTCCAAACGCGGTTTTTACGACATTCGGCGCAACGTGGGCGGTGCACGGGATACGCGCGGCCGCAATGTTTTCACGGCGCAGAGCCGACATTCGATTGGGCTTCAGCATGACGACACCTGCCTGATCGGACGCACGACTTCCACCTCGAACACGCGCCGGCGGCGTAGTCCGTGGGGCGATGGGACATCAATGACCAAGGGGCTGTAGCTGCTTGCCTTCCAGAGCCTGAGATTGCCGAGCGCGGCGGGCAGCCGCGTACGGCACCACAGGAGCACGAGATCGAAAAAGCGGGCATCCTGGGAACACAGCAGCGCGAAGACTCCATGCACCGGTACGCAGCTGAGCAATGTCAGGAGGTTCTTGGTCAGTAGGAATACCTCCATTGTAAAGACGAGGTTGAACAGCAACGCCGCGTATGTAACACCCCAGCGCATGGGTGGACGTGTGGCGCCAACAAACAAGGGATCGACCGTCAGCTTTGGATCCGGGTTATTCATGCTGGCTTACACTCCGAACATTCCACGGACCCAGGCCACGATCTGCGCAGCACCAAAGGCGATGGCGATTCCGAAGATCGCGCCGATACACCACCCCCACGAGATGCGATTGGCCATCGCCATGCCACCGAGCACCATCACGAGGATGATGGCGACCGGCGTGAGCCATTCCAGAATGTTCTCCTGCAGCGAGGTAACACCTGTCAGAAAGGGCGAACCCTGCGCGCACAGCAGCCCCGGCGAGCCCGCGAGGGTGGCCGCCAGCAGCGCGATCGATTTCAATCGAGTCATGAGCACAACTCCTGGCCGCGACAGCGCCGGCTAGCCTTGTGATGGCGCCAGAGCGCCATCCTCGGCACGATGTGCCTCAAACTCCGCCCGCTTCGCAGGACCCGGAGCACCGAAACGAAACCCTTCGACGACGAAGGAGTGGTCGTACTGCTTCTCACCCTGCTTATCGGTCCAGTTGTTGGACCGCACGCGGGCGGTCACCATGAGCTGATCACCCTTGCGGGCATTCTTGGCGAGCGCCTCGCCCAACGCTCCGAACGCCACGAACCATACGGTCGTGATTACTTCGCGCGCGGCGCCCTCTTCATCTCTGCCGGCGTAGTCGTTGCCGACCAGGCAGAAGTGCGTATACAAGGTGTCACTTTTGGAGACGAGCTCCGGGTTTCTGGCAAGATTGCCGATCGCGGTCAACGTGAAGCTGTTCATAACGATCCTCCATGATCGCAAGCGTGGATGCAGCGGGGGCCAGTCTAGCCGCGCCGGCTGGGATGGGAATTCAATTAGCCTGCGCGTTTGCCCAGAAACTCACAGCCCGCACGGATGTATTCTTTGTCAGTCACCCCAAGCTGGGAGGTATTTCATGACGGGCATGTCAACAACAGGAACGTTCGAGGAGTGCGCCGACGAGCTGAATGATTTCGTCGCTACCCTGCAGAGGTATCCGCACACTGTGTTGGCTTTTGCGCTACGGGCTCACCTATGCGGACTCCTGCAGGCACTGCAGGCGCACGGACAGTGGAGTAGCGCGGAGGTCACGACATTCCTCGAGGAGTTGGCGCACGAGGCGCTTCTGTCCGGACCAGAGGCACCCGAGAGCTGACGTCCGACGGATCCGACATGCGGCGCCTGGGAGCATCCCGGTGAATGGCCGATTTGCGTCGTTTGACGCTTAACGTTATCCGTTATAGCGTTCCGCAAACGCAGGCGGGACCCGAAGAGCGAGGCGAGCCCGATGCGGATTCCGCACGGCCAGCCAGGATGATGACCGTAGCCCGTCGCGTTGCGTGTGACAAGCCTCTCACCCCTGTTCTGCGCCCCTCGTGATACCATCATGACCATATCATTCTGACCGCCGGTGAACGATTGGTTTTCGGCTTGAGCGGGCCGGCAACGCTGGTCGACAGCGTCAATCTGCCGGGTGATATCACCGCAGACGGCTTTCTACTCGCCACTGCGCGCGTCCGCCGCGCGGTGCTCGCCACTCACGATGAGAAGATCATCACCTACGGCAACGCCGGACACGTGAAAGTCCTGGCTATCTCAACGCAGTGAGCCCCCTATGAACATCCGCTGGCGACAGGCCTCGCGAAGCGCTAATGGCAGTAAGGTGTTTATCGATGACAGCCTCCAGGATGGTGCGTCGATCTACCACTACCTGGAATACCCGCATGCGCTGTCGATGTTTTCGGAGGGCCGATTGCGGTTGGCCAATCCCATCAATTGGCCTGATCCCTACGAACAGTGGTGGTGCAAAACACTGTTCGACCGAACCGGCCCTTTCCACCAGACCAGCGCCTACGTTCTTTCCTGGAGCCGAAGCCATTTTGATGAGCCGGCCTGGCGCATGGCCGGCTTCCAGCGAACCAACCCGATCATCAGGATTCGCTGCCGCGTGCGCGACATCCTGGCTGCGGCCAGCACCCTGGCGCAACAGCGGGCCGGAGCTTTTTTCACGGGCAAAGTGTGCTACGAGAAGGAAGAGGAGCTTTGGCGGCGCGCGAAATCCCTGCGCGCGGGGGAAATGAAGGACGCCCCGCGACTGGCCGCCAACGCGCTGCTGCGCAAGCGCACTGCATTTCGGTTCGAGAAGGAGGTCCGCACCCTTTGGCTGGACCGCGAGCCCCAAAACACAGCACTGTTTCTACCGATCGATGCAAAGGCCATCGTAAGGCAGGTGATGTGCAGTCCCCACACGCATCCGGACCAAAGAGCGAGGATTCGTCAGGAGTTTGAAGACCGCTTCGCAGTCAAGGTCACTGACTCGAGAAGCCTGCACCCTCCTCAGGTCTGATCAAAGCCAGTGTGTGCGGCAACCGGAGCGTAGCGGCCGCAGACGTGGACCACGAAACGCTCCACCCCAGCCGGTGCCGAGTTTCAAGGCACGCGCGGCAGCATGGCGCTGGTCCAACCGACCGGCGGATCAGCCGCAATACCCGCTTTTGCGAAGTACACCAGGGCGGCATCCTGCTCCCGCCCGTGAGTGCGAAAAACATCCACCACGTCAGTTGGAAACTCGGCAAAGTTCGATGCCGAGATTCCGAGCCGGCTGTACGCCTCGAGCCGATACTGGAATACGCGCCGCTTGCCCGTCACTGCGCGGCCCTCTGCTGAATCGAGCGGCCACAGCTTCTGCTGCAGACTCAACCCCAACCCTTCGACGATGAAGGTATCCGCGCGCTCGAATGCCCGAGCAGCCCGTTGGCATCGCTCGAGACGGTCGCCCAACTGCAGGGCCATGCCTTTGCACGACAAGGAAAGCGCCTGCGAGGGCGGCAGGATGCTCGCGGCAATGACCCCAATCATCTCAACCGTCGCGCGTGCCAGCTCCTCGCGCGATGGCGGACCCGAGCCGCGATGGCGCACCTGCGCCAGCTCCGGGGCGGTGGCTGCCACCAGTGGGTCGAAGTAGACATAGAAGCGCTCGGATGCGCCAATCGCTGCGAGCGCCGAGTCGATCGCGCCGGCATCGTTCTTGGCTTGTGCCCGTGTCAGCGCCCCTATCAATGCAACTCCATTGCCTGGATCAACGGCATGCAGATGCTGTTCCGAAGCTACTGGATCACAATCGGCAGCGATGTTGCAGAACCGGACTGCAAGCCAGGCAAGATCGCCCCGGCCAGGGGCAAGCTCGACGGCCCGCGCCACCAGGGCATAGGATCCATCATCTGCCTCCGCGCCGAATTGTTTGAGCACAGCCGCCGCGGCAAGGGAATCGGCGGTCCCGCGTGCGGTTAGCCGCTCGATGGCAGTTGGGCGATCCACCTCAGGCAAGTCAACGCCGCCGCTCGTGGCCGGGCTTGTGGCGGCGCCAAATACCAGGAGGGCAAGCAACATGAACGTGCGGAGGGCGAGCCGCCTCACGCGGACCGCACACACATGCGGAGCCCTCATGTGAACAGCACAGACGCGCCGTCAGTCAGCCGCCTCATGCGCGAAGAATCAACGGGCGGCCTGCTTGCCAACTGTTGACGCGCCTACATCGCGGCCAGCGAGCCACAATGCGAGGTTTCGAACATACCGCCGGGTAGCGTCCAAAGCTGGCGGAAACGCCGCGAGCTTGTTTCCCGGCCGGTCCGTGACAAAACTCGGTGCACCTGCTTTGAGGTCCCAGTTGTAGTCTACGAAATGGTGAAAAGTGGACTCGGCCACCGCGGGCCCCCCCGCGGCCGACGGCTCGAAGGCCACGATCAGGTTGAATTCCCGCCCTGTCACACTGCTATGCCCCTTTGCGATGACACGCGCGGTGGAGTCACCGGGAGGTGCCCCCACACCGCCCTCGTGGGGATGTGCAGGGAGGTAATGGATCAGCCCGTCACGCGCGTCGGGATCCAACAACAGCACGTGCGGCGTACCGGCAACGTGGATCTCCTGATAATCGCCGTTGGCACCTGAATGGTAATTCGGCCACTGGATGTCAGGATTGTCCTGATCGTCGTTGGCATGACGTGACGGATCAGGATCGGGGTTCGTGGAGTGGAAGTAGTGAGCCGACCCGAGGCCGCCCAGGTTGCACACCGAGCTCCCCAGGTCATTGTGATCGCGCGTGATCATCATCCCGCCGCCTCGCTTGCGAAACCGCGAAATGCCCGCGCAGTCCTCCTGGGTGAGCCCGTCGCCGGTATCCACCGCGAACAACCATAGCTCATCGTAATCCGATTCATCGAGCCTGCAGAGCACGGGATCGGGGCGGCCTGGCGGCGCACGATCGCGAGCCTCAATGACGGTCAGCGGCGCGCCGTTCGCGCCTTTCAAGCTCGCCAGGTAATCACGCAGCAGGCTGAATCGGCCGATGTGCCAATCGTCCTGCGCAGGAGCAATCGTGGTCTGCAGAAGAATCTTGATAGGCTCGGCCATGGCCAGTCCCGAGGAATCCGTGGGCCTGCAGGATATTCCGATCCGGTGCGCAGTTCACCCTACCCGTTCAGGGCATCGAGCGCCTCAATGCCGCGATTTCATAAATCGCGCCCACAATGTGATAAAGATTGCCGGCGGTCACCGTTTCCCGCATGAACTCGCCCGAGGGTGTCAGCCGGTCGTACCAAAGGCCGGGGACATCCGTAGTGAGATATCGCAACAGGCCCGCTGCAGCATCGGCAGTCATTTTCCAGTAACGGACATCCCCGTGCAGCCGAGCCGCGAGCGCCGCAGCTCGAAGGCGCTCGGTTTGTGGCCAGAGCCGCGCAGAGCCATCGTGAATCGACGTGTCGTTCACTATGGCATTGATCGCAACGCCAGCACGGACTCCGTGCGTCTCGGCAAGATCGATCAACCGCAGAGCCGCTTCGCGTGCGTCCGCCCGGCGCTGCCCCCAGCGCATCAGCAGCCACGCCCATTCGAACTGATGCCCGGGTTCCACCAGGCGACCTGGCGCATCCGCTGTCGGTTTCCAGGAACTATCGAAGCTCTCGTGCAGCATGCCGGTTGCCGGGTCGATGAGATGCGACAAGGCCAGCTCACCCAACTCGTCAGCGAGCGCGCGCCACTCACGTCCACCGCCCATATCCAACCACGCGAGGGACGCTTCCAGCAGATGCATGTGTGGGTTTGACAGCAGTGGCGGCCCGTGCGGCAGGCCGGATTCGAATCCAGGGCCCGGGCGCTTCAGATGTTTGAACAGCGCCTCGCGCAGTTGTTCGGCCTCGCTCGCGAGGCTGAAGGAGCTCCCGAGTAGCGGCGCGGCGGTCGCAAAGCCCATCAGCGCAAATGCCTGGTCGTACAGTAGCGCACGGTCATCGATCGGTGTGCCGTCGGCACTCACCAGTGTTCGAAACAGGCCATCCGGACGGCGGTACCGCGTCAGAAAGTAGCTCAGTCCCTGCGCTACGGCGCCACTGGCATCCCCTTTCCAACCCAACGACGGCGCCTTGGAAAACGCGTAAATCTGCCGAGGTTGCACCCTTGCGCGGCGCGCATCTTCCGTCGGCTCGCCTGATAGTGTCAGTCGCTCCTGGAATCCGCCGCGCACGGAATCAATTCCGCGCGTTGACCAGATTGGATAAGCTGACTCCAGCAGCCAGCTCACGAGCCGCGTGCAAGCGGCCTCTACCGCCGCCACCTGCGCCCGATCTTCCCCACTACCGCCGATATTCATCATTAACGTCCTCGCCAGCCCCTACTCAGTGCGCGACGCGCTGGCTGGATGCATCGCCGACACCCTGCCCCACCGCCGCAACACGAGCTTTTGCAGCCATCATTGCGAACACGCCGATGGCTGCGTAAGCGGCCATCGGAAGCAAAAAGGCGACGTGCAATCCAGCCGCATCGGCCATGAGCCCGGCTATACGCGGCAGCACGGCTCCGCCGATGATAGCCATGCACAATAGCCCGGAAGTAGCCGCAGCCGAGGCCGAGCTACGCTCCAACGTAATCGTGAAAATTGTTGGAAACATGATCGAATTGACCAGTCCGACTGCAATAGCGCAGCCTGCGGCAACCCAACCAATTCCCTGACTCACGACGAGACAGAGGATAGCTGCGATGGCGGCCGCCAGGCCTAGCAGGAGCGTCGCCCTGAAGCGTGTCAGCAGTACGCTGCCGGCGAAGCGTCCGACCATCGCGCCAGCCCAGTAGAGGCTGAGAATCCGTCCGGCTGCCTCCAGGGTCACATCGAGCACATCCGACTGATGCAGGAAGTTGATCATCATGCTGCCGATGGATACTTCCGCGCCCACATAGAGGAAGATCGCAGCAGCACCCAACAACGCCCAGCGCGACTGCAAGGCGTGAAGTACAGAGTCATGTGCCGGTGCCGGCGGTGGAGCCGAGCGGTTCAGCCGGCCCGAGAAGCGCCAGATGAACGCGGCGAGCAGTGCAATCATCGCGGCGATCCATAGGAACGAAGTGTCAATGCTGCGCAATGACACTTCCCGGCTGGCGGCGGTTGCCGCCGTGCCACCCGCTTCGAACACACCACCACGCAGCATCAGCATGGAGCCCAGATAAGGCGCAATGACGGTGCCGAGGGAATTGAACGCCTGCGACAGAGTGAGCCGGTAGTGCGAGCGCTCGGGCGGTCCCAACACCGCCGCGAGCGGATTCGCGGCGAGCTGCAGCACCGTGATCCCGGAGCCAATGATGAACAGCGCGACGAGTACCAACTCGTAGCGCTGCACCGAGGTCGCGAAGGGCACGAACAGACAGCCAACGATCATCGCAACGAGTGCGATCAATATCGACCGCCCGTAACCCGCACGCGCAACCAGGGCCGCGCCGGGCAATGACACGATCCCGTACGACATGAAGAACGCGAATTGCGTCAACATCGATTGCGTGTAGCTCAGATTGAAAATCGCGCGCACCGATGGAATCAGCGGATCGATCATTGCCGTGATGAATCCCCACGCAAAAAACAGCGTGGTGACCGCGATGAACGCGGCGCGCAAGTTGTTGCCGGACTGCGAAGAACCCTGGTCCACGTACTACCCCCCTGAAACCTTCATCAATGCCGAACGTGTTGGTAGAAGCCTGTGAGTAAACGGTAGGATCGCAGCGCCGACCGCCGGCGCGTCATCCGACATCATCGCCCGCTCGACAGGCGCGATTGCGGGCATCGTTGCCGCATACGGTTGCAGGCGCTCATTCAGCCGCCGCGCAAGCTCCTCGACGATACTGGCCGGCAGCCGGCCGCCGATCAGCACGGCCTGCGGATTGATCAGGCAGTTGATGGCCAGCAGTGTCTCGAGCAATGCCTCGACCGAAGTCTCGAGCCAGCTGGTGACGATGCTCTGGCCGCCCGCATCGAGCCGTGTCAGGCCCCGTGCAGATGCCATCCGATAACCGTGAGCCGCCAGCCTGCTGTTCAATGCGGACAGCGACACGATGTTCTGCAGCTGCCGGGTCCGCGAAATCCCATCGTAGCCACGCAGCCAGCCGAGCTCGGCGCTGCGGCCATTCGCACCGCGAAAGTAGTGTCCGTCGATGACGAGCCCGCCGCCGAGGGCCGCGGTGATCAGAATATAGAAGAAGCTCTGGTATTGGTGACCGCGGCCAAATTGCATCTCGCCCATCGCCGCGGCCGCGGCATCGTTCTCCACGAACACAGGAACTTTCAGTGGCGCGGCGAACAACTCCTGCACGGCAACCGAGCCCCAGGCCGAATACGCCGCGGGCTTCCCGGGCAGCTCGGCCTGTTGAATGTCATCCGGGAAGGCAACTCCAATCCCAACCAGCTGCGTGGCTTTGATGGCGGCCTTGTCGAGCAGTGGCCCGATCGAGCGCCGGAAGAAACTCTGCACCGTTCCCGGCAGCGCGAACTGGATCTCGCGCGTGGCCCGGGCCCGCACGTTTCCCTCAAAATCCAACACCACGACAGTCATGTGGTCGCGGTCCACGTTCACGCCGACCGAAAACCAGCTGTCCGGATTGATCACGAGCCTGAGCGGCGGCTGTCCGCGGGCGCCGCGAACCCGCCCCGCCTCCCTGATCAGGTTGTCCTGCATCAGTCGCCTGGTAATGTTCGCAATCGCGGGGGGCGTGAGGCCGGTGATGTCGGCCAGGTCGGTGCGCGTGATTGGGCCGTTGACGCGGATTGCATGCAGAGTCACGCGCTGATTGTGGTCGCCGGCGCGCTCCAGGTTCGTACCCGACAGAAGCATGCCACCGTGGCGGCCCTCCTGCTCCGAGCCCGCGCTTTTCTGAATGTCAGCCATTATCCCCGCTACACCCGCTTACCCACCTTGCCCCGCACGTCGCGGCATGTCAACGATTAATTATATATACTTTCGTTATTCCAGGGGCGGCGGGGCGCCCTGCTGCGCGCTGCTGCAACGTCCATGGAATCCAGCGGAAACTTCAGTAAGGGAGTCAGCATGCCGCTTTCGTCTCACCGGCAACTCGCAGCGTTGGTATCGATATGGCTCTGCGCGGGCGCGCCAGCAGCAGCCACTGCACAGGCCACCAACAATCTCGGTCCCTACAATCTGACCTTTCTCGAGGGGGGTATCGGGCTGACCCGGCCGCTCGCGGCAAACAGTCCTGCCATCGCGGCGAATGGACCCTGGTCCATCAGCGGATGGTTGCGGCCCAAGCTGGCACAGCCGGGGGATGTCATCATTGCCGCTGTGGGTGGAATGACTCCGGCGGCATGCCGCTGTCTGGCCCTACACGATGGCAAACTCCAAGTGCGCGTAGCAGGCCTTGAGGTCACAGCCGATCGGCCGCTGCACATCGCAACGTGGCAAGCGGTTGCGGCGACTTACGACGGCCGCGCGATGCAATTGTATGTGGATGGTCGACTCGCAGGCTCCCGGCCGATCACCAAGGCCCTGCCCGCCGCGAATCCCGAGCTGCTGCTGGCGCCCGTTGACGGATCCGGCACTCATTTCGGGGGCTCCCTTGCGCATTTGCAGGTGCATGCAACGGCACTGAGTCAGGACGATGTCAGGCAATTGGCGAACGGGCAGCCTGATTTCGCGTTGCTGGTCTTCCAGAACGTCGGCGCGGGCTGGCCCTGGCAGGAACATGCCTGGCGAGGTTTGCAGATACCACAGGATCCGTGGACGCTTCCAAAAGCGAATACCCCGCCCTCTCGCCCTGTTGCAACCAAAGACGCCCTAGCCGCTGCGCCGCTGAGCCCTTCCAGCAGCCATTCCTTGAGCGTGGGGGCATGGAAGCTGGCTGAAGCACCTCGCGTAACCGCTGACGGATCGCAACTGTCGCTGCCCGGGTTCAATGACAGTGGCTGGTACCCGGCAGTTGTTCCAGGGACGGTTCTCACGACCCTGATAGCGCGCGGCGTCTACCCCGACCCGGCCTACGGCCTGAACAACATGGCCATTCCCGAGAGCCTGAGCCGGCAGGACTACTGGTATCGCACCTCCTTCGATACCCCACCGAACCTGGACGGCAAGCGTTTCACACTCACGTTCAAAGGCATCAACTATAGCGCCGATGTCTGGTTGAATGGCACGCGCCTGGGTCAGATCAAGGGCGCGTTCGCGCGCGGAATATTTGATGTCACCGCGGAGCTCCAGAGCGGGCGCCGGAACGTATTGGCCGTGCGTGTGTCGCCACCGCCCCATCCCGGCATTCCGCACGAGGAGTCGATCGCCGCCGGGCCCGGAGAAAATGGTGGCAACCTGGCGATCGACGGACCCACGTTCGTCGCTTCCGAGGGCTGGGACTGGATTCCGGGTATTCGCGACCGGAATACGGGACTGTGGCAGGGCGTCGAGCTCGAGGCCACCGGCGCGATCAAAATCTTCGATCCACACATTGTCACTAACCTGTTGCCGAAAACCGACGCGGCGGAAGTCTCCATCGAGATCGGCGTCGAGAATCACCGCGCCACACCAGCGGCCGTGCTCGTAGAGGCTCGCTTCGAAGGCGTGACTGTGAGCAAGTCCGTGATCCTTGCCCCTGGAAACTCGAAGGTCGAGCTGACACCTGGCGAGTTTCCGCAGCTGCGCGTTCGCCAGCCGCGGCTGTGGTGGCCAAACGGCTATGGCAAACCGGAGCTGTACGAGCTGACACTGTCGGCCGCAGAGGACGGCCAGCCATCAGACACCCGCTCGCTGCGCTTCGGCATCCGGCAACTCACCTACGAGCTGTCCCTGTTCGATCATCAGGGACGGCTCCGGCGAGTGGAGGTCGATCCAACCGCGGGCTCGGCACGCTCCGAGAGGCTCGTTGACGTTCGCCACGAAGCCATCAAGAAGACACCTGACGGATGGGCCGAATCACTGACGTCCGCCGGTGAGTCATCACCAGCCGTTCACGATGTGCCGACGAATGCTTTGGCCCCCTACCTGGTCATTCGAGTCAACGGCGTCCCGATCGCCGCGCGCGGCGGAAACTGGGGCATGGACGACATGCTCAAGCGCGTTTCCCGTGAGCGCCTCGAACCGTATTTCCGCCTGCATCAAGCGGCCAATCTCAACATCATCCGCAACTGGCTGGGCCAGAACACCGAAGAGGTGTTCTACGACCTCGCGGATGAATACGGCCTGCTCGTGCTCAACGACTTCTGGGCTTCCACTGAAAACTTTCAGGTCGAGCCGCAGGATCCGCAGCTGTTTCTCGCAAACGCGCGCGAAGTACTACTGCGCTACCGGAATCATCCCTCCATTGCTGTCTGGTTCGGACGCAATGAAGGCGTCCCGCAGCCCATCATCAACGAGGGGCTTGCGGACCTCATCGCCAGCCTCGACGGCACCCGTCACTACACCGGAAGCTCCAACGATGTAAACCTGCAGGGAAGCGGGCCCTACAACTATCGCCCGCCGTACCAATACTTCACCGAGCTGGCGCGCGGATTCTCGGTCGAGGTGGGAACACCATCGCTCTCAACACTCGAAGCGCTGGAGGCCTCGATTCCCCCGGCTGACCGCTGGCCGATCAGCGATACGCTTGCCTATCACGATTGGCATTTCGGCGGCAATGGCGACGTCGCAAGCTTCATGAGCGCCATGCAGCGGCAGCTCGGCGCCCCCGTGAACCTCGCCGATTTCGAGCGCAAGGCACAGATGATGAACTATGTCTCCTATCGTGCCGTGTTCGAGGGCTTCCAGGCGCACCTGTGGAGCCGAAACAGCGGCCGGCTGCTGTGGATGACACATCCCTCCTGGCCGAGCAACACTTGGCAGATCTACAGCTCAGACTACGACACACAAGCGTCCTACTACGGTGTGAAATCGGCCTGCGAGCCCGTGCACGCGCAGATGAACCTGCCCGACTACACTCTCGCAGTAGTCAACACAACCCGGCAGGAGCGCCGCAACCTGACGTTGACCAGCCGGATATTCTCATTGGACGGCCACGTCCTGGCGCATCGATCTGACAAGGTCAATGCGGGCGCGAACGCCACTACGAACCTGAAACCACTCAATCTCACGGCAATACTGGCGCAAAGTGATCTCGTGCTGGTCGTACTGACACTCGACGCGCCCGGGGGCGTACGAGTCTCGGAAAACATCTACTGGCAGGGCCGCGATGAAGCCAGTCAGCAGAAGCTCAACTCACTGGCACGCCAGACTCTCACCGTGACCGCGCATGCCGCGCGGCAGGCCGAACAGACGGTTGTCAGCGTCGAGCTGCAGAACCGGGGCAGCGTTCCTGCGCTCGCAGCCAAACTGACGGCGGTCGACGACGATGGCAAGCGAGTGTTGCCGGTCCTGTACAGCGACAATTATCTAACCATATTGCCCGGCGAGCCCCGCAGGGTGGAAATTCGCTGTCCGTCCGGCAATCGCTGCTCCCGGATCCAAATCCGCGGCTGGAATGTCGAACCGGTCACGGTGGGCGTCGATGGCCTGTAGACGACCGAGCGGCTAGCGAGGGAATCCCCAGCGGGGATCTCGCCTGCGGCGGCTCGTCGGCATGGCACTCGAGCCTCTGCCAACGAGCCGCCGCCCCAGTGTCACTGCGTCGAGCGCCTCTCCCGATCGAGACTGTCGGCAAAATCATCCTCGGACTTCTGTGGCTCGAGTTTCTGCACGATCCTGTTCAGAGCGGCCGTATTCACAGTCGCGCTGACTGCAACGCCTGCCCTGTTGACCGTCACGCTGACCGGGTCCGCCTGGTTCACCAGTGTCGCGCAATCGATGAGCTGATAGGCCGCGACGAAACGTTGCGCCAGGAAGGTGAACAGCGAGTTTGCGGCGCCTGCGTCCGGTGTCGCGAAAGCCGTCAACGCCTTCTGGTTCGCAAGCATCCGCTGCGGGGCAATCCGTAACAGCTGGCGGCAGTAACGTGCCGTATCGACGTCGAAGAACGAGTTTCCGGTCGGCATGTCGGCGCCGAGCCGGTACAGGTTGGTCTTGGTGAGACTCAGATTACCGTTGACGAGCGTCATGGGATCTCCGCCCGGGACGAGCGCTACCGGCGCAGGCTGGGTGAACCGAGCCTGCAGCTCGTTGAGCGGCAGAGCCGCTACGAGCGAGCCGGGATCGGCCAGATCCGGGGCGACCCAAGGCTTACAGCCCAGCGCGGGATCTATGAACGCATCCGTCAGACGGTTGTCGCTGGGATTGCCCAGGGGTACCGAGCTGGGATGAGCCGCGCGATTCTTCTTCGTGAATTGCGACATATGTCCACGGGGCGAGACGAGGTATTGTGTAGGCAGGTTGTCACTCTGATCCTGGTCGACCACGAAGAAGTCGCGTACCGTCGGGCACGGCTTGCCGTCACTGGCAGTTCCCAGGGCGGGAACCTTCAACTTGCCGCTGGTAATTGCGGTGTTCGCGGCGGTAAAAAATGCGGGGGCGTTACAGTATGCAAACTGGCCAAACACGTTGCCATTCGAGCCGTTGACGCATTTGGCGTCGCTCAAACTAGTATCGCCGGGCGTGGACCTGAGCCTCAGATCGCTGCCGTTGTATCCGAACCAGATGGCTACGATGGCGCCGCTCGGCAACGTGGGTACCACGGGCGGCACCAACGGATTGTCACCCCTGTCCACCACGAGCGGGTTGTAGATTGAAATCGCGCCGGTCGCTGGATCAAAAATCGCTGCCTGCACAAAAGCCGACTGTGCGCTGTTGGACTCGCTGCAGGGCCCCATGCCGGGATCCGTTGCCGTGAGCTGGTACGGTGTGGCCAGCCCGGCCGCGGTCAGCGCGTTCTTCGGCACGATCAGCGTACAGTTGGCATTGGGAGTCGCTGGCGGTGGCGGCCGCTGCAGGCCGGCGACGGCTGCCGCCGCATCCTGCATCTGTGCATTGAGACGTTCGGTACTGGCCGGGTCGGTCTGCGCAAACGCAGCCGGCGAAACAACAGACATCGTTCCAATCAACACCGCCAGCAGGCCGATCCCTGTGCGTATCCACGGTTGGTGCATTGTGTGGACCCTCCTCATTGACGCCGGAACCTACGTCATTTGAACTCAGATTGCGATGTGTGCAAACAGTGACATGGATGCGATACATGCCGGTCAAGCCCACGGGTAAGTTGCGCCATACAGGCGCTGCGCCGAGCCGCATGACAGTCGTACTCGGGTGTCTGCTGCTGGCGTCGTGTGCGCACGTTCCGGTGTTCGATGAAACATTGGGAGGCACTCACTCACCGGCTGAAATCGACATCATGGGAGCGCGTGGCCCGCTGTCGAAGAAACAGTCGAAAGCCGTTCTGAGCCGCCTGGCGGCTCAAGCGCCTGACACTGGCGCGCTCGAGCGCCATCTCGCAGTCGAGCAGGCCGTGGCCGAAAGCCCGCTTTTCGCGGGCAACCAGGTGAGTATCCTGCGCGATGGCGCGCAAACATTTCCGGCGATGTTCGCGGCCATCCACGCGGCCAGGCACTACCTCTACCTGGAATACTACATTTTCGAGGACGTGAGCTGTAATGGCGAACAGCTGGGCGAGCTGCTCATCGCAAAGGCGCAGGAGGGAGTCCGTATCCATCTCATCTATGACGGAATCGGCTCCATCTCGACTCCTACAGATTTCTTTACTCGACTTCAGACTGCGGGCATACAGGTAGTGCAATTCAATCCACCCAACCCGCTGCACGCGGGGGGGCATTTCGCTCTCAACGACCGCGACCATCGCAAGATGCTGGTCGCCGATGGCAGCGTGGTGATCATCGGCGGGATCAATCTCAGCTCGGCCTATCAGAGTGGCTCGAGCATCTCGCAGCCCACACCTGCGCAGGATGTCTGGCACGACACGGATCTGGAGATTTCCGGGCCCGTGGTGATCGAGCTGGAGAAGTTATTTGAGGAGCACTGGCGCGAACAGGGCGGAGCCGAGCTCCTGCCCGAGGCTGACCCGATCCCACCCGCGGCAGAGGGCAGTGAAGTGGTCCGCATCATCGGGAGCACTCCCAGGCACCTGAAATCACGCTACTACGTGACGGTGTTGTCGGCGATCCGCAACGCTGAGAAAAACATCTGGATAACCGCGGCGTACTTTGCGCCCACTCACCGCGAGAAGGAGGACTTGATACATGCTGCCCGGCGCGGGGTAGACGTGCGGCTCCTGTTACCCTCGCATAGCGATTCGACCCCGGCCTTGCATGTCCAACATTCGCATTACGAGACACTCCTGCATTCGGGCGTGAAAATTTACGAGCGCGACGATGGGATTCTGCATTCCAAAACCATGGTGGTGGATGGCGTGTGGTCGATCACGGGCTCATCCAACTTTGACTTTCGCAGTGTCCTCTTCAACGACGAGGTCGATGCGGTGGTGCTGGGCAAGGACACCGGCGAGCAGCTCTCGACACTGTTTCTGGACGACCTGCGCAAGGCCACGCCCATCGACCTTCAGACCTGGCGCAAGCGCTCCGCCCTGACCAGGCTGCGCGAGCAGTTCTGGCGCCTCTGGGAAAAGCTGTTATAGGCTTCGGACGCTGCCTGACGGACTCCTAGGTCCGCGAGAAATCCTTGGACAGCCGAAAGACCATCCACGCTAGCAATGCGGCGCCCGCAATCAGGACCACCCACAGGAACGCGGTTTTCCAGGCGTACGGCTCGGGCGCTGGACTCAGTCGATCATCTCCACCCAGTCGCTCCGGCTCAGACAACGATGCGGACGCGATGGACACGCTCTTCGGGAGGACGGCAAGAGAGACCGCCGCGGAATCCGCAGTAGCGCTCCCGTACGCAAGATAGAAAGGTTCCGGCCCGCGCGCCACGAACACCACTTCGTGTGGAACCCACTCCACTACCAGGTTTGGCGCGATGGCCCCGAGACCACCCGACTTAGGATTCGTACGTAAGAGCCAGTAACGATCGGTATTCAGCGCGACCGCTACCGGGCCGTTGCGAAGCTCCTCGCCATCGCTCTTCAGCCGGTAAAACCCGCAGCGGCGCACGATACGCCAGGGCTCAGTGGTGGAGACCCGTGACAGCAACTCCACGTCAACGACGGTGTTGGTGTCAGGTAACAGGAGATTGACGCGATCAATCGGCAGGCGTCCGCCGAGGTCATACGCGAACTCACCGGGCGTTTTTGTCTGTATAGCGGAGATGTCGCGGCTGACGTGGCGCGCTTCGACGTTTTGGGTGGCCGGCTCCGCAAGCACGGCGGTCAGTACAAACGGAGCGGTTGATCCCACCCACGACAAACGCCAGTACCGGGCCTTCGTCGGCGAAAACTCCACCCGTTGCTCGACGAGCCGCCCGGCCCCGGAGTGAAGATTCGCGACAGGCGCGGACCCTGCGACCGATCGCCAGTCGCCGAGGTTGTCGCTCGCTTCGACTCGCACGCGGCCCGCAAAGTCCGCGGCGTCCTGTGGCCAATCCAACCGCAGCGCGGCGGCGGGAAGCTCGAATGAGCGACCATCCACCAGGTATGTACGGATCGCCGGCCCGTTGACCTTGCCGTTGGGCGCAGCCTGGCCGCCGGCCTGTACATTGACAGAGCCTCTGCCGGACTCGATCGTGATCCTGAGGGCATCGAGGGTTGCGCTCGAGTCGTCCTGCAGTGGAAACACGGAGAGTGCCGTGGCCGCGTTTGTCACCGTGGCAGATGCTGGACGCTCGATCGCGAACGGTACTTGCTCGGCGTTTCCATTGAAGACACGCAAGTCGGACAGTTCGGGGTGTACGATCTTTTCGTACAGAGCCAGAGGTACTGTCACCCGATACGCGGCGGAGCCGGGTGTCTCGTTGACCTGCATGCGATACGCAAAGTCAGTCGGCACGGAGCCGCCAGGATCGGCGCCGAGTGCAACCGCTGCGATCCCGAGTACACATGCGGATAGTAGCGGGGTTAATGCCCTCATACACGAGCCCGTGTGGGTTCGGCCTCGTTGGCTAGCGCCGGTGGCAAAGGCGAGAAGTACCCAATGACTAGCATGAGCAATCCGACACCCACGAACGAGACGATGCGTTCGACCGTACCGATATGTGATAGATCAACGAGAAACAACTTGGCGATAACCACGCCCAACAGGCCCGCGCCGGTCAGCCAGACGACACGGGCAGCGGTGCGGGTAGCGGCCAGCATGGTCGTAAGTGCCAGAACGGCCCAGAAGATGGAAATCGAGGTTTCCACCAGTGTCGAGCGAACCATAGGCTGCAGCTCGAAGGGCACGCCTGCCCAGTGATGCAGCGTCCTGAGCAGGGCGGCGTTGAGCCAAATGAAAGCCAACACCGCCAGGCTTCCAAATACCGCTTCCTGTTTCAAATGAGCCAGGTTGCGCAGACGTGCGAAGCGCAGATACAGCGAAAATCGCAGCAACACCAGGAGAACGAACAGCTCCGCAAGATCCAATGGGTTCAACAACGGCACGAACGGCAGCGGATACGGGTCACCGGAAAGCGAGACATTGGTCTTGACACTCCATGCCGCAAGATACAAAGCCAGTCCAACAGCGGCATAGCCTATGTAGGCCTCTCGATGTATCCTGATTGGCCAGGCCACTCGTTGGACCAGGCGTGGCAACCAAAACACGGCGACGGCAGGTACCAGCGCCCACGCTATTACTGGCCAGGAACCACCTCCGGCCACACCCTTGTCTATCGCCCAGGCGCCTTCCCAACTGATGAGTGCGGTCAGCAACCATGCCGAGCCCACATGTAGTGAATCCGCCAGCACCCGTGCCGGCTCACCCTCGTGGCGCTTGCATACGAAATAAAAGGCCGCGAACGTCAAAGGCCACGCTATCCAGCCCCCATCGGCAAACGGGTGATGCACTTCCAAAACGGCGATGCCGGCATACACCAGCATGGCCGGAAGCAGTCCGATGGGCGGCATCCTGGCAAAGCTCATGCGGGTCCGCCGCTGCAGCTCGCTCGAGATCAACGCTGTCAGCGCCATCAACAGCAGGCCGGCCGCCGCCTCGTACTGATCGGGGACCCGCCTTTGAATCTCGGTCAAGCCGCTGAACAACCACCACAGTACGCCCCAGAAGAACAGTACCGGAGCCACTGCGATCTCGATGTCCGCCAACTTCTCGCGGTTGCGCGCCAGCATGGCCGCACTGAACACGGAAGCCGCACTGACCATTACACCGCCCAGGAACGCGCTGTTGAGAATGGGGACGTTGCCGTTGGGCGTGTCGAGCTCGAAGCAGAAGATGACGCCACCCGCGATCTGCAGTAGTGCGCCGAAGGCGCGCGGCAGCCGCCGGTCCTGCCGGCAGCCTATCCAGACGAGTGCGGCGCCTTCGATAGCCCAGGTGGCCGCGCTCCAACGTCCATCGAGAGCGAGCGGGACGGCGAGAGTCAGGAAAAGCACGCCGAGCGCCATGAAGGCTTCGACCAGCAGCCGCTGGGATGCCTGGCGGCCCCTGTGAAGCAATGTTGCAAGTGACAGATACAGAGCGCTCACGGCCAGGGCGCTGTATGCGAGCGCAAAGCGCCGCTCGTGGAGCATTCCCGATTGCAGACCGAATGCCACGATCGGATTGCCGAACACGAGCGTGCCGTCAACGTAACCTCGCAGCTCAGGCGGCTGCCGTGAGGCAAACAGAATCGCAATGGCCACGTAAAAGAGGAAGAACAGGATGAGGAACGGCTCGGTCGTGGCGAGCAGCTGCGGCTGGTAACTGAGTGCTCCCCACGCGGTCCCAATCACGAATGTGAAGAGAAAACCGACGAGATTCAGCGGTCGCCAGGCTTTGAACCAGGCGACCGCGAGGATACCGCCGTTCAGCACGGCGTAATAACTGAACAGGACGACATGATTGCCGTGGCCGCTCGCGGCAAGAATGGGCGCGAGGAAACCGCCGGTGACCGCAAGAACCGCGAAGGACTGCGAGTTCTGCAAAACCGCCAGGGCCGTTGAGAAAGCAGCCAAAAGGACGAGCAGCGCGAAGGCCGCTCCCGGCGGCAGCACAGAGTAGATTCGCAGACCGGCAAAGACAGTCAGATAGAGTATGCCAACCGCGCCACCCTGTAGTGCCAGCGCGTAACCCGCACGCCGGGTCCGAAGTCTCCAACCCAACACCAGCAGTACGACAGCGCCCAGGGCGACACCCGAGAGGCGGAACTCGATCGGAACGTGCGAGTGTTCGGCAGCGTAGCGGAGCAGGAATGCCACGCCGAAGAACAGAATGATGATGCCGACACGCACGAGCGTGTTGCCGCCCGTGAAGTATTCGCGAATGTATCCGAGAATGGTGGCGAATGCGCCAGCGCCGCTCGCGGGTTGATGCTGGTGCCCCCGACCGGACGTGGCCTCTCCCGTGTCCCTGCCCGCCGACGAAGTTGGTGCAGGACCGGCCGGCGCGTAATGCTTCCAGGCGCCGGGTGCAGGCTCGACCGGCCCCGGCGGCGATGTTTGGCCCCCAGGCTGCGGGGCCGCGGACGCCGCCGCTGCACTCCAGCCGGACGCGGGTTGCGTGGCGCTTTGGTCGGCAACAGGTTGACTTCCGGTTGAGGGTCCCGGCCGCGGTGATGCGGGTTTGCGCAGCGCTGCCAGCTCATCTTCCAACTGTTTGAGCCTGCGGCGCAGAGCGCTGAGCTCGGCGATGCCAAAGCCTGCGAAACCGCCGAGAAGGAGGCCAAACAGCTCGTGCGAGCCATTGGCCAGGCTCAGTCCGAGGACTGCGCCGATGATCGACAATACGACCCGCATTGCTGGCGTGTAGGCGACCTATCCTGACTTTCGGATAGAGTGCGTCGCACCCTCCTCGGCCGGGAGGATACCACGGGCGGCGCCCCACGCAGCCGGAGCCTGTCTGACCGACGACCGCCTTGGCGGTCGTCTGATCGCCTATTGCTTCAGGTCACGCGCCGTCAGATCGAGGCAGCGCCACGCCTTCTCGATGAGCTCGTCAATGTGCGCGCGCTCCATGACCAAGGGCGGTGCGATCATCATCGTGTCGCGCACCGCTCGCATCACCAGTCCGTTGGAAAAGCAATGGTCGCGGCAAATCAACCCGACATCGCCCCGGTCGGGAAAGAAGCGCCGGGTGGCCTTGTCCGCGACGAGCTCCAGTGCCCCGATGAACCCCACCCCACGCACCTCGCCAACCAACGGATGGTCGGCCAACTCGCGCCAGCGCTGCTGCAGATACGGACCGGTATCATTTCGTACCCGCTCGATGATGCCCTCCTCCTGCAGGATGCGTATGTTGCGTACCGCGACCGCACAGGCCACTGGATGTCCCGAATAGGTAAATCCATGGTGGAACTCGCCGCCCTGCTCGATCAGGACATCGGCAACCCGGTCGCTGACCATCACGGCGCCCAGGGGCTGGTACCCCGAGGTGATGCCCTTTGCCAGGGTCATCAGATCAGGCCTGAATCCAAAGCGCTCGTTGCCAAACCAGTGACCCAGGCGGCCGAAGCCGCAGATGACCTCATCGGCGATCAGCAGAATGCCGTAGTGATCACAGATGCGCTGGATCTCGGGCCAGTAGGTATCCGGCGGAACGATGACGCCGCCGGCGCCCTGGATGGGCTCGCCGATGAAGGCGGCGACATTCTTCTCGCCCAGTTGTTCGATCTTCTCCTGCAGCCGCCGGGCGGCCTGTATGCCGTACTCCTCAGGTGACAGGCTCGCGCCGTTCTCATACCAGTAGGGCTGCTCGATGTGCACGATGCCCGGAATGGGGATGCCGCCCTGCTCGTGCATTGACTTCATGCCGCCGAGGCTTGCTCCGGCCATCGTACTGCCGTGATAGGCGTTTTCGCGGCTGATGATGATCTGCCGCCCGGGCTCGCCGCGAACGTCCCAGTAACGGCGCACCATCCGCACGATGGTATCGTTCGCCTCGGACCCGGAGCCTGCGTAAAACACGCGTTTGAATTGCGGCGGTGTAACTTGCGCAAGCAGGCTCGCAAGCTCGATGGCCGGCGGGTGAGCACTCTTGAAGAAACTGTTGTAGTAAGGCAGCTCCAGCATCTGGTGAAACGCGGCCTCCGCGAGCTCCCTGCGGCCGTAGCCGACGTTGACGCACCACAATCCTGACATGCCATCGAGGATGCGTTCGCCATCGGAGTCAAACAGATAGACGCCCTCGGCCCGCGTGATGATCCGGGCACCGTGGGCCGCCAGCGACTTGAAATCGGTAAATGGGTGCAGGTAGTGCTGCGAATCAGCCGCTTGCCATTCGCGGGTGCTGCGGGGAGGAATCAGGGGATTGGGTGTCATGCTCGCCCTCGTGCTTCAGCCGGCCGTCAAATACCAGTCATACTCGAGCGGGGTGACTTGATTGTCGAAGGCCCGCAGCTCGGCACGGCGGGTGGTGGCGAATAGTTGTTGGAAATCCGTACCGAGGTATTCGCTGACGAAGCTGCTGCGTTCGAACGCAAGTGCCGCTTCATACCAGTTGGTCGGTAGTGGCGTTCCGGCGCAATCACGATAAGGATTGCCACTCACCGCTTCACCGGGTTCGATCTGGTGCGTTATCCCGCGATGCACACCAGCGAGCACCGTTGCTGCCAGCAGGTACGGGTTGACATCCGCCCCGGCAACGCGATGCTCCACACGGCGGTTTTCGGGCGTGTCGGCCGGAATCCGCAACGCGACGCCGCGATTGTTGAGGCCCCAGGTTGGGGCCAGCGGTACATAGCATTCGGGGCGGAAGCGCCGATAGGAGTTCGCCGTTGGAGCGAATATCAGCATCGAATCGGCCATGGTATGCGCGAGCCCGCCGATCGCATGCCGCAGGGCCTCGTTGGGCTCGAGGCTGTCGGATGTGAATTCGTTGCGGCCGTCGTCCCGCAGGAGGCTGACGTGAATATGCGTGCCGCTGCCGGGCTCATCGGCATACGGCTTCGCCATGAACGTCGCATGCAGAGCGTGTTTGAGAAAGACGCCACGCACGATGCGTTTCAACCGGATTACATGATCGCATGCGAGGCACGGATCGGCCACGTGACGCAGATTCACCTCGTACTGCCCGGGCCCACTCTCGGCGAGCATGCTCGTTGCGGGTACGTTCTGGATCTCGCAGGTACGGCTGATTTCCGCCAGTATGGCGGACAGCTCCTCGATGCGTGCCATCGAGTTGATCTGCTTGCCCGAGCGGCGTGCCGATTTGCCTGGCGTCGAGGCGGGCCTGATGCCGCCATGACGGGTCCTGCGCGGATCGACGACGTAAAATTCTATTTCGAGAGCCACTACGGGGCGCAATCCAAGTTGCGCGAATCGTCCGGTTACCTGCTCGAGCACGTGACGCGGATCGCCAAAAAAGGGCGTGCCATCATGGTCGGCCATGCTGACCTGGATCTGTGCAATTCCCTCGTCCATCCACGGAGCGCACACGAGTGAATCCTGCACCGGGATGCACGAGCGGTCTGCGTCCCCGTCGTCGAAACCGAGGCCTGTTGCCTCAATGGTGTTGCCGAGCGCATCCATTGCGAAAATGGATCCAGGCAGACGGAAGGCGCCCGCATAGACGCCCGGCAGGGCGTCGATCTTCAGCCGTTTACCGCGTGGTGTTGACAGAAGGTCGGGTAGCAACACATCCACGAAGTGAGTATCGGGATGGCTCGCAGCGAATGTCTCGAAATCAGGAGCATGGATTGACATGACATGGCAGCTCAACGTTGGCAGGTGATGTCACGACCCCCGGCGGGCGGCGTGATGGGCGTTGTAGCGACGGGCGCACGGCCCGCACGAACGTCTAGTTGGCCAACGTACCGAGCAAGATCTGCCGGCCGGAGAGCGAAATGGTGGGGCCCTCCAGGGCGCGACCCCGGTGCCCGTGCGGCACGAGCAGCCTCGTAGCGGGCTTGTAACCTGGATTGCGCATCAGCCGAGTATGCACGTATGTGAGCCGAAAGCCCAAGCTACACTTGCAATACAGAAGCACTAACCGTATTGGTCAGTTCGTCAGTACAGTTCACACCATGTCGAACCCAGAAACCCCCGAATCTGGTTCCCGGGCAGCCTCGCTCGCGGCCGGGCTGCGTAAAAAAATAGCTGCCGGCACGCTGAACGCCGGTGCCCGCATGCCTTCGGTACGGGCGCTTGCCAAGGCAAATGATGTCAGTCCGTTTACGGCGGCGCGTGTATACGACGTGCTGGTTGCCGAAGGACTCGTCGAGGCCCGCCGTGGTAGCGGCTACTTCGTCGCGCAGAACGCCGAGGTATTGAGGGCGCGACCCCCCGCCGCCCCGGAGTTGCCAGCAGACTCGATTTGGCTGGTGCGGCGGGAGTATGACCCGCGGTTGGTGCGTGTCGATGCGGGTTGCGGCTGGCTGCCCCCGGACTGGTTGTTTGCGGATGGAGTGCGTTCCGCCCTAACGCGAGTAGCCCAGCGCCCTACCGCTCATGCGGGGCGCTATGGCAGCCCCCATGGGCTGCGTTCGCTGCGCAGACACCTCGTCAGCTACATGGCGCAGCGGGGAGTTACCTGCTCCGAAGATCAGGTCGTATTGGTACAGGGCGCCAGCCAGGGGCTGGAGTTGTGCATTCGCGTGCTGACCCGCCCAGGCGACTCCGTGCTCGTCGACGATCCCTGCTATCCGTATCTGTTGGAGATGTTACGTGCTCATGGTGTGAAGCCCGTTGGAGTGCCCCGCACAGCGACAGGCCCGGACGTGGACGCTCTCAATGAGATCGCACTGACGGCGCGTCCCCGGGTGTTTTTCACCAACACGACACTGCAGAATCCAACCGGGACTACAACTACTCCTGCGGTCGCCCACGCGGTTTTATCGGCCGCGGACCGCTACGACTTCACCATCGTGGAGGATGATATCTCCTGCGAGCTGGCACCGGTTCGAACAGCGAACCTCGCGTCGCTGGATGGGCTGCGGCGGGTGCTCTATGTGAGCAGCTTCTCCAAAGCCATTGCGCCCAACCTGCGGGTGGGGTACATCGTAGCCCGCGATGAAGCGGTGCAGACGCTATTGCGGGTCAAGACCATTACCTCGCTGTCATCATCGGAGCTGTCCGAGCAGCTCGTCCTGTCCATCCTGACTGCGGGTCGTCATCGCACCCACCTTGAACGACTTCGCCAACGTCTCCACACCGCCCAGGAGAAGGTTTCGCGCCGGCTCACGCAAGCAGGCGCACAGCTGACGCATCGCACGGATAGCGGGATGTTTCTGTGGGCGCGCATCCCCTCCCCCCTGGATTCCCGCACGATCATGCAGCATGCGAAAGCGAAGGGTATTCTGCTCGCCCCCGGCGAGCTGTTCCGGCCTGATGGCCGCTCTACGGGCCACTACAGATTCAATGTCGCTTATGCGGACAACGAGCTGCTGTATGCCTTTATTGAGAAGCTGCTCGTGTGAGCTGAGCTGACAGGCCAGCTAGCCGTCCAACACATGCGTAAGGTCGATCTGCACTTCAGGCAGAGCAGCCGGCGCTACTACACCCGGCGTGGCTGATGACGTTACATCAGTGTACTGCCCCGCCTGGGGAGACCGAAAGAATCTGACCTGCCGACCCGGCAAATCGATGACCCAATACTCGGGTATTCCGTGTCGGGCATACAGCGGCGCTTTGACCTGCAAGTCGTAGCGCAGGGACGATTCGCTCACCTCGATAACCAGAAATGTATCCGCCGGCCCCGGGTGCTGCTTCTTGTAGAAATCCGCACGCCCCTTTATCAGTGCAAAGTCGGGTTGCGGTTCCGATATATCGCTCAAACGAATTTCCGACTGTATCCAAACCTTTGCGCGGCCACGTGCTGCGTCCTGCAGCAGCTCACTGAGTTGCATGACCGTCCCTCCATGTCCGGATCCAATGGGTGGCATGTCGATGATCTCTCCTTCGATCAGTTCGACTCGTGCATCCGGCGGAAGGATTCCTGCTTCAGCCATCTGGTGGTACTCAGCCACCGTTATTCGATGGCGAGGGATCCAGTCGTTCACAGCAACGCTCATATGTTTCCCTTGGATGTTGCGAGTGTACATTGAGCGAGCACCAGGTTGCACGGAGTGATTGCCTGTAACACCCGCTCAGCATTGCACGCGACGCATTTTACGTCTGCACAAATAGCCTGCGTCTTTGCCCAGAAATTCGCGCCACAACGTCCGGGCATGCGTCGCAAGACGCGTTATCAATTCCCCACTGATAGCAACATGCGCGTCCCGCTGGTCAGATGCACGGTGCGTGCATTGGCGAGGATGACGGAGCTGCCGCTGCTGGGTACGGTATTGGGCTCCAGGCTGATATCCTCGAGACCAAACACCCCGCGACTGGAGGCATAAAGAGTTCCGCTGCTGTTGAGACCCCCGATCGCACCCGGTGAGGGTTTGAGCTCCTCCCTCCGGGTGTCGCCTGAACCCAAGGCACTCGAGTCGTCGGAAGGAATGGTGCTCGATGCGCTGACCATGTTTCCAACGGCGGCGCTGCCACCGCCAAATCCCCCACCGAAGCCGCCGCCCAACGAGGAGCCCCGATCACGCGCCGCGCCCACCGGTGCGGCGAGAGCGTAAAACGCCGTGTGCAGCGGAATGTGGCGGCCGTCCTTCAGGTCGGCGCGCTCGAACACAATTCCCAACCTCGCCTGCTCGCCGGACGCGGCCGCGGGCTGCGCCTCCGTCACGTGTCCTATCAGCTTTGCGCCGCGGGGAATGACCACTATTCCGCCGGCCTTCACATCTTCAGACGTCCTGGCCTTGACGGTGTCACCGGGTTTGCTCCTACGCGCGTCCACGGTATCCGAAAGAACACTGTTGAGGGTTGTACCAAACTCGAATTTGACGCTTTGCGCAACATTCTCGCCAGCGCCGTCCTGGGCGATGCCCAGGCAAGGCAGCGAAGCTGCCAACGCCGCAACCAACACTGTTATTTTCACTCCATTCTCCCTGTCTGCACGGCGCCGTTCGCGCCGTGCCCCATTGTAGTATATAGCCATCAGACGGCATATAGTCTACAGACACGGGTGCTGACAAGCGCCATCGGACAGCGCGCGGCCGTTAGGAGTACACAGAAGATGGGGACGCCGACTGGGCGGGCGCGTTGTGCGCCCGCCTGTCAGCAATTCTGAAGACGGCGGCGGCTGGCTATTGTCGGTTGATTCGCGGGTTGCCGCGACGATCATCCGAGCGCTGCTGCTGCGGGGGCGCCTGGCGGGACTGGGGAGGAGCCGGACGCGCTTCCTGACGCGGCTGCACAGCGCGCGGCTCAGGAGCCCTGAACTCCTGGCGAGGTTGCTCAGCCGGTCGCGCCTGGAATTGCGGCCGTTGCTCAACGGCCCGCGGTTGCTCGACAGGGCGGGCCTGGTATTGACGCGGCTGCTCCACCGCCCGTGGCTGCTCGATGGGGCGCGCCTGGAACTGCGGCGGTGGCTCGACCGCGCGTGGTTGCTCGGGCCGGGTCTGAAATTGCCGCGATTGCTCGAGGGCGCGCGGTTGTTCGATCGGCCGCGCTTGGAACTGCGGGCGTTGCTCAACTGCCCGCGGCTGCTCGATGGGGCGCGCCTGGAACTGCGGCGATGGCTCAACCGCGCGCGGTTGCTCGATCGACCGCGCCTCCGGTGTTGGTCGAGCCTCCTGCGCCTGGCGCCGGCTCTCCTGCGTGTTCTGCATCCGATATTGGTCGTTCTGGCGCATCTGGTTCGCCGCCGGGCGATCGTTACGGGACGACGCGCCCGGCCCCCGGCTGGTACCAAATGTGCCGTTGTCCGCGGGGGCGGCGCGATTGTTCGGCGTTGGCTCCTGCCGCGACGAAGGTGGAATTGGAGTTGCGTGCAGCGTGCGCTCGCGCTCCTGGATGGTCGGCTCACGCCTATTCTCGATGTTGGACCGCGCGGTACCAAACTGCTGTCCGCCGTTCTGTATGGGCCGCGCGACTCCGGCACCAACCACTCTCACGCGCGGATTCGCGGCGGCCGGTTGCAACTGCGTCATCTGCGAGCGGGCCAGAGGGCGCCCGCCATTGGCACGAATTGCGTCCTGCTGCCGCTCGAAGGACACGGGGGCAGGCGGCGGCGCCGTGCGCACTACGATCGGCCGATTCACGAAGCCCGCCGGCGGCCGGCGCACATTCGTGTCAGGCCGGCGGCCCAACACGCTCTCGCGTACCGGGGCGATTGCCGGACCCACGCCGTGGGCGTTGTAGCGGGTGAGCTCACGCTCCGGTATGCGCATTGTGTGCCCGGAAATCGGCCTGGCCGAGGTAAACACGTCCTGGGAAACTGCAACCACCGCACCCGGCCTGCTGCGGTTCACATACGTTACGTTGGTTACCCTGTTCTCGTACACGTTCGTGATGTACGTAGTATTTACGATGGTCGTGTTGGTGATGTTGACGTTGCGGACGTAATTGTGACTCGCGCGATAGCCCGGCACGTACACCTCTCGGGGTCCGAGCGGGAACCAGCCGACACCAGCACCACCGCCCACGGCAATGGACACGTTGGTACCCGGCCTTCCAACCCATGCAACGAGTGCCGGCGCATAAACAGGCCGCACATGTCGTGGCCCGGGAACCCAGCACCACCGCGTGCCGCGATAAGCCCAGCGACCATAGTGAGATGGTGCAAAGCCCCAGGGCGCATCATCCACCCACGTCCAGCCCCAGGGTGCAACCCATACCCAGCGGCCAAAGTGATACGGGGACCAACCGGCCGCGACCACTGTTGGCGTCCAGACGGGACCGTACTCGGGCGTTGACTCCCAGGTTCCGTAGTCAGCCAGATCATCGGCTCCCGCTACGTCGGGTGATACATACTCGCTCGTCTGGGCCTGTGCCTGCTCAGAACGGTGATCCCGTTCCAGTGACCAGGAATCCAATGCGTCAGGAGCGCCGACCGAAGTCGCATCTGCGGTCACCTGATCCGTGCCTGTGAACGTTGAAGCCTGTTGAGTGTGTAGCTGCACACTCTGCCCTGCGGCACTAACCTGGGCATCGCCATCACTGACTTTGACGACGGTAGTGTCGCCGGCCTCATTGACTTGTACGCGATAGTCGCCAGGGCTTTGTAGCGTCACGGCGACATTCGGAGTATCTATCTCGAACGACTGGTCTTCGCCCAGGTCGCGTACGTGCACGATCGCGCTACCCGCCGTGATGTTCATCTGCGCGTTGCGATCATCGAGGTTCAGGAACGAGAAACCGGTCATGCTTCCAAGCCTGACGGCCGCAGAGCCGAAATCCAGCTCGGCGCGCGAATCCCGGTCTACCCACAGCTTGTCGCCTGTGGTCAGAGGCCGGTTGACGGTGGCGTCCGCCCAGTCTTCGACGCCAGCCGGCTGCATGGAAACAGAACCGTTTGCGTAACTCAGGCGCGCGACGCGCCCGGGCGGATCGGACTCATCATCCGCGAGTGCGATCGACAGATTGAGCAGCGACAGCAACACGAGGGCGGCCAGGCTGGCCCAGTGGCTATGGAAATTGGAACGGCTGCTCATGCTTCGCGCCCCTCACCGTCTGGTGCAAATGACCTTCGTACGTTACCGGATCGCTACTGTCTGCGGGTGGCCGAACAAGCGCGGCCAGGCCCCTCAATACAACGCTTCAGGCAGTGAACCGGGCATGAACGCCCCGCCCGAATATGTACACAGGAACGGACGTGGATACTCCGGGTTTACCCGGGTAGGAGCCGGGAACGCCGGGCGCGGCGGTGGGGGCGCCAATGGGCCAGGGCGAGCAGAATTGCCGCCCCGCCGAGCACCTCGTGCACGACCCCGGCGAAATCATGCAGCCGGTCGGTTGTGTAATAGAGTGCGTAGCCCGTGACCGCCAGAATGGCGGCGACGCTGGCGATACCTACGCCGGACACCCGTTTGGTCATCTGCGGCCATCGGTCGCTGACGTGGCGGGCCGTAATCCAGCCCAGAAGAAAGACGGCCGCCACGGCGATCCAGCCGTGAATCTTCAGGATGGCCGGTGACCAGGGATGCTCCACCGGGCCGAAATCCGTGGGCCGCGCGAAGAAATGATGCAGGAGCAGCCAATAGCAGCCACTCAGCCAGAGCGTCCCGAAGGTCAGCATCACGGCGAATCTCAGCCCCCCCGACATCCGCTGCGGATATTGAACAGCCATGCGTCCCTCAGGCCGAAGGGTTGCCGTCTGTACGCAGGGCAACCTGCCACAGAGCCGCTATCCAGCGCACACCTTGCGTCACGTGCTGGCAGGACAAGGTCGCGCCAGCGATGTTCTTGATGTCAGTCCCGAAACGCAGCTGCTCGAGGCCTGCGCGCCCATCGAATTGATTGCGCCAGGCGCGCCCGCGAATTTCGCCTCCGTGGCTCTCACGATAGGAGAGAACCTCCAGGGCGCCCATTCGGCCGGAGCGATCGATAGCCACTGCATAGGTGATCATGTCCTGGCGCCCGAGGACTTCATCTACGAATACGTACCCGAGTAGATCGCCGTCCCGAAGGGCTTTCCAGGCCCGCAGCGAGCGATGCGGCGGTTGCGGACCGGCGAGACCTGTCACCGACGTCTTTTGCGCGGGACTCAACGCGAGGACGACCTCATCGAAACGATCCGCCTGCGCGTACAGCCCACGCTGAGCGGCATCGATGGACATGTAATCAGCGGCAACTGCTACCTGCGTGGGGGGGGCGAGGAGCGCTGCCAGTCCAGAAGCGGCGAGAAAGGGTATCCGAGCCACGGGTTGCCTTGACAATAATGCAAATGCGAATCATTCTTAATAGTTATAGGATAACCCGTGGGCACGGTCAAGCGACTCCGCATATCACTGGGCACGCTCGTTGCCGTCGAGGCGACCAGCACCTCGGCAGAGGCCGCCGAAGCTGCAGTCGAAGCCGCGTTCGCGGCGATTGTCCAGGTAGACAGGCGCATGCATCCGCAGTCCGCGGATAGCGATCTCGCCAGAGTCAACGATGCGCCGCTCCACACCCCCATCAAGGTACATTCGAGCACTCGTGAGCTGTTGGATCTCGCGCGGCGACTCAACACGTTGAGCGGTGGTGTGTTCGATCCCTGCCTGCCCTCCCGCCCGGGACGATTGCAGGACATCGAGGTAGCCGACGGGCAGCTCTTCTGTCATGCGCCGGTGACGCTCGACTTCGGTGGTTTCGCCAAAGGCTATGCCGTGGACTGCGCGGTCCAGGTATTGATGGATCACGGCTGCACCGCAGGACTGGTCAACGCTGGCGGGGATCTCCGAGTGTTTGGTGCGCATACTGAGTCTATCTATCTGCGCGGACCCGCGGGTGAACTGACGCAAATCGGGATCTCCAATGCGGCGCTGGCAGTCAGTCACGCGGACTCGCAGCACCGCCCCGCGGAGCATCAGGGTTATTACATCAGGTGTCGCGCCGTCGGTGAGGGCCACCAGCCCCGCCGCGGCGATCCGCCTCCCCCGCGCTACGCTGCCGTCATCGCAATAGAAGCGGTTGTCGCCGACGCGTTGACCAAGTGTGTGTTGTTATGTCCGAGCCCCACAGGCCGGCAGGTCTTGAAAGCCTTCGGTGCGACGCTACCTCTCGATCAAACGCAGCCGCTTGATCAGACGCCATACGTCTCTCAATAGATCCGCCGCTGGATCCGCCTCCGATCGTTTCCAACGACCTCTTCAGGGATTGCGGCTGTGCCGAGCGGCTCCTCTTCCTTGCCCGGCTCTTCGGCTGCCCCATCATCGAGGACGAAGCCACCGGCCTGCCTGCTCCACAGCTGATAGTAGGCCCCGCGTTGCGCGAGCAGCTCCTCATGCGTCCCATCCTCGACGATACGGCCCTGATCAAACACCAGGATCCGATCGAGATGTGCAATGGTGGACAGCCGATGCGCTACCACGATCACCGTCTTGTCCTGCATGACATCATTCAGCGTCTCCTGGATCGCCTGCTCGGTGATCGAGTCGAGGCTCGAGGTCGCCTCATCGAGGATCAGGATCGGTGCGTTCTTGACCACCACCCGCGCAATCGCGATGCGCTGGCGCTGGCCACCTGAGAGCTTTATGCCGCGCTCACCGACCAGCGAGGCATATTGTTCCTTGATCTTCGTAATGAACTCGTGCGCGTGGGCCTTGCGCGCGGCATCGACCACCTCCTCGTCCGTAGCATCGAGGCGCCCATAGCGGATGTTCTCGAGCAGACTGCGATGGAACAAGTTGGGATCCTGGGGTATCAGGCTGAGCTGCGAGTGCAGCGAGTCCTGGGTCATCGCCCCGATCTCCTGGCCGTCGATGAGGATTTGTCCCGACTGCGGATCGTACAGACGCAGGATCAGGCTCACGAAGGTCGACTTTCCGGACCCCGAGAATCCCACGAGCCCGACCCGCTGTCCCGCCGGAATCGCGACACTCAGATGTTGGAAAATGGGCTGCTCGGCCGCATAGGCAAACGACACGTCGCGAAACTCGATCCGGCCGCGCTCGATTTTCTTGCGCACGGCACCGGGGACATCGACGATCTCATGGGCCCTGATGATCGTGTGCACGCCATTGGCAATGTTGCCGAGATACTCGAAGAACTCCAGAAAGCGGCGGCTGAGATTGCGCGCCTCATTGATGATCAACAGCGTGGTCGTGACGGCGACCACGAATTCCGCGACTGAGATCTCGCCGCGGCCCCAGAGCAGCAGCGCGTAGTACAGCACGCCGATCTTCAGCACGGCTGCAGCCGAATACTGGAACCAGCGCACGCGCTCCGAATACGTGTTTGATTTCATGACGGCGGCCAGCTCCTTGCCGAGCTGGCCATCCAGGTACTCGCGCTCGTAGCCCAGCCTTGCGAACAGCCGCGTGCTGGTGAGATTGGTCACGGCATCGACGACTTTACCTGTGGTTTCGCTGCGCGCGGCGGACGCGGCCACCGCAAACGGCCGGGTGCGGGTGGCCAGCCAGAAGGAGGCCACCACGAAACAGACGGCCCAGATACTTACGAACTGCGCCAGGCCCCGGTGGGCGCGGTCGAGCATGAAGATGGCGACGCCAAAGACGATCACCATGGGATAGAAGTCGAAGATCAGGGTCCAGATGGTCTGCGAGTAGCCCATCGCGGTCTCGCTGATCTTGTGTGCCAGGGAGCCGGCAAAGTCGTTGCTCAGGAAGCGGTGCGAATGATGTTGCAGGTAGGCGTACATCGCCCGGGTAACCGCCTGGCGCTGGCGCGGACCGATGTAGATCTGGCAGGCGCCCCCGGCGCGGCTGAAGACGACCTCGCCGATTGCGAGCGCGACGAACAGCCACAAGGGACCGCTGAGGTGGGCCACCAGCGACAGGGATTGCTCCTGTGCCCTCGTCACCGCCTTGATGATCTGCCCGGTCGCGTACGGAATGAGGATTCCGCAGGTGGAGTTGATCGTCTCCAACACGAGCATCGCCACGTACCACCATCGGAACCGGGCAATGAAGTACGCGACGAAGCGAAATGGCGTAGGCGGGAGCGGAGGCGCACTCGGCGCGCGTTGCACGAAATCGTCCATGGGGGCGCGATCGTATCAAAGCGGCCCCGATCTCGCCGATCAGCCCACTGCCGTCCTCAATGCAGGGGTGCGAAACCGTACTTGCGGAATATCTGCGCGGCGGGCTTGGAGCGCACGAACTCAACAAACTGCTGCGCAGCCGCTCTACCGTGAGTAGTCAATGCGATCGGATAGGTTATGGGCGGATGAGTCTCCGCGGGAAACGTGGCGACGATCTTCACCTTCTTTTCCGCCAGGGCGTCTGTCTCATACACGATGCCCAGCGGCGCCTCGCCGCGCGCGACGAACGCCAATGCGGCGCGAACGTTTTCGGCGGGCACAATCTGTGCGGAAATCTGGTCCCACGCACCAAGCCTTTCCAATGCGGCCTTCGCGTACTTACCTGCCGGGACCGACTCCGGGTCGCCCGTGGCGAGTTTGCCCTGGGGGCCCAACGCCGCTCGCAGGTCGAGCCCTTTGTTGATCTTCACGGCAACGGTGCTATCGGCTGGCGCAATGAGTACCAGGTGATTGCCCACCACCTCGTGGCGCGAGCCCGGCTTCAGCAGCTTGCGCTGCTCCAGGTAGTTCATCCACTCCAGGTCAGCCGAGAAGAACACGTCTGCCGGTGCACCTGCCTCGATCTGCTTCGCCAGCACGGAACTCGCCGCCAGCGAGGATTTCACCGGCACCTTCGTTCGTTCGGTAAAGGCTTTCGACAGATCGTCCAGTACGTTCGTCAGTGAGGCCGCCGCGAACACCAGTACGGTCCGGGAGTCATCCGCGGCCATCGCAGCGCTGCCATTACCGGCACATGCCATCACCAATAAACAGGCGAGCCAGAGTTTTCGCATGACGCCACGGCGCTCTCGTCGAAATATTCGAGTGAATATAGCGCAACACGCGAATGCCCGCCGGTCGTCCCAAAGAGGACTGCGGTTCTGACGCATCGGCGGCCCAACGAGGGCTGTGATCAGTGGCGCTTCGGCCCGCCGGGACTCGGTGGTTTCAGCACATAGCCGCTGGTCGGCTTCGCTGGATCGGCCGGGTTGGCCGGATTAGCTGGATTAGCTGCATTCCCCGGGTTGACGGGATTCGTAGGATTCGCGGGCGTTGCCGGCGGCTTGACCGTGTTGGAATTGGGCGCGGGGTTGGCGCCAGGCACCCTCCCCGTGTCCGGGCCAGAAGACCGGGCGGGGTTCGCACCACCGGACCGCACACTGTTGGATCCCGGTACATTCGGATTTGAGCTTGGGTTGGTCGGCATACCCCGCGACGACTGCGCGCCCTGAGGTGGCATCTGCTGGCCGGAGGCGCCAGGTGGCCTGCCGGCGACCGAGGCATTACCAGGGGCCGCGCTCCCCGCCCCAACCGAGCCGCTTGCGCCGGCAGCAGCACCGCTGCCACCAGCCGCCGCGCCTCCCGCAGCAGTTGAGCCGCCGGCAGTCGTTGCAGCGGTTGCGCCGCCTGCGGCAGTTGAGCCCCTCGCAGCGGTTGACCCGCCCGCAGCCGGACCCGTGGGTGGCGATGCCGATGTCGCAGGCGACGTTGGCGACCTCACAGTGGCGGATGGCTGTGGGATGGGCGACTTGAACGTCCCCGTGGACGCAGTGGACTTCGTAGGTACAGGCGCCTGCGGCGGCAGAACTTCCACCGACAGGGTGAAAGTCCGCTTCTCAGCGGCCTGCAGGGCTCCGACATTCACGACCTGGCGAGTAACTTCCTCACCACGGTCGTTACGGATGGCGATGATCACGAAATACTCGAGTGGCTGTTCGAGCGGCGGATGGCGAATGATGCCCTCCACCCGCAACGCGGGCGCAGCCGCCACCTGGCGCTTCGCTGCTTCGGAGTCGAAGCGCAGGTGGTGCATGCAGCCCGGACAGATACTGAGGCTTTCGAGAATCGTCGCCTTGCAGTGCGGACAGGTGCGCGTCTTGCCCGTGGATACCGGGCGAGAGGCCACACTCATGAACCGGTGCCGTATCCCTTAGTGGAGGAACTACGGCCCTCGGCGTCCCAGCCAAATTCGACCTGGCCGCGCATGCGCGAGCCGGCGGCGACGGTCAGCGATCCCGCTTTCACGTCCCCGCTGATCACGCCGCCTTCCAGCAGCTCGACCCGCTTGGCGTTCTCGATGTTGCCGAGGAGCTCGCCGCCCACGACGACCACGCTCGCCTTCACCAGGCCTTCAAGATGGGCACCTGTATCGAGGGTGAGATTGCCGTCAACGTGTACGTCGCCTTTGAAGCGACCCGCGATCCTCACATGACCCGAACCCACGATCTTGCCCTCGATGGTCAGGTCCGAGGCAATCACGGATTCTTTCATGTCGAGCCGCTGCGCTTCCTTGACCGGGCGGCGGCCGGCATCGGGACTGAGCGGGGCAACATTGGTCTTCTCCGGCTCACGAGCGTGCGGCGCGGCACCCGTGTTAGGGAGGTTTTGCGCCGGCGCCGGGCCGGGCTGAGAGGTCGTATCTTTCCAGAGCGCCATGAGTAGCCCCCGTTCGGTTGGGACGTGAAAATTAGCTGCCGGTCACGCTTACGGCCAGTGTGTCCGGTTGCAGACAGATGTGATGAAACGATTAACGGGCCGCAGCACGACCCGCGGGCGGTTGTACCATGCTCTCGGATTTGAAAACTGGTGCATACCGCACAATCGTACCACTTCCCCCTCTTCAATCCCGCAGCCGGGGGGTCACCGCCCTTCAGCTCGCGGTGGCGGGGGTCCGGAGCGCATCGAAGAGAATCTTGATGTCGCAGCCCTTGCTCACGTACGCCGCAGCACCTCGCCGCTTCGCCTCGCGGGAGACCTCGTCGCTATTGGCGAGCCCGCTGAACACGATGACGCGCAAGTCCGGCATGGCGGTGGTGAGCTGCTCGATCAAGGGGAAGCCGCTACCTCCCTGCAACGTGAGGTCAAGGATCAGCGCGTCGGCACAGGACTCTCGGGCCTTCGGGAGCACTTCGGCCGCGTCGGACACCTGTCCGACACAGTGCATGTCCGGCTCGGTGTCGATGAGCTGGCTCATGACATCGCTCAGATCGCGGTGGTTTTCCGCAATCAGAACCCGTATCGACTTCTGCTCCTGCAAGACCTCTCCTTGTGTAGGAATACGCGAGTGACCGCGTCGGGCCCTAGGTCGCAAATACTGTTCCTGCATCGCGCCGCACCCAGGCAACCAGCCCTCAGGAGTCGAGCAAGGCCAGGATCTCCGCGGTCTTCTCCCTCATCAGCGCCTCATTTCCCCGCGATTCCACATTCAGGCGCACCAGCGGCTCCGTATTGGAGCTGCGCAGATTGAAGCGCCATTCAGCAAACTCGAGCGACAGCCCGTCGGTAAAGTCGATTCCGATCGCTTGGCTCTCATAGAGGCCGCGCACGCGAGCCAGGATGGTCTTGGGGTCTCCCGTCAGCCGCCGGTTTATCTCGCCGCTGGCGGGAAACAGGCGCATTCGCTCGCCGACGAGCTCCGACAGACTCTGGCCGCGCTCGCCGATGACCTGCAGCACCAACAGCCAGGGAATCATCCCGCTGTCGCAGTAGGCGAACTGGCGGAAATAGTGATGGGCGCTCATCTCGCCGCCGTAAGCTCCATCCACTTCCCGCATCTTCTGTTTGATGAACGCATGTCCGGACTTGCACAGAACCGGCACCCCGCCATGCCTGCGGACGATGTCCTGCGTGTTCCAGGTCAGCCGCGGGTCGTGAACGATGCGCGCACCCGGCTCACGCTTTAGAAATACTTCCGCGAGCAGTCCGACGAGGTAGTACCCCTCGATGAACTGACCGTGCTCGTCGAAGAAAAAGCAGCGATCGTAGTCGCCATCCCAGGCGAGTCCGATGTCCGCCTTGCTGCTGCGTACCACATCGGCGGTCGCCGCCTGGTTCTCCAGCAGCATGGGATTGGGAATTCCGTTCGGGAATGTACCGTCCGGCGCATGGTTGACCTTGACGAACTCAAACGGCAGATGCGGCTCGATCTGGTCGATGATCAGGCCGGCACCGCCATTACCCGCATTCACGACCACCTTCAACTTAGTCAGCTTCGAGCGATCGACGTAACTCAACAGGTGCTCGAGATACTTCGCGCGCAGATCCAACGGTTGCTCGACGCCCGCCCGCGCGGCCTTGGGAGGCAATGACTGCGACTCGATCGCGGCGCGCATCTGTTGCAGCCCAGTGTCGCCACTGATGGGGCGCGACTCCTCCCGCACGAACTTCATGCCATTGTAGTCGGGCGGATTGTGACTGGCAGTCACCATGATCCCGCCATCGAGCCGTTCCGCGAAAGTCGCGAAGTAGGCCCCTTCCGTACCCCACAGCCCGATGTCCAGCACATCGCAGCCACTGTCCAGCAGGCCGCGCTTGAGCGCTCTGGCAAGCTGCGGGCTCGACAGCCGGATGTCATAACCAACCGCAACGCGCCGTGGCTGCACGAGGCCGCAGTAGGCACGGCCAATGTCATAGGCGAGCGACTCGTTGATCTCGTCGGGGATCCGGCCCCGCACATCGTAGGCTTTGAACGAATTCAGGTTGGTCACTGACAGTCTCTCCCGCTGCCGCAGCCGCTGCCGCAGTAACGGCGGGCTGAGCGCTTATTTTCGGCCGTACCGGTCGTCGAAGCGTACGATGTCATCCTCGCCCAGGTACGAGCCTGATTGCACTTCGATGATGTGCAGCGGGATCATGCCGGGATTCTCGATTCGATGCTGCACGCCGATTGGAATGAACGTGGATTGATTTTCCTCCAACAGGAAAACCTCCTCGCCGCGGGTGATGCGCGCAGTCCCGGAGACGACGATCCAATGCTCTGCACGATGATGGTGCATCTGCAGTGACAAAGTAGCACCCGGCTTGACCTTCAGGCGCTTCACCTGGAAGCGCTCGCCATTTTCGATGCTGTCGTAGCTGCCCCAGGGGCGAAAGACCTCGCGGTGAAGCGAGTGCTCGTAACGGCCCGCCTCCTTCAGGCGCGATACCAGTTTCTTGACGTCCTGAACCCGATCTTTCGGGGCGACCAGCACGGCATCCTTGGTCTCGACGACCACGTGGTCACTCAAGCCAACGGCGGCCACCAGCCGGCTTTCGGAATACAGGTAGCAACCTTGCGAATCCTCTGCGATCACGTCTCCCCGGGACACGTTGCCGTGTGCGTCTGCATCGCATGCCTCATGCAAGGCGGACCAGGATCCAACATCACTCCAACCCGCATCCAGCGGTACGACAATGGCCGCAGAGGTCTTCTCCATGACCGCGTAATCGATCGAATCGCTAGGGCATTGCTCGAAAGCCTTCGCGTCGATGCGCGTGAAATCCAGGTCCGATTTGGCAGCCTCGAACGCGGTTCGACAGGCGCGGGCTATCTGGGGCGCGAAGCGCTCGAGCTCCTGCAAGTAGTGGCCGGCTCGGAACATGAACATGCCGCTGTTCCACAGGTAATCACCGGATTGCAGGAATTGTTGCGCACGCTCCAGCGAGGGTTTCTCGACGAAGCGCGCAATCCGGTACACGCCGGAGGAGCCATCCGCCGAAGCGGCATCGCCGCGCTGTATGTATCCGTAACCGGTCTCCGCAGCGCTCGGAACTATGCCGAACGTCACCAGCTTTCCATGTTGTACGGATGGGAGAGCAACGCGAACCGCCTGCTGGAACGCAGCCACATCCTTGATGACGTGATCCGCGGGCAGAACGAGTAATTCAGGATCGTCACCCTGCTCGGCGGATGACATCTTCAGCGCCGCGTGGGCGGCCAGGGCTATCGCCGGCGCAGTGTTGCGCCCAAAGGGTTCCAGCACGACCGCACGCGGCTCCATGCGCAACTGCCGCAACTGCTCGGCTACGAGAAACCGATGCGCCTCGTTGCAGACCACCACGGGAGCAGTCGCCGCAAGTCCCGAGAGACGCAGCGCCGTCTGTTGCAACATCGTGCGCTCACCCGTCAGGGCGAGGAGTTGCTTGGGATACAACTCGCGCGACAGCGGCCACAACCGCGTGCCGGCCCCCCCGGATAGAATGACTGGCGTGAGCATCAGGAAACCTGCTTTTCTATCGTTCAGTCCGGCGTGGTCGTCGTGCCCCGGCCGATGGCGCCCCGGCCGATCGCGTAATAGGAGAATCCAAAACGACCCACCATGCCCGGATCATAGAGATTCCGGCCGTCGAAAATGAGAGGCGTCTTCAGGATCTGCTTGAGGCGGTCGAAATCCGGGCTGCGGAACTCCTGCCACTCGGTAACGATGCAGAGGGCATCTGCGCCCTCAGCGGCTTCATAGGCATTCTTCGTGACTACGAATCCTTTGCGATTACTGTAGATGCGCTTCGCTTCCGCTGTCGCGACCGGGTCGTATGCGCGGACCTGCGCGCCCGCATCCAGCAGCAGATCGATGATTGCGCGCGAGGGAGCCTCGCGCATGTCATCCGTATTCGGCTTGAACGCCAGCCCCCAGATGGCGATCGTGCGGCCCTGCAGCTGGTCGGAGAAGTGCCGTTTCATCTTCTGGACGAGCACTTCCTTCTGGCGCTTGTTGACCGACTCGACGGCATCCAGGATGCCCGGGGCATGACCCACTTCGTGAGCCGAGCGGATGAGCGCCTGCACGTCTTTCGGAAAACAGGAGCCCCCGTAACCCGTGCCCGGATAGATGAAGCTGTAGCCGATGCGCGGATCGGAGCCGATGCCCACACGCACCTTCTCTATGTCGGCACCGAGTCGCTCGGCAATGTTTGCCAGCTCGTTCATGAAGCTGATCTTCGTGGCAAGCATCGCATTGGCAGCGTATTTCGTGAGCTCGGACGAGCGGATGTCCATCACGATCAGACGGTCGTGGTTACGTGTGAAGGGCTCGTAAAGCGCGCGCATCAGCTCGGTCGTGCGCGGGTTGTCAGTTCCGATGACCACGCGGTCGGGCTTCATGAAATCCTGGATGGCCGCGCCTTCCTTGAGGAATTCAGGGTTGGAAACGACATCGAACTCGACGTTCGAGCCGCGGCCGGCGAGCGTGGTCGTGATCTCCTTGCGCACCTTGTCAGCCGTACCCACGGGCACGGTCGACTTCGTGATGACGATGCAGTACCGGTTCAGGTGGGTCGCGATGGTCCGCGCGGCGCCGAGCACATAGCGCAGATCGGCGGAGCCGTCCTCATCCGGAGGTGTTCCCACCGCAATGAGCTGGAAGAGCCCGTGCTCCACGCCCTTCACCGCATCAGTGGTGAATTCGATGCGGCCTGCCTCGGCATTTCGCTTGATGAGCGCATCGAGGCCGGGTTCGTGGATGGGAATTTCCCCGCGATTCAGGCGCTCGATCTTGCCCGCATCGACATCCACACAAACGACATGATTGCCGGCATCAGCCAGGCAGGCGCCCGTGACGAGCCCGACGTATCCCGAGCCGAAAATGGTTACACGCATTCCGGTAAGTTCTTGAGTGAGAAGGAAGAATGAGCCTAAAGCCTAAAGCATGACCGCCCAGCCCTCAAGCTTTGCGGGAGGTATTGTGAGGCAATCGGAGGCGCAAGCCTTCCGCAGTCTACCTCAGCACGCCGGTTGAGGACGGCTGCAGCGCGTTTGCGGGGTCGTTCGGCTACCATCGGCCGGATGAAGAACTATTCCCTGAAAACGCGTGTGATGGTGACCGGCGGCGCGGGATTTCTCGGCTCACACCTGTGCGAGCGGCTGCTGCAGAACGGTTGTGAAGTCCTGTGCGTGGATAACTTCTTCACAGGGGCCCGCCAGAACATCGAGCACCTGCTGCCCAACCCCGCTTTCGAGCTGCTGCGGCATGACATCACCTTTCCACTGTATGTGGAGGTTGACCAGATCTACAACCTCGCCTGCCCCGCATCCCCGGTTCACTACCAGTTCGATCCCGTGCAGACGGTCAAAACGAGCGTCGTGGGTGCAGTCAACATGCTCGGCCTTGCGAAGCGGACCAAAGCCCGAATCCTGCAGGCATCGACCAGTGAGGTGTATGGCGATCCCACGTTGCATCCGCAGCCTGAGTCGTACTGGGGTCACGTCAATCCCATCGGTCCGCGCAGCTGCTATGACGAGGGCAAACGCTGTGCCGAGACCCTGTTCTTCGACTACCACCGCCAGAACGGGGTGGAGATCCGTGTAGTCCGAATATTCAACACTTACGGGCCGCGAATGCATCCGCGTGATGGCCGGGTCATCAGCAATTTCATCGTCCAGGCGCTGCACGGATCAGACATCACGATCTACGGCGATGGCCGGCAGACGCGCAGCTTCTGTTACGTCGATGACCTGATAGACGGCCTCGTGCGCATGATGGATAACGAGGTGGATTTCGTAGGCCCCGTGAACATCGGCAATCCTGGCGAGTTCACGATGCTCGAGCTTGCGAATGCAGTAATCAGGCTCACCCGTTCGGCCAGCCGGCTGGTCTTCGTGCCCCTGCCGCAGGATGATCCGCGGCAGCGTCAGCCGGACATCACCCTTGCCACGCAGAAGCTGCAATGGCGGCCAGCGGTGTCGCTCGAGAACGGCTTGCCCAACACCATCGAATACTTCAAGTCGCTGTTGAAACTCTGAAGGGCGCTCACGCCGGCCGCTGCTCGTGTCCGGGCTTGATGCCCGCCTCCGAGCTGCGCCGCTTGGCCGCGAAGTCTGCGATCTTGGCATCGGCCGAGTGCGGCACGGTCTGCTTGCGCGTCCAGACGTGGTCCCGGATCTCCATGCCCTGGCTGTTGTATTCGGCGACGGATTCCACCAGCAGGCCGAGCGCACGGTGGCAGTCGAAGGTCGAGAGTGCCACCAGCAGATCGTTCAGGATCTGCTGCATGCGCAGCCACGGCAGGCGATGTTCCATCGCCCGCAGAATCATCGGGTGGTCCGTACCTGTGACGTTGGTTCCGATGAGCAGCTCTTCGAACAACTTTTCGGCGGTTCGCAAGCCCGTGTACTCGATCTCGATATCGCCGTCGGGGTTGTCCGCATCCCTGACAGTCAGGCCCATCAGGTTCACCATGCGGCGGGCCAGATCATCGATGCGCACGGGCCGTCCCATGTCCAACACGAAGACATCTCCGCCCTTCGCCATGGAGCCAGCCTGGATGACAAGCTGCGCGGCTTCCGGAATAGTCATGAAGTAACGGATCACATCCGGGTGAGTCACCGTGACCGGGCCACCCCTGCGGATCTGCTCCTGAAAGAGGGGAACTACCGAGCCCGAAGAGGCGAGCACGTTGCCAAAGCGCACCATGCAGAACCGGGTGCTGTTCGAGCGCTCCTGTAGTCCCTGCAGCACCAACTCGGCGAGCCGCTTGGTCGCCCCCATCACATTGGCCGGATTGACGGCCTTGTCCGTCGAGATCAGGACGAAAGTCTCCACCCCGGTCTCCATGGCCGCCTCAGCGGTGTACCAGGTGCTCATCACATTGTTGTGTATGCCCTCGACCACGTTGTGCTCGACGATCGGGACGTGTTTATAGGCGGCGGCGTGGTAAATGGTCTGTACGCTGTACGCGGATAGAACCTCCCGTACGCGCTGCCGATGATGTGCGTTGCCGAGGAGCGGTACGACTTCGACCGTCAACCGGTCGCGCGCGGCAATCTCGTTGAGCTCGCGCTCGATTGTGTAAAGCGCGATTTCCGACATCTCGAACAATACCAGCCGGGTCGGAGACAGCTGCATGATCTGGCGGCACAGCTCAGAGCCGATTGAGCCACCGGCGCCGGTGACGAGTACGCACTTGCCACGGATACACGACCCGAACAGACGCGGATTCGGCGGCACCGGATCGCGGCCGAGCAGATCACCGACCTCAACATCGCGCAATTCGTCAATGCGGGCCTTGCCACCGATCAAGTCAGTCAGGTGCGGCAACGATTGGACGTGCAGACCGAGCGGCTCGAGCGCCGTGAGGATTTCGCGCCGGCGGCGGCGCGAAGCTGACGGCATCGCGAGCAGGATCCGCTCGATCTGCTGCTCGCGCACCATCTGCGGCAGCACTTCGGACCCGAAGACCGTGAGGCCGTTGATGCTGCTGCCCTGCATCGATTTCTTGTCATCGATGAAGGCAACGGGCTCGAAATCCGGCCCGCCCAGCAGCACGGACGATAATCGGGCGCCCGCATCCCCCGCCCCGTAGATGGCCACTCTCGCGGCCGACTTTCCGTTGAGCGTGCGGGAGAACAAGTAGCGCACGAAGAAACGGCTGCCGATCGTATAAAGGAGTGCGAGAGCCCAGAAAATGGCGAAGGCGGACAGCGGCACTTCCGAGTTCGACAGCAGGCGGTCGAACACGATGACCACTGCAACCGACAGGGTCACACCGCAGACGACGGTCAACATCGAGCGCGGTCCCATGAAGCGGATGACCGCCCTGTACAGACCGAGCATCGAGAAGATGACGAGGGAGGCGCTGATGGCAACCAGGAAGTAGGCCGCGGTGCGCTCCAGAACCGGATCGATACGATCGAACTTGAGAATCAGCGCCGCCCACAGCGCAACGGGAATCGCCACTGCATCAGCGAGCAGCATGATGAGCCGCTTCTGCTGGCGAGGTAGCGCCAGTATCGCTTCAGCAGCCGAAGCACCCATGGATGTGTGCCTCCCGGCGTCGTACTTGTCCTTCATGCAATCTCCCCCGCTGCCCGAGATCGCTTAACTCATCCTGTCGAAACGTTACCTTGTACTCGGGCGTATCAAAGACGCGCGATTGTAAAGGAATCGTGCGGCCCAATCGACAACTAATTCAGCTACTTGGGAAACACAGGTCACAATTTCCAACGCCTACGCACCTGCCGATTCGAAGTTGACCTTTAGCAAGACTCGGGCCCAGATACCACAACCGCAGCGCGCATCACGTCTGCAGGAACAGTGCTGTCGCCAGCAACGGACGGCCGCTGATGGAACCGGCGGACGACCACACGGGCATATGGACATCTGGAGGGTATGCCTGTCGAATACCCGTTGCTGTTCAAATTTTGCAGCGTCCTGGCCGGTAGCCGGCTACAAACGGCTACAAACGGCCATGCACCCATGGGGGCCGGCGAGATCCGCGTGGTCGGAATTTCAACACTCATGGACCGCTGGAGGGCCTGGCGCCAGATGATGAGCAACGATGTGCGCTTCGTGCGCCCCGACCATTGCTAGACCAACTGATCCAACGATGAGCGCACCGGGCCAACCGGTTTTGTTTGGCTCACCGACGCTCGAACATCGCCCGTACGTGCGCGGGCAGCGTTCCACTCACGCCCCGCAGCGCATCCGCGTCCTCCCGGATCCGGTCCTTGAACGGCAGCCAGCCGCTGGTGACGACGCATTGCAGGAGGTATCGCTGACCGGGACGATAGTCGCCGCGATGGTACCCCGAACCGGAATCGAACACCGCCAGCGTTCCAGCGCGCCCCGTCCCCAACACAGTGCGGGCGCCCTCGACGAGTTTGCTCGTCCCGGTCACCCGCTCATAGTTCAGTTTGGAATCCTTGTGCGTGCCGGCGTAGTAGATCAGATGCGTGTCGGTCGCCGACACATCATTGAGCAGCAGGTGCAAGGTGAGCTGCCGGTAGCCGTCGCAATGAACGTGGCTCGAACTGCGGTCCACGCCTGGGGCGCCGGCTGACATCCCCGAGATGCACGGATGCTCCCGATAGTACGCCTGCCGGCCGTAGTAGTTGCAGAACAACCCGCAAAGCTGCGGGTCCGTCAGCATGCGCATGACTTCCGGCACGACGAAGCCAACATCGACCAGCCAGTCGGTCACATCATCCTGCCGGCGGTAGCCGGTAAGTGCCATCTCATCGATGAGGCTGCGCAACCGGGCGGCGACAGGCTCAAAGTGCCCAGCGATGTTCACGATGCCCTCCTCGCGCAGTTGCTCGAGGTAGCCGCGGAACTCAGGCGTCAGGGGAGCCGGCTGAAATGCAGGATCGGGAGTCAGGTAGCGCTTCCAAAGCCGGCGCTTGTAGAAGGCAGGACCGTCAGTCGCGGCGATGGCCGCGCGCAGATAGCGATTGTCCAGGTTTTCGGCGTATCGGACCGCGAAACGCGCGAGCTTCGATTTAGCAGCCAGGTTACGCAGCACGGTATTTGCCATTGGGGCCGTAGGGGCGCGAGTCAGAGCGGCCGAGAGGGTACTACCGGGGTGACCAGCTTGCCAAGCTCTCCTGCCTCGAGGCGTGCAATGCGGAACTTGCATGCCAAACCAACTCGGGCGAGCACCTAAGAGCGCCTCTCACCCCGTCCCGCGCCGGCGAGCAAAGCCAGCACAGCCAGTGGCAACAGGGCCGCGAGCGCTTCCCACAAGACCAGCTCAGGATGCAGGGTCGCGGCTACTGCCCAAGGGAGCAGCCAGATGAAATTTACGAGCATCACGGTGAGCGTGACGAGGCCGTGACTTTTCCATTCGCGTGCGAGCCATTGGTAGGCATGGCTGCGGTGGGCCTCGTAGACCTGCTCGCCCCTGAGAAGTCTGCGGATGAGCGTTACTGTGGCATCTACGAAGAAGGCACCGCCGAGCAGCAGCCAAATCCACATGGCTACCGGATTCTCATGCCCCGCAGCCAGCGCCAGTGTGGCGATCACATAGCCGAGATAGCCGCTGCTGACATCACCCATGAATATCCTTGCGGGCGGCCAGTTCCACACGAGAAATCCGCTGCAAGCCGCGGCCACGACGGCCGCCGCCGCCGCGGCACCCCCTGAAGAGACCGCGGCAGCAGCCATCCATGACCCGAGCACGGCCCCCGCTCCCGTCACGAAAATCGCCTCCGAAGCGGCGATACCATCGATGCCATCCATGAAGTTGAAGAGATTGAGTACCCAGACAATGGCAAGGGCACCCAACACGTAGCCTGACCACCCGAGATGCACGACACGATTTGCAAGTTGCAGCGGGGGCAGTCCTCCCAGCCACGCCAGGCACCACAGGGCGGCTCCCAGGTGTACTGCGAGTCGCACGCGTGCCGGCAGAGGGTGCCGGTCATCGATGAATCCCACTGCCGCCACTGCCAGCCCGCCACCTGCCAGAGCAACGAATGTCCGCCACGCCAGCATGTGCACGAGGCACAAGAATGTGGCCGCGAGCAGCGATGTGAAGACGATCGCGAGCCCCCCGCCTCGCGGCGTGGGTACCGAATGCGAGCTGCGAATATTGGGGCGATCAATCAGTCCGGAGCGGATGGCATATTGGCGCAGCAGCCCGGTGACCAGAGCGGAGCTGGCGGCCGTGGCAACCAGCAGAATCATCCAGAACATCCGCAGCCAGACCTCGCAGCCGTTTTTTGGGGCGCGCCAAGTCTACCGGAGCCCCGGCAGTCAAGTGGCCGCGTGGCGCGGCTCTTGTGTGCCTGCGCCGACCAAGCTATGAACCCTGACGGCTGGATCGCCTACTTACCCAGTGGGACCTCGTGTCGTGGCAAACCATGGGTATCGAGAACCGATTCCTTCTGAATTTCGCAGCCTCCTATTCGGAGGGCGGCTACAAGCGCCTGGAAGCGTACGCGCGGTGGTTCAACGCCCGCGGCGGGGCCTGGTTCGCGATCCATCCGCGATGCTCTCATCTGATCACGCAGTTTCCGAATAACGGCTATTTCCCGGTGGCGAGGTCCCGCCTGACCCGCCTGTTCGATGACTGGGGATATCTACAGGATATCGGCAGGACGATCGGGCGACCCGATCTCTACTATTCCTATGGCATCCCCCTTTACCTGCGCTTCGGTCGGGTTAACTGGTTCCACTTGAGCAACGTGCTGCCGCTGGGCACTCGGGGCATTCCGCTGTCCATCACGGATCAGCTGAAGTTTCGCCTTCTGGGGCAGCGCATCAAACGGGGCTTCGCGCTGGCGGACGTCATTTCCGCCGAATCCAGATACTCGCTGGGACTGGTCGAGGCGGCTGGTTGCCCGGACCTGTGCCTGTCGGTCAACGGCAGCGATGATGAGTTGCAAAGCATGCACGCGCTCGACATGCAGCCCAAGGATAACCTTGCGGTCGTGTTGGGCACGTACCGCTACAAGGCCCTGGAGGAATCCTGGCGGGTGTTCCAGCAACTGCGCGTCGCCCACAGGGGTCTGAAACTGGTGATCATCGGCAATGAGAAATTCATTCCGCGGAAGCTGCGCCACGATCCGCAAGTGGTCGTCCGGGGTGTGCTCGAGCACTCTGAGGTCAGCGACGCGTTGCGCAAAGCCCGGTTCTACATCTCAACCACGTATGCGGAGAATTCTTACAACGCAGCGTCGGAAGCCATCTTTCTCGTGGATGAGTCCTACGTTTCCGACATCGGTCCGCATCGCGAGCTGCTCGCCGCGTCACGCTTCCAACGCGTTCACATTGCCGGAGTGGACCGGCCGCTGCTGTACATGAAGCGCAGCGAGCTGTCGGGCACGGTCCTGAAGTCATGGGACTGCGTCGTTACGGAAATGGTGACGACAGCGCGGAGCGCGCTTCAGAGCCATTGGCCCGCTGAAGGGGCGCTGGTATCAACGACCACGTGATCTGCTTTCGGACCGGTACCATGCGACGGTGCGCGCAAGAGCTTCGCTCACGGGGACTGGCGGCGACCAGGCGAGCTGACTGCGTGTCTGGGAAACATCGACACTCAGCGAGCCGCACAGTCTGGTGATCTCGGCCCTCTTCCCCGCCAGCGCTGCAAACCCTTGCAGCAAGGGTACAGGCACGGGCAGAAGAGTTACCTTGCGCCCCATAGCACCACCGATTCGACGAATGAGATCGGGGGTTGAAAGATCCTCAGCATCGCTGACGAGCCATACGCGGCCGGATGGCGTGGGGTCATGCAACAGGCGCACGAGAAGGTCGCAGAGATTCCAGATGCTGACCAGACTACGGCGGTTGTTGACCGACCCCAATGGCAGGGGCCGCCCCGCTTCGACCCAACGCAACAGGCGCAGAAAATTCGCCCGGACTCCAGGGCCGTACACGAGCGGCGGCCGCACGATGGCGACTTCCATGCCGGTGCGTGCTGAGACCTCGAGCACCGCATTCTCCGCGAGCAATTTCGATTGTCCGTAGGCATCCTGCGGATTCGGCGGATCCGCAGGTGTGTATGCGCCTCCGGCGGATTCCTCGCCATTCACCTTGATACTGCTCACATAGATGAATCGCCGAACCCCGGCTCGTGCTGCCGCGTCGGCCAGGCGTCGCGTCGCATCAGAATTCGCGGCTCGATAGAGCCTCGCGTTGTCGGGAGAATCATGCAGGATGTGCGCTCTGGCCGCGGCGTGCACGATCGCATCCACGCCGTTCAAGGCGGCACCCCAGTCGACTGCCAAGGAGATATCGCCCACGATGACCTTCTCCGCGGCACCCGCGGGGAGCGGACCATCGTTTCGAAGCGCGGCGCGTGGCATGTGTCCCGCGTGCACCAGAGCGTGACACAGCGCGCTGCCGACGAATCCGTTCGCACCCGTCACCAGTACGCGCACGCTCAGTGAATCCCGCACAAGCGCAAGTCTTGCCGCCAGAACCATCTATTCATCGGGGCGCTCAACTATCGACCGTTGCCACGCCGCATGCGCTGAGCTCGACCAGCCAACACTCGAGCTGCGAGATCAGCCTGCTGCGATTGAATTCACTTGCGCTCACGGCGAGCGCATTCTTTCCCATTTCCGCCCGGCGCTCGGCCGATAATGACGCCAGCTCCAGAACCGCCGCAGCCAACCCCCTGGCATCGCCGGCCCGGCACGTCAGACCCGAACCGGAGCGCTCCACCACCTCCGCGCCTTCGCCATTCAACATGGCGACGACCGGAATGCCCGCTGCCAGATACGATTGGAGTTTTCCCGGAATCGTCATCGAAAAGATCGGCTCATCTTTCAGACAGACCAACAATGCATCGGCATGCCGATAGAAGGCGGGCATCCGTTCGACGGGGTGCCTGCCCAACATCAACACACAGTCCTGCAGACTGCGGCGGCGGATTTCCTCGCTGACCCACTGCGCCATTCGGCCATCCCCGACCACGAGCCAGCGAATCCTGCTATGGCCCTTCAAGAGCTCAGCAGCGGCAAGCACTGCGGGGAAATCCTGCGCCTCGCCGATATTTCCGGCGAACATCACGCTGAAGCCAGCGTCCTGCGCCGGAACCTCGGGTGCGGGCATCTGTCCTGCCAGATCGAAGACGGACTCCGCCCAGCTCGGAAAGTAACGAATATGGCCGGGGCTGCTGCAATGCTTGGCAATCTGCGGAATGAAGCTCTTTGATTGAGCGAGAATCAGGTCGCAGCGATTGTAAATGTACGATACCAGGCTGCCGATTGCCCGCAGGAGTACGCTCGAGCGCACGACCCCTATTGCCTGCAAGGTCTCGGGCCACAGGTCGAGCACCCAGAATGCGAGCGGCGCTTTTTTGATCGCCCGCAGCAGCACGGCCGGAATCCCGACGGTGGCAGGTGATGGCTCGTAGACGAATATTGCGTCGAACTTCAGCCCTCGCAGCCGCCAACTGCCGACCAACGAGGCGCTGACCGCAAAGCTCAGGTAGTTCAATATCAAAGAGACCCGCCCACGTCCCCTGGGCAACAGAGGCACGCGTACAATCGCCGCACCTGCATACACTCCAAACTGGCCCGGTTGCGCCTTGTACTGCGCGAAGATGGTGCCTCCCGGATAATTCGGCAACCCCGTCAGCACAGTGACCTCGTGGCCGCGCTCGACCAGCTCGGCCACGAGGTTGTTCACACGGAAGTCTTCGGGCCAGAAGTATTGGCTGACAACAAGAAGGCGCAAAGGTTGCCTCTCAGTCGTACTCGTGCCACACAACGCGATTTACATAGCCGGTGTAGCTGTGAATGATGCGCAGCACCTTCTCCGAAACGTTTGGCATGCCGTAGTCACTGACCGGGCGCGTGAGCCGCTCGGTGCCACGCCGTTCCGCTGCCAGAATCGCCAGCCCCTGGCGCACCCGATCCACATCGAGCCCGACCATCATAACCGCCGCTTCCTCCATGCCCTCCGGCCGCTCGTGCGCCTCGCGAAGATTAAGGGCCGGAAAGTCCAGAATCGACGACTCCTCATTGATTGTTCCGCTGTCCGACAGCACCGCACGAGCGCACAGCTGCAGCTTGACGTAGTCATGGAAGCCAAGTGGCTTCAGCAGCTTTACGTGCGGATGGAATTTCGCTCCCGCCGCATCTATGCGCTTCTGCGTCCGCGGGTGGGTCGAAACAATCACCGGAACATCATGGTCCTGAGCGAGCGTATTCAAAATGCCAACGATCTTTGCCAGTGCCCGTGGTGCGTCAACGTTCTCTTCCCGGTGCGCGCTGACGACGAAGAAGTCGCCTGCCGTCAATCCCAGCCGCGAGAGGATGTCTGATCCGTCGATTCGTGCGCGATAGTGCGTAAGCACCTCGAACATCGGACTACCTGTCTTGATGACCAGGTCCGGCGGCAGACCTTCACGAAGCAAATATTCCCGCGCAATCGAGCTGTACGTAAGGTTGACGTCCGCCGTGTGATCAACGATCCGCCGGTTGATCTCCTCGGGTACGCGCTGGTCGAAGCAGCGGTTGCCGGCTTCCATGTGGAATGTGGGAATCCGCCGGCGCTTGGCCGGAAGAACCGCCAGGCAGCTGTTTGTATCGCCGAGGACCAGGAGCGCCTCGGGCTGCTCCACCGCGAGCAGCCGGTCGACACTGATGATGACGTTTCCAATGGTCTGCGCCGCGCTCTCGCCGGCGCAGCTCAAAAAGTGATCCGGCCTGCGCACCCCGAGATCCTCGAAGAATACCTGATTCAGCTCATAGTCATAGTTCTGCCCGGTATGCACGATCACGTGATCGCAGAATGCATCCAGGCGAGCCATTACACGCGACAAGCGGATTATTTCCGGCCGCGTGCCGATGACAGTCAGAACCTTAAGTTTTTTCACGGACCACCTGCATGGCGACGGTATCGGGCCGGGCCCGGTCGAACACCTCGTTCGCCCACAGCATCACGAGCAGCTCGTCATCTCCGACGTTGGTGATGTTGTGCACCCATCCCGGTACGGTCTCGACGATGCTCCCCTCGCCGCCACGTACGATTAACTCGTGAGTCTGTCCGGTGTTGAGTTGTCGAAATTGGAAACGCGCGGTACCGCGAACAATGAGAAACTTCTCGGTTTTGCTGTGATGATAGTGCTCACCGCGCGTGACTCCGGCAGGTGCCGTGAAGTACGACAGCTGTCCGCAGTCAGGAGTCTTCAGCATTTCGACGAACACGCCCCGGGGATCGGCATGAAGAGGCACCGTGTAGGCGAAGGCCTCGGGCCGCAAGTAGCTGATGTAGGTCGAGTAAAGCGCGCGCGTCAGTCCCGCGCCGACGCGTGGTATCACCAGAGAGTTACGGCTGTCCGCAATCGCCCGCAACGTCTGCGCTACTTCACCGACAGTCGTTGCATATACCGGCGTTACTTCGATATATCCGACCCGCGCGTCAGTTACGCGCAGCAGGCTCAGGAACGTTTCGACGACGTCGTCGACGTACACCAGGCGAAGCGATGCCGCGGGGTCATTTACTGTGATGGGCAAGCCACGGGAAGCCTGTTCACAGAATGTAGCCACCACCGAGTTGTAGTAGGGGCGGCACCATTTTCCGAACACGTTGGTCAGTCTCAGCAAGTGCACCGGTGCGCCGCTGTCGCGCCCGTACTTTAACAAGACCTCCTCGGCGGCGTGTTTGCTCCGGCCATACGCATTCTCCAGTGTCGCCTGCGTTGACGATGCGTAGGCTACCGCGGCCCGGCGGCCGCTCGCCATAAGCGCAGCGCAGAGTCGCTCGGTGACCTCAACGTTTCCGGTCACGAATTCCCGCTCCTCCTTGGGGCGGTTCACACCGGCCAGGTGGAACACGAAATCGGCGGCGGCCAAAGCGGCCTCAAACTCGGGAGGAGTCGTGTTCCTGGTGATGCCGACTACCTCGCTGTGCCCCAATTCACGCAGCCGCATGCGCAAGTTGCTGCCGATGAAACCGTCCGCTCCGGTGACAACGATGCGCATGCGCTCAATCCTCCGCTACCGTTGGTTCGCCGCGTCCAATACGCTGAACGAATTCGAGCTTCTGCAGGAGTTGTTTCATACCGGCTACGTCGAGCCGCCGAGCGTTGTGGGAGCTGAACTCTTCGGCAAGCGTTATGCGCCGCTCGCCCTGCTCGAAGAACTTGGCGTAATTCAGATCGCGTCCGTCCGGAGGCACACGGAAGTAATCACCCAGATCCTCCGCGTGCGCCGACTCCTCGCGGCTCAGCAATACCTCGTACAATTTCTCGCCGTGGCGCGTACCGATTTCACGCACCTCGTGGCCTGGACGCCCCAGCAACTGGAGCAGCGCCTCTGCAAGGACTGCCACGGTGGCCGCCGGTGCCTTGTGCACGAAAATATCACCGTTACTGCCGCGCGAAAACGCATAGAGCACCAGCTCGACCGCCTCATCGAGTGTCATCATGAAGCGGGTCATGGCCGGGTCGGTTACTGTGATCGGCTTGTTGGCCAGGATCTGATCGACAAACAGTGGAATTACCGAGCCGCGTGAACCCATTACGTTCCCGTAACGTGTTCCGCAGATGACGGTGCCGCGGCCCTCGAGATTGCGTGACACGGCCACCATCACTTTCTCCATCATCGCCTTGGAAATGCCCATGGCATTGATAGGGTATACGGCCTTGTCGGTGCTGAGACAGATCACCCGCTGCACACCCGCCGCGATGGCCGCCTCGAGCACGTTTTCCGTGCCGAGTACGTTGGTACGGACCGCCTCCATCGGGTGGAACTCACAAGATGGGACTTGCTTCAGCGCCGCGGCATGGAAGCAGAAGTCCACCCCGCGCATGGCGGCAGCCACGCTGCGCGTGTCGCGGACGTCACCGATGTAGAACTTCAGATTCGGGTGGTCGTAGCGCCTGCGCATGTCATCCTGCTTCTTCTCGTCCCTGCTGAAGATGCGAATCTCCCGCAGGCCGCAGGCGAACAGCCGCCGCAACACGGCCTTGCCGAACGAGCCCGTTCCGCCCGTGATGAGGAGAACCTTGTCAACAAACATGTCCGTCATGATGCCTCGCGCCCGGTCACCCGGTAGTACAACTGCAGCAGTCGCGCCGCATTGGCCTGAGCATTGAAATTGCGTTCAGCCATTTGCCGCGCCGCCTCCCCCATGCGCAACGTCGCCTGCCGGTCCCTGGCCATCCGCTCGATGGCGCGCGCGAGCTGCTCGGCGGATTTCGGCTCGATCGCCAGACCCGTTTCGTTGTCAATCAACGTGTCGGGCCGCGGCTCACGGACGGCCACGATGCTCGGCACCGCAAAGAACGCGGCTTCGAAAATCGGCCGCCCCGGAGCATCATAGTGGGATGGGAAAGCAACCACATGCATGTGCCGAAACACACGCGCCAGATCCTGCGTAAAGCCGACCAAATGCACACGGTCGCGCAGAGCGTGACGTTGCAGCGCGGATTCCACCCCGGAGCGCACGTTTTGCTCCAGGCCGAACAGCTTCAGCACCGATGCTACGAGACCGCGCGAGGGCCGCGCATCGTCGCCGATTATCAGGAATTCGACGTCAAGACCCCAATCCCGCGTCAGTCGCGCGGCCTCGATGAACTCGTGGATCCCCTTGGCAAGCATCAGGTTGCCCACGAAACCCACCTTGAAGGACTCGGGACGAAGGCGCGCAAGCCTGCGTTCCAGCGCTGCGTCTGAATCTCCGGCCGGCTTCGGTGAGAAACCGTTATGGATGACCTCGACGCGCAGGTCACTGGGAAGACTCGCGCGCACATTCTCATCGATGGCAATCACACCCTGCGCGTAGTACTTCAGCATTCTGTTTATCCAACGGGTGCGCAGGGATCGAGGCGCATCCCGAAGCACTGCCCTCACATGGACCACCGCGGGTGCATCGAACCAGCGGCGCGCGAGCCACAAAGTGATCAAACCGCTGAACTCGTTGACGTGGATCAAATCAACTTCCCGCCACCGGCGCCTGGCCCGGTAGAGGGCTGCCGCGGTGGCAGGCAGGTAGGCGAGCTCACGCAGCACCACGAGCCACCGCACACCGCGGTAGTAACTGTAACGCGTGTTGTCGATCTTGGTCAGACCGGCCGCTTCGATTACCGGTCCGAGTTGTGCGAAGTAGGCCTTCACGGTACCTCGTTGTGTCACGAATAGCGGCTCAACCGAGCCCGGCGGAAACGAGCGCACAACCTCGTAGAGGCTACGCGAGGCACCGCCGAACTGCCCAACGAAGTGAAGATACAATACGCGCAAAGGCCGCGTCCGGGCCGCTAGCTGATCAGGCTGGACCGAGGCCTGGCTGCCCGCCTCAATGTGGATTGCGCTCATCGGCGGAAGCTGACCTGCCAATCACGCTGTCGCCGGCGGGGATGGCGACGGCGGCGGAGCCGCAACGGGCAGCGGCGAGCCGAACGTCCAACGTCGGCGCATGAGCGTCAACATCGCCCATGTACTGCCGAAACTGACCAGCAGCGAGATATGGAAAAGCTGCACAATCGCGCCCGCGCTCAGCCAGGGAAGCAGGTAGTAACAGAAGTATGTCGCTCCGAACGCCGCCGAAAGATCGTGGCCCTTTCGCATGGACGTGTCGAGGAATGTGTACATTCGGCCGGTCAGGACACCCGCGATGACCGTGAAGAGTACCAGGCCACCGAGCCCGCCCGCGATCAGTCCCTCGGCGAATGGTTGGGCAACGATGCTGTGGCCTCCCTCTGCGATCTGCTCCAATGATGCGCCGGCGAGATACGTGATCATCCAATCGTAGTGGTACAGCATCCATTCGTAGTAATCCGAACGCGAGATTCCCAGCGCACTCAGGACCTTGTCTCCCATCGCCGCCAGTAGCGTTGGCCAGTAGCTGGGAAACGACGCGCCGGAGGAATGCAAGCCCCAGATATACCAGGCGACATCGCCCTGCAGCACCGTGACCCGCCGTAGCAGGAAGGCCTGAGCGTCGGTGACCGTTCCCAGGTCGGCGTCGAAGATCCAGAAAAACAGCATCAGGCTGCCGACGAAGGCGGCTGCGAGCACGACGAGCTGCAGGGGGCGCACGCGCCAGTAGAGCAGTAACAGAGCAGGCGCCACGCTTGCAATGGCCGTCGACTTGAAGCCCCAGGAGGCGCCGGTGACAAAGGCTATGAAGAAGGTAATGGACAGGCGCAGCTTCAGGGCGCCAGATCGCGAGCTGCGCCTGTAAAGCAGAGTGCAGTAGGCAAGCAGCGCCGGAATCACGAACTTCGACATCGCGTTCGGGAACGCGCCGAAGTCTCCGAGGCCGACGCGAAACTCGCCCTTGCCGATGCCTCCCAACCAGGTGTTGATTGCACCGAAGCCGAACAGAAATAACAACATAAACACGATCTCGACCAGCAGCAGCTTGGCTGAGAACCTTCGGAACAATGCGTCCGCTTCGCGACTCGGTGGCTGTAGCTCGATAGGTCGCCGCCCGGCTCTGGCGCACAACATAGCGATGCACACCACCGCGACGACATACAGCCCGTACGCCATGGTGGCGCCGTTGGGATAGCCCTGGACGTCTACTGAGCCCGCATACTCGCCGCCCTCGACCATCCATACGCCGATGAGGGGCGTTATGAGCACGAAGGCGATGAGATACTTGTACACGGGGTGAGGGGTCGCGCAGGTCGATACCTACCCGCGCAGGCGGGACAGCAGTTTTTTCGCCCTCTCGAGGTGCGCGTAACTGTTTTCGTAGTCGTGGAACGTGCGAGTCGGCTGCGCCATGATGGCCTCGAACTCGCTTTCGGTGATGCCCAGCTTCTTGATCGCGTAGGCACGATCGTCCCTCAGGCCACTCTCAGAATACGGCGGCTCTTCCAACATGCGTAGCGCGCTTGCCCGATCGATCTGCCCGGACAGTACCAGGTTCGAATAGTGGGCTCGCCGCTTGTCGATGTTGAATTTCCGCGGCAACACATACGACTGGTAGAAACGCGTGTAGATCGATTCGTAGTGTTTCCCGCCGTAGTACACCCAGCCGAGCGAAGTTTGGATCCTGTGCATGGCCTCCTCTTTCTGATAGTCGACATAGTCCAGGATCGGGACCAGCTCGATCTTGCGCACGAACATGTAGCTGAAGAGCTGCCAGAGGCTGTAACGCGGAAGGGTCTTCAGGGGCAGCTTGCCGAAGCGGCGCTGCACCGCTTTGATGTAGCGGATGTCGGAGTACCCATAGCCCCACTTCAGCGGCAGGACCGATTCGGAATTGACATTCACACCGAGCAGAATGTGCCTGATACCGTGCTTGATCGCCTGTTGATACAGCAAGGCCACGATCGCATGGTCCGTCGGGACCTCGCCGTCGGGGGTCGATCCGCGCAGGAACGCCAGCTGTAGATCGCGAAACTCGGGCCAGTCGACCACGAACGTGAACAGGTCGAGTCCCAGCGTCTTGACTGTCTTTTCGATGTTCGCGACGGCGAGCTCGGAATCCCAGCCGTTGTCGAAATGGACAGCGAGGGGCCGCAGACCGAGCTCCCGTGTCAGCCAGGCTACGTAGGTGCTGTCGACGCCGCCTGAGACGCCAATTATGCAGTCGTAGTCCTTCCCGCGCCCTTCCTTCTTAATCTTCTCGACCAGCGCTGCGAGCCGGGCTGGCCGCTCTGCGGGTGGCACCAGGCGCTTCGCAGCGATCACGTCGAAACGATGGCAATGATTGCAGATGCCCTGGGCATCGAAACTGATATCGGGGTCGGTCGTGTCCATGATGCACCGGGTGCACATGCGGTATCCCGGGGCCACCCGTTCGGCCGTCCCGCGTTCCAGTGGCGCAGTTTCAGATGAGATGTTCACGGCAATACACGCTCGAGATCCGCTCGCGATGGGTAGCTGATGAGCACCGCGCGGTGCTTTCCATGAAACACGAACATGCTCCCTGCCGCCAAGGCCGATGCATGCCCTTCAGTGACAGCCTCGCTAAAGTGGGGCAAAGTGCCGGCGCCTCCACAGGCGATTACAGGCACGGTCACTGCATCGGCGACGGAGCGCACGAGGGCGAGGTCGTATCCCAGCTGGGTACCGTCACGATCGATGGAATTAATGAGGATCTCACCAGCTCCTAACTCTACCATGCGCCGAGCATGCTCGGCAGGTTTCAGGCCCGTCCTGCGTGTCGCGCCCGCCGCCATCACCTCGTAGCCGCCGAGGAGCCTGCGTTGCGCATCAATGGACACTACTACCGCCTGGGAGCCGAATTCGCGGGCAATCTCGGACACGAGCTCCGGCCTTTGCAACGCCGAAGTGTTGACGACGATCTTCTCGATTCCCAGCGCGAGCACCTCACGGGCGTCCGACACTGAGCGGATGCCGCCCCCATACCCGACGGGCATGAAACATTCGCTTGCGAAGTCGCGGATCGCATTTAACGCCGGACCGCGTCCCTCGCGCGAGGCGCTGATGTCGAGAAAGATCAGCTCATCGACCTCCTTGTCGTTGAATATCCTGATCGCATTGATGGGATCACCGACGTAGGTGGGATTCTTGAACTTCACAGTCTTCACCAGACCCTCGCCGCGCAGTAGCAGGCAGGGAATGACCCGGGTGCGCAGCATCAGTGCACGCGAGTCGCAAAATTCCGCAGGAGCGCCATACCGAACTTATGGCTCTTCTCCGGATGGAACTGCACGCCGTAGAGATTCTCGCGCTGGAATCCAGAATGAAAGGAGTCTCCATACGGAGTCGTCAGCAGGACATCCGCCGGATCATTGCAGCGGACGAAGTAGGAGTGCACGAAGTAAAAGCGCGGCTCCTCCGCCAGATCCGCCGTCAACACCGAAGGACGGGCTTGAATCACGCGATTCCACCCCATGTGAGGCACTTTCAACGTGACATCCACCGGCTCGAATCGCAACACTTCTGCATCTACCCAACCCAGGCCCGGGCGGCGGCCTTCCGCGCTTCGCAACGTCATCAGCTGCATGCCGAGGCAGATTCCCAGGGTGGGCACCCTATCCTGCCGCACGCGTTGGGTTAGAAGAGGAATCAGACCGGTACGCTCCAGGCTCTCCATGCCGGCATCGAAGGCACCGACGCCCGGCAGCACCAGCTTTGTCGCCGAGGCGATCCGGGCAGGGTCGGCCGTGAGCTGCGATTCGCAGCCGATCTTCTTGAGCATGTTGCGGATCGAGCCGGGATTACCCATGTTGAAATCGACGATCGTAATCATAGTGCAGCGGCCTGCGGTGGGACGAGAAGTGAGCGCGCGGGGAATGCCAGATCCAGCAGTTCCTCCAGACAATCGCGGTCCACGCGCGTTGCCTCACCGGTGCCCGCCTTGCGAGCTGTGATACTCTGAACGGCGGCTGCAATTGAGCCTGCATCGGTCGCATGCAACAACGCGCCGCTACGCACCAGCTCGCTGTGGAACTCGGCGCCAAAGTCGCTCGTGACCACCGAGGGCACGCCGAATTCCGCAGCCTCGCGCAGGGTGGTCGACGAATGGGCCAGCGTTAGATCCGCGGCACGCAGCAGCGCGAACAAGGGCATCTGGGTCGCTTGCCGCACGCGGGTGTCATCGAGTCCATGCTGGCGCAGACGGCGCGCAAACTCGTCGCTGCGGCTCGCCATTACAGGATGAAGGCGCCACCAGAACGATGTCGACTGCTTGCACAGCTTGGCCGCCTTGATCAACTTTTCGGTCTCCTGTTCGGGCAGTCCCCAGGAGAGGCACACCAGCGCCTGCGTACCGGGGCCGCGCAGCGCGCGGGCTTGCTCGAGATAATCTGCGATCAGGGGATCGGAATCGGCGCGCCAGCGCTGTTTCCAGAAATCGCCGCTGATCCGCGCTATGTGCGTCGCGCAGTTCGAGTGCCACGCTTCGATGGCGGCGGCTTCCTCGGATCCCCAGACCCAGAATTCATCCGGCAAGTTCGAATAGCCGCAGGCAGGCGGCGCTCCCCAACGGGAATAGGCGATGTGATACGGTCCCTGTATGCCGTGTTGCAGGTCCACGGAGCGCATGCCGCGGCGTCGTGCCGCCTGGACGAATGCAAGCCCCTCCAGCGAATAGTAGGTGTTGACGAAGGCATGGCTGCCACCGCTGCGCGCCAGAATATGGCCGAACCATTCTGACAGGGCATGCAGGCGCGCGGCCTGAACACGCAGCCACTGCCAGGAGGGCACCAGGTCGCCGAACGATTGGCGCGCGGTCTCGTAAAACGCTGCGAATTCGGGAATCGCCATCCCCGGCTTGCGCCAGGTCGCCGTCATCTTGACGCGATCCAGCGCGGGCTGGATGAAGCGCGACGGCACGCAGCGCGGGATGTGAACCTCGGACAATTCGGTCAACTTCAGGCTGCGATGACCACGCTTCTCGAGCGCCTGAATCACCGGGTCGATGACCCGGTCAAACCAAGCGTCGCCCAGCTGAACGAACGAGATTCCGTCGCTGAAGAACACGGCGGAGGCACCGGGGCGCACTCGCGCGTTGTGCCGCCGGTCGCGCAGCTTCGCGTACGGCACACGGCACAGTGCGCGGGAGACGCGAGCCGCAACTCTCCGCAGCGCAGACCCGGACGTGCCGGCAGGTACATTCTGCAGCAATCTGTCCACCGCATTGCTGTGGAGGCGGAAGCGGTAGGTCGGCCATAAATCGATATCGCCGGACCGCCACGCATTTACGGGAAAGCCCTTCTCCAGCGCATTGATGGCGGCAAAGACGTCCGACAAGGTCTTCATGTTGAGGCTCTCGCGGGCATGAACAGGGCCGCAGCACGATCCGGCCGCCGTTGCAGCAGCTGCACCACGGCGTCAGCAAGTATCAGCGGCCGGCGCCACAGTATGGTTCCCAACAGTATGGCGAGTATCAACAAACAACTGACTTTCGCCAGAGCGAGCACAGTCCAGCCCACGCCGACCAGACGACTCAACGAGAGCGTGACTGCGAAGCTGACCGCGATGGCCATGCCGTACCGCCCATAGTCCCACTGGACCGGATCGAAGCGGCGGCCGATCACACCGACCAGCACCGTCGCGAAAGCCTGCGCAAGCAGGTTCGCAACAGCCGCTCCCATCAGGTTAAATCTCGGAATCAGCAACAACGCCAGAGTCACGTTCAGTGTCGCGCCCGTCAGGGTGCAGACGGGCAGCAGCTTGACGGCGTGGCGATCGAAAAAGAGCACGTTCACCAGCAGGTAGTAGAGCGCGCTCGAGACGCCGCCGAAGACGAGAACGGGTATCACCTGCGTTGCCCCCGAGAACGCCGGCGTCGTCAGTAAGTGCACGAGCTCGGGACCAAACGCCGCGACGGCCGCCCCGAGTAGGCAGAAGCCCGCGACGACCAGCGAACCCAGGACCCGCATGCGACCGAGCTGCACCGGATCCATGCTTTTCATGGCGCTCATGCTCACTGGAAAATACGCGCGATTGACGCTGTAGGCGGCGACCTCGACCACCATGGCAATCATTGCGCCGACCGAATAAAGTCCCGCAGCAGCAGTTCCGAGCCTGCTGTTGAGTATCAGCCGGTCGGCCATTGCGGTGGCCTGGCTTGCCACTGAATGAGGAACCTGCGGCAGGCTGTATGCAAAGGCCTCGCGAAGATAGCGCCAGCGCAGACATAGTCGGACATCCGACCTCAGCAGATACATTGAGATCGCGAAGAAAATCGCAGACGAGACCAGCGTCGCGGTCAAGGCGCCGGTTGCTCCCCACTGTTTGAGAACGACGAGTACGATGGTCAGCACAGTCGTCAGCAGGAAATTTGCGATCGAGACGACAGAGTATTGGATCGCCTGGTTGCGTGTCTGCAGCAGCGTGAGGAACGTCGTAAAGAGCGGCTGGAAGCACGTAGTGATGATTCCGAGCGCCATGAAGGGCCAGAAAGGTACATCGCCGATGAAAGGACGCAGAACCCAGGGGCCGATGAGGAGCAGAACAGCTCCCATGAGCAGCGAGAGTAGAATGACAAACACGAATATCGAGCCCCAGAATTCCGCCAGAGCTGTGTGATCTTCCCGGTATTCGAAATAGAAGCGGGCCACGGCGCCCGTCAGACCGAGAGTAAAGACAATGCTCAGAAAGCCGTTGACCGCCGTCACGATCGCCAGGGTCCCGAACGCGGTCGGATCCAGGTACAGCGTGTACACTGGCATCAGCAGAAAAGTCGCAGCCTTCTGCAGGAGCGTGGTCGCCGCGTAAGTGGCAGAGTGAGCTCCCAGCTTGCGGAACGTCGTCACGGCCAGTTCGCGGCCCGGAAAACCGGTACCGGGATACGTATTCGCGGCGGCTCGCGACCTGGGCCACGGGAAGCATGATGCAGCTGTCTCACCATACCGAGCGACCGCCATCCATCACGATATTCTGGCCGTTTAGGTAGCTGGAGGCGTCCGAGCAGAGAAACTGCACCGCGCTGCGATATTCATCGCGCGCCGCCATCCGGCCGAGGGGTATGAGCGCACTCAGCCGTTGCACGAATTCGTCACCCTGGCCGTTGAACACCCCGCCCGGGGAGAGCGCGTTTGCGCGTACTCCGCGGTCCGCCCAATACGTAGCGAGATACCTCGTCAGCCCCACGAGGCCGGCTTTTATGACCGAGTACGTCACCGGCTTCACCGGCTGCCGGTCCTCCGGAACCCCCTCTTTTCGATACAAGCGTTGGTCCGGTGAAAACACCGATAGATCCGAAGCGATATTGAGGATCACTCCTCCAGCACCGTCCCGCGCCATAGCGCGACCAAACACCTGACTGCAGAGAAACGCACCGGTCAAACCGACTTCCATCTGCAGATTCCACTGCTCCAAGGGAAAAATCTCCAGACGCGACGTCTCCACAATGCCTTCGCCGCCCTTGACCTTCGGATCGATGGCGGCGTTGTTCACGAGGATATCCACGCGATATCCGCTGCCCGCGAGTTCGCCGGCAACCGCAGTGATGGCATCGGACTTTCGAACATCCATCACACGCGTGAGAATGCGCGCAACATCGGCGCGGCGCGCCAGAGTGTTGCGTGCAGATTCGAGGCTCGCCTCGCCCACGTCAGTGAGGACCACTGTGGCGCCGATCTCCAGCAAGGCGGCCGCATGCTCGACGCCGAGGAGTCCTGCGGAGCCCGTAATGAGCGCCGTCTTGCCGGTCAGATCGAATCTCTTCAATGCGTTCACATTCCACCACTCACGCCGGTTACGAGCGGACTTGGCCGCCGTCGAGCGTCCAGACGCTGCCGGATGCAAATCCGGCGCGCACGGACGCGAGATATGCCACGAGCTCTGCAACTTCACGAGGTGTCCCGAGCCGACCGAGCGTCACATCCCGCTTGAGCATGGACTCTACTCCAGCGGCATCGGCAGCAAGGTTGCGAGCCCAGACAGAGCCGTCGAAGAGTATGTTTCCAGGTGCCACCGCGTTGATCCTTATGCCCCGCTCGCCGAGGGGGCGCGCGATACCGCGCACATATGCGTGCAAGGCTGCCTTTGCTGCGGAGTACGCAACCGGCGCACCCGGGATGACCTCCAGTCCGCAAATCGAAGATATGCAGACGACACATCCCCCCGTCGCCTGCAGGGCATCGCGAGCAGCCTCCACGGTGTTTGTCGTGCTCCAGAGGTTTACCGCGAAGACACGCTGCCACTCCAGGGCAGTCTCCTCGCCGGGGGATACCGAGCGGCCACTGCCTACGTTACAGACCAGCACATCGAGGCCACCGAGCGCCTGCGTTGCCTCAACGACCACTCGCCTCGCCTGTTCAGGCACGGACACATCGCCCACAACCCCGACGGCGCCACGCAGGCTGGCGACGGCTGAAGCAAGATCCTCTACACCGCGAGCATTCATGGCGATGCGACAGCCCTCAGAGTGCAGAACCTCGGCTATCGCTCTGCCAATACCGCGAGAGGCACCTGTGACCAGCGCCCTCTTCCCGGACAGCTCAAGCTCCATGTGTCTCTATCCACTTCACGGCCATGTCACGATATCGCACGAGAGCCTCGGCATGATTGCCGTCGTGCGCGCGCGCGGTCTGCAGTATGTAGTTGCCCGTGTAGCCAACACGCGCCAAGGCCCCGAATACGCGGTCGAAGTCAGCATTGCCCGTTCCAAGCGGTACGGTCGTTCCCCCGAGCACCCGATCCTTGATGTGGACGTTGACGACCCTGTTTCCGTAGGCCGTGAGCTCCTCGGCGGAATCGAAGCCCATGGCGGCACTGTTACCGATGTCATAGTTGATCCCGAACGCCGCAGAATCCAACTGCCCGATGAAGCGGGCCAGATCCTCAGGTCCGAGATCGGACTCGAACGCGACCTTCAGCCCGCGCTGCCGCAGAAGTGAGCTCTCGCCGCTCAGGAATGATACCAGCGCATTCTCTTGCGCCGGTGTATCGAGCCGGCCGTTATCCACCAGCGGAACGACGATCATCGAGATACCGACAGCGGCGCAAGCCTCCGCGATTGCACGGAAGTCGCGTTGCAAGGCGTCTGTGTTGGAACCGGCGGCTTTCCAGAAAGGCGCCTGCATGAAGCAGTCACCGGTCAGCGACCCGATCGTGAGACTGTGCCGGTTGCACAACGCACGGATCTGCGCCTGACCCTCGGGTGTGAGTAGAGGATTCTCGTACAAGCGCTCCTGATCCAGCGTCCACTCCATCAGGTGAAAGTCGTGCCGCTCAGCTAGAGGAAACTCCTCCTGCCAGCATGTCCAGGGGAAGGCCTGGATACGGCCTTCGACCTGCGGCGACAGACGCCCCTGCATGAAGCCGATGCGGTCCTTCATTTGCGCTTGAATCGATAGGGAGTCGGTGCCGCGCTGCCCTGTGTCTGTCCGCGTGCCGCATCCCAGGCTCGAATCTGGCCGACGACGTCGATCTTCGTGTTCGCGCTCCATCGCTCGATGAGACGGTTGAACACCGGCCCGACTTTACCGTCGCCGATTCGATCGCCATTCAGGGAGGTGACCGGCAACATGCAGAAGGGCGTGCCGGTCATGAATGCCTCGTCTGCCGTGTTGACGTCGTACGTCTCGATGTTCTTTTCGACGACCGGGATATCGAGCTGCGGGCAGAGCTCCTCCATGATGTAGCCACGGGAGATCCCGCGCAGGATGTTGCGTCCTTCCGGGGTGATGACGACACCGTTCTTGACGATGAAGAAATTGTCACCGGTGCCTTCGGCGACGAATCCCTCAGGGTCCAGCAACAGCGCCCAGTTGCGGTCGCCCTCGATCTGCGAAGATTCGATGTTCGCCATGAGATAGTGAATGCGGCTGCGATTCTTGACCTTGGGATCGAGCAGGCTGGCCGGAATCGCACGCTGCGAAGTAACCACAGCATTGATGCCGAGATCGAACAGCTTGCTCATTCCCGCTACCGTCCAGCGCAGTGGGAAGTCCGCGATGATGACGTTCGGACCCTTGTGCAGGCCCTCGATGCCCTCGTAGATACCCAGCAGACCGCGGGACACGTCGATCATCAGGCGGTGCTCGTCATCGGCCGCGAACAGATGCTCGTTGGCCTCGACGGTCTGGTGGCAGGCCTGCTCCATTTCCTCAGGGCTCATCGTCACCGGAATGCGCAGTATCTTGATGCCCGCGTACAGGCGGTCGATGTGCTCGCGCAGCTTGAACTGCCGCTTGCCGAAGGAGCGCGTCATCTCGAAGACCATGTCTCCGAACATCAGCGCCGAATCGTAGATTGAGATCTTCGCCTCGGTTTCCGGTACGAGTTGGCCGTTGAAATACACCACGCGACGTTGAGTTGCCATCATTGCTACCTTGGGGAGAACAAACCGATGAACCAGTTGTCATTCGACGTCCCGAGCGCGTCCTCATACCAGATGTGCCGTATGGGCGGGAAGCAAGTGGAGAAATGGCGCATCAATGCGTGAGCGTCGGGAATGACATCCTTACCGATGAAGGAGCGCTCCAGCGGAGGAAAATTCTGCACGACGAGCAGCACATCAGCGCCGCTCATCATGCGGCGAATGTTATTCACGACATTCGCGAGGTTTGGAAAGACATACCACAGTGTTCCACGGATGACGAACAGCCCGGGATCGGCGCAGCGGACGGGAATGGCCGGGGCTGCCCGATCGAGCCTCAGATCCATCTCGCTGAACGTGTAACCTGGGAACAGCTTGCGGGCCTTGTCGCAGGCTGTCGCGGAAATGTCGTAACCAAAAGCGCGGCAATCAGGAGAACCCAGCGCATTGCGCAGCAGGTCCAGATAGTAGCCCAGTCCGCAACCCAGATCGTGAATGTGCGTGAAAGGGCCCAGACCCCGCAGCATCTCAACCGTCAGCCGCACGTCCACCCAGTCCCGCTGCTCGTCCTGGTGCCAGGGCACACCCTCGCTGTGGCGATACATCGCATCGAACTCCCCAACGAGGGCTCCATCGCGGAAAACGTAGTCGTGATAGTCGGTCGAGTGCTCAGTCACGATGATCTCCGATCGCGTTGATAGATATCGTCGTACCAGCGAATGATGTCCGTGATGTGGAAGTTCGGATTTCGCGGGTACAGGTACTCGTAGAGTTGGCGCATGAACTCGTACTGCTGCTGCGTGTTCACATCCAGCACGAGGTCTGGCCGGCGAAACTCCGCGGGACAGGCAATGGTGCTGATCGGGCACCAGCTCGCATCGACTGGTCTCTTCGCGGCGTAGTCGAAGAAGTTCAGATGCACGTGCTCCCGTTGACGCGGATCGAAGTTACGCGCGCGTGCTTCGGCCAGCAGCGAGAAGTCGAACATCTCCGCGCCGATGCCGTCCGGGTAGCCGGAATCCTCGATCACGGACAGATTCGAGGAGAAGCCCCGACGGCCAATCGAGAGGTGATGCCCCACGATGCGATCGATTTCCGCCGGCTCGGGAGTCGCATTGTCGGCAGGCAGCCTGCCCACGATGTCCGCCCTGCTCGCCAACGCAGCCTCGTAGTAGCGCTCGACCAGATCGTTCTCCGAACCGGCAAATACAGTGACACCGTACTGCGCACCGACGTCAGCGAGCACACGATCCGTGGCGGTATCCGGAATTGCCAGCACGATTTCGTCCAGCCTTTGGCAACGCTTCACGCGTTCGAGGATACGCCCGACCAGAGGCGCGCCCGCGAGGTCCATCATGGACTTGCCGGGCAGTCGCGAGGAGCCCATCCGAGCTTGAATGATCAGAACGACACGTTTCGTCATGGGCCTATCCCGGTCCTTTCCCGGCTGACGAGGGCCGATTGCGGAACAACTCCTCCTCGACCATGCTGCATAGGATATGTCCCATCAGGATGTGGCACTCCTGGATGCGCGCAGTCTCGGTCGCGGGAATGCACATGCATTCACACCGCCCCTGCAGCTTCCCGCCAGTGCTCCCGCTCCACGCCACCGTCGTGATCCCGAGGCGCGTGGCGACGTCGATAGCGGCCAGAATGTTGGCGCTGTTGCCGCTGGTTGAGATCGGTACGAACACATCGCCGGCGTGCGCAATGGCCTCGAGCTCGCGGGCAAACACCTGCTCGTAGCCGTAGTCGTTGCCAATCGCGCTCATGGCGGAACTGTTGGTGCCCAGTGCCAGGGACGGCAGCGGCGCGCGGTCGAGCAGGAACCGCGACGTGAACTCGGCAGAAAGGTGTTGCGCGTCCGCGAAACTACCGCCGTTGCCCGCGAAAATCACTTTGTGCCCGGCGCGCAGCGCCTGCACGCAGGCGCCCGTGAGTCGCTCGAGCTGGCGCAGCAAGCTCTCATCGTTCAGAGCGGCCGTTTTGACCGCAATCGAGTCCGCAAACTGTCGGCGGATCTCCCCCAACCTGATGGCCTGAGATTCGGTGGCCGCACTCATAGGAGGCCCTCCAGTTTCTCAAACGCTATCCAGAAGCCCTCGCCGCCATTCTTGTGCCCTTGCCAGATCTCGGGGATGAACGAAGCGCCGGGACACCCTGCCCGCAGGATCCCGCCGAGGCGGACAAAGTCGATATCACCCGCGCCGATCTGCAGACCTTCGCCGTTTAATCCCTGCGCATCCCCCAGATGCAGGTGCGCGGTGAATGGCGCGATCTGGCGCGCGAAGTCGTAGAAATCGACATTGAAATGGTTGGAGGTCAGGCGCGAGTGGGAGACGTCGAAACACATCCGCAGTCGCAGCTTGCGGCACCACTCGGCGATTTCCTCCATCCGCACGAAAAGGTTCTGATATCGCTGACCACCGAAGTGCCAGGGGAACGGTGCCATGGTCTGCGGAATGAGCTCCACGCCCTCCATGTCGAGCTCGCGCAGGCTGTTGCCGAACCGCTCGTAGTACGCCGGGATCTCGGGCGGGGGCAGCGGTTCATCCATGGTGAATCCGCCTATGTTGGCCACGATCAGCGGCCGCTTCGCGTTCGGGAAGAAGCGCTTCAGCCCCCGGGTGATGTCGATCACGCGCTGCGTCTCGCGCAGTGACTCGAGCCGGTAGGCCTCGTCCGGCGAGGCCAGGTCCATCAGCCGGCTGCCGGTAAAAAGCTCCGGAGCGTGTACGACGAAATCAAACTGATACGTGCCCTTCAGATAGCGCGCCGGGTCCAGATCCATGTCTGAGTAGGAAAGATGAAACTCGAACAGATCAGGGTTGATGCGCTCGCGATACTCCTGAAAATCGTGATAGCGGACCGGGACGCCCCAGGGTCTTTGAAACGCGTACGCCCGTGGCTCAACTCGCTCGGTCTGCAGATCGGATGCGTGAAAGAAGTCCTCCTCCTTCAGATCCCGCTGCACGATACGCCCCAGGAGCTTCTCATAAAGCTGCGGAGACAGCCCCTGTCCCGGGCTGCGTACCTTGATATGCTCGGGCTTGATCAGCGTGCCTTTGCTCAAGGCCGTCGCCGCAACGAGGCTCTTGGCCAGGTTTTCCCGATTGATCATCTCGCCCTGAGAAATGCGCCGCTCCGCGTCGTCTCCCAGCGCAGGCTCGATTTCCCGGATACCCTCGATCAGCCGCTTGAACTCGCGGGTCTCGAGACTCGCCGCATGATCGGGACCTTCGAGGGCCCGATCGAGTGTGAAATGCCGCTCAACGACGCACGCACCCAATGCAACCGCCGCCAGAGTGACAGCGATCCCACGCTCATGTCCGGAGTAGCCGATGAGAGGATGGATCTCCCGCAACCTCTGCATCCACTTCAGGTGGATGTCGTGAAACGGAGCAGGATACGTGCTGTTGCAATGCAGGAGTACGAAGCGGGCACTGCGTCGATTGAGGAAGTCAACTGTCGTCTGAACCTCCTCTCGCCGGCTCATGCCCGTGGAGAGAATCAGCGGCTTTCCCGTGGAGCACAAGCGCGCCAGCAGCGGCAAGTTGGTAAGGTCGGCGGATGCCACTTTGTATGCGGGTACGCCGATGTCTTCGAGAACGTCCGCACTGCGTCCGTCCCACGGCGTGCACAGATAGGGAATGCCCTTCTGGGCGCAATACGTTGCAAGCCTGCGATGGTCTGAAACCGGCAGCTCGAAACGGCGCAGCAGATCGAGGACATACTCCGTACCGAGATCCTCGCCATCCTTGCGCAACGTGCGCTGGCGATAAACCTCATCCAGATGGCGCATCTGAAACTTGGCGCAATCCGCGCCGGTCTCCACGGCTCGATCAATCAACTCGATCGCTCTGTCGAAGCTGCCGTTGTGGTTGTTCCCGATCTCGGCGATGACATACGTGCGTCCGCCGCCTATTTGCCTGTTTGCAATCTCGATCTTCATGGATACTGGTTCTGACCTTCGGCCTGCACCTGATTCTTGCGCTCACGGACCGACCAGGCGCGCAGCCCTTCGCTCTCGAACCTGAATGGTTGCACGCGCAGTCCGGCGCCTTCGACACTGTCGATGAGCTCGTGCTTGCAGAATGGCGGCACGTAGAAGAGGAAGTACCCGCCGCCGCCGGCACCCAGAAGCTTGCCACCGAGGGCGCCGTGCGCGAGCGCATTGTCGTAAATCTGATCGAGGCGCGGGTTGGAAATCTTTGAACTGAACTGGCGTTTCAGCAGCCAGGCCTCGTGCAGGGATTGGCCGAACTGCAGCAGGCGGCCGCGCAGCAGATGGTTGCGGATCTGGTAAGTGAGCTCCACGTTTGCCTGCGCCTTTTGATGACTGCTGGCGATCTGCATCTGCTGCCGCTGATCCGCGTGGATGTCGCCCGATTCGTGCCGGCCGCCTGTATCACACAGGATCAGGCTCGCCTCCAGCTCCAGCAGGATGTCCGGATGAATCCGCAGCGGATGGACGATGTTCTGGTCCATCCTGAACTCGAGGAAGTTGAAGCCACCGAACACCGTCGCATATTGATCCTGCCAGCCGCCCGCGATACCCAGGTAGAGGCGCTCCGCCTGGAATGCGAGCTCCGCGAGTTCGTGCAGATCCCACCGGTCGCGGCGCAGTTGATTGAAACAGCCCAGCACGGCCGCAGACACGACAGCGGAGCCGCCGAGGCCGGACTTGATAGGAAAGTCCGAGTGCAGGAACAGCTCGAAACCAAAATCCGGCTGCACCGTCTTCAGCAGCGCCTGGATCAGCCCGAAGTCACCGGTGCGCTGCAAGGCCCGACTAAGATCCGGTTCATCCAGGGTCTGCTGGAGGTCGCGGGAGTGAACGATGACCCGCTCGTCGTTGCGCACGCGCAAAGTCGCATGGCTATACAGCGAGATCGTCGTGTTGATGACGGCACCGCTCTCGCCCGCAAAGAAGTGAGTCAGATCCGAACCACCGCCACCGAAGCTGATTCGAACTGGTGAGCGTGCACGGGCGTAAACCCGCTCTTCAACCTGCACGGGAAAATGGTTGCGGCTGACGATACTCGCGAGCCGGCGCTCGGCGTCCAGCACTGGAATCACGTGGATACGGTGATCGAGCTGCTTGAGCATCAGCTCGCGCGGTGTCGCCTGATCCGCCCAAACGAAGTCGTGGTTTGCGCACGAACGGACCTGGTCGTCGAGCGAGGCCCCTTCGAGCAAACGACGACGGATGTCGCCATCCGTCGCCAGACCGGTAACCGCGCTGGCCATGCCCGTAGTAAGGATGAAGCCGTGATGATTCGCCTCGATCCGCGCGAGCGCTTCCCGCAAGGTCGCGGACTCGGAAATGACGAATAGATCGAGGTTCACAGTGCACCCGCCCTGCCAGATTCAGTCCAGCGGCAGAAGCGACGATAGTCCGCCGGCACGCCGATATCGATGAACTCGGTCCGCAGCGGCGCCGCCACCAGCTGTCCTGACTTCACCACCTGGGGAAACAACTCCTGCTCCAGAGAAAATGGCTGACCCCGCCAGGCTTGGAAAGCCCCCGCCGGCAGATGATACAAGCCTGCGTTGATCCATCCCGGCCCGGCACTGCGCTGTTTCTCTTCGAATCCCATGATCTGCTGGTCCTGTCCCAAGCTCACCGCACCATAGCGCTGCGAATCCTCAACACGTACAACCGCGATCGCAGGCGCCCGCGTACGCGCCAGGATCTGGATTCCCGAGCCGAGCCAGGTGTCCGCATTCGTGACCAGGAACGTGCCGGACATTCCAAAGTGCCCGACTGCATAGGCAATCGATCCGCCTGTACCCAGCGGACGTGGCTCTGTCACCGTGCGCAGCTGGCACTCGCGCGACCACTGCGCACAACGCGGTGAGTCGAGGAATGACTGGATGAGGTCGGCGCGATGATGCAAAAGGAATGTCATCGCGGTCACACCCTGTTTTATCCAGCTCTCCATCTGATAGTGCAGAAACGGCTGCTCTGCAACCGGCGCAAGCGGTTTGGGTACGTCCGCCACCGCCTCGCGCAGACGAGTCCCAAAGCCCCCGGCCAACACCAGAAGCTCAAGCTTTTCCACGGGACCGCCACCATTCACCCAGAACATGCCTCACGGCATCCAGAAAGTTGTCATAGACGGGAAATTGGTGCAATTCCTGCTCCGGCAGCACTCGCCGCAGGTTGTGGCCGCCGGTATCGACTCCGACACCATTACACCCAACGTTCCTGGCAGTCAGCAGATCCGAAACGTTGTCCCCGATGTAGCACAGGTGGCTGGCATCAACTGCATGTCGCTGCATTACTTCCCGGGCGTATCTCGGCGAAGGCTTTCGGTACGTTATCTGCTGGTCGGGCGCCTCCGGACACAGACACACATCCGAAAACAGCGTCGGTCCGAAGCCGATCTGATTCAGCATCGCCTCGTTGCAGGCGAGCGCTTGCGCTTGCGAGAAGTAGCCGCGACCGATACCAGACTGATTAGTGTGCAGAAGGAGCGTACAGCGGGCGCGCACCAGCTGTTCCAGCCCTTCGACCACCGTGGGCAGCAGCTCGACTCGGGTGGGATCGCAGAGATAGGGGATGTGTCGAATCAGCGTGCCATCGCGATCCAGGAATACATAGTAGCTGTCATCCGCACCCCGGCTGGCAACAGGATCCTGGCGCTGTGCGCGTGCCACGGCGCTCATTCCCGCTCCAGCCAGGCGACAATGGTGTCGCATTTACCGATGGCCGCGAGGGAAGCCTCGTACGCAGCGTTGAGTCCCGGAGTGTCAAGAAACGACCACTCGCGATGCCCTCCCGGTCGGTTGTGTCTCAGCCAGTACAGATGGTTGGAAAGCGGATAGCGCTGCAGCTGACGAATCGAGACCACTCGCAGTCCCGCCTGTACGGCCAGCCGCCGCAGCGTCTCGGCATTGAACAGGAACAGATGCTGACTCCAGTAGGTGAAGCGCCGGAACGCCTCACTGCTGTAAAGCGTGAGAAGTGCATCCTCAGAATGCGGCACCTCGATTATCAGCTGCCCCCCGGCCGCCATACGTGAGGCCAGGTCCCGCAGCGCAGTACGCGGGTCTGGCAGGTGCTCGAGCACATGGAACGCGGTGATCAGGTCGTAGTCCGTGCCCGCCTCTTGCAGGCTGCAGCACAGCTTCAACTCGCCGCCCCAGTAGTCGCGCACCCTGTGCTCAGGCTCGACACCGACGACTTCTGCCGCCAGCGAGCGGGCTTTGCGCACGAAGCCGGCGGCGCCACAACCAAAATCGAGCGCCTTCCGGTTGACCAGGGCGACCTTCAACATCTCGAAGCGACGCTGGTCGTCCTGCTCGGCATCGCGCAGCCAGGCTTCCATTGGCGGAACTGCGCCACCATGCATGCCGGAGTCGGCGTAGTGTCCGGCGGCGATGTGCTCGAAGCTGCTGAGAGTCACCAAAGTGCATTGGCCGCATTCGAGAATCCGCAACGAAGGATCATCGCGCACCGCACCCGGTCGGATCCGCATCTCCTGACAACCACAAAGATAACAAACCATGTCGCGCTACCACATCAGTCGTTCACGGCTGGAAATCGCCCGCGTCTGTACGCGAGCAGTGTCCATCCTTCAGGACATAGCGTTCGGCGGTAGCCGGACAAGTCGCCTGCCCGGAGCCGGTCAAGGGAAGCGCGAGCCGCTCGCCGTGGCGACTCATCCATCCCGTGTGGCGTGCCGGCACGCCAGTCATCAGTGCAAATGGTTTAACATTGCGGTTGACCACAGCGCCTGCCGCAATGAAAGCGTGCTCGCCGATCGTTACTCCACAGACCACTGTACAGTTCGCTCCGAGTGTCGCGCCGTTCTTGACTATCGTGTCGCGGTACTCGTCTTTGCGGACCACGGCCGACCGCGGGTTGTAAACGTTAGTGAACACCGCACTCGGTCCGCAGAAGACATCGTCCTCCAACGTCACGTTGTCGTAGACCGAGACGTTGTTCTGGATCTTGACGTTGTTGCCGATCACCACGCGGTTTCCGACAAACACGTTCTGGCCGAACGAGCAGCCGCGGCCGATGCGGGCTCCGGCGCAAATGTGCACCCAGTGCCAGATCCGGCTGCCATCGCCGATGGTCGCGCCTTCGTCAACGATCGCTGTTGGGTGAATGGTTACGGCCATTTCAGTATTCCAACGGCAACGCCACACGACGCCCGTCGCGCGCCGACAAATAGCTGGCGATCAGGAGCTCCAGCGAGCGCAAGCCCTCGCGACCGTCGGTATCGGGCTCCGCGTCGCCGCGCAGAACTTTCACCACATTGTCGTAGTACAGTGGATGTCCCAGCCCATACACCGAGGTGGTCTCGTAGCTGGCGCTGGTAATCTTCTCGTCCTCCGGATCCTTGTCCGCAAACTCCCAACGTTGGATCTCGTTCACGGCGACGCCGCCAACACGGGCCGTGCCGCTCTCGCCGATGATGGTGATCGAACCCTCGAGATTTTTGGGGTAGGTCAGCATCGTCACGTTGATCGAGCCCAGGGCGCCGGAGCGCCAGCGGATACCGACAGTTGCGGTATCCTCCACCTGGATGTTACGAGCCAGCGTAGCCACGTACGCCTGGACGCTCTCGACCGGACCCACCAGCCAGTCGGCGAGATCCACGTAGTGGCTGGCCTGATTCATCAGCGCGCCGCCGTCGAATTCCCACGTGCCGCGCCACTTGGCACCGTCGTAATACGACTGGGGGCGCGCCCAGAAAACGTTGATCGTCACCATATAGATGCGGCCGAATCGGCGCCGCTCCACGGCGCGCTTGAGGAGTTGCAGAGTTGGATTGCGGCGGTTCTGCTTCACGACGAACAGATGCACGCCCGCCCGATCGCACTCCTGCACCATCTGCAGGCCATCGCTCCAGCGCGTCGCCATGGGCTTCTCGGTGATCACGTGCCGGCCGGCCCTCGCGGCTTGAATGGCCTGGGAGGGATGCAAGCCGCTGGGTGTGCACAGGGCGATGACGTCCACCTCGGCGTTGCTGAGCATTTCGTCCAGCGCAGCATAGCCACGCACGTTGTACTTCTGCGTAGCGGCCCGCAGGGCTGCCGGGTCCGTATCGCAGACCGCCACGAGGGACAGGTCGTTGCGATGTGCCTCGATCGATTTGAAGTGATTGGCCGAGATGCGCCCGCAGCCGACGACGCCAATCCTGATTTTTCCCTCTTTGAAGACTCTTTGCATTCTCAAGTGCCCGAACGGCCCCCCCTGCGCTTGCCACCCACCCCATCGAACAACAACACGGCGGCGACACCCAGCGCCCCACCAAGGCAGAATCCTGTGATCATCATCAGCGCCTTCTTGGGCTTGAACACGTCGATCTTGTCCGGAGACATCGCCCGATCGACCACTCTGAAGGCGTACTCCTCCGTCACGTTCGCCAGCATGCGCTGTTTGATCTGGACCTCGATCAGGCGGCTGATCGCGTCCCGGCTGGCGACGACCGTGGTCGCGTTCAACTCTTTTTCCAGGTAGCCGATCGAGGCATCAGCCTTGCCGATTGCACGCTCACGCATCTCCGCGTTCAGACGCCGGAGCAGCTCGTTCGCCCACTCCGCGGCCTCGTTCCGGTCGTGCCAGTCGATCTGCAGCGCGATGAGGCCGGTTTTCTTGTCCTCGATCACCGTGCGGACGTTGTTGTTGAAATACTTGTATGCCTGCGCCGGTGTGGGTGGCCGCACATCCGGCTTCCACTGTTGACGCGCTGCGTCCCACTTCTGGTCGAACAGCTCGGGCATGAGATGTTTATCTTGTATGAAAGCTTCAGTGAAATGCCGGGACTTGAGGACCGCGAGACCCTCTTCGGTCTCCGTCCCGCCAGGACCGACGTTGACGCCGGCAAGTGACGCGAGGTCCCCCAGCGAACCGAGGGCGCCGCCGAGGATGCCGCTCATTCCTTGGCGAGCAACGCCTGACGGAACAAACACCGTCGCAGTGCGATAAATCGGCCTCGTGGTGAACGCAACGATGGTGAACACCACCGTGAAGAGGACCACGCTTCCCGCGATCCACCAGCGCCTGATCCAAAGGCCAGCGAAAAACGCCCGGACGTCGAACGCCTCATCCAGATCGAGTGGCTGCGCGGCGACACTCATGGTTTCAACCTCGCCATGTGCTTTCCCGGCGCGGAATGTCTTGCGCCGCTTCTGCGCGCATCTGTTCGATTTCCGCGCGCAATGTTTCGTACTCGCGCAACTTGATCTGCAGAAACCTCACGGTCAGACGCGCCTTCTCCTCGATCCCGTGCGGCGTCAGCAGGTACATGTACGCGGCCTTGTTGTGGCTGTTCTTGAAACGCGCCGCCTTGATCCAACCCTTGCGGATCAGCGCCCGTACGCAATAGTTCAGCTTGCCCAGACTGATGCCGAGCGCGCGTGCGGCCTCCCGCTGACTCATGCCCGGATGAGTCTCGAGCAGCCGCAACAGCTTGTAATGCATCTCTTCCTGCAAGGGTGACGTCCCCGCCGGCCCGACCGTTCAACCGTTGAACGCACGGAGCGTAGACTTGGGGCCCCCGACTGTCAATGGCGGGAGCGTGACGGGAGTCTGACTTCACGCCGTGTTCAAAGTGTACGCACCGCGGCCGTCGCTATCGCTATGTTGTAGAGGATCTGGGTTACGGCCTGCCAGAACGGCAACGGCGGCAGTCGCTCGGTGTCGAGCGGCACGACGACCGTATCGCCCGGTTTCATCGCGACCTCTCTGTGCTCGAACCAGCGGTTGCTCTCGCTCGATACGACGCTTCCGTTGGCACGCACGACGTAGATTCTCTTCTTGTCCGCTCGTCGCGTAGCGCCGCCGCTCAAAGCGATGTAGTCATCGCGTGTGAGTCCCACCTTATACAGGTGCGATGTTGCATTCGGCACTTCGCCGATTACGGTCACTTCCTGCTGAATATTGGAAACGATCAGCGTGTCGCCACCGCGCAGGATGATATCGCCTTCAGAGCCAGTCTTCGCGCGGAGCGCTTTCGGCAGGTCGATGACGAGGCGGCCGACGGCCTTCGTGGTACGCAGTTGGGACAGCAACGATTGACCGACCGTGACCGCGGACCCGCCGCCTTGACCCTGGGTCGCGGCGACCGACTGCAACGCCAGAATCGCGAGGTCGCGCCGCAGGCGCTCTGCCAATCCGTCGAGTTGCTCCTGCTCGCGTCGCTTGAGCTCTTCGCGCGTGAAGACACTGCCCTCCGGGAACGCAAAATCCGTCAATCCGCCGGCCCTGGCAATGACGGACTTCAACGTCTCACCGCGCTTGATCGAATACTGCCCGGGAAATCTGACTTCGCCGGCCAGAGTAACGCTTTCCTGATCGCTCCACTGCGGCAACTCCTTGATGCTGAGCAGGTCGAAGGGCTCGAGTTTGATATTCGCGGCGGGGTCGCCTTTCAGCAGGGCGGCCACGTCGATGTTGATGAGCTCTGTCTGCCGGGATTCACCATTCTGAACCTTGTACCGCGTGAGCTCCGCAGTGCCTCCATAGGCGGCGTCCTGCAGGCTGCCGCCGGCCCGGATCAGATCGGCCACTTTCATGCCGGGCTCGAGCGGGTATTCGCCAGGGACCTTCACACGCCCATCGACGCGAACCACTTCGGTAGGTTTGTCCAGTGTCGACTGCAGGCGAAGATCATTGAGAACAGGCTGAATGATGCGATCCCGCCCCGTCTGCAGATCAAAAACGGTAATCCGATCGAGCGGCATCAGGGCAATATCCGCGGTTGATCCCGGCGCGCGCAGCGCCGCCGACAGATCAGCCGACAGGACGGCAACCCGCCGGTCAGGAGGCAGCTCTCTGCGGATCAACAGGTAGTGGATATCGGCATTGGGCTGTAGCTCGTCCACCGAATGGATCACGTCCGAGAGTCGCATGCCGGAGCGATACGCCACCACGCCGGCAGAATAGACGTATCCATTCAGATACACGCCGTTGTCGAGTGTCGGTTTGAGCCGTGCGATTTCGAGCAGGTCGCCACTGCGGACTACCTGTGTCTTGCCCCCTGTGGCTGAAGGATCGACCCGCAGTACGATCCGGTGTCGATCCTCGTCGATGCGCGTCAGCATCATTTTCGTCGTATCGGCGTCGGGATTGAGGCCTCCCGCAAGCTCCACTACATCCGCAACGGTGGTCGCGCCCTTCGTCTCGTAAATTGCGGGCCGGCGTACTTCGCCGGAAACGCTGATCTGGGGACCCACCGCGGGGATGAGAATGACGTCACCGGGCAAAAGCTTCGTATCGTCGGTCGTATCGCCGCGAATCAGGAGGTCGTAAAGATCGAGAGTGCGCACGAGGGCGCCCTGACGCTTCAACTGAATGTTGCGCAGCGAGCCGATCGGCTTCACACCGCCGGCCGCATACAGAGCCGAGGTGATCGTGCCGAGACCGCTGATAGTGTATGAGCCGGGACGATTCGCCTCGCCTAATACGAACACCCGGATCGAACGCGTGTCGCCCATCGAAACGCTTGCCCGAACACCGATCATCTGTCGGGCGACACGCTCCTCGATGGAAGTCTTGACCTGCGTGAACAGCTGGCCACCGACATTGATAGGACCCAGCTCGGGGAAATTGACTCTTCCGTCGCGGCCCACGGGCAGCGTGAGGTTGCGGTTCTGGTTGCCGTAAAGTTGGACGCTCAGCTCATCGCCGGGACCTACGGTGTACTCGGCGGGAACTGGAACGTTCGTAACCGGAGCAAACGTCGAAGGCGACCGCTGGAAAAGATCGTAACCAAACGGCTTGAGTCCCGACGCTCCCGATTTCGTCAGGGGCAACAGAGTGACGCGCACGTCAAGGTTGCGCAACGCAGGCTCCACTTTCAATCGCAGTGACGCCAGATCCTCGATGAGTCCCGCGAGCGGAATCCCCGCAAATCCCGGCAGGTAGAGCACACCGTCGCGCGACAGAGTGTACGGATTCCTGGAGCGGATCAGGCCCATCAACCCCGACAGGCGCGCCCTTTCATTATCCGACATCTCCACTACAGGAGCAGGTATTGCCTGCGGTTGAGACTGGAGCCCCTGCAGCTGCTGCGCGGCAGCGGCCCTGGCGACGGCATCACTTGCGCCGCCGAGCTGGGCAGTACTCGCTCCCGCCGCGCCATACTGGCCCAGTGGGACCGTTGGCGTCGGCCGCGGAGCCAGGTGGAAATCGACCTCCACGATGATCGAGTCATCACCCTTCAACACGGGTATCAACGGCTCGGCAGGCGCGCCGAACTCAGTGCGGTTTTGCTGCTCGTCGGCCTGATTTCCCTGCCCATCGCGGTTGCGCTGTCCCTGGCGGGAGCCACCGAGCGCACCGCCCTGCGACCCCAGGCCCCCGCTGAACTGCTGGAGGATGGTTTGCTGTTGGTCGGGAGGCAGACTGCGAAATATCTCCAGCTGCTCCGGGGTCGGTGTCACCGCCTGCGCGAGCACCTGTTGGTGAGTCGCCACTGCCAAAGCGGCCAGCACGAGGCTGGAGAGCTGAACGAACAAACGCTTGGTCACGCTATTCAGAATCCTCTATGGTCTTTGCGCGAAGCCGGAACCCGCCTCCGCCGCGAAATGCGCGCCGGCATTGTACTGAAGGTCTAGGCCCTTTAGGACACTGCATGCGGTCTCCGGTTCCTGCGGGGCAGCGGCCACGAAGTGTGCATGCCATACTTCGGCTGCATGAAGAGAGCAAAATTCGCCACGCTGTGGCTCATTTCCGGACTACCCGCAATCGCATTGGGACGCGGCGTCAGCCCATATCTGCCGCTGAACCTGGAGCCCGAAATCGAGACCCAGATCGAGCGCGTCCTGATCCTCGCAGACAAGCCGGTAATGACCCGGCCGATCGCCGCAGCCACCGTCCTGGACGCGCTGCCAAAGGCGCGCAAGATCGATCCCGCCCTGTGCGACAGAGTTGACCGGTATTTGAGCCGCCTCATGCATACCAAGGGTATAGCGCGGGCCAGTGTGGAGGGGGCGTCGAGCTCGGGCGACGGAAGGGCAATCGTCGCACCCAATCGTTACGGAATGCGTGAAGACAGCAAGCGGGACATTTCTATACAGGCCTACGCACAGTCCGGCGACTACGTCCTCCTGAATGCGGGGGTGAACTCCTATGAGGGCAAAACGGACTTCACCGGCTCCATGCTCAGTCTCGGGACCAGTCGCGTGCAGTTGGACATCGGCTTTCGTCCTCATTCTTTCTCCCCAATGACCGACAGCAGCATGCTCATGAGCACCGAGGCACCGACGATGCCCTCGGTCACCCTGTCGAACTACGAGCCATTCACGCGGTTTGGTCTGCACTACGAATTCTTCGCGGCCCGCATGTCCAACTCGGATCGCATCGTCCTGGGCGACGGCCTCACCAGCGGTCATCCCACTTTGGCCGGAGTGCACCTGGATGTCGAACCAGCTACCGGGTGGTCGCTGGGTGTGAGCCGCCTGTCGCAGTATGGCGGCGGCGCCCTCGGCGGTAACTCGCTGCGACGCCTGGTCAGCTCGTTGTTCAAGCCGTCCGTGAGCCAGACCGCGGTTGCCAGCCAGCAGGTCGGCAATCAGGAGGCTTCCTTTACGAGCAAGCTCCTGTTCCCGGGACGGGTGCCGTTCGCCGTCTACTTCGAATATGCGGGCGAGGATACTTCCCGTGGCAGATCCTGGCTGCTCGGCAACTCCGCATTGTCCGCTGGGATCCATTTTCCCCGGCTGTGGCAGCGTCTCGATCTGACGTTGGAAGTCACGGAATGGCAGAACGGATGGTACGTACACACCGTCTACCTGGACGGACTCACCAACTACGGGCGCGTCGTTGGCAATTGGTTCGGCGATCAACGGGCCCCTGGTGACGGCGTAGGCGGCCACAGCAGCATGGCGCGGCTCGGCTGGACACCTCCCTTTGGCGGACTGCTGCAACTGCAGTACCGCACCCTGCAGAACCAGTCGTACTTCGGAACCAACTACCAGCGTTTCCATGACATATCGGTGGGCTACTCACGACCCTGGCTCGGCGTCATCGTGGGTGGTGAGGTGGCCAGCGGGCGCGATGTCTACGGCCAGAACTTCTCGCGGCTGGCCGGCTTCATCCGTTACGACGAGGGCCAGGGCCTGGCCGGTTCGCTGGCCGAAGCGCTGAGCGCAGAGGATCAACCGTTGATCGATGACGGCGAGATCTTCATCGACGTGGGCGCGAACAGCAACCGGCAAAACGTCGATCTCACCTCGGCGAGCACCCGGGCCAACGGACCCTACGGATACGGCCCACACTTCGCGGTCGGGGCGCGCCGGTTCGTTTCCGACCGCAGTGATCTTGGCGCCCGCGTTGAGTACGACAACATCCAGGGCCACAGCCTGATCGGCGTCCGTGCTCTCGACTATCGGTACCGTTTCAGGAGCCCACTGGCGCTGAGTGTTTTCATCGGTGCCGCACGCTACGCGCTCGCGACACCTGCTTACGGAATCTACTACGGCGCCGGGCTCCAGTGGCGGAACCTTCTACCGGGATGGGATGTAGGCGCCGATTACCGTTATGCCGACAGCGTCGCGCGCGATCACCTGTTGCCCAACGACCCGCCTAACATTGGCGCCCGCAGCGACAGCTTCTACAACATTTCGAGCTTCACACTCTCGATCAGCCGGCACTTCTGAGCAGAAGAAGATCCCATGCATCGTCGCGATATTTCCAAGGCCCTGCTCGCAACCGCGGCTGGCTCAGGTGTACTTGCTGAGCGGGCACACGCCCAAACATTGAATGCGCCCAGCTTTGCACGTACGGCCGCTGAGATCGCCGCCGGGGTCACGCCAACAGATCTGCGCTATTCTCCCACTGGTCCTTGCGATATCAGGCGCTACGGTGCTCAACAATCGAATACGGATAGTCAGAACCTGGCGGCGCTGAATCAGGCGATTCTGGTTGCGCAGAGCTCTGCGGGCGCCGTCGTCATCATGGTCCCGGCGGATTGCCATTACGGGTACCACTACACGACTCAATCGACATTCCCGCAATTGCGCGGCACTGTGCCGATCGTCGTGGTGGATTACTCGCAGGGCAGCTCCTTTTCGGGCTACCCGACCATTTATGATGGTACGCAGATCCGGTATTTTTACTTCACCCCGGATACCACAGCTCAGGTCACCTTCACAGGACCTCTTCCAGCGGGAGCCATGTCCGCAAAGCTGGCCGTGCCTTGGACGCTATCCACCGGCCCTTGGCAGACAGTGTTCAGCAACGGGAACCTGCGCTATGTCACCTTCACTGAAGGGACCAGGTCCGCGAGCTGGACGAGCGCGCTTTCCAGTGCGACGACCGCTACGGCCACTTACTCCAACACCGCGCAGCACAACGGCAACACGGAGTACCTCCGAGGCACCTGGAACCCGGGGATCATGATCTCGAACGACAGTTTTCTGCCGGCCCCCGGCAGCGCCACCCGCACCGCCCTGGATAATCGCCGCTGCCAAATCAGTTACGGCAATGACGGGATTGAATGGTGGAAGCTCGGGCAAGGAACGCTGATTGGGGCCACTCTCACGGATGAGGAGCTGTCGAACTTTGCGCTTGTGCAGGTTCCTGTGGCTGGCGATACGATCACAAACAGCTTTGTCCCGTTCCTGGTCCAGCGCAAGACCGGCAACATGTCCTTCGGATCCGGCAGTAATGTGCCAGCGGCCTCATACGAGTTCTACAGCGTCTCGGCGGGCTGTGATCAAGCGATATTCTGGAACAACTTCGATGAGAGCTCCCGCATCCTCCTGCGTCCGCAGACCGGCAGCATCGATGATGCTCATGTAGGGATGAATTGCGCCACCGGGACACTCTCATTGGGATTTCGAGCCACCGGCGAGGCCTTGCTGATCGACAAGGCCAGCCGCATCGTGACGACCGCCAGGGCCTTCCGGCGACCTGTGGTGAGTGTGAGTTATGGCAGCTCCATCACCTTCAACGCTGACGATGGCTACATCTTCACGATTACCGCGACCAACGGGCACAATTTCACCATCAACGCGCCCAAAAATGCCGGAACCGGCATGACGATCGCGCTGGAGATCAAGAACTCCTCCGGTGGCACACTGGGCGCGATAACGTGGAATTCCATTTTCAAAATGGCTGCGTGGACGCCGCCCGCCAATGGGTTCACGCGCGCGATCACCTTCTATTTCAACGACTGCAACTGGCGCGAGCTCAGCCGCTCTGCGGACGTACCTAACTGACAGGCTCGACTCCGGCTGCAGGCGAAGCCATCCATCACATTACAGTCTTCCATCGACCTCAGTTGCGCCAAAAACGTGCTTGACGTCGTACACGACGTGATTCTTCCTGCACAACCGCCGCACTCCGCTCGCGCCCAGCTCGCGGAACTCTCGATGCGCAACCGACACGACGGCGACGTCATAACGCCCCGCGACCAGGGTACGGATAGGTCGCAATCCATATTCGTGTTTGCACTCGGCGGCGTCGGCCCAGGGATCATAGACATCCACCTCGGCGCCAAACTTCTGCAGCTCGCGCACCACATCGACGACCTTGGAGTTACGAATGTCGGGGCAATTCTCCTTGAACGTAATGCCTAACACGAGCGCGCGCGCGCCGTTGAGGTGGATGCGCTTACGGTTCATCAGCCTGGCGATCTCGCCGGCGACGTAGATGGCCATATTGTCGTTCAGCCGGCGGCCCGCGAGGATCATCTCAGGGTGATAGCCGATCTCCTGCGCCTTGTGCGTCAGGTAGTACGGATCCACGCCGATGCAGTGTCCGCCTACGAGGCCGGGCCTGAAGGGCAGGAAGTTCCACTTGCTGCCGGCCGCATTCAACACCTCTTCGGTGTCGATCCCGAGGCGGTTGAAGATCAACGCCAGCTCGTTGATGAGCGCAATGTTGACATCGCGTTGCGTGTTCTCGATGACCTTGGCGGCTTCTGCGACCCGGATGCTCGAGGCGCGATGCGTGCCGGCCTGGATGATCTTGGAATAGAGCCGGTCCACGAAATCGGCCGCCGCGGGCGTCGAACCGGCGGTGATCTTCTTGATGGTGGTGAGGCGATGCTGCTTGTCGCCCGGGTTAATGCGCTCAGGACTGTAGCCGGCGAAGAAATCCTTGTTGAACTTCAGACCGGAGTGGCGCTCGAGAATGGGGACGCAGATCTCTTCGGTGCAGCCGGGGTACACGGTGGATTCGTACACCACCACATCCCCCTTCTTCAGGACCTTGCCGACACTCTCGCTGGCGCGCTCGAGGGGGGTCAGATCGGGCCGCTTGTAGTCATCGATGGGGGTCGGAACCGTGACGATGAAGACCCGGCAGCTGCGCAGCTCGGCTGCATCCGTCGTGAAACTCAGGCGTGACGAGCCCTTGAGCTCCGCCTTGCTGACTTCGAGCGTGTTGTCGCGGCCCGCTTTGAGCTCAGCGATGCGGCGGCTATTGAGATCGAAACCCACCGTCTCGAAGTGCTTGCCGAATTCGACTGCGAGCGGCAACCCTACATAACCCAGACCGATGACGCCCAAACGGCAATTGCGCAGGTTCAAGAATTATTCATCCACTGGTGCCGCACACGCGGCCGCGGATTCTACAACATCCTGCGCCCGGCTCAGGTCTCAGCCCGCAGTTCGGCCACTTTCCGCAGCAGCTTCAGCACGCCCTGGGGCACGCTGTGCGCGGCCATCGGATCCTTCACGGCCGGGGCAAGCTGCTCCGCCAGTTTCTTCCCGAGCTCCACGCCCCACTGATCGAAGGAGTTGATCCCCCACACGACGCCCTGCGTGAGCACCTTATGCTCGTACAACGCGATCAGCTTGCCCAGCGTGGCAGGATCGAGCTTCTCGAACAGGCACACTGTGCTCGGACGGCTGCCGTGGTGGACCTTGTGGGGCACCAGCGCGGCGATACGCGCAGGCGGCACATTCTGCCGCTCCAGATCCGCGCGGACCGTCTCCGCGGACTGGCCAGCCATGAGTGCCTCGGCCTGCGCCATGCAATTGGCGATGGCGAGGTCCTGGTGGTTCTGGTCGCCGCACGATGACTTAGCCGGCAACAGGAAATCGAGCGCAGCGCGTTGCGTGCCCTGGTGCAGCAGCTGAAAGAATGAATGCTGTGCGTTGTTGCCCGGCTCGCCCCAGACGATGGGCGCCGTCGGCCACTCCACGGGATGGCCGTCCAGCGTGGTGCACTTGCCGTTGCTCTCCATTTCCAGCTGCTGGAGGTAGGCCGGAAAGCGCTTCAACCGGTCATCGTAGGGTAGGACCGCATGGGTCGGCAGCTGCAGGAAGCTCACATTCCAGATGCCCGCGAGGCCTGTCAGGACGGGCAGATTGGAATGCCACGGCGCGGTGCGGAAGTGCTCGTCCATCTCATGGCCGCCGGCCAGAAAACGCAGGAAATTGTCGCGTCCGACGGCGATCGCCACTGATACGCCGATCGAGGACCACAGTGAGTACCGGCCGCCGACCCAATCCCACATCTGAAACCGATAATCCGGGTGAACCTTGAACTCGTCCATGGCCTTGTGGTTGACCGACACCGCTGCAAAATGGGCCGGGACGGCCGCCTCGCCGAGCTTCGCCTTGAGCCAGGCTCGTGCCGTGCGCGCGTTCGTGAGCGTCTCGAGTGTTACGAAGGTCTTGGACGCCACGATGAAGAGCGTGGTCGCCGGATCCGCAGTCTCCAGGATGTCATATAGATGATTGCCATCGATGTTTGACACGAACTCACATTGCGGTGCCCCGGCCGTGAATCGCGCGAGAGCCTGCACAGCCATGGCGGGGCCGAGGTCCGAGCCACCGATGCCAATGTTCACGACCCGTGTAAACGGCTTCTGAGCGCTGCCGACAATGCGCCCCGTGCGGACCGCTTCGGCGAACGAGAGCATCCGCTCGCGCTCGGCGATCACCAGTTTTTCGATATCGGCCCCGCCGACCTGCGCTCCGGGGGGCTGCCGCAGCGCCACGTGCAATACGGCCCGCTCTTCGGTCTGATTGATCTTCTGTCCGCTCCACATCGCATCGATGCGCTCCCGCAGCCCCACGGAGTCCGTCAGCTCGGTGAGCTTTCCGAGCACGATCTCGTCAATACGCTGGCGTGAGAAATCCATCTGCAGGCCGACGGCTGCGCGGCTGAAGCGCTCGAAGCGGCCAGGATCGCGAGCGAACAGCTCTAGGGTAGGGATTCCGCTCAGCCGCGTGGCATGCGAAGCGAGATCTGCCCACGCGTTGGTGTGTGGGCCCGGGACGATTTGCACTGTTGTACCTCCTGCAGCCTGACGGCTCAACCGCGGTGAAAAAACCCCGCGATAGTATCCACGACGTAGTGTAGTTGCGCTTCGGTCAACTCCGGGAAGATCGGCAGTGCCAGCGCTTCCTCGGCTGCCCGCTCCGCCTCGGGAAACTCTCCAGCTTTGTGCCCGAGATAGGCGAAACACTTCTGCAGATGCAGGGGCAGCGGGTAGTAAATCTCGGTTCCCACGCCATTCGCCGTCAGGTGCTGCCTCAGCAGGTCGCGATCCCGTACACGCACCACATACTGATTGTAGATGTGTCGATAACCGGCAACAGGCACGGGAGCCTGAACCGCACGCCCCAGATCGGCTTGCTCGAACGCGGTGTCATAAATCGCGGCATTGCGCTGACGGCCAGCCGTCCAGGCATCCAGATGCTTGAGCTTCACATTGAGTATGGCCGCTTGCAGCTCATCCAGCCGGAAGTTGCCGCCAATGAGTGAGTGGAAATACTTAGGCTTACCGCCGTGCACCCGCAGGATATCCATTCTCTCGGACAGCTCAGGATCATTCGCAACGCACATGCCCGCATCACCGAACGCTCCGAGGTTCTTCGTCGGAAAAAATGACAGACAGCCGACGTCCCCATAGCTGCAGGCACGACGGCCGTGCGAGTCGTCTGAGCCAATTGCCTGAGCGGCGTCCTCAATCACGCGCAGTCCGTTGGAGTGCGCTATATCCATCAGCGCAGGCATGTCGGCCATCTGCCCGTATAAATGCACTGGCATGAGAGCTTTGATACGTTCGCCCTTACGGCTGAAGAGCTCGCCCCCGCGGCGCTCGCAGTGCTTCTGGATGAAATCCTCAACCGCCTGTGCGGAGAGGTTGAAGGTTGCGGGATCGATGTCGCAGAACATCGGGGTTGCGCCCGTGCGCGCGATGGTCCCGGCCGTCGCGAAGAAAGTGAACGGGCTGGTGATGACAGCGTCCCCGGTGCCGATCTGCAGGCCCATGAGGGCCAGCAGGAGCGCATCGGTGCCGGAAGACACGCCGATGCCAAACCGGCACTTGCTGTATGCGGCCACGCTCGTCTCGAGCTCCTTTACGGCCGGGCCGAGAATAAAGTGCTGACTGGCGCAGACCTTTTCGATCACCTTCTGGATCTGCGCCGCGAGAGGCTCGTACTGCAGCTTCAGATCGAGCAGGGGTACCTGCATTTGAGGTCGCGTCTGTGGAATCGTCACGGATGGATATCCCTTTTTGGGCATTAAGAGCCTGCCATCTTAACGCGGCGACCTGTCGGTGTGATGAGCGCCAGGCGGCTACTGCGAATGCCCGTGAGCTTTGTACCACTCGTAAGTGGAGCGCAGCCCGCGATCCAGATCGATCCGCGGCTGCCACCCCAGCGCGCTCAGGCGCGAGATGTCCAGGAGCTTGCGCGGGGTGCCGTCCGGCTTCGAACTGTCGAACCGGATCGAGCCCTTGAATCCCACGACGCGGGCGATGGTCCGGGCGAGATCGGCGATGGTGAGGTCGTTGCCAGTGCCGACGTTGATCCAGCCGGCGGCGTCGTACTTCTGCATCAGGAACACGCAGGCATCGGCCAGATCATCGACATGCAGAAACTCGCGCCGCGGCGCGCCTGTTCCCCACACCTGGACCGTGCCGGCATCCTGCTGCACAGCTTCGTGAAATTTCCGCAGCAGCGCAGGCAGAACGTGTGAGCTCGTGAGCTCGAAGTTGTCCTCGGGCCCGTACAGGTTGGTGGGCATAGCGGTAATCGCGTTGAAGCCATACTGGCGGCGGTAGGCCTCGCACATCTTGATGCCGGCGATCTTCGCGATGGCATACCACTGGTTGGTGGGCTCGAGGGGGCCGGTCAACAGGCTCTCCTCGATGATCGGCTGCGCCGCCAGCCGCGGATACACGCAGCTCGACCCCAGGAACAACAGCTTGGTGGCGCGGTGCCGCCACGCGGCATCGATGATGTTGGTCTGGATGGTCAGGTTGTTGTGCAGAAACTCGGCCGGGCTGCTGTCGTTCGCGAGGATGCCACCCACCCTGGCCGCGGCCATGAATACGTAGGCCGGGCGAACTTGCGCGAAGAACTGCTCGACCTGTGCCTGGCATGTCAGGTCGAGCTCGCATCGCGCGCGCAGCACCAGATTCTCAAAGCCGGCGGCGCGCAACGCGCGGACGATGGCCGAGCCCACCATGCCACGGTGGCCGGCGACAAAAATCGATGCGTCAGGGGTCATTCGTGGTACCGGTACGTTTTGAATCCCTCCCGCATGACTACCGCATCGCGCCGTGCGATCGCGAGGTCGGTGTCGATCATTTCCTTCACCAGCTCGTGAAAAGTTATCTCTGGCCGCCAACCCAACTTCGTATGCGCCTTGGTGGCATCACCCAGCAGGGAGTCAACTTCGGTGGGCCGGAAATAACGCGGATCGACACGCACGATGGTGCGTCCGGTATGAGTGTCGATGCCGTGCTCATCGAGGCCCTCGCCTTGCCATTGCAGGCTCATGCCCAGATGCTCGGCGGCGCGTGCGACGAACTCACGCACGGAATGCTGCGCGCCGGAGGCGATTATGAAGTCCTCCGGCTCGGGTTGCTGCAACATGAGCCACTGCGCCCGCACGTAGTCGCGCGCGTGTCCCCAGTCGCGCAGTGAGTCGAGATTTCCCAGGTACAGGCAGCTGTCGAGACCTTCGCGAATCCGTGTCAGCCCGCGGGTGATCTTGCGCGTCACGAACGTCTCGCCGCGCAGCGGCGACTCATGATTGAAAAGGATGCCGCTGCACGCAAACAACCCGTATGCCTCGCGATAGTTCACCGTGATCCAGTGCCCGTAGACTTTTGCAACTCCGTACGGCGAGCGCGGGTAGAACGGTGTGGTTTCGCGCTGCGGCGTCTCGCGAACCTTGCCAAACATTTCCGAGGTCGACGCCTGGTAGAAACGGGTCCGCTGCCCCAGGTTCAGGATGCGGATCGCTTCGAGGATCCGCAGGGTTCCAACCGCATCCGCGTTGGCGGTGTACTCCGGGGTTTCGAACGACACCGCCACGTGGCTCTGCGCCGCCAGATTGTAGATCTCATCGGGCTGCACCTGCTGGATGATACGGATGAGGTTGGTGGCGTCCGTCAGATCGCCGTAGTGCAGGCGCAGCCGCACGCCCTGCTCGTGCGGATCCTGATAGAGATGATCGATCCGATCGGTATTGAAAGAGGACGCGCGGCGCTTGATGCCGTGGACTTCATAACCTTTCGCCAGCAGCAGCTCGGCGAGATAGGCACCGTCCTGGCCGGTGATTCCCGAGATTAAAGCCCGTTTAGACATGCAGATTCGCGCCCGACTCCCCGCGTGGAGTGCGAATGGTAGCGCTGCTAAGGTTGCAGTTGTGCGATTGCAGGTGGCCGTGAACCCGGCCCGGTGTCAGCGCCGGTAGCCATAATACTGGCAGAACCATTCGACGAAGCGCGGCACGCCAGTCTCGATCGGCGTTGCCGGCTGGTAGCCCACATCCCGAACCAGGTCGTCTATCTCAGCGTACGTTTCGGGCACGTCGCCCGGCTGCATGGGCAGAAAGTTCTTGGTGGCCTTGCGCCCCAGGCACTCTTCGATCACTTCGATGTAATGCAGCAGTTGTACCGGCTCGTGGTTGCCGATGTTGTAGAGCCGAAATGGCGCACTGCTGGAGGCGGGATCCGGAGTGTCACTGCTCCATTTCGGGTCGGGCTGCGCAGGGCGCTCTGCTACGCGCACCACGCCTTCGGCTATGTCTTCCACAAAAGTGAAGTCGCGCTTGTGGTGGCCGTTGTTGAACACATCGATGGGCTTCCCCTCGAGAATGTTCCGAGTGAACAGAAACAGCGCCATATCCGGCCGTCCCCAGGGCCCATAGACGGTGAAGAAACGCAGGCCGGTGGTGGGGATCTTGAACAGCCACGAGTAGTTGTGCGCCATCAGCTCGTTCGCACGCTTGCTCGCCGCATACAGGGACAGGGGATGATCGGCGATCTCGTGCACGGAAAAGGGCATCCGCGTATTCGCACCATAGACCGAGCTGGTCGAGGCATACACCAAGTGCTCGACGGCGTTGTGACGGCACCCTTCCAGGACGTTCAGAGTTCCGGTCACATTGCTGTCGATGTAGGTGTGCGGGGACTCGAGCGAGTAACGGACCCCTGCCTGCGCCGCAAGATGCACTACGCGCGCGAATCGCTCTCGCGAAAAGAGCTTCCCCATGGCCTCCCGGTCCGTCAGGTCGATCTGCTCGAAGCGGAACGCTGGCTGTTTCTGCAGTAGTGCGAGGCGCGCCTTCTTCAGACTGACATCGTAGTAGCTGTTGAGGTTATCGAGCCCGACAACATCGTAGCCCCGCGCCAGAAAAAGCCGCGCGGTGTGATAGCCGATGAACCCCGCGGCACCGGTGACAAGGATTTTAATATCAGGCACTTGAGCGACTCATCTCAGGTGCAGCCTGAGCCGGTGCCACCGGCCAGAGACATTTGCCGCCGCTCGCCTTGTTGATGACTGCGAGCATCACCGCGTGCGCTGCGAGTTCTTCCTCTGTTGCCGCTATGACTACCAGTGGCACTGGCGGACGCACCAGCGCGCGAACCGCACGACCACCGTCAGCTGCACTACCGACCCCCGTGGTCTCGGCCAGCGCCAGGGCACCCTGCCCTCCGGTCATCGCAAGATAGACGTCCGCGAGGATTCGAGCATCAAGCAGAGCGCCGTGCAGCTCGCGGCGCGAATTATCAATGCTGTAGCGCTTGCAGAGCGCGTCCAGGTTGTTTCGCTGCCCTGGATGCATCGAGCGGGCAAGCGCCAATGTGTCGAGCACACGGCACAGCGCTGCCACCGTCTGTGACTGGCCTTGAATCTTGCCGAGCTCCGCATCGAGAAACGCGACGTCGAACGCCGCGTTGTGAATAACTAGCTCGGCGCCGCTGATGAACAGCAGGAGCTCTTCGACTATCTCTGCGAACTTCGGCTTGCCATCGAGATCCGCGCGCGAGATGCCATGTACCGCGAGCGCGCCTTCATCAATCGCGCGTTCCGGATTGAGGTACTTATGAAAGGTGCGGCCTGTCAGGCGGCGATTGACGAGCTCGACGCAGCCGATTTCAATAATCCGGTGACCCAATTCGGGCTCGAGGCCCGTTGTCTCCGTATCGAGGACTATCTGTCGCATGGCCGGCGAGTTTACCGGGCCCCACGGAAATTGTGTGTCTTAGTGATCTGCATGAGCTCTCTTAGACGGGCATGCGCAATTTCCGTGGGTGGTTCACCGGGCCCCACGGAAATTGTGTGTCTTAGTGATCTGCATGAGCCTCTCTTAGAGGGCCATGCGCAATTTCCGTGGGTGGTTCACCGGGCCCCACGGAAATTGTGTGTCTTAGTGATCTGCATGAGCTCTCTTAGACGG
>JBJMWM010000016.1:0-136293 GCA_045810105.1 Steroidobacteraceae bacterium | reverse complement strand
GATCTGCTGAATCATATCGTGCAGGGGCGACGCTTCGAGCGGCTGCCGCTGCATCGTCAACCCAACCGCGATGGCGGGCAGAGGCTCCCGAACCTTCAACTCGAAGAGCGAAGCTAGCGCAAGTTCCTCGGCCACGGTGTAGTTGGGCAGGACCCCCACAACGTCACTGTTCTGCACACCACTCTTGACGCCATCGATACTCCCGGCCGACTCAAATCGGGGGCGTTGAACTGAAGCTCCGAACCACGCCCGTAACAGTGCAGGAAAGGCGCCATCGGGATCGGGAAGTAAAAAAGTCCGTCCGATCAGATCCGTCCTTCTGATGTTGCCCGTTCCCCGCGGCGGACGCTTCCCGACTACGAAGCGCAGTTGGGCGGGCGAAAGCCTTCGACTGCAACCATCCTGATATCGAAGCGCGTTCTCTGAGCCGTCGAGTGTGAGCGCCGCGTCGAGCTCTGCATGCTGGACGCGTTCCCGCAATTTATCGCACAGGCCGATGTTGATTTGCACTTCAACGGACGGCCACCGCGCGCGGAATTCAGTCAGCACCTTGGGCAGTATGAAGGAACTCACCGACTCGACCGCACCGAGACGAATGATGCCGCGATTCTCGATTGAGACCGCCGCAAGCGCGGCGACGCTCGCTGCAATCAGGGCTCGGGCATGCGGCAGCAGGGTTTCCGCTGCGGTGGTCAGTGCAGCCTCCTTACCCGGGCGCCTCAGAATGATCGGCGCGCCGATGACTCTCTCGAGCGAGAGCAGCGTCTCGGAGATCGTGGACTGTGCGAGCCCCAATTCCCGGGCGGCCGCGCTGACACTGCCGTGCTCGCTGACCGCCACCAATACCCGGCAATGCCGGATTTCGAGGTCGTTGGTCATTCTCCACCCATCGTCAAAAGCGATAGCCGTATCGTCATTTTGGAGCGCCTGACTTCGTGGAGGAAACTTTATCGCAGTGCTCGACCACATGGTTGAAACAATTGAAAACATTAGACCGCTCAGCGGCGCTCATCGTGGTAGACGTGCAGATCGGGTTCGACGACCCGACCTGGGGAACGCGCAACAATCAGCAGGCTGAAGCGTGTATCGCGTTGCTGCTGGAGACGTGGAGAAAGGCTGCCGCGACCATTGTCCACGTGCATCATCGGTCCACCGGCCCCGCCGGCTCCTTTCAACCGGGTACTCGTGGCAGCGAGCCCAAGCCCCAGGCGATCCCCCGATACGGCGAGCTCGTCTATTACAAGGAGGTCAACAGCGCCTTTATCGGAACGACTCTCGAGGCGGACCTGCGCAAGCTGGGGATCCAGACGTTGGTGATCGTGGGCCTCACGACCAACCACTGTATATCCACGACCGCCCGAATGGCGGGAAATCTGGGCTTCAATACTTATGTCGTAGCGGATGCGACAGCGGCCTTTGATCACGCGGGCGCCGATGGGCGCGTTCGTCCGGCTGCCGACGTCCACAACGCCGCACTCGGCGACCTGCATCACGAGTTCGCCGAAGTGACTGACACCAGGTTAGTCATCGCAGCGCTGACGCAGGAGAAGCGGCCCTGCATGACCTCGCCCGCCCAGTCGCTCACCAGCCGCGATCGTGAATGCGGGGCCGACTTGAATTCGAGCAGCCGCCGTGACCCTGGCGTCTGACCGCAATCGTACTTACGGCGCCGCTTCGACACCGCCCGTGTTGTCTTCGCGGCTCACGGCCAGCTCTGGCCTGGACAAATCAACCATTCCCGGGAGCCATGCAATGGCCTTTCACACACTAGTCATGATGTGTCGCAAGCATAGTTGGAGTGGAGTGCGAAGGCACTGCGAAATCGGGCGCCGCGTCGCGAAATTCGCGGCCGTTGCCTGGACGGCGATCAGTGTCACCGCCTTTGCGGCCGACGCCGACTCGCCACCACTGGCCGCGACGACGGATACGGCGCCAGTCCTGCAGGAAGTCATCGTCACGGGATCCCGCATTGCGCAACCCAATATGACCAGTACGAGCCCCATTCAGGTGGTCACATCAAAGGAGATCCAGCTTCAGGGCACGAGCAACATAATCGACTTGATGAACAACCTGCCGCAGAATTTCCAGAATTCCGTAGCCGATCTCTCACCGACACAGAATCCGCTCGCCGCCCCGGGCGGCATCTCGACGGCCGACCTACGGGGCCTCGGCCCACAGCGGACGCTCGTCCTGGTCGACGGGAGGCGCCTGGGTGTCGGCGACGCCAGTACACTCAATCCCAATCCGGCACCTGACCTCAACCAGATCCCGGTTCAGCTCGTCGACCGCATCGACGTCGTCACCGGCGGCGCCTCTGCAGTCTATGGTTCGGACGCAATTGCCGGCGTTGTGAACTTCGTGATGAAGCACGACTTCCACGGCATCCAGATCGATGGTCAGGCCGGGGTCAACCAGCATAGCAATCACAACTCCTTGATGCAGGGATTGGAGAATGAGGCTGGATTCCCTGCGCCATCCGGAAGCAACTGGACTGGTCAGAATAGAAACATCTCGATCATCGTCGGCGTCAACAGCGCGGACGGCGCCGGCAATATAGAGGCTTACTTTACTTACCGGGATGCTAATCCGGTCTCTCAAGGTTCGCGCGACTTCTCCGGCTGCAAATTGAACGTCAATCCCGACGCGAACAATGACAATCTGATCAACACACCGGTCTGCAACGGCTCGGTGAACTCAAACCTCGTGAATCCGGTATTCAATCCAGACCTGAATCTGGCCGTGGTCGGGAACCAGCTGCTGCCGTGGCCGCAGGCCGGTTCCAACCCACCCGCGATTTTCAACTCGAATCCATACCAAGCCCTGTCCTCACAGGACACGCGCTTCATGGGCGGATTCTTCGCGCACTATGACGTCAACGACTACGTCAAACCGTTCCTGGACTTCAGCTTCATGAACGACCGATCCAAATCGACGGTGGGTCCTTCAGCGGCGTTCCTCGGCTCAAACCCGAATGACCCGACCAAGAACGGCGGAGTTCTGGTCAATTGCAGCCCGACCAATCCTTTGCTCAGTGCCCAACAAAACGCCCTATTGTGCGATCCGATCAACAATCCAACGGCCTATCCGACGGCCAACGGGGCTACGGCTGTCGACATATTTCTTGGGCGGCGCAATATCGAAGGCGGCCCCCGGACGGCCCAATTCGAGCATAACAACTATCGAGCCGTGTTCGGGTTCAAGGGAGAGGCGGCGGACGCATGGACGTACGATGTGTACGGGTCGTACTACTACACGTCGCTGTTCCAGTCCCAAGGCGGCTTCTTGAGCTGGAACAAGGTCCAGAACGCATTGCTGGTCGTCACCGACCCCACCACCGGTGCGCCGAAGTGTATGAGCGGCTCGGCTTGCATTCCTTGGAATATCTGGACCGAGGGAGGTGTCAGCCCGGAGCAAGCGGCGTCCCTGGTGGCGTTGGGCACATCCCAAGGTTCCGTCACCGAGCGCATCATCAGCGCCAGTGCGACCGGTCAGCTCGGCAAGTACGGCATCACCTCGCCGTTCGCGACCCACGGCATTGCAGTCAACATCGGCGCAGAGCACCGGTCCGACAAGCTGGAGTACACCCCGGACCAGGAGGAGCTGTCGAACGATCTGGCTGGATTTGGCGGCGCGGGCACTGCGATCAACGGCGGGTATCACGTCCAGGAAGAGTTCATCGAGTTGCGCGCGCCGCTTGCCGAGCAACAGCCCTGGGCGGAGCAGCTCACGGCCGGCGCCGCCTTCCGGCATTCCAGCTACAGCACCGCAGCCGGTGCCGTGAATACCTACAAATTCGACGTCCAATATGCACCGATCGCGGATATTCTGCTGCGTGCCTCGTTCGACCGCGCCATCCGCGCGCCGAACATCATCGAACTGCTCACTCCTAATGCCGTGACGAATACCAGCGTAGTTGCGGCGGACCCGTGCGCCGGCGGGACACCGGACGCCACTTTCACCGAATGTGCGCGCACGGGTGTAACAGCGGCCCAATATGGCCACATCACACAATGTCCGGCCGGTCAATGCGCAACGCTCGTCGGCGGCACGTTGGATCTGCAGCCGGAGACAGCCAACACCATATCCTTCGGGGCCACCTATGCGCCCTCTTACCTGACCGGGTTCTCGGCCAGCCTGGACTATTACAAAATCCTGTTGAAGCAGGAAATTTCGACTCTCCCGATCAACATCTCGCTGAATAACTGTTTGAGCACGGGTGCGGCTGCATCCTGCGCCCTGGTCGTTCGCACGCCGACCGGCGGTCTATTCGGTACAACGATCGAGGGTGGCGGCTACATCATCGCGAAATCTCTCAACATCGCGGCAGCCGAAGCGGCCGGCATCGACGTGCAGCTGGCGTATCGCCAGGACATCGGCCGCCTCGGGACGATAGCCGCGACACTCTCGGGAAGCTACTTGCAACACGCCACGTCGCAGCCGGTCTCCGCCGTGCCGGCCTATGACTGTGCCGGCTTATACGGACCGACCTGCCTGACGGTCAGTCCGAGATGGCGCCATATCGCGCGTCTGTCCTGGCAAACACCGTTATCGGTGCTCGTATCCGCGCAGTGGCGATTCATCGGTTCCGTCGAGCTCGACCACAATACCGGGATCGCTGAGCTGTTGGCGAGCGCGCCAGGCTACGGTGCGGGTGTGTACGACAGCTTCGATGCAAGACTACCGAATGTCAGCTATCTCGACCTCAGCGCGGTCTGGGACGTGTCAAAGAACTTCAGCGTGCGCGCGGGCGTCAACAACGTTCTGGACAAGGATCCGCCGTTGGTCAGCTCGCTGATTGCGGGAACTGGTTCGCCGAACGCTTATCCGACTTACGATCTGCTAGGTCGAGCCATGTTTGCGGCATTCACCGTCAAATTCTAGGCGTCGGGCTGCACGAAAATGACGCAGGTGATGCCGGCAATTGTGCTGCTCCTGGGCGCGACGGTTTGGCATGGGGTAGCGTCCGTGGCGGACGCACGCACACCCGTCGCCCCAGCGGCTTCTCCACAAGAGATCGGCGTAGACACCGGCATCAAGCCGGGCGATGACTTCTATGCTTATGCCAACGGCGACTGGCTCAAGACGACCGAAATCCCCGCCGACAGGAACCGTTGGGGCGCGCGAGATGAGATAGACGAGAAGACGACGGCTCAACTCGCCAGTTTGATCGAGGAAGCTGCCAAGCGAACTACAGGTTCGTATCAGCGCAAGGTGGCGGACTTTTATGCGGCGTATCTTGCCGACAGCGTCATCCAGGCGAAAGGCGTCACTCCGATCAAACCGCTACTGAAGCGCATCGACGGCGTGCATGACAAGACAGCGTTGGCGCGCCTGCTCGGCAGCGGCCTGCGCGCCGACGTCGACCCGTTAAACTTCGGCGTCTACGAGTCTACGCACCTGTTCGGACTTGCGGCGCAGCGTGGAATTCATGGGCAAGGGAAATACTTCGGTTATTTGCTTCAAGGTGGGCTGAGCCTGCCGGGCCGCGACTACTACCTCAACAACACGCCACAAGCGCAGGCGCTGCAGACCGAGCTCCTCGGCAACATCGGCCGCGCACTGAACCTGGTCGGACTCGAGCGCACGGCGCAGCGGGCTGCGGCGGTCGTGGAGCTGGAAACAGCGATCGCTCGCGCCCAGGGTACGCGCGAGGAATCCTCGAACGACCACAATGCAGACACCCACTGGGCGTTGGCTGATTTTCCGACCAGGGCGCCCGGCATGGACTGGCCGGCGTTTTTCGCCGCGGCGGGATTGGCAAAGCAAACAGACCTCGTTGCCTGGCAGCCGGGAGCCATCAAAGGTGAGGCGGCACTGATCGCCTCGTATCCCCTGCAAACGTGGCAAGACTATCTGCGTTTCCATGTCGTCGATCGATATGGCGACGTACTGCCGCGGGCCTTCGTAAAGGATAGCGGCGATCCGTCCGGTGCGCCAAAGTCCATTCCGCGCGAAAAACGTGCGATGGAAGCGACCAACAAGGCCATGCCGCAGGCCGTAGGACGAATGTACGTCGAAACGTATTTTCCTACAGAGTCAAAGATCAAGGCGCAGGCGATCGCCGCCAATGTGATCGACGCCTTCGCAAAGCGAATCGAAGCCATCGAGTGGCTGTCACCTGCGACCAGGACTCTGGCTGTTTCCAAGTTGAAGGCAATGTACTTTGGCGTCGGCTACCCGGATAGGTGGGCGGACTATTCCCGCCTGACCATCGATGCCCGCGATGCAGTCGGTAACCTGCAACGCGTTGCGGATTGGGACTATCAGAATGCGTTGGCCAAGCTCGATCAGCCCGCTGACGCGACCGAATGGGCGCCGTCACCGCAAAGCGTCGCCGCCTACTCGATACCACTGCAAAATGCATACAACTTTTGCGCCGCGCTTCTGCAGGCACCGAAGTTCGACCCCAGCGCTTCGGACGCGGCTAACTATGGCGCAATTGGCGCCACCTTCGGCCACGAGGTCAGTCACTTCGTCGACTTGCTGGGCGCAGAGTACGACGTCCAAGGTGCGATGCATCATTGGTGGACGAGTGACGACAAACTGCGGTTCGAAGCCTCATCGAACCCACTGATCGAGCAATTTTCCAGCTATAGCCCGTTTCCCGATCTGTCGATCAACGGCAAGCTGACACTGAGTGAAAACATTGCCGACCTGGGCGGCCTGGCCGCCGCTTTCGACGCTTATCGGCGCACGTTGGGAAACAAAGGCAAAGACAAGGACTACGTGCGGCAGCAAGACCGTGAGTTCTTTATCGGATTCGCGCGAGCCTGGCGCGTCAAAATACGCCAGGATGCACTACGAACACAGGTCGCGACCAACGATCACGCGCCCGAAAATTTTCGGGTATCGACCGTTCGTAACATGGATGCGTGGTACGACGCGTTTGACGTCGTGCCCGGGCAGCGTTTGTATCTGGAGCCCAAGGCTCGCGTGCGCATATGGTAGCTAAGTAATCCACCCTGCAACTCAGCCAACACCTAAACCAAATTGGTCGGCGCTCGCTGGCCGCACGCCACCAGGCGCGGTTTGCTGCCATGCGCCCGCCGGCTTCCCCGTCACGCACAACACTCCATCGCGACTGAATCGATCATCGCGTCGATAGAGCATGTATCGCGTAGCTTCAGGGTAGCCCAGCGCGAAATTATTCAGAGCTCGTAATTCATTCCGTCGATTCGTTTGGCGTTTTTGACTTCGAGGGCAAATAGACCGCTCTCTTTCGTAAATAATAAAATCTACCTAGCTACGAGATCGCGTGCCAGTAGTAGGCGCTCACTTTTTCTTGCGCGGACGCTTGCCCGTGGATCGCTGATAGAGATGATCTTCGTCTCCCGACAACGCGCTCCACTGCGCATCCACCGGCGCAATCAGGTCCCCTTCAGTCCGGATTGTCCCCTTTAGGGAGCCGGAGCTCGATGCCTGCGCCGTGGGCGGGTGAATCGGTTTACGCATGCTCTTCCCTGCGCCTCGCAGCATGCTTTGAGGCGTGTATAAAGCGATTCCTGGCTGCGAAGTTGCTCGTTTCCGAAGTGCAGTCGTAAACCCACTTCGAGAATACAAAAAGAACTGACGCTTGGGGTTGTCCCAGCCATATTCGGTGAGGGAGGCCCGCTCGATCAGTTGGTCGAGGATGTTTTCGCCGACTGGATCCTTCCACCACTTGCACTCGCCATAAATCATCGACCCGTCCAACAGTTTTCCGGCGACATCGATGTCGAAGTCGGCGTGCCAAATCCTTCCGACCTCCTGCGCCGGCGCGGAAAACTTTTCTTGAGAGAATCGCCGGGCATGTTCACGACAGATTTCCTCGAAAGCATCTCCCATGAATTCATCGAGGCGCGGAGCAATCTGATGCCGCCAGACGTCCGCGCCGAATCCCTGAGCAATACTCGAAAGGTTGGGCCGCACAAATCGGTACCAAAAGGGTATGAGTGGATCGGCAATGAAATAACGACGATCCCTCTCCTTCGGACCGGCGTCCATGGACCTGACGATGCGAATCAAGCGCATGCGCTCGAGCTTTTCCAGGTATGGGCCCAAGGCTTTGGAGTCGCTGATCTCCTTCACGCGCCCAATGATGTCACCGTGCTTCGTACATCCGTCGGCGATGGCCGCCAGAATACTGGCATACCTGGAGACCTCTCTGAGCTCGGACTGCAACAGCACAACTGGCTCATCGACCAGGCTACCTGTCTGTGTCAGGAGGAGTCGAACGATGTTACTTTGGAGCGTTTCAGAACCATCCAGGAGCTCCAGATAGAACGGCGTTCCGCCGAACACACCGCAGGTGAGCAACCTGTCTTCGGCACGGTATCGGACGAATTGTGCGGCTTCACGAAACAACAGCGGCCCGAGATCGAGTACCAGCGTTTTTCGCCCATAGAGAGGACTGCGCTCGGCGAGCAATTCTTCCATGTGTGCAATCATCGAACCACACAGCAGCAGCTTGAGGTTTCCGGCACGCGCAGCGCCGGAATCCCAGAACTTCTGAATGACGGACGGCAGCGCGGGATCAGCATCCGCAAGGTACGGAAACTCATCCAAGACGATCGTCAGACCCGGGTTCTGCTCCGCCGCGCGCGCAAGGTAATGCAATACAGCCAGCCAGTCAGCTAGGCCGGTGAGAAGATCATCGGCTCCCAGCCCATGGGCGACTTCCGCCTTGAATGATTCGAGGTTCAGCGACGATGTGACGCGGGTTGCCTGATAAAATACATGGCTGCGGTCCTTTATGGCCTCCCGGATCAAGGTGGATTTTCCGATTCGGCGGCGACCATAGACAATCGCCAGAGACGCTTTGGCGGCCGTCAGCTCCTCGCCCAACAGGGCCAGCTCGTTTTGTCGTCCGACGAACAACGTTACTCCAAATAACCTATTTTAGATTAGCCTAATCCAGTTTAGGTAAAATATCTACCCCGCTCATTTGTGGCGAATTGGCAGGAATGCGGCGCGCGAACCAGGAGCTCACGTAGCCGTCGTCGACCAGCACGCAATGAGTGCCTCGTTCGCTCATTCTCTCCCCTGTTTCTCGTGCGGGTGGCCGTCGACGCTTCTCGGAAGTTGGCGCTTCCCGGGGGACAGGCGGTCTGCATGGCCAAAGCGGGATCGGCGGTGTCCGGTATATTGGTCTTGTACTCCGCAACAGCACAGGGTTCGGCCCGGCGAGGCAGGTTCAAGCAAGAGGAAGCCGATGGGACATCACTGTACGACCTCAGCGTGCCGACCTTCCTGCAGACCGTGAAGGCCGTCGGGGGCTTCCTCGGCCGCGCGGCCAGGCACTGCGCCGAGACCGGCGCAGACCCGAACGACTTCGTACACGCCCGGCTGTTCGACGATATGGCGCCCTTCCATTTCCAGTACTCAACAGTCGACTTCGTTATCGCCGGGTTCACTGCCGGCATATATAACCCGTCCGGGTCTTTGTCTAAATAGACGCATTTCGCGAAGGGCCTGTAACCAAAATGGCACGTGAAACTCGCGCTCCGTCGGACCGCTTGAACCCTTCGACACTGAGATGTGTCGCCGTTTTGGGAAAGAAACGCCTTGGATTATCTACCGCGATGGCCTGGATTTGCTGCTCCGAGACGCCGAGTTGCCGCAGATAGGGAATCGTCTTGCGCGTGGTGAACAACATGCCATCGGGGTTGACCCGTTCGCGATCTACGTCACCGTGCAGCCAGTCATTTGAGAAGAACATTTTGTCAACGAAGCCAGCATCCATGAGTCGTTTGACGCTCTCCACCCGTTTTTGCCAGGGGAACGTTGCCCCGGGCGCCATTCCCCAGAATGCATGGTCCATGCCGAGCGTGTATCCACGCTTGGCGAGACCGATGAGGTACTCCATATCATCGGTATCGTCGCTATGCCCGAGTGAGACTCTGGCGGGACTCACGCCCTCAGATTCGAAAATTTCGGCCTGCTTGATGCCGCCGCGGAGACGCGAATTGGTGTGCGTTTCAATTGGAACTCCGGTGGCCTTACTGGCTCGCGCTGCAGCTCTCAAAACTCTTTCTTCGAAAACCCTGACGCCCTCAAATTCGCTTGCTGCCTTGATAACACCTGCTTTGATGCCCGTATCCTCAATACCCTGCTCGATTTCCTTGATAAAGAATTCGGTGAGCTCCTCAGTGGTGCGGTCTTTCAACTCTGGCAAGAAAAGGCGCTGGCCGGTACACACTACAATCTGCATTCCAGACTTTCGCGAGATCTCCTCGGAAAAGCGAACGTCCCGCCCGGCCTCGGAAGGACTAAGATCAACGACAGTGTTTATGCCTGCATCCCGCGCCGCCTTGAGCTTGTCGACTGCGTCGGCGACGGAGATTGCCCTGCTGCTGAATGTCTTCCTGGAGCCTGGAGCTTCGTAATCGGCCGGGGCTACGTGCTCATGGGTCAAAGTGAAACCGAGCTTCGATGCAGCGATGGGTCCCAGAACAGTCTGAACGATCGCGTCGCGACAGGAGTTCGAAGTCGGCGCACTGGCGTCCGAAGCATGCGCAGTCCGAACCGCCATTGCCGCGATGCCAACAGCAGCCGTCTGGGTAAGAAACTCTCTACGTGTCGCCATACACTTTCTACCTAGGCAAATGCAAGTCACGCGGCCCGTTCGCGCGACGAAACATGCATCTGAATGTTGCTCGGCTAGACTGACTGCTGATCAGCCGATTTCCTCTGCTTCGCATTTGCTTCCTGGGATCACGTTTTGAGAGCGGATGCTCCGCAATTGCCCGAGCGTCGTCCGGTTCTGAGCGAATCAAGCGCAAGGAGAGACCAGCAGTTAACCGAAAGTCGTATGCCACGTTCCCTCCCTGGGAACAAGGAGCACCATCCCCAAAGCATACTCCTGCGATCCCGTTCTAGAAGACCAGAACAGAGATCAAAACGAATGCTCTCAGCTCGAGAGATGTCGCTCGCCGGGCACGTCGCTGAGCGAGCGGTTGATATTTAACCTGGTCGCCGAGGCGTTGCGATGTGCCGCGATCGGACGCACGCCGCCGAAGATATTGAGCCTGTGGTAACTTTGCGGGTATCGAATTCAGGCGGGCGCCGAGACCAACGTTTCCGCCGACGTGGCAACCACTTCGACTCCGACCGCGGCACATCACCCTTCCCAGGATGTCCCAACACATTCGACCGACCGAATCGAAGGTCACGCTTTGGGTACCGAGCGCCCTACAGGGAACCTGCGTCTCGGGTGACGCCAACATCGTCGTGACTCCAATGAACCGAGGTCTCGCCTGATCTCTGGCCCACGTCCTTCCTGAGATTCACCTGCGCGAGCGTGCGAGGTTGGTTCGGGCCAAAGAAGGCCGCCGGTGCCTTGAGACCATACATCGATGCGACCGGAATCACGTAGGAGTAGCCGCGTCGCTCAGGGCTTTCCGCCTCTTCGTCCGGTAGCTCGTGACTGAGGACGCCGATTACCAGCTCAACGCCTCGGTCAACGCCGGGGCCCTTGGCTCGACTCGCATTGAGTATGCGGCGCGATGTGGGAATTAATAAGCCAGATACTTGATTGAACCCATCTTCGGCAGTTTCTTCAGCATGGCGCCCGCAATGGATTGACGATTTTCAATCCTGCAAAATCCTTTTCATTGTCGGTTACCACTACACATTCATTTGCTTCGGCGATTGCCGCGATGATCATCTCGAGCGCGCTTCTCGGACGGCCCTTCGCGGTCCCCTCTACCATCAGTCGCGCCCAGATGAGCCCAGCCCTCTCGTCGAAGGTCAGCACCCGCCCGGCGAACAACGCGAGCGGCCCTTCGGGGCCGGAAAACCATTCCTGCAGTGCCTCCCGCTTCTTTCCGGCAGGCTTCTCCAACACGCCTCGCTGGACTTCTGCGACGGTCAGCACTGAGATGAACAAATCCTCGTCGGCCTGCGCCTCCATCCAAGCAGCCAGCGCTTCAGTAGGTTCCGGCTTGGTGGCATTGCTGATGATGTTAGTGTCGAGCAGATAGCGGCTCACAGATCAACTTCGCGACCAGGCGTTCGCGCACGCGTCACATCGACATCGGCGCCAACCAATGGTGAGCGCCGAAGAGCAGCAAATATCCCGCCCTTTTTCGGCGGGCCGCCGGCGATACTTCGGCTGACTGTCGCGCGAATCTGCATCGCATCCCGGTCGTTCTCAGCAAGTCGCTTGGCCAATGACCGGATCAAGTCTCGGTCAGCCTTCAGCCCCAGAACCTCGTAGCGCGCCATGCCGCGCTCATTGAGACGGCTGCGATAATTCTTCAATGCTCGTTTTTGCGGTGTGTCTCTCACGGTGAATCTCCAGCGTATATCCGGTAATATACCCGGATATATTCTGCGCAGGCAAGATTCCCCTCATGGGCACTTACACGCTTTCTTACACATAAACTTGAGAATGGGCCAAATACCGGTGGAGTCAGACAGTCAGGGTATACCCATGCGGACTCAAAATCCGCCGCCCTTAAAAGCGTGTCGGTTCCACTCCGACCTCGGGCACCATCCAAGATTGAATCGCACGGCATCCGCGAAACCGTCGATGGCAGGCCTCAGGGCGGCGTTGCCGACATTGGACGTCGCGTCGCCGACGAAGTAGGCTCCCCGGTTTGGAGCTGCTGCCGTACAGATACAGGTTCGTAACCTCTTCCGCGGTTGGTGGTGTCATCGCATATCTCCCTTGCGTCCCAGTGTGTTATTCAGTGATAAAAGTGATCCTGCGCTTCGCCGCAGTTCCTGACCTGCCAGTAAGTGTATTTCGAGGTGATCTGCCGGCGTGTTCCCTGGCGGTCCGCGTAGGTGATCCGGTGTTTGAAATCGAAGAAGCCGTCGCCGGAGTTGGCCGCCTTCGCCCAGGCGTCGATGTGCATCCCTTCAACCAGCAGCCAGATGAGCTGGCAGCACTGCGGATTCGTGGCAAGGAATTCCTCTCGGCTCGAATAAGGTATAACGGTGAAGTCGCGTCTGAGGTCCTCGATGGAGGGATGATCCCGGTGATCGAACGCGCCGATTTCGAGCAGATCCGCGATCTCCTGGCGAACTAGGTAGTCATCCAGGGCAAAGTTGAGTCGCTGCGCGGTCGTCAGTTTGCTGCCGGTCTTCTCGCAGATACCCTGGTACGCGCGCCACATCGGATAGCCCGGATCGTAGGCAATCATGCCCGCCACGACGATGAGCACCCCTGCGAGAATCGATTTGCCAAATGTCAGCTTCATGAGTATTACCTCGATCCGGTGCGTGTCTCAACGTTCTGCCAGGCTCTCATTGGCGTATTGCTGCAGCGGGCTCAGGAAGTAGTCAATCACCCGCGGACGGTCCGTTTTGATCTCGGCGCGCACGGCCATGCCCGGTGACAAGGAGATGTTGCGCTCACCCACGCGGATCCGATTTTCGTCCCAGTTTTCCCCGGGGACAGGCGGTCTGCATGCCCAAAGCGGGACTCGACAGCTCCTGGCCCCCGGGCCCAGCAGCATGCGCACGCCGCTCCCACTCCGCACCCAAGCGCGCTCAGCTACGAGCTCTGAAGCTCTACGCGGCACGAGGCATCCGTCGCTGCTCTATCCCAAAACGAGCGTGACGCCGCGGCGACCTTCGAATTCGATCGGCTGTGCGCTGCCGCCCTCGACGATCAACAGGCGCGTCTCACCGGGCGGTAGAAGAATTATCAAGCGATCATCGCCATAGGTTCCGGGTCCATCGCGACAAACGCTGACACTGATCTTTTCGCCGCTACTGCGACAGCTCCCGCGCCAGATATCGTGCGGTCCTGTGCTCTCGCCATCATCCTCGTAGAAGCTCCATGCGAACTCCCCTTCCGCGGCATATGGAAACAGCCACAGGCCGCGGCGGAACGGCTCGGGCCGAAAGCCGCCACGTGACAGATCGATGGGAATAGCAGAACCCGAGCGCGCGAACAGTAGTGGAGGTCCCTCGAGCGGTGCATTCACCGAAAACTCCACGCCACCTGTCATTCGCATTCCCGTCCACACATCAATCCAATCCGCTCCGGTGGGTGGCCGCACGGTCCGCACGGTTACGGCTGGATCACAGATCAGCGCGATCAACAGGTCACGCCCGAGGAGATGATCATCACCATCAATCCAAGCACCAGGATCGGCCGGGAAGTCGAGCCAAGTGGGGCGCACGACGGGTTCGTATTGAGAGGAGTAGCGCCACAGCAGGTCGTAGAGATATGGAATCAACCTCTGACGCAATGCCATTAGCCGCCGAACAGGCGCGAGCAATTCCGGATACATCCAGGGCTCATTCACGCTGCCATCATCGTTCCAGCTATGGATGCTGAAGCGCGGCATCAATATCCCGGCCTGAAGCCAGCGCAGGAAGAGTTCGGGTTCGGGTGCGGGGCCCGCGAACCCACCGACGTCATGTCCGCTGTTGGATATCCCGGACAGCGAGAGACCGAGCCCCATCTTCGCGTTGTAACGGATGGTCTTCCATGCCGTGCGATTGTCGCCGCTCCAAGTCTGCGCGTACCGATGGATGCCCGTCATACCTGAGCGAGTTACGAGATAAGGTCTTCGATCAGGCTCCTCGGTCAGGTGTGCAGCCTTGGATGCGCGACTCATCAACAAGGACTGAAGGGGCCGCGCGTCGGCAGCCGGCCGAGGCGTGCCAAAGAAGGCAAAGCGCGCGCGCGCATCCCATATGCCAAACTCGTTGTTGTCATTCCAGGTTGCGCGTATTCCAAAATCAAGGAGCGCCGTCCGTACCTGCTCGCGCCACCACGCCGCAGCTTGCGGATTCGTGAAGTCGATGAACGCCCCAATTTCGTCCCAGAACTGCGCCTCGATGGGCTTGCCCCCCCAATCTGTTACGAACAGACCGGCGTTGACGAGCTCTGCATAGCGAGGGTGGTCGCGCAGCAGCGCTGGTTTGATGTTGGGCACGACCTCCACTGCGGCTGCCCGGTAGCTTTGGACAAAGCCGGCTGGATCGGGAAACTTGTCGCGGTTCCAATTGAAGACGTACCGCTTGTTGCCCCTGGATGTGTAGCCCGAAGACAGATGAAACGAGCCGCACCCGATATCGTGCTGCTCCAGTTTCGCGAGGAAATCGGCGAGCCGTGCCTGGGCGTCGGGTTGATCGGTATAGCTCATCGTCGAGCCGGAATATCCGAGCGCCCAGCGCGGCATCAAGGCGGGCTGACCGGTGAGCCAGGTGAAGCGTCGCGTCACTGCGGCCGGGTCAGGCCCCGCGATCATGTAGAGATCGAGATCACCGCCGTCCGCCACCATGTAGCGATACCAGCCATGATAGTTATCGAGCTCGCACCCCAGGTCGAACGTCACATCCGACATGGTGTCGTAGAAGGCGCCGTGGCAGGCGCCATCTGCGTCGGCGATGAGCAGAAAGGGAATCGACTTATACAGTGGATCCGAGGATTCAGCGTCATAGCCCATCGGATCCACGTTGGTTAGGCGAAAGCGGCGACCCGCGCGATCCATGGCGCCGGTTCGTTCGCCCAAACCGTAGTAGCGCTCACCGGCTTTGCGAGCGGCATAGTGATAGACGCGCCCGTCCCACCAACCGAACTCGTACGATTGCGTCGGTCGGTCTGCAGACATGAGGCGCCAGCTCTCGCCAGCGCGCTGTGACCAAGTGCAGCGAAAGCCGCTGAGAACGATCTCTAGCCGAATGCGCGCTGTCTCGACCGTGAGCACACCGTTGCTCGCCTCGAGCTGATAGGTCGGGCAACCGAAGCCCTCGACGCTCATCCGGTCGCGCCCTGGCTCGTGCACATCTGCAGCACCAGGAGCAATAGCCCAACTCGGCGGACCCTTGATCGTGCCATCAGGCAACAGAATCAGTCGGACGATGTCCTCCGCGAGTATGAAGACGTACGCGCGGGCGCCGGTGTCGCTACTAAGGGTAAGCCGATTTGGCGTGTGCTCGGCTAGCTCGAATACAGGAGGAGATGAAAGAGATGCTCGACGCATCAGCGCACTCCCGCTACGGAACGGTGCCAACGGCCCACGGTCGCGATCAACACGAGCGCAGCAGTCAGGTCGAAGGCTGTCAAACAAGCAAAGATCGGTGTGAATCCGATGGTGTCGATCACTTGTCCGATTGTAAGCGAAAACAAGAGACCGCCAAGCCAGCCGGCTTGGCCCACGAAGCCCACTGCTGTTCCCACCTCCGCTGGAGAAAAGACATCCGCATTCAGCGTGGTGAGCGACACCGAGATCACCTGGTGAGCGAAGCCACCGATGCAGAACAGCACGATCGCCATGTAGGGGCTGGCGGCAAGCCCGATACAGCCGGGCGCGATCATGAGCACGGCGCCGACACTCACGCCGGCAATTCTTGAATGCACCAGATTCAGCCCGAATCTGCGCATGACATAGGGTGAGAGATAGCCGCCGAGCACGCCACCGAGATCGGCCGCCAGGAACGGGAGCCAGGCGAACATTGCGATCTGCGCAAGATTCATCCCTCGTCCGTGCAGATAGAGCGGTATCCAGAAACCAAAGGTCTGCCACGCAGGATCGATGAGGAAACGCGGGATTGCGAGCGACCAGAACCGCGAGCTGGTGACGATCTCGCGAGCGCTTGCGCGAACGGGGGGCATCACAGGCCGCTCTGCAGTGATATACGCCAGCTCTTCCGGTGTGATCGCGCCATGCCGCTCGGGCGCGCGGTAGATCAGGTACCACGCCGCGGCCCAGATCAGCCCCAACGCTCCGGTGATCACGAAGGCGAAGCGCCAGTTGGATGCGAGCGAGACCCCAATGACGAGCGGCGGCGCAAGCATTGCGCCGAGCGATGTTCCGGTGTTGAACCAACCCGTTGCCACGGAGCGCTCGCGTGCGGGGAACCACTCCGCAATCGCCTTCATGCCCGAGGGTATCAAGGCAGCCTCGCTCATGCCGAGCAATCCTCTGAAACAGGCCAACGTCATCCACCCGCCTGCGAGCGCATGAACCATGTTGGAAAGGGACCAGGCGACGGCAAAGAGCGCGAAACCGAGTTGCAGACCGATCCGATCGACGATGAAGCCACACACCGGCTGCATTACGGTATAGGTAAGCTGAAAGGCACCGACGATGTAGCTGTATTGCTCGACGGTGATGTCGAGCACTCCCTTGAGCTGCGGTGCCAGCGCGCCCAGCGAGTTTCGCGCGAGATAGTTGAGGATGGTGCCGCAGCTGATAAGCGCCACGATCCACCATCGGAGACCGCGGCGGCGTTTCATGCGCCGCTCGCAGCCTTACCGATGAGATCGAACGGATTCAGAAATTGTAGCTCGCGCGTACACCGCCATAACGACGAAAATCACGCGGCACGTAGCTCTGCGTTCCTTGAGCATTGCCCAGGTTCCCGAACGCGTTCGTTATGTTGTAGTAATAGATCTTGTCGAAGACGTTGTTGACGAAGCCTGCCACCTCCCATCGGCCCGCGCTATCGCGCACCCCGAGCGAGAGGTTTGTTATCCCATAGCCCTTCTGAATCGTCTCCGGATCCTGGTTGAGCCCGAAGTTGATCTGGCTCTGGTAGTTATAGGCAACTTGCAGCACGCCCTGGAGCGAGGAAGTGAGGGTCGGTGTGTACTCACCGCTGGCCGAAAGCTTCCAGAGCGGCGCCTGCGCGGGCCGATAACCCGCCAGATTCTGCCGTGCCGGAGTGCCGATGCATCCCTGCGCCGCCGTCTGCCCCGGATAGCATTGCGCGAACGGGAACGACAGAATTCTGGCATCCGCATAGGTCACGCCGCCCGAGAAGTTGAAATCACTCGACGGGCGCACAGCACCTTCGAGCTCGACACCGCGCGTGCGCAGCTTGCCGACATTCGCCAGGCGGAAGTTGCTCGTGCCGTCGGCCAGCGTCTCGATGCCTTGCGCCTGGAAATTGTCGAACGTGGTGGTGAACAGAGTGGCGTTGAGAGTCACGCGGTGATCGAGCAGCTGCGACTTCATGCCGATCTCCCAGTCTCTGGACTTCTCGGCCTTCGTCGGTCCCGAATTCTGGCGTACGAGATTGAAACCAGAGCTGATGTCGTAGGCCTGACCCTTGTAGCCGGTGGCGAAGGTCGCGAAGCCCATGACATCGGGCGTGAAATGATGCTCGACACTCGCTCGATAAGTTTCGTAAGTCTCCGAGTTATCCCCCGAAAAGTACCCATTATTGGCGCGGTCGCGAAAGGTGTAGTCGATGTCGTAGTGGCCCACACGCACGCCCCCGACCAGGGTCGTATTTTCGATCACTTCATATTCGGCTTGCCCGAATGCGGCATATTGCTTCGAACCGGTGGTGGCGTACCAGTTCGCGATCGAGTAGAACGGGCCGCGCGTAAAGTCCCGGATCACACCCAGGTCCGAGTAGAAGAGTCCGAGGGTATAGGCCAAGGGCTTCTTGGCGGCGGACACCAGCCGTAGCTCCTGTGAGCGCGCCTTGCATCGCTGCATCGTTGTTTTTTCAAGACAAATTTGAAACTGGGACGAATTGATAGTACAAATCTGCTCAGCACAGCTGGCAGATGTCCTTCACGTCCATGTCGTTGTAATCCAGATTCTCCCCTGCCATTGCCCAAATGAAACTGTAGGCGCGCGTGCCCGCGCCCATGTGCACCGACCAGGGGGGCGAGATCACCGCATCCTCATTGGCCATGAGGATGTGGCGTAATGCATTCGCGCGGCCCATGTAATGGAAGATCCGGTCTTGGTTCTCGAGACCGAAGTAGAGATAGATCTCCGATCGGCGTTCGTGCACGTGCGGCGGCATGGTGTTCCACACGCTGCCGGGCTCGAGGATCGTCATGCCGAGGCACAGCGAGGCACTCGCGCACGTGTGCGGCAGAATGAGCTGATAGATCTTCCGCGCATTCGAGGTTTCGAGGCTTCCTCGTTCCATGGGCTTTATATCGGCGAGCGTCAGCTTGCGTAACGGAAAGGCACGGTGCGCGGGTACGCTCAACAAGTAATAGCGCGCGTGCTCGCCCTCGAATTGCACGTTGGCGGAACCCATCGGTACATAGAGCGCGTCGCGGGGCGCAAGCTCGTTGCGCTGCCCGTCCACTGTTACAACGCCGGCACCTGTACCGATGTTGACGACACCCATCTCGCGTCTCTCGAGAAGCGGATGGCCCGCAGCGCTGTCCGGCTCTGTCTGCGCAGGCAGTTGGAGCACTCTGCCAGCGGGAACCGCGCCACCGACGATGAATCGCTCGCCGTGGGAATACGTCAGTGCGACTTCGCCCGCGCGAAAGATCCCGCTCACGAGATAGCGGTCGCGCAGCTCATCATTCGACACTCCCGCCATCATGTCGGGATGCGTCGCGTAGTAGGTTTTCTCGAACACCGTTTCTCCAGATCGACTAAAGCGCCGCATGCACCCACCCAGCCGCCCACCGGGCTGGATCGCATGGACAAGCGCGTCCCCCCATCAGATCGCGCTGACTGCTGGATTCTGGTGCTGGTGGGTCGCCGTCGAGCGCGACGAACTTATCATACAAGTTCTGGAGTGTGGGTCAACGGCCCGAGCCCGCGCTTCGGTCAGCTCGAGCGGTCACGCACGCGCGCGGTCGCGCTCAACATGGAATGGCGGGTCAGGCTTTCCTGCATGTGATGGCGCGCCGCTTCGCGGGCGCGCGTGCTGTCCATTCGCACGATCGCATCGACGATCGCTTGGTGCTCGGCATGCACCTTGGCGCTGTAGGCCACCTGTGCCGACTGCGATTGATCGCGAAGGTAGAGATTGCGCGGTGGTACCAGGCGCATTCCCAAAAACTCCGCGAAGCGCACGTAGTATTCGTTTTGCGTGGCACGCGCGACGGCGAGATGGAAAGCGCGATCGGCCTTGGCGGCAGCAACCGGATCATCCTCCCGATCAACCATGTCTTGCGCGGCTTCCTGAATCGCGCCGATATCCGCGGTCGTGCGCCGCGCGGCAGCCAATCCCGCCATCTCGGTCTCGACGCCGAGTCGGATCTCGAGCAACTTGATGACATCCGCCAGCTCGTTCAGCTCTTCGGGCGTGATCTGGAACGCTCGATACTGGGCGGTGTCGGCCACGAACACACCAGAGCCCTGCCGCGAGACCGTCAGGCCCTGCGCGCTGAGCCGCGCCACGGCTTCGCGGACCACCGTCCGGCTCACCTTCTCGGAGTCCGCGATCTTCTTCTGCGTGGGCAGACGCGTGCCGGGCACGAGTTCGCCCGAGCGAATCCGTTCTTCGATCTTAGTAAACAGGTCATCAGCCATCGATGACTCGTGGCTCGGACTTGTCATACGACTTCCTAAAAGCTAGCTTTGCTTTTAGCACTAAACAATGGCGTCCGTCGATCCGGAACGCCTCAATTTCCCTGAATCGGAGGTCACGAGAGTGGAGCGCCGCGAATTCATTACTTCCGCAGTCCTCGCCGGTGTCGCTTCTGCCGCTGTTACACGCCGGACGTCCGAGGGTGCCATGGACGATCGGCAGTACATGCTGAACCTGCTCGCGCGAATGGCGCGGCCTGTGCTCGGCCCGATGTCGGAGGGGAAACTGCAGGCAGTTTTCAAACCCGAGCTGAGCCCGACTTGGGACGGCCGCAACGCGAAAGTCGCCTACCTCGAGGGCTTCGGCCGACTGATATCGGGCATCGCGCCGTGGCTCGCGCTGCCGGATGACGACTCGACCGAAGGCAAGCTGCGCGCTGCTTTACGGCAACAGGCGCTCGCCAGCTACGCGCACTCGGTCGATCCCGCCAGTCCTGATTATCTGCTTTGGCGCGAGCATGGCCAGGCGCTGGTCGATTCCGCCTATTTCACCAACGCTTTCCTGCGAGCGCCCCGGCAGCTCTGGGAACCCCTCGATGCGATCACCAAAAAACGCGTGATCGAAGAGATCAAGGGCCTGCGACGCGTCTCACCGCCTTACTCCAACTGGTTGTTGTTCGCGGCGATGAATGAGGCCTTCCTCCTGTCGATCGGCGAGCAGTGGGATCCGGTCCGCATCGACCTCGCTATCCGCAAGATCAACGAATGGTACGTCGGCGATGGATGGTATGGGGACGGGGCACGCTTTCACTTCGATCACTATGGGTCCTATGTGATCCACCCGATGCTCGTCGAGATCCTCGAAGTGCTGCTCGCGACCAAAGCCACCTTCAACAGCCTGAATGCCGCGGCGTTGCTCGATCAGGCATACCAGCGCATGCAGCGCCACGGCGAGCAGTTGGAACGAATCATCGGGCCCGAAGGCAGCTACGCGCCAATCGGCCGCTCGCTGACGTATCGGACGGCGGTGTTCCAGCCGCTCGGGTTACTGGCCTGGCGCAAGCGGCTACCGCAATCACTCCCCGAGGGCCAGGTACGTTCTGCAACACTGGCTGCGCAGCGCGCGATCTTCCGCTTTCCCTCCAACTTCGACGACAATGGGTTTTTGACGCTGGGCTTCACCGGTCATCAACCAAAGCTGGCGGATTGGTATTCGAGTGCCGGCAGCATGTACATCGCGGCCGAAAGCCTGATCGCACTCGGGCTGCCCGCGAGTGACAGCTACTGGACTTCTCCCCCTCTCCCCTGGACCAGCAAGAAGGCGTTCAGCGGCGAAGAATTTCCAAAGGACCACTACGTCGAGTATTGAAGGGTGAGCGGCTAGCCAAGTCAGCTACCAGGACGGTCGAACGCCGATCTGGTCCGTCTTGGCGCTGACGAATTACAGCTTGCCATTCGCCATCATTGCACCGGCGAGGATCGGGAAGGCGACCGGCAACGCGGCGCGCGCTCAGCCTCCGCTTGCATGTCGACTATCGGTTCGTTGTATACTGAACTCAATGGTTCAGTATACGAATGCCCACCTCGATGCCTCGTTCGCCGCGCTCTCGGACGTCACCCGACGCGGTGTACTGGAGCAGCTCGGACGTGCAGAAGCTTCGATCACCGACCTCGCCGAAAAATTCAACATGACCCTCACGGGCATGAAGAAGCACGTCAGTGTCTTGGAGCAGGCCGGGCTCGTCATCACGGAGAAGATCGGTCGCGTGCGGACGTGCAAAATCGGCCCGCATCGACTGCAGGAAGCGACGGCATGGCTCGAGAAGTATCGCCAGCTCTGGGCCGCGCGCTTCGACGAGTTGGACGGGCTTGTCGAGGAGTTGAAACAGAGGGAGAAATTCGATAGACGCAAAAAGAGAGGGTGAGCAACGACCATGAAGAATCACACGACTGTGGAACGGAAGTCCGAGCGTGAACTCGTCGTCACGCGTACCTTCGACGGTCCGGCGCGCATCGTATTCGAAGCGTGGACCAAGCCCGACCTGTTCAAGCGGTGGTGGGCGCCGAAGTCGATGGGCATGTCCCTGCTTTCCTGCGAGATGGATGTTCGTGTCGGGGGCAAGTACCGTCTCGTGTTTGGTCAGGGTATGGAATTCTTCGGCAGGTACATCGAAGTAACACCGTACTCGCGGCTCGTGTGGACCAATGACGAAGGAGGTGAAGGCGGGCCCGTCACCACGGTGACCTTCCAGGAAAGAAGCGGCAAGACGCTGCTCGTTATGCACGAGCTCTATCCCTCGAAGGAAGCTCTCGACGCTGCCGGCACCGGGGCGGCGGATGCGATGGGCGAGACGTTCGCGCAACTGGATGAGCTTCTCGTCGCCTTGGGGGCGAGTGGACAGTCATGAAGTCGTCGATCGCGATTGGCCGCCCGGCCCAGGACAGCGAGATTGACCCCGGGGGGTTTGCCGCCTTTAAATTAAGGCGGCGCTTTGATGTGATGTATCGCGCCGGTCTGTCAGCGCGCTTACGTAGCGGTCTTGCCCGCGGTTACGGCCTCCTTGACGAAATCGACATACGTGCGCAGAGGTCGGCCCAGAAGGGCCTGCACGCGATCCACCCCGTCCTGTGCACTCTGCATTCCGAGCTTCTGGATTCCAGACATCATCAGCCGCATGTCGTAGGCCAGCCACGCGGGACCGAACGAGGCCATCTGTTTTTCGAAGGCTGCCACGTCGTCGCCTGCGTAGGTCACCTCGCGACCCAAAGCGGAACTCCAAATCTTTGCTGCCGACGCGCCCGTGAGCGCTTCCGGACCGACCACATCTAATGTCACTCGCGGAAGCGGCGTACGTGCTCTGTCTCGGCGCAGGAGTTCCGCCACGGCAACGTCAGCGATGTCTCGCGTGTCGACCATCGAGACGCCAGCCGAGCCGATCGGCATCGGGTAGACACCATAGTTCTGGATGACCTGCTGGACCATGCGTTCGTTCTGCATGAAATAGGCAGGGCGCAAGATGGTTGCCGCAATGTCTAGGCTTTCAATCATTCGCTCGACCGTGTGCTTACTGGTGAAGTGCGGCACGTTGGTGTACTTGTCCGCGTGGATCACGGACAGGTAGACGACGCGCTCGATCCCAGCCTCGCGGGCCAAGTTCAGCGCGATGAGCGCTTGCGTCACCTCGTCGGGCGTCACCGCGTTCAGCAGGAATAGCGTTCGCACCGACGAGAGCGCTGCGCGCAAAGAGGACACGTCCGTCAGGTCGCCGACCACTTCGGTAACACCCGCGGGGAAGCTCAGCTTGCCCGGCTGGCGAACGAGTGCTTTGACGTCCGCGCCAGCGTCGGCAAGGCGTTGAACGATGAGAGAACCAATGGTGCCGGTTGCACCGGTGACAAGAATGCTCATGTGAATCTCCAGGGGAATTGTTTGTTAGCGCGAGAAATCCGCCACGACCTTGCCGGCGCGTGAGTGGGTGCGATTGCGTTCGATGGCCGCAGGGATGTCCGCGAAACCGACGACCTCACTCACCTTGGATTTCAGCGTGCCCTTTGCGATATCTGCTGCCAGCTTTTCGAGAAGAGCGGCGTCGGGCTTATTCATGAACCACAGGCTGCGGCGGCCAGCAGGCGTGCGTGCAAGAATGTCGGGGGACGATGTGCCTACGATGGCGCCTGTTTTTGTCAAAACTTGCCACGAGCGATCGAGCGCTTCACCTCCGACGTAGTCGAGCACCAGGTCGATCTCTCGAGCGATATCCTCAAAGCGTTCGGTCTGGTAGTCGATGACGTGGTCCGCGCCGAGACTGCGCACGTACTCAACATGAGCAGTGGCCGCGGTTGCGAAGACTTCGGCACCCGCTTGCTTGGCGAACTGCACGGCATAGCCGCCCAGCCCACCGGCTGCGCCGTGGATCAGAATTCGCTGGCGGGAGCGGATCGGGCCTGCGTAGTGCAGGCTTTGCCAAGCCGCTACGGCCGCGACGGGTATTGCGGCTGCGTGGACATCGTCCAAACCTTCAGGCGTGAGAGCCAGGTTCGCTTCGCCGACCGCGACGAAATCGGCGTACGCCCCTAGTCCGCCGAGCGGGCCCATGACGCGATCGCCGACATGGAAGCGCGTAGCACCACGGCCAACGGCCTCAACAACACCCGCCAGCTCGATCCCAAGCACAGCGGGCAGCTGCAGCGGAAAGGCATCTCGAACGTAGCCCTCACGGACTTTCCAGTCGATGCCGTTCACCCCGGCAGCGCGAACTCGGACCAAAACCTGTCCCGGTCCGGCCTCAGGCCTTTCGATCTTGGCCACTTCGGCGGCGTTGGCTCCGCCGTAGGAGCCAATCAATACAGCGCGTTGTGTGGTGCTCATTGCAAATCCTCGTATTGGTTGCGACGACTACAAGATAGGCCGTTGCATGAGCGATACGAAGACGCGAAAATGGAGACAGCTCATTTCAAAAATGGAACAGCATGGACCTGAACGCTCTAGCCGACTTCGCGCTCGTCGCCACAAATGGAGGGCTCGGAAAGGCGAGCCGTGCCAGCGGCAAGTCGAAGGCGACCCTGTCCCGCCGCATCGCGGATTTGGAAGAGCAACTCGGCGTGCGACTCATCGAGCGTAGCGCCCGCGGACTGAAACTTACCGAAGCCGGGCAGGGGCTGATGGCTCGAACTGAAGGGCCGATGCTTGAGGTCGCCGAAGCCATGACGGCAACCCGGGAGGGACTGTCGGCACCTCGAGGACGCTTGCGTGTTGCTTCCCCACTGCTGTTCTCGCAGCTCGCGATGGGCCGGATTTGCGCCGAGTTCTGTGCGGCCTATCCGGAAGTCAGCATCGAGGTGTTGGCTGAGGACCGCATCGTCGACCTTGTCGAGGAACAGTTCGACGTCGCCATTCGGATCAACCCGCGCCCGGACAGCACCTTAGTAGGCCGATGCTTCGCCAAAGATCGGCTGGTTGTTGTCGCCGCGCCCTCTGTAGTCATGCCAAGCCCTGGCGCGGTTCGACAAGTGCCGGGTATCGTGTCTTCTAACTTTCAACCCACCAATTGGAGCCTCGACGACGGGCGCCTGGTCTTAGAACCCATCCCCAAGCTGAAACTTTCATCATTCCTTATGATTCGCGACGCTGCTGTCGCTGGCGCTGGCGCTGCGCTCATGCCGCAGTCCATCGCATGGGGCCAGCTTACTCGCGGAGAGTTAGTTCAATGGGGAAGGGTCTCGGGTGTGGAGGTCGAACTTTGGGTCTTGCACACATCGAGGCGCCTTCCTGCCCCAAAAGTCCGCGCGTTCGTCGAGTTCATGTGCGAGCAATACCCGGAAGTATCTCTCGTACTTAGGGGATAGAACGCCAGCGCGCAGGCGTTCCGGGCCATTCCCGGCGAAAAACAATCTTCGTTGTACCGGGTTATAGGTCGCGACGAGCACCGTCGGCCGCGTGACGCCATGCAGCGTGAGAGTGCCGGATATCTCCATCGACTTCGCCCCTGTCATCCGGATCTTTTCAGACTTGAAGACGATCTGTGGAAACTTCGCGGTGTCGAGCATCTGCGGTCCCTTCATGACGACTCCGCCTTCGGGCACCATCTCTTCAAACAAATAACGGTCAGAGGGTCGCTGGCGCGCTCCCTTTCAAATTTCCGCAGGGAAATCTCTCTTTCGCGGCGAACGCCGCTCTCGTTTACCGTCGCGCCGATGGAGTCTCGTAATCTCGCGGCCTGACTCCCCGATAGCGGGATCGGCCCTCTCACATCGCTCACTCGCGAATCGATTAAACCGATACGAAGTTCGCGACCAGGCCCCGCGTTGGAGCAGGCGACTGCCTTGGTCAGTGCGTCGAAGATGAGAATTGCCCCGCCGGGGCGCGACGTATTCCTGACGCGCTCTCCAAGCTCGGTAGCGCTACCATTTCCGCTTCTCGCGGACTATGCTTGTCAACTCGATTCCAGGTAAGGAATCAACCCATCTGAGGCCGACGAGGCAATCACGACGGCGGGCTTGTTCGACGCTTGCTTTCCTGCGTCATGGGCCTGGGCGCATTCCCGATGGCAATAACTTTTCGGCCCGTTCCGAAAGAAAGATCAGTCAACGCTCGTCCCGATCAATGAGTAGCCAGCCGCCAGAACACCCGGTGAGCGTTCGAGTAGTAGATCTTGTCAATAACCGACTTGGGCAGTGCGAGCCCCTTTACGTCAGCCTTGATGGCACCGATGTGCTGGACGTCGCCGGTGGCCAGGTACAGCCAATCGGATCGCCAGAACCCATCCGCCTCCGCCTGAAAGGACTTGCCGTCCGACGGTGGATTCTGGGCCCGTGCGTGTGGGTCCGGTGGATTTTCGGTAAGGTCGCTTCCGTATAGCAGCCGGTCCTGGTACTTGCTGAAAAACTGCTGCACCTTTCGCAAGTCGGCCTTGGACTGAAACTGAACCTGTGTCATGCGGGCCGCCAGGTCCACCGTGGCGTTAGGATAGGTATCTAAAAACAGGGCCAGTCGCTCTACGCTCCACTCGAGGCTCGCCATATGCGCGCCAATGAAAATGAGCTTGGGATGCCTGGCAACGAAGCGATCGCGCGCGGCCATCAATGTCTCGTAGCTGGGCTGCTCGGGATGCAAATACATGTAGTATTCAGGATGCTCACGGAAGTAACTGCGGTCATTCTCCGTGGTCATGGCATCGAGTGGCAGCCAGCAGTTTTTAGGTTCAGCCTGGTGCGCAACCAGCGGGATCCGCTCGGCCTCGAGGTGGTTCATCAGACCGTCAAAGCGCGCATCGTCGAGCATGATGAGGCGGCCATGGGCATCCTTTTCCACCATGCCCACGTTTTTCCAAACCTTTACACCCACGGCGCCCTGCGCGATTTCCGCATCAATGCGCCGGATGTTGTCTGCCGTCCAGGTGGGTTTCTCGAAACCCTTCATTGAGAACGTCGTCAGATAGTGAAATCTCTTGGGGTCGTCGCGCAGATGCCCGTGCGCGACATTCTCCTGTGTTTCCAAGGTGGGAAAGTCGGGATAGTCCACGTTGATGGACAGAAGCTCGAAGCCGTCCTTCTTGGCGATATCCAGAAAGACATGATCCTCGGTGTTCGCATGCACGTGCGCGTCGAACTTGGGCACATTCGCAAAATCGTTCGCCGTGTACGTATCCGCTGCTGGCACCGCTCGAATCGCAACCAAAATAGCCAACGTGAAGAAACTAACACTACGTAAATTCATGCAAGATCCTTGCTGGGACTGGTCGCGAGTAGACGCTCGAGGTCTTTGAGGCCGTCATCCGTAAGTACGGTATGAGCGAGCTTCGCCGCGTACAACGCGGCTCCCACTACGGGAGTGAGCCGGGGCGCAACGAAGTTATATCGTCGGTCACCGGCGTTCAGCGATGCTTCGAGCATGGGCTTCAACAGACCCTCCAGCCGAAACAGTCCACCTGAGTAGGACACTGGCAGCGGCGTGCTGAGCGGGACCTGGAGTTGATCCCGGACCGCGTGTACGATTGACGCGAGATGGTCCGCAGCCTGCTCGAACAGTTGCCGGGCACCCTTGTCGCCCGCCTGCGCCGCCCTGGCAACGAGAGGCGCGAGACCTGCCAGCTTGCTGCGAGTCATGCGCGGCGGTCCATAGACCATGGCGCACAAATCCAGATCGACATGTAAGTGGAAGTGTTCACGGATAAGCTCGTACAACGGGGATTTGATGGCTCTCCCATCGCTCATACGTGAAAACAGAGTCAACGCCTCACGCGCGATCCAATACGCCGATCCCTCGTCACTGAACAGCTCGCCCCATCCACCAGCCCGCGCGCTCCGTGTTTCAAATTCGCCGTAAGCAATGGACCCCGTGCCGGCAACGATGTTGATGCCATCGCTGCCGGCCAGCGCGCCAGCCCATCCGCACACCATGTCATTCCCGCATCGGAACTTGTTTTGCGGCAACACATCCGCGGCAGTACGGTCCAGGCGTGGAAGCAGACCGCTGTCCTCGCCATAAGCGGGCAGCCCAATGAAAGCAAACTCGAGCTGCGAGGCGGATACGCTGCCCTGCTTCAACGTAGCATGGATGCCTTCGGCCAGCATCGCCTGCAGGGCGTCAAATCCGGTTTCCAGATAATAGGCGGAGCCACCGTGGTGGGACGCAAGCACACGGCCATTCTCGTCAATCAACAGGAAGTCTGTTTTAGTTCCTCCACCATCGACGCCGAGAAAGGTTTTCACCGCAGTCACTTCCAGGGATAAATCGATACACCCTGCACGACTCGATTGACGACACCGCTTGCATTCGGGGTGTCCGGGCGAAGTCCGAGCGACAGCGACCGCAGAAATGCAAGCGTCTGCGCAAATACCGCATAGGGGAAACACAATCCAAGGTTGGTTGCCGTTGAGGGAGCATCGACAGTGATCCCCTCCCCTAACGAGGACTTCCCCACGCTCGCCGACAGCGCAATGACACGAGCCGCGACCGCATCGCCACGCAGCTCTCGCAGCAAGTCAATTTCGTATTGTCGCGCGTAGGAATCGTTGGACAAGAACATCACCACCAGCGTCTTGCCGTTGACGATAGTCTTGGGGCCATGGCGAAAGCCCAGGGGGGTCTCCGCCAACGCAACGATCCTGCCGTCACTGAGCTCGAGCATTTTGAGCGCCGCCTCGCGTGCCAGCCCCTTGAATTCCTGGGCGCCAAGATACACCACCCGCTCGAAGCCCGCGCACGCCAGCTCGGCGATATACGGCACCTGCGTGTCCAGAATCCCGGCCGCCCAGCGGGACAGCACTTGCGTCCCATCCAGACGCACCGAGTCAAAAGCCAAGGAGGCTGCGAGGATCATGCCAGTGAAGCTGGACGTCATCGCAAAACCGCGATCGTTCGTTTCTTCGGGTAGCAACAGGACGTGGGCATTGTCCAGCTGTGCGCTGCGGCGATATAAATCGCCATCAGGGTTGCAGGTCAGGATCAGATGGTGGCGGTCCTTAACCAATTGCTCGGCCAAATTCAGCGCCGCGAGGCTCTCCGGACTATTACCCGAGCGCGCAAATGACACTAACAGTGTCGGCACGCCGGCCTCGAACCAAGTGTCAGGCGATCCGACGAGGTCAGTGTTTGGTATCGCCTCCACACGCAGTTGCGTCGAGCGTCGCAGCGCAGGCGCCAGGCACTCACCGATAAAGGCGGACGTTCCAGCACCCGTCAAAATTATGCGCAGGTCCTTGCAATCCAACAGCGGCCGCAGAAACGCTTTTAAGGCGCCGGCGCCCTCATTCAGAAGACTCGCGATTTTCGGCCAGACTGCCGGCTGTTGCGAGATTTCGCGCGCCGTCCATAGTCCACCGGCCGTTTCCAGCTCGGCTTGCGCATGTCCAAGATAATTCATTGAGTTCCTCGATCGATGGCAGCGCGCCCACCGCTGTTCGGCAGCCGGCACGCGCGGTCGTAATGGCACAGCACTTGCTCCACTGCCTCGAGCACCAGCTCGCGTGGATCATTTTCCAGCCGTCCTTCACGAATGGCAGCGTACTGCAGGGGGAGATACTGACTGATCAGAGTCAGCGGAATGCCCTTCGAGGTCAGGGCCTCTAGCATGTGGTTGCATGCGGCCTCGACACCGGGTGTGCTCCAGTAATAACGGATCCGGTCACTGAGACTGAACTGGAGGTCCGAATCCTGCTGTTCGGGGTTTGTGTAATACGCTCTCCAGTAGCGCGGGCTGCGCTTCATTGCGGCGAGCGTGATGTCTTTCAACGAAGCGTCCCGCATCAGGCCCAGCTCCGAGGCGATGTCAGACAGCGCCCAGAAGGCTTCACGCATCGCGAAGGTCACTCCGGGTCCCACCTTGAGAATGGCGAAGTGATCCCGCACCAGGGCTGCCAGCGCGGCGGGAGTCTGATAATCGGTGGAATGAGCCTCGAACACCATTGCATTGGCCGATTCGATACTTCGGCTCAGCGCAACCGCTTTGGCGGGGACGTAGTCGATGACTTGATGGTGGTCAAACTCGACTCCCGGTTGCACGACCAGACCGACTACACGTGACCATGCATCCTGTACTCCATGTCGCTCGAACGCCCGCCGATGCACTTCGATGGTTGCATGCGCCGCCGCCGGAGTCGTAACAGCGAGCCCTTCCAAGGTCTCATGCGCCCCGCCAGGCACTGGTACTTCGGTACCGATGATGTAAACCGGTGGCTCTCCGCCGACCTTGTGCCACTGCGCCTCGGTAACCTCGCACAGTGCTGCGGCGCGCTCCGCGATCACCTCATCGCCCAGCAAGCGCGGATCATCGGCGCAGGACATCGAACAATCCAGGTGAATTTTTCGAAACCCCGCAGTAACGTATTGCGCGACCATCACCGCCGCCTTCTGCAGCGCGGTTGATGACGGGAGGTTTTGCCAGGAGTTGGGACCAAGATGATCGCCACCCAACACTACACGGTCGTGGGGTAATGCAACCGCAGTTGCAATCGACAGCAAGCGCTGGCGGAAATCCGCGGGTCTCATCCCGGTATAACCGCCGTCCTGGTTCACCTGGTTTGAGGTGGCCTCAACCAGCGCCAGGCTGCCAGTCCTCTGCGCAAGCCGCATTGCCGCCTCGAGGACCAGCGGATGCGCGGAGCACACGGAGTATATACCTACGCGCTCGCCGGACTGGTGACGGCGAACCAAATCCAGAATCGCATTCATACCGGTTGCTCGATCAGCTTGTCTTCCGGCTCGATCGCCAGCAGCGCCGCCGCCAGAAAGGCCAGCGCAACGGCAATGCCGGTGACGATGTTCGGAACCACGCCCAGCACGATCATCGAAACAACCGCCGTGATCATGGGCGCGCCGGCATTTGCGAGGGGGGCCACGACGAGCGCGCGCCCGTACCGAAAGGCATACACCAGGGTCAACGCGCCCACGGCGTTGAGGATCTGGGTGATGGCGGCCAAACCGGGTCCTTGCCACCCATACTCAATGTGGGTTGAGAAATCAGTCATCCACAGGGCGGCGGGAATCAACAGCAGGCTGCTCAGTGTCATGTATAGAAAGATGTTTTCAGCATTCATGGTCGCGTTCGCGAGCTTCATGAAATAGCCCTGCACGCCCCAGGCGAACAGCACTATGGAGGCAAAAATGAACCAGCTGACACCGGCTTCGGCCGGCGCGCCACCCACCGGAGCCGGCGAGTAGTTGAAGAGCGGCAACGCAATCAGCGCCAACAGCACACCGAGTGTGCCGACCTTGCTCACCCTCTCCCTCAGAAACACCATGGACAGGGCGATGGTTACAACCGGGGACAACGCGATGACTGGAAAGATCAGATACGTGGGTCCGGTATGCACGGCATGGAACAGCAACATCTGCCCTCCCGCTCCCGTGAACCCGATCACCGCCCCGAGCAGAACGGATCCGCGATCGCGCTGTACCCGCCATCCGACGCGCTGCATCGCGTAGAGAGCCGGCGGGATCATGGTCAGCGTCCACACTACATACACCAGCGTGTCCGGGAACCCGTGCCGGGTTGGAAACTCGGCGAAGGCTCCCCACACCCCCCAGAACAGGGTGGTGATCAGCGCGTATGTGAGCCAGGGCCTCCTCATTTGATGAGGCCACTCAGAAGCGATACGACAGACCGGCTACATAGCTGCGGCCGTAGGCAGTGTAGCCGTAGCCGACGCCGCTGGCGCTTGCACCGACCGACTGTCCAGGTGCCCACGGCAGCAGTGGGTTGCCATTGAGATAAGTCCGCGCGATCGCGTTGGTCAGATTCCTGCCCTCGACGTATACCTCGAAGCCGGCAAACGCCCGCCAATGTGCGCTCGCAGTCACCCAAGAGAATGGATCGGTAATGGCCGGCCAGCCCGGTACTTCCGTGCACTGCGCGCACCTGGACGTGAAACGCGAGGTGTAGTCCCAGTTCACGTCGGCACTGAACGGTCCCTTTTCGTAGATCAGGCTGGTAGACAAGGTGGTGGGCGGTGCCTGATTGACGGCACCCGTCGCATTGCCATCCTGATCGTAGCCCCTGCTCCAGGTGCGCGTGACTTGAAAGTGCGCGCCCAGCCCCATGTCGAGGAAGTGCTGCCAGCTCAGCTCGACGCCGGTGTAGGTCGATTTGGCGCCGTTCGCAGGAGCAGTGACAGTCCACAGGAAGGGAACTCCAGGAACAGTGCCGGGCGGTCCGCCGTCATACTTGATCGTGCCGAGATCCACATTGGCGGTTTCCCCGGTGTAGATATCGTTCGTCACCTTCTTACCGAACAGACCGAGAGTCAACGCGGCATGCGGTTGGTAGTACCACTCAGCAGACAGGTCCAGGTTCCAGGCCTTGATGGGCTTCAGACCCGCGATACCCGTGTATTGAAGGATCGGCTCGCCATTAGTGGCACTGTTGGTTGCATTCGGCGCGAGCTGATTGAGGTCCGGACGGGCCATGGTTTCGCCACCGGCCGCACGCAACTGCAGTGTGTCCGGGATCAGCCAGTAATTGAAGTTCGCCGATGGCAGCGCAAACGTATAAGAGGCGTCCTCCGAGAATGCCTGCGCGTCGCTGTATTGAACGTTATATGTCACTGTCGAGGCGTTGGGGTCGGCGCTCCACAAGGACACAGGCACGGATTGCGCTGTCTGGGCCTGAGTCTTCGTGTGCACGACACGGACTCCGACGTTGCCCGACCAGTTGTCGCCCTTGAACGTGGCTTCCGTGTAGAAAGAGAAGGTCTTCTCGATCACATCGTACGAGTTGAACGGGTTGGGCTGCGGCAGAGTGCTGGCCAGGTTGAAGGGGGTATCGCACGGCAGGCTCGGGCAGAACTGCGGGTTCGGCAGGCCGTCCAGGCTCTTCATGAAAGCCAGCAGTTGGTTCACATTCAAACGCGGCAGCACGTTGGGATAAGAGCCGCCGGCGCCCTGCATGAAGTGCGGTGGGGTGGTGAATGAGATGACATTGAAACCCTGGCCGCCGAACGTGTAAGGCGCGCACTGCACCGGGCAGCCAGCGGTGTTGTACAGCAATCCATATTGACCCGAGCCGTTGGTCCAGTCGTTGCTATTGTCAACACGGGTCTTCTCGCGGTGATTGTAACCCGCGCCGAACAGAATCGAATCCAGCGGGCCAACGTCGGCCTTGAAGGCACCGTCGAGGGTGAAACCGGTGACCTGGTCATGTACCGAGAAGCCGTTCAGGCCGTCGTAGTGCGTCGACCAGTACTTGTTGTCATTCAACGCGCCGGTATTCATCAGCGCGGTGTACGAGCAATATGCCGCGTTTGTCTTACTGGCCGTTCCGGACGGGCAGGAGCTCATGCCGAGCTGGCCGGGCGGAATCAACACATTCAGGCTGGGCAGACTGTGCGGCAGATCCTGCATGACCAGGATATCGGGCGCAGTCGGATCCTGCGACACGAGGCCGGCGGTGACGAAGCTGTCGGAGCCGCCTTCAGGCCGGCTTGCGGTCGAACGATAGGCATCGAAATTCATCTTGAACCGGTCGGTCGCCTGCCAGCTGCCGCGCACACCGTAGAGCGAAGTCACAACGTTGCGGTCGATGGTGTTATTGACGATCTCCGGTTGGAACGCACTCGAGGTCACCGCCGTGACGAGGCCGTTGTTGACCGTCGCGTTGCTCCACGTAGGCACGCCGGGCTGGTCCGGGCCATTCGGGAAGTAAGTCCCGTAGGGGAAATAATACGATTGATTGTAGCCTTGCTGGTTATCCTGGAGCTTCGTCCACAAGCCGTCCGCGATCAGCCTGAAGGAATCGTTGGGCCGCCATTCGAGGCTGCCGGACAGAGCTTCGCGCTTCTTGTCATCGAAAATAGAGCCGAACGTGATGCTGTTGGGCGTCACCGCCACCGGCACGGCCCCGTCGCCTCCCTCGAAAGGATAGGTGGTCGGACCGTATATGTTCTGGTTGTATGCATTCAACGAGTCGGTACGCGTCTTGTTGTTCGAGTACACGCCGCCCACCAGGAAGCCGAGCGTTTCATCGAACATGGTGTTCTCGATGAAGGCCGAGAACTTCCTGCCATACATCTCGGACATGTCGTTGTAGTTACCTTCGACATGTGCACCGCCGTGGAAGCCCGATTTCTCGAAGGGGCTCGCCGTCCGCAGATTCACCGTACCACCGATGCTGCCTTCCAGAGCCGAGGCCTGGGTCGACTTCAACACGTCGGCGGCGGAGATCACTTCCGATGGCAACACGTCGAACGCAAGATCGCGCGCGTCATCGTCGGTCGCAAGGATCCGATTGTTCAGTGTAACGATGTTGTATTGCGGACCGAAGCCGCGGACGCTGACCTTCTGGCCCTCACCGCCCGTCGTACGATCGATGGTAATGCCCGGCAAGTGCTGCAGAGAATCGGCGACGTCCGAATCCGGAAAGCGTCCCAACTCCTCCGCATCGATGGAGTCCTGCACCACCGATGAATTCTTCTTGTCATTGAGAGATCTCTCGAGACTGACCCGCAGGCCGGTGACCACGACTTCCTCCAGCTGTTGCGGCTGGTCCGCCTGAGCAGCCGGAGCCGGCGCGTCGGCGGCGGTGGCGAGCCCCACGGCCCCCAACAAGAAAGGCACCCACATGGCAACGGTCGCAGGCATCGTTCGCGGCACTGTAGCTCCCCACTTTCCGAGTTTTACTTATCGCTCGAAAACGAAAGCCCCACGAAGGCAATCAGCGCCAGCGAACTTGCGTTTTCTTGCATTTCATCTTATTTCTATTTTCTGGCTTGTCAAGATGAAAGAAAAAGCAGGTTTTGCCGCAAAGGACCGCCGCCAGGAGCGCTGGGCCGCTAACGGCAATTTACGCGACAAATCAGACGAGGCGGACTTCGACGCCGCGCCGTTGCAGGGCGTCGACGGCGTGTTTTGGGGCACCGGTATCGGTGATGAGCGTGTGGATCTGCTCAACCTTGGCAATCACGGACACGTTGCGGCGCAGCAGCTTGGAGGAATCGGCAACCACGACCACCTGGCGCGAGATGCGGATCATTTGTGCGTTGAGCTCGGCTTCCTGCAGGTGCGGTGTCATGACACCGAGTTGCGGATCCAAGCCATCCGCACCGAGGTACAGCCGATCCGCCTGCAAATTGGCCAATGCCGCCGCTGCCATCGGGCCGGACAGCGAGTTGGACTCCCGGCGCAAAATACCACCCAACATGATCAGGCGCACGGACGGAACATCCACGAGCAATGCCGCAACATTCAGCGCATTCGTGATGACATTGATGGAGGTCAACTCGGCCTTGCGCAACGACCGGGCAATCTCCGCCGTCGTGGTCCCGGAATCCAGGATAATGGTCTCGCCATCCCGGATCATTGACACGGCGGCATGGGCAATTCGCGACTTCTCCGCGTGATGCTGGAGTTGCTTCACGGCCAGCGACTCATCGGGCTCTTCCGCGCGCGGCACCGCCCCGCCGTGGGTGCGCATCAACGCGCCTGCCGATTCCAGCGCCGACAGATCTGCCCGGATGGTCACTTGCGAAGTGCCGAAACGGCTCGCGAGGGCTTCCACCGTAACACGGCCTGATTCGAGCAGCAGCTCGCGAATCCGGCGCCGGCGCTCCTCAATCAGCAGCCCGCTTTCAACTGGGTCGAGCATCAGACGGGGACGGCCTCGAGCACCAGGAAGTCGTTGAAGGCCACATGCAAGGAGTGGCCACCGCCGGACACCTCGCCGAGATCGCGGTCATTGTAGTAGTCGCGCAGCCGATAGCGGGCGGACTTCAGCCCCCGCAACGGCACCGGCCCGCTGAAGTTGCGGCCGTAGAAAGCGTAGTAGAAACGGCCAGCCTTCTCGATCACGTGCGTTTCCGGTTTGTCGAAGCCGATGTCGTACAATTCGCCGCGGTAGGTGCCGAGCGGCAACCGGTGCTCATTATAGAGCGCGATCCATTTGCGCCAAATCGCTTCCTTGGCCGGGGTCAGCAGGAAGGAGTCCTTGGGTTTGGGGTCGCGTGGCCAGGTGAATTTGGTGGACACGATGCCCCCGATACCCACAGTGGAGGCAAAGTCCGCTCCTCCCGTACTCAGCTCGACGTGATCCCCCGCAAAGGCCGCACTCGGCCCCATGAGAGCCTTGAGTGTCTTGCCCTTGTGTCGAACCTGCCAGGACGACTCCGGATCGGAGGCCGGCGCCTGGTTGAAGGAGCGGAAATTGAAGAACGAGTACGAAGTCCCGCACGGACACAGCTCGACCACGGCTCGCGGATTGCTCTGCAGGGCCGCCTGGTAAACCGCCTCGAAAAAGTCCTGCAGTTTCTCGACAGACTCCTCGGGCCGCGCGTGCTTATGTGCCGGGTTGTAACAGGGAGCTACCGAGTTGAGATGTTGACCGTCGATCTTCAGGCCTGCGTAACCCCACTCCCCCATGAATTTGCGCACCAACCCCACCATGTAGTCGACGGTGGGCTGATAGCCGGGACAGAGGTAGAAGCAATTCCACCAGGAGACCTTCTGAACGGCACCCTCCTTGTCCAGCAACAACATGTCCGTGTGATCGTGTAGAAGATCTGCGCCCGGAGCCACGGCCAGCGGCGCCCACCACAAACGCGCCGCCAGACCTTGCGAGCGAATGGTCTCGACGAGCTGCTGCATGTCAGCTTCGCCACGAGGATACCGAGTGGTACTGACCTTCCAATCGCCCACGTTTGTCTGCCACCCGTCGTCAATGACAGCCCATCCCAGTCCCAACTCGCGTGCTTTCGGTAACGTATCCACAATCATCTGCAGCGTGCAATCCCGCTCGTATCCCCAGGCGCACCAGATGGGCTCATACGCAGCCTGCGGTGGATGAGGCGAAGCAATTCCGCGCGTTGCCATGATTCGCCGGTAAGCATCCAGGACGGCGAAGTAGTCACCCGCATGCGTGGCCACAAATGCCTGCGGCAGTGACAGGCGCTCTCCAGGTTGCAGAATCTGTTTGACCGGCGCCGACATGGACAGCTGCAACGACTTCTCGCCACAACTCAGTGGGATCGAGACGATTCGCGGCGTTGTTTCTATGTGGCCTATGGCCACGCCGCCGTTGCGTTTCCATACATCAACTATGGGGGTACCGCCGCCGTAGTCCGAGGCTTCCATGCCCATGAAGTTGTCTTGTTTGAAGCCCGCGCGCACGGGCTGGACCCAGTCACGGCGGTCCGAATGGGTGCTGCCGCAGAAACTCCAGTACAGGGGGTCGGACTCAGGGTGTGTCAGGGTCAGAGCCAGTTGGGTCCAGTGACTAACTGTGACGGGGTTCTTACCTGCATTGTGGAAAGAAACTTGATAGAGAGCCAACCCGGGGTAATCCCTGAACAGCTCAATGGCTACGGTTTTTTCGAGCCGTGGGGATTCGGACACTCCGACGAGACGCAGTCGCGTCCCATGACCCAGAGGCCCCTCAATGTCCTGCTTTGACTGCTCTTGCAGCGCGAACCGGTCGAGGCGCGATGCGCCCGCGATTTCCACAGAGTCGGGTGGCGACCATTGCGTAAGGGCTACTTTACGTATGCCCGTCGTCGTTGGCGCATCGGAAGCACTTGCTGCTGCAGAGGCCCTGGCGACTTCGGACGCATGCGAGTTGGTCGACACTCGCGCTCGCATCCGGGAATCGAATTCGATGAGGATCCGGTCGTCCTCCAGGGATGCGGCCGGGGGCGCATGACCGGCAGCGGTTGCGCCACCGGTGGTGGTGGCGGCACCGTCGCCAGTTGGGGCAGCGCTTTTGCTCCCCGCTGGGCCGGCAATGCGACCCGACGCTTGTTCGTCCAACGTGAAAGCGGTCGTGGCCACACTGGCCCCCGCGGCGAGCTTCAGAAATCGACGTCTGCTGGTGCGCGGCTTCTTCACGCTGGTTGGGCCTCCTCGAAGATCATATGCCTTGTCCCGAAACGAAGATATACGAAAACTCAAAAGCGCAAAAGGGGCCCCAGAGCCGGTCGATGGCTTTCTTTTTATTTCGGATCAGCGCCAACCAGGCACTCGAGCAGCGGCGCGATCAGCCGGTCAATACCTGGTCCATCAACTGATTTACCGCCCTTTGGGCCTCCAGGATAGAGCACCGATGATCCATTGCCCCAGCCAGGTCCGTATTGGCAAAGGCAATTCGCCCAAACGGCGCGCTACGCAGCACGTCGCGAGGCGCCGGCTTGCCGTTAGTTCCAAAGAAGAATCCCGGTTGTGGGCTCAGATAGGCGTGCCCCCACCGATTGAGGATGATCGCAGCAATGTCGCGGCGCGCATTAAACCCGGCGCCTGCAAACATTCGCGTGAATTGCTCGCGAATCTGCCGCTCGTACTTCCTGAAAGGCGTCGTCAGCATTTCTGCGCGACCGCGGACGCCCTGCTCCTTCGTCGGCAACCCGGGCGACTGAAACAATACCTTCAGCGTCAAAACGATTGGCGAGTCGGGCGACAGCGTCTTCTCCACATCGCCAACCGTGGCACTGCGGTAAACATTGAGCTCGCTGCCGAATCCGTCAAACCAGCGACAGCCCGTAATTCCGAGCTTCTTCAGAAAGCGCCAGTTGCGCACGGCAACATTGGCCATCAGACAGGGCGACCGATGGAATTGGGCATAGGCAGTCGCGTGCTCGGGAGGCAGATCCTTGACGATGTGCTTTGCAGTCCAACTCCCGCCTGCAATGACCGCAGAGCGTGCCTTCACTCGATATACCTGCCCTGCGCGGACATACGAGATCGACAACGAATCGGCGGTCTTCGGATCGCCGTCGTGCCGCACCGCTACCACGGTCGACGACAGCCTCACGCGAGCGGCCGAGTCAGGCTGATCCAGCAAGTCAAACTTGACTCGCCCCTCGTGCACCGCCTCGATCGTGCGCCCGCCCTCGATTGCAGCCGGAATCAATGTTTTGACCATGAGGCGCGCAATGGCCGCGTTCCCACCGGGAAACATTTGTGCAGAGTCGGACTCGTCCCCCAGAGGATGAAGCATGTCGAATGCATAATCGCTGTAGGCGGACAGCGCATCGGGCCCGAGGCCGTACGCTCCGCCCTCGACCGCGCTCAGGTATTTACGAATCGTGTCCTGCCCGATACCGAAACGATTCATGTAGTGCTGCTCGAGCGTGATCGAGTCGAGATACCGTGAAATCTCGTCACCTTCGTATCGCGGCGGTGTATCGGCAAGAGCGGCGTTTCCGCCAAACCAACGCAACAGATCGCGGCGCGCGGCGTCAGACAACGGCGCGCCCTGCAGTTGCGACTTGACAGGATCTTTCACCCAGATTCCGCCCCTGCCTTCCTGAGACGCTGCAAACCAAAATCCATACTGGCCACTGGCCGGGTCGGCCGACTCGTACGGGGTTCGGCCCAGCTTCCCCGGACCAGCCCAGTGTTGATATTCCAGACGCGGCTCACCCAGCCCGATCGATTCGTAGAACCGGCCAATCACGCTGTGTGGATAGGGGACGAAATAAATGGCCGAGCCCTGATGGGCGATGAGCCGCTTGCCATCGACCTCGAATTCATTCCGCTTGGCCTCACCGCCGAAGATAGGATGGTTCTCGAGGACGAGGACCTTCTTGCGCGGTCCGGCCTCCTTCAGAAAGGTAACAGCCGCGGCAAGTCCGCTAATCCCCCCGCCAACTACGACACAATCGTAAATCTCCCCCGTGTCAGCTCCTTGCGCCCCCTCTCGATCGAACACCCCGTCGCGCATCTGGTGGCCAGCCAGCACAACCGCGCGGGTATTGCCATTGGAACCCGCATAGTCGCCGACTCCAGCGTAACCGGTGAAATCATCGGCGGCGGCCTGCTGGCTCCCCATCTCGGCAGGCGTGCGCGGTGGCAGCAACGCCGCACCCGCGCCCAGTAATGTCGAACCCAGAAAATCGCGCCGCGTGATGGGCGCGTCCATACCCAGCGAGTCGTCGCCCGGCTGGTGTTCGTTGTGCTTGCTCAAACTCGGCCATCCTCCCGGCGGTGCTTTTGCAACGCCACGGTTTCTTTGTCGGGCCTGTTTGGGCGGGCGCAGTCCTGGAACTCGTTACGAGCTACTTGAGACAGCCGAGACCGAACCAGGTCCTTAGCACGTCAGCGAGTCCCGGCTGGGTTGAGTCTCCCACCCACGCAACATATCCGTCGGGCCGAACCAACACGGCGCTGGGCGCAGTGACCGGCCCGAGTGCCGGGAGCTCCCACCTACCAGCGTATGCGGCGTCGATCAACTGTACCCGATCTGCCCACGCAGTGATGTCGAAGCAGCCGGGCTCACCGAGGTTGAGTAGCACCGGCCGGGCATCGTGGAGCAGCGAGAATACCCGCAGCGGCCCATTGGCGGTCACTAGATCGAGATCTGGCATGCGGCGTCCGAGTAGGGGATGTCCCTCACCGAGATCGTAGTGTATGTCCAGACCGGACATTCTCGCGGCGAACCGCTTGCGCGGCTCGTCCATCCGGAGGATCTCGGATACGGCATCGCGCAAGGCCTCGGTGCGCTCATCCGTACGCAGCAGCGCGACTTGCGCCATCGTGTTGCGCAGCATGCGAGCAGCGACCGGGTGGCGCTCGGAGTGGTAGGTATCCAGCAGGCTCTCCGGAGATATTCCCTTGACCACCTGGGCCAGCTTCCAGCCCAGATTCACCGCATCCTGCACACCGGTGTTGAGGCCCTGCCCCCCTAGCGGGGAATGCACGTGCGCAGCGTCGCCGGCTAGCAGGATCCGCCCCTTGCGGTAAGCCGCCGCCTGCCGCGCCATATCGGTGAACCTGGAGATAAACGTCGGACTGTGCACCCCGTAATCGGTCCCGCATACGTTGATCAGCGCCGCGCTGAGATCGCGCAGTGTGGGTTCGCCGACGGGCCAGGGGTGCTGTTCGGGAACCATGACCCCTATCGGCCCCACATCCTTGTAGACCACCTTGCCGTCGCGGATCTCATACTCCCGCCTGCCGAAGGCGTGGATGCCAAAAGCAGTGCGGTGGATGCCCAATTCCGGCTTGTCGGTCATCTCGACCTCGGCGATCAGACTGCTCGTCGTCGGGTCCCACCCGGCAAACTCAATACCGGCTGCCTTGCGGATCCGGCTGCGTCCTCCGTCGCACCCGACGAGAAATTCCGCCCGCAGCCAGTCGCCCCGTGTCGCGCCGCTGGCGCTTCTCGGGATTCCCTCCACTGCGCTCCGGTTGCCCCGTGTCGCGCCGCTGGCGCTTCTCGGGATTCCCTCCGCTGCGCTCCGGTCGCCCCGTGTCGCGCCGCTGGCGCTTCTCGGGATTCCCTCCGCTGCGCTCCGGTCGCCCCGTGTCGCGCCGCTGGCGCTTCTCGGGATTCCCTCCGCTGCGCTCCGGTCGCCGTCGGACAGCTCGACATCTACGCCGGTGTCGTCCTGCACGAAACCCGTCACCTCCCGTTCGCGATAGATTGGAACCGCGAGCTCGTCGACCCAGCCGGCCAGGATGCGCTCGAAGTGGTTCTGCCATAACCCCAGCCCATAAGGATGCCGCGTGGGGAAGTCGCTGATGTCTAACTTGATGTGGGCGAACCCCCCGACCTGCGCTACCTGTCCCTCCGAGAGGAATCGATCAGCGATACCGCGCTGATCGAGCACCTCGATCGTGCGTGAGTGCAGACCACCTGCGCGCCAGCCTGCGAGGTTCTGGCTAGCACGCCGCTCGACAATGGCAACGCCGACGCCCGCCAACGCCAATTCCCCTGCCAACATCAGTCCTGTCGGACCTCCTCCGGCAATCACCACCGCATGCTTGGGTCTCGCCACTGGTTGGACGTCTCCGCGCGACCCACACGTCGATAACAACACATGCATTTCGCTACTCCCTTTTCCATAGGTTCTGGAACAGGTCGGCGATCCTGCATCATGGCTCGGGTCTGGTCGCAAGCCCCCCAGTGCGCTATATTCTGAAGTGGGATGAGCGGGTGCTCTCGCGCGCCGCGCGAGAATATCAACATCGCGCGACCTGATCGGCCTGCGACCTCAATTCCGTCCGCGAATCCTTGCGCCACTGTTAGAACATCCAGGACGGCAGACGCCTCGCAAAGACGCACAGTCGCATACCCCGATCACCCTGGATGGACTGACAGCCTCGCCCCTCCTGGCAGCTCGCGAACCCACAATCAGGCCCGTTACGCGCCATTTTTTTTGCGTCCGCACAACAAACCGGTGCTCCCAGCGAGCGCGCAATAGCGAAACTATTAAGCTTGTCACGCCAGCCGCTGATCAGCACTGCGAAACTCTTTGCGCAGACGAGCCGGCGTCCTTTATCGCGACGGAGGGCAATACCTAAGTGTTGGATCATCTATCAAACGCGGAGATCGTCCGCTGGCGAGATAAGCTCACAGCGCTCGAGCAGCTGCTGGCGATGAATGAGCATTCCCGGCCGATATGCGTCCCGCCGCAAGCGCCTGCCGGATTGATCTGACATGGATTTGGAACTGCACGACGAGCCGATCGCTCGATCCGGCGATGTTGAAGAGCCGATCCGACATCTAACCCATGATGACTTGGAAGCTTACTTCGAAGGCCGGCTGCCCTCGGCCCGGCTGAATCACTGCCGGACTCACTTGGATTCCTGCGAGGCGTGCCGCGCCGAGCTCGAGGATCTTCGGACCCTCAAGAGCGATATGGCTGGATTCTCACGCGCAGAGCCCGCCAGACGTGAGCCGGGGCGAGCCAGACGACGCCGCAGACTCACGCTGCCTCAGGCGGCGGCGATGGGCACCATTGTCGTGGCAGCCATTGCTGCAGCCCTCTGGTGGACTTGGGAGAGACCGCGGGCGAACAAGACCTCAGTCGCCATGACGGTCGCACATCCCCTCGCCGCGGTGCCCACAGCCGGCACACAGACACCCGACAGGGGGAATGCCAACGAAATCGCCACCCTGTCACCGACTTCAAGGCCGGAGCCCAACAAGAGTTTCGCGTTGTTGGGCCCCTTCGGGGAAACAATTGCCGAAACGCGCCCCGAACTTCGCTGGCAGCCTCTCGCAGGAGCGATCCGCTACTCCGTTGCTATTGTTGATATGGGATTGCACCCCGTGCAGCGCAGTCGTGCGCTGCGGACGACAAGCTGGCGACCTCGAAGACCCCTGCGCCGCGGGCAGACTTATCTTTGGCAGGTTACCGCGACGTTGCGTGGCGGCTCGAAAGTAGTCGCTTCCTCCCCGGAGGCACTTCTGCGCATTATTCCGGATCAACGCGATGCAATCGAGCCTCATGGGTTACAAGTAAGCCGCAGATGAGCGGACGCCCTGGTTTCGGACCACCAGGGCGTCGGATCATGCCTGAGGATGCTCGTCCAGCAGCCTATTGCTCATAGGCTCCAATATCGATTCGGGCACCCTGGACGCGCGCATTACCGGCAACGTCGACAGTTCCCACAACCGTTGAGCCCAGATTGTTCCCGGCATCTTTGGCGGGTGATGCCGCTGTGACGTGCAAGTCGGGGGTAGTGAGACTCACATATTGCGGGTTGGCGAATACCGAGTGGGCGTCCTGGCCGGAGGCGGTTTTATACGCGCTGTAGCCTGTGTAGGAGGTTGCCTTCCACGTCCAATCACTGTTGGCGGCTCCCCCGGATGAGTAATACACATTGTAGTCGGCAGTGATGCCCGACGAGGAGGTATAGCCATAGGTGAACAGATTCTGCGCGCCGGCGTACACAATGTTGTTCTCGAATATATTATTGGTTGAATAGTACTGGATCTGGAATTCACCCGCGCCGGTGTTCTTCGTGTCATCGTTATAAAACGAATTGTTGACGAAGTTGCAGTGATCGGTGCCGCCGCGACCCGAGTCGTAGCCGCCGATGGTGAGGCCCGCGGCATTGTTGCTGTAGATCAGGTTGTTGCGGACCGTGACGTAGCTGCTGCGCTTGCCAGACCACTCGCTCGCGACTTCCACGCCAAAATCGGTATTGTGAATGACGTTCCGCTCGATGGTGACGCGGGTGCAGCCGTCGCAGTAGATCCCGTCCGAGGAATATTCCTTGCCGTAGGCGGGATTGCCGTAGGACGTAATGTTGTAGACCGTGTTGCCGCTGATGACCCCATCCCGCGCCTGATCGGTGCTGGTATTGGAGGACACATTCTCGAACCCGATGGCGTCGATCGCGATATTGTTATTGTCATGAATGATGTTGTTTGTGACGGACCAGTACTGCACGTTCCCGTCCACGGCCAGTGATTCGCTGCAGCCGAGCGTCAGGTGATCCAGCTCGTTGCCGTCAATGGTGAGATTGTTGATGGCGTGGGCGCCATCGGTGCCATAGGCGGCCAGCCCTAGAGCATTGGCATTGCAGCCTTTGGCGCTGGTTTTGATGTCATGGATGTGGTTCTTGAGGATCTGGATGTAGCTATCAGCTCCCGTGATCCAGATGCCCACAGGAACATTGGAGGTGCTCGAAGTGGCGTAGTTGCGGACTTCGAGCCCCACGACTTTGATGTAACTCTGGTCGATGATGTTGATGAGCCCGGTCTCGCCGCTGACTTTCAGGCCGGTTCCGTCCACGATGGCTGTCTCACCAGGAAAGCTCTGGAAGGTGATGTAGCCAGCGCTGGCGGAGCCAGACACGTTAATGGTCACGGACTCGTTGTACTTTCCCCCGCGAATATCAACAGTGGCGCCGGCGGCCACGGTATTGGCCGCATGCTGAATGGTCTTCCAGGGCGCCGCGCTGGAACCCGGGTTGGCGTCGTTGCCGGTGGTGGCCACGTAAAATGTGGCTCCCGTCTGGGCCGAGGCTGAGTCGAACTGAAAGATCGCAAGCAGAACGGCGCACGGTGCGAGCAGGCTCGGGAGCCTGGCGTGGACGACCTGATGCGTGGGTTGGTCTGAGCGTTTGGACATGGCTGTTCCTCCTTGATGGATGTCAACACGCGACATCCTTGTTGGACGCACAGCGGCCGGGCCATTGACCGAGCCGCAAGTTTCACCACGACCGTAAATGAACGTTCATGATCTTTCAATAGGGATCATCCCTAAGGGTCTTAGGCCTTTTGTAGCGCCCGTGAAACTTTGTCCCCGCGTGAATGAACCAAATCATGTATATCTTGAAACTTGCAGCGAGCTTGCAATATCGTTCATGCAGTGCGCTGCCAAGGCACAGGCACATCGGCCGCGGTGGACCAGTGAGGGTTGAGCTTTCTCATGATCATTCGCAGGGACACCAGCAGCCGCCGTCAACGGATCACGGCGTTGTTGCAGCAGCAGGGCAGTGTGCAGATCCCCGCGTTAGCTGATCTTTTCAATGTCTCCACCCAGACCTTACGGAAGGACCTGAATTTTCTGCACCGGATAGGCGTGTGCACTCGCTCGCAGGGAGGCGCCCTCTTACGCCATGGGCGCAGCCCTCCGAAAGAGAATGCGGTTGACATCAAGCACACACTGTTTCCGCCGGAAAAGGTGCAGATCGGACAAGCGGCGGCGCGGCTCGTTTCGCCGGAAGACTCTATCCTGTTGGATTCTGGCAGTACGACGCTGCAGGTGGCTCGTCACCTGATCGACGACGACTCACTGGTCGTGGTGACCAACGACGTGGGCATTTTGAATGAGCTGATTTCCCACGAGCGGACCCAGGTGGTGTTTCTAGGCGGTGCCCTGCGTCGCAAGAGCCGCTCGTTTTATGGCATGCAGACTGAGCTGGCGTTGCGGGAGCTACGCGTGGACAAGCTGTTTCTCGCGGCAGATGGCTTCGACATCGAGCAGGGCATAACGACGCATTTTGAGCCGGAAGCGCAGCTGAACAGGGCCATGTGCCGGGCAGCCCGCGAGATCGTGGTAGTGGCGGATTCCTCTAAGTTTGGCAAAGTGTGCCTGCACAGGATTATCGAGCCGCAGGGCATCTCGAAGGTGGTCACCGACTCGGGAATTCCGGACGATGTTCGCATGGCCCTGCTGTCAACCGGCGTCGAAGTCATCATAGCGTGAGCGCTGAAGACACCTTCCACGCCGCTTGGCTGACGACGATCCCCTATTCAATCTTGAGTACCACCCGAAACCGCGCTTTGCCGCTCAGCATCCGCTCGTAAGCCGCCTGCGCCTGCTCGAGGGAGAAAATCTCGTTCATCGAGGTGATCCCGTTTCGCTGGCTGAATAGCAAGGTGTCTTCGGAATCCACACTCGTGCCTGAATACCAACCCTTCACAGCGGCCCGTTTGCGCAACAGGTCCAGCGAGTCAACCGTCAGCGCGCCCACAGCCCCGATCACCATTAGCGTGCCATTCGCTCCGAGCCCGCCGGCCACCGCCTGCATTGCCGCGGCATCCGTAACAGTCGCCAGGATGGCCTTCGCTCCGCCCATCGCCTGCAAAGCAACAGCCGGATCACCCGCCTGAGTGTCGATATATTCGTGCGCGCCCAGGGAGCGGGCGAGCTTCTCCTTATCGCGGCCGCGGTTCACGGCAACGACCCGAAAGCCCAGCCGGGCCGCAAACTGAATACCCAGATGCCCGAGTCCACCGACACCATGGATGGCAACGAGATCGCCGGGACCGGCACCACTGTTGCGCAGCGCATTGAACGTCGTGATTCCGGCGCAGAGCAGAGGCGCCGATTCGATCGCATCCATCTCAGCAGGAACGTGCGCCAAAGCAGTCACATGCGCAAGCATGTGAGTGGCATACCCGCCGTCGCGCGAAACTCCCGTCGCGCCCTGAATATTCTCGCACGCGAACGCGTTGCCGTGACGACACGAAGAGCAGTAACCACACGAGCCCGGGAACCAGCCTACACCGACGCGCATGCCGGTTTGCCAGCCATCAACGTCGGGACCGACAGCCTCCAAAGTACCAATCACCTCGTGGCCGGGTACACGGGGATATTTCATCCCTGGCATGTGCCCCCCAAAAGTCACTGTATCGCTATGGCACACGCCACACGCTTGAACTCTGACCAGCACCTCGCGACGCCCAGGCTTCGGAACCTCGCGCTCCTCCAGCCGTAGCTTGCCACCCGCTTCGCCGACCACCATCGCCTGCATCTTTGCCATTGCTTCGACTCCCTCGCCGTCTTGTTGCTGGGTCTGTCCGCCTGCGCCATACCCGGCCCGGTACTCACGGAAAGTGTCGGTACTATACCCACCGGCATCCGTACGGCGCGAGAACAGTCGCGGCTGGCCTTCGAGGGTGCCGCCTGGCTGGGCGTCGTTAGAAAAAGTAGCGCGTAAAATGGAAGAAAATCGGCGCCGCAAAACTGATCGAATCAATTCGATCGAGCATCCCCCCATGCCCCTTGATCATGACCCCCCAGTCCTTCGCCCCCAAGCTGCGCTTCACCGCAGACAGGGCCAGACCTCCCAGAAACCCCATCAACACGATTATGAGGGACATGCCAAGTGCTTGCAGCGGCGAGAACGGCGTAATCCACCACATAGAGCCGCCTACCAAAGTGGCCGCAAGCGCCCCGCCCACGAAGCCCTCAACAGTCTTCGACGGGCTGACAACCGGCGCGATCTTCGTCCTTCCGAACAGCTTGCCGAACACATATTGCAACACGTCGCTCAGCTGAACCACCATCACCAGAAAGAAAATCAGTAGCGCGTTCTGTCCTTGATACCCCTCAATATCCAGCAGCAGAAGTGCCGGCGCATGGCTGACGCAGTACACGGTAATCATCACTGCCCATTGAATTTTCGCGGTACGCTCCAGGAACCCCTCCGGGTCCCCTGCAAGAGCTGCGAACGCCGGTAGTAGCAGGAATGCATAAACCGGAATGAAGATTGCAAACAAACCGTACCAGCCATCGCCAATCAGAAAGTACTGCGCCGGAATCAGCACAAAGAAACTGAGAAACAACGGTATGTGATCGCCGCGCCTGGTCGGCGTCAGCGTAATGAACTCGCGCAACGCAAAGAACGACATCGCGGCGAACAGAACCAAAGTGGTGTTCTTACCCAGCAGGAACGCGACCGCGAAGACTCCGATCATCACCCACCAGGCGCGAATACGGCTGTTGAGGTTTTGCACGACATCCCTGCCCGCGTCGGTTTTAACCCTGATGCGCAGCACCGCGCCGATCAGCGAGGCTATGCTCATCAGCCCCACAACACCGCCCATCAGCCAATAGAATTTCTCCCTTGGGCTCATGACAGCGCCACGACCGCGCCGCGGGCGCGCTCCAGAAATGATTCCTTGCTCTCGTCCGGGACACGGTCCAAAGGCGCGCCAAAGCGAACGCTGCAAATGAGAGGAACCGGCACGAAGGTGCCCTTTGGCATGGCGCGGCGGAGATTTTCCAGGTACACGGGAATCAACTCCACCGCCGGAAAGCCCTGCATCAGGTGAAAAAGGCCCGACTTGAATGCGCGCGGCACGGACTCCGCACCACGAGTCCCCTCCGGAAAAATGATCAGCGAGTGTCCCTGAAGCAGGCTCTCGGTCAAGGGCTGCAACGGGTCACCCTGACGGCCTTCCCTGGAACGCTCGATGAGCACGGCCTGCAAACTCTTGGTTGCAATGTAGCGCCGCACCGGACCCTTACCCCAATAGTCTTTGGCAGCAACCGGGCGGGTGGTTGCACGCAAGCTCGGCGGTAGTGCCGACCAGATGGCCAGCGTGTCCATGTGGCTCGTGTGATTAGCGAAATAGATCCGTTGGGCAGTTGTGGGCTCCGACCCTTGCCAACGCGGGTGCGCGCCCACCAGGACTTTAGTTAGTCCCACTAACAAAGCGCCGCTGGCTCTCATTGCGTGTTCCGCGACCCTGCCTGCAGCGCCCGCGCCATCCCAACGGTACGTGTCCAACAGGTGGCCGCAGTTCCCACCCCGATCAAAACCAAACCGGCCGTCAGGGCGTACTGCGAGCCCCAAAGCGCACGTTCACAAGCACCGAGCAGACACGCGGCCGTCAGCAAAGCCATCCGGTGAGGCTTTGCCATAGGACCCCGAAAACTCTGCGGCAGACCAAGAGTCCCACCCAGCACGCGGATATAGGCAGTCAGCGCCGCCAACAAAGCGCAACACCAACCCAACCAGGGTAAGTGCACGACATAGCCAACAGGGACGAGGAATAACGAGTCCGCGACGCGGTCCGGAATCTCGTTGTACAGCGTCCCCAAGGCGGATTGCTTGCCGCCCTCCACGGCCACCATGCCATCGAGTAGATTGCATAACAGACGCAGCTGAATACAGATAGCGCACACGACCAATGCCCAGGGCGCATTCGTAGCCAGCAACACGCTAGCGCCGACACCAGCAACGACAACACTCGCGACCGATATCTGATTTGGAGTAATTGCCGTTGAGACCAGATAGGCCGCGAGACGCTGTGCCCAGAGTGTGGAGCGCGTTTTCAGCGGTCTGCGGTTGACATCGACGGCGTCCATCTTCCCGGTGCCCACATAACAGGACTGGTGCGAAAATGCCTGCAAATCAGCCTAGCAGGCCCACACCACCCGGGACCGAAGCTATTTCGCAGATTCCCGGCGCAATAGCGACCTTGAGCTTCATAAATCTTTACAAGAGCTACAAAGACCGCCAACGATCCCAGCGCAAAGTCCTTCCCGTGCTCTCCACACCCAACCAACGAAGGGACTGACCATGAATACTCCGTCCGACTCCACCACCCCAGGGCGCTCCGTCCTGCGTACCCTGTTCAACCGACAGACAGTGCTCTCATTTCTCGCCGGTGCTCTGCTCGTCGGCAGCATCGGCGCCGTAACAGCCGCAATGGGGGGGGCCGGCTGGCATCACGCCATGATGATGCACGGCGCGGCAAGCCCGGAAGAAATGTCCGCGCACATCGACCACGTCCTCAAGCACCTCTATGTAGAGATAGACGCAACCGATGCGCAAAAAGCCAAAATCGGGCCACTGGTGCATCAGGCAGTAACTGACCTCCTCCCCTTGCACACACAACTCGAGGCGGCCCATACCCAAGCCGTCCAGGGACTGACGCAACCGACCGTGGACCGAGCCGCTCTCGAGTCCGCACGGCAGGCCCACCTGCAGCTGGCTGACCAGGCATCCAAACGCATCGTGCAACTCCTCGGGGACGTTGGTGACGTGCTCACGCCCGCCCAACGCACCGCGCTGGCCGACCACCTGGCGCAACTTCATGGCAAAGCCACCGGAATGCCCCATTCGTAAGACCGCTGGCGCAAGCGCCTCTGTGCCCCTACAGTCACCAGCGAGATGATTGAACGCATTCTGCTGGTCGAAGACGACCCCCGCCTCGCCGAAATGCTCGCGGAATACCTCGGCGAGGCGGGGTTTCGGGTAACTGTTGCACCGCTCGGCGCCACGGCGCTCGAGCGGCTGGCCGGGGCCGAGTACGAAGCGGTGGTGCTGGATCTGATGTTGCCCGACATGGACGGCCTGGACATCTGCCGACAGCTTCGCACTCGATCTGACACACCGGTACTGATGCTCACCGCGCGCGGCGAACCGATCGACCGCATATTAGGGCTGGAGCTCGGCGCCGATGACTATCTGCCGAAGCCATTTCAGCCCCGAGAACTGCTGGCGCGCCTGCGCGCTATCCTGAGGCGCGGCTCCCGTGCGCGAGCGCCGGGTGAAAAGCCAATGACGTTTGGCCGCCTGGAAATCGACACCGCCGCCCATGTCGTGAGGCTGGACGGTGTGCAGTGCGAGTTGACCGGTTACCAGTTCGATTTGCTCGTGACGCTGGCAAAGAACGCCGGCCGCGTATTGTCGCGTGACGCTCTCCTGGACGCTGTCAAAGGCGAACAGTTGGAATCGTTTGACCGTTCAATTGATGTACACGTGTCGCGTATCCGGGCGGCCATCGAAGACAATCCAAAAAAACCCCGGCGCGTGATCACCGTGCGTGGCGCGGGTTACGTATTCGCCAAGGCGCAAGATTAATGTTGCGTCTATACCTGCGCTTCTACCTTGCCCTCCTCGCCAGCCTCGTCCTGTTTGGTCTCGCGACCGCGGCAATGTCGCGCCTCACCGGCAGCTCCATGGAGCAAGCGAGAGCTACAGTCTTAACCTTGGTACAAAATGCCCTGCCCCCGGCCCAGTCGCCGCCGGCCGTCCAACAGGACGGACTTCGGCGCCTCGCCGCCGGGCTCGATGGCGATGCAACTCTCTATGGCCAGGATGGGAGTGTCGTTGCCACCATAGGCCACCCGCTTCAGCCGCCGCGCACCCACCGATTCAGCTTGGAGCTTCCGCACGGCAATCCCCTCACCGTCATCCACCTCCGCGACGGCCGCGTGCTGGTAGCTCGTGTGCCGCTGGGACTGGGGAGCACAAGACAGTTCTTTCACCTCATGCTGATACTACTGGTCGCCGCGATCGGTGTGGCTGCCTACCCTGTCGCGCGGCAAATCACACGTCGTCTCGAACGCCTGCAACGGGGAGTTGAGTCCCTTGGCGCCGGAGATCTGTCAGCGCGTGTCGCCGTTGAAGGCAACGACGAAGTGGCTCGCCTGGCCAGAAGCTTCAACGCCGCCGCCAGTCAAATCGAACAGTTGGTCCGCGCACATCAGACCCTCCTCGCCAACGCGTCGCACGAGTTGCGCACCCCATTGACCCGCATCCGCCTGGCAGTAGAAATGTTGAAAGGCGCGGCCGACGCACACACCAAGGCGGGTCTGGAACAGGATATCAACGAGCTGGACTGGCTGGTCGATGAAATCCTCCTCGCCAGCAGACTCGATGTCATCAAGGAGATCGAGGCGACCGAAGATATCGATCTTCTGGCGCTCGCGGCCGAAGAATGCAGCCGCTACGACCACGTCCACCTCGAGGGCACACCAGTCAGTGTCCGTGGCGACGCCCGACTCCTGCGCCGCCTCCTTCGTAACCTGTTGGAAAATGCCAAGCGCCACGGCGCCCCGCCAACCCAAGTGCGGGTGACGCAGGCCGACAGCATTGCCGTAGTCACAGTATGGGACAACGGCCCGGGCCCCTCGGAATCGGACTTCGAAAAGGTGTTCCAGCCCTTCTATCGCAGCAGTAGCAGCCGCACTGGCGTCGGAATCGGATTAGGCCTAGCGTTGGTCCGTACAATCGCGCGACGTCACGGAGGCGATGCCCGCTGCGTAACCGCAAACGATGGCCGCAGCCACTTCGTCGTCACGCTCACTGCGGTCGGCGGATGAGCAAGTTCCGAATCCTGGAGAGACCCGATGAGCACCGCCCCCGAATCGCCGCAACCCAGTCCGCCGGGCCCAAGCATCGCCGCCCGCTCACTGATCGAGCGGCTGATCGCCTTCCGCACCGTATCGCGCGATTCCAACCTGGGACTGATCGAATGGGCGCGGGATTATCTGCAGGGCCACGGCGCAAAGACCCGGCTGACGTACGACGCCACCCGCAAGAAAGCGAACCTGTTCGCCACCCTGGGCGACTCGCCCAAGCCAGGATTGATCCTGTCCGGACACACAGACGTCGTCCCCGTCGATGGCCAAGCCTGGGAAACCGACCCCTTCCTCGCCACCGAGCGTAACGGGAAACTCTATGCCCGCGGCTCAGCCGACATGAAAGGCTTCATCGGCATCGCCCTGGCACAAGCGCCCCAATTCGTCGCCGCCCTCAATGAGAATCGCCTTGATGCACCTCTGCATTACTCGCTGAGCTATGACGAAGAGGTCGGCTGCCTGGGCGTGCGTGGTCTGATCCGTGACCTGGAAGAAAACGGCATCCGTCCCGCCGGCTGCCTCGTCGGCGAGCCGACATCCATGCAGCCAATCATCGCGCACAAAGGCATGCATCGATTCCGTTGTTCCGTCAGGGGCCGCGAAGCACATTCCAGTTACGTCACACATGGAGTGAATGCCATTGAATACGCCGCACGCCTGGTCGTGTTCATTCGACAGCTTGCCGACCAGCTCGCCCAATCCGAGCAACGCGATTACGGCTTTACCGTCCCGTATACGACACTGTCCACAGGCTTGATTCGCGGCGGCATCGCCACCAACGTCATCCCCAGCCGCTGTGAGTTTCACTTCGATATGCGGACCCTGCCGGAGGCATCCGCAGACGCGATTCACCAGCAGATCCGTGCTTACGCGGCAACCCTCGAGCAGGAAATGCAGACGATCGACCCGCTCGCCGGCATCGACCTGGTGTGGGAAAGCCAGACAGTAGGCCTTGCCTCCTCCGAAACCGATGCGATTGTGCAGTGGGTCATGCGGCTCGCCGGGAAAACGAGCGTCGGCAAGGTCTCGTACGGCACTGAGGCAGGGCTGTTTCAGAAAATGGGAGTTCCCAGCGTGATTTGCGGGCCCGGTGATATCTCCGAAGCCCATCGACCCAACGAGTTCGTCGCCCTGGAGCAATTGGCCCAGTGCGAAAGCTTCATGCAGCGCATTCTGCAGACCGGATTCGCCGCCTGAGCAGGCCGGCCCGTGTCAGCTCATGTTGTATGTTGACGCGGCCGCGCGAAATTTCGCTTTACAGAACCGACCACACCGACTACCCTCGCGCCGTTTTCAGTCACAGGGCGGCCTGAGTGGGCAGTAGTCATTACAGTGGTAGCAAAGGCTGCGTTCAACGCAGCATCGACTCAGCCCGCTAGCGTTCCTCCAACCGAGCGCTAACAGGCTCAAGCCGGGTTAGCGCTGCTGGCGCAGATTTCGCGCCAGCGCCCTCATCAAAGCTCCCACTGGATTCAAACCGCGTCGCGGCGTTCGCGCGCCCAGGTCTTAGCGGCCTGGGCCGCGAGCGCACGTGGCGCGCTGCCCATGTGGACCGCGGCCGCGCAGCTGGGAGAGAGCACATGGTAAAGCTAATAAGAGACATCGCAGCCCACCCGGGAGTGAAACAACTCGGCCCGGGCCTCGTCACCGGGGCCGCCGATGACGATCCGAGCGGCATCGCGACCTATTCCCAGGCCGGCGCGCAATTCGGCTTCAACATGCTTTGGACCGTGGTCTTCACCTATCCCCTGATGGTCGGGATCCAGATGGTCAGCGCGCGCATCGGCTGCATCACCGGCCGGGGCCTCGCGGCGAACATCAAGGCTGCCTTCCCCCGCCCCGTCCTCTACGGGATCGTCGGCCTGCTGCTGATCGCGAACACCGTAAACATTGCCGCGGACATCGCAGCCATGGGACAGGCAATGAGCCTGCTGGTTGGCGGCTCGGCACGCCTGTATTCGGTGATCTTCGGCCTGCTCTGCCTCGTGCTCCAGGTCTTTCTTCGGTACGAGAAGTACGTTGGCTACCTCAAATGGCTGACACTGGCCCTGCTGTCTTACGTGGCCGTCGTGTTCACGGCCCACGTTCCGTGGGGCGAAGCGCTGCACCAGCTGGCCTTCCCCACACTGGCACTCGACCGCAACACCATCCTGACCATCGCGGCCGTTTTCGGCACGACCATCAGCCCGTACCTGTTTTTCTGGCAGGCCGCGCAGGAAATGGAGGACCTGAGGGCCAACTCCGCCCGGACCGGCGGCGGTCTCGTGCTGCCACATGCACACCAGGTCGCCCGCCAGCACCTGCGCCGCATCCGCTGGGACACTTACCTCGGAATGGGTTTCTCGAATGCCATCGCGTTCTTCGTCATCCTGAGCGCCGCGGTCACCCTGCACCGCGCCGGCATTACGAATATCCAAACGTCAGCCCAGGCGGCCGAAGCGCTGCGCCCCCTCGGCGGCCCTGTCACGTTCCTGCTCTTCAGTCTCGGCATACTGGGTACCGGCATGCTGGCAGTGCCCGTACTGGCCGGCTCCGCGGCCTACGCCGTCACCGAGAGTTTCGATTGGAAGACCGGGCTCGATATGCGCCTGCACGAAGCGAAAGAGTTCTACGCCATCATCGCGTTCGCCACCGTCGGCGGTGTGTTGTTGAACTTCACGGGCGTGGACCCGATTCGAGCTCTGCTGTGGAGCGCGGACATCAACTGCATCATCGCAGTCCCGATCATGGCCGTGATGCTGCGGCTCGGAGCCGACCCGGCCATCATGGGCTCCTTCGCGATCCGCTCGCGATTACGCAATCTCGGTTGGGTGGCGACGGCCCTCATGGGTATGACCGTAGGCGCCATGTTGGCCGCGATATAGCTACGCAGGCAGTCACCAGGCGGCCCAGCTTCGTGGGGCCGCCTCCCACCCGGCTAGTGCCGCCGCCGATCGATACCTACATGTGATGCGGCACGCCGGCTGGCTTCGATTGCTTGCTCCCCGCGCGCGGCCGATGCAGCTTCGTCCCCGCGATGTGATCATCCGGTATGGTCGGGGTGAACTCGGGCAGGTTCTGCGCCCGTGCATGCGTCACCGCCTCGAACCCCGAAGCAAGCTTGATGAGCCTGGGCTCGCTAAAAGCAGTGCCAAAGAAGCTGATTCCCAACGGAATCCCGAATACCTCACCCGCAGGCACCTGCACGATCGGATACCCCTCGGCCGCCGCAAGACCCGAGCTGCCGAACAGGAAATGATCGCCGTACAACAGGTCCGTCGCCCAGGCCGGGTTATCAGTCGGCGCCACAACCGCATCCAGATTGAAGTCGTGCAGCGCCTTGTCGATCCCGTTGACCCCTGAGCGCCGGTCAATCTCCAATGCCTAGTTATAAGTCATGCCGTTGAAGTCAGGCTGTGGCGCATCCGGCGAGACCGCCAGGCCATTGGCCTGCTCGAACAGATCCTGTCCCCAGAAGGGCATTTCAACGTCGGCGTTGGCAGTGTTGAAAGCAATCGCATCAGCCAGCGTCTTACCCGCCATCGGCACGCCCGACCGCGTCGCAAAGTAATTGCGTACGTCGATACGAAAATCATATTCCAGCACCAGCAGCTCGCCATCCGGTGAGGGAAACGTGAACCCGGCACCATTGGGCCCATCCAGCTCGATGACGGTCGCTCCGGCCGCTTTGATCGCTGCGACCGCATCATCAAATGCATCCACGACTGCAGCGGGCGCCGTGTCAACACCTTGCCGACTAACGCCGATACGCGCTCCCCGCAAACCGTCGGTGTCGAGAAATTTCGTGTAATCCGTTGGAATATTGGCCGGCCGCTGGCGCCCCTGCCAACCCAGCGGCACCGAGCCGGTCGCCGCGTCGCGGCCATCGAACTTGAGGCTCTGGATCACCCCGAGCGCGATAGCTGCATCGGCCACAGTTCGCCCGTGAGGACCCACGGTATCCTGGGTATGAGAGATCGGCACTACGCCCGCGCGGCTCGTCAGCCCCACCGTGGGCTTGATTCCAACCACACCGTTGGCGTTAGCGGGGCAAACGATGCTGCCATCCGTTTCCGTACCGAGGGAGAGCGTCGCAAAGTTGGCCGACACGGCCGCTCCGGATCCCGAGCTGGATCCACACGGATTGTGGTCGATGCCGTACGGGTTGTGAGTCTGTCCGCCGACAGCTGACCAGCCGCTGCTCGCGAAGCTGGAACGGAAGTTCGCCCACTCGGACAGATTCGTCTTGCCCAGAATGACCGCTCCTCCCGCGCGCAACAGTGCCGCCACGGTGGCATCCCGCGTCGCCGGAGCACCTTCCAACGCGAACGAGCCCGCGGTCGTCTGCATCCTGTCGCCCGTGTCGATGTTGGCTTTGAGCAGCACCGGAATCCCGTGCAAGGGACCTTTGAGATGCCCGTGCCTGCGCAACTCATCGGCGCGGCGGGCCATCGCGAGGGCGTCCGGATTCAGCTCGATGATGGAGTTGACACCCGGGCCGTGCTGGTCGAGCGCGAAGATCCGCTTGATGTAGGCAATAGTCAGCTCCTCCGAGGTGAGCCGGCCCGCGGCCATCTCGGACTGAAGCTCGGCGACCGTCGCTTCGCTGAACCTGAATCGATGTGTGGAATCGGTGGTAGGTGCCTCGGCGGACACCACCAACGGCGACAGGAACAACACAATCATCAGAGCCTGAAGTGGCCCGATCCGTCCCGCGGCGCAGCTGAGCGTAGTCATAGCTGTCCCCCTGCACGCTTGTTGTTCGTCCGCAATGAAGTTGATTCCATTGCGCGAGGGCGATGCTACGCGCGTTGCATTTGCAGGGTCAATTCATGCAAGGGCTCAAGATGGCTGCCGGGAACGCCTGCGAGCAATATTCCAACGTCCCCGCGCCGAGCTCCAGGTTCTCTTGTCTGCTCGCAGGCAGCGCCTGGGCCAGCGCCTGCGCCAGCGCCAGCGCCGCTTTCACAGCGGCGGTCGATCACAAACAAAAAACGCCGCCGGTAGCAACACGAGAGGGGGTCACGCGTTGAAACCGGCGGCGGTTTGTACCGGGTGAGGGGGTCACCCGATGGTTAATACAATGCAATCGGTATGCCAGCTGCGAAATCATCGCTTTGGGGGTCGCGAAGCGGCCCTGGCGCACTGAACGACCTCGCGGACGATGTGAACGCGCCGCGCTCACGCACTCCTATGGCCCAAACATTTCGTCGCTGCACATTGAGTGAGCAGCGACGGCAGCACCTCATCGTGCCGCTGCCGTAACGCGCGTCACCCAGGAAAACGATCGCGCAATTCCTTGACGAGCACGCGCTCGTTTTCCGAATAGTCAATAGGCACGGCGATGACATGCACGCCCCCGCTTGCAAATGCAGTCTCGAGGCTGGGAACCAGCGCGCCGATCGTCGCGACCCGCGTCCCCTGCGCACCGTACGCCTGCGCGTATTTGACAAAATCGGGATTGCCGAATGTCATGCCGAAATCAGGGAACTGATCCACCGATTGCTTCCAACGGATCATCCCGTAAGCACCGTCCTCGAGAATCAGCACCACGAGATTCAATCGAAGCCGCAGGGCCGTCTCCAGCTCCTGACTATTCATCATGAAGCCGCCATCGCCGCAGATCGCCATGACGCGCCGCTCCGGGTACAACATCGCAGCCACCATGGCAGAGGGCAGACCCGCGCCCATCGTGGCCAGCGCGTTATCGAGCAACAAAGTATTGGCGAGCCGGGTGCGGTAGTTGCGCGCGAACCAGATTTTATACATGCCATTGTCCAGCGCGAGGATGCCATCCGCCGGCATGACCTGCCGAACATCATGCACGATGCGTTGCGGAGTAAATCGCTCCTCCGTGGCACGCTCAGCGACGCGGCTCAGGATGCCCGCGCGCAGCGGCAGCAGCGCCTGGGCATTGGGAATTTTTCCAGCCACCTGATCGGCCAGAACGCGCAATGAAGGACCTATGTCGCCAATCACCTCGGCCTGCGGAAAGTACACCTGCTCAACAGTCGCGGGTTGGTATCCAACGTGCACAACCTTCGGACCACCCTCCCCCATGATGAACGGTGGCTTTTCCACCGTGTCGTGGCCAATCGTGACAATGAGATCGGCGCGCTCGATGGCCTCGTGCACATAGTCACGCTCGGATAATGCCGCCGTGCCCATGTAAAGCTCGGTACCGCCAGGGACCGTCCCCTTACCCATTTGAGTCGTGAAGTAAGGGATCTTTGTCCGCAGTACGAATTGCGCCAGATCGGCTGTCGAGCGCGGCCGGGAAGCCGCCGCGCCCAGCATCAACAGCGGCGCTCGAGCCGACATGATCATCTCGGCCGCACGGCTGATCGCAGTGGCATTCGCCACCGGCAGCTCCAATGAATGCGGCGGTATCAAAATGGCCTCGCCGCACTCTTCCGCGGCAATGTCCTCCGGAAGCTCCAGATGCACCGGCCCGGGCCGTTCCTCCTGCGCCACGCGAAATGCTTCCCGCACCAGTGTCGCAATCATGTTGGGCGCCACGATCTGCCGGGAAAGCTTGGTCAGCGGCCGCATCGCGGCCACGATATCCACGATTTGAAATCGCGCCTGGCGTGAGGACAGGATGCCTTTCTGCCCCGTGATCATGACCATCGGCATGGCGCCCAACAGCGCGTAGGCCGCGCCCGTCGTCAGATTCAATGCGCCCGGGCCCAATGTAGTGATGCAAACACCCGGCTTGCCCGTCAGCCTTCCATAGGTGGCGGCCATGAACGCCGCCGCCTGCTCGTGCCGCGTCAGAACGAGTTGAATCGATGACCTGCGGATCGATTCCACGACATCCAGATTCTCCTCGCCCGGAATGCCGAAGATCCGGTCAACACCCTCGTTTTCCAGAGCCGCAACCAGTACGTCAGAGCCCTTGTTCACCACAACTTCTCCAGAACTTTCACAGAGCAAACACCTGCGCGGACGACGGTCAATGGTCCCTCGAACCCAAGCGCATTGGCTCGTCGAGGTGATTTTACCGCCCGGCCCCATCGCGCCGGGCTTCATCCGGCTGTGGATGTGCCGAGTTTAAGTCGAATCGTTCCCTTTTTGCGCCGCGATTTGCGATGCTTGCAGCGGGAGCCGCACAACTCGAGCAAGCGAAGAAAAAAGCAGCGTATGGACAATGCCGCACCGAACCGTCTTCTGGCCGCCCGCACACGAATTTCCCCCCTGATCCTGGCCCTGGCCCTGATCATAGTGATCGCCGCCCGGACCTCGGGGGCCGTCACTCCTGAGCTGCAGCGCTCGATCCGCGGCGCCACGTTTGAAGTCGTGCTGAAAAAGCCCACCACTGATCCGGTGAGCTACGAGAAGCCCCTGCCGCTCGAGCTGCTGCCCTTCATCGAGCGTACTGACCTTTATCGGTCGGTCGGCACCGCCTTTGCCCTCGGAAAAAATACGTACGTGACAGCAGCGCATGTCGTGATGGCGGCAATCGGTAGCCAGTATGGCGCCCCCGCCTTACGCTGGAGTGACGGCACAGTTCATCCGATTGGCAGTGTGCTGAAGTTTTCGGCACACGAGGACTTCGTGGTTTTCTCGCTGGCTGACAACTCGGAATTTCCCGTGTTACCCACGAGCCGGACGCGGCGAGTGGATGATCCGGTGTTCGCAGTGGGCAATGCATTGGGTGATGGCATCGTGATCCGGGACGGTTTGTTCACTTCTGAAACACCAGAAGAGCAGGACGGGCGTTGGAAGTGGATTCGATTTTCAGCGGCGGCCTCGCCCGGCAACAGCGGCGGCCCCCTGCTCGATGCTGAAGGCAAAGTGATCGGCGTCGTCATCGCAAAATCGGCCAACGAAAATCTGAACTACGCCCTGCCGATCGACAACGTTCTGGACGCGCCCGGATCCGCGGCTCGCTTCGACCAGCGTCGCCTGGTCACACTGCCGTACATACACGGATCGAGAACCTACAACTTCAAGGATGAATTCCCACTGCCGCTCCCCTGGACGCAATTCGTACGCGCTTTCCAGACGCTCACCGAAAAGCACAACGATCACGCCCGTGAGAAATTGTTGTCCGCCTACACCGATTCTCTGTTCCCGAAGGGCAACGGCACCGAAGCGATACTGTTCCAGGTAGACACCGCGGCGCGTGACTTAGGCGTCGTGATCCAAGAGTCCGACGATAACTGGACAATCGAGAGCCCGCAGTTTCATTTCACGGACCTGCCCGGCGATGGCAAAGTTGGAATTACGTGGGTTTCCGGAGCATCCCTGTTGCGTCTGAGCCGGGCGAACGAGGCGGCAGACAACGCGTTCTTCGGCGATTCAAAGGCGTTCATGGACGTCGCCCTCAAGACCTTGAATCTACAGCGGGCGGTCGGGTCTGACCGCGTCAGGGTGACCTCGCTGGGACCGGCAGTGTCCGACATACAGATGAAGGACCGCTACGGCCGCAAGTGGCAGGAACGGGTTTGGGCCATCCCATTCGAAGACTCCTACCTGGCAGCGCTGCTGCTGCCGGTGCCCGATGGCTACGCGGGGCTTCTGAGCTACTGCCCGTCAATAGATCTCCGGGAATGCAAGGTCCGCCTGGAGCTGCTGACCAACCAGGTCACCGTTCCGTACGAAGGCACTCTCGCTCAGTGGCAAAACTTCCTTGCTCGAAAGGCCCTTTTGCCCGATGCAATGCAGGACATAACGCTGGAGTCCGCAGTGGCTTGGAAGCTGCACACTCGCCGATTTGAGAGCACTGTTCCTGCGAGCCTGCTGAAATTGGACACCCACAGCAAACTCGTGCTCAACATGGCATACATGTACGACGGCGCAAAGGTCGTATGGGACGTCGGAGGCGCGTGGTGGTTCCGGGATTCTCAGCAGAAGGCCTACGTGGGCTTATGGCGCCAGCCGCGTCCTCCGTCAACGGCAAAACTCGAGCTGCGAAACCAATTCGGCGATCTGCAAGGCCAGCGCAGTCCATACGATGCCACCCCCGTCCGGGACTCAGCTGATACTTTTTTGACCTCGATGACGATCCAGGTACCCGGAAGCAAAGAGGGGATGGCGTCCGCCGATCTCGCCTATGGCCTCACCCTGCGTCTGGATGGGCATCCCTCGCCGGATGAGATACACCTTCAGCAACAAGCCTCACTGCAGGCCACGCGAATCCTGGAGCACGGCATCGGCCAGGATGTCGCTACCGCATCCGCACAGACTTTGTCGTCCTATATGAATGACTTTGTGGATACCGAGCTGCAGCGCATTCAGAATATGAGTCAACAGTTTGACGAGCAGTATGGCAGGGATATCCGCGGACGGTTGTTCAGCCAGGACGTAAAAGACTACTTCGTTGCAGGTGTACGCCGGGCCACGAGCAATCTCGCTGCACAAAGCGGAGGGGAAATAACAAAGGTAATGGATGGCGCAGAATCCGTGACACTGGAGGAATACCAAAGACGTTTGCTGGAGCGCTCTGCGGCGTTACAGAAATACTGGCGTCTGGCCCCCGGTGTCGTGCACAACCGCGACCTCTGGCATGACTTTCTCGTGCACAATCATTTGGCGGAAAGCACCCCTCACGGGGAGCCCGTGCTGGCCGCCGAATCGAATCTGAAGGCCATTTTAGCCAGCCACCCTCCCGACAATGACTGGGCTGACCGCGCGCTGGTGCTCTCGAAGGCCTACGCGTCTGAGCGCCGCCGCATCACCCGAGCCCTGAAGTACGACGCAGCTGCGACGTACCGTCCCAGACAAACGCCTTGCCCCGCCGCGGCTTCGAAGACCTCGGGAAAAGACACACCCGTTATCGGTCCCATCGAGCACGCTCTCGATGAGTTTTATCCGCCGCGACTCGCGCGAGAATCGGTCGAAGGTATCGTCGTTCTCTCGGTTCGAGTTAGTGCCAGCGGCTGCGTAACGGAGGCTGCCGTGACCGGTTCATCCGGTTCCGACGAATTCGACGCAGCAGCGTTGCGTTGGATTGAAACAGCCTCATATCTGCCGGCCGAACGCGCCGGCGCCGCCGTCGTATCCACAGCCAATCTCGCGGTCGACTTCAAACTCCGAGACTGAACGCCGGACATGCCTCCATCTGCGCGCCTTCATCGACCTGGCGCGCGAGCTGGCCCCCGATTTGCGAGCGTACTCACGACCGCGTTGGCGCGCCCGAGTAGAAACGTGCCGCGCATGGCCGCCGAGTGTCCAGGGGACGTGCAGAAAAACGCGTAACGTTCCCCCTGCTGCAGCAGGCTCGTACTGAATCTGACTACCGCACTCTCGCCACCGCCAACCTGCCCGGTAGCGGCAATGATTCGCTTATCGTTCTCAGGCAGATAGCCGTGCCGGGCACCCGCGGCAAGCCCGGCATTAACGATCGCCGACATGTCAGAATACTTTGCAAGCACCCAGTCGTGCCCCATGACTTTCACAGGCATCCTGCCGGAGTGCTTCAATCTGACCTCGATCTCCCCGCATTCTGCCGGCACGGTGATCTCGCGAAGGTTGAACTGCATCCTGTCGTTCCCTTCGATCGTCACGCTGCAAGGATCCGCGCAGACAGCGTGCGCTCCTGCCAGGAGCACGAGGGCACTGGTTATTCGCAGTAGTGACATAGTGTCTCCTTGCCGCACCTTCAGAGAATTATCCAATAGAAGAGGAACAGCGAGTTGTTCTGATGGGCTGAGCGGCCATCGCCGTCATAGTTGGATGTTCCGCCGTTGAACTTGACGTAGCCGGTGTACTGCAGCCCCAGCCGGAAATTTACCCACGGCTCTCCCCACGAATCCTGCTTCCCCAGCGGTACATACTCGAGCTGCAGAATGTAGCCGCGCGTGTCGGGTGACCCGTTGTTGCTTCCCTCGAGCGGCTCAGGGCCATAGAGCGTCTCATCCGACCCGCCGGTGGTATCGAACACCCCGGCGCCAGCGCTCCAGGTCTGGCGGTATGTGACGCTGGCATCCAGCCGGAACGTATTCAGGTGATTGGTTTCTTCACCGGAGGCACCTACATTGAAACTGTTGGTGAGCCGCTGATTTTCGTGGATATACGAAGAATTCACGGTGTACGCAAACGGGCTGTCGTCCGCGTATTGATACGTCGCATCGAACCCGAGATCCGTATAGCGGTCCGTATCGGGGACTGTGGTATCGGGCTGCAGCTTCGCCACGATTCCAAAAGCGCCAATTGAGAAGTAGTACGGCTTATTGTCAGTCTGGTACGCGAGACGCCAATAGGGCACCGCGCCCTTGATATGCGGGCTGTCATCCGCATGTAAGCCGGTATTGCGCAACCAGCGGTCCGAAAGCCCTCGGTACGCGCCAGCCTCGAGAAACACATGATCGTGAATCATCGCGTACGCAGTCACGCCCAACACTGTCTGCGCGAGTCCCCCCTCGATCAGGGTGGCAGCGGCGGGTCCTGGTACGAGCTCCGATGAGATGTACGGGAAGCTCCACGCCGGCGTCGAATTCCACAAATCCTGGATCGTGGGACCATTGTTGATTGAGATGCCGACCACGGCGTCCGTGTCGCCGAACTTGACAGGCCGCGCATAGCGGATGTCCAGGTTGTCCCAACTGGTGTGCCGGTCTTCGCCGCTGTAGGTGACCTGGGCAAACACCCCGGAGTGCTCGGTTATCCGGCCGCCGTAAAACGCCGAGACTTGATCGACCGACAGATTATCGTTGGTACTGAAGTGGCTCGCCAATGGCTCCGGCACCGCGGCATCCACGTGACTGAAGCCACCCTGCATCATCAGTGCCAGCGGCATGGGGTGCTCACCCTCGCCCCAACTGTATCCGTTCAGTTTGAACTGGCGGCCATAAGAGGTCAGCTGCGGCCCGAAGGCGTGCGTGTGGCACTGCGAGCAGGGCATACCCGTCTGGCGTGCAAAGCTCGGGATCGCCCGCGCGGCAGGACATGCCGTCAACGCGAAGACCAACACGACCAATACCAGCGCCCATTCCCTGGCCCACGCACATCCCCGTAAGCTAAGACCTACCGAAGTGAACATAATGGCAGCCCCATTCGCGCCTGGTTTTTATCGGGCGGCCCGCGCGCGGGCGGTGGCGGCGTGACCGACTGGTGGTGCTCCCAGTGCTTTCTTTCAAAATACCGCCGTGCTCACTCAGTGACAGGCGGGTAACACCGTAGCAGATGGGGGTAACAGTAAGTATTCACCCGAACCTACGTCTGCAGCCGCACCACCTTCGCATTGCGCTGCGCCATGACAGCCAGCTCCGCCGCCAACAGGCATTGAGTCTGGTCCTGCGCGGTGTGCGTCCGGTTGACGACATCGGCGACGAATTGCGGGCCGAATGGCAAGCTCACATTGCTGCAATCCATGTAGCGCGCTTCCTTGCGGTCGACGATGAACAGGTTATTCCCCGCACTCTTAACCGCAACATCAACATACTTGCGCAGCTCTATGTATCCTTCTGTCCCCAGCACGAAGAGCCTCCCATCCCCCCACGTCCCAAGGCCGTCTGGCGTAAACCAGTCCAGCCGGACATAGCCCATGCCCCGGTTACCACGCAACATCATGTCGCCGAAATCCTGGAATCGCGGGCGATCCGGATGTGACACATTCGCGATCTGTGAGGCCACGACCTGCGCCTCGGTCGAGCCGGTGTAATAGAGGAACTGATCAACCTGGTGTGAGCCGATGTCGCACAGAATCCCGCCGTACTCGTCGGGATTCCAGAACCATTCGGGCCGTCCCGAGCCCCCGCCCGCATCGCCATGTTTTTGAAACACCTGGTGAGGCGCGATATTGATTGTCTGGATGACGTGGCCGATGGCACCCGAGTGGATCAGCTCGCCGGCCTTCACGGCAGCCTTCACTTCCAGCCGTTCGCTGTACATGATGCCGTAGATACGCTGCGTTTCGGCAATGGTCCGGCGGACGGCCGCAAGTTGCTCGAGCGTGGTCACACCGGGCTTATCGGACAGGAAGTCCTTCCCATGCTGCATCACCCGTACACCCAGTGGCGCGCGATGGCTTGCAACGGTGGAGCTCAGGACCAACTGAATCGATCTGTCGTTCAGGATCTCATCTTCGCTCTTGACCCACTTCACATCCGGGTTGCGCTTGGTAAACGCCGCGATCTTGTCTGGCTCTTCGCCGTATGCCGCGACGAGCTCGCCACCGCCGCGCTGAATCGCTCCAACCATGCCGTGAATGTGGTCATGGCTCATACCGCACACGGCGAACCGGATGGAATGCCTCGGTCCGTCACCGCTTTGCGGCTGCAGCGGAAGTGTTTCCTGCACGATACTCTTGCGCTCCGGGCCGCCGAATGCGGCATCCGGAAGTCCCGGAACAAGACTCGCAAGACCCAAGGTCTGAATGAGTGCCCGACGATCCAGAAGCCTTTTGTCCATATGATCACCATATCCGTAAGTGGGCGCACGCCAGGCGCGCGAGGGCTAGCCGCCCTTTCCCGGTACCCGCATACTTTCGCAAACGGAGCGCGCCATGACAAAGCTGATTCGTGTAGGACTCGTGGGCTCGAAGTTTGCCGCGCGCTTCCATTGGGAGGGAATTCGGCGGGTGTATGGCGTCCCGGTACAGATCGTGGGGGTGACATCGAAGAGTGCCGACGCGCGGGACGCCTTCGCACGCGAAAAGGGCATTCGCTCCTTTGAGAGCTTTGAAGAAATGTGTGCCCACGTGGATGTGGTTGACCTGTGCACGCCGCCGTCATCACATGAGCACCTTGCAGTCCAGGCACTCGAGCAGGGCAAGCACGTCATCATCGAAAAACCGCTCACCGGGTATTTCGACTCGGGCGCTCAGGGTTTCCGGGGCAACTCGTTCCCAAAAGAGACGATGCTGCGCGAGGCGCTCACCAGTTGTACCCGCATCCTCGATGCAGCCAAGGCAAGTGGCCGGCGCGTCTGCTACGCGGAAAACTGGATCTACGCGCCGGCGGTCCAGAAGGAGCGCGAGATCCTGGCCAAGAGTGGTGGCCAGATTCTGTGGATGCTGGGCGAACAATCTCACAGCGGATCGCACTCGCCCTACTACGGGTCCTGGCGATTCAGTGGCGGCGGATCACTGGTCGGCAAGGGGTGCCATCCGCTGAGTACCGTGCTGTACCTGAAGCGAGTGGAAGGAGAAACACGTGAAGGCCAGGCGATTCGTCCCGCGACCGTCAGTGCCCGCACCCACGAGATCACGCGGTTACCGGCCTATCGCGATGAGGGGTTCTTGCGAACAGCGTACGAAGATGTTGAGGATTACGCCCAAGTCCACGTCAAGTTCTCCGACGGAACGGTCGCGGACATCTTCTCCTCGGAGTTGGTCGTTGGCGGGGTTCACAACTGGCTCGAGGTCGTGTGTAACAACCACCGCACCCGCTGCAATCTGAATCCCATTGACGCGCTCGAAACCTTCAATCCGCGGGAGGAGAGCTTCCGGGACATCTACATCACCGAAAAACTCGGTACCAAGCAAGGTTGGAGCCATCCCGCCCCCGACGAAGCGTGGCAACATGGCTATCCCCAGGAGTTCCAGGACTTCATGGAAAGCATCTATCACGACCGCGAGCCACTTTCGGGGATGGAGCTGGCGCGCGATACCATCGCGGTGATCTATTCGGGTTATCTGTCAGCCGAGCGCGGTGGCCTCGAAGTCGAAATACCCCGCTGAGCGGTTCGCAGCGAGGCCTTCGCCTCCAGGGGGGCGCGCTGGCTGGCTCAGCGCGTGACTCGGCTCACCGCTTGCGCAGCTTCGCCGGCCGCGCCAGCCGTTTCGGCGGGCTGGCTGCCGCATCCAACCGCCGAACGACGCTGCCATCGCCATGCAATGACATCAGCGACTCCAGCAGACTCTCATCCGGGCTCGAGCAAACACCCAGTACAGTCGCCTCGTCACAGCCCTCCGCGACATAGGCGTGGCCCATGTTGCTGTCCACGTAAATCGATTCACCGGACTTGAGTACGACCGGATCGTAGAACTCGGTGTGGACAGTGATGCTTCCTTCGAGCACGTAGATGTACTCCTCGCCGGAGTGATGGACGAGCTCACCGAACTCTTCCAGGCTTTTGGCGCGGATCCGTGTGAATACCGGAATCATCCGCTTCCTGCGCAGCTCCGGGCACAAATAGTAATAGTCGTAGTTGCGCGTGTTGACGTGCACGGCATCGGCGACCCGTCCGATGCTCCGCCGAGCAGTCACCGCCGGCTCAACTGCGACCGGGCCACCATCCGGATCGGATAACAACTCGGACAGCGAGATGTTGAGCCGCTGGCTGACCTGCAGGAGCTTGTCATAGGTCAACGTGAGCCGGTCGTGCTCAACCTTTGAGAGCGTCGAGACCGGGATATCGGTCCGCTCGCTCATTTCCTTCAGCGTCCAGTTGTGGCGCGCGCGGATCGCCCCGAGAAGGCTTCCCAGGGTGGGATGACGAGCTTTCATGTCCATAGACAGACTCCGGAGCCGCTCTCTTGTCCAGACGACACACTAAGCTCGCGCAGGCAGGCGTCCTCCATTTTTATGGCGAGCGGCTCGAAAAGCGCATGAGCGCCTCATTTTCAGACTCGGCCGCTGCCGGGAAAGTTGTCGCAAGCATACAGACGGCGAAGGTCGGGTCAACGCCGCAGCGAGCGGTGCCGCTCGCGTGCGCCGCGCCATTTCTCCAATCAGAGAATTCTATTGTAATTTCTCTATTCAGGACTATACTCTCCTGGGTAAGACAATAACATAGGGGTAGGAGATGTCCTCGAGCCGTGCTTTCTCCCCACAGCGATGCCGCTGTTTCGCGACCTCTGGTCTGATCAGTTCCGTTGTACTCCTGTGTTGTGAGCCTGCATCAGCCGCAGCGGACAATGCTGCCGATCCCTCCTACGACGCTGGGGCCGCAATACTCGAGGAAATTGTCGTCACAGCCACGAAGCGCACCGAACGGCTTTTGGACGTGCCGCTGTCAGTGTCGGCCGTGACGGCCGATGAAATTCAGGCACGCGGGTTCACCCAGTTCTCGGACTACATCAACAGCATCCCGGGCGTGTACTTCCAGGATGGCGGCGTCGGCGACTCGGTCATTCACATTCGAGGCGCCACCGAAAGCGGTGTTGGCTCAACCGTCGCCACCTACTTCGGGGAGGCGATCACCAGCGTTCTCACCAATCATGGCGGCAAGCCCAACCTGCGCCTGGTAGATATTGACCGGGTGGAGGTGCTGCGGGGACCACAGGGAACTCTCTTCGGTGCTGATGCTCTTGCGGGCGTACTGCGAATCATCCCGGCGGCTCCCGACCCGACCAGAACAGAAGTGAATACGGCTGCTCGAGGATTTACCACGGCGCATTCCGGCGAGGGCAGCTATCACGTCGAGGGCGTTTTGAACCTGCCGTTGATCCAGGACCAGCTCGCAGTGCGGCTGGTCGCTTACAAGGATGACATCGCGGGATACATCGACAACGTGGTGGCCAGCCAACCGTCCGTGGACTACAGCGCGGCGCTTGGAGCGCCCGATGGAACTCTGGTGAGCCCCGCGGTCACGGGGTTCACGAAGAAAGATATCAACCGGGAGCAAACATGGGGAACCCGTGCATCAGTGCGCTGGCAACCCCTGGAGCGGCTGCGCGTTGACCTGAACTACACCCTGCAGGATGCCCGCCTTGGGAGCGAGCCGTTCACTGATCCGGCAGCCGGGCCTTACCAGCAGAAGCGCGCGCTCGATGCTTTCGAGCCGGGCCAGTACCGCGAACGGGCCACCATTGGAACACTCACCGCGGCCTACGACTGGGACCAGGTCTCCCTCACGTCGATCACCAATTACATGCGGATGAAGCGCTTTTCCAGTCAGGACATTTCTTTCCTCGCCGCCGGCGCGTTCGGCGTGCCCCTTCCGTGGACCCTGCAGGACTACAGCCTGGGCCGTGTATTCACTCAGGAAGTGCGGCTGCAATCCCGCGGTAAACAGAAACTGCAATGGACCCTCGGGGGGTTCTATCTGCACCAACAGTCAGATCTGGCCCAGTTCGTCCCGGACTATTCCTGTCCGCAATGTCTGCCGCAGGCGCTCTTCGGCCAGAGCTACGCGTTCAACGTGCCGAATATGAAGTTCTCCGACCAGAAACAGCGCGCCGTGTTCGGTGAGCTCAGCTATGAACTCCTGCCACACTGGACCGTTGGTGCCGGTGGCCGGTATCTGAAGGAAGACATCGAGGCCATCTCGCCTGGTTCCGATGGCCTGCTCGCGGGCGGAACGATTCCCACAGCGGCCCCCGTGAACGGTTCGATCCATGAGTTCAACCCTTCCGGCTACGTTCGCTTCAAGCCGTCCGAAGACACGACCGTCTATCTGGAGGCGAGCCGCGGATTCCGTAGTGGCGATGTAAACGAGCCGTACCCGGTGCAGTGTCAGGCGGAAGCGGCGAGCGCTGGCATCAAAACAATTACCGACCCGGACACACTGACAAACTATGAGTTGGGCCTGAAGTCGCGTTTCGCCGATGGCAAGCTCAGCCTCAACGCCGCGGTCTACAAGTACAACTGGCACGGCGTGCAGCTCGGCGTGCAACTGGCCTGCGGATTCAGCGGCATAGTCAATGCCGGCAATATAGAGGGCAAAGGCGTCGAGCTCGAATTGCTTGCCCAGCCGACTCCGGCCTGGCAGTTCAACCTCTCGGTGGCCTACAACCAGAACCACTTCAAGGATGTGGAGAGCGGTACTGGTTTCCAGCCTGATCAACGCCTGCCGGACGCTCCTGAGAAGAATGCAAGCCTCGGCGCACAGTACAACTTCCGACTGAACCGAGCCTGGACCGCGTTCGCGCGCGGCGATTACGTGTACGTCGGAGATGTTCTACAGCAGTTCGACACCCTTGTCGTACAGGAAGGCGGATATGGTGAAGCGAATGCCCGCCTCGGATTCCTGCACGACAAATTCGAAGTGGATCTCTACGGCAGCAACCTGACCGACAAGCGCGCCATATCCGTGACCAGCAATCCTGCTTTCGGTGCCTATCAAACGCTGGTCCGTCCACGCCAGCTGGGGTTGGAGGCGCGCTACTCGTTCCGCTGAGGTTGGCAGTCGATGGGGATATCGCGAGGCAGACAGACGTGACGATAGCAGTAAACACCCAGCCGGACGGCGGAATCCAGCTACCGTACCCCTACCTACTGTTTCTAGGTGACACGAAGGAAGCGGCCTACGCCAAGACCGCGTTTGGCCTGCGGGACTGGGCTCCCGAACGTTGTATAGGTGAATGGTCATGTGACACTGCGACTGTCACAACGGGTCTGCCTCGTTTGAGCCCGAAGGAAGCTTATGCACGCGGAGCACGCGGTTTGGTCATCGGCGTCGCAAACATCGGTGGCGTCATAGCAGATAGCTGGTTACCTCCGCTGCTCGACGCGCTGGAGTCCGGACTGGACATCGTCAGCGGAATGCACGCCAGACTTCATGACGTCACGGCACTGCACGAGGCGGCGGTTCGCCTGGGCCGTAGGCTCGTGGACATCCGCGTTCCTCCACAACACATTCCCATCGCTTCGGGCCGCAAGCGCTCAGGCAAGCGGCTCCTGACGGTTGGTACGGACTGCGCGCTGGGGAAAAAGTACAGCGCCCTGTGCATCACACGCGCCCTTCGTGAGCGGGGATTGGACGTCGACTTTCGCGCGACTGGACAGACAGGCATTTTGATCTCGGGGCGTGGGATGCCTATGGACGCCGTGGTTGCGGACTTCGAGGCGGGGGCTGCGGAAATGCTGAGCCCGGATGCTGCTTCCCTGCACTGGGATGTGATCGAAGGACAAGGAAGTCTGTTCCATCCCGCGTATGCCTCGGTCTCGCTGGGACTGCTCCACGGAAGCCAGCCGGACATCATTGTCGTCTGTCACGAACCGGGGCGTGAATGGATACTGGGTCATCCAGAGTATCCGTTACCCAGCATCGAAGAGACGATCGACCTGAACATTCGGCTCGGTCGGCGGACGAACCCGGCGATTCGTTGCGCCGGGGTCTGTCTGAACACGTCGCGGCTCGATGCGGCCGCCGCGCGAGAAATGTTGGCTCACAAATCGCAGCGCCTCGGCATCCCAGTAGCCGATCCCATGCGGGGCGGCACCGAATTCCGACAACTCGTGGATGCGTGTCTCGCGTAAGCGCACGCAATAACTATCATGCGAAAAATAAGCAGGCTTGCTGTCACGATTTTCACGCTGGCAACGGCCCCAGCGTTCGTCACAGCCGCCACCCGGGCCACACCGGGCGACACCACATCAGCCGCGCCCATCGCACCGGTCGCAGCAGCCATCACCAACCCCGCCGCGCCCACCGCACCGGTCGCAGCAGCCATGACCAACCCCGCCGCGCCCACCGCGCCGGTCGCAGCAGCCATCACCAACCCCGCCGCCCCCGCCGCGCCGGTCGCAGCAGCCATCACCAACCCCGCCGCCCCCGGCGCGCCGCCTCCTGTCACCCTGACAGCCGACGACGTCAACGCCTGGCTCGACGGCTACATGCCGTACGCCCTGCATGTTGGCGACATCGCTGGCGCGGTCGTCGCAGTCGTCAAGGACGGCAAGGTGCTCACCGAACGCGGTTACGGCTACAGCGACCTCGAGAAGCGGATTCCAGTCGATCCGAAACGCACCCTCTTCCGACCCGGATCCGTGTCCAAGCTGTTCACGTGGACCGCCGTGATGCAACTCGTCGAGCAGGGCAAGATCGATCTCGATGCCGACGTCAATCGATACATCGATTTCAAGATCCCGCCTCGCGATGGCAAACCCGTGACGATGCGCAACATCATGCAGCACACCGCGGGATTCGAAGAACAGGCGAAGGGAATCATGTCAGACGATCCCAACGCGCCCGGATTCGAGGCACTTCTGAAGCAGTGGGTGCCCCACAGGGTGTTTGCCGCAGGCAGCACCCCGGCCTACTCCAACTATGGCGCGTCATTGGCAGGATACATCGTTCAGCGGGTCTCAGGCGAACCGTTCAATTCCTACATAGAAAAGTACATCTTTGCGCCACTCGACATGAAGCTTTCGTCCTTTCGCCAACCGTTACCCGCGGAGCTGGCGCCTCTGATGTCCAAGGGATACCCGCGAGCGTCGCAGGACCCGGTACTTTTCGAGATGATCGGCCCCGCGCCCGCGGGCTCATTGTCTTCTCCCGGCGAAGACATGGCGCATTTCATGATTGCACACCTTCAAGATGGCGAATACAACGGCAACCGCATCCTGAACGCCGCTACCGCCCGCAAAATGCACGACAGCCCGCTTACCGTGCTGCCGCCGCTCAACCGGATGGAGCTCGGATTCTTCGAGACCAACATCAATGGGCGCGAGGTAATCGCGCACTTGGGGGACACCGAGACTTTTCATACCTCCCTGCACCTGTTTCTGGCTGACGGTGTTGGCTTCTATGTCTCCTTCAACAGCCTGGGGAAGGACGGAGCCGCAGGCGAGCTGCGCGGTGCCCTGTTCGAAGATTTCGCCGACCGCTACTTCCCCGGCACACCACCCGAAGGAAAGCTCGACGCGAAGACCGCCGCGGCTCATGCGGCGATGCTCACGGGCAGCTGGGTCAACTCCCGGGGCTCTCAGTCGAGTTTCCTGGCGGCGCTCGACCTGTTCGGACAAGCCAAGGTGGGTCTCAACGGCAAGGGCGAGCTCGTCCTGCCGTTCCTGGGACTGAACGGTGAGCCGAGGCACTGGGTGGAGTATTCACCCTTCGTCTGGCGCGACCGCGACGGGCATGAGCGCCTGGCCGCACAAGTCGTGAATGGTAAGGCCGTGCGCTTCAGCATCGACGGAATCTCGCCGTTCATGGTCTTTGACAGGCCGGCGTGGTACCGCAACTCAGGCTGGCTACGCCCGTTGTTCTTCGTAAGCATCGTCGCCCTGGCGCTGACAGCGGTGTTCTGGCCCGTTACGGCCATCGTTCGCAGAAGGTTTGGCGCAACTCTGACACTGACTGCACCCGCCTTGCGCGCCTATCGGCTGAGCAAGGCCGCGGCCGTCCTGATCGTAGCAGCAGTGGGCGTGTGGGCTCTCACGATAGGGTTGATGTTCAAGGACTTCAACAAGCTGACGGCTCACTTCGACTGGATGGTTCATCTCGCCCAGTTGCTGGGCATCGTGGCGTTCATCGGCGGATTTGTCGCGATGTTGCTGAATCTGCGGGAGGTGTGGAGCGGCGGACGGCGCTGGCCGGCGAAAATCTGGAGTGTGGTGCTCGCCTTCTGCGCGCTCGTCATTCTGTGGGTGGCCTTCGCGTTCAACCTGATCGGCTTGGGAGTGGACTACTGATGCCTCGCGTTAAATTGCGGATCACAGTGGACACGCTGCGCCTGGCAGCTCCATTTCGTATTTCGGGATTCGTCTTCGAGAACCAGGACGTCGTCCTCGTCGAGTTGCAGGACGGCGAGCATCGGGGCCGTGGCGAAGCCTCGGGGGTCTACTATTTCGGCGATACCGCCGAGAAGATGCTGGCGGCGATCGAGGCTCATCGCGGCCAGATCGAAGCGGGTATCAGTCGCGCAGCGCTGCAGCAGTTGCTTCCGCCTGGAGGCGCCCGAAACGCGCTCGACTGTGCCTTGTGGGAGCTGGACGCGTCGCGCGCGAGCCAGCCCGTATGGAAACTCGCAGGCCTGCCGACACTCAACCCGCTGGTCACGACCTTCACACTCGGCGCCGACGATCCAGCGGTCATGGCCGAAGGCGCTCGCAAGTACTCTCACGCGCGATCGTTGAAATTAAAGCTCACGGGTGATGTCGAGCAGGACATCGCTCGTGTACGAGCTGTTCGATCCGCACGTCCCGGAGTCTGGATCGGCGTAGACGCGAATCAGGGCTACACACTCGATGCTCTGCGCCGGCTGATGGATGAGCTCATCCGCGCGGAAGTCGCGCTGCTGGAGCAACCGCTCGCGCGTGGCCGCGAAGCGGACCTCGAGGGTTTCTCCTCGCCCATCCCAATCGCGGCCGACGAGAGCGCACTCAGTCTCGCCGATCTGCCCGGCCTGGTCGGCCGGTTCAACATCGTCAACATCAAGCTCGACAAGTGTGGTGGCCTGACCGAGGGACTCGAGATGGCGCGCACGGCCCGTGACCTCGGTCTCGGAGTGATGGTGGGCAACATGGTCGGCAGCAGTCTCGCGATGGCGCCGGGATTTATCCTGGGGCAGTTGTGCGACGTCGTCGATCTCGACGGTCCCATCTTTCTCGCGGCCGACCGTACTCCCAGCGCAATCTACGCAGACGGAAAAATCCAATGCGGGCAAGAGATCTGGGGCTCTGGAGGCCCGCAGCGCGGCGGACTCCGAGTCACTGACCCCACGGCATGAGCCAGCCGATGGCCCCCGGGCATCGGGACCTGACCTGGTTCGGTCAACCCAGGGGGCTGACGATCCTGTTCCTCACGGAAATGTGGGAGCAGTTCTCCTACTACGGCATGCGCGCTCTGCTGGTTTATTACATGACCCGGCAGTTGATGATGGGCCAGGAAAGAGCGTCGCTCACCTATGGCACCTATACGGCCATCGCGTATTTCACGCCCATCTTCGGCGGAATGCTCGCCGATCGCCGGCTCGGCAAGCGGCGCGCCGTTGTCATCGGCGGCACCATCATGGCGATCGGTCATTTCCTGATGGCCTTCCCGCCCCTGCTCTATATCGCCCTGGCGACGATCGCCCTCGGCAACGGTCTGTTCCTACCGAGCCTGCCCAGCCAGATCAATGATCTTTACGGTCCTCACGATCCGCGCCGGGGCCGGGCGTACAACATCTACTACGTCGGCGTGAATATCGGTGGCTTTCTCGCGCCCCTGATCTGCGGGACCCTGGGCGAGTTCTACGGCTGGCACTGGGGATTTGCGGCCGCTGGAGTTGGGATGCTCCTGGGACTCACGATCTATGTGCTCGGCGGAAAGTACCTCCCAGAGGCCAAGGCGCAAGCGCCAGGGGGCGAATCTCACTCCTGCGCTGTCGGCAGCGCAGCTGTCGGCGCCCAGGGCAGTTGCAAACCAACGCGGCATGCAGGCACGTTTCTGGTGCTGGCCGCAGTTGGCGTGGCGGTGACTATATTCCGCGGCGCATACGAGCAGGTCGGTAACACCGTGGCCCTGTGGGCCGACATCGGTATCGACCGTCACACCAGCGCCGCGGTCATCCCGATGACCTGGTTTCAGTCGCTCAATCCCTTGCTCGTTTTCCTCCTGACGCCCCTGCTGCTCGCACGCTGGCGCAGGCGCGCCGAGCAGGGCACCGAGGCTTCGGCCATGCGGAAGATGGCGCTCGGAGCATTTATCGTCGCACTCGCCTATTCTCTTCTTGCGATGGTCTCGGCCCTTGCAGGTGCAGAACGTGCGAGCTGGATATGGCTGGTGGTGTTCTTCGTGATTTTCACACTGGGTGAGTTGTACATCCTGCCCACAGGCCTGGGCCTGTTCGCGCGGCTGGCGCCGACGGGATTCGCCGCAACCACCGTAGCCGCCTGGTTTCTCGCCATCTTCACGGGCAGTCTCACTGCTGGAGCGGTAGGCACATTGTGGAGCAGCATGCCGCATGCCGAATTCTTCGTCATTCTCGCGCTACTTGCCCTGGCGGCCGCCGGCATGCTGCTGACCATGGACCGGGCGACGTGTCGCATCGAAGCGGCCCGGGCGAATGAATCCGCAACGACGCGACTGGCGGATGCACCCGGTCAATGACGACCGAGCGGCTAGCGACGACCGAGCGGTCAGCGAGGGAATCCCCAGCGGGGAGGGAATCCCCAGCGGGGACGGCGCTCATGCCCTCGCGATTTCAACGCTTCCTTCTGCCAGGCTTTGCATTCAAAGCTGTCGTGATTGGCGGCGGTTATGCGACGGGCCGTGAGCTGGCGGAGTTCTTCCTGCCGAGCGGCCCCTGGGGCGGAATTGCCGCGATGTTGCTGGCGACTGTTGTCTGGAGCGCTGTTTGCGCGGCAACCTTCGTGTTCGCGCGGCGATATCAGGCGCGCGACTATCTCACCTTCGTGCGTGCCCTTCTGGGCCCCGCCTGGATCGTGTTCGAAGCGGCCTACATCCTGTTCGTGATCCTGATACTGGCGGTCTTCGGCGCTGCGGCCGGTGCCCTTGCCGAAGCAACCCTGGGAACACCCCGGATCGCGGGCACCCTGGCATTGATGGTAGCCATCGCGCTGGTCGTCGCGTTCGGCAACACCTCCGTGGAGCGCTTATTCAAGTATGTCTCCTTCCTGCTGTATGGAGTCTATTTGTTATTCGTGGTGCTGGCACTCACGCATTTCGGCGACCGCATCGTGGCCGGATTTTCGACCCCAGTCTCCATGGATGGATGGGTGATTGGCGGCGTGACATATGCCAGCTACAACATCGTCGGTGCGGTGGTGATTCTGCCGGTCTTGCGTCACCTGACGAGCGATCGTGATGCGGTCATTGCCGGCGTCATCGCAGGACCTCTGGCCATGCTCCCGGCTTTGATGTTTTTCTGCTGCATGATCGCCTACTTCCCGGGTATAGCCGCCGAGACGTTGCCATCAGATTTCCTGCTGCAGCGCCTGAACCTGCCGGTGTTTCATTTACTGTTTCAACTGATGATCTTTGCCGCGCTGCTGGAGAGCGGTACGGGCGCAGTGCACGCCATCAACGAGCGTATCAGCAATGCCTGGCATAGCCGTCACCAGAAGGCACTGGCGCATCCGGCGCGCCTGGCGATTGCACTCGCAATCCTCGCCTGTTGCATGCTCCTCGCTCAACGTTTCGGCCTCGTAGCCTTGATAGCCAAGGGTTATCGCGCATTGGCCGGCATTTTCCTCCTCGTTTATGTGATACCGCTGCTCACAGTCGGGCTCGTGCGACTCAGGCGCGGCGGACCCGCCCAGCAAGACGCAACGCCTGTGCAACAGAGGACGTCATGAAACGACTAGCACTCGCCGCCGCCACTCTCACCTTTACGTGTGTTGGTTTATGCGAACCTCCCGCAGGCTTCGAGCACCGCATCGAGGCAGCGCGCCGCGATATCGGCGTGCCAGGCATGGCTATCGCCATTGTCGAGAACGACAAAGTGACCTTCGCCAAGGGTTTCGGCGCCAAGGCGCTGGGCCAGTCTGACGCAGTGGACGCCGACACCCTCTTTCCGACCGGTTCCACCGGGAAAGCGTTCACTGTGGCAGCGCTGGGAATTCTGGTCGATCGGGGCCGAATCGACTGGGACGACAAAGTGATCGATCGGCTGCCCGGATTCCAGATGTACGACCCCTGGGTCACGCGCGAGATGACCATCCGCGACCTGTTGGTCCATCGCAGCGGCCTGGGTCTCGGCGCCGGCGATCTGTTATTCGTCCCGCGCACGAATTTGAGTCGCGCCGAGTCCGTCAGGAGGCTGAGATACCTGCGGCCGGCGACCAGCTTTCGCAGCGGTTTCGCTTATGACAACGTACTCTACATGGTGGCTGGACAGCTCATTGAGTCCGTCACCGGCCAGACGTGGGAGAAGTTCACCGCCGAACAGGTTCTGAAGCCGGCGGGAATGCTGCATTCCACGAGCGACGAAGACGCTCGCTTCGCTACAGCCAACCGCGCACAGCCGCACGCCCGAATGAATGGTGGAATGCGAGGAGCAGGCGATCAGGAGCGCCTCAATGAGCACGACGAACTGGGCCGCAATGCCGCTCCTGCGGGGGGCCTCTCAGTCAGTGCCAACGACATGGCACGCTGGCTGCTCATCCAATTGAATGCAGGCAAGCTGCCCGGGCCCCCGGAACGGCAACCTGCCTCCACGGACGGGCAGCCGGTCCGTGAGGGCCGGCTGTTCTCCGCGGCCGCGCACGAGCAGATGTGGACCCCTCTCGTCCTGCAACCCATCGAAGAGCGCCCCGAGTCACTGAAGCCCATCCAACCCCGGTTCAGTACCTATGCGCTCGGCTGGGATGTCGAGGACTATCGGGGCGCGAAGATCGTATGGCACGGAGGCGCGGTGTTTGGCTTCCTCACCGCCGTGGTGTTGATCCCGGACAAGCACGTCGGCTTCTCGATCGAGATCAACAGCGAGGACGGCGAGATCATCCGCGGCTTGATGTGCGAGCTGCTGGACCACTACCTGGGACTCCCCAGAACCGACTGGACAGCACGGTTCAAAGCGTGGAAGCGGCAGAAGGTTACCGAAGCACTGAGCGCACTCAAGACACAGACAGCTAAACCGGCCGGTGTCGGCCCCTCGCTCCCCATCGAACGCTACGCCGGCACTTATGCGGACCCATGGTATGGCAACATCGAAGTCGCTGCAGCCGGCGGCAAGCTGAAGATCGATTTCAAATCGACTCCTGACATGGCTGGCACACTCGAGCACTGGCAGTACGACAGTTTCATCACCCGCTTCGACGACAAGACGATCGAGCCCGCGTACGTGACTTTCAGCCTGAATTCCGACGGCAAAGTCGATCGCGTGACCCTGAAAGCAGTCTCGCCGCTCGCCGACTTCAGCTACGACTACCAGGACCTGTTATTTACGCCGGTAGCCCACTGAGGGAACGTTTACAGACGAGCACAGTCGAAACCGCCGAGGAGCACCGCCATGCTAACCCGAGGTCGAGCCGTAGCCGTCCTTCTGGCGCTATCATCTTTGCTGGTGATTGCGCCATTGGGCTTGTCTTATGCAGACACGCCGCCGCCAGCGAAGGATGCGAAACAAGAGGCGAAGCCAAAGCCACAGCCCGTCCAGCCGGTCCCCGTCACGACCGACAAAGCCAAGACGAGCTCCGCGCGCAAGGCCGCTGAAGCCCGGATGGCCCGCTGCCGATTACATCCAGAGATCTGCGTGCAGTAGCAGTCCCGTCCCCGTGGACGGGACTGGGCGTGCGCGAAAGACGCGCGCCAAAAGGCGCGCGCCCGTCTATCGCACTTAGTTGTCGCTTTCGAGCCGGTAGATACCCCGACCATGGGTCGCCGCAAACAGCAGGTGTGACCCGGAGTCGAGCACCAGTTGGTATACGGCTACCGGAGGCAGTCCTGCCGCCGCCTGCACCCAGTCACCCTGCTTGCGCAAGAGCACACCGAAGTCAGTAGCAACATAGAGGTGATGGCTGTCAGAGTCATAGGCGATGCCCGTTATGGGCTGATCGCCCAGTCCCGCGCTCAGGTTCTTCCATTGCGCAGTGCCGGCCTTTGGATCGTACGTCACCTCGAACACGTGTCCAGGCGTGGCCGGGGTATAAGCGTCATAACCCGAAAACGATACAAACGCATGCAGCGGATTGTGAGCATCGATCGCGATGCCACTGATGAAGCGCGTTGGCTGCGCCGGTGTATCGATACGGCCATACCTCACAGCGTTTGGATCAGGCGCGCTGGCATTCATCGAAATGAACACTCGCCCGCGGCGCGTACCCGCCCACAAAGGCGCATCTTTGCCGGGCCCGCGGCTGATGCTCACCACATACGAACCCGTCTTATCGGCACCGTAAGCCGTGCTGGTGAGATCCCCGCCGGTCGTTCCGAGAGCACCGCCGATAGGAGCCCAGTCACCGCAGGTGATAATGAAGTCGCCGAAGTACTCATTGCAGTGCAGGTCGAGATCCGCCTGCGGCCCACCATTGTCGGTCGTGCGCCAGACATGTTGCAGTCCGACGAAGAACGTACCGGCACGCTTGGGATCCGCAATGAGCGGGACATAGAACGAGGCGGCCTCGCCACTGAGTTGCAATGGGTCGCCCACCCAGTCCCAACCGAACACGTCATTTCCCTGAAAATTCACATCGGGCGCCGGACTGTAATACAAGTGCATACGGATCCCCGTAATCGGGCTGATCGCCGGGGGACCGCCATCGCCGCCGACAGACTCAAACCACGAGTGCTTGGTCTTGTCGAATGCCCACGTGCCATTGTCCTGGGTGCCGCCGATGACGTCATTGCGAGGATCCTGCGCGTTAACGGCAATCCCTTGGAACTGCAGCGTGTTGAGTCCGGCGTTGACGGGTGTGATCCGGGTCGGAATGACCGAAAGCCAGTTGTGGCAATTGACGAGGTCAGCCCCGCTCAAGCCGCGATTGGCGCAGTCGGCATTCCCGTTGGCGTACAGACCGCTGGTTCGCACCACACCGCCGTCCGATCCGATCAACGCCGCATCGCCATGTCCGGGAATGAATGCCAGGGCGTGCTGATCCGGATGCATTCCGGTGGGCGCTGGATCCTGCACGGCGTCGTTTGTCATATCCGTGAACGAAACGCCGGCATTCGTTGAGCGCACTACCGCGCGTCCATTGGAAGGACCGAACAGCTCGTCATAACCCATTGATCCCCCGAGCCAGACAGTGTCAGGCCTTCCCGGTGGCGTGACGACGAACATGTCATAGCTGCACTGGCCCTGGCAGAAATCGTACGACCCGAAGCCGGGAGTACTCTTGTTCGAGTTTGATAACTTGATCCAGCCAGCGTTGCTGCCGCCCGTCAATAGCGCCGTGGCGTTCACGTTCGCGTTGTCAGTTCGATAGAAATCCGCGGGCGCGCCGCCGACATCGCCGAGATAAATCCGTAACTTGCGCCCCATCGGCGCCAATGCAAACTCCGTCCGCGCATCCAGCGAGGTTTCGACGGCTCCCCCGCCGGCACCCGCGAACACCTGCTCGAACAAGTGGTTACGCGTCGACCGATATAACCCATAGTCAAATACGGAGAAATAGATCTGCGTGAATGCATCGTCCCCGCCGGCCCGGTAGGTCAGGATTTTCGACACACCACCGCGGAAGAAGTCCGAGCCGTTCGGGCTCGCAGGGTTTACGGTGTCAGCCTCGACGCTGAACACCAGTGAGAAATGCAGGCCACCATCGATCGACTCGTACAAACCGACCGGCGGCGCATCCGGTGGCGTGAAGCGGCCTCCATTCACCGCAGAGGAGCCGTGACGGGCTACGGCGGTACCTATCCACAGGTGACGCGAGTTGTGCGGATCAACCGCAATCGCCCCCACCGCACGGTCGTGAGCCGCGTCAAAGCTGCCCGGAACCAAACCCCAGTGCTCGCCGCCATCCGTAGACTTGTACAATCCAAGGCCTGCCTCCGAGTCGCTGGAGCCATTTTGCTCGCCGGTTCCGAGATATACAGTCGAGCCGCTGGGATCCGTCGGATCATACAGAACGGAGCCGATCGAGTTGGTGGCCAAACCCGCGCTCACAGGGCGCCAATTCGGGGTGCCGGCCAGTATGTTGGTCGTCTTCCATACGCCGCCGCCGGCGGCCGCGAGCAGCGCTGTGCAGGAAATTCCGCTGCAGTGATTGGATATGGCCAAGCTCGTCACACGGCCCGATACTACGGAAGGAGCCCCCGTGTATGTTACAGGTCCTGGCACGTTACCCACCGTTGGACCAATCGCCTTCCACGCGGCTCCGGAGCCGAACCCGGCCGCGCTGATACTTTCAAACGCGCGCGCAGCTGACAATTTCTGCGCGGCAGCTACAAAGGCGCTCGGATACGCCTGATCACTGGCCTCCCACCCCGCACGCGCCGCGAAGTCGTCTTCCGGTCCGTGCTTTGCAATCCAAGTCTGGTTGAACGTGATCGGCGCACCACAGGCAATTCCAGTTGTCAGCGCCGATAAAAGTCCCGCCGCCGCCGCGGCAGCAGCATGCCAATGCTTCTTCATGGCTTTCCCCTGATAGTTTGTGTTGTTCCGTGAGCGGCCCCGCCACCTCCATGCGGGGTGCACGCCATGCATATTATGTATGCCGATTTCGCGGGCAATGCAACATATCGAGCGTAGCAGTAGGGAAAGTATGTAGTGCGCCGCTGCTCGCCCTCGAGTGGGGCTGCGGCCTGCCAAAGTGGTGCGGACTGTGAGGCCCGCCGATCGGTTGGATTGACTCCCCGGCCGCGCGCTGCGTGCCGGGAGGTATTGATCAGGTTGTCGGGATCAAGTTGCTAAGGATCAGGCCGGCGGGTTCAAGTGGCCGTCGATGGACGCCAATTCGGTTGCAGCCACTGCGCCGCCCGCGCGCCGCAGCCGTTGTTCCTCCCGCACCTGTTCCAGCTGCAGATCAGTGGCAGCCGCGATAACACTCAGGAGGTTGTGAGTTGGATTCAGGGGCAGCGGCAGTCCATGCAAGCGCTCCCAGATGCGGATACGCTCGCCAGGCATGTTTCTGATGGAGACCTGCTCCGCGAGCTCGTTCTGGCGGCGCTCCTGGCGTTCGGCATGCTCGTGCGCGAGCCGTGCCCGGTAGTCGGCAACCAATTCGCCCGCATGGGGACCTGAGCGGCCGGGAACCCGGGAATCGAACACCATAGCGTACTCCTTCAGAATGCCCCCAGATTACACCTCGGCGGGCCCGCGCGCTTGCAGATCGGCAGCACCGGTGAATTCCCAGCAGTTCCAGGGGGGAGCAGCCTGCGTCTTGCCGGCGGCTGCCAGTTCCAGAGCCTCTTTCCCGGGGCTTCGGCTGCCGGGAAAATGGAGTCGTTCACCTCCGGCAGCTCGATTCCCCACGCCCCGTGCCAGAATGCGGTCCTCCTTGGCAAGTGCGCCAACGATGCCCGGCCATACCTTCGGACGGTATGTCATCGCAGCCTCCGCATCAGCAGGTAAGCCGCCGGAATCACCAACATGGACAATAGCGGCGCGGTCAGCATGCCACCGACCATGGGTGCGGCTATGCGGCTCATCACCTCCGACCCAGCGCCAGTCCCCGCAAAGATCGGCAGAAGCCCCGCTATGATGACCGCGACCGTCAGGGCTTGGGCCGGACACGCAATACCGCTCCCGCCTGTATGCCCTCAATCAACATCTGCCCCGTCGGCGCAAGCCCGTTAGCTACTCGGGCGGCGAGCGCCTGCTTGAGATACAGAAGCATCACCACTCCGAACTCCGCAGCCACACCGGCGAGCGCAATAAAACCCACACCGGTAGCCACCGATAGATTGTAGCCCTGCAGATAGAGAAACCAGACGCCACCCGTGAGCGCGAAGGGCAGCGTGCCCATGATGAGCGCGGCCTCGTCCAGTCGTCGGAAAGTCAGATATAGCAGCAGGAAGATGATCACCAACGTCGCCGGTACAACTATCTTGAGACGTGCGTTGGCGCGCTCCAGGTACTCGAACTGCCCGGAATAGGTGAGGCTCATTCCCGGTTTGAGCTGGACCCGCTACGCAATGGCTTTCTGCAGCCCGGTAACCGCAGCGGCGAGGTCTGTATCGCGTGCATCGATGTACACCCACCCTGACGGGCGCGCGTTCTCGGTTTTCAACATCGATGGGCCGTCCTTCAGGCTGAGCCGCGCCACGGTGCCGAGCGTGATCTGCGCTCCGGCAGCGGTGAGAATCGGGAGATCGCGCAACCCCTGCACCGAGTCGCGCAACTCGCGGGGGTAGCGCACATTGATGGGAAAGCGCGCCAGTCCCTCGACCGTCTCCCCAATGGTCTCGCCACCAATAGCGGCGGCGACCACCGACTGCACATCTGAAATGTTGAGACCGTAGCGTGCGGCGGCCGCGCGGTCGATGTCTATGTCAACATAGTGACCGCTCCCCAGGCGCTCCGCAACAGCGGAGGTCACACCCGGAATGGTTTTGGCCACGCGCTCGATTTGTTGCGCGATCACATCGATGTCGGCGAGGCTCGTGCCGGCAACCTTGATTCCGATCGGGCTCTTGATACCCGTCGCCAACATGTCGATGCGGTTGCGGATCGGCGGCACCCAGATATTGGTGAGCCCCGGCACCTTCACCGTGCGGTCGAGCTCATCCAGCAGCTTCTGCGGCGTCATGCCGGCGCGCCATTCGGCCTGTGGCTTGAATTGCACGGTCGTTTCAAACATTTCGAGCGGGGCCGGGTCGGTCGCGGTTTCGGCGCGCCCCGCCTTGCCGAACACCGTCGCCACTTCCGGTACGGTCTTGATCAAGCGGTCGGTGATCTGCAGCAGCTCTGCAGCCTTGGAAGCCGGCAAACCCGGCAGCGCCGAGGGCATATACAACACGTCTCCCTCATTGAGCGGCGGCATGAATTCCCCACCCAACCGGCTCAACGGCCAGGCTACCGAGGCGAAGATAGCTGCAGCAACCACGAGGGTCAGTGTTGGATGACGCAATACGCGATCGAGCAAGGGTCGGTAGACCGCGATCAGAGCGCGGTTCAGTGGATTGCGCATCTCCGGCGGGATGCGGCCCCGCACCCAGTAGCCCATCAACACCGGCACCAGCGTGATGGCAAGCCCAGCCGCCGCGGCCATGGCGTATGTCTTGGTGAGCGCCAGCGGACCAAACAGCCGCCCTTCCTGGGCCTCCAGTGTGAAAACAGGGATAAACGAGAGCGTGATGACCAGGCTGAAGAACAGCGCCGGCCCTACTTCGACAGCCGCCTCCGTCATCACCTCCCAACGCGCGGAACCGCTCAGCGATTCATTCGGGTGCGCCAGCATCCAGGCTTCCAGGCGCTTGTGCGCGTTCTCGATCATCACCACCGCGGCATCTACCATGGCGCCGATCGCTATTGCCACTCCTCCCAGGGACATGATGTTGGCACTCACACCCTGGTAGCGCATGATGATGAGCGCGGCGAGCACACCCAGCGGCAGTGAAATGATGGCGACCAGCGCTGAGCGCAAATGCCACAGGAACAGCGCGCAGACCAGCGCGACCACCGCAAACTCCTCGATCAGCTTCGTGGTCAGGTTTTCCACCGCCCGGTCGATCAACTGTGAGCGGTCGTAGGTCGGCACGATCTGCACCCCGGCCGGCAAGCCGGGTTTGAGCTCGGCGAGCTTGGCCCGCACGGCCTCGATGGTGGTCCGGGCATTCTTGCCCGAGCGCATGATGATGACCCCGCCGGCGACCTCGCCGTCGCCATTGAGCTCAGTGACTCCGCGGCGCATTTCCGGCCCCAACTGCACTGTGGCCACATCACCCACGGTGATGGAAATTCCGGAAGCACCAATCCCCAACGGAACAGCGCGAAAGTCGTCGAGACTGTTCAAGTATCCCGACGCTCGCACCATGTACTCGGTCTCGGCGAGCTCCAGCACCGATCCACCAGCCTCGTGGTTGGCCCGCTGGATGGCCGCAATGACCCTGTCATGGGGTATGTTGTAGGCGACGAGCTTCGCGGGATCGAGCACAACCTGGTACTGCTTCACCATCCCACCCAGACTGGCGACTTCGGCAACGTTCGGCAGGGTCTTCAGCTCGTATTTCAGGAACCAATCCTGCAAGGCGCGCAATTGGCTCAGGTCATGTTGGCCCGTGCGATCCACCAATGCGTACTCGAAGATCCAGCCGACTCCCGTAGCATCCGGTCCGAGTGCCGTCTTCGCGGTGGCGGGCAAGCGGTTCTGCACCTGGTTGAGGTATTCGAGCACACGCGAGCGGGCCCAATACAGGTCGGTGCCGTCTTCAAACAGCACGTACACGAATGAGTCCCCGAAGAACGACATGCCGCGGACCGTCTTTGCCCCTGGAACGGACAGCATGGTCGTCGCGAGCGGATAGGTGACCTGGTTCTCTACGATCTGCGGTGCCTGACCGGGATAAGTTGTCCGGATGATGACCTGCACGTCCGACAGGTCTGGTAGTGCATCGATCGAGGTATTCTGCAGCGCCCATGCCCGCGACAGCCACAAACAGCGCTGCCAGCAGAACGAGCCCGCGATTACGGACAGATCCGCGGATGATACGCTCGATCATCGCGGGTCCTCGTGCCTCGATGGCGCCTCATCGCTCTGCGCCTCGCCCCCGTCCATACTTTCATTAGCAAGCCGCGCAAGCACGCCCTTGAGACTTGCCTCCGAATCGATCAGAAACTGTCCCGACGCGACCACACGCTGCCCTTCTTGCAGTCCTCCGAGAATGACGGTCTTGCCGTTGACATCAGCACCAACCTGCACCTCGGTCGGAATAAACCGGCCCCGTTCGCCCGCCAGAATCACGACAGCCCGCGTGCCCGTGCGAATGATTGCCTCGGATGACACATAGAGAGCGGGCGCCTGCCCCCCGCTGTCGAGCCGTACCTGAGCAAACATTCCGGGTCTGAGCCGCCCGTCCGAGTTGGGAAGCTCGATGCGTACCCGCACGGTGCGCGTCTCGACATTGGCTTGCGGCAGAACTGCGATCACGCGCCCTTTGAAGGCCTGACCAGGATAGGCAGTCAGGCGAACCTCCACCGCCTTGCCAAATTGGACGAGAGCCCCACGGGCTTCCGGAATAGCTGCCTCGAGCCAGACAGACCCGAGTCCATTGATCTTCGCGAGCGTGCTCCCGGCGGATACGGTCATCCCCTCGCGCGCATCCAGCGTTTCGACTACGCCGGCGAGCGGGCTTCGAACGGTGGTCGTTGTGCGTGGCTCGCCGGTGGTTTCGATGTCTGCCACCAGGTCCGGCGGCATTCCCAACAGCAGCAGCCGCTGCCGCGCCGCCTCCATCAGATCACGCTCACCACTCCTCAGAACGGCCAGAAACTCCGCCTGGGCACCGGCCCACTCGGGCACGAGCAAATCGACAATGGCAGCATTCCGGCCAATCACGTCGCCGGGCGCCCGTGCATGCACGCGCGTTACAAATCCCGCGCTCCGCGCCTGTATGACCGCAACATCGCGCTGGTTGAACTCCAGCGTGCCGACCGCCTCGACCGGCTGCGACAATGAGCCGCGCTCGACCTGAGTGAAGCGAGCGCCGAGATTCTGCACGATGCCCGGATCGATACTGACTGCCCCGGCGGTATCCCCCTCCCCGGAGTCATCCGCATATTTGGGGATCAACTGCATGTCCATGAAGGGAGACTTCCCCGGTTTGTCGAACTGTTGGTTCGGCACCATTGGGTCGTACCAATACAGAGGCTTGCGCTCGCGATCGGCGGCGGCGCTCGTCGCTGACACTGATTGCGAGGACTGGCGCGAACCGAGCCGCCCGTCGAATTGCGTGCGCAGGACCCCGTCGCTGCCTCGCCGTGCCAACCAGTAGCCCGCCCCGGCACTGAGGGCCGCCAGGAGGACCGCCCCAAACACGATTCCAGCAAGTTTTCGTGGCACGGCGTTCATTACGAGGCCTCCTTTGCAGAAGCCGAGTCAGCAGCACCCGGACCGTAGAAGTAATACAGCCTCGCGGCCGCCCTGGCGTGCTTACTTTGCAGCTCGATTTGCCTGAGCCGCTGATCAATCAACTCGCGACGTGCGGCCAGTACGGCTGTGAGATCCGCCTTGCCGGCCCGATAGCTTGCAAACTGATAATCGACCTTCTCGCGCGCAAGCGGCAGATGTACATCGCGCAGCCGCGTCAGCTGGCGCAAGACGACATCGTACTCAGCCAATGCTGCCTCTAGCTCCTGCGTGTGATGGCGCAGCATGGCATCTCGCTGCGTTTCCACACGGGTCAACTCCTGGCGCTTGGCCTGAATCTGCGGATCCTGGCGGGTTCGCGTGAACAACGGGAGGTCGAATGCGAATTGCAGCGACACCATGTCGCTGAATGCCGCCCCGCGGCGGCCATACGCAAGCTCAACACCCCAATCCGGGCGCTTCATCGCCTCCGCCTCGTGCACTTCGGCCTGAGCCATCTGTGTCATTGGCACGAACACCGCGAGATCGGGATGTTCATGCACGTGTTCACGCAGGTGCTCGTAATCCAGTGACAGTGACGGCGGCTCTCCCGCCAGGGACTCTTCGGCAGCAACACCGACCCAGCGCTTCAAAACTGCTTTCGATTTGACAATCTCGCCCGCAAGCTCATCGCGACGATCTGCGATCTCGGCCGCCTCCTGTCTGGGAGCGAGCACATCAGCCGGCGTGTCCCGACCCGCGGCGAACTGTGCCCTCACAGCTTGCGCAAACAGTTGATTCTCGTGATCGAGCTCATCGAAGAGCACGCTGCGGCGCTCGAGGTAATACCGATCGAGCCATGCGAGAGCCGTATCCCGGCGTACGGCCAGCAGGGTGACGACGCGTTCCGCCTCGGCCCGAGCCACGGCCGCATTGGCTACCGCGGCTCGCGCGTCGCGCTTGGCCCCGTTCGGAACATCCTGCATTAACCCAACCTTGCGCATCGTCATGAAGTCCCTGGTGAGACTCCATTGCTCTGCACCGGTGGCCGGCAAGTTCTCAATGCCAACGGACAGCTTCGGATCGGGAAGTCGCCCGGCTGCGATCGATGCGGATCGCGCAGCCTCGACGCTCGTCGTCTGCACCGCGATATCCGGGGACCCTTGCGTTGCGATCCGCAGCGCCGCTTCGAAGCTCAGCGGCTCAGCGCCGGCGAGACTCGCCACCCCTCCAAAGGAAACCAACAGGGCGTATCTGAACATGATGACCATTCCACGCGATGGGCAGTCGCGCGCGGCACGCGAACTTGCATCGCGCACGCACGCATCAATCCGCTCCGAGCCGGCAAGGGCTCAGGCAGTGCGGTGCAGGCTTCGCGCCTGCGAGGATGGTCAGCTGAGACGGGGTGGCCGCCACAGCCCATCGGGGCTGTGCGACAACAAGAGCGACGGAGGCTCTGCGGATAACGCGGCGGGAGCCGAAAGGACAAACAACACAGGGCCGTGCGCCGGTTCGTACGACCGAGGGCTCTTGCAGCTGTAGCCGGCCTTGCAGGCGGTGCACGAGCCATTCTTGCCCAGCGGGCCATCGCCCAGGCGTTTGCAGGGCGTGCCCTGATCTGCCTTGCCCGGGCAGCAATCACTGGCAAGGACGACCTGATGTGCGGCCGTCATCTGCTCCTGGCAGCTACGCTGCGTCAGGCCCGCCAGCCCGTAACAGGGCAGCGTCAGCAGAATGGCCAGCACAATATGGAGACGGAAGCGGGACATCAACCAATAGTAAACGGGAACGCACCCCTATACAAAGTTGACAACGCGGGCGCCGCGGAGAGTTCATGGTAGCGCTACCATGAACGTAGTCGCGTCGTCCCGCTTAGGTCACCGGCGTCCGCCCACCTCATCGAGGTGATCCAACAGATCCGCGGGGTCCTCGTACACCCGATAGGCGCCGGCGCGCTCGAGCTCGTCGAGACCGTAGCCTCCTGACAGTAAGCCAACCCCCAGCGCCTGGCAGCGCCGCGCGGCGAGCATGTCCCAGATGCTGTCGCCGATCACAACGGCACTCGTAATGGGGGCATTCAACCTGGCCGCCGCGGCGAGAAACAGATCCGGGTCCGGCTTTGCATACTTCACGTCATCACGCGTGACCACGGGGTGCACGTCGGGATTCACACCTAGGGCGGCGAGGTTTTGAGCGGCTGTCTCCATCCTGCCGCTCGTGGCGATGGCCCACGGAATGTCGGCCCGTGTCAGGGTCTCCAGTAACTCACGCGCGCCCGGCAGCGGGCGAATCTTCCCCCTGAACTTCTGGTACGCCTGAGCATGCAGGCGACCCAGACGCTCGATGCGGTCCGGGGAGATGTCCTGCGTCGTCTCGCGCAGCAGTTGGTTGGTAAAGAGCCCACCACTCATGCCGATTTTTCGGTGGATCCGCCAAACGGACAAGTCGATACCTTCGGCGGTCAGGGCTTCCTGCCAGGCGAGCACATGCTCGTAGACACTGTCCACGAGGGTGCCATCCAGGTCAAAAATGAACACGGGCCTGATAGTCATTGCATCTCCAAGATTCGCGGGACAGCGCACAGCCCAAGCCAGTATCCGGACAGTGCCCGGGCAGAGTACGCTTCAGTCATCATACTGGCTCAACGGATCAAGGCGTGAAAAGTGCTGCGCTGGTGTTCTTATTTCTTTGCCCCCTGCTGCTGGCTCCAATACCGGCGCTAGCTGACGCCGACGTTCCAAGAGGTACACAACCGGTGGACTGGGTGAACACCTTCATCGGTACCGGTGGATCAAGCCGCGGTCCAGAGTACGGCGGCACGATGCCGTTGGTGACGACCCCGTTCGGGATGACCAACTGGACGGCGCAGACCCGCCAGAATCGCATCAGCGTGAGCTCCTATGCCTACGAAGATGGGGCAATCTCCGGATTCATCGGTACACATCAGCCTGCAGTCTGGATGGGCGACTACGGCTACGTCACGCTCATGCCGGAAACGGGCAATATCAACCCAACTGTCGAGTATCGGCGGCTGCCATTCTCACACAGCGACGAGGTTAGCACGCCTTACTACTACTCGGTAAAATTGGGCGCAGACCCCACCCACCGCATCGCCGCCGAGCTTACCGCCACGGATCATTGCGCCTATCTGCGCTTCACTTTCCCAAAGGGCGAGCAGAGCAGTGTCCTCGTCGAGGCCACGCGAGCGGGCGTCACAGGCTACGTTTCGGTCGATGCGGCCCGCAAGCAAATCGTCGGGTTTAACCCCGACCGCATGGACGCTCATCTGAGCAACCTCAAGCTGCCCAACTTCAAGGGCTATTTTGTGGCGCGCTTCCGGCAGGCATTCCGGGCTCAAGGCGTCTATCAAGGCGTTCTGCCGGTCGCGAATCGCACCGAAGTGACTGGCGATGCCGTAGGTGCTTTCGCCCAGTTCGACACCCAGGCAAGTCCGGTCGTCGAGGTTCAGGTCGGTACCTCCTTCATCAGCATCGAGCAGGCACGCGCCAACCTCGATGCGGAGTTGCCAACGTGGGACTTTGAAGCCAAGCGGGATGAGTTGCACAGAACCTGGAATGCCAAGCTCGGCATCGCGGACATCGAAGGTGGCACGGACGATGAGCGGCACATTTTCTACACCGGCCTGTATCACGCAATGCTGTATCCGAAGCTGTTTTCGGAACACGGCCATTACTACAGCGCATTCGATGATCAGGTGCACAGCGGCGAGTCCTACACTGCATTCTCCATCTGGGACACCTTTCGGGCGCAAAACAGCCTGCTGACCCTATTTGCGCCCGAGCGCATCGACGGCATGATCACCGCACTGCTGCACGACTACCAGGAAGGTGGCTGGCTGCCGAAATGGCCGAATCCCTCCTACACCAACATCATGATCGGCACGCATGCGGACTCGCTGATTGCGGAAGCGACAGTCAAGGGCTTCACGGGCTTTGATTACAAGCTCGCCTACGAGGCCGTTTACAAGGATGCCAACACGCCTCCGGACGGCGATACGACGCGGCATTGGCTCGATCGGGAACCCGGTGTCCCCTATGAGGCGCGCGCCGGCCTGACCTATGCGAAGAAGCTGGGCTACATTCCGGCCGACAAAGTGTCCGAATCGGCCTCCAGTACGCTGGAGGAGTCTTACGATGATTACGCTGTAGCGCAGGTCGCCAAGGCCGTGGGTAAAACGGCGGACTACGATCTCTTCATGCAACGCTCGCGTAACTACCGCACTTTGTTCAATCCCGCGCGCGGGTTCATGCAGGCAAGGAATTCGGACGGCTCCTGGGCCAGTCCCGATGCGGGCTGGACCGAGGGGGACCAGTGGGTGTACCTGTTTGCCCCTTTACACGACATTGCCGGAGTCATGCGGCTGCTCGGTGGCGCGGACGCCTTCAACGCGCAGCTCGACAGGCATTTTTCCGGTAACCACAATCAACACGACAACGAGCCGAGTCATCACTATGGCTATCTGTACGACTTCGGCGGCCAACCCTGGAAAACCCAGGCGCGGGTCCGTCAGATTGCGCGCGATGCCTACTCGAATTCGCCTCGAGGCGTGTTGGGTAACGAGGACTGCGGGCAGATGTCAGCCTGGTACATCTTTACGGCTCTGGGCTTCTACCCGGTCAATCCAGCTTCGGGGCAGTACATGATCGGCAGCCCCCTGTTCACACGCGCGAGCTTGCATCTGCCCAACGGCAAACACTTCGAAATCGCGGCGGCCGGCAATTCGCCCGATCATCCCTATATCCAGTCCGCCAGGTTGAACGGCAAGCCGCTCCCGATTCCAGTGCTCACCCACGCGCAGATACAGGCCGGCGGCAAGCTCGAATTCGTCATGGGACCCACACCATCCGGCTGGGCGAAGGGTTGGCGGCCGGAACGAACCGCCCCGCGCTGATGCTGGACGCACCCACATCGAAGCAGGCTGTCTATGCGGCACTGATCGGGAATCTCCTGGTCGCCGCAACCAAGACGATTGCCGCCCTGTGGACCGGCGGCTCCGCGATGATGAGCGAGGCAATCCACTCGTTCGTCGATTCGGGGAATGAGATTCTACTGCTGTACGGACAGCATCGCGCCTCGCGGCGTGCCGATGCGGAACACCCCTTGGGACACGGCCGGGAGTTGTATTTCTGGAGCTTCATCGTCGCCCTGTTGATCTTCGCCATTGGTGCGGGAGTGTCGATATGGCAGGGGATCGCGCATATCCGCGCTCCGGCGCCGATCGAGAATCCCTGGGTCAACTACATCGTGCTGGCGCTCGCGATGTTGTTCGAAGGCGGCTCGTGGGCGGTTTCCCTCAGGCAGTTTCGCCACTCAGAGGCCCGCGCGCGGCTGAGCCTCCACGATTTTTACGAGGCGTTTCGTAAGAGCAAGGACCCGCCGTCGTTCATGGTGCTGTTTGAAGACAGTGCGGCGCTGGTGGGTATTCTGATTGCGGCCGCCGGGACTTGGGCCGCAACCTACTGGGACATGCCGAAGCTCGACGGCCTGGCCTCGGTACTCATCGGCTGCGTGCTGGCCGGGGTTGCCATCGTGCTGGCCCGCGAGAGTAAGAGCCTGTTGGTCGGTGAGTCCGCCACGGGCGAGCTGACCAAATCGATCATGGACATCGCCGGTAAAGATCCCGCGGTGCTGCGCGTCAACGGCATGTTGACGGCCCAACTCGCCCCTGACCAGATCCTCATCGCGTTGAGCCTGGAGTTTTCCGACGACCTGCGTGTACCTGAGCTCGAGGAGCGGGTGATCGAGATCGAGCGCAGCATCCGTGCACAACATCCGGAGGTCGTCGCGCTGTTTGTGAAACCGCAAACGCCCAAGACGTTCTCCGAGGCGCGGCGCACTCGATTTGGGGAATGAAGCCTCGCGCGGCAAGCTCAGTGACAACACTTCGGAAGCTGGCGTTGCCGTGAGCATTGGGTACGGTGATTGCGTGCAGTTGGCTTAGTGCCTGTCCGCACAGGCGCTGAAGGGCCATCGCCCAACGCTACAGCTCGAGGAGGTGCACCATGAAATGCAAACTGCTACCAGCTTGTGCAGCCGTCGTGCTCATTTGTGGCACTGCAGCGGCGCAGACTGTGCCACCTCCGGAACCAGGCGCCGCAGCCACACCGGGACAGTCGAATCCCGACCGCAGCGACCCGAGTACGTCTACCCCATCCACGGTCAACCCATCCCCCCAGGATGCAATCTCCCAGGAAAGCTCGAGCCAAAGCTCGGATCCGGACATGTCCACCGCAGCAGACCACAGACCCAAAGTCGGACGTGAGGCCCGAATGGGCGGGATTTCCGCGGGCTCGATCGTTCAGAATCCGGCAGGCGAGCCCATCGGGCGGGTGAAGGATATCGTGCCGAATGCCAACACCGGCGATCCTGCCTATGTAGTTATTTCGACACGCTCCGGGAGTACCGCGGTGCCGTATGCCGTGATTGCCCCGATGTATCAGGACGGCCATATCGTACTCGACCGCTCCAGGCTCGAATCCGCACCGCGGGTGAACGACAGCCAACTCCGGGAAGACGACTCGGGTGCGAAGTGGAAAAAGGAGGCTGACCGCTACTGGGAATCGCGCAAGCCGCCCAACCTGAGGTGATCACCCGAGCCGCTGGGTTGCCCGGCGAGGTGATAACCTTGGCAATGTGACACGTACTGACGTTCTCATTGTCGGCGCCGGACCCACCGGCCTGGTTCTCGGGAACTGGTTGGCGCGCCTGGGGATACGATTCAGGCTGGTCGACAAGGCCGCCGAGCCCGGAACGACCTCGCGCGCGCTCGCCGTGCACGCGCGGACTCTGGAGCTCTACCGCCAGTTGGATCTGGCTGACGCCGTGATCGCGAACGGGCACAAGGTCCCGGCCTTCAATCTGTGGGTGAAGGGCAAGTCCGAAGCGCGGGTGTCGTTTGCGGACATTGCGCAGGACCTGACGCCCTACCCCTTCGTCAAAATGTTTCCGCAGGACGAGCATGAAAGGCTGTTAATCGAGCGGCTGCAGACTTTCGGCGTGGCCGTCGAGCGTCCGAGCGAGCTCATCGGATTCAGTGATGCCGGCGATCGCATCGTTGCGCAACTGCGTACGCCGAAGGGCGAGGAAACCTGTGAGGCGGACTATATCGCCGGATGCGACGGGGCCCGTTCCGTTGTGCGCCAAACGATGGCGACCGGCTTTCCGGGCGGAACCTATCACCAGATCTTCTACGTCGCAGACGCGGAAGCCTCGGGCCCCTCGGTCAACGGCGACGTCAATGTCGACCTCGACGAGGCTGACTTTCTTGCCGTGTTTCCACTGAAGGGTGCGGGACGAGTGCGGCTCATTGGGACGGTCCGCGACGACCGTGTCAAAGATGCGGAAACGCTGAGGTTTGAGGACGTCAGCGGCCGAGCGATCGAGCATCTGAAAATCAATATCAGCAAGGTCAATTGGTTTTCCACCTATCACGTTCATCACCGCGTCACCGATCACTTCCGGAGAGGCCGCGCATTCGTGCTGGGCGATGCAGCTCACATCCACAGTCCGGCCGGTGGCCAGGGCATGAACACGGGCATCGGCGATGCGATCAACCTGGCCTGGAAGCTCGCGGAAGTGCTGCAGGGTCGTGCAACAGAGGACATCCTCGATAGCTACGAGACGGAGCGGATCGCCTTCGCGCGTAAGTTGGTGAAGACCACGGACCAGGTATTCACGTTGGCAACCGCGGAGGGCAGGCTGGCCGACATCGTGCGCACGCGAATCGTGCCACTGGTCATTCCTACGGCGACCCGGATCGAGGCATTGCGCGAATGGTTGTTCCGGACGATATCGCAACTCATGATCAACTACCGCGGCAGCGAGTTGAGCATGGGCAGAGCGGGAGAGATTCACGGAGGTGATCGCCTGCCCTGGCTGAAGAGCGTGGATAATTACGGGCCGCTCGCGGTACCTGCATGGCAGGTGCATCTGTATGGCAATGCCAATGCGGATCTGACGCACTGGTGCCGGGCTCATGAGCTGCCGCTGCACGTGTTCGAATGGCGCGACGAATGCGCGGCCGCCGGCTTTTCCCGCAACGCGCTCTATCTGATCCGCCCGGACACCTATGTAGCCCTGGCGGAGAGCTCGGGATCGCCCGAGACAATTGAAATCTACTTCAAGGATCGTGGCTGGGAGCGTCTACCCTAAGCACCGTTCGGGCTGTGGACGTTGGTCGCAGCGGCCGCCAACAACTCGTTCCACTCGGCCGGCTTCGCGAGGTACCGGTTGATTCCAACTTCATCCGAGCGCTCTCGGAATTCCGGTGTATCGAAAGCCGTGAGCGCACACAGCACGATTTCCTTCCCCCACCGCCGGCGGCGAATGCGCAAGGCCGTCTCGAATCCGTCCATCTCCGGCATCGCCAGATCCAGGAAAATGACGGCCGGATGAAGACGCTCAGCCAGATCAATGGCTCTGCGGCCCGTGTGCGCTACATGAACTTCGTGACCGCAGGACTGTAGTAGTGACGCCAGAGCCCAAGCGGCGTCATCGCTGTCGTCCACTACGAGTACCCGGTTCGGGCGTGAAGAATGCTGTTCGGAATTGCGGTACATCTACCTGTTTTCCTCTCGCACGACCCGCGGCGGTGTGCGTAGAACAGCATTTTTTGTGCCGCCGCAGCGGTACCGCTGCGGCGTCGCGTCGATCAGTTCGATCCTTTAACCTTGCTCGCCACGAGCACGCCGTTCGCATCGAAAGTGCCGCTCACTTTCACCGCGACGTCGAGCCCAAGCGGCCCGTGCAGATGTAGCTCCGTCCGAGCATCCACTGCCACAGGCTGACCTTCGACTTCGAAATAGGCGCTCGACGGGAAGCTGGTGATCAGCCCTTGAATCCGCCCTTCCGAGCCCGGCTCGCCCCGCGCCGCCGGCAATGCTTCCACGAGGCTTGCGATCAGCGTGCCGTCGCGATCGATGCTCGTGCCCTGCACCATGACACGCGCCCCCTCAGCGAGCACACCCATAAGTTGCGCTTCGCCATAATTCACCGCGAGGGAATTAATCCGGAAAGTCTGGCGCACACCATCCAGAGCCTGCAGAGCACCGACCACCTGCACGCCCGTGTTGTTTCCCTTGAGCTCGATCCGCGAGGCCACCAACTCGCCGGCGGAGTTCGCAAATGCGCTCACCTCGACGACTGCCCCATTCTGCAGGCCCGCCAGGCCCGCTGGCTCGATACCCGCGCCGAAAAGCGTCCGCGAATCAACGTGCACGGTCTGTTGCAAGACCAGGAACGAGCCTGCCTGAACATCGATTCCCGCAACAGGACCTTGCACATTGCCGTTGAATGTCACTTCGGACACCCAAGACTGAGCACCGCTCGCGGTAGTCGTTCCGCTTAGCGAGACCACATCTCCCTCGTGCACCTGTGCATCGTTGCCGGATTTACCATCAATCTTGAACGTGGCTCCCGAGCTGGGATAGCTCACGCCCCCCACGGTGAAGGCATCGTCGCCCACCGTGGTCACTGTTCCGATCACCGCCAGGCTTCGCAAGCCCGATCCCTGAATGCCCGCTGGAGTCTTCACCGAGACCAGTACAGCCACAACCGCGGTCCCGAGCAGGGCCACGAGCTGCAGGGACCGTTTGAATCGCAGTGCTGGGATGGCCATGGCGCGTTCTCTCCCTATTCAATCCTGAATTTGATACAGGCCGATCCCGAGGCGCACCGTCTGTGCGGCGCCGCGCCGGCCGGCAGGCTTGCTCTGCTGTGCAGTGAGCCATTTGTCGATGCGCTCTAGAAAAACCTGCCCTTCCTGCTCGAGCAGCCGGGCGAACTCCGGGAGCACGCTGATCGGCATCCTATCATTCACCGCCGAGCGCTCGAAGCGCTTGGTTGTCTTGCCGGTGCGTGTCAGATTGTGCACATACGTTGCCGCAACATCGGCGATGACTGTCCCCCAGAGCCGGATGAGTTGCTCGTCCATGGCATGCGGAATGTAGTCGCGCTTGATGGCTTCGAGCCGCCCGTCAGGGCGTGTGCGAACCGCGCCTGCGGCAATGAGCTCTTTCAACAACGTGGAAGGCCTGACATCGGCGCCGCCAGTTCGGCCGATCAGGGCGGTGAACGTCTTGCCCCTGCCCTTCAGGCGCAATAATGCCGGCTGCCCTTTGCTGTCGCGGAAATCCGGATCGAGGTGCCATGCCGACAGGACCAGCGACGCCTTGGTGACATAACCCCCGAGCGTGTTGGGCCGCTCGCTGAGCAACTGCCGCTGCTTGCGGACCTCCCTGCGGGCAAGTCCGGTCAGAATGGCCGTACGCGATACGTTGGTGGGGCGCCCTCGCTTGCCGAAATTCTCGGTGGCGACTTGAACATACGTCGTGCGGCTCAACTGTGCGAACTCGCGCCAGGTGATGCCGCAGCTCAACAGCACATGTGTGAGCGGTTTCAGCCACTGGTGGGTGGACCGCAGAATCTGCTCGGTAGAAGCGAGTGCCATGGGGGCGCAAACATAACACAACTGCGCGCCGCCCCCATCCACGAGTGTGCCGCCAGTGAGCCATTTTCCCCCACCGGCCGCAAGAATCATGCCCGCATGGTGCCGTGCGTCACAGGGTAGTATTTTACCGCATGTGAGACATTTTGCCCCAGTGGCAGCAGTGCGGTTGTGCCGCGACCATCAGGAGAACAGCGCTGGCCCGCCAGCAAGCAGCCGACACCCGCTTGCTGCATTTCCATGAGTTGTGCTACCGGCTCTGGAGCAACGCCTGAGGGCGGACTTTACATGGCAGAGTATTTTCTTCTCACCGGCCGTCCAGCGCCTTGCGCGTAGCCGCCTGCCACTCCTCGATCATTCTCGTGTAATGCTCCTCCGCGAGAAACTGAGCAACGAAGGACTCTCCGGCCTCGCTCACCGCAGTCAACGTGTATCTGACGAATACATCCGTCCCGCCGCGTGCCTCAGTACAAGACACGTCGACCAACCCGATATTCGAGTCGTGCACGAGTGGCAGTGGCGCATCGAGGTGGAAGGTTCGCATCTGGGTAGCCGGCGGGCTGGGCATGGCTGCGGTACTCCATGAGGAAACTCAAGGCTGAGGATAGCCACCAACTGCGTGAGACATGAGCGGTGGACGAAGCTTCGCAGACGCCAGCAGCACCTGCTCCACCGCCTCGGGATCGACCGGCTTGGTGAAGTGGTGATCGAATCCGGCGGCCTTGGCCCTTTCCTTGTCATCGTCCTGCCCCCAACCCGTGACCGCAACGAGCAGTGCGTTGCGGCCCCAGGCCTGTTGGCGGATGCGGCGTGCAACCTCGTAGCCGGTCATGTCAGGCATGCCCACATCCAGGATGAAGGCACTCGGCAGCTCTCGAGTCCCGACGTCCAGGGCCTGTTGACCATTGTAGGCGACGAACGTGTCGTAACCTGACAGCTCCAACAGCAGCTTCAGGCTGTCTGCAGCATCGCGGTTATCGTCGGCAATGAGTACCTTACCGCGGGGCCCGGGCAGCGCGGCGGGTGAGGACGGCTCGAGGGTGCCGATCGAGCGCCGCTCGACCACCACCGAGCGGGGCAGCCGGATCGTGAATTCGCTGCCCTGCCCCAATCCGGGACTCGTTGCCTGCACGCTGCCGCCGTGCAACGCTACCAGGCCCTTCACGAGCGCAAGTCCGATCCCGAGCCCACCCTCCGCACGGTCGATCGCGGAATCGATCTGCGAGAACATCTCGAACAGACCTTTGATCACGGCCGACTCGATGCCAATGCCATTGTCGCTGACGCGGATCGTAAGTCCCTGCGCGTCCTGAGACGCGGAGAGCTCGATCTGCCCCTGTGCATCAGTGTACTTCGCAGCATTCGTGAGCAAGTTGGACAACGCTTGCGACAAGCGCAGCGGGTCCACCTCCAATACCGTTGGATCTGCCGGCAGACTCAGTGTCAGAGTATGATTTTTCGCATCAATCAGGGGACGGGCAGTCTCCACAGCGGAATTCACCAGGACCTGCAGATCCACGTAGTCCTTACGCAGCTCGAGCCGCCCGCGCGTGATGCGTGAGACATCGAGAAGGTCATCCAGAAGCAACGCCATCCGCTGAACCTGGCGCGCAATCACCTCGCGGCCCCACTGCCGCTGGGCCTCGTCAGCGGCCGCAGAGTCCATGAGCTTCACTGCGTGTATGACGGGAGCCAACGGATTACGCAGCTCGTGCGCAAGGGTCGCCAAAAACTCATCTTTTTTGCGATCGGCTTCCCTGAGGGCCGCCATAGTGCTCTCGAGCCTGGAATTTGCGCGCGCCAGGGCAACTTCCGCGGAATGCCGGATCTGCACCTCGCTGGTCAGCGCGGCATTGGAGTGCTCGAGTGCCCGCGCGCGCGCCTGCACCTCATCCAACATACTGTTGAATGCTTCGACAACGAACCCGATCTCGTCGTCGCTCGTGGAGTGAGCGCGCAAAGAGTAGTCCCGGCGGGTCACGACCTCACGCGCAACATTCGCCATGGAATCCAGCGGCTCGGTAATCACTTTCTGCAGCGCGGTCGACAGAAGCAGCGCCACCAGCATGCTCATCAGCGTCACGAGACCGAAGATACCGAGGTACGCCAACGCACGCGCCCCGATGTCATGGTGCGCGCGCAGCAGGATGGTCCCCAACTGCTGGCCGTTTTCCATGATGGGTTGGATGAGCTCGACATTCCCGCCAGACACCCTGGCGTCGCGAGTTACGGCCTGGAGTTGCAACGGCGGGGGTGCTTCGCCCGCCCGCACGAAGCTGGCATACAACTTGCCACTCGTGGCGTATATGGCGGTCACGAGCACGGTTGGCCGCACCTGCAGAGCCGCCACATTCCGGTCAGCAACGCTGCGGTCACCCGCTATGAGTGCCGATGCCGTCGAGCTCGCGAGGATACTCGCCTGCGTATCGAGATCCGCCACCCAGGAGTCCCGATAGACACTCAGATCGTGGGCAAGCATGCCGCACCCGGCCGCCAGGAGCGCAATCGCGGTGGTCAGCACCACCATGCGCATCAACTTGCCGCGGACGGATTTCTGCGCCTGCCCCGGCGTTCCCTTCGTCAGCCAGTCCTCGGCTGATGTATTCCAGCGCCCGCTCAAGTGATCTCTCCAGTCCGCGACGCGACGACCAGGCCCTCGGTCTAAATCGACCCCACGGACCGGCAACCGTTCCCTTCGGACAGAATGCGCTACAGACCGTCAGGCGGACTAGCTATATACGGGATTTCAGGCGGCGGGGGTACTTGTCGCCGTTACTCGTCGAAATGGCCCACGGCAGCACGCCGCCGGTGGATGCAAATCCGGCGGGCACGACATTTACCTGTCGATGCCCGCCGGCAGGTCAAGCCTTACTGAGCGCCGGCCGCTTTGGGATACGCCGGCAATGCCGGGGGTGGCGCCGGCAAAGTTGCCGGGTGCTTCTTCATCTCCCCCTGGATGTAATCAACGGCAGCCTGCAGCTGCACGTCGTGCCCCTGCATCCAGTCTGCCGGCGAGTCATCCACCGGCATGTCAGGATCGACACCGTGGTTTTCGATGACCCACTGCGAGTCGAGGCCATACAACGCACTTTCCGGAATCGTGATGTAACCGCCATCGAGCAGCGTCCATTCGCCGCGGATGCCGCGAACACCACCCCAGGTCCGGGTCCCGATGAGCGGACCGAGCCCGTACTTACGGAAGTAGAACGGAAAGATGTCGCCGTCCGAGGCCGAGTAGTGATTTATCAAGCACACCTTCGGCCCGATGATCAACTGGTTGGGAACCGGAACAGTCTGGCCCTCGCGGTTGGTTTCCATACCCACCAGGATGCGCCGCAGCCGCTCGAGCACGATCTGGTCGATGAAGCCCCCGCCGTTCCAGCGGTCATCGAAGATCAACGCCTGTTTGTCCAGCTGCGCATAGAACTGCCGTATGAACTGATCCATGCCCCGCCCGCTCATATCCGACAGGTAGATGTAGGCCACCTTGCCGCCCGAGGCCTTTTCCACGACCTCCCGGTTGTGATCGATCCAGGCCTGCTCGCGTAACGGCAGCTCATTCTTGACCGGCTCCACGATGACATCGCGGCGCTTGCCAGTTGCGCTGTCCGAGACGGTCAGTTTGAGTGTGGAATCCTGCTTGCCCACCAACAGGCTGTAAGGATCGACGGGCGCTTTCAGTTCCTGCCCGTCCACCGCAAGCAGATACTCTCCGGAGTGCACATCGACACCGGGAGCAGTCAACGGAGAGCGATATTTGTCGCGTGTGTTGTCGCCAGGGAACACGGTCGCAAACTTATACCGGCCCGACACGGTATCCAGCGCGAAGTCAGCCCCCAGGTACGCCGTCGACACCCGCTGATCCTCCGGCATGTCATCGCCGCCGCTGACGTAAGTGTGCGAGTTGCCGAGCTCGCCCAGGATCTCGCCGAGCAGGAAGTTGAGATCGGCGCGCGAGCCAACGAGCGGCAGAAGCTTCCCGTAGGATGCGCGCATTGCCTGCCAATCCACGCCATTCATCTTCGGGCCATAGAAGAAGTCGCGTTCGAGCCGCCAGGCTGAATTGAACATCTCGACCCATTCCTGAGTGGGCTCAACGCGCACACGCATGTGCGCCAGATCGAGCTTCTTCTTGCCCTCCTCGCCCTTGCCCTTCGCCGCGGCGGCATCCGCGATGAAGTAGTCTTTATCGGCCTTGTAGAGCACCTTCTTACCGTCTCCGGACAGTGCATAGGAGCTCAGATCCTCCACCACGTTGGCATCTTTGCGCTCCTTCAGATCGTACACGTGCAGGGTCGTCTTCTCGCCCGGCAGCGGGCCTTCGATCATCTGGCTGGGCCCGGTCACATAGAAGACCTTGTCGTCGCGCAGATCGAGGGTGCTGATCTCAGCCGGCGGAATCGGCATGGCCACCGATCGCCCCATCAGGCCATCCAGATCGATCTCGAGCGGCTTCGACTCCGGCTTGCGCTCGTCCTTCTTCTTCTCATCCTTCTTGTCCTTTTCATCCTTGCGGGCCTCGCCCACGCCTTCATCCGACTGCGGAGCGAACGGCGAGGCAGTGCCGCGCTTGAGAGTGGCGACATAGATGCCCGTCGTCTTCAACGACGCGATGTTGAATTCACTGCGGCTGAACGTCGGATTCTCGTGCCGCGTCGAGAGGAAGAACAGATATTTCCCAGTAGGATCGAACGCCGGCTGGAAGTCGTTGGAACGTACGTCACTGACCAGCGTGGCCTTTTTGGTGTCAGTGTTGTATAGCCAGATTCCTGACTGCTCGTTGGCGCCAACGAGGCTGTACGCCAACCAGCGTCCATCGGCAGACCACGAGTAATCGTGAATCTCGGTGTACGTATCACGTGCGACCTGCACAGGCTCGCCGCCCGCTACCGGCACCCACCACAGGCGATGCTCGTGGTCCGAGAACGCCAGGCGCTCGCCATTGGGTGACCAACGCGGCGCGTAAAAGAAGCCTCGCTCGAAATGCGTCAGGATCTTTTCCACGCCCCCTTCGGCCGGACGCACTGCGATCTGCTGCTCGCCAGAGATGTCCGTCGTGTAGGCGATGCTCTTGCCATCCGGCGACCAGGTGGGATGATCCTCGTCGGCATTCGAAGTCTGAGTCAGGTTGCGCGTGTTGCCATGTTCGGCCGGCAACGTAAAGACATCGCCGCGTGCCGAGAAGACTGCGCGGTTGCCATTGGGCGCAATGTCGAAGTCGGTGTGTTGTGAAGTGTCCTGTTCGCGGATGGCTGTCTTTGCATCAACCCAGCGCGGGCCAGTGCGCGTGCCGTCATCCGGTACCGTCACATCGATGTCATGCAGTTGCTCGGATGGAACATCGAGCACATGCAGCCTGCCACCCTGCTGAAACACGATGCCCGCCTGACCCTCGGGACCCGCTCCCAGACTGGGGAAATCGATGTCATAGTCCGTAAAGTGAGTGACCTGGCGGAACTCGCTGCTAGCGGTGTCGTAAGCCCAGATGTTCCTGCGCCGGTTGGAGTCATGGTCGGCCAGAAAATAGATTGTCTTGCCGAACCACATCGGCGAGGTTTCCGTACCGGTCCAGTCGGTCACATGTTTGAGCTGCCGGCTCTGGAAGTCGTAAATATCGATGTCCTGCGCAAGCCCGCCGTCGTAGCGCTTCCACGTGCGGAAGTCGCGAAAGATCCGGTTGTAGGCGATCTGCTTGCCATCGGGGCTGTAGCTCAGGAACCCGCCCCGGTCCAGGGGCATGGCCTGCGGCAACCCACCCGCGAGCGACACCGTGAAGAGCCTGGCAATCCAGCTATTCCAGGCCTCGCGGCGCGACAGGAACACGATGCTGCTCGAGTCGGGTGTCCAGGTCACGACCATATTGTTGGGACCCCAGCGCACCGGCGGGTCGTCGGTCAGGTCGGAATTGAATGTCAGCCGCTTGGCCGGACCGCCAGTGGACGGAATGACATACACGTCCCGGTTGCCCTGATATTCGCCGGTGAAAGCGATCCAGCGGCCATCAGGTGAAAAGCGCGGCATGACATCGCGGCCTGCGTCGGCGGTCAGCCTTGCAGCGGCGCCTCCAGTACGCGCGACAGACCAAAGATTGTCATGCGCGGCGAAAACGATCGTATTGCCGTACAACGTCGGAAAGCGCATCAGAGTCCGCCCGGGCGATTCGGCGGCCTGCACGGCAAAAGCCACCGAAGCAAGCGTCAGACCGAGCAGAATGCGGTCCATGCCGCGCCTGAAAACATCCATTCAATACCTCCATCTTTTTCTTAACGGCGCGCCTCGCGCCGCTATTCGGACCGGGCCGCGCCTTGCGCGATCCCCGTGGACAGTTGGGCGCAGCCCATGAGAAGCCATCTTAACAACAGGCAGCCTGGGTACCGCCACGGCTGAGCGCGCCGGCTCATCGTTTCGTCCGTGGTATGCTCACGATCGAACCATGAATTTCTGTAACCAGTGCGGCGCCAAGGTCGAATTCCGAATTCCACCAGGCGACCAGCTAGCGCGGCACGTCTGCGACGCCTGCGGGACGATCCACTATCAGAATCCCCGCCTCGTGGTGGGCTGTGTCCCCGAATACGACGGGAAGATCCTCCTGTGCCGGCGCGCTATCGAGCCCCGGCGCGGGTTTTGGACCGTGCCCGCCGGTTTCATGGAAAACGGCGAAACCCTCCAGCAGGCGGCCGCACGCGAAACGCACGAGGAAGCGCTTGCGCGCGTCGAAATCGGCTCACTGCTGACGGTCGTGCATGTGCTCCATGCCCAGCAAGTGCACGTGTTTTTCCGGGCGACGCTGCGGGAACCGACGTACGGTGCGGGCGTTGAGAGCCTTGAAGCCATGCTGGTCGAGCCCGCCGATATTCCCTGGTCCGATATCGCCTTCCCCAGCACCGACTACACCCTTCGCCGCTACCTGGAAGACCGGGCGGCAGGTCGGGAAAACCACTATTTCACCGAACTGGACCGACGGCTGCCTAGATAATTATCATTGCGGGCTGGCCTTTCGAGGAATCTGAATGACCTTCGTCGTTACTGAAAACTGCATCAAGTGCAAATATATGGACTGCGTGGAGGTCTGCCCGGTGGATTGCTTCCACGAGGGCCCGAACTTCCTCACGATTGATCCGGACGAGTGCATCGACTGCACGCTGTGCGAGCCTGAATGCCCCATCGAAGCCATCTTCTCCGAAGAAGAGCTGCCCGCGGGCCAGGAGCACTTCAAGCAGCTGAACGCGGAGCTGGCCAAGCAGTGGCCCGTGATCACCGAGAAGAAGGCGGCCCCGGCTGATGCCAAGGAGTGGGAAGGGAAGCCGGAGAAGCTCAAGCTCTTGGAGAAGTAGCTCCGGCGGCGCCAGCCCCGGCCCCCGCGTCAGCAGCGTCCCGGATACTCCGTCTGCACCGCCTTGATGCGCTTCGTTCCGCAGCTTGCGGTCGAGCGCCACGAGTGCCCGAGTCTGGCGCTACTGCCGGTTTTCCCTCAGATGCTGCACCAGCTGGGCAGGCGGCATATAGCCGCCGATCAGCTCGCCATTCGCCAGCACGATCGCAGGCGTTCCCTCCAACCCGAAATCCCGGCCGAGCGCGTAATGCCTCGCTACCGGATTGTTCGGGCACGCCTTCACCTGCAGTGGCGCCCCGCGCTTGGCCAGCGTCAGCGCCTCATTGCGGTTGGTCGAGCACCACACCTCTTCCGCCTTCGTCCATGACTCAGTGTTGGGTCCCGTGCGTGGATAAAACAAATACCGTACCCGGATTCCCAAACGGTTGTAATCGGCTATCTGACTGTGCAACTGCCGGCAGTAGGCACAATCAACATCGGTGAACACTGTCACCGTGTACTTCGGATCATGAGGGCCAAACACGAGCATCTCGGATTCCGGAATGGCGCCCAGCAATTTGGCGCGCAGCTCGCGCCGGTGCGTCTCGGTAAGGTTGTCGTTCTTGGCAAGGTCGATCAGATCACCGCTGATCGCATACTTGCCGTCCGCCGTGACGTAGGCGATATCCGTACCGCGAGTCAGCTCGTAGATACCAGGAACGGGTGTGGGGTGAACGTCTTCGGCGCGTGTACCCGGGATCTTGCTCGCGATCTGCGCCCGAGGATCGGCTGGCTGCGCGCCGCCGCTGGCCGGTTGAGCGGCGCTTTGAGCCGGCTGTTGGGCGGGTTGTTGATCAGGCGGTTGCGCACGAGTCACACCCGCGAGCAACGCTAGAGCGCAACCAAGCACAGAAATACGGGCTAGCATGCAATTGAGTCTAGCAGAAGGGCCGCGACCCGGCCGATGTGCGCCGTTGGCGACTTTGGGCAAATCACCCTCGCGGGTGATGCTGACCGTGCAGCTCTTTCAGGCGCTCACGTGCCACATGCGTGTAGATCTGTGTCGTGGACAGATCACTGTGGCCCAGCAGCATCTGCACCACGCGCAGGTCGGCGCCATGATTCAGCAGATGAGTGGCAAACGCGTGCCGCAGGGTGTGCGGCGAAAGCTCTTTGGAGATATTCGATTTGCGTGCGTAGCGCTTGATGATGTGCCAGAACGCCTGGCGCGTCATCCGATCGCCACGCCGCGTCGGGAACAGATAGTCAGTCTGGCGCTCGAGCAGAATCTCGCTGCGCGCACCGTTGGCAAACTCGGTCAGCCAGCGCATCGCCTCCTCGCCGAGGGGAATCAACCGCTCGCGGTTGCCCTTGCCGAGTATGCGAATGACGCCCTGGTTGATGTTGACCTGTCCATGGCGAAGGTTGACGAGCTCCGATACGCGAAGGCCCGTAGCGTAAAGAACCTCAAGCATCGCACGATCGCGATTGCCCAGCGGATCGCTCACGACCGGGGCCGAAAGCAGCGCCTCGACCTCTTCCTCGGTCAACGACTTGGGCAACGAGCGGCCAATCTTCGGCATCGCGATCTGCGCGGTCGGATCCTCGCGGACCACACCCTCGCGAACCATATAGCGGAAGAAGCGGCGGAAACTGGAAAGCTGACGTGCTGTCGAGCGCGGCCGCGCGCCGGCATGCACACGCCAGGCAATGAAATCCTGAAGATCTGCGCGGGTAGTGCGCACCATCGGGATGCTGCGCTCGGCCAGCCATCGCGACAGCGCGGTAAGATCCGCGCGGTAAGCTGCCAGCGTGTTCGGCGATAATCCCCGTTCCATCCAGACGGCGTCGAGAAACCGGGACACGGCCGGATCGGCAGAGTCGGCGTTGGAGGTCATGGCGATTGCAGTAGCCTGCTTCGACAAAGTCCCATCTCGCTCGAGACCCGCGCGCGCCGCCCGGCGCATCTGATATGTACAGGCCTCTATGTATCGTCCGCGACATTCCGATATCGCCGACGGAGTATGGTGACCCCCCCGCTCCAGCTGCGTGATGATGATCACATCTGCCATGAAGCATTAACATAAAGAGAACCAGATCACATACCGTGAGCGCTGCTTTAAACGATATGTAAACGATGGCTGAGGAACCGACCGAGACATCCGCGCCCGCGGTCCGCCCCAGTGGCAGAAGCGTTGCGCACTGGACGCAACAACCCCGCCGGCTGATGATTGCGCCGCTACGATTCGCATATGGCATCTACGCTGTGGCCCTGTTCCTGGGCATGGCGTTGTGTGCGTTCCTGGCGGTACTTTTCCTACCCCGAGTCCAGCACCGCCGGGCAGCGGCGCGGGCAGCTGCGCGAGCATTCTTGTGGCTCGCTGGGATGCCCCTAACGGTGAAATCGCTGGAACGCCTCCCAGACGGCCAGTGCGTGGTCGTATCGAACCACGTGAGTTACATCGACGGTGTTGTGTTCACGGCCGCACTGCCACCCCGGTTTGGGTTCGTAATCAAGCGCGAAATGAACAGCGTGCCCGGAGTAGGCCTGTTCCTGCGCCGCATCGGCTCGGAGTTTGTCGAGCGATTCAACCGCCATCGCGGTGCATCAGACGCACGGCGGGTGCTGCGCAATGCGGTCGGCGGAAAGTCACTCGTGTTCTTTCCGGAGGGCACCTTCACGCGGACCCCCGGCCTGCTGAAGTTTCACTCCGGAGCGTTCATTACGGCCGCTCGCGTGGGCTGCCCAGTGGTACCCGCCACCGTCAAAGGCACGCGTGTAACGCTTTCGCCAGGCGGCGGCTTGCCGCGCCCCGGAAAGATAGTGGTCGAGATCCTTGAGCCAGTGACCGCCCCCGCCGATCAATCGGAAGCTGTGGCCATGGACCTGCGCGATCAGGCGCGCGAAGCGATCCTGCGCGAGTTAGGTGAGCCCGACCTCGTCGAGCCCCCCACGGCGCGCGAGAGCGCCGCAGCCTGACTCTGTGGCCTGACTCCGTGGCTCCGTGGCCTCACTCCGCAGCCTGACTCCGCAGCCTGACTCCGCAGCCTGACTCCGCAGCCTGACTCCGTGGCCTGACTCCGCCCTGCGGCGCCGGCCCGCGCCCTTATCTTGGGGCCGCCGCACCTCGGCGCCCGCGCCTCTCATCGTGCGAACGACGGCGCGTACGTGACCTACCTGTCGCGACGATATTCGTTGGCGCCCTCCTGGGACCGCCGCGCGCCCATCTCGCGCGTACCAACTACATATTACGCCGGTACTGCCCGCCCACCTCGTACAACGCATGCGATATCTGCCCCAACGAGCAGACTTTCACACACTCCATCAGCTCCGCAAACACATTGCCGCCCCGCGCTGCCGCAGCCTGCAGCCGCTTCAAGGCGTCGGGCGCCACCGCCACATTGCGCGCCTGGAATGCACGCACCGCCTGCACCTGGTCCTGCTTCTCCTCATCGGTCGAACGGATCAACGCGGCACCCTTGTGCTCCTCCAGCCCATCCGTCTTCGACAGGAACATGTTGACACCCACGATAGGCAGACTGCCATCGTGTTTCTTCGTCTCGTAGTACAGCGACTCTTCCTGGATCTTCCCGCGCTGATACATGGTCTCCATCGCCCCCAGCACGCCACCGCGCTCCGAGATCGAATCAAACTCCTTGTACACCGCCTCCTCGAGCATATCCGTCAGATACTCGATCGCGAATGAGCCCTGCAGCGGGTTCTGGTTCTTATTGAGCCCCAGCTCCCGGTTGATGATCATCTGAATCGCCACCGCGCGACGCACACTCTCCTCGGTCGGTGTAGTCAGAGCCTCGTCGTACGCGTTCGTGTGCAGGCTGTTGCAATTGTCGAACAGCGCATAGAGCGCCTGCAGAGTCGTGCGGATGTCATTAAATGAAATCTCCCGCGCGTGCAGGCTGCGTCCCGAGGTTTGCACGTGGTACTTCAGCATTTGACTGCGCGGCCCCGCCTTGTACAGGTCCCGCATGGCGCGCGCCCAGATCCGGCGGGCCACACGCCCGATGACCGCATACTCGGGATCCATCCCATTTGAAAAGAAGAACGACAGGTTCGGCGCGAAATCATCGATCTTCATGCCGCGCGCCAGGTAGTACTCGACGATCGTGAACCCATTCGCGAGCGTGAAGGCCAGCTGCGAAACAGGATTCGCGCCCGCTTCGGCAATGTGATAACCGGAGATGGATACCGAGTAGAAGTTCCTGACCTTCTGCTCGATGAAATACTGCTGCACGTCGCCCATCATGCGCAGCGCGAATTCTGTCGAGAAAATGCAGGTGTTTTGCGCCTGGTCCTCTTTCAGGATGTCAGCTTGCACGGTGCCACGGACTGCCTGCAGCGCCTCGGCCTTGATCCGCTCGTACACCTCGCGCTCGACGAGTTGATCACCCGTTACGCCCAGCAGCCCCAACCCCATTGCGTCGTGCCCTTTGGGCAACTCGCCTTTGTAGGCTGGAGGCGCAACTCCGCGCGCCGTCGATTCGCCTATGAGTGCTGCGATCTTCTTCTCGGCCTGCGCCCAGCGACCCTCCTTCTTGAGGTAGCGCTCGACGCGTTGATCGATGGCCGTGTTCATGAACATCGCCAGGATCATGGGCGCCGGCCCATTGATGGTCATCGAAACAGAGGTCGTCGGCATGCACAGGTCGAAGCCCGAATACAGCTTCTTCATGTCATCCAGAGTCGCAATCGACACACCGGAATTGCCCGTGCGCCCGTAGACATCAGGACGGGTATCCGGGTCCTCTCCATACAGCGTCGTCGAGTCGAAAGCCGTCGACAATCTGGCCGCACTATGGTCGCCCGCAAGATAGTGGAAGCGCCGGTTGGTTCGCTCGGGCGGGCCCTCGCCAGCGAACATACGAGTTGGATCCTCCTCCTCGCGGCGGTATGGATAGACACCACCGGTGTAAGGGAAGGAGCCGGGAAGGTTCTCGGTCGCCAGGAAGTGAAGGATCTCGCCCCAGTCCTTGAACTTCGGGACGGCCAGTTTCGGAATCGGTTGCCGCGCGAGACTCTCAGTGTAGTTCTCACCTGCGACAACCCGATCGCGCACTTTGTACGAGTATTCTTTCGCCGTCGCCGCAGCCGCTCTCGCGGGCCACGCCTTGAGCTCACCGACGCCTTCCGTACCGATCTCATCAAGCGACTGGTTGTAGGCACGACGCAGCTCGCGCTTCGTGGCGTCTGCCGATTGTTCGGTCAGCGCCGTTTCGGAATATCGATCCAGCGGCCCGGGCAACTGCGCATCGTGCAGAGCCTTGAGTGACTCGTAGAGCCCAAAGGCCCTGCGAGCGGCTTCGACCTGCTGTTGCAGGCGCTCGCGCACGCCACGGCCTTGGAGTGCGATTTCCGCAAGGTACCGGGTACGCTGCCCTGGAATCAGCGGCTCGCGCACGGTCATCTCCGTGGGACCCACATCCGACACATCCCACGCCGCCGAGCCGATCTGCTTCGCGGCCAACGCCTGGCACATCGAGGCAAACAGCCTGTTCACGCCGGGATCGTTGAAGCGGCTCGCGATGGTTGGATAAACCGGAATACTCGTGTCAGGCAAAGCAGCCTTATCAGGATGGTTGCGGCGCCACTGTTTGCGAACGTCGCGCAGACTGTCGGCCGCACCGCGCTTCTCGCTCTTGTTGAGCACTATGATGTCAGCGAAGTCGAGCATGTCGATCTTCTCGAGCTGACTCGCGGCTCCGTATTCGCTGGTCATGACGTACAGCGACAGGTCGACGAGATCCACGATCTCGGTATCCGACTGTCCGATGCCGGCGGTCTCCACCACGATCAAGTCGAAGCCCGCGGCCTTATAAAGATCGATCACATCCTTCAGCACGGCTGAAGTGGCCAGATTCTGGCGGCGAGTCGCCAGGGATCGCATGAAGATCGCCTCGGAGGCCAGACTGTTCATCCGGATGCGGTCCCCCAGAAGCGCCCCTCCGCTGCGGCGCCGCGTCGGGTCCATTGCCACCATCGCGATCTGCCTGCCTGGGAAGGAGCGGACGAAGCGAGCCAGCAGCTCGTCACTCAGACTCGATTTTCCCGCCCCGCCGGTCCCGGTAATGCCAATGACCGGCACCCTGTTCTTGGACTTGGCAACAGCCCGGCGAATCTGGTCAGCCTGGGCGTCAAGGCCATCGACAGTGGCTCCCTCGAGGACTGAGAGCGTCCGCGCGATATGCCCATGGTCACGGGGATTCAGGGGACCGAATTCGTAGGGTGGCTTCGTAACGCCACCCAAGCGCGCGAACACGTCGTCGATCATCCCGTTCAGGCCCATCTTCCGGCCGTCTTCGGGCGTATATATCTTCTCGACTCCATGCCGCTCCAGCGCCTCGATTTCGTGCGGTGCGATAGTCCCGCCGCCGCCCACGATGACCCGAATATCGGGTCGGCCACGCTCCCGGAGCATGTCCACCATGTACTCGAAATATTCGTTATGTCCGCCCTGATAGGAGCTGACGGCAATCCCGTCGGCATCCTCCTGGATTGCGGCGCGCACGATGTCCGCCACGCTGCGGTTGTGCCCCAAATGGACCACTTCCGCCCCGTGAGCCTGCAGAAGGCGGCGGATCATATTGATGGCCGCATCGTGACCGTCGAACAATGAAGCCGCGGAAACGAAGCGCAAAGGGGGCTTGGCTGACGCCTGTTCCGGCCGGTTCAGGGCCGCGCCGCCTGGAGTTCTGGCACTCATGTATTTTACGCGCCGGTAGGATGACTACTGGCGAGTATGATCCTATACTGGCAGTGCATTCAAGATGCGCAATTTGAACGATAAATGAGCAGCCGAAGAGTACGTGCCGCGGGCAATTCCCGAGCTGGGACAGGCAAGCCCCCGTTGGACGCCAAGGTCCCGGTGAACACCAGGCCCCAGATAAACGGGCATGCGGGCGAGCGCCCGCCCTCACCCTGGCGTGGGAGCCGCGAACGCCAGCACGACCGCGAGGTAAAGCGTGAGGCCGTGATACGGGCGGCCGCGCATGCGTTCAATCACAAGGGCTATCACAACACCTCGCTCGACGATATCGCCGCAGCGCTGGAAGTGACCAAGCCGACTGTCTACTACTATGTCAGCAACAAGGAGCAGTTGCTGTTTGAATGCTTCGTCGCGGGCATCGAGCCGATCCGCACTGGACTGCGTGAGGCCAAGAACCTCGACGTGCCTGCGCGGGAGCGGCTCAACACCGTGCTGCGAAACTATGCGCAGGCGATGGCATCCGAGTTTGGTTGGTGCATGGTTCGCGTGGAAGAGCAGGACTTGTCCCCGGACATGAGCAGCCACATCAAGGCGATGAAGTCCGAGATTGATCAAGGCATCCGCCGGTTGATCCGCGAAGGTGTGCAAGACGGCTCCATTCATCCATGCGATCCCAAAATGACTGCATTTGCGCTCGCCGGATCGCTCAACTGGATCGCGCACTGGTATCGCGAGAATCAGTCCATGACCGCTGCGGAAATTGCGGACGCATTCATAACTGTATTCGACAACGGGTTGCAGCCACGTCGCGCGGCCCGATCTTAACTTTCAGAGGTTCCTCTCATGTCTGACCATGACGTCGTCATCGTTTCCGCCAAGCGAACACCCATCGGCGCGTTTCAGGGCGCCCTCGCGCCGGTCACGGGTCCTCAGTTGGGCAGTGCGGCGATCAAGGCGGCCATTGAAGAGTCCGGAGTGAAGGCGGCCGACATCCAGGAAGTCATCATGGGCTGTGTCCTGGCCGCTGGCCTCGGACAAGCGCCCGCGCGCCAAGCCGCCCTCGGAGGCGGCGTACCCATCGGCACCCCCGCGGTCACCATCAACAAAATGTGTGGCTCGGGCCTCAAAGCCGTGATGATGGCGTCTGATCAGATCCGCACCGGCGATGCCGAGATCGTGTTGGCTGGGGGTCTCGAGTCCATGACCAACGCCCCGTACCTGTTATTGAAGGCACGCGGCGGTTACCGCATGGGCCATGGCGAAATCCTCGACCACATGTTCTACGACGGCCTGCAGAGTCCGTTTGATGGCAAGTCGATGGGGTGCTTCGCCGATGCAACGGCGGCCAAATACAATTTCACGCGAGCTGAGCAGGATGCCTTCACGGCCGAATCCGTCCGACGCGCAATGCGCGCACTCGAGGCGGGTGACTTCGATCGCGAGGTGACGCCGGTGACAGTGAAGTCCCGCAAGGGCGAGGTCGTAGTCTCTCGTGACGAGACCCCCGCCACCTGCAGCATCGAGAAGATCCCTACCCTCAAACCCGCATTCGGTAAAGACGGAACCGTAACGGCAGCGAGTTCTTCGTCGATCTCGGACGGCGCTGCAGCGCTGGTCCTGATGAGCTCTGCCGCAGCGAAGGCCCGGGGGCTCAAGCCGCTCGCGCGCGTGGTTGCATACGCCAGCCATTCGCAGGAGCCGGAATGGTTTACCTTGGCCCCCATCGGAGCGATTAAGAAGACGCTCGCGAAGCTCGGATGGCGCCCGCACGACGCCGATTTGTACGAGATCAACGAGGCATTCGCCGCGGTCACCATGGTCGCGATGCGGGAAGTGGACATTGACCACGGACGCGTCAACGTCAGTGGCGGTGCTTGCGCACTCGGCCACCCGATCGGAGCGACAGGCGCCCGCATTCTCACCACGCTCATCCACGGGCTACACCGCCGTGGGGGCAAGCGCGGTATCGCCTCCCTGTGCATCGGAGGCGGTGAGGCGGTGGCGCTGGCCGTTGAGGTGGTTGCGTAAGGCGACCGAACTCGGCACGCGTGGACTGGCGCATGCCTGGGTGCAGGCCGGCGCGCCTAACGGGCGACTTGCGTAGGCGCCGTCCGCGCGCCACGGGCGCCTCGCCTAACTGGCAGGCTCGCTTGAGGGGCCACCTACGTAGCGAGCCGGCGTGCGTGCCACGGGTTGGCACCAATGCCGCCGTTCAAACCGGCGCACGAAACTTGTGCGTTCGCGACCGGCACGGGCTAGCCGCGGCATGCGCGGCCCTGCCCCTGTCGCGCCAGATCAAAGGGGATGTCGCCCGCGCGCACCCCGTTCCATACGGCGCGCCGGGTATGATCTACTTGCGGGCCGAAATACTTAGCACTACTCGCTCTCTCTCAGGGGATCTCTGAATGAAGATTGAAGAAGCTCGCGCCGTTGTCACAGGAGGCGCATCCGGCCTGGGTGCGGCGGTCGCCAGCCATGTCGTCTCCAAGGGCGGCAAGGCCGTCATCCTCGACGTGCAGGAAGGCCCAGGTCAGGCGACCGCCGCAAAGTTAGGTGCCAACGCGAGCTTCCTTCGCTGCGACGTCACCTCCGAAGCTGAAGTCAACTCCACGATGGAGACGGCAGCATCGCGCATGGGCGGGATCAACCTCCTGGTGAACTGCGCGGGAGTTGTCGGCGCCGGACGCGTGCTCGGTAAAAACGGCCCCATGGCCGGCGATTTCTTCGCCAAAGTCGTGCACATCAACCTGATCGGCACGTTCCTGTGCGATAAAGCCGCCGCCAGCCTGATGCAGAACAACACGCCGAATGCGGACGGTGAGCGCGGGCTGCTGGTCCACACGGCTTCCGTGGCTGCCTACGAAGGCCAGATTGGTCAGGCCGCCTACTCTGCCACGAAGGCGGGACTCGCCGGCATGGTGCTGCCTATCGCGCGCGAGTTCGCACGAATCGGCGTTCGCTGCATGGCCATTGCGCCGGGTATCTTCCATACACCCATGATGGATGCGATGACACCGGAGCTGCAGGCCTCGCTCGCGAGCCAGATTCCGTTTCCGAGCCGGCTCGGCAAGCCCGAAGAATTTGCGCAAATGGTCGCCGCGATCTTCGAGATTCCCATGTTGAACGGCGAAACGATCCGCCTCGATGGCGCGATCCGAATGCAGCCCAAATGAGGCAACAGCGCATGAAACCGGTTCTTTCGGCGCGCTTCGCGCCGCTACACGGACGGGGGTGGGACGCATGCGTCCCACGCTTTGCGCGATCCCCGTGGAAAGTTGGGCGCAGCCCATGAACAGAGATGTCATGGAATATGACATCTGCATCGTCGGGGCCGGACCCTCGGGACTGTCCTGCGCCATCCGGCTGAAGCAGCTCAAACCCGATCTCAACATCTGCATACTCGAGAAGGCTTCCGCCGTCGGGGCGCATGCCCTGTCCGGCGCCGTCATGGAGCCAGGACCACTGGATGCACTGCTGCCCGAATGGCGGCAATCACCACCCGGAATCTGCATTCCCGCGAAGCGCGACGAATTCCGGCTGTTGACCAAGACCGGTGGATTCTCACTCCCGCTGCCGCCGCAGCTACACAACCACGGCAACTTCATCATCTCCCTCGGTCTGCTGACACCCTGGCTGGCACAGAAAGCCGAAGGACTCGGAGTGGACGTGTTTCCCGGCTTCGCCGGGGCCGACAACATTTTCAACGAAGACGGCTCCGTCGCGGGCGTACGCCTCGGCGACATGGGCATCGAGAAGAACGGCGAGCCTGGCCCCAACTACACGCCGGGCGCCGAGATCCGCGCCCGCACGACGATCATGGCCGAAGGCGCGCGCGGCAGCCTCGCCAAACAACTGATCAAACGTTTCGAGCTGGATGCACGCTCCTGCCCCCAGACCTACGGACTCGGAATGAAGGAGCTGTGGCAGTTGCCCGCGGGCCGTGTGGAACCCGGGTTGATTCAACACAGCCTGGGATGGCCGCTGGACTCCGGTACCTACGGCGGCAGCTTCATCTATCACCTCGACAACAATCGCGTCTACGTCGGCTTTGTCGTGGGACTCGACTACGAAGATCCGCGGCTGGCGCCGTTCGAGGCATTCCAACAGTTCAAACATCATCCGAAGATCAAGCCGCTGCTGGAGGGTGGCGAGATTCTGGCATCGGGCGCGCGCACCATCGCCTCAGGCGGTTGGCAGACGATTCCACGCCTGGAGATGCCGGGCGCGATGTTGATTGGCGACTCGGGTAGCGGACTGAACCTGCCGAAGATCAAAGGCATTCACCAGGCGATCCGCTCCGGCACGCTTGCCGCGGAACACCTGGCCGAAACCGGCTCACCAGTGGGATTCGATGCGCGCTGGCGCGCATCGCCAGGTGGGCAGGAGCTGAAGTCTGTCCGGAACTTCAAACCAGCGTTCAAGAAAGGCATGTGGATCGGGCTGGCGAACTCGGCCCTCGAAGTAGTCACGGGTGGTCGCACGCCGTGGACGCTGAAGAATCGCATCCCGGACCACGCGCGGCTGAAGCAAGTTTCGGACTATCAGCCGCCCGAGCGCGAGTGGGTAGATCGCACGCTGCCGCCGCGGGATCGTCTGGCATCTGTCTTCTTTGCATCCACCACGCATGATGAGAACCAGCCCGCGCACCTGAAGGTGCTGGACCCATCGATCTGCATCACGAAGTGCGCCCAGGAATTTGGGAATCCGTGTCAGCGTTTCTGTCCCGCCAATGTCTATGAAATGGTAGACGACGGTCAGGGCGGCAAGCGGCTGCAGATCAATGCCGCGAACTGCGTGCATTGCAAAGCATGCGATATTAAGGATCCCTACGAGATCATCAATTGGACCACGCCCGAGGGTGGGTCTGGACCCAACTACCAGTCTCTTTAGGTGGTCTTCAGGTATCCCGACGCAGGCTCAGAAGGCGGTAAACTGGATGTATGTCCGAGATATGGCGCCCCTCTCCGGCCCGCGTGGCCGATGCTAATCTGACTCGCTTCATCGAAAGCGTCAGCGCTCGCAAGGGATTGGAGCTTCGCAGCTACGACGACTTGTACGCCTGGTCGATTACGCGCCCGGGCGATTTCTGGGAGGAGCTCGCGCATTTCGCGGACGTGCGAGCCGACTGGGGCCCAGGCCCAGTGATCGAGCAGCCCGAGAAGATGCCTGGAGCACGGTTCTTTCCCAACGCTCGTCTGAATTTCGCCGAAAACCTACTACGCTTTCGCGACGAACAGCCCGCTTTCATATTCCGGAACGAGCGCGGCACGCGTCGCGAGGTCTCCTACCGGCAGTTGCACGATGAAGTCGCGCGGATCGCAGCCGGCCTCAAGGCAGCAGGAGTGGTTGCGGGTGACCGCGTAGCCGGCTTTCTACCGAATATTCCCGAGGCGGCCATCGCGATGTTGGCAGCCACGAGCCTCGGGGCAGTGTGGTCTTCATGCTCGCCAGACTTCGGCGTACACGGTGTATTGGACCGCTTCGGACAAATTGCGCCGAAGGTACTGTTTACTGCCGACGGCTACTTCTACGCCGGCAAAAGCATTGATTCCTTCGCGCCTGTCTCCGAGGTACTGGCGAAGATCCCCAGCATTCAGCGTGTAGTAGTTATCGCCTATGTGAACGCAGAGCCGAATCTGCAGCGCCTAGGCGATGCAAGTCTTAGAGCGTCGCGCTTCGACGAGTTTGGCACGCGCGGGCTGGATGCCGGCGGTGGCGCGCTCAACACCGATGGCAGCCGGATCGCTGCCGGCACCCACGCGCCCGTCACCCATGGCAGCCAGGCCGCTGCCGGCACCAACACGCTCGTCACCCACGGCAGCCAGCCCGCTGCCGGCGCCCACGCGCCCCTCACCAGTGACCGCACGCTGCAGTTTGCGCAGATGCCCTTCAACCATCCGCTCTACATTCTGTACTCGTCGGGAACCACTGGCGTTCCAAAGTGCATCGTGCACGGCGCCGGCGGAACCCTGCTACAACATCTGAAAGAGTATTTGCTCCACACGGACGTGAAGCGCACTGACCGCCTGTTCTACTTCACCACCTGCGGATGGATGATGTGGAACTGGCTCGTCAGCGGGCTCGCCACCGGAGCTACGCTAATCCTGTACGACGGCAGCCCGTTTCATCCCGATGCCGGCGTACTGTGGCGCATGGCCCAGGAAGAGCGCGTTACGATATTCGGCACGAGTGCTAAGTATATTTCGGCATTGGAGAAGAGCTCATTCGTACCCGCGAAGGAAGTGGACCTCAGCGCGCTGCGAACTGTTTTGTCGACCGGCTCGCCTTTGCTTCCCGATGGTTTCGACTACGTCTACCAGTCCATAAAGTCCGACGTGCTGCTGGCTTCGATCTCCGGCGGTACCGATATCGTGTCGTGTTTCGCACTGGGATGCCCGATTCGCCCGGTTCACCGCGGCGAAATTCAAAGTCGCGGCCTCGGAATGAGTGTCGATATTTTCGACGACTCCGGAAAGCCCGTGCGCGGTGACCGCGGGGAACTGGTGTGCACCGCGCCCTTCCCCTCCATGCCCGTTGGATTCTGGAACGACTCTGATAGCGTCAAGTACAAGGCGGCTTACTTCGAACGGTTCCCGGGTGTTTGGCATCACGGTGACTATGCGGCTCTGACAGAACACGACGGCATCGTAATCTACGGACGCTCCGATGCCGTGTTGAATCCAGGCGGAGTACGCATCGGCACTGCCGAAATCTATGCCGCGGTCGAAAGTCTCGAGGAAATCATCGAAGGGCTTGCGATCGGCCAGGAGTGGCAGGGCGACGTGCGCGTGGTGCTGTTCGTCCGTCTCAAACCGGCAGTCGTATTGGACGAATCTCTGAAGAAGAAGATACGCGACACGATTCGAGCCCACACGACACCTCGCCACGTACCCGCGAAGATCATCGCGGTACCCGACATTCCCCGGACGCTGTCCGGCAAACTGACCGAGCTGGCCGTGCGCAACATAGTGCATGGATTGCCGGTGAAGAACATTGATGCGCTGGCGAATCCGAATGCGCTAGAGCACTTTCGCAATTTGGATGAGCTTGCGAGCTGACGGCGTAAAGTGGCATCCACACCAGCGCGTGCGGCATCTCCGAGGCGCTGAACGTGAAGCCCCGTACCCCGATGACGGCGCGCACCCAGGTGAAGCTCACACGCGGACGAAGCCCCACACCCAGGCCAGGCCGCGCACCCCGATGACGCTCCTCACGCGCATGACGTCCCGCACATGGATGACACCCCTCAGGCGGACGCCCCATACGGGGATGACGTCTTCCAAGCGCATGACGCCCCGCACACGGATGACACCTCTCAGGCGGACGCCCCACACGGGGGTGACGTTCCCCACGCGCATGACGACCCCCACGCGCATGACGCCCCTCACGCGGATGACACGCCTCACACGGATGACGCCCCAAAGGGGGATGACGCCGCATACACGGCTGGCGCATCACACCCGGACGAACCCCCGCACCCACTATCGCAGCGAGTGCACGCAGCGGTGCTGGACAACGTCCGCGTTGCAGTAATGGACCTGCGCGCGCTCTACAGTCGGCAATTAGCTGAGCGCGGCTTTCGCGCTGACCCCGTGCAGGCAGCCGTCGTCGATCGCCTCAGCGACTTGCGACAACGGCTAGTCACCAGCCGAGAAGCCAACACATCACGAGTCCGTCGCTGGTTCAGCGCCTTCGGTAGCAACACCGCATCCGAGCCCGTCCGCGGCATCTATCTTTGGGGAGGCGTCGGGCGTGGCAAGACGTGGATGATGGATCTGTTCTTCCAGAGCCTACCGTTTCCCGAACGCCGCCGCCGACACTTTCACCGGTTCATGCATGACGTGCATGCCGAACTCAAAACGCTCCAACAGCGCGAGGCGCCACTGGAAGTCGTAGCCGACCGCATTGCCCGCGACGCGCGTGTACTGTGCTTCGATGAGCTGTTCGTCTCCGACATCGCGGACGCGATGATCCTCGGCGGCCTGTTCGCCGCCTTGTTCGCGCGCGGCGTCACACTTGTGGCAACATCGAACGTAAAGCCGCGCGACCTCTACAAGGACGGCCTACAGCGACAACGATTCACACCAACCATCGACCTGCTGGAAGGCCACCTGGACGTAGTGGCCGTGGACGGAGCCATCGACTACCGCCTCAGGCAACTCACGCAGGCAGGCACGTATCTGCCCAGCGGCGCACCCGACACTCCGCAGCGATTGAAGGAGTTGTTTGGTCAGCTCGCCGAGCACGAGATGAACGGCGGCGCGGAGCTAGCCGAGCCCAGCGACAATGCCGAACACGGCGCGACCACGCCCCCGGCCCGCAGCGCTCATGCCCAACACGGCGCGGCAGCGCCAATCGACACGGCGCACTCAATCGAGATCGAAGGCCGCCGCATCCCCGTTGTCTGCGAAAGCGGCGGCGTCGTCTGGTTCGACTTCATGGCCCTATGCTCGGGCCCCCGCAGTCAAAACGACTACATAGAGATCGCGCGAGATTACCAATCAGTCATCGTTTCTGAGGTCCCCGTGCTCGACACCCTGCACGAGGACGAGGCGCGGCGGTTTATCGCACTCGTTGATGAGCTCTACGACCGCAACGTCAACCTCATCGTTTCCGCCGCAGCTTCCCCCACCGAGCTGTACCGCGGCGAGCGAGTCGCCTTCCAATTCGAGCGCACCGCCAGCCGGCTCATCGAAATGCAGAGCGAGGAGTACCTCGCTCGCGAGCACCGGCCTTGAAGGCTGACATGGCCCAGACCCAACCAAACGCTCTCTCTATTCGTTTTCCGAATACAGGACCAGCTATCTCAGACTAGAATGCGGTTATGCACGGAACAATGGCCTTTCTGGGGACAATCATCAGCTCGGTGGTCGCCCTAAACGTTTGGGCCACCCGACTCGTAGCTCGCCAAATCGATCTGCCGCAGCTACGGCGCCGCTCTCAAATTATTTTCGTTTGATCGGACCCGAAAACTCTCATCACTCGCACTCTGACCCCTCACATTGACAAGCACCGACAATTCCGTTGAGGCGCCCACAAGAGGCCGCTCTCGGATAATCGGAGTTGGCCGGCTGTGCCGAGCTCAAAATCAACTGCATGCAATCCCATATTCCCCCGCCACTTGTAATGCTGCTCGCCGCAGCCCTGATGTGGGCATTGCACCACTGGCTGCCGCTCGGTTACTTGATTGCTGCCCCGTGGAACTATTTCGCGTTGGTTCCCGTTGCAATCGGTCGCGCGATCACCGTGGCCGCGGGCGCGCGCTTCCGTCAGGCCAAGACCACTTTCGATCCCTCGAAGCCAAGCGAGGCCTCGAGCCTGGTGACGAACGGCGTTTTTCGGATCAGCCGCAATCCAATGTACTTGGGATTGGTGCTGCTGCTGGTCGGGTGGGCGCTGTGGCTCGGCACGGTGAGTCCATGGCTCGTTCTGCCGTTGTTCGTCATTGTCATATCTGTCGCGCACATCGTTCCGGAGGAACAGGCGCTCGAGGAACGTTTCGGAGAGACCTACCTCGCATACCGACATAACGTACGGCGGTGGATCGGCCGCCGCTGGTGACGCTGTGATCGGCCAACCCGAGCCGCCACAGACAAAAGGACCAGCCCTCGCGTCACGCTCACGGCAACTCCAATGTTATTCGAGTGGTCGCCAACTACAATGTCAACGATTGAAGGTACTGCACCGAGTGCTCTTGGCGCGTTAGGAAAGCTCGAATTTCATTTATTGGAGCGATCAGTCCCGAGAATGGCTTGCGACTGTTGTCGCAATTCGTATGCTGAAGGACCGGTTTGAAAAAAAGCAGTGTTGTGCTTGAGCGCCTCTCATAGCCGAGAGCAATCAGGGACCAGTGCAGGGGCAGTATCAGGTAACCTATCCGCATGACCCAGTGCTGGTGGCTCTATCTGCTTGTGTGCCGCGATGGCCGGACGTATGCCGGCATCGCTACCGACGTCGCCGCCCGCTTTACCGCTCACAGCAACGGCAAAGGGGCGAAATTCACGCGCTCCAACCCTCCGGTTCGCGTGCTTGGCGCACAGTCCTTCGCCAGCAAGTCCGAGGCACTCAAGGCGGAAGCGGCATTGAAGAAACTCCACCGCACAGAGAAGTTGTCCTGGGCTCTGAAATGTCCGCCGGTTTCTGATTGGGCCAGATCGGGTCGCGACATAGCCTGAAAACACCACGGATTGAGTGTCGCGTGGGACTACGTCCGCATGCGATCCAAACGAGGCATTCGCGAGTGACGGCTACAGGGTGAGCGACTTGCATTCGCACGTCAGATAGGGCAACTCGACAATTGCATTAATAGCCGAACCAAAATGTGTCCGTATGGTAGGAGCTACGGTAGAGCGAACGCGACGATTGCATCCCCGAGAGACTCCTCCCGGATACTCGGATGCCCGCCTGCCGCGACCACCAGGTATTGTTTGCCATTCATCTCGTATGTCATCGGGGTTGCGTTTCCGGTGGCAGGCAACGTCGCGCGCCAAAGTTCTTCCCCCGTCTCCACGTTGAATGCTCGGATCTGCGCGTCGGGGGTACCTGCTATGAAAACAAGGCCACCTTCCGTAGTGATTGGACCTCCGAGGCTGATAGATCCCGGTGGCACGGAACCGTGTACGCCACCGAAGTCCTTCATCGAGCCGAAAGGAATTTGCCAGGTGATCGCTCCCTTAGCCAAATCAACCGCTGTTAGTGTGCCCCAGGGAGGGGCTCCACATGGCAAATCGGATGGAGACTGCAAGAAGCGGCGAAGCATTCCGTAAGGGGTCCCGCGCTGCGGACCATAGTTTCCGTCTTCGTTATCGGAACTGATTTTCTCGCGCGGAATTAGCCGTGCGCGGGCAATCAGGTTGTTCGTGTTCACGATCAGAAGATTGCGAACTGGGTCGAAAGCATAGCCACTCCAGTTCATACCGCCGAGGTTGCCAGGAACAACTAGAGTGCCCTGCATGCTAGGAGGAGTGAAGATACCTTCATTGCGGAGCTTTCCGATAGCCTGCCTACAGGCTTCACGGTCCGCCGGCGTTGGCCCCCACACGTCTTCATTCGACAAGCGCTGTGGCGCCAGTGGAGGTGGAAGCAGGGGAAAGGGCTGAGTAGGTGATACCCTCTCACCAGGGATATCACTCTGGGGTACGGCGCGTTCTTCGACCGGGAAAACTGGTTTGCCTGTATCTCGATCAAGAACATACAAGAGCCCTGTTTTGTTTCCCTGGATGACAACGGCAATCTTCTTTCCGTCGCGTGGCAACGTCGCCAACAACGGAGGTGAGGCGGTGTCGTAATCCCATAAGTCGTGATGGACCAACTGAAAACCCCATGCAAGCTCTCCAGACCTCGCGTGGAGAGCCACCACAGAGTTTGCCCACTTGTTATCTCCGGGACGGAGGCCGCCGTAATAGTCTGGACTCGCGCTCCCAGTGGGAACAAAGACCAGATCGCGCGTCAGATCCACGGTCATGATCGACCAGGCATTTGCCGCTCCAGTAATCGATGATGAGGTCGTACTCGGTACACTCCGAGGAATGGGGTCCCAACTCCAACGCAGGGCTCCGGAACGCGCATCAAAGGCCCGCACGACTCCAGGCGGCATGTCGATCCGTTGGTTGTCATCAATGGCCGATCCGACGATGACCATATCGTCGATCGTTACGGGAGGTGAGGTCATGTGATACCAACCCTGAAGATGTTCGCCTAGGTTGGCATGTCGATAACCGGGAACATTCCGCAGGTCCACCTGACCAGAGGCACCAAAATCCTTGCAGGGCATTCCTGTCACGGCATCGAGTGCGATCAAGCGAGCATCGAGCGTCGCTTCGAAGATGCGGCGCCCGCACAACCTGTCCGACGTGGCCAACGGATCCAGCCATGTCGCCACACCTCGATTGATAAGACCATCGCCATAGTCAAGGCTCCGGTCGATATTGGGATCATAGGACCAGAGTTGCTTTCCTGTGGTTGGATCAAGTGCGACAACCCGGTTGAAGGGAGTGGTGAGATACAGTCTTCCATCGACCAGAATCGGAGTGGTCTCGAAGCCGCTTCGCTTTCTGCCATCGTCACCAGCGGAGATGTCTCCGGTATGGAAGACCCACGCGACTTTGAGCTTCGCGACATTCCCCCGGTTGATTTGAGAAAGAACTGAATGCCGCATGCCTCCAGGATCGTTTCCGTAGGCCGGCCAGTCCGATTCCGGTCCGACTTGACTGCGCCCAAAGGATGCAAGGCTGAACAAAACCAGGACGAGTGCACCGCGACGAGCCAAGCGCCGCCATCTTTGAAATGTCATGGACGAGTATTTAGAGGGATGGACCCGATTCGCAATGAAGCTGGGGCGAACGGGACTGTAGCAGGGACGAAATGGATCCGCCGGGCTCGCGTGACAAGTTCAGCGTCTGCCGGCGCTCACGCTCTGACCCCTCGTGAGAACAATCAGACGCGCAAGTTGAATAACAGCTTCATGCCTGAATTCTGGAGGTCGAATGTGTCAGAGTGGCCGAGCCGAGACGTTCGCCTCAACGGCTGGCAGCGACCCGTTGCTGCCGGTCGCAACCGTGCGCTTTGCGGCAAATCGACAGCCGAAAGGTGGGTGGTCGTGACAAGCACAAGAAGGCCTGCATTGCCGCTTCAGCAAGCTCGGTCTGAGTGGATCCTCTGAAACCCCTATTGGGAGAGGCGTGTAAAGCCGTCAGCGCTCCACTCCTCGCTGCCAACACCGTGGTGGACGAAGAAGAGCCCGTCCGGATCGAATTTCGTCTTGATGGCTTTCAGCTTCGAATAGTTCTTGCCCCAGAACTCCTCCCGCCAGGAGGCATTGAAGAAGTTGCCTTCGTTGAAATACGAGCCAGAGTGTGGCGCAATCTTGCGCAGCTCCGCTGCGGCCATGCCGATCCCACGAGCCCTCTCTCTTGCGTTGGCGATACCCATTGGCGACCGTACGAAGCCGGGATAGGCTGGCGTCCAATCACCGTCGGCAACTATGGCGAGCGTGAAGGCATCCAGTAGCGCGGGATGGGTGGCAGTTTGACTCACGTCCGCGAGCACTTCCGGCGGTGCCCCAGCCATCCCCTTGTTGATGTGAAAGCGCACCATTTCATGGCGACTCGCGGCGAATAGCGCCGCGATGAGTTGGTTCTGGCGGCTCTTTTCAAGGAGCGATGCGGGCAACCAAAGTGAATCGTAGCCGTAAAGAAAGGCTCCGCACTCGTCTGTATTGCCCTTATCCCATACGTGGTGCTTGGGGGCACCGTCACGCAAGTCCCGATTGTACGAACGAGCCGAAGGATCCCATTTGCCCCGTGCGTCCCAGGCGTTTGCCCACAGGTGGTCTGTGACAGTGAAGTCCGTCGGTCGGGCCTTTACCCAATCGAAGAACGGTCGCCACGTCTCAGCTACTTCCAAACTGTCGAGTCCTTCGCACGCCATCGAGATCTCGAGCGTGTTGTCTGCTTGAAAGTGGACGTTTTCTCCCCAGTGCGGATTGAAGAGCCTCTCATGATAGAAGCTGATAAAGCGCCCAATCAGCTGCGTGAAGGCTGTATCGGACTGTGCCTTGATTTTGCCCCCAGCACCGCCGAAATGTTTCGGGAGCTCATGTGTGCGTAGAGTCAACCGCGTCACGGCGCCAAACGTTCCGCCGCCGCCGCCCTTCAGAGCCCAGAAAAGATCAGGCTCGGTGCATGCATTCACCACTCGTACGCGGCCGTCGGCGGTGACGATTTCCGCTTCGAGTAAGCCTGCCGCGGCACTGCCGAAGCGCTTCGAATACGAGCCGAATCCTCCGCCGAGGAGGAGGCCGGCAACGCCTACTGTCATGCAGCCGCCGCCTTGAACATAGCGACCGCCCTTGTTTGTTACCGCATCATAGAGATCCATCCATACCGCGCCCGCGTCAGCACTAACTGCGGGAACCGGTGCGATGCGACCCGCGCAGCCCTGCCCCACGAACGCATCGTGCAGCGTTACCTTGTTCATCGCACGCGTCCAGATGAGCAGGGAGTCGGGAGCGTTCGATGTGCCGTAGTAACTGTGCCCACCGCCCTTGATAACGAGCCGCAGATTGTTTTCCCGGGCGAAGTTGACGCCCGCGACAACATGGGCGGTGTTTTGCGCCCTGATCGCGTAGGTGCCTGGTGCCGGAGTCCACCCATCCAGCAATCCGGAAACCTGCGTGCCGGCAGCTTGGTCGCCGAGCCAATATGGGTTCTTGACGTGTTGGGTTGCTTCACGACAGGCGGCGCCGTTCGGCTCGGTTGCGCACGACTCGAACATCGCCTGTACTTCGATCAGATTACCGTCAACAGCGTCTCTCAGCTTGCCCCAGCTCGCCGCATCCGGCCACGACGGATCAGAGGGTCTCACGCGCCGGATTGTGCGCGTTGCGCTCGCCTTTGCAGCCTTCGCGGAGGCGGACAGAAATGCGAAGCCACCGGAGAGAAGTGGCAACGTGGCGACCGAGCGTAGCAGCTGCCTTCTCTTCATCAAACGCTCCATATTGATGACTTGCCCAACGCCAGCGCATATCGATGGGTCGCCATTGTGTCCGCTTTCGGGCTTCTCCGGCTAGTGTTCCAAGCGTCTGGTCGACTGGAGCCGGTCTCACCCCTCGTCCGCTATTCCATTGCACAGCGGCGCAGCACCGGACACGGACCGAGGGAGTCCGCCGACACCGGGGACGCGGTCGTCGGATTCAGAACACAAACCCTGAATCGCGGCAGTCATCCGGCCTCTTTCCCACTCACCCAACCGCCCGCCCTAGCGGGACGAGCCGGACGCCGGGAGTGCCGAACACCTAGATAACGCGACAGCTCGGGCAGCCCTAACACCGCCACGATTTCCGGCTACCATGTACACATCTCATGCCAATAACGCCCTTTCACTTCGGACACGGTGCCGCGATCCACGCCGCGGCACCGCGATACGTGAGCTTTCTGGCCTTCTGCGCGGCGAACGTGCTGATGGATATCGAGCCGTTGTACTACATCCTGACGCGACAATATCCGCTCCATCGATTCTTCCATACGTACGTCGGTGCCGCCATCATTGCGATCTCGACAGCCGCGCTCTTCACCGTGAGCCCTCACGCGGCCAGGGCCTTGCGTTTGACCATTTCCTTTAATTGGCAAGATCTCGGCATGAGAGCCGTTGCGATCGGTGCGGCTGCGGGCACTATTTCGCATGTCCTGGGCCTGGTGGCCATCGTCGTTCTCGGAGTCCAATCCTTTCGGCGTGAGCCCTCGTGACGATCAATCTAGGAATTCGGAGGCGATTCGCTGCAGCCGCTCGAAGGCGTCCTGTGGTCCTATTCGCCCCGCGCGCTCATAGCTCTGCTTGGTTGCGTCGCTCGCTGAAGCCAGTGCTCCGATCACTTCCTCCGCGACCTTCCGGTGCAGGAGAATCCGATTAGCGTGACGTTCCAGGACGAGCCGCTCCGCACTGTCGGATTCGTGCCCATCCAAGGCGAATCGCCACCAAAAATCATCGTAGAGTCGGACAAACTCTCGAAATTCAATGTCTCCGTGAACGCAACGACGGACGAGATCGTCGTGTGCGGATAGTTCTTCGAGCAGATCGATTTCGGATGCAAAGTTTGACATTGGTTTGCCGGCATTGTACTCGCGCGCGCAATTGTCCGCTCCTGGCCGATGTGACCCATTCGTAGCGTTTCCAAGCATCTTCCCCCCTCGCCCCACCGCCCTATCCCAGGCGCGCAGCGCCGAGCACTGCACGCGCTTCATTTCTCACCCTAAGCTAAATGACCTTCACCCTATCTTCGACAACGTGCGCGATTCCTTCGGGACTGTACCGCCGATCCTTTACTGACTATTCACCGTCGCAGATCGGGTGCAAGCTCGACGACCGCGATGTTTTCGCCGGCATACTCATCTGTCAACGAGCGCGCGAACTGAATAACCTCCGACACCGTCGCTCCAGGATGACTGGACGTTAGAATAAAAGCGTCCCGCGTCCCGTCCCCTACTACGATCTCGGCGCGAAATCCGACGAATAGAGGCACTGACGAGTTGCACGCCCGGCCGCGAGGATCCAGAATTCCCTGGTCACACGGTTCGTGAGCTCAGGGAAAGGAACTCGTCATGCCCATGCCCGCCGCCGGAAACCAGGTCGCGCTCGCCGACAAGCTGTACTTCTTCACCAGCCCCAACCCCACCTCGACGAAATGCCTGATCTGGGCCCACGGGGGACTGCTTCATGGCGACAGCCAGTATGCGCTGCCGCCCGGCACTACGATCCATTACTACGTGCCCCACGGCAAAGGTCGACCAACGAGCCCGAGCCAGGCCATTCGCGCCGGCAATGGGGGCCCAGACCCTGGCTATCATGTTACTGGGCCAGCCAACATCGAGAACTACCGGCTCTGCAAGGCCGTTGGCAGCGGCTGGCCCAAGGAGGCGTTCTCGTACCACGACGTTGAGCAAAAGATGAACATGAACCAGGCCTTCGTCGCGGGAGCCGGCGGTGACTGGTGCCCGCACGTCGTGTCCGTACGGCGGCGCTTCAAGATGATCGGCAAGTCGATCCCGCTGGGCGAGATCATCGATGCCGTGCAGCAGCACAACCCGCAGATCGTCGTTTTCTACTACGGCGCTTGCCGCGACGACTTCTCCGGCAGCGCCGTAAGGTCGGCGCTCATCCGTACGATGATCGAGCTCCGTCGCTGACGGCGGGGGAACGGCCATCGCGTCCGGGGGTTTGCAACATCCGTATGGTCTCAGGCTCCACTACCAGGCAGGTGAGCACGCGGACTTGTACGCACCGGAGTCAATCTCGATCCGGTTGGGCCGGAAAGCAACATCCTCGACAATGACATGTCCGTGGACGACACGCAGGCTCCAGTCCCGATCGGAGCTGAGAAAGGGCTCGCGAATCCACATCAGATCGCGCGCGGGCTGTTGGGAAAGATCCGCCTGCGGGTTCAGCCCCGCGTGTACGAAGAGAAAATCTCGCCAGCGAACCGACAGGCGCAGGTCGTTCAGAAACCGCAGATGCCGCTCCGGCAACAGGGAGCGATACTCGTCGCGTATGACGGCTCCAGTCCTCCTGTCCGACCTCGGGCAGACGCACGCCGTAGCTCTCCAGCGCCTCGCGACCGCCAAACTTCGCCCACGCCGGTCCCTTCTCCTGCGGGTCCTCGAGAAACTCGAGCATACGGTTCTCATGGTTACCCTTGAGGTAGATGCGCTCGATGCCATCTCGCCTGCGCGAGGCGATCGATGACTCCCGCGGAGTGCGGGCCTCGATCGACGTAATCGCGGGCTGCTTCCAGGTCGACGCGGGATGTCCGCCATCATCATCCGCTCGATCTCCTCGAGCAGATCGAACCGGCCATGGATCGATCGGCCGTAACTGTGGCCGACGAGGAGCGTCGGGCCATCCTGAAGATCAAGAATGCGCTTCGTTGCGGCCACGTCGTCCGCGAACGAGGTTTCCGGCTCCTGAACCATCGCGACTTTGAATCCTTGGCGGCTGAGTATGTCGTACACCGGCTTCCACCCGGACGCGTCGACCCACGCGCCGTGAACTAGGACGATGTTCTTCAGCGGCGCGGCGCTTACCGGAACTGACAGCGCGGCAAGAGAAAAAAGCGGCGACGAAAGAGGGGCAGGGTTTGATGAGTTTCACGTCCGTGGCTCCTCGGCTTGATTCGGTTCAACGTTGACAGGAGAGTTCGGCCGCGATGTTGCGCTTTCCCACGTGGGCATTTCGGCTGACATCGGCGGGCGTTACGGATGAAACAGGGGCTTCGTGCCGGAGTGGCCAGCGTCCCTGCAATCAAAAAGCCGAAGAAGCGTGAAGACCAGCGAGTGCACAGTTTTCCCGACGATCGACGTGTCCAACTGTGTCCGCGCGCGCTATCCGTGCTGAGACGACAACTCCGCCTTCGGGCTTCCCTTAAGACAGTCGGGAAGATCGATCACGATCACATCTTTTTCCTGGAGACCGGCGAGCCCATCCGTAATTTGCAGTACCCAGCAGCTCGCTGCCGCAAGACCCTGCAATCCCTCAAGCTGCGCTATCGGCGACCCTACACCGCGCGTCAAACTTCAGTGAGCTGGCACTTGATGGTTGGTGGGAAGAATGAGCTTTGCGTGGCCAAGCAGCATGGCCACAGCATTGCGACCATGCTGCTCGCCTACGCGGCGCGGGCTGAGGGCGCGACCGAGGTCGATATCGAGGCGATCAAGAGATCGATGAACGGGGGCGTCTCACTTGTGGCAGTAGATCTGTCAGTAGCCGAAGCCCTTCAAGCGCGACGCGCGTCCACTATCAGACCCAGGGCACTTCGCAGACATGCGCTAACCGATTGTTCCGCAATGGAGGATTGGGAGTGAATCAAGCCACGGGGAAGTTGGCTGGGTACGATTAAAGTCGGTGACATTTTCTGGCAGCCCGGGTTCAAAGCGATCGCTTTCAACGAGTACTTCGATACGCAGGTAGACAACAAAGTTATTGCGGAAACGTCACTCAACGGCGTCTTCATCAAGGAGCACCTTGGGGTGCCTGTCTCGGACCTCGATCATCATATCGAGAGCTATGCTTTTGAGGGCGGCGAAACTCTCGGGAGCAATGCCAATAGGAAGCTGGGAAAGAAGGAGCGCTATCAAGTCGGGACGATTTGCGTGTACAACGATTATTTGTTGACTGCGTTTATGAAATTGCACGAGAACAACAACGCTCAACTTACGATGCCGGAATACTTAGCGTTCTTGATCAATTTCTGGGATCGAGTAAATAAAGTGTATGCCCAGAAGGACGTATCGACCCCAATCTTCGGATCTGGAATTACACGAATCAAGGGGCACAGGAACATCAGTGATGAGGACCTTCTCAAGATTATGTTGTGGACTTTCCGGATTAGCGAAATGCGATTCAAATATCCAGCACGGCTTACGGTGGTGATTCACAAAGACAAGATCGATCAGATCAATCTTCTCGACATAAAGGCTGCGAGAAACGGCGGATAGGTGACAACGCTACATTGGCCATCTGCTCACGTGTACAAGTCTGAACCTGATCTGACGGTCAGTGTCCGAGTTCGACCCCATAGCGGACGTCCATCGATGCGTTAGCGCTTGATATCGGCCCAAGCAGGCCGATCGACCGTTCCACCGCGAGCTCACGCGTGGTCTTCAGGTTTTCCGAACCAGCGCGACGCAGCTTGCGCAACGTCTTCATCGTCCGGGACGCCTTCACTTAACCAGCCAACAACGCCGTCGGGGCGCACGAGCACAGCGCTCAAGCCCAGCCGATCCTTCGCGTCGCCCGCGACATAGTTGACTCGTCCATGCCAGCGTCTTATGAGCGCGCGCAGCGATACGCGAGAGTCGAAGTCCAGAAATAGACCAGTCCCGTCGCTCAAGAGAGTGCCCATCTTCGTCCCGTCGGCCAGCTCGAACTCAGGAGCGCTGCGGCCGACGAGCGGATGTTTGCCCCCAAGATCGTAGCGGAGCGATATACCCCATACGCGCTCGGCAAAGTAGGTGGCGCCATCGCGAGTCTCGATGAGATCGCGAATGATGGGTTCGAGCGCGCGCGTACTCTGCGTGGGGCGCATGAGCGCAACCTGGGCGCGCGACCAATCGAGAACTTTCGCTCCAATCGGGTGCCGTTCACTCAGATATGTGTCGAGCAGAGACGCCGGCGCGTTGCCGCGAATCGTGGAAGCTAGCTTCCATCCCAGATTCATGGCGTCACCGAGCCCGAGGTTGAGTCCCTGGCCGCCCAAGGGAGAATGAATGTGCGCGGCGTCGCCCGCGAGCAGCACTCGTTCCTTTCGGTACGTTGTGGCTTGATAGGCGCGATCGGTCCACGTCGTGGCGAGTTGGAGCGCCGTGACGGTCACGTCTGTGCAGGAGACATTGCGCAACACCGTCTGCACATGCTCGAGCGTGATCGGTTGCGTTCTGTGGAAAGCACCACCGTCGAACTCGACCATCGCGATGGTCCCAGGCCGCGCGTACGTGTACACGCCTGCCAGCGTGTAATGCCTGCCAGGGCGCAGCTTGTCCGGATCAGCCAGCTCAACTTCTACGGAATAACCCGTGAATTCGGGTTCTGTACCGACGAAGTCGAAGCCACTCGCTTTGCGCACCGAGCTTCGGCCGCCATCACATCCGACGAGCCAGCGCGCACGGAAAGTTTCTTCGCCGCTGCGAATACACACAGCGTCATTCGATTGATCAACCTCTTCGACCCCGAGGCCGCGTTTGATCGCCACTCCCGACTCGATTGCGCGCGCGGCCAATACGGACTCGAGGCGTTCCAGCTCGATGGGTACGTGGGTGTCGGCCGGACTTGGCAGACGATACGACCACTTGGAAGTGTCGATGTTGTCGTGAAAGAACTGGATGCCGGCGAAGTGGCCTCCCGGCCGGCGCGGCTGTTGCGCCCGATGTCCGGCGGCCGAAGTGCGACTGTCACGATCGTTTGCGTCTGCCGGCGCCACAACGTCGTTCAGCAAGCAGCGACGGTAGAGGGCTTCAATCGTGGGCGCGGAAAGGCCGCGCATTCCGAACGGAAGCCGCTTCAAGGATGAGCGAGGATCCTCGGCTTGCTCCAGCACCAACACTGAAAGTTTGGCGAGCCGCAGCTCACAGGCGAGAAACAACCCGACGGGGCCGGCGCCGGCAATGACAACATCGTAGAGAGCTGAGGGGCGGTTGTGCATGAACTATTCCCATGTCGATGCTCGACCGGAACGGTTCATCGGTTTGAGAACCGCACGATCGAACAAATGAACGCAGCGGCGTCCGATGTTCGTCGTGGGGATCTCGTGCACCAGGTGAGAGACCAGAGCTTTCGATTCCGAAAGGACTTGGGCTTACCAAACCAAGTCTGCCTTTTCCGACCCTTCGTAATATAACGTTGCAGCGATTGAGTGGCAATTCATCTTCGGAACCTTTGAGTATTCTTATTGCTGCCTGCGAACCCTCGCTGGAACAGGGCCGAAAGCAGGCGTTCCGACAATCACCTGACCCGTACGCGCATCGGTACTGCAGGAACAGCGTAAATCGCATCTTTGGGACCATTCCACTGGAAGCTACTGACTTCCGCGCTGTGCCAATTGCGGGCGAGCGCGAGCCAGTCTTGCGGCCGCTCTCGGCATAAACCTCAACTCAGCCCATCGCCTCCACCTTCGGGTGACGCGTGCGCCACCCGGTCGTCTTTTCATATGCATGCGCGATCCGACACAACGTCGGCTCACTGAGCCTTTGCCCGCTGAACTGAATACTGTACGGGAGCCCGTCCGACGAAAAACCCGACGGCAGGCAGATTGCCGGCACCCCGGCAAGATCCATCGGCATGGTGAACTCGCTGCTGCGAGGCGCCGCAGCGGACCATGCCTTGTGATACTCGGGCAGCGAGCCCACCTGTAACGCGTGTGATCGGCCATGCCGGATGGCCGCCAGCTGGCCCAGCCATCGCATCGACTGATTCGAGAACGGCATTGAACTGCACCGTGAACTCCGCGCGCTTTTTTTGCGCAGCCGCCACCTGCTGCGGAGTGATCCGAGCGCCCGTCTCCAGGAATTCGCGCATATAGGGACCGTATTCTGTTGCGCGCGACGGATAATTCGCCGCGTGAGCGACCACGATTTCCGAAGCGCACAACGCGAACCACGCATCCATCACACCCGTGAGATCGGGCATGCGCACGTCAACGACGCGTGCACCCAAGCCGGTTAGCACTTTCAACGCTGCCTCGATAGCCGCCGCCTGACCCCCGTCGATTCCCTTCAGCGCGTAGTCGCGGTCGAGCCCGATCCGCATGCCTCGAACACCCTTGTCGAGGTCCTTCATCACCGTGGCCGGCGGCGCGGCGAGCGACGTCGGGTCACTGGGATCCTGTCCCGCGATCGCATCGAACATGATGGCCGCGTCTGCGACGCGACGCGCCATCGTCCCTACGTGATCGAGCGACTCCGCCATGACCAGCACGCCGTAAACGACTCACCCGACCGTAAATCGGCTTGAGCCCCACCACGCCGTTGGCCGATGACGGGTTGCGAATGGAGCCTCCGGTATCGGTGCCGATTGCCGCGAAACACAGGCCTGCCGCTGTGGCTACACCGGACCCGCTCGATGACATTCCAGGCCATCGATCGTGGTTCCAAGGATTGAGTGGCACGTCGAAAGCCGGGTTATATCCGGCCGTCGCTCCTTCTGACAGATTCAGCTTGCCTAGCACCACAGCGCCTGCCGCCCGCAACCGCGAGACCACAGTAGCATCGAAGGTCGGAACGAAATTCCTCAGCACCGCGGTCCCGCCCATGGTGCGCACCCCCTTCGTGTAGCACAGGTCCTTGACTCCGATCGGTACACCATGGAGCGCGCCACGATACCTGCCGGACTGAATTTCTTTCTCAGCCGCCCGTGCGTCGGCAAGCGCCTGCTCGCCCATGACCGTGGCATAACTTTTCAGGACCGCGTCGGCCTGCGCGATGCGGTCGAGCATGTGCTGTGTGAGCTGTACCGGCGATAACTCGCGCGAGGCAATCCGGCGGGCGGCCTCCTGAAGGCCGAGGTAATGCAGCGCGTCGGACGAAGGTGATGTGGCGGCTTTTATCGTGTCAAATGAAACGATCGCGGTGGTGCCCAGCAGGGTCAGTGCCTGTCGCCTGGACATCGAGTGCTCGAACGGTGCGCCGGACATCAGTGGCTCCTTATCGTTTTTTCGATCGAACCAGAATCCAGACCGAGTCGGCCGATGACTAGCCACCGGTCTTCTTCGTGGCGGACTCAGAGAACTTTCCCCGTACTATCTCACACGGACCCGGACAGCCACTGCAGGAACAGAGCAAATGGCCTCTCCGCAACGATTCTACGGAAGGCCACTGACTTCCACGCTGTTCCAGCGGCAATGCGCCTCCAACCGGATCGACTTGGCGAGTGCCAACCTCGCTTCAGGTCGTAAACTGACTTGCGATCGGAATCGAATCGGATTGGGAGCCAAGAGAATGTCGACCGCGCTTGATCAGCGAACAGGGCCGTACGCGGCCCTGCTGCTGAGAGTGACGCTAGGTGTCCTGTTTATTGCGCACCTGTACTGGAAATTCTTCGTACTTGAGGGCGGCATTGCTCGGTGGTGGGACGACTTCGCGACAAACGGGTATCCTTGGTTCGTACCGTACTACGTCATCTCGGCGGAGTTGGTCGGCGCGCTTTGCCTCATTCCGGGCCTCTACGCACGTTGGGCAGCGCTGTACGCGGTCCCGATGATGCTCGGCGCAGCGCGTTTCTGGTCGCTACGCAAAGGTTTCTACTTCGCCGCGGCCGGCAGCGAGCTACCGGTTGTCTGGAGCGTCATGCTGATCGTTCAAGCACTGCTCGGCGACGGCATCTGGGCTGCGAGACCGTCAACCTTCCGGCTGCACCGCGCTTAGCGGGTCACCGACATTCCGTCGACGCATCGAGACTTCCGAGACTCATGAAGATCGTCGCGTGCCAGAGCCATTGAGGAGACCGGTCGCAATCGTCAATGCCATCGTATCGGCGAGAACCTCCCGTTCGAATTAACGGGTACCTTTCCATCTGAGCAGCTGTAGTGACACTCACGTTTTGCTCCCGATTACAGCCGACTCGACCGTTGGAACGCAGTCAGCCTTCTATGCCAGCTAGCCGTCATCTCACACGAATACGCATCGGGACCGCAGGAACAGCGTGTAGCGGATCCTCGGAATGACCTGCATCCGCTGAAGGCTGCCGAGCGCTCAGGAACCTATTTGGGCAGAGGCGCCCCAAGCGGCGGGTGGCGGACCCTTGGCGGACCTTGCGAGCGTCCGCTGCCGGGAAGGCGTCGACTTTCGCTTCTGACCCGTAGCGGTCATTCTCAGTCTCTGCCATCTCTTGGGATGTACACGCCGATGTCGAAACTCGTTGTAAGCCTGTTGGCGGCTAGCGCGCTCGCAAGTACTGCGGTGGCGATTCGGGCAGCAGCACAGTCGGAACTGCGAGTGACCCCGGACGCCGCGGTCGTTGCATATTGTGCGGCATGGAACACCACCGACCGCAGTACTCGGGACCGCCTGCTCGCACGCGTGTGGGCCGCGGATGGCGTTTACAGTGATCCGGAGCCTACTCTCGTCGCCGGACGCGCGGCGCTCGGCGATGCGATCGCGGAGTTTCAGCATCACTATCCGGGCGCTCGCTTCCGATGCAGTGTTCCGCAGACGCACCACCAGGCCATGCGGGTGAGCTGGATTCTGCTGGGTCCCGACGGGACGCAGATAACGCAGGGGATGGACTTCTATGACCTAGCGCCCGACGGCCTCATCAGCCGGGTCGTCGGCTTCTTCGGCGCGCCGCCGGCGCCTTGATTTGCAGATCGTCAGCAGTGTCGTAAGCGCCGAATTTCTTGAAGGTTCGGTTCGCCGCGGATATCGGCTCTCCGGTATCCGTCCGACGTCGGCTCCTGGCCGATAGCACTCTGTATTTTAGGACTGCTGTCGACCCCGAAGCGGCACTCACGTGGCCCATGGCATCGTTTAGTTAAACCCTATCGTTCTCAAAGACATCTCAGGAAACGACCTTTCCTCGCTGCTAGCCCGTCTACGCAGCTTCAGTAGATCGTTTTAACGGCGTGCTGCGATGGATTTGATGATAAGGCGTGTATTAGCCACAG
>JBJMWM010000015.1:0-17487 GCA_045810105.1 Steroidobacteraceae bacterium | reverse complement strand
GGAAGTTGGCTGGGGTGGAAGGATTATTCGGCCCGGGACGGGCCTCACCCCTTCGGGGCCGCCCGCGGCGCGTTAACACGAGTAATGGCGCAAACCAACCGGCCACCACAGCGTGACCAATAGCACACGCCGCTAAGCCGAGCACCGCGGTCGTTATCCTTCCCGTCGTGGCTCAGGCCTAGAGCAACACTTTAACGCGACGGGTGGCTCCTGTCGACGAATCTGGCTGGGGTGGAAGGATTATTCGGCCCGGGACGGGCCTCACCCCTTCGGGGCCGCCCGCGGCGCGTTAACACGAGTAATGGCGCGAACCAAACAGCCACCACAGCGTGACCGACAACACTGGCTCCTATACCGAGCACCGCGGACGTTATCCTTCCACCTCGCCACAAAACGCGAGAAGCCCGCCGGCAGGCGGGCTTTAGTGTGCTTTCGGGCACATAGGTAACACTTTCGGGCATTTGGGGGACCCCAAATGCCGTGGCGGGAGTGTTACAAGATGGACGAACGGCTGCGATTCGTGGCTCGGTTGCAGTCTTGGTAACGCGAGAAGATTTTGTAGCCTGTTTTGCGGGAGATATCGAACTCCGGCACAGCACCGCCATCTTCTCCCCGTCCAGCCTCTAGTCCCTTTGATTCCCCATCGCTGCCACCAGCGATCGGGGAAACGGCCGTCGTACTTGGCCCGGCTCGCGGCACGACGAACTATCTTCTGCTGTCCGACAAACCTGAGGCACCCTACGGCAGCTTGTCACGTTACCGGTCAGCCCCTCCATCCCGTGCGCGCTCGCTGAACTTCGCCAAGGCTTGGAGTGTCTAGTGCCGGGGGCATGCCGCAAGAAGCCGGATTCCTGCGTTGGGGCGTGACCTTGTCCCTTCCTGCCGTCAGGCAGGATGGTCGCCCGGCTCGAGCTGCAGCCGGCCAGGTCGCGCTGACGACCGCCAACAGGAGCCAAACGTTCAATCGCACGATGTCATCCTCTTTTGATACACGGTAGTCACTTAATACACGGCAATCAGTCGCATTTCTTTTCCAACTCGCACTCGAGCGCCTTCTCTTGCTGCACCGCCTGATTGATAAGACGATCGCGCTGTTGACGCCGCTGGTCCTTCTGCGCCGCGGTTTCGCATTTCTTGGAGATCTGACAGGCGAGGTCGGCACTTGATTGCTCGGTATCCAAATGCACTATCCGGTTCTGGATAGGTGCCAGACGCTCATTCACGATCTCCCGGGGGGCCGGCACGTAGACCCGCCACTCCTCGGGATACTTTTCCGGGGGGCGCAACCGAATATAACTTGCATCCCAGTCGAGCAGACGCATGCCGCCTGTGCCGTGATGGAAAGGCCCCGCCTGGAAGTGCACGTGACCGTCCGGTCCCGGGCACTGCGCATCGATGGCCGTCCAACCGAGGATACCCTGGCGTATCTTCTCGTACCCCATATCACCCCAGCCCAGGGACGTCCCGCGCTGATCCAGCGTCGCGCTGCGCCGGTAGAGCTTGGCTTTGCAAATATCGAGGATCTCGATTGCCGCGGCGGGCCGGCCGAATCCAGTTCTTGTCAACTGCACCGCGGGCCATTCGAGCGGGGCCGCGGGCTTATCGCCGATCTGCGCGGATATATGCAGGCTCGCGTACTCGATAGCGATAATTCCATGCAGCGGCAAGGCATCTAGACCTGCGTCGACTCCCGGCTCCATGTGCATTTCAAACTGCTCATGCAGACGCCGGCCGATGAACGCAATTCTCACCCGCCCCGCACCGAGATCACCGTATGTTTCTATGTCAAACGTCGGCTCGCCCGGAACTTGCGCTTTGGATTCGCGGCCCGTCCACACCCATACCGTGTGCGCCTCCGGCTCTTTTTCAGAAACGGAAGGAGTGGCAGGTTCCGCAATCAACCGCACCGAGGCTTTCACCAGATCGCCGGGTTCCACAGCCGGGCCACTACCCTGCGTCTGAGTCGTCACAACATATGCGCCATCCGGCGGCAGCTCCGGAGGTTCCGCTCTACCAACCTCTTGCCACTGCCCGACAGTGATGTGCTCGTAGGCATTCCCGCAGCCGCCCAGCACCAGGCACACTGCGGTGAACGCCCATCGCGCAGGGGACCCAATCACTCCGACAGCGCCCCATAGCGCGTCTCATATTCCTTCATGAGATTCTGCAGCAACTGCGAGAGCCGCTTCGCAGCGAACGGGCTCCGCATGATGCGGTGGTTGAGCTCGATCTCCAGCTCCCCCTTCGCCCGGCTCGAGTTTCGGTTGCAGCCGGCCAGGGTCGCAGTGACGACAGCCAACAGGACCCAAACCTTCAATCGCACGATGTCATCCTCTTTTGATACACGACAGTCATTCGCACTTCTTTTCCAACTCGCACTCGAGTGCCTTCTGCTGCTGTACTGCCTCGTGAACGAGCTGATCGATTTGCCGGCGCCGCTGTTGAGTCAGCTCCGCGGCTTCACACTTTTTGGTCACGGCGCATTCCACGTCCGCGTGCTCTTGGCCGGCGTCCAATTTCCCTATCCGATCCCGAATAGGCGCCAGGCGTCTGTTAATGATCATCCAGGCGGGCTCACCTGGGCCCTCCTCCCATTCTTCCGGATGCCGGCCCGGTGGCCGCACCTTCACGTAGCTCGAGCTCCAATCAGCCAGCAGCGTTTGGTGGGGAATGTAACCTGTGTGATGGAAAGGGCCAGCCTGAATACGGATTTTGCCATCCGGCGCGGAGCACTGCGCCTCGATGGCGGTCCACCCCAAAATACCTTCCCGTGCGGAGGCATACCTGGCATCGCCGGTGGCAAGTACGACGCCGAACTGACTCAACTTCGCAGTGCGCCACAGCAGTCTGGCCTTACAGATCGCCAGGATCTCGACCTGCGCGGCCGGTCTGTTCATCATGGCCGTGGCCAAAGGCAACTCGGGCCACTTCAGCCGGGTAACGGGCTTGCCGGCAATCTCAGCACCGCCGACCTTCAACCCCGAGAACTGCTGTTCGCTGACTCCCCGCAGTGGCAACCGATCACCAAAATCTGCCGATCCCGGTTCCAGGTGAATCTCGAATCGCTCGTGCAGGCGCCGCCCGATGAAGCTCGCTCTGGCGCGGTCTGTGCCGAGATCACCGAAAGTATCCAGATCAACCACCCATTGCTCCTGATCGTTGGACTCGGGCGCGCGACCGGTCCAGACCCAAACGGTCTATTCTGCAGGCTCCTTTCCTGCGGGACCCGGCAAGTCGGCAGGATGATCCGGCACCGGCTGCACCCGGACCTTCACCAGATCGCCGGGCGCGACGGTAGGGCCATTGCCCTCGGTCAGGGTCGTCACGACATACGCGCCTTTCGACCGCGATTCCGGGGGTTCTGTCTTGCCAACCTCCTGCCACTCGCCCACCGTTATGTGTTCGTGGGCATTCCCGCAGCCGCCCAAAAGCAGGCAGACTGCGGTGAACGCCCATCGTGCACGGGACCCGATCACTCCGACAGGGCTCCATAGCGCGTCCCATATTCCTTCATGAGATTCTGCAGCAACTGCGAGAGTCGCTTCGCGGCGAACGGGCTCCGCATGAGGGCTAGCATGGTTACTGCCGTCCGCCAGGTGGGTCATTGTTTGCAATTCTGGTCGAAGACGCACTGGTCTACCCACTCCTCGGAGTAATTTTCAGGTGGGCGCAGTCGGACATAACTCTCGGGCCAGTTGGCAAGACGGCTGCGATCGCTCGCCCCCCCCGCTATGATGGAACGGGCCCGCCTGAAAGTGGATGTGGCCATCGGGCCCCGGACACTGCGCATCAATCGCGGTCCAGCCTAACGTACCCCTGCGTTCTGTCGGATATCCGGCATCAGCCGTTGTCAGGACTATGCCTCGCTGCTCCAACGTCGCCGTCCGCCGGAAGAGCCGGGCTTTGCAGATATTGATGATCTCGATATCCGCGGAGCTGAGGCCCACGGCTGAATCACCCAACGGCAGCGCGGGCCATTCGGGAGGCGCCACCCACCTGCCGCGAATCTGCGCCGCTCTGTTCAAAGTCGCATAGCGACTTTCGATTATTCCGCGCACCGGGAACGCATCAACGTACTGCTCCGCTCCGGGCTCCAGGTTGATCTCGAAATGCTCATTCAGCCGCCTCCCGATGAGGGCGATTCTGGCCCGCCCCAAGCCGAGATCACCGTAAGTGTCCCGGTCGGCCACCCGCTGCTCCCAGCCTGCGGAAGTGGGCTCGCGCCCGGTCCATACCCACACCGTCTGGACTCTCGGCGGCCCGATATGCGTGCGCACCCGGGCCTTGACCAGGTCCCCGGGGCTCACCATCGGGCCATTGCCTGCAACGTGGGTCGTAATGACGAATGCACCCTTTGCGACTGGGACGGGGGGCTGCGCCTGTCCTACTTCCTGCCATTCTCCGACAGAGATGTGCTCGTAGGCATTCCCGCAGCCGCCCAGCGCCAGGCTCACTGCGGTGAACGCCCACCGTGCGCGGGACCCAATCACTCCGACAGGGCTCCATAGCGCGTCCCATATTCCTTCATGAGATTCTGCAGCAACTGCGAAAGCCGCTTTGCGGCGAACGGGCTCAGCATGATGCGGTGGTTGAGCTCGATCTCCAGCTCCTGCTTTGGCCCCCGCTGCCACGTCTTGTTGACCCAAAACTCAACACCATCTCTTCGCGCGTGCTGTTCGCATTGCAGAAGTTCGCGTAGGAGCTCTGCAGGTTGGTCGTCGCTCACTTGACCAGCATGGGTGCGCCCTTGGTGCTTCTGTGACGGTCTTCTTGTCGTTTGCAGCTGCCATGTCTATCTCTCCGTAATGAGGCAAGTCTGGCAATCGTTATTGTACGTGCTGGCGGTCGGGCTTCGCCGGGATTTCCTTCGGCGTACACTTTGAAGCCTTGCATCCGAGGGCGTCGCACAAGGAGTCGGGCTCTCACGGCGCTGATCCTCTGCCGAGTGCCTATCGGATGCCGGCCGATAGCCTTTCACGCGGACAGACGCTATGAACGCTCGCCAATAGGGTCGCCAATCCTTTGTGACCGGTCCGCAGGAGAAAGAGAAGGTCTCGATTGTCGCTGTGGCGATGGTGGTGCGGTTTGAAGTCGTAATTGTGATTGCAACCGCGACAGACGTGTCCTGAAGTATTTGATCAAGCTTTTCCAGCGGCGGATTCTCATAAGGATCGTGCAGTCCAACCGCGCTGTATGAAAGGCCGTTACGAGCGGCAAATTCCTTGACTTCCTCGGTAATGCTTTCAGGTCCAAGGCGTCCTACATCGAATTGCAGCGAAGCCTTCTGTCCGTAGTGATACTGCTTATACGCGAACGTTGAGCAGACCGTGGTTGTGGCGACGGCTGTGCTCGTAAGGCCGATAATCAGTAGCGTCAGAGAAAGACCGATGTGTTTGTGAGTCATTCTTCATCCTGCTCGAAGACGTGTGCCGTCCGGATTGCATGCGTCTTGACCCCTTCGCGTTGGGTAGACCTGCGCAAAAATCCTGAATGGCCGGTTCCCCGCGCGACCTTTGAAGGTCCGAGAGTCGGGTTACGGCCGGGAACTGCTCGCGTTAAGGATTGTCCGACACCTGCCCCCATGCGCGCACAACTATCCGAACTCGTCGAGCTTGATGGGCGGGTGTTGGACAATCCTTAACGAAAGATGACAGTTGATGCCAAAAACTGGATCGTCAGTTATGGCTGGGATGGATCGGGTAGGGAGGCGAGCTTGCGCTCACCCCCCTCCCACACCACCGTACATGCGGGTCCACATACGGCGGTTCAACGAGCTCTTGATTTTGGCTGATACCGTCCATATAATTGAGTATGTACTCACTCATATGGTCCTGAACGATGGCTCGCCCCTTGAGCGAAGAAAAGCGTGAAGCCATTCTCGCTGCTGCGGCCGAACAGATCGCGACGTCGGGCACCGGCGCGTCTACCGCGAGCATCGCCAAGGCGGCCGGGGTTGCCGAGGGGACGCTCTTCACCTATTTCGCCACCAAAGACGATCTCCTCAACCAACTCTTCCTCGAGATCGAGACCGATCTCGCGCAGACGATGATGGCCGCTTATCCAGCGAAGGGCGGTTCGCGCGAACGTATCCGGCATGTGTGGGACCGGCTGATCGATTGGGGAGCGGCGAACCCGACGTGGCGCAAAGTGCTGCGCCAACTCAAGGTATCGGGCCGGATCACTGCCGAGAGTCGACGGCGCAGCAACGCGTTGTTTCGTGAGTCTCGTGAACTCGTCGAACAGAGCATGGCCGGACATGTCGACCCGGAACGGATGTCCTTTTACGTCGACACGGTCCTGATCGGATTGGCCGACATGACAATTGACGCCATGGCAGCGAGCCCGAAGAAGCAGCATGAGCACTTGAAGCAGGCCGGCTTCGATCTGTACTGGAAGGGAACCGCCGCCTGAATTTTTAGCTTACAAATGAGCATGTACTCACTCAACAGAGAGAGCATTAGTATGTCCAAACCAAGCGGATTCACTGAAGCCGATGTTCCCGATCAATCGGGCAAGTGCTTCATCGTCACAGGCGCTAACGCCGGCGTCGGGTTCGAAATCGCGCGGGTGCTTGCCGCCAGGGGGGCGCGCGTCCTGCTCGGCTGCCGTGAGCAGACCAGGGCGCAGGATGCCATCGCGCGGATCAAGCGGATCACGCCGAATGCCGGTCTCGTCTGGTTGCCGCTGGACCTCGGTGACCTGGACAGCGTTCGCACCGCAGCCAAGATCGCCGCGAAGGAGCCGCGGATCGATGCGCTCATTAACAATGCCGCGATCATGCATCCGCCGCTGACGCGCACGAAGCAGGGGTTCGAATCGCAGTTCGGCGTCAATCATCTCGGCGTGTTCGCGCTCACCTCGCTGCTCCTGCCTAAGCTGGCGGAGACGCCGGGATCGCGGGTGGTCGTGACCTCGAGCATCGCGCATCTGAAGGCTAAGATCGACTGGGACGACCTCAACGCCGACAAGAGCTACATCAAAAAGGATCGCTACGGCGGCAGCAAACTGGCGAACGCGCTGTTCTTCTTCGAACTGGATCGTCGCCTGTGCGCGGCGAAGTCGCTCGTCACAGCCGTCGGCGTGCACCCTGGCGTCGCGAATACAAGTCTTGGCCGCCACATGGGGATTGTCCAGATCGCAGGCCCAATCGTCGGCCTGTTGCTCAATAGCGCCGACAGGGGCGCGTGGCCGGCACTTCTGGCTGCGACCGGCAAGGTGAAGCCCGGAGGCTATTACGGTCCCACCGGCTTTGGCGGAATCCGCGGCGTAGCCGGCGAAGCAAAGCGCGCGCCGGATGCCGAAGATCCCGCGCTCGCGGAGCGGCTCTGGGACATCTCCATCGCCATGACGGGTATCGATCCCGGTCTGCCGCAGGGCGCCCCGTTGAGCGAGAGTTAGTAGATGGATGCCTGCCCTTCGGTCAGGCTCATTGGATGACTGCAATTGGACCGAGAGCTGACAGTTGATCACCATCGCAGTAGCCGCATGGCACTGACTATATGCTGCCCAAACACAGACTGTTACCACGAGCCTCTTCTTCGCAGCGACAGCTTGTTTTTGACCAACCTGCACCGGGCCACCTAATCTCGGTCAGTCGTTCCTATAAAGCCAAGGGCAGCACATGGGCAGCAAATGGTTCACAGGCGGAGTTGTCGCAGCTCCCCGCCGGAAGAATTCAGTTCGACTTCACTCTTAAAATGGCATCCGCTACCGTCCATCGATTAGGCGTCCTCCTTCGGAAGCCAATTCAGGTAGCGATGGTTGCGTACTCATGTGCTGATGCCTGGAATATGTGGTGGATTGGGTGCCCCGCAATCGTCGGGAAGGTACAGAGCATGGCAGACGGCATGGGCCGCCAACACACACCATGTCGAGTTCCGGCAATCTGTTGAGCTGCAACCTATACACCGATCCGACTCGGCTAACAGTTGGGGCGACGGTTCCGCGGCCACCGGGCTACGCCGTGATCACTGGTCGTGGGGAACGAGATCTGTTCATCGAGCCATTGGGCATGGATGGCTTCGATCAGAGCAACAGCTTTTCTCTCCGGATCAACTCATGACGACTTGCTCTGCTCAATCAACGCTGCCTTATCGTGGACCAGGTTCATGGGGTCGCCCCGTTCCAACAGCGTTTTCAGCGCGCACAGAACGATGGCGTAGCCTTGCGTGGACGCTAGAGCGGCTTTTGCGATCTCGCCTGGCGTGCCTTTGAAACCGGCATGCTCGACCTCTATCACGGTCGTTGCGTCTGGATGCGAGGTGATCCGCCACGTGACCGTGGTGCCGTCGGACAATTCCGTGAGTAGGCGCCGGTCGCGCTCCATCTCCTTCACCAGCACCTCATCCGAGGCGCCCTTGACCATGAAGTCCCGGCGAACGCGCGTGCCAACTTCGAGCGGCCCGGACGTCCGGGCCAGCCAGAACTTCGTGAGAATTTCTGGCATGGTGATGGCGCGGAAGATCTCCGCAGCCGGGCGACGAATCAGCATACTGGCTGTGGCGGTGATTGCGGAATCGGATTTCTGCATCGCTGCGTCCTCCATGAAGGGATGACTAGTTCGTGCCGACGAACGCTTCCCAATTAGCAAATCTCGATCCCGGCTGTCGTGTGAAATGCAAGGGCTGACCTGGAGGTACCACCATCGCCGATCGGGCGACCGATCACTCGGTTGGCACCTCTTGAAAGCGCAGATCGACACCTTCCATCGCGTAGCGGCGCGAACAGAAAATCGTGAATCGCAACGACCCGGTCGCCTTCGAAGGACAGAACGACGAAGTAGGACGGTGGAAGTAGGACGGTGTATGAAGACCGACGCTGCGAGCGAAAACCAGCATCGCCGGCCGACCGTCAACCGCCCCGGCAGCATAGGCCCATTGACCGGACGCCGCTGCATCGCGGCAGAAATACTCACCGACCTTGTTCTTGCCTTGTGCGGAAAAACTTGCCGACCAGATCGAGCTTCACTTCCTCCGCGAGCACTAACTTCTGACCAGACTAGCTCGCGCCACGCGGCCTCAGCGCGGGCGCTCTTTGACAGAGCCGTCGTACCGCTTTGGTGCTGCGTCAAGCCCAGCTCGGAGGTACTTCCAGAAATCATCGCTGTACTCAGCGAGAATCTTCTTCGACTCGTCCAAACTCAGGTGGTGTCCGTAGAGAGTAACGAAGACCCTCTCAATCAACGCCGCCGCGTGGGCCGCAAACTCCTCTGCGTCACCCCACTTCAAGCCGAAGTCCTCAGGCCGCGAGCCGCGGTACTGGCCGTCCTCAAAAACTACGTTGCCATGCGCCAGTATTTTTCTCCTCACGTCCCATAGACGTGTGGCGAGTTCCCCTTCGCTCAACTCCTTAAACCCAGCGCGCAGCTTCGGCAGCGCCTCGTCGAACTCTGCCTGTGCCTGGTTGCGTTCGCTTTCCTGATGCTCCCTCTCCATTGCTGCCCATGATGCTGGATCGAGGCTTGCAGGCCGATTGCCGCTCGGCAGAGGGCGGGTACGTTCGGCTCGGATAGCGGAAACGAGGTCCGTTCCTTCGAGCATATCTATCAACGCCTTGAGGCTGCCTGAGCGCTCGTCCTTGTCGAGGACGCCAGAACAAAGATCGATCGTCGCCGTGCGAAACAGCGTCCACTGAAGGAGGTTCAATGTGTGGGCAGCGTGGGTCTGATTCAGCGGCGCGAGAATTTTCTGATCGCGAGTCAGAGGCTCTAGAGCGGCGAGCAAGAACAGAGCTTCCTGAATTTCCTCGCGCGCGTGTTCGGCATACGCGCGTACTTTGTTAACTCTCTGCTGCATGTTCGTCGCATTCATCGCTTATCTCTTCACACACTTGCTCGTACGTAATACTTCACGGGGTCGTTAAGGACCGCATCATCGCCGAACTCGAACGCTCGGGGTCCGCCGAGTAAACAGGCAGATGGAGCGCTCGCGTAGCTTCTCCAAGTAGCCTCGTGCTTCCGAATCGAGCGTCGCCTCACCAACCACCACCAACTTCTGTGTGACAAAGGCCGTCGTCGAAGAGGAAATGAAGAATCGAACGAAGACGAATCAGGATCGCGAAATCAAGTTGCTGAAACTACTGACCGTCTGGTTCCCCTCCACACCCCTCGGTTCCCCATCGCTGCCACCAAAGCCACCAGCGATTGGGTAAACGGGGGCCATCCTAGGCCTGGCTCGCGGGCACCACGAACCATCTTCTGCGGCCAGCAAAACTGAGCCGTCCAACGGCACCCCGTCACGTTACACCGGTCCGGCGGCAGTCGCGTCACCCGGAGCGACCCGAAGGAGTCGCGGAAAGTCGCGCATCGTCTCACCTAAATCTCATAGATCCGCTGAGCGGGGCTTGTCCTTGGAGCGTCTAACCTTGAGCCCCGAAGCAGGCAACGGCGAACTAGCAAAAAATTCAGCAAGGGTACCGACGCGCCTCGTCTTGCGCTTCGACTCCCCGGCAGACGCAGCCGCAACCGTCTTGCGTGCGTTGCGATTGATCTTCTGCCGGCGGCGCGTCACGTGGAAGCCTTGGGTTTGTTGGAACTTGGCGCTGCAATCATTTCGATCCAAAGCTCGAAAGTCTGATCATGCCACTCGTGTTTGTTGAGCAGATAAGGCCGGACCTCCTCGAGATAACGCGCCTTCAGTACGCCGCAGTCGATGTAGCCAGCCTGGGGCAAGCGAAGGACATCTTCGCGGTCACGATCGGATTACGCTCCAGTTTTGACAAGGCGAGGTCTACTGGGTCCAAGGCAAATAGCTGCAATTTTCTCAACTGGGCTTTGGGAAACATGCGGTGAAGTCGTTCCGCGTAATCGCAAGGTGGAGTTGCAATGCCGACGTATTGAAGATAAACGCGGTACTTCTTGTAGAGGTCCGAGCCAAGACCTGCAAGGACTTCAACATTGTCCTCAGCTGGACATGGCGGAGATTGATAGGAAATCGATATCCAATGTCGAACACGGTGGCGCCGGCAGGAGCGACACAGTCAGCGACGACTCGAGATCCGGCGACTGATCGGATCACGGTCCGGGTGCGCCCCGGTGATCGGCGCAATATTAGCGATCGAGCGGCGCCGCGAGGTATGAAGACTTCGACCTATCTGGCGGCCCTGGTCCGAGCGCGCATCGCCGCGAACCCACCCGTCCCCGGTCGCAGAGCCCTCCAAGCTCAAAACTATGCTTGCTGTCCTGGCGTCGCTCAGTCGTGTTACTTGCGGAGCTCGACCGGAGGGTCAGGGAAACCGGCGAAGGCGCTCGGGAGCTCGAATCTCTAAACACCCGCGTCGCTGTCAGGGCCTTGGAACTCGTGACGTCGGATTTTACCCGAGCTGCGCTCGTAAGCTGGGAGACGCTTTATGACTAAGAGAGTGATTCGTCTGTCTGGAGGCGTAAGGCCCATTCTCGACATCCACAGCCTTGGGCGCGGTGCCTATCTGGGCGGCAGATTCAGTCCCGCGCAAGTCGCACAGATTGCGCGCACGGTCCGGCGCGTTCCTGAGGCCTTGTTGAAGGTCACCGGCGGCGGAACGACCGTCGGTGCCGTCAAAGCACACCTCGACTACATCAGCCGGAAGGGCCGGCTCGAAATCGAGACCGACACCGGAGACCGTATTGCCAAGGATCAGCAGAAAGCGTTCTTGGCGGATTGGCATCTCGAGTTGTCGGCGGGTCAGTATCGCAAGGCGCGCACCGGACAACCGGCTCCTCGCGCCACAAGACTGGTAAAAAACATCGTTCTGTCGATGCCATCCCCGACGCCACCTGAGAAGGTGCTCGCGGCAGCTAGAGCGTTCGCCCGGGAGAAATTCGCCGGTCAGCATCGATACGCCCTCGTGCTGCACACCGACCAGCAACATCCGCACGTTCACCTGGTCGTCGAGGCCGAGGACAACCACGGTCGCACGCTCCATGTCGACAAGCCGATGCTGCGTGCATGGCGGGAAGACTTCGCCAGGCTGATGCGCGAGCAAGGCATTGCGGCCAATGCGACGCCGCGGTTTGTGTGCGGCCGGAACAAGCGCACGGCGAAGTGGGCTGGCCTCCAGGTACAGAGGCATGGCAGCGGCTCTATCGCCCTACTTGAACGCATCAAAGATATTGCCAGAGAACTGGCGGACACTGGAACGATACGTGATCCGGCTCGTGCCAAGTTGATCGACACGCGCAAAGGCGTCATTGCGAGCTGGATGAAGACCGCCGACGCGCTTGATGCGCAAGGCGAGGGCGTGCTCGCCGGAGAAGTTCGTCACTTCGCGAATCATCTTCCGCGAGTGCTGACGGACAAGGAGCGGTTGTCAATTGAGTTTATCCGCAATCGCGAGAGGCGGATGTCGGCGGAGCGTGCAAGAGAGGAACCGACCCACGAGCGGGGTGAGTTCACCCGATAGCAGCGCCACGAGTGCCCCGTCTAACAAGTGGACTATTGGCACATTCGGTCAGCAGACTGCTGATCGAGCATCGGAAGGTCCTAACGTTGCGGATGAAAGTCATTCACGGCATGAATGACGTGCAAGACTCTCTGCTCCTTGCAGGGTTGACGAGAGAATTTCGAGTCGCCACCTGCACGTTTTCGCCTTATGTGGTTTGAGGCAATCGAGATGCCCAGCAGCAGGCGCGCCGCACCGCCTCCGATCTGAACTCCGCCCTGTAGATCCGCAGCCGTTTGACCCTCATTCCGGAACCCCTAGCTTCCCCGTGTCTACGTCCGACCTATACTGGTTCCGACTTTCCAGGCAGATCAGCTTGTCGTCAGTGGGGCGTCAGGCAGACCAGATGCTCCCGGGCAAGTGCGGCGCGTGTCAACGTAGTTGCCGCCTTGATAGGACGGGAATCACTGGGCAGGGAGCCAGCCCCGGTATCACGATTGAGCGCAGATGCACCTCTCTTCCGCACCCGCATCGCACTGTGCAATAATTCCGCCAACTAGAATTAAAATGGGATCGCCAGTTAGCGGAAGTCTGCTCCCGGCTCAAGCTTCCCCAGGGAGTTTCAATCCGTGCGACTGACGTGTTTCCTTCGTCTAACATTCTGTGCGGCGTTGAGTTTGGCGGTGGAAGCCTGTGGCGGAGGCGGCGGTGACGGCGGAACGCCCATGCCGCAGACTTACACGATCGGGGGCTCTGTCTCCGGACTGCAATCGGGTGGATCGGTAGTTCTGGCCGACAACGGAACCGATACTCTGACTGTGAGCGGCAATAACACGTTCGCCTTCGCAACGAAGGTCGCCCAGAACGGAAGTTACGCCGTGACGGTACAGACACAAGCCAACGCTCAGAATTGCACTGTGGCGTCGGGATCGGGCTCCGGAGTATCTGCGAACGTCACTACAGTTGCGGTAACGTGCACGAATCGTCCGCAATACGCCTATGTTGTCAATAACGGCAGCGACACTGTGTCGCAATATTCAATCGACGTTTCCGGCACGCTCTCACCGCTCAGCGTGCCCACGATTGGGACTGGGCATCAGCCCCAGGCGATCATCGTAGATCCGACGCATAAGTACGTCTACGTACCCAACCTCTTAGACAATACAGTGTCGCAATACATTATTCAGAGCGACGGAAGTCTGATGCCAAACACGCCGGCAACCGTTGCCACCGCGCGCGGGCCTTGGGCGGTGGCGTTGAGGACTAATTGGCTCTACGTGGTCAACAGCGTCGACAACAGTATTTCGCAGTTTGGCATCGACAGTTCGGGCGCTTTGATCACCCTCGGGGTGGCCCCAGTAGGCACTGGAAGTGAACCCTGGCACCTGACGCTCAGCCCTAACGGTAAGTTCGCGTATGTTGCGGACCACGGTAGCGTGCCTCCCGGGGGCATGACCATCCATCAGTATACGGTCGATCTGGGTACAGGGGCGCTCACCATGCTGAACCCCGCAACCGTGCCCACCCCTTTTCCCTATCCAGGCGGAATCGCCGTAGACCCCACTAGCTCCTACGCGTACCTGTCCAACATAAACGGCAATTCGGTCTCTGAATTCGCGATTGGTACCGACGGTAGTCTGACCGCTCTCAATCCCGCCTCCGTCGCCACGGACGCGGAGCCAGTATTTCTGGCGTTCGATCCCACGGGCAAATACGCGTACGAGGCCAACTACACCATCGATAAGGCTTCCCCGCCGGGTACCGTTTCTCAATACAGCGTGGGCACGGGTGGCCAACTCACACCCATGCCCACGAAGTCAGTGCCCGCAGGCAATGGACCTTCCTGGGTCGCCTTCGATCCTTTCGGGAAATATGCATACGTCACAAACATCGGCGATGGTACGCAGCCGGGCACGGTGTCGGAATACTCGATCGGCACCGATGGCGCACTCACGCTCATTGGGACCATAAACGCGGGATTGAATGCATATATGATCTCGACGACGTATTGAGCCACCAAACACAAAACTGTCGCTGAGCACGCGTACCCCTTTGGCAGTACTGCTGACCGCCGTTCTCGCCAAGCGATGTCCCCCGATTTTGAGTAGCGCGCGGCTTTGGAGTCTAATCCCCGAGATTGTTGCTTTAGTCCCGAACCTCAAAACCCAGCCGCATGGTGGCCTAGTAACTAAGCCACCGCCGCAGCAAACGCTACGAAAAGGTCGCCGGGCAGCGGGTGAACTAGTCGCCACGTGATGGCCATCGGTAGCTCAGATTGGTGCTTCACGTATATGGCTGGACCGAGAAAGTAGAACGCGCGTTGATCGCTTCGGCGGCGAGCAAACAGCACTCACGCTGCTGCCCTTCGCTGCATGCTGCTGGTACCTAAGCCTGTATCACTATCCGCACGCGTCACAGACTGACTCTCCCAATGAATGAGGTCCGGACTAATCGCAAAGTCGCGGTAGCGCGTCGTGGGAGAGAATTGTCCCGTGGTCTTGTCGAGCGTGAACGCGAAGAGATCGGCTTGGGCGTTGGTCGCCCAGTAGACGCCGGTTTGTCAAGGAGCGACCTTCGCACCTTCGCCCTATAAGACATGAAAAGACCGGGCTCACGGACTTGAACTTGATCGTATCGACTGTTCGTTGGTTCATGGCGCGTCATCGGGTCGTTGCTTCGCCGCATCTTCCAGCAGTGCTGCGGCATCGTCGAGGCCCCGACGGCGCGCGACCTGTGCAGGCGTTTGGCCCAACGGATTGCGGAAGGTCGGGTCAGCGCCGAACGACAGCAGCAACTCGGCAACCTCGACCGCCTTCTCCTCATCCTCCGGCAGGCAGAATAACGCTGGTTCGCCAGGGCGATCCTCGCGATTGGCCCGGTTCGGCTCCTCAACAAGTAATTCTTGTAACCTGTCCACTGCACCCGCAACGCAGAGCCCGCGAAAATTGCGGCTGTAAGGCACGAGCAGTTGCACCATCTGCGCCCGCCCGTGATAGACGGCATGAGTGAGAGGTGTTCCGCCATATCGCAGCTCGAACGGATCGATCTCCGCGCCGCGCGCAATGAGCAAGCGCGCGATCTGCATCGCTCCACAATGCGTCGTGTAGTGCAGGGCGCGGAAGTTCTTGTCGTCCCCCACGTCAGCCGACATGCCGAGTTCGAGCAGCGCTTCGGCAATATCGGAATGGTGCAGTTGGATGACAGCGAACATCGCGTGGTGACGCTTGAGAAACTCAGGATGCCTCTGGGCCAGCTGACGCATGGCCGCCAAGTCCCCCGCCATTGTGGCCGCGAGGAACTGTTCGTCTTCCGAGAGCTGGGGGCGTGGTGCCCCGCAACGGGCCAGGAACTCGGCCACGTCCTCCCGACCCGCGAGCACTGCGTGTTTGATAACAGGTTCCTGTGAATAGAAGTTGATGCCGCTCGCATCGGCGCCGTGCTCGAGCAACCAGCGTGTTCGCTGGATGTGGTTGGGCACGGCATTGCCGAGAAGATAGGCCAGCGCACTTGGAGTCCTCTCGCCGCCCAGCTCCTTTGGAGCTGGCCCCGTCCACTTGTGAGTCTCGCCGCGCTTCTCGGATTCCGACCAGAGCAGGTCGAGCCAGAAAGTAGAGTCCGGTCCGAGCGAGGTATTGTAGAGTGCCTGCGGAGCGAAGGGATCGGCGCCGCGAGCGATGAGCAGGCGCGCGAATGCTTCCGCCACCGGGTGTGCAGCTTGGCCCCCCTCACCACCACCGATGACCCCGACCAGCGCGGTGAACTCGTTTGCGCCGTCCGACCAGCCGGCGTTGGGATCGGCGCCAGAGTCCAGCAGGAGAGTTGCGATCGGGAGGGCGTTAGTTGCGGCTGCTTCGATCGGCAGGCGCGCGTAGGCGAGCCGCAGCAGGGGCGTCCAGCCGTCAAACGCGCTGCGGTCATGAACGACGCCGGAATTCTTTCGGATCAAGGTGCGCACGGCGTCGAGGTCGTGCGCGGCTACAGCAGTGTGGATGCTGTCGCGGGCAATTTCGGGGTGGCGCGCCAAGAGACGATCGGCCAGGGCGCCGCGCGCGGGCCCATCCCGCTCGTAGTCGCCCCATTTCTGTGTGAAGGGGCTGGTGCCGTAGCGGTTAACCGATTTCTCCAGGAACAGACGGACGCGGTCTTCGGCGGTGCGCGCCCAATCTTCAATCTCCTGTTTCACTGCCGCCCAAGACGAAAAACCATATTCACGCGCCAGCGCATGTTGCACCTGCCGAAGCTTCGGAACGCCCGTCTGATCGGGAATGGCCTGGCGAAAGCGTGCAAGGGCCTCGAGGTCCCCGGCGGCGATGGCTTTGCGCCAGCGCTTTGCCTCGCCGCGCAGGACGTCCAGGCTGGAAGAAGGAGAAAGAGAACGGCGCATGGCACCTTCCTTCCGAAAGTCGCCTGATGTCCGCTTCCCAGGCCGGAAGAAGGTTTGCGATTACTACGGTCGAAACCGAATGGGTGGGAGCAAGCTCCCTTGCCGCGGACAGGTGGCGCCCCAAGCGCACTAGCGCCATCCCACAATAGGCGCGGCGCGATGTCAAGAGCATCGAGCCCATGCTCGCTGTCTCACTATCGAGCTGCCGCAATGGTTCGAAGCGCCCGCTCGCCAGCTAGGCTTGAATATGCAACGACCGCTATGGAGGAAGTTGCTCGGTTCGCTCGAGCGGCAGAGATTGTCCGGCTGCACTCATTCGGACCGGCCCGTCCATCTTGTCAGAAAGGTTTGGCCCCTCCGTGTGCAGTGGTCGGGCTACTCCACATCGCCGGAACCCGATTTCTAACCGTGAACCATCCGATTGCGCATACCTCGCATTTGCGCCCACGGAATCTCGGGATACGCGCAGCAGCCTCTCCGATCGTCATCAGATTGAGGACGACGGCCTGCTGAGTGCGACGGTCCTTTAGAAACTCGTCCTTGAACACGTCCTGGGCGGCGCCTCAAGCGCCCGACTGTGTAGTGACGTCTTCGATGCATACCTTGCACACTGCGAGGCGCGGCTATGGCGGAACGACATGGCGGCAGCAACGGGCAGGTCGTATCGGAAGATCCTCGATGGCATTTGGCGTCCGCACCTCGGCAGCCTTGTTTTCTCACAAGTCAGATACTCTCGCCTCATAGCT
>JBJMWM010000014.1:0-56288 GCA_045810105.1 Steroidobacteraceae bacterium | reverse complement strand
TGCAGATCGACGCGAAGTTCATCAGCCGCCACCATGCCGTGGTTCTTGCGGGCCCGGCGCATGCCATCATCGAGGATCTCAATAGCACTAATGGGGTGACGGTGAACAACCGCCGCATCACACGTCAGCCGTTGAAGGATGGTGACAATGTCGTGATCGGCAAGACGCAGTTCAGGTTCGTGGTTCGGGCGGCGAGAAACATGGCCCAGCCGGTGCCTAACTAGTTAATTGGAAAAACTGGCCTGCGGCCGTTTTTCGGACATCAGCTAGTTTCCGCCGGCAAAAGGCGCGACTTTTGCCAGCTGTCGCCTGCCACACTCCAGCGGCGCAAGTCCAACCTACTGCTAAGGCTTCTTGTTCTCGTCAATCGCAGCGGTCCATAGAACCACGTCAGCCGGGCTCATCGAGCTGGCTTCGGTGTGACGCGCGTCCTCCAATCCCCAGCGCCGGATGTCAACCAGGTATTGCTCGCGCGATAGTAACGTCCCCTGACACGTTTTTTCCTGGGGCGGAACCGTGCGCATTTCCCGGTCCAAGCGCCCCATGAGCCCCGTCATTACCCACTCGGGTATTCTTTGATGCTCCGAGGGGTAGACAAAACCAAACAGGACCAGGTGTGAGAACAGGACCCGCCAGTGGGAGCCGAAGCGAGTGATCAGGCGCGCCCAGTCGATGGCTTCCGCGCACGCGAGGATCAGATGCATGATGTCCGCGCCGTCGAACCGCTCGCGCTCCATGATGAACGCCTTGGACCAGATCATCTCCTCCACCGGGCACAGCTTGACGGGGATGCCGAAGGCTTCGCTGTCCGATGCGCGCTCGAACCAGGCATCGTCCACGCGCGCAACCCCATTGCCCGAGTTGAAAATAACATCGACGTAACCGTGCTCGCAGGCCACTTTTCCCAGCCAGTGCGGAAACGTCAGCTCCGTTTGAAACCCCCGCTGCGATAAAACTTTCATGATGGCGTCGTATTCTTCACGACGTACGAAGATGTCGAAATCCTTGGTGTCGCGCTCCACCGCCGTGTAATGAGCCAGCGCGTAGCCGCCGCCGACGAGGAAGGGGAGGCCGGCCTCATTCAGGGCTTGCATCGCGCGGCGATAGAATTCGCGGGCATCCGAGCCGGTGGGCATGCATATTGCTCCGAGTCCGCGTTGCGAGGACTCCTGCAGCTGAACAGTAAGCAAACAACGCGCCTGGCGGCAGTTGGCGACCTGCATGTCAAAAAGACATCGCAAGGAGCCCTGCAGCCGCTGCTCGCCCCGGTCAACGACGCGGCGGACATTCTCCTGCTTTGCGGCGACCTGACGGACTACGGCCTGCCGGAGGAGGCTCATGTGCTCGCTAAGGAGTTGACCACCGCGGTCACGATTCCCATCGTGGCCGTGCTCGGCAACCACGACTATGAGTCTGGTCAACACGTGGAGGTTTGCAAGATCCTCACCGACGCCGGAGTCAAGGTGCTCGATGGCGAGGCCCACGAGAGCCACGGTGTCGGCATCGCTGGTGCTAAGGGCTTCGCCGGCGGATTTGGCCGCGCGACCCTGGGTGCCTGGGGAGAGCCGGCCACCAAGCGCTTCGTGCAGGAGGCCATCGACGAGGCGCTCAAATTCGAGGGCGCCCTGGCGCGGCTGCGTACGCCACAGCGCGTCGCCATGCTGCATTACGCCCCGATCCGGGCCACCGTTGAAGGCGAGCCCCTCGAAATCTTTTCATACCTCGGCACGAGCCGCCTGGAAGAGCCCCTCAACCGGCATCCGGTCAACATGGTGTTCCATGGCCATGCGCATCACGGTTGCCTGGAGGGTCGCACCAGCTCCGGCATTCCTGTGTTCAATGTGGCACTGCCGCTGCTGGCACAGAAGTTTCCGGAACGGCCGCCGTTTCGCGTGTTCGAGCTCCCACTCCCAGCGGACGCGTCGCGAGCCCTGTAGCCCGCGCGGCCCGTGGCTCGGCGGCCCGACGACTTTCGACCCTCCGACAAGCGCAAAAATGGTTAAGCTTCTGATCCCCCTTGCGGCGACAGAGACGACCCGTGGCCAGTCCGTACATCGAAAGAATCCTCAAAGCACGCGTGTACGACGTCGCGGTCGAGTCGCCTTTGGAAGAAGCAGCCCGCCTGTCGCGCAGGCTCGGCAACCAGGTGCTGCTCAAGCGCGAAGACCTGCAGCCCATCTTCTCCTTCAAGCTGCGCGGCGCTTATAACCGCATAGCTCATCTTTCGGACGCAATCGCGAAACGCGGTGTCGTCTGTGCATCCGCCGGGAACCATGCGCAAGGCGTAGCGCTTGCCGCCAATCACCGCGGCATACCAGCCGTGATCGTGATGCCCCAGACGACGCCGCAGATCAAAGTGCAAGCAGTGATAGACCTCGGCGCGGAAGTAGTGCTGCACGGGGACGATTACGACAGCGCATTCGATCGCGCCTTGACACTCGCGCGCGAGCGCAGCCTCGTGTTCGTACACCCGTTCGACGATCCGGATGTCATCGCAGGCCAGGGTACGGTTGGTGTTGAGATACTCAGGCAGACCGGTGGCCACGTCGATGCGATCTTCGTGCCCATCGGCGGTGGCGGCCTGATCTCGGGTATCGCGGTGTACGTGAAATATCTTTACCCCAACGTCCGGGTCATCGGCGTCGAGCCCGAGGATGCGGCCAGCATGTATGAATCGCTGCGTGCCGGCAAACGCGTGACCCTGGACCGGGTTGGAATTTTCGCGGACGGCGTGGCCGTTAAAAAGGTGGGTGAGGAGACCTTCACGCTCTGCCGCGCGCACGTCGATGAGATTTTGTTGGTAGATACGGATGAAATCTGCGCAGCCATCCAGGATGTATTCGAGGACACGCGCTCCATCGTCGAGCCCGCTGGGGCGCTTGCGGTCGCGGGCGTCAAAAAGTACGTAGCGCGCGAGAACTGCAAAGGCAAGCGGCTGGTCGCCCTCAACAGCGGCGCAAACATGAACTTCGACCGCCTGCGCCATGTTGCCGAGCGTGCGGACCTGGGCGCCGAGCGCGAGGCGTTGTTATCGGTTGTGATTCCCGAGGAACCGGGCAGTTTCCTGCGTTTTTGCGAGACACTCGGACTGCGCAGCGTGACGGAATTCAACTATCGCTACGAGGCCGGCCAGACGGCGCAGATCTTTGTTGGCTTGAGCCTGGCGCAGGGTCGCACCGAGCGCGACACCGTGGTGCAAAACCTCCGCAATGCGGGTTATTCCCTCACCGATGTCACCGACAACGAGATCGCAAAGCTGCACGTGCGTTACATGATCGGCGGGCATGCGCGCGGGATCCAGAACGAGCTGCTATACCGGTTCGAGTTTCCCGAGCGTCCCGGCGCCATGCTCAAGTTCCTGCAGGCGGTCGGCACACGCTGGAACATCAGCCTGTTTCACTATCGCAATCACGGCTCGGACTATGGCCGGGTGCTCGCCGGCATCCAGGTTGCACCGGCCGAGCGCACCGACTTCATGCTCCACCTGAACGAGCTTCATTACGCGTACGTGGAGGAGACTTCCAACCCCGCCTACAAGATGTTTCTCGGAGCGTGACTTCCGCGGCTATTTGACCAAGCGCAGCGTGAAGGGGTAACGATACCGCGCACCCTCGTTGGCCTTGATTGCCGCGACAATGGTCATGGCCAGCCAGAAAATGAACAGCGCCACGCCGAGCAGAATGCCGATCAGGATGAAAACCAGCGCGCCGCAGACGAGGGCCGCCAGCAACACCGAGATGTTGAAATTCAGCGCCTCCTTGCCCTGGTCGGCGATGAATTCCGACTGGTCACGCTTGACCAGCCACACGATGAGCGGCCCTATCACGTTGCCGAAGGGGCAGATGAAGAAGAGGAAGCCTGCCAGGTGTGCCAGCATCCCCCAGGTGCGCTCGTCCTGCGTCGGTAGTCCTGTTGCAACCGGATTCGTCTCGTTCATGGACGTCTCTCGTCGCAGCCCAACCGGGGCCGTATAAGTGACATATACACCAAGGCGATCTCCACGGCACGAGCAACTGAGCGTGCGGGGCCTCAAACACCGCCTGACGTGGTGGGGAGAGCCCACCGACACACCCATTGTATTACTGCACGGATTCCTTGACTGCGGCGACACGTGGCAATTCCTTGTGGACTGCCTGCCCGATACGTGGTCGTTGGTTGCACCCGATTGGCGCGGCTTCGGCGGGAGCGAATGGTCCCCCGGCGGGTACTGGTTCCCCGACTACCTGGCCGATCTCGAGGTACTGCTGGATGCACTGGTGCCCCGGGAGCCCGCGCGCGTCATCGCGCACAGTATGGGTGCAAACATCGCTCTGCTCTATGGCGGTATTCGCCCGCAGCGCCTCAAATGGATCGCCAACCTCGAAGGGGTCGGCCTTCGCAGGACCCAACCTGACGAGGCTCCCGCCCGGTACGCCGAATGGCTGGACGAGCTCAAGCAGCCGCTGGACAGCAACGGCCATTACCGCTCCGCCCAACAGTTAGCCGATGTGTTGATGAAACGCAATCTGCGCCTGACAGCGGATCGAGCGGAGTTCCTGGCGCGAGCCTGGACCCGCGAGGCCGACGGCGCAGTTCGCCTGGTATTCGATCCGCGCCACCGCTTCGTCAATCCGGTACTCTACCGTCGGGAGGAAGCCGAGGCCTGCTGGTCGCGCCTCCAGATCCCGATATTGTTCGTCGCCGGCGAGAGCTCGGGCCACCAGCAGCGCCGCCTCGCCGACCTCAGCGACGAGCGTATGCACGCATTGTTTCGCGACCTGCAAATCGTCACGTTGCCCGGTCTGGGCCACATGATGCATCACGAAGATCCGCAAGCCGTCGCCGGCCCGATCATCAACTTCGCGCAAGCTCACCCATGAGAACCCTGCTCATTGGCGGTGCCCGCTCTGGAAAGAGTGCTTTGGCCACGCGCTGGTCAAACGAGCGCTCCACGACAGTGTGCACATTGGTCACCGGCCTGGAGTCGGATCCCGAGATGGCAGCGCGCATAGCGGCGCATCGTCGTGAACGACCCGCACACTGGCGAGTGCGCGAAGAGCCAGTTCATTTGGGCCGTGCGCTCAGGGAGGAGAGTATGACACCAAGCCGTCCGCCAGCGGCCGCCTTGCTCCTGGTCGATTGCCTGACCCTCTGGATCTCCAACTGCCTGTGGCCGCCTGCCCAGGTCATGGACGGCAACGACTACACAACCTGGTATCGCGAACGCGACGACTTCCTCGAGGCGCTCGCCGCATGCACCTCAAACATCATCATCGTCACAAACGAAGTCGGTACGGGCATCGTGCCCAACAACGCCGCCTCCCGGGTGTTCCGCGACGAGCAAGGCTGGCTCAACCAAGCCGTTGCCGCAATTTGCGACGAGGTGTTTCTCGTTACAGCAGGCTTGCCACTGTGCCTGAAGCCGTCCCAACCACCGCCAGCGCGTACAACAACACAACCTCCGTAACCTCGACCCCCGCGCCCAGGCAATCCCCAGTGGTGCCACCCAGACGCCACTTCAGCCAGCCACCCCACGCAGCGATGACCAGTGGCGCCGCACAAAGGATCGGAGCCACCGCCGCGCTGGCCGCGAGCAACAGCACCACCCAGAAAGCAATCCATCCCACATGCAGATGCCAGGCAAATCGCTCCCCATGCCCCGGCTTGAGCGGCTTCAACCAGCGGCTCCACGCCAGCGGTCCGAGCCTGGCCCAGGCTGGTATCAGCGGAAAGGCCACGAGCGTGGCACTGGACAGCTGCGTGAGCCCCATGACCTTCAAAATCAACATCAACGCGATACTCACCACCCCGAAGGCCCCCAGATGAGGATCAGCGAGCACCGCGAAGAATCTCTGCGCGTCCCGGTGCGCCGCCGCTAACGCATCACTCAGGTCCGCCAGCCCGTCAAGATGCAGAGCACCTGTCATCCATACCCAGGCGAGGAGTCCGATCGCCGCCCCCAGCGCGGCACTTCGATACGAACAAACCCAAAGAATCAGAGCTACAACAACACCAATGGCCAGGCCAACGAAAGGGAACCACGCGGACGAGCGCGAGAACTCCTCCGCCGAGAAATCCTCCACCGCGGGTACGGGTACGCGCGTCAGAAACTGCGTCGCAAGCCGTAGCCCGCGCAGCCTCACGATGTCGCGCTGGCCGGCGCGCCCCCGTCGACTCCCGCCTGGGCGAAAGTCGCCATGTTGCGATGAAGCGCCAGTGCCGCCTTAATGATAGGAAGCGTGAGCGCCGCCCCGCTGCCTTCGCCCAAACGCATCCTGAGGTCCACCAGAGGTTCGAGTCCCAGTGCCTGCAATGCCACCGAATGCCCCCCTTCTGCCGAGCGGTGCGAAGCCAACATCCACGGCAGAGTGCGCGGCTCCAGCCTCACCGCCGCGAGCGCTGCCGCCGTTGATATATAGCCGTCAAGCAACACGGGCACCCCACTTCGGGCAGCTTCCATGTAAAACCCCGCCATCGCCGCGATCTCGAGTCCGCCGAGGTGCGCGAACAGTTGGCGCGCGACAGCCCCAGCGATGACGGCCCCGCCGATGGCCGCCCGAGCGCGGGCCAGCGCGCCCGCTGCAACCTCCCGCTTTCGCGCCAACCCAACATCGTCGACCCCGGTACCGCGTCCTACCACCTGCTCCGGCAGCGCATCCGCGAACGCACAAATCAGACATGCGGCAGCCGTTGTGTTAGCAATGCCCATATCCCCCGCAATGAGCAGCTGCGCACCACGCTGAACCGCTTCGCGCGCGCAACGCTCACCCACGTTGAGTGCGGCGGTCAGCTCCTCGTCCGTCATTGCAGCTTCGCAGAAGAGATCCCGGGTGCCCGCTCGGACCTTCTCATTGCGGACGCCACGCGGAAGCTCCGAGTCGCCAGCGACACCGACATCCACTACTTCGATGCGGCAGCCCTCCAGCGACGCCAGCACGTTGATGGCTGCTCCGCCGTTCGCGAAGTTGCCAAGCATTTGCGCCGTCACGGATTGCGGAAACGCTGACACTCCACGCGCAGCGACGCCATGATCAGCGGCGAACACAAAGATTTCACTGCGTGAAATCTGCGGCGTGGGGTTGCTCAAGCGCGCAGCGAACCAGCATGCCAGCTCCTCGAGCCGCCCCAACGATCCCGGCGGCTTGGTCAGTTGCTGTTGCCGCGCACGAGCCGCGGTTTCGGCCCGCGCATCCGGCACCGGCATGTTCACAGAATTCAGGCGGGCATTCATGTTCTTGTCCAACTCCTCTTGCGCGGGCGCCGCCCGCTCACCGTCGTTCCTGGGTGTTCCTTGCGGACCACCCGTCCGAGGCATGCCTCGGACCCTCTTACGCGGGCGTCGCCCGCTCACCGTCGTTCCGGGGTGTTCCTTGCGGACCACCCTACTAACGTGATCGCTCATATTGAGGCCGTCCGTCAGTGGGCCGGTCCCAACTCAAAGCATCTTCCATCCAGATGTGTTCGACCGGCTCCATCGCCTCCGGTCTGTCCAGAGTCGTAATCGCGATGTCGATTGTCCCGGGCCATCTTTCGTTCCAATACGTCAGGGGCGTGCCGCACCGTTCGCAGAACTGCCGCAGCACCGGCGGCGATGATGCAAAGGTACGCACAGGGCCGCTGATGCGAAACGATTCCCGGTTAACCGTGCCCCACGCCACTACGTGCGCGCCCGAAGCCCGGCGGCACGACTCACAATGGCAGAAGCACGGTGGCACTACCGGAGCACCACATTGGTAGCTCACGGCTCTGCACAGACAACGGCCTGTAAACACTTCCGTCACTCGATTGGCAGCTCCAACATCAATTCGCGCACATACCGGATCGGCGGCGATCCGTACGAGAGCACCGCATCATGGTACCGCTTCAGCGTGAAGTCTTTGCCCCAGGCTTTTCGAGTTTCCTCGCGCAAACCGAGATGCTCCTGCACACCGACGAAGTACGTCGGTAATTGGGCGGCAGTGAGCTCGGCCCGCACCCACTTGCCCGCCGCCTCGCGTTCCTGCTGGAAAGTATCATGTGTCATCAGGCGCATGGCGTCCTCCCGTGACATGCCATCCACGTGCACCGCCTGGTCGAGAATCGCGTTCCCGACGGTTCGCAGGTACCACTTCAACTGAATGAGGTGCATGAGCGGATCGTGGTCTAGAAATCCTTCTTCCAGCATCATCGCTTCGGTGTACACGGCCCACCCTTCGATGAAAGAGCCCGATGCCAGCACGGCACGCAATGGCGAGTCATACCGGTTGGCATGCATGAGTTGCAGATAGTGGCCCGGCATGGCCTCGTGGATGGTGAGATTGTAGATCGAGCGCGTGTTGTATTCGCGCAGGAACGAGGTCACCTGGCTCTCCGACCAGTCTGGCGGGATGGGCGAGACCGCGTAGAAGGTCTTCTGGCCCTTGTCCAGCGGGCCGGGCGAGTCGCAGTACGCCAGGGCAACACCCCGCTGGAATTCCGGCATCGGAATGATCTCGATCGGATCGTCATACACCGTGACGAGATCGTGGGCGCGGACGAAACGCTGGGTCGCCTCGAATGTATGCTGCGCTGTGTCAAACACCTTGGCCCGCGCCGGCCGCTGCTCGTAGGCCAGCTCCAGGGCCGCGACGATGCCCGCCTGCTGCTCGTCCGCATTTGGCATGACGGGCAAAGCAGGAGCGTCGGATCTTCCGGCCAGCACGCCTCGCGCGATGTCATACATTTCGGCGCGTACCCGTTTGAGCTCTGACTCGGCGCGCGAGCGGATTTCCTGCCGCGAGAGCGGCGAATCCAGAGCGAAGCGCAACTTCGCATCGTAGAGCGTCGCCCCCAGCCGGAAATCGCCGTTGGCGGCCGGAAGCAATTTCTTCTCCAGCCAGATCTGATGCTGCGCAACTGCCGTGCGGGCACGCGCGATGGTTGCCTTCAGTTCCGTCTGCTGCTCCTCCGGAAGCGTTCCGAGCTGGGGCATCACCAGTTCGTCAATCAATGACAGGACACCTGGGTTCTGTTTCACGGCGGTTTCCGCATGGATCCGCGGAACCCGTGCCGGGTCCAGCGATTCGCGGACCTGCACCAACAAGCGCGGCAGCTCGGACAAGCGCGCGGCCACCGAATGCAGACGGGTTGGCAGGGGCGCGAAGTCGCGCGCCATCAACAAGTACACGCTGCTGCCGGCCAGCTCCGTGTAGAGCAGCGGATTCCAACGCCATTCCTGCAGTTGCTCGTCCCTCCAGATCTCGTATTCGAGCTCACTCTTTAGCAGGTGGAAATCGACCTGGTGCGCACGGTTCAGCTGTGCAACGTCGAGCGTTTCCAGTTGGGCCGACAGTTGGCGCGCCAGCCCCGTTCGCCGGGCCCGCCCTTCGGCGCCAACATCATCGAGATTTGCGTCGTAGCGATGCTCGCCCAGCGCTGTGGCCTGCACCGGCGCCAACGGCAGCATCTCCCCGAGATACCGATTGGATATTTGGTCAAAAGTCACATCGGCGGCACTCGGGTGGTGGGAGAAGTCGGGCGGCGGCTCGATGACCGTGCAGCCGCCAAAGCCCACGGTGAGACAAACGATGACAACTGCTGACACGCCCGCTACAAAGGCACGCCAATTGCTCAAGACTATGACCATTTTGAGGCCCCCGGGCGACGGGGCGAATGATGACGAAGACTGCGGCCCATGGGAAGCGAGCACAGGTCGTGACCAGGGCTTATTGGAGCGGTGGCATTCAATTCCGTGCTGCTCGAGATCGCCGGCATCCTGGGACCATCCCTCGGTGGCGTTCTGTAGGTCCTAGGAGTCTCGGTGGTCTGCAGTGTTGGTTTCGGCCTGGTCACGATCGTCGTTGCTTTGATCTTCGCGATCAAACCTGTGCGCGCGACACGTTCCACCGCTGATGGCGTCGGCGCCGACCTGCGCCGCATGGACCGGGTCAACCGCGCCCTCTAGTCCATTGGAAAAATGTCCTGCGGCCATTTTTCGGACATCGGCTTCGTTACCGCCGGCAAAAGGCGCGACTTTTGCCGCCTGCGACCCGATGCGTTTATGCGCCGTCAGTCCGACACGCTCCTAGGCGGAGGTGAAGTCCTGCAGAAGCGGGCGGAACCCTAGTACGCAAAAATCGCTGCAGCGGTGGCATACTCGCCAGGGCAGCAGGCTGGGGAGCAGGACAGCTTGCCCACTATTCCCGAACGGGGAACAGCCATGTACGGCCTCAAAACAGGGTCTGAGTGTGCCTCCGCCTTCGCGCTCCTCGTGCTCGCCTCCGGGTGCATGCAATCGCGCGTGGAAGAATCTCGAGAGTTGCACACCAAGATCCAAAAGGACGAGGCAGTGGTGATACTCGCAAAGCCCCAAATAGAGGGTGCGAGCGCCGAAGACCAATTCATTGATTGCGTTGCTGGTGGATTGGCCGGTCACGGTGCCGCCGCGATAGCCACGCGCACTGACGAGCAGTTCACCGATGCAATGTTCCCCTGGTTTGAGCCGGGAACCGCTCCGTCCAGGCCCGAGGCAGTCGCCGCCCTAATGACCCGCCCTGGCGTTGCGGAGCGAGTGGCCGCCTCAGGGGTTCGCTACGTCGTGTGGTTGGACGGCGGCACGCAAAAGACCGACGGGGGTGGCAGCCTCGCATGTGGAGCCGCTCCCGGCGCAGCCGGTTGTATCGGCTTCGGATGGTGGGAGAAAGAGTCCAACTACGAGGCCACGATCTGGGACCTCAAAGAAGGCAAAGCGGCCGGTAGCGTCGGCACAGATGTGACGGGAACCTCGGCTATTATCGGTGCCCTCGTGCCGTTGCCATTCATAGCGCGCGTACAAGGGACGGCCTGCGACCGCATGGCAAGCCAACTTCGTACTTTTTTTACGGGTAGTGACGACCTCGAGCCCAGCCACCCCGCCGTCGCGCAGATCAAGTCCGCCAGGAAATGAGTTTCTTCAATGCGCCGCCCACTCTGCCCATTCCTGACCGTAGCAGCGCTACTCGCCATTGGGGGATTTGCGGCCGCTGGGAGCGGATGCGCATCTAAGCCCCCACAGCCGGAACCCGCTGCCAGCGCTGCTCCGTCCCAGAACCCGCCGTCAAAGCCAGCGGGTGCGGGTACTTCAGCCGGAGCTGAGGGCTCGTCTGCTGGGACTGATGCCTCCGCTGTCCCTAGCGCGTCCGCCGCGCCCGGGACACCCGCTGGCGCCGCGTTGGCACCTGCTGGGACCGGCGCACCCGGGGACGCCATAGGCTCCGCTGGTGGCAGTGCCTCCTCTGGTGCCGCCTCCGCTGGCTCCGGTGCGGACGGGGGTGCCTCCCCCGACTCACCGGGCGGGTCAGCCCTCCCACGAAATCGCGCGCAAACCTCCGATGAGCGGCGCGCGGCTCTGGATAAGCGCCTCGACGACTCGCTTGGCTCTTTCGACGCCCAGCTGCGTAAGGAGCAGCAAAAGATCGCGCTGGAGCGGGATTCCCGCCAAGCCACGGTTACGACGGTGGCTCCGGATGGCAGCACGACAGTCTCTTCCGACGAGAACGTCGGAGCGGGCGACGAGAGGACCACCGATCGTCCCCACGAGCCCGTCGGCTCACATCGCGGCGCAACGGACTCCCGGTCACCGCGCAGCGGTGACCTGAAGTCCGACCGAACCGCGGGTGGACCCGTAAGCAGCAGCGGTAACGGGGCCGTGGCGAGCGAGATTCCCGACGGCAATGACGACGATGTGATTGCGCGCCGTCTGCGTAAGGCAGCCGAGCAGGAAACGGATCCAGAGCTGAGGGACAAGCTATGGAAAGAATATGTCGAATACAAAAGGAACGCGCAAGGACAGTGAGAGTCACTGGAGAGTCAGGTGACCGACATGGGAAGAACGCTTCGAGTAGCCCTGTGCTGTGCGGCGTTGGCCGCATTGACGACGGGTTGTGTCGTGCACGAAACGAAGCCACTGCCCAAGATTAATGCAACACAAGCCGACCACGAAATAACCGCAGACGAGCTGCTGGATGTGGCGGTGCATGAGTTCGATCCGGGCATACCGCCTGAGATTGCGAAAAATGAACAAGCGCTGAACAAAAAGCGCATTTACCCCGACATCCGGCGTGCCGAGTCACGTTATGTCGCAACGACATTGCGCGGAACGTTGGAAGCATCTGGTCAATGGGGTGCAGTTCGTGTAGTCCCTGAGAGCGTGCAGTTCGTTGATGTCCTGGTATCGGGCAGAATTACGGAATCCACAGGAGCGAAGCTTGCTCTACAGGTTACGGTTAAGGACTCCACAGGCCGCCTGTGGATCAATAACAAGCGTTACGAGAGCTCAGCAGACACGGGCTCCTATAAGACAGACGCGGCCCTAAGGGCACGTGATCCGTTCCAGAACGTTTACTCGGAGGTGGCGAACGACATGCTAGCTGCGCGTGACATGCTCGTTATTCAGAGTCGCCGCGACATTCGTCGCGTCACGCAGCTCGAATTTGCCTCGGATTTAGCGCCACAAGTGATGGAGGGCTATCTCGACCATGACCAGAAGGGTTTGCGGAAAGTCGCCCGCTTGCCTGCGGCCGATGATCCAATCAGCGCGCGAATCGATCGCATCCGCGAACGGGACGCGGGTGTTGTGGATACCGTGAATGGGTACTATGCAAACTTTGCCGACCAGATGAGCGAGTCGTACGGGCAGTGGCGGCGCGCCAGCTTCGAGGAAATCGAGAAGGAACAACGCACGCTCAACAAGGCCCGCACGAGGACCTATCTTGGTGCAGCTGCAATCCTGGCGAGCGTCTTTGTCCCGCAGCAGTGCGGTGCCTCCGATTACAACTGCAGGCGAGTCGAGGGTGCCGTGCGTACCGCAGGTGCGATTGGCGGCGCCGCCTCGATTTTGTCGGGATTGAAAAAGTATTCCGATGCCAAGACGCATGCGCAGGCACTGAAGGAACTCTCGGAGTCATTTCAGAACGAAGTGGCCCCTCAAGTTGTCGATGTGGAGGGGCGCACGCTGAAATTGACCGGAACGGCCGAGGAGCAATACCGCGAATGGCGCAAGCTGCTGCACGAAATGTATCTAGAAGAGAATGGGGTTGCAGGGACTCCTGCGCCAGCGGACGCCTTTTCGATCGGTACGCCCCTGCCGCAGGTCCCGCCGGTCGCGCCGGTCGCGCCGGATCCGGCGCATTGAACGAATTGGGCCGCGGAGCCGACTTAAAGATATGACTGAGGTCGTTGAAACCATCAAGGGTAGGAAGCTCGATGCGCGCTACACGCTGCTGGATAAGCTAGGCGCGGGCGGGCAGGGCGAGGTGTGGCGCGCGCACGATGGTACGCGTGGGATCGACATCGCCCTCAAGGTACTCAATCCTAGTGCGAATCAGGCTCAGGCATGGAACGCGCTCCAGCACGAGTACGCAATCGCGAGCCGGCTCGATCATCCGTCCATTCTCAAGGTGTTTCCGCCAGAACGCTCTGGCGACGTAATGATCCTGCCCATGGAGCTCGCGTCCGGCGGCGACCTTCGGCGACTCCGCGGCGCGGGCTTCCTCGAAATCATTCCGGTCCTCTTGGAGATTGCCCAGGCGCTCGAGCACGCACATGAGCGTGGAGTCGTGCATCGGGACTTGAAGCCAGGGAACGTCCTGTTCGATGCACGAGGTCGCGCGCGCCTGGCAGATTTCGGGGTTGCCGATACGGCCATGACGCCAGCAGATGCCAAAGCCGAGGGGTCCGGAGCGGCGCCCCCGGCAACCCGGGATACCAACAGGCATGGCTTCTCGCCGTTTACCGCGAGCCCGGCGCAGTTGCGCGGCGAACCACCGACACCCGCCGACGATGTATATGGCCTGGGTGCTTTGGCGTACGAGTTGTTATCTGGCTATCCGCCGTACTACCCCCATTTCGATAAGAAGCGTGCTATCGAAGAACGTGTGCCAACTCTCGTTCCGACACGGCAGATCCCGCCGCTGTTAGGAGCTCTCGTGATGCACCTGTTGGCCAAGGACCCCAAGCGGCGCCCGCGCACGATGCGCGAAGTCATAGACGAATTAGACGCCGCGCTCAACGACACATTGACATTCGACTTCGAGAACGTCACGTCATCGACGCCAACAACGTCAATATCGGCCACAGCGTTGCAGGCGAACTCATCGCGCGCGATACCGCAGCCGGGAGCTGCTGAAGCAACCAACACGTCTGAAGCAGCGGCGAAACAGTTTGTGTGGACGGCTGAGTCAGAGGACAGGCGAGCCAGTCACGACAGACGCGGAAGACGGAAGGGAGATTCGGGGTCGCTGTCAGATAATGACTCGACCGCGCGTGCCGGCCGAGTGGCCAGCGACGGCCCTGCCACGAGGGCCAGCCCGGCGACCAATGCTGGCTCGACCGACAGCGATGGACTGCTAGCGGGCAGTCACCCGCCAGCGAGCGGTGCCCCGGCAGCCCGCGACGGCGTTGGAAGGAGGGCCAGCCCGGCGATCAATGCCGGCTCGACCTCCGGGGATGGCCTGCCAGCCGTCGATCGCCCGCCGGCGAGCGGTGCCCGGGCAGGCAGCGGCGGCGCGTTAACCAAGGGCAGTTCGGGAGCGAGCGGTGGCGCGGCCACCAGTGCCTCGGAAGGCAGAGACCCCTCGGCCTCCATCAGTGGCGCACCAGCCAATGGCGCCACGCCACCCAACAGCGGGGCTGCAAGCAGCCCAGGAGCGAGCGGCCTGCACCAGGCCGAAAGCGGTACTCGCTCACCCCTGCGATCCGGCGCCGAGGCGTTGGCTCGCATCGACGCGGCGCTCGAGCGAGCGGCTGCGGAGTCCTCGGCACATCCGAAAGCCACACCTTCAACACCACTGACACCCGCCGAGGCCGCCGCGATTGTGGCAGCCGCACGGGCGGCATCGAAGTCACCGTCGCAAACTGCGACAAACCAACCGACCTCCCAACCGACCTCGGCAAACCAGTCGTCAGCAAGCGCGCAGCCCCCGTACGCGGGGCCGCCGGCAGCGGATACGACGACCCCAGCACCGACACCCAACTCAGTACCACCGGCGCCGGCCAGGTCGATGTGGCCGCGCGAACGAACCTCGAGTCCGGCGTCGCCTGCAAACGCAGGTCCATCTCGCGCAGCGTCCACTGCGCCAACGTCTGCGCCAGATCCGGGGCTGACACTTCCACTGCAGTCCCTTAAGCCAGGAACGTCGCCATCTGCATCTGCAACATCACGTACGGCCGCACAACCTACGCCATGGCACTCTACACCTGGCCAGCCAACGACCACGCATTGGGCGCCTGAGTCAACACCGCACCGGCTCTCGTTGCAGCCAGCTCCCTCGAATGCGCCACCGTCAGGGCGCGCCGCTCCCGCGCAACCCACGTGGGGGGATGAGACGGTCGTGCTACCACCGCTCTCGAATGTGCCACCGTTGGGGCACGAGGCTCCCGCGAAACCCACGTCGGGGGACGTGACGGCCGTGCTACCGGCGACCTCGAATGCGCCACCGTTAGGGCGGCACGCCACTCCCGCGAAACCCACGTCGGGGGACGTGACGGCCGTGCTACCGGCGACCTCGAATGCGCCACCGTTAGGGCGGCACCCCGCTCCCGCGCAACCCACGTGGGGGGACGTGACAGTCGCGCTTCCACCGTCCTCGAATTCGCCTCCCTCCGGTCACGCCGCTCCCGCTCAACCGACGTGGCGGGACGCGCCGCCGCCGCCCCCAGCGCCTGGATCTGCCGCTTCCGCACAGCAGGGGCCGGGTGGCTACGCCGCTGCCGCGGAACGGGCCCGGTTGGAAGCGGCTTCTGGTGCGTATGCCCCTTACACGCAGTCCACCCCGGGGCACGGACCTTTCGCAGCAACACCAGCTTCCTCGGCGGCGTACCCACCGCACGCTCAATACACCCCTGCGGCGGGGATCCAACCAGCCGCCGGCCCGTATCCCGCGACCGTACCGTTCGGGCCCCGCGGGAGTCCAACATCGATCCATGCGGGACCGATGCACGCCACATGGCGGGAAATTGCGCTCGACGGATTACCGAAGATAGCGCGCCTCGAACCCATCCGTCCGCGTCGGTGGCCCTGGGTAGTTCTTGGCCTGCTCGCGGGCGGAGCCGCTGCCGTGTACTTCTGGCTGCCGCGCTTCGATATGCAAACACTACCGCCAGAGGTCGCCGCAGTCGTGGCACCACTGAAGGCAGCGCTAACACCTAACTCGCCAACCCCGTCAGGCGCGCCCGCCGGCGCCGCATCGGGCTCCTCACCGGAAGGGACGACGGTACAACAGTCCGCGACCCCGCCATCTGCGCCGGCCGCAATCCAGCCATCAGCGTCCGCGCCATCCGCCACCGTACCGACCCCATACGGAGCCGGTACCGCATCTGCGGGGACGGCAGCGGCTCCATACGAAGCCGGCACCGCAGCCACCCCCGGAATCGCTGCGCCAGCTGCGACAGCCTCGTCTGCAACGGCCTCGTCTGGGACGACCTCATCTGGCACGGCCTTTCCTGCCACAGCCTCACCCAACGCGCGCACCAGCCCGCCCACCGGCCCCGCCGCCGATGAGCAACGCCTGCGCGAGCTGCGGCAAACCTTCGATACCAGAATTGCGGCACTCGAAACCCGTGGCGCGGGTGCTTGGGGCGGCCGCGAATTCGCGACCGCGAAAATTCGCGCTGCAGAATCAGTAGGTGCGCACGACGCCGGCAACCCTCGCGTTGCACAAGAACGTCTGACCGCAGCGATGAAGTTGTTGGATACCGTTGATAGCAAGGCACCCCAGGTGTTCTCGGCGGAAGTTGCTGCAGGTGAGAAAGCGTTGGGCGCGGGCCAACAGGAAGTTGCCGGCCAGGCGTTCGACCTCGCCCGACGCATCAACCCAACCGACCGACGCGCGTCGGATGGTTTGCACCGAACACAAAACTTGAACGCTCTGCTCCCGCTCCTTGCTGACGCGCAAAACGCGGAGGCCGCACACGACTACGCCCGAGCAGCGCAAGCCTACAGTCAGGCGCTCTCGCTGGATCCCGGCAACGCCACGGCGAAAGCAGGTCAGGCGCGTGCCAATTCAGCTTTCGGGGACGACAACTATGCGAAGGCAGTTGGTTCGGGGTTCGCTGCATTAGGCGCGGGCCGGCTGGATGCAGCCCGCGATGCCTTCGTCAACGCGCGGGCCCTGAAGCCAAATGGTGCCGAGGCATCCGAGGGTCTTAGGCGTGTGAGTGCGGCTCTGGCAGCACGCGGTTACGCCTCAATGCGCGAGCGCGCTGCTGGATTGGAAGAGCAGGAGCGTTGGGACGACGCCAGACGGGTTTACGAAGACGCTCTAGCGGCCGATCCGTCGCTAGCCTTCGCACAAGAGGGTAAGGCGCGTACAACCTCCCGCGCGGACCTTTCAGGACGATTGCAGCAGCTACTGGACCGTCCCGACAGACTCTCTACGCCCGGCGTCAGGGAGGATGCACGTGCCCTTCTAGAAACGGCAAGGGCCCAGAGTCCGCAAGGACCGGTGATCCGCTCGCAGATCGCCCGGCTGGAAATACTTCTGCCCGGTTTTGACAAACCCGTCAGGCTGTCACTGCTATCGGATAACTCCACTCAGGTCGTCATCTCGAGCATCGGGTCCTTTGGCTCATTCGCCCGACGCGATATTGAGCTGCGACCGGGGAAGTACACGGTCCTCGGAACCCGATACGGGTTTCGTGATGTCAGGCGGGAGATCACAGTGGCACCCGGCCAGGACACCCAGACAATCAGAGTCACCTGCTCGGATCCAATTTGACCTGAAAAAGGCATGAGCTCGAGGACATTCCGTCCGCAGGCAAGAGCATGACCGATGCGGCTCTGACGAGTGCGAACACGTACGCGCAGGTACGGGTTCGCGAGCCTATTGGTGACCGCATATTCGGCGAAACCCCCACAATCGGGGGGGAAGGCGCCAATATTGTGGTCCCCGGTGCACCTGCCGGGCCTACTGTGCAGATCCACAGACGCAAGGGTGTGTGGATCGCACACCCACTCAGCGAAGCAAAAGTGCGCTTCAACGGCCGCATCTTAGCGGGACCGCGCGATCTACGCCGGCACGATGTTTTTGCAGTGGGTGACGCACAGATCAGCGTCACTGAGGTATCGCGCACTCTGCTTCGGCTCGAGGTCTGCCACCTCGCAGGTAATGCCACGATCTCGCCCGCCGGCGCTGTCTCGTCGCTGTCTCATGGAGACGGCGACGAAGAGTTGCTGATTCAAGCGCCGCGTCCCATCTCAGCAGATGAACCAGAGATTGGTGAAGAGAAAGCAACATGGGTGCACGCGGTAGGCGCCGCAGCCGCCAGAGTTAAACTACTTCGGTTGCCACCAAGCCGCCGGTTCTGGCTACGTGCCGCCATTGCAGCGGCCGCCGCTTTGGCCATAATCGGAGTAATCACGCAACTCAACTCCGTCGCATTGGACGTCCAACCGGCAGACGCGCAGGTACAGGTGCCCGGCACACTGCTGTCGCTACACGCCGGCGGTCATCTGTTGGTGCTCCCGGGAAAGCACCGTATCCGTGCTGAACATGATGGCTACGTGCCCGCGCAGGTAACAATCGCGGTGAGTAATGGCGCGCCTGTGACTGCACGCCTGAGATTGACAAAGCTACCCGGGACACTGCGCATCGACACTGCTGATGTCCCAGCGACGGTTAGCATCGATGGCGTCGAGTCCGGTCGCGTGCCAGGCGCAATCACAATGTCCCCTGGCAGTCACACCATCACACTTCGTGCTCCGCGCTATGTTGACTACATTGCGTCGGTGGTAATCGAGGGGGCGGGTGTTCGTCAGAATCTCAAAGCAGTCTTGCAGCCTTCATGGGGTACCCTGCAGATCTCCGCGATTCCAGCGGGCGCGCATGTCGCCGTGGACGGAGTTGACAGTGGTGCGACACCTCTCGTCGTAGACGTGCCCTCCGGAGTCAGGCGGGTTCGCATTTCGGCGCCCAACCTGAAAACTTGGGAAAGCAGCATCGTTCTGCAGGCGGGCACGGCCCTGAATATTGGTCCCATCAGACTGGGCGAGCCGGACGCCCATCTCGGCCTCGGCTCTGTTCCATCCGGTGCCGAAGTAACTATCGGCGGCGTCCATCGGGGGAAAACGCCAATCGAAATTGACCTTCCTGCCGGAATTCAACACGAGCTGGTTATCAACTCGCCGGGCTACGCGACGTGGAGCCGCTCGGTATTCGCGGCCTCAGGTAAGGCGATCAGGCTGGATGCAAAGCTCGAGGCCGTTGGGGCGCGCGTGACCATACAGGGCGACCCGGATAGCGCGCAGCTGTTTATCGATGGGGTGGACCGGGGCCGCACGCCACAGTCGCTGGAGCTATCCGCAATCGAGCATCGCATCGAGGTGCGCAAGGAAGGCTGGATACCCTACACCGGCACAGTGACACCGGCCAAGGGACTTGATCGCACGCTCCAATATCGGCTGGTGTCCGAAGATCGGTCGATCGCACTCGCGCAGACCGCATCGACTATCTACACGCAGACTGGTTACCTGTTGCGACTGGTACCCGGAGGCACGTTCTCGATGGGAAGCGAGCGTCGCGAGCAGGGGCGTCGGCCTAACGAAGGACTGCGTCGTGTCACGCTCAAGCGCCCCTTCTACTTCGGTGTCACCGAGGTAACCAACGAACAGTTCCGCCGGTTCCAACCGGACCACACTTCGGGCTTCATCGACCGGCACTCGATCGATCTCGACGATCAACCTGTTACTCAAGTCAGTTGGAACGAGGCGGCTGAGTACAGCAATTGGCTCTCAGAGCGCGACAATCTTCCGGCTGCGTACGCAAAGAACAAGGATACGTATGTCCTCAAACGGCCCGTCACCATCGGCTACCGGCTGCCAACGGAAGCCGAATGGGAGTACGCCGCGCGCTATGCCGCGCCCGGCCAGTTCCGGCGTTTCGCCTGGGGCGATGCCCTTCCAGTGACCGGCGAAGTAGGGAACCTGGCCGGTGCGGAAGCTAATAACTCGTTACCGGCCTCACTGCCGGGCTACCGGGACGAGTATCCACGCGTCGCTCCCGTAGGCAAGTTCAAGCCAACGCCCCTCGGACTGCATGACATGTCTGGAAACGTCTCCGAGTGGATCGACGATTACTACCTATCATTTGTGGACTCCGCGCCGGTTACCGACCCATTGGGTCCAGACGACGGTACCCGCCATGTAATACGGGGCGCCAATTGGAAGTCCGCCGCTGCAACAGATCTGCGACTGGCCTGGCGCGACGGTGCTGACGTCGCCAGTACAACCCTGGGTTTTCGAGTGGTGCGTTATGCCGAATAAGCGATCAATCTGGGTGATAGCCCTGAGCGGTGTGGTCTTGTCAGGCGCAGCATTGGTCACTCTGCGCGCCGCCGGGCAAGCGAGTCATATCGACTCGGCGCCCCCGAGCGCAGCCTCGGTAGCCCCAGGCGAACCCCCCGGACATCCGCCCCCATCCGTCCCAGAGGAATCTGCAACCATCCCCGATGACCCAACCACAGCGCCCGACCCATCGCAGTCGGCAGACAAAAACGTCAGCTTTCCTACTGACATTTAGGCTCCGCATCCATGACCATTTTTGCTCTGGAGCTCAACGATCGCGCAGTCTCGCTGGCCAGAGGCGGTCAGGTGCTGACAAGCGCCCCAAGCACCGTAGTCAACGGAAGCGGAGCCACTGGTTCTCCCGCAGGAGCCAATGCCTGGCACCAACTCCGCTCGCAACCCATGGCGACCTCCTCTCGACACCTCGGCACAGTTCTGGCACAGCGCGGCTCACCAGCCCGCGCCGAAATGTTGGTGACAGCGGAGTTGCAAGCCCGCCTTGCCGAACAGCCCCTTCGCGAAGACGAGCGCATCTGGGTTGCCACCCCCGCCCTGGCGCAGACGAACGGCTTGCAGGCATTGCTGGGAATCGCACGCGGTCTGCAGTTGAGCGTCGAAGGATTTATAGACTCCGCGGCGGTCACCACCGCCGCCTTGGCACCCGAACGCAACACGATCGTCCTGGAACTGGGGCTCCATCACGCAGGCGCAACCGCGGTGGATTGCGAAGGTTCCCAAGCCCGCCGCCGACGCTCGGTATTGACGGAACGCGGCGGTTTCATCGAGTTGCACCAAGCATGGCTCGACCTCATCGGTACAACGATGGTGAAGCGCACGCGCTTCGATCCCCTGCATGATGCCGCAACCGAGCAACAGCTTTTCGATGCGATACCGTCTCTGATGCACGAACTTGCGACCACCGGCATTACGACCGCATTCGTCACCAAGGGGAAGGAGCGATTTGAAGTTGCGCTGACCCGCGATCAGTTCGCACAAGCGGCCGAGACAATCTATCGCTGCATCGTCGGCCTGCTGCATCAACTCCGCCCCGCTGGCGCGCCGCTCGCCATTGTCGTTCCCTACGCTGTGGCGGACCTTCCGGGCATGCGGGAGCAGTTAGAGCAATTTGTCAGTTGCGAGTTGATAAGCGTCCCCGACGGGTTTGCGGCAGCGGCGACGTCATTACTCGACCTGCCCAACAGCACGACCAGCGAGGACTCTGTGCGATTGCTGCGGAAATTGCCTCTGCAAACGCAAGCGGTCCTGGCGGAGGGCATAGCGCGCCAGTCATTGGGCCAACGCCGCTCCGGCGGCCCAGCGCCATCGCACGCGCTGCTGGACGGGCGTGCCTACTCGCTAAGCGCCGACGCACTTGTTGTTGGTCGCGCTCCCGAGTCCGAGGCGGCAGCTGCAATGGCTGGGTCTCCCGGTCCGGCCGCCGTTCCAGTGTCCTCCCGCTACATCACACTTCCGGAAGGTCTGGCCGGAGTCTCCCGGAGGCACTGCACATTCGTGCATGATGGCGATGAGCTGATACTGCTCGATCACAGCACGTTTGGTACGTTTGTTAATGGCGAGCGCGTGCAGGAGCGAGTCCGTGTGCACGCTGGCGATCGTGTGCGTCTCGGTGAACCAGGAGTGGAGCTCGCGCTCATCGCCGTCGGCGAGGTGGCCGCCGCAACCGAAACCACCCCACAGCCCTGACGTTCACCCATGGCTGCACGCCGCCGCACCGTCGAAGTATTCACGCTCTCCTTCCTCGATTGCATCTGTTGCGGATTTGGGGCCGTCATCCTCTTCTACACCATCGTGAGCGCCCGGGCCGGGGTGCAGAGTCTGCACAGCACCGATGAATTGAAAGCGGAGGTCAATCAAGTTGAGGAACAGGTGCTGACTGGATCGCGCAACCTCGTCGTCCTGCGAAATCAACTGGAGACAGCGAAGAGTGAAACGGCCAGCGACCAGGCGCGTATCAAGAGCATCGCGGCAACGCTGCAAGAGCGGCGCGAGCAACTTTCTACATATGGCTCGAGCAGCCTCGCCAGGCGCGAGCACATCGAAAAACTGAAAGCGGATGTCCGCTCGCTCGAAGACGGCAAACGCCGGCTCGAAGCAGGTAGCCTGGACAAAACACCTCCGGGGCAGCAAGTCAGCAGCTTCAGGGATACGGGCGGTGACCGGCGCTACATCACCGGTATCAAGATGCGCGGCAAAAGAATCCTCATTCTGCTGGATTCTTCGGCCAGCATGCTGCACGAGGACCTGGTGACGATACTGCGCTTGCGCAATTCGGATGACGAACAGAAGCGCGCGGCTGCGAAATGGCGCCACGCCATCGATACCGTCAGTTGGCTTACCACCCAGCTACCGCCAAACAGCGAATACCAGATCTACACGTTCACTACGAAGGCTCAATCGTTATTGCCAGACCTTGCCGGAAAGTGGATTGGCGCCGGTGATGCACCTCAACTTGCACGCGGGCTTGCGAACCTACATGCGATGGTGCCGGCGGACGGTACGAGCCTGTACAACGCCTTCGCAGCGACAAAGACTCTTGTGCCGCTGCCGGACCAGATCATTCTGATCACCGACGGTCTGCCCACCCAGGGTAAAACGGCGGGTCCGCGCAAATACGTGGACTCGGGCGCCCGCATGCGGCTCTTCGATGACGCCGTCGGACAGCTGCCCGATGGTGTACCGGTCGACTCCATACTGTTACCCATGCATGGCGATCTGGAGGCCGCGCATCGGTTCTGGAATCTGGCCCGGCTGACCAACGGCACACTCCTCATGCCCTCGAAGGACTGGCCCTAGTGCCGCGCCGCCGCCGCAGCGTCGAAGTGTTCAGCCTGTCGTTCCTCGACTGCATCTGCTGCGGTTTCGGCGCAATCATTCTCCTGCTGGTACTCACCGAATACGCCCGCCCTGCCAAAATCGAGGAGAGCCGAATCAACCTGCAGGCCCAGCTCAGGCACCTTCAACAGCAACTGCAGGTCATTCGTGGCGACTCCGACGATCTCGAACGTCAGCTGCAAGGCCGTGTGGAAACTCTGCAGCGCGAGCGCCAGAAGCTGCAGCATCTCTCCGGGGACCTGAGCAGTCTGCAGGGGCAGTACAGCGCGAGCAAGCAGGAAGCCGCCGTCACCAACACGGTCGAGGCTGAGTTGGTTTCCGCCAGGCAGAAACTGACAGCCGAGATGCTCCGGGTTCTCAAGGACCGCGCGAATCGGCCCGCCACCGAGGCCATCGGCGGCATTCCGATCGACAGTGAATACATCATTTTCGTGATCGACACGTCGGACAGCATGACCCACGGTCACTGGGATGTGAACCTGGCGATCGTCAACGAGATCCTCGGGATGTATCCGCACGTCAAAGGCCTGCAGGTGATGAACGACCAGGGAACGTACATGTTCGCGGGCACCAAGGGCGCCTGGTTGGAGGACAGCCCGGCGCAGCGTGCGAAGATCCGTGCAGCGGCCAAAAACTGGCGTGCGTTCAGCCAATCCAACCCCGTTCCCGGCATGGAAGAGGCGATCCGCACCTACTGGGCGCTGGATAAGCGCGTGAGCATATTCGTCCTCGGCGATGAGTTCACGGGCGACTCCATCCAGTCAGCCCTCGACTCAATCGGCCATCTCAACAAACCCGATGCGAATGGCCGGCGCGTGGTACGCATTCATGCGATCGGGTTTCCGGAAGGGCCCGGAATGCCGCCCTTTACGAATATTCGTTTCTCCAAGCTGATGCGCCTGGTCACCGAACAGAACAACGGCACCTTTGTCGGACTCAGACAGTGAAGGCCGTCAGCACCGCGTTCCTGACAATCCTCCTGTGCGCCTGCGGCGATGTCAGCATCAAACCTGAAGCCATTCTCCCAAAGCCACTCATCGTGAAGATCCCGGCCGATGTCGGCCTGATCATTCCCCCCGATACCCGCAAATACGTTGATAGGCAGACCCGCTTCGGAGTTGACTGGAAGGTCGATCTCGGTCCGGGCGAAGTCCGCCTCATGCAGGAAGTGTTCAAGGACCTGTTCCAGCACGTGGAGGAGTTCAAGGACCTCGAGGCGGCACGGGCAAGCAAGGACCTCAAGGCACTCTTCGAGACGCGGGTGGATCAGTATTCATTTGTGACAGCGCGCGAGACCAAGGGGCGCTACTACGCCGTGACCATTCGCTACCGAATCAATCTGTACACCCCGCAAGGGGAGAAAGTAGACAGCTACACGCTCACCGGATACGGCAACTCCCTCGCTGTCGGCATGTCAGGCGGCAAGCCGCTCGCGCAGGCTACCGTCGGTGCAATGCGCGACGCAGCCGCGAAATTCCTCGTGCAGTTTCCTGAGCAACCCTCGGGACAGCAGCTCGCTCGGAACGAGCCGGTCGTCGCGGACAAACCCTCGACATCCGCGGAAGCGGCCCAGATCGAAGCGGTTCCCATCGATGAGCCCGTAGACGATCTCCAGGACACACCGGTGCCACAACCCGCCCCCGCAGCGGCGCAGCCGACCCCCGCTGTCGAGCCGGCAGCCCCACCCAAAAGTGAGCGCCACTCGGGCTGATCCTGCCCTCGCACCGCCATGGGGCCGCCCACCGCTGGCACGTTCGCCCACCGACCCCACTAGCCGCATCCCTTTCTCGTGCGCAACGACCAGCGACCTCGCCGTCGTGCGCCGCGCCGCCTCACCCAGCCCGCGGCCTCTTCGACAGCACCCGCTCGCGATACTTCACGCCCTCCGTGTCCACTGGTTCCCCATTCTCCAGCCGCGGCGCGTAACGAGCCTTTCGAATGGCTGACAAGACCGCCTTCTGTTGCGACTCCGTCGCATCGGTTTCCGAAGTGGTGATATCAGTGGTACGTCCGTCTCTGGTCACGGTGAAGCTGACCTCGACGAAGTGCTCATCCATGTTGTCGTGGTCCCCCTTTGCGCGCGCAACGGCCGCCAACGGCGGCCGGTAGGATAGTTGCCGCGGTGCGGCGAGAGCTGCGATCGATCCCCCCAGCGCGAACTCTTTCCACGCTTCCCGATAAGCCTGCAGACCCCTCGGCAGCACATCGCCACATACGTACCAGTCACCGAGCTCGACCAGTGCGACGCCGCGGCGCATGTGATCGACTGGCTGCGCCTTATCGATGGCCCGCAACGCCAGAAGAATCGCACGCTCGCCATCGGGATTGAGCCGCTGCGCGTTCGCGCCCGCGAGATCCAATTCGGGCGCGGGCGCAAAAGGATCAGCGATGTTCGCCGGAATTCCACTGGAATCGCCGCCGTTCACGAACTCCAACCGATAAGTCCGCGCGATGCCTTCCAGAGGCTCCACAGTGCGCAGCGATTCACTGCCTCCCGCCTGCTCCGCAATCTGAAGCGCGCGTGCGTAGAGGATCCGGGCCGTCGCATAGCGACCCATTCGCTCATGCCAATGCGCTGCGCGATTGAAGGGCCTCAGGACGTGAGGGTCCGTCTTCCCGTATGCGGCCTCAGCTACCCTGATTGCGTAGTCATACGCCCGCTCAGCGTCGTCATGCCGATCCAATGCCACGAGGCTGTCGATAAGCGGATCGAGAATCGACATCTGCTCGAAGTTGAATAATCCGTCCAGATTGCGGCTCAAATCGAGCGCGCGCTTGAGTATGAGGCTCGCATCTTCGTACTGGCCCATCGCGAAATACGTCGCTCCCAGTCCGTGAAGCGGCCTCAACAGCGCACGGTCGGCGCCTCCTCCGGAGTCCTCAACGATCTTTATGCTGCGTAGAAAGGTCTCTTCGGCAGCCTTGAAGTCACGAAGCCGGTACTGAGTCGTGCCGAGATTGGATAGTGGATTGATTAGCGCGCGGTCAGTCCCCCCTGATTGTTCTTCCGTTAACGAGACCAGTTTTTGCGCTAGCGGCAGCGCCTCCTTGTACTGCTTCGCATCGAAGGCCGCCCGAAACTCGTGGTACACCTGCACGCGGTCCGGGTCGGTCACCGCCACAGCCCCTGCAGCGGGAAAGCCCACTGTAAGGCTCACTGCAAGAATGACCAGGGCGCGAATTGTCATGGCCTGCGGCCAACTTTCCACGGGGGATTCGCGGAACACCGTGAACCCCGGGCATGTAGCGGCGCGAGGCGCGCCGATCAGGATAATACCTCCAAACTGCTTGTGGGGCCCGCGCCGCACTTCTATGCTCTGGAAACAACATCCGTGACTCGAGGTCTGACGCAGGCATGGCGGAAGCCGAACAAAAGATAGCCCTACTCGCAGGTGCGAGCGGCTTGGTCGGGAATCTCACCCTCGATGCCCTTCTCGATTCGCCGGACATCAGCCGCGTTTTCGCGATAACGCGACGACCGCTGGGCCGCGAGCATCCCCGCCTGGCAAATCGGATCATTCAGTTCGAGCAGATAGAGTCGCAGTTGAAAGGACTCACCTGCCACGTCGCGCTGTGCTGCCTGGGCACCACGATTCGCCAGGCCGGCTCCCAGCAAGCCTTCCGCCAGGTCGATATCGATGCAGTGCTCGCGTTCGCGCGGACAGCCAAAGCAGCACAGGCACAACGCTTCGTCGTTGTCTCATCCGCGGGTGCCGACCCGAAAGCGAAGAATTTCTATCTGCGAACCAAGGGAGAGATGGAGCAGGCGCTGACGGGCTTGGGCTTTCAGTCGCTCGACATCCTACAACCCAGTGTACTTCTTGGTTGGCGTGGAGAAATCCGCCCACTCGAGCTTGCAGCCATCGCAGTCATGCCACTTGTGAATCCATTCCTTACCGGCAAGCGAGAGCCCTTCCGCGGTATCCCAGCACGCACAGTTGCCGCTGCGATGGTTGGCGTTACGCGGTCAGGGCGCCGCGGGGTGCAACGTTATACCTATTCTGCAATACAGGCGCTCTCACGCATCAAGCCGGTGCGGCCCGTGAAATAGATCACATTCGGGCGCTACCTACTCCGCGCACAATTTTCCATTAGGTTGACGCATCGCTCACCCGATGCGCCAACGTATGGATACATTGAGGAAAATCTGTGCAGGAAGCCGGTGGAATGGGTTGGACGGCCTTCACGAGCCGCATGGGCAAACGCATTGCATGGGTCCTGGGACTTTGTGCCGCAGTGCCCATGGTGCTGTTTGCATTTGCAGTGGCACGGGAGGCAAATTCCAGTGGAATCGGCACCGACGAACGTCGCCTCATCGACATCAGCTCACTGTTCGCGGATGTGATCAGGGCGCGCATCGGTGTTGCAGAGACGTTGGTCGAGTCCTTCACACTCAATGATATCGGCTCCGACAGCTCCGTACTGCGACATGAAGTCGCCAACTCGCGTGCATTCAAGTCCGTCGTCGTAGTGAACCGCGACGGCCTGCTGTCTGACGGCGGCACCACCCTGCGTCCGAGCCCGGCCCAATCCCTTGCTTTGGAAACCGGACAGACGATTCTCATGCCCGTGACGCTCGATGGCCAGCTCACCGGAACCTTCATGGTCCGCCCCGTGACCGCCGCAGGCGTAGTGAAGCTCGCCTATTTCGAAATGGCGCCCGACTGGCTGTGGAAGGACCTCAAAGATCAGCCCGGAGCCAACATCGCCGTGGTCGATGCGGATGGCAAGGTGCTGCAAAGCCCGCGAGCGGTAGGTGGCGACACCAGTCACATGTTTGCCGAACATATCACCCTGCTGGGCGAGCGGGGCGGATCAGTGGATACGCTCTCCTGGCAGGATGGCGGCGTTGAATGGCACGGTGTCCTCAAACATGTACCGCTCGTCTTCGACCGCATCACCACCATTCCCTGGGGGGTGGTCGCCTACACCCGGGAAGTTCCTTTCCTGGCGCGCGCGACGCATATCTGGGCGGTCGTGCCACTGGCTCTGTTGGCTTTGTTGGTGTGCGTGTTGATAGGTGCCCGTTATTTGTCGGAACGTTACCTGGCGGCGCTGCGGGAATTACGTGTCGGCCTGCCTGGGCTGCAGGCGCGGCGCTTCGAGCCCCTGCCCACGACAGGCACAGACGAGCCCCGCGAGTTGATCGAGACATTCAACCGGTCCGCGGCCAGTCTGCACGAGCAGTTTCATGCCCTCGAAACCTTGGGCGAGATCGACAAGTTGCTGCTGGGCTCCGCGGAGCTCGAGCAGGTCCTGGAGGGCATTCTTGCACGGGTACAGTCTGTCACCCGCTGCCATTGTGTAGGCATCACCTTGCGCGATGCCGATGCCCCCGGACGCGGCCGTGTCTACCTCTCCGCCAACGGATACACCGATCTGCCCGTAACACGCGTTGAGCTCGATGATGACATGCTCACGACGCTGATCACCGAGAGTCGTGGGCTGACCATCGCTCGCTGCGAAGAGACCCGGCACAGCTTCCTCAAACCGCTGAAAGACATCGGCGCCGAGTTCTTCTGGGTCTGGCCGGTGAACGTGTCCGAGCGTGTCGAAGCAATTCTCGCGGTGGGCTACTGCGAAGTACCCGCGCCTGATCCGTATCTGGCCCGCAGCGGCAGTCAGTTCGCGGAACGGCTGGCCGTTGCCCTGTCAAAGAGCGCGCGCGACGAACGGTTGTATCGCCAGGCGCATTACGATCCGCTGACCTCGCTCCCCAACCGCATTCTGTTCCGTGACCGGTTGGCGCAGGAAATAGCCAATGCCACGGCCGGACTGAGCCGTGGCGCGCTGCTGTATATCGATCTCGATCACTTCAAGCGCGTCAATGACTCCGTTGGGCACAGCGCCGGCGATCAGCTGCTGACCATTGTTGCGCAGCGGTTGCGCTCCTGCGTGAAGGACGGCGACACGGTTGCGCGGCTGGGCGGGGACGAATTCACGATAATATTGCGCAATGTTGCGGATCCAAACTCCGCACGGGCCGTGGCCGAGCGGATCATCGAGTCAGTGCAGCTGCCCGTGAACATTGGCGGCCGCGACCACTTCGTGTGCGCAAGCATCGGCATCACTCTGTTTCCCGATGATGGCTCGGCCCTCGACGATGTCATGCGCAACGCGGATACCGCAATGTACCGGGCCAAAGACCTCGGCCGCGGCTGCACGATGTTCTTCGATCCACAGATGAATACCCGGACAGTCGTCCCCACGGAAACCGGTTTGCACAGAGCCTTGCGCCGCCGGGAATTCTCGCTCTTCTATCAGCCGCAGTTCAGCGTTGCCAGCGGGGCTCTCGCCGGGGTGGAAGCCTTGATTCGCTGGCAGACGGCACGCGATGGCATGCGGCAACCCAGCGAATTCGTGCCGGCAGCGGAGGAGAGCGGGCTGATCATCGACATCGGCGGTTGGGTGCTCGATGCCGCCTGCGCGCAGCTGGCGAGCTGGCGTGATCAGAACATTGCACCACCGCGACTGGCGCTCAATGTCTCGGTCCAACAGTTAAAACATGTCGAGTTCCCACGGCTCGTGCGGCGTGCGCTCGACAAATATGGCCTTGCACCCGCGTTGCTCGAGTTGGAGCTGACCGAGAGCGTGTTTGCCGACGATGCGGCGGGGGCGACCCTCGAGCGGTTGCATCAACTCGGCGTGCACCTGGCGCTGGATGATTTTGGAACGGGCTACTCATCGTTATCGTACCTGCGCCAGTATCCGATCGGCACCGTGAAGATCGACCGCACCTTCCTCGAGGAAGTCCCGCAGAACCCGGCTTCCGCCACTCTCGTGGAAACCATCGTGGTGATGGCACATGCACTCGGCAAACGGGTCGTGGCCGAAGGAATCGAGACGGCCGAGCAGCTCGAGTTCCTGCGCGAGCGCCGATGTGACATTGCGCAGGGTTTTTACCTTGCCAGGCCGCTATCCAGCCAGGTCGTCACGGAGCTGCTGCAGGCTCGCGTCCAGTCGGGAGGCGAGGTCGGTGAGGTCCGCGAGGCGGGCTAGGGGCGACCTAGGGCCGAAACGGCGTCGCCAAAGCCAGACATATTCAACATATGCTGGCAAATAAATATGTGCAATCGCTCCCTGAGAGGCTGTACACAATTTATTCGCTTGACTGTCATCCGCGACGCTTTGACACTTGCACCTTGAAGTGACAAGGGCAAACCCGTCGAAAGACGGGGACGCAAAGCCACCGGTCTAAAGGAAGTATTCCTATGACGGCGGGGCTGCCACGATCGCGCAGCTGGCGCGACGCTCGCACTCCGATCTCGTCGGGAAACTCTTCCTGTCCACGGGTGGCCGGTTTACGCATCGGTCCGGGGAAGATTCTATGACACCAACGCCTAAGTCTGCATCTGGCGCTACAGCACGCCAGAGTGCCATTGAACAGGCCAAGCCGCAGGGCGCGGCGGGCCCGTTCGTACTGAACTTGTGCTCTTCGACGACGCCAATGGCGCTGTCGAATCCGGAGCAGGCCGAACTCAAACGCTTCACCTTTTTCGTCAGCCGCCGCTTTGAGGAAGGGCGCGAGCGGTTCCGCCTGCACATGGGTTACTTCCCAACACTTGCAGATGCGGAAGAGTGGCTCGGTGCGGTGCGCGACATTTATCCGGGTGCCTGGGCTGGGGAAGCACCAGGCAAAAAGCTGCGTGAGCGCGCAGTGGCTGCCGCCGCCGCACAGGCCCAACACGCTGCCGGACCTCCGCCTGTAGTACCAACTGCGCAGCAGGCGTCTCCTCCGCCCCGTAACGTTCCTACGCTCGCCGTTGCTCAAGCACGACCCAGTGTGCCGGCCCTGAACGTCCCAACAATTCACGCGGCCACAGCGCGGGCTCCTGTACCGGTTGCTGCCCAGATTCCCAAGAACGTTCCGGTAGCGAAGGCCGCACCGGTGTTGGATTCACCGCCGGCTCCCAATGGTGCGCGAGCACCAGTGGCCGCGCCTGCAACAGTGCCCAGTGTGATCGGCATGATGCGGGCCCCGCAGGCTGTTCCGAAGGGTTCGCCGGTCGCAATGGCAACACGCTCCACACCGCCGCCACAGCCCCGTCCAGCGGCTCCGTTCGCCGGCATGGCTCCAGCTCCCGCTGCGCGCCCCGCAGCGCCGGCCGAAGGGCGCCCTGCGGCGCCTGCCGTGGCCCGCATGGCACCCACAGCGGTGCCCGTTGCGCGTGCCGCCGCCGCCCAGCCTGTAAGGACAGCTCAACCGACGTTGGCGCAGGCTCTTACGGGGAGAGCTAACCCTGCATCCGTCGGCTCGGGGCGTCCGGGTTCCAAGGCTAACGTGAAGCCTGCGCTTCCAAACTCAAACGTCCGCGAAGTGCTCAAGGCTCTCGACGAGAGGGCCAGCGAGACTGAAACCACAGGCGAGACCCGGATGATGCCGGCGCCCATGCTTGCGGGCTTGGACGCGGCTTCCGACGACAACGGTTTCACCGACACCCAGGTGTTGAAGTATCTGGAGACCCGGCGTGCCGATGGGACCGAGCACGGCGGTATTGAGTCCGAGACGGGTGCCATCTCTCTGCTGAAACCCGACGATACCGGTACGCGGCGCGCGCTGAAGGAAGCCGTTACTGACAACGCACCTGTCTGGTTCGCCGTGCAGTTGCAATGGGCCGTGCAGCCGGTTGAGCTGTCCAAGGTCCCGCCTCTGGCCATTTTCAGCGCGTACACGCTGTACACGGTTGAAGGCAGCCGTGACGGCCGCAAGTGGTATGGCCTGCGGCTCGGGTTCTTCAGCGACGCGATCTCGGCGAAGCAGGTTGCGTACTACGTGCGTTCTGAATTCACGTCGGTTGCAGTTGTGCCCGTGAGTCCGCAAGAGCGCACTCGCGCTTCCGATGCCGACAAGAAAGCTGAAATTGCTTTCCCGAAGAAGATTCGTTCGGGGCCGGTCGACGAGTTCAAACTCATTGATTCGGACGATCGGGCGGCAGAGGCACGACCGCGCCAGGCTGCCACGAAGCCGGCCGCACCGGCCAGCACGGCACCACCCGCCGCAGCTGCGGCTCGCCGTACGCCAAAGGCAAATGGCCGCGTCCGCGCCCGCGAGGCACGCACTCCGCAGACTCTCGAAGAGACTTTGGAAATTCTCGGCGCCGGTGAGCTCGAGATGGATCACGGCACCGGCGAGACGATGAACGAGACTGGCGTGCGCCACCTGCGCGTAGAGGTGCAGAAAAACACGCCGTTCGGTCGCTTGCTGGAGCGTTTGAGCGAGCGCGTCCGCAAGCCTTAAGAGAAACCGCACCGCGGGGGGGCTGCCTCCCCCCGGGCCGCCCCCCGTGACGGTCGAGGGTGCTGCAAGGGGGTGTCGCAAAAGGGCGCGGACCGCCGCAAGGGCCGGGCCCCATCAACCGCGGTTATTTCTTCCCAAACAACCTTTCCAACTCCGTCTTGGCCTTATCCACTTCCGCGGTGTTGGGCGGAGTGTAGGCCGCCGACCGCGGCTTGAAGTGATCGCAGAAGTTGGCCTGGATTTTGTTGCTGACTTCTTCCGCCGTCGGCTCGCGGCAATGCTTCGCAACCCGCGTATCGTAATCGACGCACATCCTGCAGACGTGCAGCTCGGCGCGGCACTTCGAGCACTCATCGAGTCGCCGCAGCGGCAAACTCAGATGCGCCAGCGAAGTACCGCATTTCCAGCAGACGAGATCGTGACTCACGGCAGCGAAGTTTACCCCTTACGCTTGGTTTCGGCTCGTCGCGACCGACCGCCGACGCGCACCGTCCGGCCTGTCCCCAACGCCTTGCCGGAGATAACCGCCGTCCGGGGAGCCTCCGATGTCGTGGCGGCGGTGGTCGCGGCCTTCGCAGCCACCTTCGGCCGCCCGGTCTTGATCGCGACGGTCCCGGCTCTCAGCGCCTTCGCACCCGAGCCCGCTTTGTTACCCTGCTCCGCTCGCGCGCTCTTCTGCGACTGAACATCTTGCTCGGCCTTTACACCCCTGTCCGCCCGCGCACCCCCGCCAGCGGGCCCGGTCCTGTCGCGTAGGAATCCCTCCAATACCCGCCCGGTATGCGAGTCCTTCTTTCTGCGCGCAATCTGAGCCGGCGTGCCCTGCGCGACAATCTCGCCGCCACCCTCACCCGCCTCAGGCCCCATATCGATGATCCAGTCGGCCTCAGCCATCACGTCGAGGTTGTGCTCAACCACGACCGCGGTGTTGCCAGCCCCGACCAGCCGGTGCAGAACGTGAATCAGCTTTTCCACGTCCGCCATGTGCAAGCCGACCGTGGGCTCGTCGAGCACATATAGCGTGTGCTTGGGCTTCTGCCGCGGACCGGCGCGCACATCGTTGCGCACCTTCGAGAGCTCCGAGACGAGTTTAATGCGTTGAGCCTCGCCACCGGACAGAGTTGGGCTCTGTTGACCCAGAGTCAGATACCCCAGCCCTACGTCCTGGAGTAATTTGAGACAGTGATGAATCTTCGGATGGGCCTGGAAGAACTCCACGGCATCATCAACGCTCATCGAGAGGATGTCGCCAATGCTCTTCTCCCGCCACAACACAGACAATGTCTCCGAGTTGAAGCGCCGCCCCCCGCACACATCGCACAGTACCTTGACGTCCGGCAGAAAGTTCATTTCTATCGTCTTGACGCCCTGGCCCTCACACGCATCGCAGCGCCCACCTGCGGTGTTGAACGAGAAGCGGCTCGAGGTGTAACCCCGGATCCGTGCCTCTGTCGTTCCTTCGAAGACGCGCCGAATGTCATCCCAGAACCCGATATACGTCGCAGGGCACGATCGCGGTGTTTTGCCGATGGGTGTCTGGTCAACCTCCAGCACGCGATCCACGTCCTCGATGCCACGAATGGCGCTGCAACCGATCAGCTCTCCTGCTCTCGCGCGGCCGGTCTTCGCAGCATTGGCGCCATTCGACCTCCCGTTGTTCGATTTGCGCTGGCGCGAACCATTCCCATTCGCGTCGATCAGTAGTCGCCGCAGGTTGGTGTACAACACGTCGCGCGCCACGGTCGACTTCCCCGAGCCGGAAACGCCGGTCACCACCACCAACCGTCCCAACGGGATTTCAACGTCCACTTTGCTGACATTGTGAAGCTGAACCCGCTCGAGTTTCAGCCGTAGCGTCTGCGGGTTAACCTCGCGGTACGGTTGCGCGGGATGCTGTAAAGGCTCCCGCAGGAATCGCCCAGTCGTTGACCGGGGATTGCGCATCAGGTCGTCGACGGTTCCGGCGCCGACGACCTCGCCCCCGCGCACACCCGCTTGTGGCCCGAGGTCAAGGACATGATCAGCCCGCCGGATCGTCTCTTCATCGTGCTCGACGACCACCAATGTATTCCGCTGACCCGACAGCTGCGTGAGGGCACCCAGCAGCACCTCGTTATCACGCGGGTGCAAGCCAATCGTCGGCTCGTCCAGTACGTAACACACTCCCTGGAGGTTCGAGCCCAGCTGCGCCGCAAGCCTGATGCGCTGCGCCTCTCCGCCCGAGAGCGTTGGTGCCGAGCGATCCAACTGCAGATACGCCAGCCCGACACGCTCCAGAAATTCCAGGCGCGAGCGGATTTCCGCCAGCAGGTCGCGTCCGATCTGCTGCTCGCGCGCATTCAGCTTCAGCTTCGAGAAGAACTCACGGATGCGTTCCACCGAGCCGCTGGCCAACGAGGCAACGGATCGATCCCTGAACCGTACGTTGAGCGCAATCGGGTTGAGCCGTTGCCCTTCACATGCTTCGCACGGTGTAGGCTCATGCTCATACCACTCGTTCCACCAGATCTCCTCCCCACTCTGCTCCTCGTCAAAGCCCGTCATCTCGACGCCCGTGCCGAAGCAACTCTCACACCAGCCATGTTTGGAGTTGAACGAAAACAGACGGGGATCGAGCTCGGCGAAGCTGCGGCCACACGCAGGGCAGGCGCGCTTGGTCGAGAATACGACGACGCGGTCCGAGCTCGGCCCCAGGACGTGTACCAGTCCCTTGCCGAAGTCCAGCGCGCGCGACAATGCCTGGTGCAGAGCCGTGTCCGTATTAGCATCGACATCGATCTGCGCGACGGGTAGCTCGATGGTGTGTTCCTTGAAGCGCGACAGCCGCGGCCACTTCGCGGTCGAAATGCTCGCTCCGTCAACACGGAGGGTCTTGAATCCTTTCTTGGAAGCCCACTTTGCCAGGTCGGTGTAGTAACCCTTGCGGGCGACCACCAACGGTGCGAGCAGCGCGATGCGTTTTCCCTTGTAGTCACGCAGCAGGCGGGCAGCAATCGACGCGGTGCTTTGCGGCTCGATGGCGACGTTACAGTCAGGGCAATGTTGTGTTCCCAGTTTTACGTACAGCAGACGCAGAAAGTGATAGATCTCGGTCAGTGTGGCTACAGTACTCTTGCGCCCGCCGCGACTTGTGCGCTGCTCAATGGCCACGGTCGGGGGGATTCCAAAGATGGCATCCACGTCAGGCCGTGCCGCAGGCTGGACGAATTGCCGTGCATAGGCATTCAGCGATTCGAGGTAGCGGCGCTGGCCTTCGTTGAAGAGAATGTCGAAGGCAAGTGTCGACTTACCCGAGCCCGAGACGCCTGTGATGACAGTGAACTTATCCCGCGGTATCTCGACGTCAACGTTCTTCAGATTGTGCTCGCGCGCATTGTGAATCACGATCGCATTTCGACCGTGACCGCCGTTGTCGCCACGCCCATACCGCATATGCGGTTCGGCAACACTTGTGAACGACGCGCCCGAAACGGCATCTGTCAATGCCTCACCCGCAGGCACGTCCTCTGCCAGCGCCTTTTCGTAGGCAGCCAGCGCCTGTCCGGTGTAGGAGCGATCGTGCGCGGCCACTTCCGTGGGCGTGCCACTGCAGATGATTTCACCACCCCGATCGCCGCCCTCGGGCCCGAGATCGATGATCCAGTCGGAAGCCCGGATGATGTCGAGGTTGTGCTCAATAACCAGCAATGAGTGCCCGGCCGCAAGCAACTTCCGGAAGGCGCGCAGTAGCTTCGCTACATCCTCGAAATGTAACCCCGTCGTCGGCTCGTCAAACAGGAACAATTTGCCACGATGAGTGGTGCTGGAAACGACCGAGCCCGCTTCAGCAAGATGTCCTGCCAGCTTCAGCCGCTGCGCTTCGCCCCCGGACAGAGTAGGCACGGGCTGCCCCAGCTTCACGTACTCGAGTCCCACATCCGCCAACGGGGCGAGCCGCGCTGCGACTTCGCGGGAGTCGGCAAAGAAAGCCAGCCCCTCCGTGATGGTCATGTCCAGAACGTCGGCAATACTCGCTCTCAGGCCGTTGGCGCCTTCGCGTTTGATGTCCAGCACCTCGTCGCGATAACGCCGGCCATTGCAATCCGGGCAGCGCAGATAGACATCCGAAAGGAACTGCATCTCGACATGCTCGAATCCATTGCCTGAGCAGGTCGGGCAGCGGCCATTCCCCGAATTGAAGCTGAAAGTGCCCGCCGTGTACTTGCGCTCCTGCGAAGCCGGCTCCGTCGCGAACAGATTGCGTATGGCGTCGAACGCGCCAACATAACTCGCCGGATTCGAGCGGGTAGTACGCCCGATTGCGCTCTGATCGACCATGACCACGTCATCGATGAGCTCCGCACCGCGCAGTCCCGCGAATTCGCCCGGCGCCTCGGTGGGCTTACCCCGGTACTTCAGCAGAGCGGGATACAGAACGTCCTCCACCAGCGTTGACTTGCCGGAACCGGATACGCCAGTCACGCAAACCAGCCGCTTGAGCGGAATACGCACATCAACGTTCTTCAGGTTGTGCTCGCGAGCGCCCTGCAGCTCCAACCACCTGTTGGAGACTGCGTCAGCGACAACCTCCCCCGGTGCCGGATCGGCGTGCCCCGCCGGCTCTCCGCTCGGCGCCAGCGCACCAAGCCTCGCCGCCGCTCCAGCCCTGCTCGCGGCTGCCCCACCTGATGCCGCCAGCTTGCCCTTGCCCGCCGCGCCGACCCTCTTGCGCCCACTCAAATACTCACCCGTGAGCGACCGCCCACTGGCGCGAATCTCCCGCGGGCTCCCGAAGAACACGATTTCCCCACCGCGCTCCCCAGCCCCAGGTCCCATGTCGAGAATACGGTCCGCCTCCAACATGATCTGCGGATCGTGTTCGACCACGATGAGGGAGTTCCCTGCATCGCGCAGCTTCTTCATCACCGAGATGACCCGCTGCATGTCGCGCGGATGCAGCCCGATGGACGGCTCATCCAACACGAACAGCGTATTGACCAGGGACGTCCCGAGCGCGGTAGTCAAATTGATCCGCTGTACCTCGCCACCCGACAACGTGCGCGATTGGCGATCCAGGGTCAGATACCCCAATCCAACGTCCGCGAGGTACCCGAACCGGCCACGGATTTCACTCAACAGCAGATCCGTCGCTTCATCCAGCGGCTGTGGCAGTTTGAGCCGTGAGAAGAAATCGCAGGCGCGCTCCACTGGCAGCAACATCACGTCATGGATCGTGAGGCCGGGGAGCGCATTGAACGTCTCGTCGCTCCACTGCACGCCGCGCGGCTTGAAGCGAGCGCTGGATCCCAGCACGGAGTCAGCAAGGTCACGATCACCGAGCCGCCACAGCAGCGCGTCGGTCTTCAGCCGCGCCCCATCGCACGTCTCACAGGGCGTATACGAGCGATACCGCGACAACAACACGCGCACGTGCATCTTGTACGATTTGGTCTCGAGCCAGGCGAAAAAACGCCTCGCGCCGTACCAGACACCCCTGTTCCAGTCGCCCTCGCCCTCGATGACCCATTTGCGGCGCTCCGCCCCGAGCTCACGCCACGGAGTGTCCACGGGGATGCCCCGCTTCTTGGCGTACTTGAGCAGATCGTCCTGACATTCCTTGTAGGATTTTGTCTGCCAGGGCTTGATGGCGCCGCCGCGCAGCGACTTGCTTTCATCCGGAATCACCAGGCCGTAGTCGATCCCGATCGTTCGGCCGAAGCCGCGGCAACTTTCGCATGCGCCCACGGGCGAGTTGAACGAGAAGAGGCTGGGATTCGGCTCGCGGTACGACAGATCGCATTCGGCGCAGTGCAGCTGGCTGGAATACCGCCACGTCTGCAGGCCGCGCGGCGGATCAGAGTCGTCGACGACCTGAACATTAACCCGGCCCTGTCCAACACGCAGCGCAGCCTCGAGTGACTCGAGAACACGCCCGCGTTCGGCACCGCCAGCGCGAAAACGGTCCTGCACCACTTCGAGCGTCACGGTCTTCGCGGGTGCCGCAGCCGTGCGCTTCCCGCGTTTTTTCGTAGCCATGCCAGCTGCCGCGGCCGCGGTGCTCGTCGTGGCCTCGCCGAAAAACCTCGTATACCCCTGCTTCTCCAACAACACGCGCACTTCCGCTTCCGTGAAGTTGGGCGGTACTGGTACCGGGAAAGTCAACAGTAAGCGCGGGTCCCCGGCATCACGCGCACGTCCCGCAAGATCCGCGTAGATGCTTTCAGAGGTGTCGCGGCGCACAGGCTTGCCACAACACCGGCAATACAACGCGGCAGCCCGCGCGAATATCAACTTGAGGTGATCATTCAGCTCCGTCATCGTCCCAACGGTGGAGCGCGACGTCCGCACCGGATTCGTTTGATCGATGGCAATCGCCGGAGGAATTCCCGCGATGCTGTCCACCTGCGGCTTGTCCATCCGGTCCAGGAACTGGCGCGCATACGGCGAAAACGTTTCCACGTATCGCCGTTGGCCCTCGGCATACAAAGTGTCAAAGACCAGCGATGATTTTCCGGACCCAGACACGCCCGTGACGACCACGAGCTCGTTGAGTGGAATCTCGAGATCGAGGTTCTTCAGATTGTTCTGGCGCGCGCCGCGTACAAGGATGGCGTCGCGAGAGGCGTCGGTCATTCCGTCACCTTGATAGAGTGGAGTGGAGTCAATAGTGGCGCGAGCTGGATCGCAGGCGCGAATCGCACATATTAATGCATTTTCTGCGTGCCGCCTCAGCCCGGCGCGCCTGAGGACGCGGTTCGTCGCCGGGCAATCACGCCCGCAGCGCCGCGTTGCCTACTCCCGCCCTCGACCTCGTTCAGTAGTCCGTCAGCGTGCGTGCTGTACAAATGGGGCGTCATACGGTTGGGCGCCTCGTCCTATGCAATATTTATCGCCTACATAGGGTCTACTCCGTGCATCTGCAACCTATGCCGCTACGTATTGCTCCCGTTGACTCGCACTGCCGTCGGTAAACGTCGGCTCGCCGCGACAACCTCTGCGGAGCCACTTCGGTCCAGCGTACAATGCGCGCGCTGAGCCGGAAGGTCGCCAGGCCGGGAACTTGACCGGTTGGCGTGAGGGGGTGCCTGACGCACACGCGTCGGGCAACCGGTCGAGCGGCTGGTTGGCTCACGAAGGTAAGCGATCCGATCGCCAATAAACTCAAGGAGACCTGATGATGAATAGCCGAAAGATGTCCAGCGTTGCCCTGGCTGCCGCCGCCGCGGTGATGTTCTCGACCGCGTTCGTTACCACCGCCAGCGCGGACGAAGCCAAGGTCAAGTGTGAAGGCGTGAATTCCTGCAAGGGCAAGTCAGCCTGCAAGAGCGCCAACAACTCCTGCAAGGGTCAGAACTCCTGCAAGGGTCAGGGCTTCACTGAAATGACCCAGGCCAAGTGCGACGCTGCCAAGGCCAAGGCTGCCGGCAAGTAAGCCATTCGCTCCTGAAGGGGCCGGGCTACCTTCCGCCTGAATGGCAGATGGGGCCCGGCCCGCAATCGTCCCGCACCGCCATGGCATCCCTTCACCCACCGCTCGGATTCGGTCTGGGCCTCAGAGTCGATCACTACGAGAGCATTCTGGCCGACAACCCCGAGGTGGACTGGTTCGAGGCGCTGACCGAGAATTACCTGGTCCCCGGGGGCAAACCGCTCGACTACCTGATGCGGATCCGCGAGCGCTACCCAATGGTCTTGCACGGCGTGTCCCTGTCGATCGGCAGCACGCAGCCGCTCGACCGGACTTACCTGGCGCAAGTAAAAGCGCTCGCAGCGCGCCTCGAGCCTGAATGGGTCTCCGATCATTTGTGCTGGACCGGCATAGCCGGGCGCAACATGCACGACCTGCTGCCGCTACCCTATACCGAAGAGGCGCTCGCCAACGTCGTCGAGCGCGTGCGGACCGTGCAGGATATTCTCGGCCGGCGCATCCTCCTCGAGAATGTGTCGAGCTACGTGAGCTACCGCGAATCGCAAGTCAGCGAGTGGCAGTTCTTGCGCGAGATCGCCGAACGCGCCGACTGTCTCATCCTGCTCGACGTGAACAACATATATGTCAGTAGCGTGAACCACGAAATTGATCCGTTGGAGTACCTGAACGCAATCCCCGTCGATCGCGTGCAGCAGATCCATCTCGCTGGCCACGAGAATCACGGCGATTACCTGATCGATACCCACGATCATCCCGTGCCGGACCCGGTGTGGGAGTTGTATGGCGCGGCGGTTCGCCGCTTCGGCAGCGTATCCACCATGATAGAGCGCGATGCCAACATCCCGCCCCTCGAGGAACTGTGCTGCGAGCTCGATGCAGCTCGGCAGCTCGCCGCGCGCACCCTGGCTCGGGCGGCGTGAGCCGTCTTGCCGACATTCAGGAAGCCTTCCAGCGCTTCCTGCTCGCCGCCGATTCTGAAATCGAATCGCACGTGGTCGGTACCAACCGCGTACCCGTGCAGACCCGTCTCGGAATCTATGGTGACGGCTACCGCTCGCGCCTGATCGAAGTGCTCGAGAGCACTTACCCCGTACTGGCCAAGCTGCTGGGCGAAGCCGATTTCCACACGCTGGGCGCGAAATACGTCGACACCCACGAGTCGACCTTCTTCTCCATTCGTTACTACGGTGCCCAGCTGGCCGATTTGCTGACGGCCGACGCGGAGTATTCCAAGGCTCCGTTGCTGGCAGAGTTGGCAAGATGGGAATGGGCCATGGCGGCCGCGTTTGACGCAGCCGACGCCGAGCCGATCGACACTGCCGCGATTGCGCAGGTGGCGCCGGAGGATTGGGCCGAATTGCGCTTCGACTGGAGCCCCTCAGTACAACTCATCGCGCTCGAGTGGAACGTGCCCGAGCTCTGGAAGGCCGTGACCGAAGACACGGAGCACCCCGAGCCCGGCCTGCAGCCCAGGAGTTGGCTGATATGGCGCCACGAGCTGCAGATCTACTTCCGTCCACTGGCTGCCGAGGAGGCCACGGTCATCGCCGCCTCGCGCGCCGGGCAATCATTCGGTGAGCTTTGTGTCCTGCTGTGCGAACATCTCGATGAGAGCGAGGCTTCGCTGCACGCGGCAGGATTTTTGCGTGGCTGGGTGCAGTCGGGCCTCATCGTAAACAAGAGGTAAGCATCGATGCCAGCGCAAATCTGCAACAACGTGTTGGAGATGATCGGCAATACGCCGCTCATGGCTGTGCGTCACCTCGACACGGGCCCCTGCGAGCTGTTCCTCAAGCTCGAGAATCAGAACCCCGGTGGCTCCATCAAGGACCGCATCGGCCTTTACCTGATCGAAGCAGCCGAGCGCGAGGGCAAGATCAAACCCGGCGGTACGCTCATCGAAGCGACCGCGGGCAACACGGGCCTGGGACTTGCGCTGGTCGCGGGCCAGAAAGGGTATCGCCTGCTGCTCGTCATCCCGGACAAGATGAGCCAGGAGAAGATATTCCACCTGAAGGCGATGGGCGCCGACGTACAGCTCACGCGCTCGGATGTCAGCAAGGGACATCCTGAATACTACCGCGACGTTGCCGAGCGCCTCGCCGGCGAAATCTCCAACTCGTTTTACGTGAACCAATTTGCCAACCCGGCGAACCCGCGTGCGCACCAGGAGACGACGGCGCCCGAGATCTGGAAACAGACTGAGCAGCGCCTCGATGCCGTCGTGTGTGGTGTCGGCACGGGCGGCACGCTGACAGGCTTGTCGCATTTCTTCGCGAAGACGGCGCCGGGTGTGGAGATCGTGCTGTCCGATCCCGCCGGCTCCATACTGGCCCAGTACGCCAAGACCGGCAAAGTAGCCCAGGCGAAGGGCGGTTGGCTCGTGGAAGGTATTGGAGGCGACTCGATTCCACCGGTCGCGGATTTCTCGCGCGTGGGTCCGACCTACACGATTCCGGATGCCGAAGCATTTCGCACGTGCCGCGAGTTGCTGAGAAAAGAGGGCATCATTGCGGGCACCTCCACTGGCACGCTCCTGGCAGGGGCCTTGCGCTACTGCCGCGAGCAGAAGACGCCCAAGCGTGTTGTTACATTCGTGTGTGACAGCGGTAACAAGTACCTCTCCAAGGTTTACAACGACTATTGGATGCTCGACCAGGGATTCCTGGACCGGGAGCGCTTCGGCGATCTGCGCGATCTCATTGCGCGCCGTCATTGGGAGCACGCCTCCGTCACCGTAAATTCGACGGAACCCGTGCTCGCCGCGCTGCGCCGGATGAAGCTCTACGACGTCTCGCAACTTCCGGTCATGCGGGATGGGAAGATCGTCGGCATTGTTGACGAAGAAGACATTTTGCTCGAAGTATTCGAGAATCCGCAGCACTTCAACGAACCAGTTACCAAAGCCATGGCGAGCGGGCTCGTCACCGTCCCGGTGGATGCTCCGGTCACGCAGCTGATGGAAATCTTCAAACGCGGTATGGTGGCCATTGTGGTCAAGGACCATGAGTTCCTCGGCCTGGTGACGCGCATCGACCTGCTCAACTGGCTGCGGCGCCGGCTTTGATCCACCCTGAGATCGGCTAAAACATGAAACAAGATCGCGATCAACACTTCGCAACGCGCGTCATTCACGGTGGCCAGCAACCGGATCCGCTCACCGGCGCGGTCATGCCACCGATCTATGCGACATCCACCTATGTTCAGTCGAGCCCCGGCGTCCACAAGGGATACGAATACTCGCGCACCGCGAATCCGACTCGCGATGCGTTGCAAGCCGCGATGGCAAACCTGGAAGGAGGCGCCGCCGGATTCGCCTTCGCCTCGGGTATGGCGGCAACCTCGACGGTGCTCGAGCTGCTGGACAGCGGCTCGCACATCGTCGCCATGCACGATCTATACGGCGGGAGCTATCGCTTACTCGAGAATGTCCGTAAACGCTCCGCCGGGCATGACGTGTCGTTCGTCGATCTGACCAAGCCCTCCGAGCTCGAGGCCGCCATCCGGCCTAACACCCGCCTCGTGTGGGTGGAAACGCCGACGAATCCGCTGCTCAAGCTCGTCGATCTCAGCGCGATAGCGCAGATCACGAAGCGGCTCGGCCTGCTCAGTGTTTGCGATAACACGTTCGCCACTCCATTCATCCAACAGCCTTTGGAGCATGGATTCGACATCGTGGTCCACTCCACCACGAAATATCTCAACGGACATTCGGATGCGATCGGCGGGGCAGCGGTCGTCCGCGCCGACGAGCCGCTGCGCGAGCGGCTCGCGTACCTGCAGAATGCGATCGGCGGCGTGTCCGGGCCGTTCGACTCGTTTCTGACCTTGCGCGGGATCAAGACGCTCGCGTTGCGTATGGAGCGGCATTGCTCGAATGCGCAGCAGATTGCTGAATTCCTGGAGGGCCAAGCGAAGGTCGAGAAGGTGTACTACCCAGGCCTTGCGAGCCATCCACAGCATGCCTTGGCGAAGCGCCAGATGAAAGGCGGCTACGGGGGTATCGTGACTGCGGTGTTGCGCGCGAGCCTCGACGATACCCGCCGGGTGTTGGAGCGCTGCGAGCTGTTCTCGCTCGCGGAAAGTCTCGGTGGAGTAGAGAGCTTGATCGAACACCCCGGACTGATGACGCATGCCTCATTGCCCGCGGCGATGCGCGCATCGCTTGGCATCAGTGACGGGTTGATCCGTTTGTCCGTTGGTATCGAAGACGTTAACGATCTGATCGCGGACTTACGGCAAGCGCTGAAGTAGGGTGGCAGGCTCGGTTGCTCCCTACCGCAGCCCGGCTTCGCTCGTCAGGTACACCGCAAACGTGCCCAGCCAGTGCCCGCCCTCGTAGTGCTCACCGGTAACCGCCGGCAACGCAGCCGCCCGATGACTCGCCGCCGCGGCGAGCAGCGCAGGCACTCGCTTGTCAGTCGCCTGCAACCCGTGCGCAATCCCCTCGAGCATCCAGGCCCGACTCAAATTGAGTCCGTCAATATGAGCCAACTTCGGGTCCGCCCGGTCCGTCACCACCCCGGGCTGCAACCATTCGGCCCCGCCCTTCAATGGAATCTGTGGCAGAAACTCCCCGAGCCACTTGGCGTATGCCTCGGGCTCGAGCACCCGGCGCATGAAGTCCCCCTCGGCCAGGCAAGGCGATAAAAAGTCCTGCCCTGAAGGCTCATAACTCAACGGACAATTGCGGTCACCGCGATAAAACCGCTCCGCGGCATCCACGAGCAACACCTTCATCTGGGCATCCCCGACGACCCCCGCCCAATCCCACATCAAGCCGAACGAGAATGCCGTCTGATCGTGCTCTCCGATTCGTATTGGATAATGCAGCTTGGGTAGCCAGCTCTTGAGTTTCAACGCGGCGAGCGCCTCGAGCGGCACCAACGCGGCGGCCCACTGATGTCCCTGTGGATCATCCCAACTGCGTAACTCCGCGGATAACTGCAGCAGCCACGCGAGACCATACGGGCGCTCGAACGATGCACGCTCCCCGTTTTTTACGTAATCAACTTCGCCGGCGATGTTCTGCGGCGTCAAGTCCACCGACAGAGCTGCTCGCGCACCCTTCGCAAAGGGTGCATTCGGAAAGAGCCGTAACAGCCGCACCAGCAGCCAATGTCCGTGCACGTCCGAATGCCAATCGAAGCACCCATAAAAAGCAGGCGTGAGCACGTGCGGGGGCAGGGCATCCTCCTCGCTCAGCATCACGTGAGAGATCTTGTTCGGATATTCCTTGTGCAGGCAGGCCAGTGCCAGGTGCACAAAGCGGCCCGCAGCTGCCTCGTCCAACGCACCCCGCATTAATGCGCCCCGGGCTAAGGCGCCCCCGTCCGAGGTGTTTGCCGCAGATCCCGCCGGCGCTGCGACGCTGCCGGGCGCGGCCGCCGCGCTGATCGATAGTCCGATTGCGCCCAGTACGCTCAGTCCGCCAATAGCAATCCAGCGTCGCACGATACAGCCCCTGATTCGGCCAGCATCCCGCCGGCGCAGCATGTTAACGCGCGGGCCAGACAATTTTTAACTCTCCGCGACTAGCCGGGCGCACCAATGGGAGCGATGCTTGCTCGGCTTTCCAGTCCCCCTGCCCAAAGCAGTAGGGCATCGCACCCACTCGGAGATTGCAATGAATATCGGCTTCGTCGGCCTGGGCAATATGGGCAAAGTCATAGCACGACGCCTGATCGATGCCGGGCATCAGGTGCGAGTGTGGAATCGCTCGCCCAAGGCAGTCGAGGAACTGGTCGCAAAAGGTGCAGAGGCGGCAGTCCGGCCTGCGGACGCCGCCCGTGCCGATTTCATCGTGAGCATGCTGGCCAATGACGACGCGGTGCGCGCGGTCTTCATCGACCAGGGTGTTCTCGAAGCCGCCAAACCGGGCCTGATTCACCTGAATCTGGCCACCGTCTCCGTCGCTCTCGCACAGGAATTCGCAGAAATTCATCGCAAGCGAAATCTCGGCTACATCGCAGGACCCGTATTCGGGCGTCCCGATGCCGCCGCCGAGGGCAAGTTGCACATAGTGGTCGCCGGTGACCCCAAGAGCATCGAGCGCGCCCAACCCATCCTTTCGGCCATCGGCCAAAAGACCTGGCCCATCGGAGATCGACCCGAACGCGCGAACGCCGTGAAGATTGCCGGTAACTTCATGATCGCGAGCGCAATTGAGACGATGGGCGAAGCAGTGGCTCTCACGCGAGCGCACGGCATCGCTCCCGCCGAGTTTCTCAATATCCTCACGAGTACCTTGTTTGCAGCCCCCGCCTACAAGGTTTATGCCACCATGATCACGGCCGGGAAATACCAGCCCGCCGGCTTTGCGGCTGCCCTCGGCTTGAAAGACATCCGGCTCGCGTTGGGCGCCGCCGACGCCCGCAGCGTGCCAATGCCGTTCGCCAGCGTCTTGCGCGACAACTTCATGGAGCTGATCGCCACCGGCGGCGGCGAAAGCGATTGGGCTGCATTAGCCCAGCTGGCCGCACACCGCGCGGGACTCGATCGGTCCGAATAGCTATACCCAGGAGTTTGATTGGCCACCGCTACTGATTCCAGCGGCGCGCTTCCCGCTGCGCCCACCTCCTTCGCCGCTCTTCGCCATCCGGGCTTCCGGATGTATTTCTTCGGCACCGCCACGGCGATGCTGGCTGACAACATCGAGCACGTGATCAGCTACTGGGTGATCTTCCAGAAATTTCACTCGCCGGAGCTCGGCGGCTTCGCGGTAATTTCCCACTGGGCGCCGTTCCTGTTGTTCTCCATCTACTCGGGGGCCCTCGCCGATCGCTTCGACCCCCGGCGCATCGTCCAACTGGGCATGCTCATTTTCATGAGTGTCTCGATTGCGTGGGGCGCGCTGTTCCTGACAGATACCCTGCAGGAATGGCACGCCCGAGTTCTGCTCATCATTCACGGCGTCGCCGGCGTGTTGTGGGGACCCGCGAGCCAACTCCTGTTGCATGACATAGTTCAGCCGGCAGAAGTACCCAGTGCCGTGCGTCTTGGTGCAACGGCCCGCTATCTGGGAATGTTGACCGGCCCCGCCGTGGGCGGCGCACTGCTCATCGCTTTCGGGCCCGCACACGGCATCTTCATCAACGCGCTGATCTATCTGCCGATGATTCTCTGGCTGTGGAAAGCACCCTACGGCCCGAAGTTCCGCGAGGGCGCCAGCAGAGTCGCACCAGCGGTCCGCGGCTTCGGGGAGCTGTTGGCCACTTTCCGCAGCATCCGTACCAATCCCACAGTCTTGTGTATGGTGTTTCTCGCCGGGCTCGCCGCTCTGTTTATCGGTAATGCCTATCAGGCTCAAATGCCCGCGTTTGCCGCCGATCTGGGCCACGGTGATCCAGGCGTCACTTACAGCATGTTGCTCGCCGCGGACGCGGCGGGTGCCTTGGCCGCAGGATTTGTATTGGAGAGCAGGGGCCTGTTGCATCCTGCGGCGCGCACTGCTTTGCTGCTGGCCTTGGCATGGTGCATTGCCCTCGGTACGTTTGCCATGGTTCGTATTTATCCGTTAGCACTTGCGTTGCTATTCGCGGCTGGCTTCCTGGAGCTATCATTCAACTCCATGGCGCAGGCTCTCGTGCAGCTCAGTGCTCCTGCAGCGATCCGTGGCCGCGTCATCGGGGTGTTCAGCATGGCAGCCAGTGGCATGCGGATGTTCAGTGGGATTACAGTGGGAATTGTCGGCGGCATTATTGGTATCCACTATTCGATGCCGCTGAGCGCCGCCGTCCTGTTGGTCGCGATCGTCATACTGCTGTCCTTCACGCCTAAGTCCGAGCCGGCGCCTGCCGGTTTGGGACCGGCGCGGTAGGCGATCATAGTCGGACAGGCTCCTTGCCTCCGGCACGCTCCATGCTGGTCCAGCAGCATGGCAACGACCAGGGTAGGCATCTCAGGATGGCGCTACGCCCCATGGCGCGGAACCTTCTATCCGCGGGATCTGCCCCACCGGGCTGAGCTCGAATACGCTTCTTCCCACCTGCCCGCTATCGAGATCAACGGATCGTTCTATTCCCTGCAGCGGCCACAGAACTACGCAAGCTGGTACGCCGACACGCCTGACGATTTCGTGTTCGGCGTCAAGGGACCCCGCTTCATCACACACATGAAGCGGCTGCGGGACATCGAGATCCCGCTCGCCAATTTCCTGGCTTCCGGCGTGTTCAATCTGAAGGACAAGTTAGGCCCCATTCTCTGGCAGTTCCCACCCAACTTCAAATACGACCGCGAGCGCTTCGAAGCCTTCCTGGAACTGCTGCCCCGCGATACACAAGCGGCCGCGGCCATCGCCCGCAAGCGAGACACATGGCTGCGAAGCCGCTCGCAGCTCAAACCCGACGCCAATCGCCCGATGCGCCACGCCGTCGAGATTCGGAATGAAACCTTCCTGGATCCCGCTTTCGTGGACCAGTTGCGCAAACACAATGTGGCGTTGGTTATTGCGGAGACCGCGCGCCGTTGGCCGATGACCGAGGACATCACGGCAGATTTCGTCTACATGCGCCTGCACGGCGACAAGGAACTGTATCGCAGCGGATACTCCGACAAGTCCCTCGAGCGATGGGCTGAACGCATCAAGGCCTGGCAAAAAGGCGCAGAGCCCGGGGACGCGCAGAAGATCTCGACTAAAAAGCCGCCCAGCCGCAAACCGCGCGACATCTACTGCTTCTTCGACAACACGGACGTGAAGCTGCGTGCGCCATTTGATGCCCAGACATTGATGCGCAAGTTAGGAATGCCACCTCGAGACATCCCGCTCCCAACCTTCGCCCCCCGCCGCCGCCGCCGACCTACACGCGGCCCGCAGCCCACGCGCGGCTCCCCACCGCCGTCCAGCTCCGCGCAGCCAAAGAACCCGTGGCCGCGACGGCCATCATGTGTAGCCGCCAAGCGACCCCGCAAGCCGGCACACCACGCGGCATAACAGCTGGCCCGTATGTTTGGAGTAGACGTCACGAAGAAATTCTGAAGAAAGCTGAGCGAAAGCCCGGTCGAAAGCTCAGCCATGTGCAGAACGAAGGGCTAAAATAACCGCCATGGCCAGATCGATACACAATAAAGCGGCCGCGGTCGCCACCGACCGCGGCGACCGCCGCGCCCGCACCGGCGACCTGTGGCTCGACAGCTTCTTCCCGTATCGGCTCTATCGGGCCAGCAAAAAACTCCAGCTGCGGTTACAGACACGGCTGCGCGCCCTGCGCATGAGTCATGCCCAGTGGCGCGTCATCAGCGTGTTGAAAGCCTATGGCGCCCTGAGTATCGGTGAGATCGTGGAAGCTACTCTCATGGAGCAACCGACGATCAGCCGCGTCGTCGCGCGGCTCGAAAAGAACGGCTTGGTCGCGCGCCGCCCCTCCACCCGCGACTCCCGAATGGCCCTGATCTCACTCAGCGCCCCCGGCGTCGAGGTGTTCAAACAGATCATTCCCGCTGCGTTGCGTCACCAGGAGTTGGCTCTGAACGGAATCGCGCGCAAGGAGATTGCGCAGGTGGTCGCCACACTCGAGAAGATCGAGGAGAACATCGAGGCTACTGAGTAGCGCGACGCAGCAAGGGTTGTGTCTTCGCGCTAGCCGGCTGCACCACCGCCGTCGGCAGTTTGGCCTTGCGCCAACCCTCAATTCCCTCCGGGAACCAGTACACATTCCGATACCCGTATTGAATAGCCCGCTTCGCCCCGTTCCAACTTAACCAACATCGCTGGTGGCAATAGAGAACCAGGGGTCTGCCCATGTCGTTGTCCGTCGCCTTCGCAAGGCGTTCGCGAAAGTACTGGTCCAGCTCAGGAGGCGGCTCCCCGAGTCCCGCCCCGGGAATCCAAATAGCACCTGGAATAGCTCGGTGGGGCAGGGGCAGCCAGGTGGTCGAAGCCGGTAGGTTCTCCGGCCGCCGCGGTGCATTCGAAACATCGACCACTACCGCGGCTCTATCCTTCAGCAGGGTAGCCAGTGCCTTTGCATGAATGACCCTGCCGCCCTTGATCGTGTGCGGAACAGGATCGTTTACGGGACCGTTCCAGAATCCCTCCGGCTCTGCCGGCGGTCCCATGGCCGCCGTTTTGCCGACGGATTCAGTCGTAGCGCTCGCTTGAGCCATCGCCGGCAATTGCCCAGCTGCAAGGCTCAAGACAACTACCGCTATAAAGCCTCCTCTGAAGATGCGCCTCATCCCCACGTACGCGTCAGCCCGCAGGCGTACCCGGAACATCAAAGCTGTGATCAAACGTCGCGTTGCTACTGTCCTGCGCGACAACCTTCATTTGACCCTTCGCGTGCGGGACGAACCCAAACGTAATCACGGGATCCGTGCTCAGTGAAATATCCGCATCGAGATGAAACACCTGCCCGCCGTCGTACGTGGCGTCAATCGTACGAATGAAGCGCGCAGGCGTGAAGTAGCGCGTGATCTGGTTCATCTGCATGCCGTTGAAGTTCGGATGGCGAATCATCAGCTGGGCCTGCATGGGCTTACCCGCATTGAAGTCACCGATCAGACGCAACTTCATCCGACCGATATCCGCCAGTGCGGCGTTGTCATCCGGGCCCGCAGGTGCCGAGCAGCCACCGGCGGCCTTCACAAATTTCGTTGCCGCGTGCAGTTGCCCGTCCTGAGTTTCCGCGATCGCATGTATGTTCGTGTATGCATTGACGCGCACCCGCAGCTTCAGATCGCGCGGATCAGCCTTCGGTCCGAACACAAAGTGCGCAGCCATCGGCGCGGGGTTGTCGTCGATGACGAGATACACGCCCTTCACTGGTTTGTTGGCCGCGATGTGCAACTCAACGGGCACGAGCGCCGCATCCAACGCACGTGGCGGCGCATCCACAGTGATGATCCCACCGGCATCGAGCACCTGTCGGCGCGGAAACAGGGTTTCCTGCAGCTGCTTCCAGCGCGCTGCACGGTCTTGCGTATCCTCCTCATCAGCCAATGCTGGATGCAATCCGCCGAACAAGCCCCAACCGGCCAACGTCACGGCAATCGCCAGCAAAGGACGCATCGCCAGCAGGGGGCGCATCGCCCGCGAAGGGCGCACGCGCTCGGCAGCCGCCACCGCTCTGTTCAGTCCCATTCGAGCTCCTTGTAAGCCCTCGTGACGTTGTGGCCGTTGTAGTCGTCGAACAGCGTCCACTTATCCCGCTCGGAAAGCGCAACCGTCTGCGCGGCCTGCCCGATATCGATACCTTTCGCAATCGCCTGTCGAGTTTCGCGCTGCAGCGTGCCGAGGTAGCGCTCCAGATCGCGGGATGCTGCAGGCCAGTCTACGCTGCTCGGACCGTGACCAGGTACGGCGCGCCTGGCGCTTACGCTTTTGAGGCTGGCGAGTTCCGCAAGCCAGCCCTTGAGACTGCCGTCGAGAGACGGAACCCGCTGAACGAACAGCAAATCCGCCAGGAGCAGCGTTCCCGTCCGCGCATCCAGCACACTCAGGTCGCAGTCAGTGTGGGCGTTCCCGTGCGCCGTGATTTCCAGAACGCGCCCGCCCAAATCAATCCGGCTCTGGTTCTCGACCAACTTCGTCGGACTGATGACCGGCCCCGACCGCCCCGTTCCCAGGATCTGGTCCAGGTGCATTCGGTAATACTCACCTCGTTGAGCGAGCGCGTTGGGCAGCCGAGCATGTCCCACAAACTCCGGTTTGTCCTCCACGAACGCTCCCGCTCCAAAAATATGATCGGGATGGACATGTGACATCACGACATACCGGATCGGCAGACCCGTCGTTTTCCGAATAGTCGCGCGCAGACGCTGCCCGTCAGCGAGACTTCCACCAGGATCCATCACCGCGACCGCATCTGTGCCAACAATGAAGCCGATGTTGGCGATTGCGCCCTGATTGGCCGCCGTGGCGTCTTCGTCAACGCCGCGTCTGATGTGGATCCCTGCCGCAACTTCGTGGGTGGCGAATGTCTCACCGCGAGCCGTGCCCGCGGCCGCTCGAGTCAGCCCCGCGAAGCAGCAGGCACATGCTCCGAGCAACACATCACGCCGCGACAGATATCGGCTGACTGACACCACATCCCCCAAACGTGAATCTCACCACGGGTTGCGGTTTGGCGCCGGCCGCCCCAACCGCCCGCGCCGGCCGCCCCAATCACCTGCGCCGCTCCCGTCCATCGCCTCCCTGCTTCAGCCCTTCTTGGCCCTCAAACATTGAGCGACTTCCCGAGCCGCGCGTTCTCCGCTCTGCAAAGCGCCTGTAACTGTTGCTGCCTCGTCTTCTGTGTCCGTTGCTTCGCCGGCAAAAAACAACGTGCCTTCCAGCGGCTCCGCCAGCATGCGTCGTGCATCACTGCCTCCAACAGCAATATAGCTGTACGCCCCCCGGGAAAACGGGTCCGTTTGCCAATTGTGCAGATACGCTGCCTCGAGCTCAAACTCACTCTGCGGACGGCTGCCGAATAAGGTTGAAAGACTATCCAGCGCTTGCCGAACAATGTCCGGCGTTTCGTACATTGAGAGCCGTGCTGCCTCCGGACCAGCAATCCAAGCCGTTAATAGGGGGGCGCGCAACGGCAGCGATGTCCAGAAGGTGGGGAACGCCGTCGCAGCCGAGTGAAAAAACGAAGCGCCCTGGTATTTGCCGCCATCCAGCTCCTCCCAGAACGCACTGCGAAATCGCAGACTCAACTTCAACACGGGCCCGAAAATGATCCGCGCCAGCGCCTCGCGCTTGGCATCGAGTGCCGGCACGAACCGAACTGCGCCGGAAGCCTCAGCCGGTGCCTGCAGTACCCCCAACGGCAGAGTGACGATTGCAGAGGCCGCCCGCACACTGAATGGCCGATCGAGAAAGATCGCATCGATCTCAACCGAGCCGCGCTGCCACCGGACCTCCCGGACCACGGTTTGCAGCTGCAATCGAATGTTCTCGCGATCCAGTGCGCCGGCGAGTGCGGCGAGCACCGAGCTGTAGCCGCCCAAAGGGCGAAACTGCGGAGAGTCCAACATCCCGCCAGCGCCCCATTCCCTGGCAATGAAATGGGCGCTCACCTGCGCCGGATCAGCCGCATCGAATCCCTCGACGAATGCCCTGGCCATGCTTGCGGCTTCGGGCGACAGACCGTGCTCAGCACTGTGGTTCAGCCATGTCTCGAAAGAGACGTCCGGCTCCTTGAGGACGCTCGATCGCTCCAAGGCCGCCTGGATCGCACCGAACAAATCCTCGGTGTTCCGAACCAGCTTGCCGTCACGAAGCGTCCAATGTGCGCCCGACGTCTCGAGTGCCGCCTTCCCGACCTCGCGCAGTAACTCGAATGTCTCCGGGACGCGCCCGTGGATGAATTCCGCGCCCAGCTCGATGGGTGCTGAGATATCTGGTTCGTGGCGCGTCCATGCGCGTCCACCCACATGATCTCGAGCCTCGAGGATGAGTATAGATAGGCCGGAATTGCGCAGCTCACTGGCTGCGGCTAACCCCGAGACACCGGCGCCAATGATGACAACGTCCCATAAAGCGTTCGCCATTTCGCCTAGTCCGCAAGTGCTATGCCTACGCTCAATATACAGGCGCGCGCGGCGAGCGGGCGCGCTCGCGACTACAATGCACCATGCCCAACTTAGCCACGCGTCGGATTCCTCTCATGGCCCACCCCACGACGCAGAGCGACGCGATCAAAAGTCTCGACGTGCAGTTATCCGTTTTGAGCCCCGGTGTCCTCACTTTGGGCTATGCCCTTAGGGCAGACATGTCGCGTATTCGCGTCGGAGCGGAAGGAGTTCCCGGCCCTGCTGACCACCTGTGGAAACACACGTGTTTCGAGATGTTCATCCAGCCCCGTGGCTCGCGCGGGTACTACGAATTCAATTTTTCGCCGACGAAGCAGTGGGCTTTGTACCGATTCGATTCCTATCGTCAGGGGATGACCCCAATGGATGCTGCGAACCCACCCGAGATCTCGATTCGCAAAACGTCCGACACTCTGGAACTGCTGGCTACCTTTCCGCTGCCCATTAGCGCTGGCATGGACGCAGCGCAACGTCCAAGGCTAGCGCTGACTGCTGTGGTGGAAGAAGACAGTGGTAGGCTGTGCTACTGGTCGGCGCGGCACCCGCAGGGCAAGCCCGACTTCCACCATCCTGATGGGTTCATATTCGATCTCTAATTTCGAGAAATCATGAAGTTTGGCATCGATCGCCTTCTGGACGAGCCTGAACTGCGCCGTCCCCTAGCCGGACGCCGCGTAGCGCTCCTCGCTCATCCTGCCTCGGTTACGCGGAATCTCGTCCACTCGCTTGACGCACTCGCAGCGCTCAGCGATACGCGCATAACCGCCGCGTTCGGCCCCCAACACGGACTGCGGGGCGACAAGCAGGACAACATGGTCGAGTCCAGCGACTTCCAGGACCCGCTCCATCACATCCCGGTGTTCAGCTTATACGGCAACGTGCGCCGCCCAACGGCGCAGATGATGGACACGTTCGACGTGCTGCTCGTGGACCTGCAGGACCTCGGGTGCCGGATCTACACGTTCGTGACGACGCTTCGTTACGTGCTCGAAGAGGCCGCAAAGCACCGCAAGTCCGTGTGGGTACTCGATCGCCCAAATCCGGTGGGGAGACCGGTCGAGGGCCTGACGCTGCGTCCGGGGGCTGAAAGTTTCGTTGGCGCTGGGCCGATACCAATGCGTCACGGTCTGACGATGGGAGAGCTCGCGCTCTGGTTCGTGACCAAGTTCAGGCTGGACGTCGATTGCCAGATCGTTCCCATGGATGGTTGGGAGCCTGCCGCCGAACCCGGATACGGCTGGCCTGTCGGCCGCCGGACCTGGGTCAACCCAAGCCCGAACGCGCCGAATCTGTTCATGGCACGCAGCTATCCCGGCTCGGTCATGTTGGAGGGCTGCACGTTATCCGAAGGCCGCGGTACGACACGGCCGTTGGAAGTGTTGGGAGCGCCCGATCTCAACATCCGCGAGCTGCTGGCGGAAATGCGTTCGCTGGCGCCCAGCTGGCTGCGCGGCTGCCGCCTGCGACCCTGTTGGTTTGAGCCGACATTTCACAAACATGTCGGGAAATTGTGTGCCGGTTTCCAAGTGCACGTGGAAGACGCAGCATACTACGATCACGGTGCATTCAAACCCTGGCGCCTGTTCGCGTTGGCATTCAAGGCGCTGCGCAGGTTGCGACCCGACTACGACCTGTGGCGTGACTTCCCCTACGAGTACGAAACCGGCCGGCTTGCGATCGATGTCATCAATGGCAGCGATCTGTTGCGCCGCTGGGTGGACGATCGCGCCGCAATGCCCGCCGATCTCGATGCACTCGCGGAACCCGACGAAGCAGCCTGGATTCGCGAGCGCGCCGCCGTCCTGCTGTACTGAATGAAAGGGATGTCTATATTCGCGCGCCTGGTGGCTGCTGCATCAATCGCGCTATCACTCAATGGAGACCCTGTTGTGGCTGCAACCAATTCCGCTGTTCACCTGATTCCTCGCACGGCACTCTTTGGCAATCCGGTCCGCGCCCAGGCGCGTCTGAGTCCTGATGGCCGCTACCTATCGTTCCTTGCCCCGAAGAACGGCGTACTCAACGTCTGGCTCGCGCCCTTCGGCAAACTCGACGCGGCGCAGCCCATCACCGATGACAAGAAGCGTGGCATCCGCCAGCACCACTGGGCCGACGACGGGCGCCATATTCTTTTCCTGCAGGACGAAGGCGGAGACGAGAACTGGCGCGTCTACAGCGTCGATGTGGAGAGCCTCAAGCAAGTTGATCTGACACCGCTCGACAAAGTCCGGGCCGAGATAGTGGGTCTGTCCCATGAGCGGCCCGATGTCGCGCTCATCGCGTTGAACGATCGCACGCCCGAATACCACGATCTTTACGAGATCAACATCGCCAGCGGCGAGCGCAAGCTCGTGGAGCGCAATGACCAGGAGTTCGCCGGGTACCTGGAGGACCTGCAGCTGCGTCCGCGCCTCGCGGTCAAGACACTGCCCGATGGCGGTGGCGAAATCTATCGCAACACCGGCAATGGTTGGCAAAGCCTGCTGAAATACGGTCGTGATGATAGCCTCACGACGCGTCCCGTGATCGTGGAGGAGGGCGGAAACTCGGCGCTCATGCTGAGCTCGATCGGCCGCGACAAGGCGGCGCTGCTGCGCGTGGATCTTGCCACTGGCAAACAAACGGTCGTGGGTGAGAGCGACAAGGCGGACGTGTCGGAAGTCTGGTTGCAGCCGCGGACACGCAAGCCGGAAGCGTTTGCCGTCGAATACATGACCACCGAAATCAGCCCCCTGGCCCCGGCAGTGGGACAGGACATCGAACGCCTCAAGGCAGCGCTCGGCCCCCAGTTCCAAGTCGTCAGCCGCACGCTCGACGACACCAAGTGGGTTGTCGCCGTCGATGATCCGATCCGCGTGGTTTCGAGCTATGTGTACGAGCGCGGCAGCGGCAAAGTCACCAAGTTATTCGATCAGCGACCGGAGCTGATCGGTGCGCCGCTTCGCCCCATGAAGCCGCTCGAGTTGCGCACGCGGGATGGCATGACACTCGTCGCCTACCTGACATTGCCGCACCCC
>JBJMWM010000013.1:0-90296 GCA_045810105.1 Steroidobacteraceae bacterium | reverse complement strand
TCGTGCAAAGCGTGCGCGGCGCGAAGTGTGAATCGGATCACTGTTGCGGCGCAGTGAGTTTGTGTGTCAGTTTTGCCGCGGTGCCAAACAACCGGACTGTTAGTGTTGGTGGAACAGGGGCGTCCCCTGCGAGACTACGGCATACAGAAGCGCGAACAACGCTATCAGGTTCAGCACGGCACTGGCGGCGTGCGAATATTCCCATTGGTTGCGCAGCTGCATCCAGTTATCGGGCAGCACAGTCCAGTTGCGCGTGGCACGATTGGCAGGTTGAGTGAAAACCCAGAAGACAATCTGCGTCGCGAGCAGACACAGGAATGCGAGCAACGCCAGCAGCCGCCGCTCCTGGCGCTCCAGCACGGCGAGCACGGCGGTACTCAGCAGGGCACCGACGACCACGGAACCAAACAGGGACCAACCAGCGTAAAGCTGCTGCACCACGAGATAGTCATGTGCCGGGAGCCGGAACTTATGCGGCAGCTCTGCAAGATGCGCCCCGGCGGGCACCAGTGCCAGCGCGACGCAGGCAATGCTCAAAAACCGCCAGATTGCAGTGGCCATGGGTCAAGGTCAGCTCGTCAATGCCTGAGGCACGGTCGCAAGGCATGTGCCACAACCGCAAACGCATCCCGCGCTGCATGGACGAAGTTAGTGCTTTGCCGCTCACCCCAGCTCCACACCGGAGAACCACAGCTGCTTCCAGCGCGCGACCTTCGCCTCAGGCGAAAGCTTCTTGGGTGAAACCGGCTGCTCCAGGCCAAAATTTGCCGCGCCTTCAACGGCTCGCGCATTTACCGTGGCGTAGACGCGTCCCTCGGTGCGATACATCGCGCCAATCAGCACACCGCAGTGGGTACACAGGAGCATTTCCGCAAGCTCGCTTCCCTGTCGATAGGTCCCACTTCGGCGCTGATCGTTGCTGCGAACCCGCAGCGATCCCTTGGGATCGGAAATGTAAGCCGCCCCATGTTTACGGCAGAACGCGCAATCACACGCCCTGGGGTTGTAGCTTCCAGGATCGTTCGCCAATTGCAGGTCCAGCAGGATATTGCCGCAGTAGCATCCGCCGCTGACTGAGTGCATGGTGCGCCTCGCGTTGCGCTGTCGCTCGAACTCGGGTGAGGCCATTATCGGGTAAAGTAGGACCGATGACCTCACCAATCCGAGACGTCTCGGACACCGCTTTCTGGATCGCATATCACCGCAAGCTCGAGAGTGAGCGCAGTGATGCCCTGTTCCACGATCCGTTTGCCGCCAGGCTGGCCGGAGAGCGCGGCAGGATGATCTCCGAAGCTATGCCAACCTCCGGCGTGGTCGCCTGGACGGTGGCGCTCCGAACACTAATCATTGACGACTTCCTGGAGTCCGCAATCAACGCCGGCGTGGACACGGTCCTGAGCCTGGGAGCAGGTCTCGACGCACGTCCCTACAGGATGAAGGTTCCCGCCTCACTTCGGTGGATCGAGGCGGACTACCCGCAGATTCTCGAGTACAAGGAAACTCAACTTCAAACCGATGAGCCGTGCTGCCGCCTGGAACGGGTGAAGATCGATCTCGCCGACCGTGAGGCGCGGCGCCAGCTATTTGCCGGCGTCAACGCGCAATCACACGGAATTCTTGTGCTCACGGAAGGCGTGGTGCCCTATCTGGACAATGACCAGGTGGCCTCGCTGGCCGACGACCTGCTCGCGAGCAGTCAGGCGGGCTTCTGGATCCTGGAATACTTCTCGGCGGAGGCGCAGAAATATCGGCAGCGCAGCCGCATCAATCGGGCGATGCAAAACGCTCCGTTCAAATTCGCACCGGACAATTGGCTCGATTTCTTCGAACGCCATGGCTGGCGGTTGAAGGACATGCGCTATTTCACTGAAGAAGCCGAGCGCCTCGGGCGCCCTTTTCCAGCCCCCCGCCGAATGCGCCTGCTGATGGCTGTCGCGCGGCTATGGTTGTCCCCAGAGCGGCAGCAGGCGATGCGCAGGTTCGCCGGCTATGCGCTCCTCGAGCGGAGCGGCTCCGCTTCCTCCTGAGCTGACATGCGCTGACCTCTTATGCGCTGGCCTGTGGGTCGGCTCGGCGATGCCATGCGCTGAGCTGTCATGCCCTGGCCTCTCACTTTGGCGGGGCCTGCGCAGGGGGTGCCGTCAGCTTCCCTTCTTTCAGGCTGCCAGTGACGAAGAAATCGCCCTTGCACATCCATTCACCGTCAATCCGCGTCCACAGGAACAGGATCGCGAAAGTAAAAGGCGCTGTCTTGCCATCGGTGGGATACACGTGAAAATCCGCCCAATCCCAACCTGCATCACCTTTGACGAAGGTATAAATCGAGTCGATGCTCACCTTGTTGGCTTTGACGACCTCCTCGTACAGCGGACGTATCTGCTCGGTGCCAACATAGATGCCTTCCCCCTGGCCCACTGATATCACGTCAGGCGTGTAAAACTGCCTGACGATCGTATCGGCATCGTGGTTGGCGAAGGCGCGCTCTTTGAGAGCGTACTTCAGGCGAATTGCCTTCTTGAAGGCGGCCAGCTCCGCGCCGGGCGCCACTGTGGCCGCCGCCACCCGGGCCCATCCGATATCAGCTCGCACATGGCCGGCAGCCAGCAATGGATTTGCCGCCGGGACCGGCGCGTTGCCCGCCGCCGGTCCCTCGCTCGCCGCCTGCGCCGAGCGCACCGCCCGCGCGGGATCCGCAGCCGGGTCGGCAACAACACCAGCCCCAATAACCAACAGCCCCAATACCACGACTCTCATGCAACCTCCAGCGCCTGTTGGCCGGCCCGTTCACCCTCTTCCGCCGCCGTCTCCCACATCTGCGCACCGCTCAACTCCGAGTGGCCGAACGAGAGCCGGTGGAAGCGCTTGCGGATGATGTCCTTGGCAGCCGGCTTACCGTCTTTGCCAAAGAAGAACCCGGGCGGATCTACCACATAGGCATGGCCCCACCGATTGGTGATGATTCCTGCAATGTCACGCTGCGCGTCAAAGCCGTAGTCACTGAACATCCGCGTAAACTGAGCGCGCACCGCGGATTCGATCTGCGCATAAGTCATGCCGAAGAGTTGCATGCGCGCCGCCGTGCACTGCTGCGGGAAGGGCACACCCGGCAGCGGAAACGGGTTGTACAGGGTCAGTACCGTGGGTTTGGACGGATCGAGCGGTTGAGTGACCTGTCCCGGAATCTCCAGGTTGCGCCGCAGGCTCACCCACCAGCCGAACCCCTCGAACCACCGCGCCGAGGCGATCCCGAGCTTCTCCAGGAATTTCCAGTTTCTCACCGCCACATTGACCGTGAGCATGGGAGCATGATGAAAGTGATTCATCGCCTCGCGGTACTCGGCCGAGATATCCCGGCAGATGTGGCGGTTGGTATGCTGCTGTCCGCACAGAATCGCAGCCTTCGCCCGCACGCGATACAGCTTACCGCCGCGCAGGTAAGTCACGACCACGCCTTTGGCAGACTCCGGTGAGCCTTCATGTTGAACCGCCACCACGGCCGAGGACAGGCGCATCCGCACCGGCTCGTGCGGTTTATCGAGCTCCTGCCATTGCACCGGGCTGTTGAGAATGTCGGCCATGCGATATTCGCCACGCAGCGCGGCCGGCAGAATCTTCTTCAGGAAGTGCCGCGCCGTGCCGGCGTGCCCGCCCGGGAAGCTCGCCAGGTAGATCTCGTCGGTGGGATCAACTCCACCGCTGGCGTATCGATAGTAGCCAACCACGCCGGGCTGGATGAAGTTGTAGGCCGAGTAAGCCGAAATGACATCGGCGCCGAGACCACATCCCATGGCGCAAGTCACCGGATTCAGATACTTCAGCACCTCGGGCAGGTCCGCTACAGCCACTCCCACGACCTCGGTCAGGAATTGCTGGTAGGTCATGCTATCCAGCCAGGCTTCCCAATCTTCCCGGCGTGGTGGAGTGCGGTATAGCTCCATGTCCACGAGCGCCTTCTTCGCTGACTCGGGGATCGGCGCATGTTTGAACCCGTCGCGCCATGGGTTGCGCACCCATCCCTTGCCCTCGTAGAAGAAACCGGTATCCGAGCGCTCCCACGCAACGTGCATGGGTGACCAGGCGTCCTCCGGAACCAACAAGTCGCGGCTCAGCCCGGTAGGCTTCTGATAAACAAACTCGTCGGGAAATCCCAGATCAGTCGCGAAGTGCGTCCACATTCCGGCGTGCTTGGCCTTGCTGAACGGGACAACGATGCCAGTGGCCCCTTGAGGGGCCGTCAGGTGGTACCCGTCGACATCGAACTCGTTCTGCTTCGCTTCGCCTCCGAAAATAGGATGCTGATCGAGCATCAGCACCGTTGAATTCGGGCGCTTCTTGCGATACGCCCAGCATGCTGAGAGACCTGCGATGCCACAACCCACAACAATGACATCTGTGCTCTCGCCGGTGTCAACAGCCAGCCGCAGTGCCTTGTCGAACTCCTGGTTGCGGATGCCCGCGTGAGCAGCATTCACCACTTCATGGGTGTTGCCGTTTGAGCGGCTGTAGTCACCGATCCCACCGGGCCCCGTCCAGTCAGGTCCCAGGCCGGTCATCCTGGAGGCAACCGTCTGCGCCTGTGCTGTGCGGATGGCCGCGGGCGGTAACATCCCAAGCAGCGCGGTGCCCGCGCCCACCAGGGTGCCGCCTACGAAATCGCGCCGCGTCATGCCGTCCAGACTCTCGGCAACGGGGCACGACCATGCCCTTCCGTGGGCGTCCGGCGCCGCGGTCCCGCCGTCATCGGTTGTGTAGGCGATATCTGGAGCGGGAGGCACGGTTGCCATGCGCGGGCACTCCTTGGTCAGTTGACCAATAACCTACAGTTGCGCGGCAACGGAAGTCAAGCGGCCCGCCCCGGACGCCATCGCGGCGCCCGTATCAAGCGCCCCCGCCGCGTGTCAGCGGCCCTGCGGTGTGTCAGCGCCCCCGGCCGCGTGCCACCGCCCCGCCGCGTGCCAGCGCCCGCCGCCTGTCAGCGGCCCCACGCGCCTCAGTTCCACACCTCGTGGGCAGTCTCCACGACGAGACGCAATTTCGCGATCTGCTCATCGAGCGTGAGCGCATTACCTTCCTGCGTTGAGGAGAATCCGCATTGCGGGCTCAGGCACAGTTGCTCCAGCGGCACAAACTTCGCGGCCGCATCGATTCGTCGCTTCAGCGTGTCCTTGCTTTCCAGCTCGGGGCGCTTGGAAGTCACCAGACCGAGCACGACGAACTTACCCTTGGGCACGAACCGCAAGGGCTCGAAGCCCCCCGACCGCTCGTCATCGTATTCGAGGAAATAACCGTCAACATTCAACTGGCCAAACAAGGCCTCCGCGACATAGTCATAGCCACCGGAGGCTACCCACGAGGAACGGAAGTTGCCGCGACACAGATGGGTACAGACCGTCATGCCTGGCGGCTTGCCTGCAAGAGCGCCGTTGATGAGATCGATGTAGACGAGATGTTGCGCATCGCGATCTCCTCCCAACCGCGCAACGTAATCCCTTTGCTGCGGGTCATTGAGGTACGCAAGGCTCGTGTCGTCCATCTGCAGGTAAGTGCATCCAAGCTTCTCCAGCTGGGTCAGTTCATCGGCGTACGCCCGGGCCAGATCACGCCAGAACTCTTTGATGTCGGGATATACGCTGGAGTCGATGGCCGACCTACCGCCACGGTAATGCATCATGCTGGGTGACGGGATAGTCAACTTCGGAACACCCTGCGCGACGGATTTGAGGAAGCTGAAGTCATCGCCAAATATGCAGTGCTGCAGGCGCAGAGGTCCCGTGACCCGTAGCGCCGCGGGTGTGAACTCGATGTCTCCCTGGGCGTTATGAAATTGAACTTTGAGATTGTCCTGAACGCGAGTCACACCACCGAACTGATAGAGAAAATCCATATGCCAGGAGCCGCGACGGAACTCGCCGTCAGTGACCGCCTGCAAACCGAGATCTTCCTGCAGGCGGACGACCTCACGAATGGCACCGTCTTCCACCTCGCGTAGCCGCGAAGCCGACAATTCGCCACGCTTGTGCGCCTCGCGCGCTTCCAGCAGTGATTTCGGGCGCAACAGGCTTCCGACGTGATCGGCACGAAAGGGCGGCGCCAAACGGCGCCCGCCCGCGCGATGAGACAGAGGATGCTCGATCTCCTCCGCAAGTTTGTCAGCAAGCCGATTCTCCACCTCGTCCAGCTTCATGCCGTGATCTCCTTTCCCAAGTTCATGACCGCGATGGTGCAACCCACCGCGAAAATCGGTATGGGGGCGTAAAACCACACTTCACCGGTGTGACCTTCGGTTGCCCCCGCCACCGCAATGAAGGTGCGGATCTCGAATCCGCCCTGGCCGGCTTCCCGCCACGTCTGCTCATCCTTGTAGGCCAGCAACTCGTCGCGCCGGTTGCCAATGAATTTGTCGAGGAACGCCCGGTCCCAGGCCTCGTTGATCCGCCCGGAATCCGGCGTGGCCGGCCAGTGCGAGATGCCACCCGTGCCGAGCACGGCGATTCGCTTGGGAAGGGCTGCACATGCGCGCCGAAGGGCGCGGCCAAATTCATAGCAGCGCTTGAGCGGGATCAGCGGCGGCCCCTGACAGTTGATGTTGACCGGGATGACTGGCAGGTCATAGCGCGGCGTCAGAAAATGCAAGGGTACGCTGATGCCATGATCAAACTTCCATTCCTGCGCGTAGGCGAGGTCAATGTCGTTCATGACCTCCTCAATGAGTGCGAGGCTCAGCTTCGGGTCGCCTGGCACGCGCGTGCGCTTGATGCCGAGCCATGCCTCATCCTCGATCGGCCCCTCGTAATCCTCGCCCATCCCCATACAGATGGCGGGCATATTGTTCATGAAGAAGTTGGCGAAATGCTCAGCGGCGATCACCACCAGCGCATCCGGCCGCGCGGCCTCGAGCGCCAGGCGCATCCGCTCATAGGCAGCATACAAACCGTCGCGCAACGCGGGGTCAGCTCTATCCCTGCGACCGACGATGCCCGGGGCATGACTGCAAACGCCCGCAAACACCAGGCTCATGACCTGCTCCCGGCACTCGTGTATAGGCCAGTCCTGACGGGCCCGTACTTGCGTTCTCCCTCCCGCATCGCCTCGAGGTACGCGTTCCACTCGAAGCCGCGCAATGCGGCGTAATGCATCAGCAGCTGTCCATTTACACCCATGACATAGAGCAGCCCGATGTCCGGGTCACGGATCGCAACGCGCTCCTGTTCGGTCAACTCATATTGTGCGAGCAGTCCGTCGAAGTCCCGCGCCAGCTGCTCGCGACGCTGTGGGTCCCTGTTGAGTTGATAGATCAACTTCTGAACGCAGTAGAGGCTCATCGCGCCGTCCGCCTGCGCATCACAGGACGCGCTACCGCGCGCTCCCGGTTCGCCGAATCGGCAGTATCCGCAACCAGGGTCTCCTCGAGCTCGCGCAGCAACTTGAACAACTGATCGAGCCGATCCTGTCCAAAGTTACGGGCGATTGCCTCGTAGGTGTCTTCCGAATCCGGGGCATGGGCGGCAATCAGCTTCAGCCCCTTCGGCTCGAGGCTTACCACCGCGCGGCGCAGATCCGAGTCCAACTGCCGCCGGCTGATAAATCCACGCGCTTCCAGCTCCGGGAGGATGCGGGACAGGCTGGGCGCGAGCAGGAAAGTCGCTTCCGCCAGCGCCGTCACCTCCAGCGGCCCGGAGTGCGCCAGGGCCCGCACGATCCGCCATTGCTGCTCCGTGACACCCCGGCTGCGCAAGGCGGGCCGAAATCGCCGCATGACCGCTTCACGGGCGCGCAGCAGTGCCATCGGCAGCGATTGCGAGAAGCCGCGCATTGGAATCTTGTCGTGTTTGGATGCCATCGTTCAGCTTCCGCCTACCCCTCGTCATCGATGACGCTATTTCTCAGCAACCCGACACCGGGCACTTCGACCTCGACAACATCGCCAGGGCGCAGGTATTTGGGTGGATTCAACCTGGCACCCGCCCCGCTCGGCGTACCCGTCAAGATGACATCGCCGCTCTCCAACGAGCAGAATGTGGACAGATAGCTGATGAGGTACGGGATGGGGAATATCATCCGGTCGCTCGTGTCGTCCTGGCGCACTTCGCCATTCACCCGAGTGATGATTCGCAGCGCTTGCGTGCCGATCTGATCCGCTGCAACCAGCCACGGTCCCAGGGAGCCCGAGCGGTCGAAATTCTTGCCCTGCGTCACGTTGAATTTCGAGTGGCGCAGCCAGTCACGTACGGACCCTTCATTGGCGCACGAATAACCCAGTATGTGCGTCAATGCAGCGGCTTGTGGGATCCTGCGGCCGCCCTTGCCGATGATCACCACGATCTCGCCCTCATAGTCGAGCTGCTCCGACTCCCGCGGTCTGACGATCGGTTCTTCGTGATGAACGAATGAAGTATGCGTACGGATGAAGACGCTCGGATATTTCGGGCGCTCAGAGCCATCCCGGTACTCCTCGTTGCGCTCCGGGTAGTTCACCCCGATGCAGAAATACCGGGTTCCGCGGCTCGGGCCGAAACTCTTCATGCCGCGCGGTCCTGCAACAGGCCGGCGCGCCTGAGCACATTATCCAGCCTCTTCTCCAGCTCCGGGGTGGCCGGCACGTTGGGTAAACGGTGCTCGTTGGCAGGCAACAACCCGAGCCGGCGCATCATGTACTTGATCGGTATGGGATTGGTATCGAAAAACACAGCCTGGTTGATCTCCAACAGGGCCTGGTGCAGGGCCCGTGCCTGCGGCAGATCGTTCGCCCACACCGCCTCGCACAGGTCCGCGAGCACCCGCGGGCGCAGGTTACCCACGGCATTCATCAGCCCGCAGGCCCCTACCGCCATCATGGGAAAGCTCAACTCCTCCAGGCCGACAAAGATGTGGAAATCCGTACCGAGCGTAGCCATGCACTCGGACACGAATGCGAGGTCGTTCACCGCGTGTTTCATCCCGACAAAGTGCGGCGAGCGCTCGCGCAGCTCCTTCAATGTATCGATGGTCACGCTCACCGCGGTTCGGCCCGGAATGTGATACACCATCCACGGGAGTTGCGAAATCGAGGCTATCTCGAGGTAGTAAGCGATCAGCCCGCGCTGTGGTGGCCGGATGTAGTACGGCGTCACGATCAGGAGCGAATCCGCTCCGGCCTTCGCGGCATGTTCGGTGAGCTGGCGCGTTTCGAGCAGCGATTGCGAGCCGGTGGCCGCGACCACAGGCACCCGCTTGCTCGTAACCTCCACCGCGATATCGACCAACCGATTGCGCTCATCAATGGTGAGCGTCGACGGTTCGGCGGTGGTGCCGTTGACGAGGATGCCGTGCGAGCCATCCCTGATCTGGAATTCAACCAGCCCGGCGTAAGTATCGTAGTCCACCGAGCCGTTGCGCATGGGGGTGACCAGCGGCGGGATGGAGCCCTTGAGTCGTTTGAGTAGCGCGGTCACGTGGGTACTCCTGTTCGGTCACACGCACAGTTTCGGGACGCGGTGGGTCCCGTGCGCCAGGCAGATGTTCTTCGTTTCCATATAGAAATCGAAACTGTAGTCGCCACCGTCGCGGCCGATTCCACTCGCCTTGATTCCGCCGAAGGGCGCGGGCAGATGGCGGTTGTTTTCCGAGTTCACCCACACCATCCCCGCTTCGACGCGCTGTGCCATACGAAGTGCGCGGCCGCTGTCGCCGGTCCAGATGTAGGCTGTAAGCCCATACTGCGTGTCATTGGCGATTGACAGCGCCTCCGCTTCGTCGGCAAACGAAATGGCCGTCAGGACGGGGCCGAAGATTTCCTCCCGCGCGATGCGCATGGAGTTTTTCGCACCGGCAAACAAAGTCGGCTGAACGTAACAACCGCCCTCAGGCCCGGCGGCACGCGTGCCACCCGCGCGGATCTGGGCACCTTCGCTGCGTGCTATGTCGAAATACCCCAGCACCTTGGACAGATGGCGCTGATGTATCAGCGGTCCCACTTCGGTAGCGGGATCCAGAGGGTGACCTACCTTCAACCGCCGCGCGCGCTGCGCCACCCGCTCCACAAAGCTGTCATAGATGGAGGCCTGAACGAGCAGCCGGCTCGATGAGGTGCACCGCTCGCCGTTGAGGCTGTAGATCATGAAGACCACGGCATCAACGGCGCGGTCCAGGTCCGCGTCCGCGAATACGATGACCGGATTTTTGCCTCCCAACTCCAGGTGGACGCGCTTCAGTGTTGGCGCTCCCTGGCTCATGATGAGGCTGCCGGTCTTAGACTCACCGATGAATGCGGTCGCCCGTATCGCCGGATGCTCCGTGAGCAACTTGCCCGTCTGCTCACCGATCCCGTTCACCAGGTTCACGACACCTGCGGGAACACCAGCTTCTGTCATGATTTCGGCCAGCAGAGTCGCGGTCAGCGGACTCCATTCAGCAGGCTTGTGAACGACAGTGCACCCCGCCGCGAGCGCAGGTGCAATCTTCCACGTGGACAACATGAAAGGCGTATTCCACGGCGTGATGATCGCCACAGGTCCAAGCGGCTGCCGAACCGTGTAGTTCATGTGTTCGGCAGCAGGAAGTGCCAGGCCATCGCAAGCGCCAGGGGCCCGATCAGCAAAGAACCGAAAGTTCTCGGCTGCACGCAACGCCGCACCACTCATGAAACGCAGCGCCTGGCCTGTATCCATGCATTCGACGAATGCGATCTGCTCGCGCCGTGACTCGATCAGGTCAGCGACTTTGTGCAGAATTGCGCGGCGCTCCTCGCCAGACTTATCACGCCATGCCGGGAAGGCCCGTTGCGCCGCAATGGCAGCAGCGTCCACATCGCGCTCGCTGCCCGACACAACCTGATTGAGCACACTGCCGTCCACCGGCGAAATGTTGTCGAATACGTCCCGGCTCGAGCCGGCTTCAGCGCGGCCCGCGATAAAATGCCCAAGCGGCGTGTCCCGCCACCGGGCGAGATAACCGTTGGCCTTGTGAATATTGGCTTCGAGGCTCATTTCTGCCCCGCCGTGCGTTGCTTGACGTATTCGTGCAGATTATTCTTCTTCATTGTCAGTACCGGGTCGATCTCCTGCATCTCGAGCGACAGCCCGAGTGGCACCTCTTCGAACAGGCCCGCGAGTTGGTCGCAGATGGCCGCGAAGATCGCCTCACACGCACGCTTGCGTGTCTCGACATCGCGTCCGTGCCCCACACGCAACATCGTGTGCACAAAGGCATTGTCAGGATGCCCATCGGCAATCCGGTAATGCTCGGCCGCGTACGCACGGGTGCGTACGCCCCCAATCGGAAAGATACCGGTGCGGAGCGCCGCAGCGTGCACGGCTTCGAGAAAGCGTGGCAAATCAATGCGCCCGGTCAGGTTGGCGGAATACTCGATCAGAATGTGCGCCATATGCCCTCGCCCGTTCGGCGGCAGATCAGCCCCGGAGATGCTTAACATCATAATTATCTCGTCCCGCCGGACTGTCAAGCGCCTCAGGCGAGCTTGAACGACAGGCAACCGAGCGGGCCGTAATCGGCACGTAGCACGTCACCCCGCGCCGCGGCAACGGGTTTCGTGAACGAGCCAGCGAGCACAATATCGCCCGCCTGCAGCTCCCGATCGACCGGCGTGACCGTGTTGGCCAGCCAGGCAACACTCAGGGCCGGGTGACCGAGCACGGCTGCTCCCAACCCGGTTTCCTCGATGAGATCATTCTTGTGGAGGATGGCGCCGGTCCAGCGCAAGTCGAGTGCATCCGGTTTGACCCGCGCGTCGCCCAATACAACCCCGGCGGCAGCGCCAAAGTCACAGATCACATCCACGAGCTTGCGGGGCTGGCGGGTCTCGCGGTCGAACTGCTCAATTCGCGCGTCGATCAGCTCGAGCGCCGGCGTTAGGTAGGCGGTCGCCCGCAAGACATCATCGACTGTGACGCCCGGTCCCCGCAGTGACCGCTCGAGCACGAAGGCCAGCTCGACCTCCACACGTGGCGCAATGAAGGCCGCGGCGGGAATGTCGGCACCGCTCTCAAAGAACATGTCATCCATGAGCGGGGCATAGGTGGGCTCAGTGGCCGCCAGGGCGAGTTGCAAGGCCCGACTCGTCAGTCCAACTTTGTAACCGCGGATGTTCCTCCCGTCCGAGCGCTCGAGGCGCACCCACTCGCGTTGGATGGAATAGGCGTCTTCGATCGAGAGCCCGGCCATTTCCCGCGAGAACTGCGGCACCTGCCTGCAGTCGGCGCGTGCACGCGCTAGCCGAAGTGCGAGCTGTGCGACGCTGTCAGCTGAAATCATTGTGTTTTCACCCCCCGCTCGCGGCCGGCTCCGCGCCCAACCGGCGCGATAGTTGTTGCGCAGAGCGCTGCAGGGCCGTGCGGATCTTCGTTTCCTCAGCCTCGAATCCCACGCTATAACCAAGCGCGACGAGCGCTAAAGCGAGCGTGTTGTCAAAACCAAATACCGGGACGGCAATCCCAGTGATTCCCGGAATGAATTCACTGGTGCGCGAATAACCCTGGCGCCGTATGCGCTCCAGAGTGGGCTGCAGCTCGGCCTGTGACTGCGGGCCAAATCGCTGCCGCACGTTGCCGGCAAGCTCCGCCTTCAGCAGCGCGGACCAGCGCCGCTCGGGCAGGCAGGCCAGAAATAACAGACCGGTCGCCGAACGCGACAGTGGCATAACCGAGCCCACGCGCAACGTAGCCGACACCGGCGCGTCGACTCCGGCCCAGCGCACGAAGGTAGCGCCATGATTCGCCCAGATGGCCACTGCCACAGTCTGGTCGATCTCAGCCGCCAGATCACGCATGATGCTTGCGGCAGCCGTCACCGGATCCGACCGCCCGAGCGCCGCCAGTCCGAGCCGCAGCGCAAATTCGCCCAAACCGTAGCGCCCCGAGTCAGCCTCCTGCTCCACGAGTCCCAGGCGCATATAGCTGACGAGGTACCGATGTGCCTTGGGAGCCGACATGCGAGCGCCCGCGGCCACATCCTTGAGCATCAGCGGTTGCGATGCGGCCGCGAGAACACCCAGCAGCTCGTTGCCTACCTCGATCGATTGAATGCCCTGTTGCAGACGCGGGCCTTTGCGCGGCATCTAATTCCCCATTGCGTAATTCATTCCATATCCGTAAATTATGAATCAGTCAGCTGGAGAAGCGCAAGATGAATGCCAACACACTGCAGGCCACCCCCGGTGCGCGACGCGGGGCGCAATTCCTGGCCCGTTTACGCGAGTCACCGCCCAACCTGTGGTATCGCGGCGAGCAGGTAACCGATGTCACCACACATCCTGCCTTGCGCGGCGGAGTAGAAACACTCGCCCGGCTATATGATCTGCAATGGGAGCGCGCCGAAGAGACTCTCTACACCTCGCCAACCTCTGGAAGGAAAGTCGCCAAGTCATTCATGATGCCGAGAACACAGGAGGAGTTACGGGGCATCTCCGCCGCAATGAAGGTGTGGCACGACTACACACGCGGCCTCATGGGACGGGTTCCTGACTACATCAACCGGGCCATCACGGGCTACGCTGCGGGCGCCCCCTTTCTGGGCGACGCTGATCCGCGGTTTGGTGACAATGCCAAGCGTTACTACGAGTACATCCGCGAGAACGACCTTTGCCTGACGCATACGCTCGTACCGCCACAAGCGAATCGCGCCGTCAATAGCGCCCGGCAGGCTGACCCCTACCTGTCGGCACGCATCAAGGAAGAAACCGATGCAGGCATTGTGATTCGTGGCTGCCGCATGTTGGCCACACTGCCGATTTCGGATGAGATCATGGTGTTCCCCTCCACGCTCCTCAAGAGTCCCGAGGAGGATGCGCCTTATGCGTTCGGATTCTGCATTCCCAACAATACGGCCGGAATGCGCTTCATCTGCCGCGAGAGCGTTGACTATGGCCGCAGCCATTTCGACCATCCGCTAGGGTCGCGCTTCGAGGAGATGGACGCCGTCGTGGTGTTCGATGATGTGTTCGTCCCCTGGGAGAGCGTTTTCCTGTATCGCGACGTAAACAAATGCAATCAGGCGTATGCACGCACTGGCGCGGTCGCTCACATGACCCATCAGGTGGTGGTGAAGAACATCGCCAAGAGTGAGTTCATCCTCGGCCTGGCCTCACTGCTGGTCAACTCGATCGGCGCCGAGGTTTTCCAACATATACATGAGAAGCTTGCCGAGCTCTGGGTCAATCTCGAGACCATGAAAGCCTTCCTCAGAGCCGCGGAGGCCGATGCGGCACTCGACGAATGGGGCGTCATGCGCCCGGCCTGGAATCCTCTGGATGCCGCCCGCAACCTGTTTCCACGGTTGTATCCACGGATGGTGGAAATCATCCAGCAGATTGGCGCATCGGGCCTGGTAGCGATGCCTACTCAGCAGGACGTTACCGGTCCGCTCGTTGAAGACATCAAGAAGTACTACCAGGCAGCTCGCGCGGACGCCTTCGATCGCATACCGCTGTTCCGCCTCGCATGGGATACGGCCATGTCGGCATTCGGCTCCCGCCAGGTACTTTACGAACGCTTCTTCTTCGGCGATCCGGTGCGGATGGCAGGTGCTCTGGTGTCGGGACACAATGATCAGATCAAGGAGTATGCGGCCCGCGTGATGGACCTGGTGAAGGAAGGCCGGGACGAGGCCTTCGCGGCGGCCGGCAAGGCAAGCTGATTCGTGATTGACTCGCGTACCTTCCGCAATGTACTTGGCCGCTTCGCTACCGGCGTCTGTGTGGTTGCCATAGCCGTCGAGGAAAGTGTGCACGCGATGACAGCCAACGCGGTCTGCGCGTTGTCACTGAACCCACCGCAGGTGTTGTTCTGTCCGAACAAATTGGGCCGTCTCGCGCAACTGCTAGCGCAGGCCGAGCGCTTCAGCGTGAGTTTTCTGAGAGAGGACCAGCAAGCCCTCTCAACTTACTTTGCGGGGGCCTGGAAGGAGCCGCAGCCGCCGCCGTTCCGGTTCGTCCAGGATCTCGGTGCCCCCAGGCTCGAAGGCAGCCTTGCAGCACTCGTCTGCGACAAACAGGGTTTACACGATGGCGGCGATCACCTGTTGGTGATTGGCCGTGTCGTTGCACTGCATGAGGGCCTCGAGCCGCATTACCCGCTACTTTTTTTCAAGGGCAAGTATCAGAATATGGAACGCACGGGCGGCAAGGAAGCACCGCTGCTGGCCGATGTCACCGAAGAACCACCCACCGTTTATTATCACTGAGCCGCTGATGGCGTTGTGGGTTGAGTTGCTGGCTGAAGCGTTGATTGAGCCGCGACGAGCCGCTTGCGCACCGTGGATACGGACACCAGCGGTGTGCGGCGATAGGCTCCCACCTCAATCGCTGTAAATCCCTTGAGCTGCGCAGGTCTCGGGATCGCGCTGAGGTTGTCGATCATCCAGTTGAGCACCGCGGCGAGCTGCGCATCCGTTAACTTTGATTGTGCCGATCCAGGCACCTGCACCAGGAATTTCCTGCCCGCTGCTGTGTTGGCGAATGGCACGAGGGTATTGCGTATCGAAGGAACGTGCCCAGGCTCTCCGCGTCCGTCAGGCGTATGGCATCCCATGCATTGGAGCATGTAGTTCACTGATGGCTCGAACGCCTGGCCGTCAGTCCAAACGCTCACGAGTGCGCCAATGACCAGAGCGGTTCCCCAAAGCGGCCGCCTACTTCGCAACCGCCACAATCCGTGCCGTGGAGCAGTGGTATGGAATGTTCGCCTTGGCACTTCCCGAACACCAGTTGTAGTCGTTGGACTGGAACGGAACATACAATGGCGTATCGCGCTCATTCCGGTTGCACAGACAGCGGCCACACGTCGCCTTTCCACAGCAATCATTGTACGAAATGACGTAGTCCTTGCCGTCGATTGGATTGTGACAGGTTCCTACCCACGTGATAGCCGACATCTCGGTCCCCGGCGGGCAGGAATTTTCAGATCCGCCGCAACAGCCGCACAGGTAACCGTCTATGGCGCAATGCCGCCAGTAGTCGCAACTCGTCGCGTCATTGAGGTGCTTCGCCTTGTCCCCGGCCGAGTCTCCGGCCGGTTTGGCCGGCTTCCCGGCCGGATCGGCGGGGGTGCCGGCCGATTTGCCGGCAGGCGGTTTTGAAGCTTCCGGCGATGCGGCGCCACGGGCGACCGGCAACAGAGGTAACGCCGAGGCGCCCACGAGCATTGCACCCAACGAGCCTATGAACCCACGTCGCGAGGTCCGCTTGGCAAGCGAGCGCGCGGAATCCTCAGTGAGTGAATCAAACCACTTCATGGCGTCACCAGCACAGTCGGTGTCGTGCCGATATCCGTAACCGACCGAAGCAGGTTACCGGTAGTAGCGTCATAGACATCGAGCACCGTACTGTCGATGAATATGGAGAACAGCAACGGATGTGGGTCGCGGGTCACCTGGATCGAGCCGGAATTGTTCTGCATCGCGATCTTCTGAATCCGCGCCTTGCGGGCGAGGTCATATACCCACACCTCGCGGCCGGGATCCTTGTGGGTTTCCGGCGGGCCCTGGTGCATGATGGCGTACAGTCGATTCAGCCCGGCGTGCACGGCGAGTTGCTGCAGGCCGCCGGGACGCCAGTTCTGCGCCTTCTCGGCCGGGCTCAGCAGAGGCCAGGGCGTTTGCCGTTTCAGGCTGCCCTGCTCCAGTTTGAAGGGATATAGCATCCCGCTGAACGAGACAAAGTACCAGGTATCCCCCACCCTCACGCCCTTCTCCGTCAGCGGATCGTGGTCCACGTCGAACAGGGGCTCCGTCCGGTCACTCTTGTTGGCATGCCCGGTCTCATCCAACACTGTGTGCAGCAGCGCCCCGTCGGCACAAAGGCTGAAGAACGACCGTGTGCCAGTGGGAAAGCTCAATGCACAGCCGGAGGTCTCCACTTCTCCCACAAACTTCCTTGAGCGAGTGTCCACTACCGTGATCGATTGCGCTGGTGTGAAGTTGTAGATGAGGAGGAACCGCCCGTCATCCGTCAATATCGCGTTCGACATCATCGGCATGTTCGATGACCGCTTGGCCGGGATGCCGATTTCGCCAACGGGAGCCAGATGTGATGAATCGTACAAAGTGACCACATCGGTGCGCTCACCGCGGGTGCCCCGGGAGAAATAGGTCTCCGGCGAATAGATGACCTGCCCGTCGGGCGCCAGCACGATACGCACTGAACCGAAGCCAGTATCCAACTCCCCGAGGAAGCGCCCACTGTCGCCGTCGACGAGCATCGCCTTGCCGTTCACCATGTGTGAAAAGGCGAAGTCGTTCACCCAGACCCAGTGGGGTGAGGGTGGCCGCGGCAGCGATTGAATCGTTCCGGCGGGATCGGGCGGTAAGGCCGCGGACACGGCCGGTGGGCCCAACAGCGCCAGTACCAGGGGGGCACCGGCTACCGCGGCGCTCAGAACCCAACGTGGGAAGTTCATCTCACCCGTTCTTTTGGTCGGTTGACCAATACGCTACAATCCCGTCCGAATGCAAGTCAAGCAAAGACGCGCCGCCCGCGGCCCCAGTATCCCCCAAGTTTCGCCGCCGCGCCGCGTCCACGCCGCCGGCCTTCGCCGCCGGTCCAGTGCGATTGAATGCCGCGCCCACCCCCGGTCCCCCGCGTCCATACGCCAATGGATCTCACGGCGCACCCCAAGTGCCGGCAGCGCAAATCATCCTTGGCCTGCCGCCTGCGCTTCAATTAGGCTGACGTGAATGCTCGAGCTAGCCAAAGTCGATGCCATAGCAGCCCGTCACCTGCCCAACCCGCGGACGGCGCGCATGGCCAGCACGCTGGATGAGGCAACCGAGCTCGTCAGCCGGAATATCTACCCGCATCGTCTGAGTGCCGCCGACGCCCGTGGCCGCGACCTGAAGTGCCTGACCTCCGCCCTGGACCTGGGCGACTGCGCGATCGGCTACGTGCAATACGGATTCAACGTTGAGATCGATTCGGGCGTGATCAGCGAGTGCCTGCTGGTCAAATCAACGATTTCGGGTCACGGGCGCGTCACCTGTGGCGGTGAAAGCGTAACCACCGCTCCGCGCTCCATAGTCATGACCTCGATGACGCATGCCACGCGAGTCCTCATGACCACGGAGTGCCGCCACCTCACGGCGCGTATCAGCCGCAGGGCCGTGGAGCACCGCATCCAGGAAAAGCTAGGCCGCAGGTTGAGCGAGCCACTGCAGTTCGGGCTCGAAGTGCCCTCCGACTCGGACTTCGGGCGCGCCTGGCACCAGCTGCTGAATCACATCTGCGACCTCTCAGCGACGGCGCCCAAGGCGTTGGCCGCCGAAGATGTCCGCAAACAATATTCGCGGACGATGATCGAGCTCCTCGTTCACGCCGCACCGCACAATTACTCCGAGGCGCTGGAGCGCGGTGCCAACCACGCAATCCCGTGGTATGTGCGCCGCGCGCGCGACTACATGCACGAGCACCTGGCCGACCTGCGCTCGATCGGGCAAATCGCCGGTACGGTGGGAATTACGCCCCGCGCGCTGCAAAACGGATTCAGGCAGGTGTTCAACATGACGCCCGCCGAGTACATGCGCGACATCCGGGTTCGCGCACTGCACGAGGCATTGTTGAGCGCCGACCCGACGCAGAGTGTCACGCAACTGATGCAGAACGTGGGTATCGCCAATTTCGGCCGCTACGCCCAGTACTATCGGCACAAAATCGGTGTCGCCCCCTCCGTGACGCTGCGCCGCACTCCCTAACCTGCTGTTGCCCGTCGGCAACGGTTGGCGCCCGGCCGCACTCTATATTCTTTCCGATTCCGTACGGGCGCTTCGTTTGGCGGCTCGCATATTTGCCACTGACAGGTCTACGATCCGCTGGAGCTTCCATGCGGAGAGCCATCGCAATGCTTCGAATAACAATCAAGGCGGGGCGCGCCAGCCCGCTGGTGGCGCTCTGCGCCTGTCTGGGGCTGCCTGCGGTCGGTTGGTCCGACGAGAACGCACCCGAGGGCGACAGACTCGCCGAAATCGTGGTCACGGCGCAAAAGCGCGAGCAAAACCTCCAGGAGGTCGGCACTTCCCTGACCGCGTTCGATGCCAACACCCTGGCGCAACTGGGACTCAAGGACGTAACCAGTATCACCGGCCAGGTGCCTGGCCTGCAGTTCAATCAGTTCGGCGCAACGGTCACGATTTACAATCTTCGCGGGGTATCACAGAACGATTTCAGCGACCATCAGGAAGCGCCTATCGCTGTGTACGCCGACGATGCCTACATCGCCTCGACGGGAGCGTTGGCCGGAAGCCTCTTCGATATACAGCGGGTGGAAGTGCTGCGGGGTCCGCAGGGAACGTTGTTCGGCCGCAATGCCACGGGTGGACTGATTCAATACATCAGCAATCAACCCACCGACACACTGGATGGCTATGTCGATGTCTCGGGCGGCAACTTCGATCACATCGACACCGAGGGGGCGATCGGGGGTGCCTTGACCGATACCCTGTCCGCGCGAGCTGCATTCGCGACCAACTATCACAAAGGCTATATCACCAACGGTCTGGGCGGCCGCATCAACGACCAGCGGCAATACGCGGGCCGTGTGCAACTCAAGTGGAAGCTTGCCGACAACGGCGAAATACGCCTCAAGCTGCACGGAGTGACCAACGACAACGAGATCGCGGGCAACTACTCCTGGGCGGCATCCGCACCGGACGCGACCGGGCGTGGAGTATTCCAACCGGGCGCGTCCGACTTTTTCGGGTATAACAATCCGAGCTCGAGTCCGTTCGAGCAATCAGAAGAGCGGCGCGGTCTGTTCAACCGAACCGTGTTCGGAGCAACCTTGCACGCGGTCTGGAAAACGGACGCGTTTAACCTGACCTCGGTGACGGACTACCTCCACGCGCAGAAGCGCTACGGGGAGGATTCGGACGTCTCGCCGAATTTCATCTTCAACTACGACGTTCTGTATCACTATCACCAGCTCTCAGAGGAGCTGCGTCTGAACGGGGCCCTGAACGGGTTCCGCTGGGTGGCGGGTGCGTACTATCTGCACTACAACAGCCGGGACATCGGTACTACGACACTGGTCGAGCCCATTGGCGTGGGCCAGGCCGATTTCAGCCTGAGCACCAGCTCCCCATCCGCATTCGCGCAGGCGGAATATGACCTCACCGGCCAACTGACCGTCATTGGAGGCGCGCGTTATACGTACGACGACAAGAAGTTCGACTACACCTACGTTTGCGTGAACTGTCCGCAATTCGTTCACTACGTTGCACCGGACTTCCCGCAGGCCTCCCGTACCTTCAACATCGCAACCGGTAAAGTCGAGCTCGATTACAAGCCCGTAAAGGACATGCTGCTGTACGCGAGCTGGAACCGTGGCGCGAAAGGCGGTGGCTGGTCGGCTCCCACCGCGGGCGCGGTGGATCCCGCGACTCTGCCGTACAACCTCGAGAGGCTGACCAGCGTGGAATTGGGCTTCAAGTCCACTTTCTGGGATGGCCGAGCGCGCCTCAACGGCTCGGTGTTTCACTACGACTACAAGGACTACCAGGGCTTCTTCCTGAATGTATCAACGCAGGTGGTCGAGAATGTGGACGCCACGGTCAAAGGCGGCGAGCTGGAGTTTGCGGTCGTGCCGGTACACGGCCTCAATCTGCAGTTGGGCGTCTCACATCTCGAATCCACCGTACCGCATGTACCCACGCCGGCAGGGATCGTCGTCCCCGCCGAGATGCCCCAGGCCCCGCATTGGACCGTGAACGCCCTCGCCCGTTATGAGTGGCCGATGTTCGGTGGGGTCGGCTCGGTCGAGGGCGACGCCAAGTGGAACAGCCAACAGTATCTGGAGCTGATCAACGCGCCGGTCGATCTGCAGCCTTCGTACGCCGTCATCAACGGCCGGATAGGTTTCGGCAGTACCGATAATCGCTGGCAGATCAACGCGTTCGTCAAGAATGCGGCGGACCGGTGGTATCGCATCTACAACCTCGATCTCTCAGGTTTCATCGGCGTCAATCAGGGTGTGTACGCGCCACCCCGCGAGTACGGCCTGGAGTTTCGCTACCATTTCGGAGGATGACAGCATGACAAAATCGTCGGGAACGACTTTGGACGGCGAATGCCGGCCCGAAGGACGAGGCACAGGGACGGTGCCTCGCACTGCCTTTTCCTTGACCATCGGCGGTAAAGCGGCGGTAGCGCCGCGGACCTTCGACGTCCTGAATCCGGCGGATGAGAGTGTCGTCGCCGCCTGCCCAGAAGGAACTGTCGCGCTTGTCGATCAGGCCGTAGCGAGCGCACGAGCCGCCTTCAAGCCGTGGGCAGCGCGCTCGGATGCCGATCGTGCCGGCAAGCTGCTGGCGATCGCCGATCTGATCGAGCAACACCATCAAGAGCTGTCACAGCTGATCACGCGCGAGCAGGGAAAACCCCAGAGCGGGCCGGGAGCCAACCTTGAAGTCGGCGGGGCGGCCGCGTGGACGCGCGCCACCGCGGGGCTGTCGCTTCCCGAGGAAACCATTCAGGACGACCCGAGCGGCAAGATCGTCATGCGGCGCAAGCCCGTTGGCGTGGTCGCCTCCATTACTCCCTGGAACTGGCCGATGTTGATTGCAGTCTGGCACATCATGCCCGCGATACGCGTCGGCTGTACGGTCGTCATCAAGCCCTCCCCGTTCACTCCTCTGTCCACACTGCGGCTGATCGAGCTCGTCAACCAGGTTTTGCCTGCGGGGGTGGCGAATGTCGTTACAGGTGGCGCCGAAGTCGGCCGCCGCCTGGTGAATCATCCGGATGTGAACAAGGTAGTGTTTACCGGCTCGGTCGCAACCGGCAAGCAGGTCATGGGAGGCGCCGCGCAGACCCTCAAGCGCGTTACGCTCGAGCTGGGCGGCAATGACGCCGGTATCATTCTCCCCGGCACGAACATCGATCCTCTGCTGGAGAAGCTCTTCTGGGGCTGCTTCATCAACGCGGGCCAGACCTGCGCGGCCTTGAAGCGGCTGTACGTACACGAAGATCAGTACGATGAAGTCGTACAGAAGTTTGCCGCCTATGTCGCAAAAATTCCGGTCGGTGATGGATTGGATCCCAACAACCTGATCGGCCCGGTGTCGAACCGTATGCAGTTCGACAAGGTGTCGGCATTCGTCGAGGACGCCCGCACACACGGCGCGACGATCGTAGTCGGGGGCAACCCGCCCGCGAAGCAGGGTTACTTCTATCCACTGACGGTCATTGCAAATGCCGCGGACGACATGCGGGTTGTAAAGGAAGAGCAGTTCGGACCTGTGATCCCGGTCGTAAAATACAAGACAGTCGATGAAGCTATCGAACGCGCCAATTCTCTCGACGTGGGCCTGGGCGGATCGGTATGGGGTGACGATCCACAAGAAGCGGCGCACTATGCCGGCCAGTTGGAGTGCGGAACGGCCTGGGTGAATCAGCACGGCACGTTGCACCCCATGGCGCCATTCGGCGGCGTAAAATGTTCCGGCATCGGCGTCGAGTTCAACGTCGATGGCCTCAAGGAATACACGACGGTCCAGGTCGTCAACGTTGCCCTTTGAGCTATGAATGCATCCCTCACGAGCGCTGCCGCCATCGATAAACGGGGCCTGGTGGCTGCGATCCTGGTCGGTGTCATCGGACCCGAGGTGTTCATCGTCCAGCCTGGCTTCGTGCAGGGATTGGTCGAAAGGCTCGGTTTCGATGAGCGCAGCGCCGGCTACGCTGCCTCGATCGAAGTGTGGGGAATCACGGCGACCACACTGCTGATGACTTTCTTCGCGCACCGGTTCAACTGGCGCAAGGTGATAGCCGGCTCCCTGATCCTGGTGGCCGTCAGCAACCTCCTGTGTATCGGCGTGCATGACAAGCTGATTTTCGTGCTACTACGCTTCGTGGCAGGAGCCGGCTCCGGCAGCCTGATCTCACTCAGCTTCACGACGGTGGGCCTCACTTCCAATCCCGACAGGAACTTCGGGTACCTCATCATGTGGGTGCTTTTGTATGGTGCGGTAGTGTTATACCTCATGCCTTCGGCGTACGCGCTCAGCGGAATGACCGGCCCACTGCTCTTCTTTGCCGCGTTTCCGCTGACCGCACTGCCTCTGATCCGTGCCTTACCCACCAACGCGGATAGCGTCGCCACTATCGAAGCCGACGCGGTCAATCTCCCGACAACACTCAAGTCACTGGCGCTCGCGGCGATGTTTGCCTATTTCGTCGCGCAAGGCGTGGCGTGGGCGTACTTATTTCTGATTGGAACCGCTGGAGGCCTCTCAGAGCAGCAAGTAGCCACGGCGCTGACACTCTCGCAGTTCGCAGGCGTAGCAGGCGCGCTGCTACCCGCAATGATCGGATCGCGCTTCGGGCGCTGGCGTCCGCTGTCGGTCGGCATTGCGGGCGGTGCGCTGGCGCTGACATTCCTGATCGGGCACTTCGACTACCTGCCTTTCGCAATCTGGGTCTGCCTCTACAACTTCTTCTGGAACATGACCCATCCTTTTCTGCTCGGCTCCATGGCGAGCTTTGATCGCCGCGGCCGGGTGGTGGTGTACGCCGTGGCGCTACAGATGCTGGGCCTGGCGATCGGACCGGCTCTGGCGGCCACGGTCATCGCGCCCTCGCACTACGACCGGGTCAACTGGCTGGCGGTCGCTTTCTTCCTGGTCAGTTGGATCTGCATCTTGCCCCCCGTGCTGTCGCAACAACGGCGCGCGCAGGCTACCCGTCCTCAATGGGCATGCGATCGAACCTAGGAGCATCTTATGATCGGTGATCTCAGAAACAAGGTTGCCCTGATCACCGGAGCGGGTCAGGGCATTGGGGAAGGCATTGCGCGTCGGTTTGCCACCGCCGGTGCCGAAGTGCTGATAGCCACCCGCACGTCCAGGAACGGCCAGGCGGTTGCCGACTCCATCGTCCGCAATGGCGGCGTGGCGAGCCTGCTGCAGACCGATGTTGGTCAACATGACCAGGTGCAGCGCGCCGTGGCGCACGCCGTCTCACTATACGGACGACTCGATATTGTCGTTCACAACGCGGGAGTCTATCCCGTGCGGTCCATCGAAGAATTGAGCGACACCGACCTCGACACCACCCTGGCTGTCAATCTCAAAGCCGGGTTCTGGCTGATTCAGGCGGCGCTGCCGCATTTGCGCAAGCAAGGTGGTGGGCGCTTTCTGTTCACCTCCTCGGTAACGGGCCCGAACGTAGCCATGCCAGGCACGGCGCACTACGCAGCCTCCAAGAGCGGAATGAACGGTCTGATTCGCACGGCCGCGCTGGAATTCGCGCGCGAGAACATCACCGTGAACGGGGTTGAGCCAGGTTATATACGCACCCCAGCCATGGAAGCACTGGGAAGCGAGGCGGAGATTGCGGAAATGGCCAAGTGTATTCCTCTTGGAAGACTCGGCAACCCGATCGATATCGCCAACACGATGTTGTTCCTCGCATCCGACGAGGCCGCTTACATCACCGGCCAGACGATCGTCGTGGACGGCGGCTCCACCCTGCCAGAAAGTCCCGTTGTGCTCGACTCATACTACAGATCCAAAAAATGACCACTGACTCGCTGCTGCAGCGCCGCTTTCGAGTGCTGGGTCAGCACTCCCCCCTCTTCTATGACAAGCCATTGCACCTGGTTCGGGGCGAAGGGGTTTGGGTGTATGACGCCGCTGGCAAGCGCTATCTCGATGCTTACAACAATGTGCCACACGTCGGGCATTGCCACCCAAGGGTGGTCGATGCCCTCTGCAAGCAAGCTCGCACGCTGAACAGCCATACGCGTTACCTCGATGAAACGGTGGTCAACTACGCAGAGCGACTCCTCGCAACGTTTGATGCTTCGCTGAACCGGGTGTTTTTTACGTGTACGGGCAGCGAATCGAATGAGCTGGCGATGCGGATCGCACGAGAATGCACGGGCAACATGGGCGTCATCTCTACCGCCTATGCCTATCACGGCAACACAGCCGCCGTCGCGCAAATCAGCTCTGTGTTTACACCTCCTTCCAAGCGGGGGCCATTCGTTCGGAATGTCCCGGTAGTAGATCCTTATAGAGAACGCAACGGCCGCAGTGACGAGGAGCTTGCGGATGCCTATGTGCAGGACCTGCAGCGCGCGATCGAGGATTTCGAGCGCAACGGCGTCAAGCTCGCTGCCGTATGTTTCTGCACGGCCTTTTCCAGCGAGGGGCTGCCGGAGCTGCCACGCGGTTATCTGCCCAAGGTTGCCGCCGCGGCGCACGCAGCCGGCGGGCTGGTGATCGCAGATGAGGTGCAAGCCGGCTTTGGCCGCTTCGGCTCCGATATGTGGGGTCACGCGCTACACGGCATGGTTCCCGATATCGTGACCATGGGGAAGCCCATGGGCAACGGTCACCCGTTGGCGGGCGTCGTCACGACAGAGGAACTGATGGAGCGCTTCACCAGCAAAAACATGTATTTCAACACTTTCGGCGGCAATGAAGTCTCCTCAGCGGTGGGACTCGCGGTGCTGGATGTTTTGCGGGACGAGCATCTGCTGCAGAACGCGCAACGGGTGGGCAGCTATGTCATTTCCGGGATGCGCGTCCTTCAGAAGAGACATTCGGTCATAGGTGACGTGCGCGGCAACGGAATGTTCTTTGCCGTCGAGATCGTGGCAGACCAGCAGACCCGCGAGCCCGCCGGTGTGCGGACCAAAGCCATCGTGAATGCGATGCGTGAGCGAGGTGTCCTCATCAGCCGTATCGGACCCCACGACAACATCCTGAAGATCCGCCCACCGATGTCGTTCTCCACACAGAACGCGGATCTGCTGCTGGCAACCCTCGATACCGTGCTGAGCGCGGAGAGTTGACGCTGTGAGCTCCGAGCGCGCCGAGGACCACGCGGCTCTGCTGCAAACGCTGGCCGCGTTGGTCGCCGCGCGCTGGCCATTGATACCCACGTTGATCCAACCTATCAAGGTTCGCGAGAACGCTGTGTTTGCCGCGCACCTGCAAGATGGAGGAAAGGTCGTGCTGCGGGTCCACCGCTGCGGGTATCACAGCGATGCGGCTCTTCATTCGGAGCGCACCTGGATGCAGGCATTGGCTGATCACGGAATCGATGTGCCCCGCCATGTCCTCTCCAAGACGGGCATGCCGTTCGAATCGACTCACATTGAAGGTTTCGAGGGAAAGCGACAGATCGACGTGTTCCACTGGATACAGGGGGAGCAGCTGGGATCGGTCGAAGGGGGATTTGCTGCCTCGGCGGGCTGCATTGGCGACATCTATCGGCAGATTGGCCGTCTCGCCGCCCGGGTTCACAATCAGTCGTGCGCGTGGAGCGCGCCTGCCAACTTCAAACGACATGCGTGGGATGCCGCCGGGCTCGTAGGTGAAAATCCCTGGTGGGGCCGCTTCTGGGAGCTCGACGCACTCTCAGGACCACAGCGGGCCTTGTTCCTGCGCCTGAAGCAGACGCTCTGGGAGGACCTGAACGAGTTTGGCATCACCGCCGACCGCTACAGTGTGATCCATGCCGATCTCGTTCCTGAAAACATCCTGGTGGACGGCACTCACTTGCAGGTGATCGATTTTGACGATGCAGGGTTCGGCTGGCATTTGTTCGAGCTTGCTACCCCGTTGTATTTCATCCGTCGAGAACCTGTGTACCAAGAAGCCCGGGACGCTTTGATCGAAGGTTATCGGCAGGTTCGGCCGCTTCCGGAAGCGCACCTGGCGCGTCTGCCCATGTTCCTGGCGGCCCGCGGCAGCACCTACCTCGGATGGGTACACACCCGTCGGAACGAGCCCGCCGCACGCGAGATGGTTTCTCAACTGATTGAATTCGCGGTCGCCGCGGCCGAAGACTATTTGCGCTAAAACGCGATACTGCCCACCGACGTTCCACCACATACGAACAGGGTCTGTCCGGTCACGAAGTCGGCCGCAGGGTCGGCGAAGAACATCACCGCCCGCGCCACATCCGCTGGCCGTCCCAGGCGCTTGACGGGAATCGACTCGATGATTTTCGGAATCTTCGGGCTGTCTTTCGGGATGATGTCGTGGAACACTTCGGTTGCTTCAATGGGGCCTGGGGCCACTACATTTGCTGTGATTCCGTGTGGCCCGAGCTCCAGCGCCCACGTCCGGGCAAGGCCGATCATCGCAGCCTTGGTCGCGGAATACACTGTGCGCTGGGCCAAGCCCAGAACGGCGCGCGTGGCGACGAGCACGATGCGCCCAAAGTGTTGCGCCTTCATGGCCGCAAGATTGGCCTGTACCAAAGCTATCGGGGCAGCAACGTGCAGGTTGGTCAGTGCCTGCAGATCATCGTCAGTGACCTGCTCGAGCGGCTGCTGCCTGACGGCACCCGCATTGTGAATGAGCGTGGTGACCGGGAAACGCCGGGCAACCTCGAGTGCGACACTGCGCGTCGCCTCCACATCGGTCAAATCAACCTGTATTTCGTACAGGTGCGGAAATGCGGCATGGCCGGGCTTACGGTCGAGCGAAATAACGTGATAGCCGGCAGCCAGCAATACCTGACACGTTGCCGCCCCGATTCCAGAGCTGCCGCCGGTCAACAAGGCGAACGCTTCGGTCATTTACTCGCTCCGAGAAGGTGCCGGATATTGGGATCATCGGTCAGTGTGCTGTGCTCCCCCGGAAGGCATGCGATCAGGGCCGCCTGTCCCGCGCAGTCGAGTCGCGCTGTGACCTGAACGGCAGATGGTGCAACGGTCACAGACGCGTGAAGGTGCGTAACAACGTTCGGTCCGGCATCGAGCCTGACGAGTCCAACGCGCCAGGGCAGATGCTGCTTGAAAAACGGCTCATGGCTGTGAAAGAGCGTGGTTTTCGCAATTAGCTGCCCCGTCCCGGATTGCAGCGTCCATTCGAGATCGACGGACAGGCACCGGTGGCAGGCTTCGCGCGGTGGGTATTGTACGGTCGAGCAGCGGGCGCAGCGCTGCAGCTCAAAGCGGCCAAGCGCAGCAGCCGCAGTCAGCCCCAGCACGACCCGGCTGCGCTTGCTCGGCGGCAATGGAGCTGATAATGGCGTAGTCAACCTGAATCCCGCCCCAGGATGGCGGCCCCGCAACACAACCCACGGTCATAGTTGATCATGCCGAACCCGCTGACGAGCGCAACGTTCGCATCGCCCACCGTCGCACCCAGCGCTGCTCCTGTCAGCTGACGAATGGCGTCAGTCATTCCGAGGAAGCCACCGGCAGCCCCCGCCTGCCCCACTGACAACTGACCGCCCGAGGTGTTGTGTGGGAAGCTCCCGTCGAGAGTAAACGTGTGATCGCGCACGAACTGCGGACCCTCCCCCTTGCTACAGAAGCCCAGGTCTTCGAACTGCAGCATGCTGATCACCGGGTAGTCATCGTAAGTTTGCACAAAATCCACGTGCTCATGCCTGATGCCGGCGCGTGCGAACAGCGCATCGCGATCCAGAGCCCATCCGCCACGCATCTGAATGGCATCCTCCGCAAAGGCGTTGTGACGCTCGCAGGTTGAAAGCACGTTGACGAACCTCAGGCCGAGATCGCGGGCGCGCTCTTGCGACATGACCAGAAACGCCTCCGCTCCGGCACACGGCATCACGCAGTCAAACAGCCGCAGCGGCTCGGCTATGAGCCGTGCGTTCAGATACTCTTCCAACGTCAGGGGCTTTCGGAGCAGTGCGTGCGGGAAGCTCCGCGCATTCTCGCGCTGAGCGACGCACAGCTTGCCGAAGTCTTCCCTGCGGGCTCCATACTCGCGCATGTAGTAGTCCGTCAGGAGAGCAAAGCTGGCGCTGGGTCCCCCTGCGCCATACGGCCACACTGCGTCCTGGCTGAACTGGCTGAACTCTCCGAGTGTTGAGTTAAACGTGTCGGCCCGGTTGGTATCGGCGGCAATGCAGGCAACAACCTGCGCATCGCCCGCCTCGACAGCCCGCGAGGCACGTCGCAACGCCACGATCCCTGCCGCGCCACCCATGGGAATGTGGTCGAGCCAACGCAGTGAAATATTCAAGTGCTGCGTGAGGCCTACAGCCGTATCGGGCAGGAGGGTGAAACTGGTGAAACAAAGGCCATCGATCGCGCTCTTGTCCAGGCCGCTGCTCTCGAGAAGCTCAGCCAGCGCGCGAGCCGCAAACCAATGAGCTCCATGAGTAGAGAAGCGCGAGTAGGGAATGGTGACCGGTGCTGCGACGACGGCGTCTACGTAGCGCGGTCCCTTCCTCAGGCTGACGGGGCTGCGGTCGCGGCGCGACTTGTCGGAATCTGATGACATCAGGCAACCGTCGCGCGCTTTTTCAGCGCCCGCAGGTCAATCGCGCGGGCCGTGCCCATCATCTGGCGTGCCAACTCGCCGAGCCTGGCTCGCTGAATCTTCTCGGTGGCGGTCAGCGGAAGTTGCTCACAGAATGCGACGAAACCCGGCGCCTTGAAATAGGCCAGGCGCTGCAGGCAAAAATCGACCAGGTCACGGGCGAAAGTGCTCTGTTGCGCTTCGCTCAACACGGCGCGCGTAACCACGCAGGCCATCACTTCGTCGCCACGGACTTCGTCCGGTACCGCGGCAACCCCGACTCCGGCCACCTCAGGATGCTGCATAATGACGCTCTCAACCTCAACCGCCGAAATGTTTTCACCGCTTCGGCGGATGACGTTCTTCTTCCGATCGACGAAGTGAAGGTCACCCTCCTCGTCCGCGTAGACGATATCGCCGGTATGGAAGTAGCCGCCTTCCCACGCCTGCGCCGTACCTTCCGGATCCTTCAGATATTCACGGAAGAAACCAAATTCAGGCCGGCTGCCGGCTGATTTGACGCAGAGTTCCCCGTGCTGGCCGGCGGACGCAGCGGCTCCCTCTTCAGTAACGATGCGCAATTCAACCCAACGTGACGGCTTGCCGAAACAGGCGCTGCCCACCTTGCGCGGCTCGTGATTGGCAATGACCACGGCACCGGCGCCCGTCTCGGTCATCGCCCATGCCTCCAGCAGCGGGAAGCCGAAGCGGCTCTCGAACTCACTGTGCAGGCGTGGACTGACTCCAGCGCCAAAGCCAAATCTGACCGCATGCTGCCGGTCGGTGGGCTGGCGTTCGGCGCCCAGCAGCATTGCCGGCATGACCCCCAGGTAATGCACGATGGTGGCGCGCGAGTCCCTGACACTGCTCCACCAGGTGCTCGGATGAAATCGATCCAACGGAATGACGCACCCGCCGGTCAGCAGCATCGCCATGGTTGAGAACGCCATGGCATTCATGTGCGTCATGGGCAAGGGCGTCAACAACCGCTCCGTACCCTCGCCCAGCCGGCAAAGGCCGCCTGCCTGCGCATACCAGGCGCCGGCCCAGATGAAATATTCATTCGTGAGGACACAACCTTTCGGGCGGCCCGTCGTACCGGACGTATACAGCAGCGCACATTCGCTGAATTCAGCGGGCCTGGAGTTGGCCTTCGGCGCGGCTGAAACATGCTGTAAGTCGTGCAACGCTGCTGTCACAATCGAGACATCCCTGCCGGCGCGCAGGGCTGCGCTTCGCATGTCAGTTTCCCGCGACGCTGGAACGACCGCTGCGACCATCTCCGAGTGGCCCACAATGTATTCGAGCTCTGCGCCACGCCAGTCGGAGTTGATCGGTACGACCGACGCACCCAGGCAGTTCAGAGCCAACCAATGAAGAAACAGGGCCGGCCGGTTCTCCAGCATCAAGCCTACGCGATGGCCGTGTCCAAGACCTGCCCGCTGATAGAGGTCGGCGAGCCCTGCGACCTCATGCCCAGTCTGCTCGTACGAGTAGTTGCGGGCTTCCATGGCGTAGTACCGCCCGGTTTCCGGCAAGACGCATAGAAAGTCGTTATCCGGATAACGCGCAACCGAGCGCTGGAACGCTTCGTATACCGTGCCTTTGGCCGAGGGGCCGTTCACAGCAGAAGTTCGATGGAGGGCAACGCTGCCTCGCGATTGAGGAGCTCGATTCTTTTCATCTGAATCCGCCACTCTCCCGAGTGGGCGACCAAGTGATGATAGACGACCCCGGCGAGCATCAACTGGCGATCGCGCTGCGCCTCGACGTACACAAAGGGAGTTCTGAGGACACACAGACCCGCCGCCGGCTCACCTTCGAACGCCGGCTGCTGCAGTATGTGCTGGCAAAAACTCGGTTGCTGTTGCGAGTAGGCGTTTGGATGGCGCAGCCGCTCGATGCGAACTTTGAGGAGCAGCTTATCTTCGTAGAACAAGGACGTATGCGCCTCGCCGAGCGGTTGATCACGGGACAGGGGCATCCAGTAGAGAGCCTCCGCGGCGAACAACTCGTACCACTCGTCAAAGCGCTTCTCGTCGATGAGGCGGGCTTCACGATAAACCAGCTCGATGGCCGAGGTCAGGCTCATGCAGCCGCATCCCCGCCGCGCAGCATCAGCTCCGCCCAGGCACGGTATTGACCCCGCATGGGCGCTTCATTCGTGGCGCCGAACGTTCCAGTGACACCGGCGCTGTCCGCCGGGCTGAAATTGCGATGCAGGCTGACCCAGTCGCCACTGGCAGAGGCCAACCCTTCCTGAATCGCGCGGTAACAGTGAAGATCGTCGTGTCCGACCATCGATGTCGGCGCGTTGATCAGGCGGGAGTATGTGGCGGTCCGCGCGAGCATTTCTTCCGGCGCGCCGACGAGCCGGAACGTCCAACTTTCAATGATGGTCTTGTCCACGGCAATGGGACGTGCAACGCGGATGGCCTGAATAGCGCCTTTGATTGTCAAACTCGGATAATAGACGGTGTTGTGGCGTGACTCGCTCAGGATGGCGCGGGTGCGCTCCTCGCCGTACGCGGCAATCATGCGCCGCTCATATTCACCGACGCTCGAGTAGCTCGAATGGATGGAGAAGTTCACGCCGGTGTAGCTGTGACCGTTCGGATAGACCCTGACACCCATTTTCTCGAAGAACTCATAATCGTTCACGAACGGCGTGAACTGCTCGATCACCATCGGCTTGGGCACATTCGCCGCTTGCGAGCTCCACACGCGCTTCGCAGTGCCCGCCGAGGATTCGTGGGCGACCATTGGATGCATGGCGTCGTTCAGGTTTTCGACATACATCTTCCAGTTGCAGTCGTGCAGATAGCGCAATACGCCCCCCGCGACTTCGAGCCGTCCCTCGGGGGACCGATCCACCATGTTGTCGATCGAGCTGAGGGAATCGCCAAAGAACTCGTGGAAGCCCACGCCTTCGTTGGCCAGGCGTGCGAACACGAATCCCCGGTAGTTGAATGTGTTGATTTCGGGCAACCCATGCAATGGATCGGCACCCTCGGAGGCTGCGCCGCTATAACCGCTCTTCAATGGTACGGAACGCAGCGTTCCGTCCAGGCGATACATCCAGCCGTGATAGGGGCAGCGCAGCAGGCCGCCATGGCATTTCCCGTGTGCCGCGCCGAGCAGCTTCGTGCCCTTATGGGAGCAGCGATTCGGCAGCACGCGCACCTTTGAATCCGCGCCGCGCAGCATGATGACCGGCTCACGGCCGATCTGGGCGGTGTAGAAGTCACCGGAAGCCGGGACCTGGCTGTCATGACCGACATAGATCCATGCATTGCGCCACAGGCGTGTCATCTCGAGCTCAAACAGCTGCGGATCCAGGTAGAGGTCCCGGTGAATGCAGTCCGGGCGGACCAGGTTCCGAATGGCAGCAGGATCGGTGCCGTAGCGACTCATTTTGACCACTCCTGTGCAATAATAGTACCGCCATCACGTGATTTTGCAAGTAATTGCAGCGGGGTTTTTATGCGCTTGGAGAGCATTTCATGACAGGCGCCAGCCGGGCGGCCGCGCGGTCCCGTCCTGCCGGGGAGCCCGACGCCAAAACGCGGGGTGATCCCGCGCACCCCCAGTTCCGGATCGTTGATTGGCCGTTCTATCTCCTCGCCCGTACCACTAGACGCTACGAGATGGACATCGACCATGCGTTACAGCGGATCGACATGGATGTGCCGAGTTGGCGCGCAATCATGTGGTTACATGAGCACAATCCGAGTAGTGTCAGCGAGATAGCGGAACATGCGGTCATCCGACTGTCCACCATGACACGCGTGGTGCAGCGGTTGGAAAAACGTGGACTCGTCACTGTTGCAAGGCGAGCGGCGGATGCACGCGTTACGGATGTCCATATCACGGCAAACGGCGAGCAAGTTGTAAAACAACTGCGCGCGGTGGCGAGCCGTGTCTATCAAGCCGCCTTCAAGGATTTCGATGCGGCGGATATTGAGACCCTGAACGGGCTGTTGCGCAGAGTCTTCGGCAACCTGTAGGCCCGGGCCGCAGTCCACGCAGGCGCCCGCGCCGGCCGGAAAAACCGTCGCGGGATCCCTCGTCGGCCTAACCTCCGTGCGACACCGTCCAGGTCCAATCACTCGCTGACCGGCGACACCCTCCGCCGGCGACTCCCGTCCATGCCCTCCCCCTGACGACGCGCCCGCTGGCGACACCCGTGGGCTTGCCATCCTTGATTGCCAGCTTGCCATTCACGACCACGTAGGCGACACCCGTGCTGAGCTGATGAGGCCTCTCGTAGGTGGCGTGATCCTGAATCGTGTTCGGATCGAAAACGACTACGTCAGCGAAATTCCCAACCTTGAGCCGCCCGCGCTCCTGCAGTGACAGATTGTCGGCGGGCAACGCGGTGAGCTTGCGAACCGCCTCCTGGATGCTGATTGCATGATCCTTGCGCACGTACTCGGCAAACACACGGGCGAAATTGCCGTAGGCCCGCGGGTGAGCCGCGGACAGCAGGAATACCCCTTCCGGTGCATCGCCGCCTTCGTCCGACCCAAAACTAACCCACGGCAACGCCACTTGGCGGCGAACGTTGTCCTCGCTCATGAGGAAGTACCCGACGCCCACACGGCTGCCGTCCTCGATCACAAGGTCAACTGCGGCATCCTCGGGGGAGACGCCCCGCATCTTTGCGACCGCCGCCAAAGTTTTGCCCGTGAGCGGCTTCAACTTGGGATTCTTGAACGCGAGCAGCAGTACGCCTTGAGGCCCGGCGGCGCCATAGAGGTTTTCCCAGTCTGCGGGGTGCGCAATCCGCATCTCCGCGATGACCTTCGCCCGGACCGCCGGATCGCGCAGGCGAGCTATCCAGGCCTCGAGCCCACCGTCCTGGACCCACAAAGGCATGGCGGCGTCCAGGCCTGTTGCACCCGCGGTGTAGGTGTACATGTTGGCCGATAGGCGCACGCCCGACGCGCGCGCCGTCTCGACCATGTTGACTACCTTGTCGAGCTTGCCCCAATTGTCCTTGCCGGCAAGCTTGAGATGGTAGATCTCCGCCGGGGCGCCGCTCGCCTTGGCAATATCGATGGTTTCCTGGACCGCAGCTTCGATGCGATCACCTTCACTGCGCATATGCGCGGTATAGATGCCACCGCAACGGGCGGACTCCTGGGCGAGAGCAATGAGCTCCGGCGTCCTGGCATAGCTCGCGGGCGCATAAATGAGCATCGTGGTGACGCCCAGGGCTCCCTCCTCCATGGCCCGGTGAACCAAGCCCTGCATTTCACTCAACTGCTTCGCCGTGGGCTGCACATCGCGTTCACCCAGCACCAACGTCCGCACGGTCGGTGCGGCCACGAACGATGCAACATTGGGTCCGATACCTCGATGCTCGAGCGTGTCCAGGTACTCTCCCAACGTCGTCCACGTCACGGGGTACTTGATATCCTGCTGTCGCTCGACCATCAACCGCTTCATGTCCTGGTTCAGCGGGCCCATCGAGAATTCGCCCATCACTTCGAGCGTGACACCCTGCGTAAGGTCGCTCAACGCGCGCCCGTCCGCGAACAGGGATTCTTCGGGGTGCGCGAGCATGTTGATGAACCCGGGCGCGACAGCCTGCCCCTTGACATCGATCTCGGTGCGTCCATGCAATTCGCGCCGCGGACCAACGTACGTGATCCGATCCGCGTCGATGGCGACATCGCCGGTAAAGGGCTTCTGCCCCGACCCGTCATAAATGGCGCCATTGCGCAAAACAAGATCATGGACGGAGCTGTCCGTAGTCGGGGCCGCATTCGCCAGCGATCCCGATCCAATGACGAGCAGACCCAGACCTACACCCAACGAGCAAACGCGATGCAATCGATCCATGGAGCGGCTCTCACGTTCAAGGTGGATGCGGAACGATACCACGTGTCATACAACCGACGCTTGCACCGAACCCCGCCGCAGTGATACGGTCGATGCATGTACCGCCGCGCGAAATCCACCTGCTTGGACGCCTCCCCCGTCCTGCCGCGGCTGCCCCTAGCGCTTGCGCTTCTGCGCCCCCAGGCGCAATAAATCCACGCGCCAACGGTCGGCGCCAACAAGACCGGACTCACACTGAAATCCCGCTCCAGCCCAGGCAATTTGCATTGACCTGGCTGGCATGGCCGGAAATCCGCCCGCCACGCGCTGTTAGAGAATTGCACCCATGTTAACCGCAACGAAGTACCGACCGTTCACCCCCATAGACATTGCCGACCGCACGTGGCCCAACCGGGTAATTACCGCCCCGCCCATCTGGTGCAGCGTTGACCTGCGGGACGGCAACCAGGCTCTGATCGAGCCCATGGACCCGGCGCGCAAGCTGCGAATGTTCCAACACCTCGTGAGCATCGGTTTCAAGGAAATCGAGATCGGCTTTCCCGCCGCCTCGCAGACCGAGTTCAACTTTGTGCGGCAACTCATCGAGCAGAACCTGATCCCCGACGATGTGACCGTCCAGGTGCTCACCCAGGCACGGCCTGAGCTCATTGCCCGCTCGTTCGCAAGCCTTGCCGGCGTCCGCCGCGCAATCATGCATTTATACAATTCGACCTCGACCACTCAGCGGCGCGTGGTGTTCAAACTCGATCGCGCCGGTATCGTGGACATCGCCGTGAAGGGCGCTGCACTCATTCGTGAGCTCGCCCGGCGACAGCCCGAAACTGAATGGCAGTTCCAATACAGTCCCGAAAGCTTCACCGGCACGGAGCTGGATTTCGCGGTGCAGATCTGCGATGCAGTGACCGCTGAATGGCAACCGACGCCCCAAGCCAAGGCCATCCTGAACCTTCCCGCCACCGTCGAAATGGCCACACCGAACGTGTATGCCGATCAGATCGAGTGGTTTTCGCGCCATGTCGCTCGCCGCGACAGTGTAATCATCAGCGTTCATCCGCATAACGACCGAGGCACGGGCGTCGCGGCCGCCGAGCTGGCAATGATGGCGGGCGCCGAGCGAGTAGAAGGCACCCTGTTTGGCAACGGCGAGCGCACCGGTAACGTAGACATCGTGACTCTCGCCTTGAACATGTACACGCAAGGGATCAGTCCAAACCTGGATTTTTCGGACATCAACGCGGTCGCACGCTGCGCCGAATTCTGCAACCAACTGCCCATCCACCCACGGCATCCATACGTGGGCGACCTCGTGTTTACGGCCTTTTCAGGCTCGCACCAGGACGCGATCAAGAAAGGCCTGGCGGCCATGGAGCCCGCCGGTGTCTGGGACGTACCGTACCTGCCGATCGACCCCGCCGATGTCGGCCGATCGTATGAATCCATCATCCGCGTCAACAGCCAGTCAGGAAAGGGCGGGGTCGCGTATCTTCTCGAACGCGACTACCAGCTCGTCTTGCCACGACGGCTGCAAATCGAGTTCAGCCGGGTGGTACAACAGGCAGCTGACACATCGGGCAAGGAGTTGACCTCCCACGAGCTGTGGGCGCTTTTCGAGGCCGAGTACCTGGCTGCCGGGGGACCGGTCAGCTATCGCTCCCACCAACTGTCAACGTCAGGTGATGGCGCCGACCGGGAGCGTATCACCCTTCAAGTTCAGGACGAGGGGGCTCCCTTGCTGCTGCACGGCACCGGGACCGGTCCGATCGATGCGGCCGTCCGCGCGCTCGACCTTCCTATTGACGTCGTCGGCTACCACGAGCACGCCTGCGGCTCGGGCAGCGACGCGGTCGCCATCGCGTATGTCGAGATTTCGACCGGCCCGGGGACCACGTTGTTCGGAGTGGGTCGCCACTCCAACATCATCACCGCTTCGCTGCTGGCGCTCGTCTCAGGAGTCAACCGCGCGCTGCGCGCCGGCGCCCTGTCGCGCCTGCAACGCGCCGCGGGCGCCTGACGCGCGCTTTCTACCGCGCTGCAACGCCAAACGGGCAGTTATGTTGCATCTGCGGCATCTGCTGCAGACGCAGCAGCAGACAAACACGACTGTCACTTACCAAACGCCCGCAACTGGTGTACAAATCCTCTGTCCGCCTCAGGTGAGGTCGAGCGTGCAAAAGGAAACGATCGAGCAGATAGTGAACGCCTACGAGCTCACCATCGGCTGCGAAAAATGCGGCGCGCAATCGCAGCAGACCATTGGCTGGATCAGGCAGCAGCGCGACATGAAGTGTCCCGGCTGCGATGCCGTGATCGTGCTCAACACGTCACGCATTACAGGAACGATCCGCAGTGTCGAGCGGCGGCTCGGGGACCTGCAGACTCAACTCACCGAGCGTATCCGTAAATTGTGAGCAGCCGGGCCTGAGCCTGCTGCGGCCGGCTCAGGGCCTGCGCATGCGGGCTGCCCCGCACCCGTTAATTGACCCGCCCCCAGCGGCGCCCCTGTACCGGCCTGAGCGGGAATGATCATGTTGGCCCGAAGCCCCGGGTTGTTGTCACCCAGCTCCAACACTCCGCCGTGAACCTTGGCGACCGATGCCACGAGGGTCAAACCCAATCCCACTCCCGGCGTACCACGACTGGCATCGCCCCGATAGAAGCGGGTGGACACCTTCGGTTTCTCCTCATCGGGAATGCCGGGGCCATCATCTGCCACGGTGATCGACACCTTGCCGTCCTGCAGCGTCTGCACTTCCACACTGATCAGGCCGCCGTCGGTTGCGTACTTCAGCGCGTTGTCGATCAGATTGCCGATGGCCTGTGCCAGCAACACCGGGTCACCCGAAAGATCCGCAGGACCATTGCCGCGGTAGGACAGCGCGATCCGTTTCAGCTCGGCGGCCGGCAGGTAGAAATCCACGGCCTGGCGTGCAATATCAGCTGCGCTCACGGGAACGAACCCGGAACGGCGCATGCCCGTGTCGATCTCCGCCAGCCGCAACAGCGCGTTGAAGATCCGGATTACGCGGTCAACGTCCGCCACTGCCCCATCGAGCTCCGCGAAGGTCTCCTCCGGCCCGGGACGCGTGAGCGATAACTCCTCGAGGCGCGAGCGCAACTCGGCAAGCGGAGTGCGCAAATCGTGCGCGATCGAATTGGAGACATCGCGGACGCCGTGCAGCAGTTGTTCGAGCTGATCGAGCATGCCGTTGATCGTACGTGACAGCGTGTCCAACTCATCACTGGCGGTCTTGGTTGGAAGGCGGTGACTCCAATCACCCTGTACGATGGCCAGCACCGTCTGCCTAATCCCATCGACACGCACGAGCACCGCACGCCGAATCATCAACCCGCCCAACGCGCCGGCAATTGATAGCACCGCAACAGCCGCGCCGAGCCCGTACCAGAAGCGCGGGGCCAGCGGCGCGAACAATGACTGATCCCGGCCCACCAGCAGGTTGTATCCACCCGGCAGAAGGGTATGCACGAACATGGCGTGCGTCTGTCTGCCCGAGAGATTGACGGGCAGCGTGTACGTTCCTGGCTCGGAAGGAATTCCAGTTGGCCATTGCGGTAAATTCCCGGCAAGTCGCTGCAGATCCGGGTCCGTGAGGAGCAGAATCCGCTCGCCGGGAATTTGCATGCCCACCCGATTGTCTATGAAGGCCGCAAGGCCGTGACTGCCCTCGCGGCGGAAAACCTCCGACAGGCGCTGAATGTCCGCACGCAGTATTTCCGTGCGGCTCTCCTGGATAGTCACCTGCCACGCATACCACAGCGGCGCTGCGAACAGGACCAGTGCGGCAATTCCAAACGCGACGTAGCTGAACGCCAGGGTGAATGCCGAGGATCGCAGCAGCTTATTCATCGGCGCTCAACATGTAGCCGGCATTGCGCACCGTGCGTAGCAGCGGCCGCTCCGAGTCGGACTCGATCTTCTGGCGCAGCTTGCTGATGTGCACATCCACCACATTGGTCTGCGGATCGAAATGATAATCCCAGACATTCTCGAGCAACATGGTCCGGGTGACCACCTGCCCGGCATGGCGCATCAGGTACTCGAGCAGCTTGAACTCCTGCGGCTGCAGAGCAATCGTGCGCACCCCACGGGTTGCCTTGCGCGACAGCAGATCGACATGCAGGTCACCCACCCGCAGACTCGTCTGCGTCCCAATGCCCTGTGCGCGCCGGCCGAGAGCATCCAGCCTCGCCAGCAGCTCGCCAAACGCAAACGGCTTGGTCAGATAGTCATCGCCGCCGCTCTTGAGACCCCGGATTCGCTCGTCCACATCGGACAACGCGCTCAGAATGAGAATCGGCGTGCGGTTTCCCGCCTTGCGCAGTGCCTCGATGATCGCCAGGCCGTCAATCTGCCCCGGGAGCATGCGATCCATGATGATGACATCGTAGGGTTCGCTGGCAGCCAGGAACATCCCGTCGCGCCCGTTGTCCGCGTGGTCGGCTACGTGTCCCGCCTCCTGCAGTCCCTTTACGACGAAGCGAGTGACCCGCTCATTGTCCTCAACAAGGAGTACTTTCACGGCACCTCTCTCAAACTGGCGCGGGCTTTTGCGTGATCCGCGCTCTCTCGTCACCCTGCTCGCCATCCGTCCTGGCATGCTGCCGATGGCCGCTCAACCGTTCGTTGAGCCTGTCCAGGTACAAATACACCACGGGCGTCGTGAACAGCGTCAACGCCTGGCTCAGTATCAAGCCACCTACCATGGTGTAACCCAGCGGCTGGCGCAGCTCGGATCCCGTGCCATGGCCCAGCATGAGTGGGAGCGCCGCAAGGAGCGCCGCCATCGTCGTCATCATGATTGGCCGGAAGCGCAGCAGGCAAGCCTGGCGGATGGAGGCCTCCGGGGACAGGTGTTGCTCGCGCTCGGCCTGGATTGCGAAATCCACCATCATGATGCCGTTCTTCTTGACGATCCCGATGAGCAGGATGATTCCGATCAGGGCGATCACCGACAGGTCGATGTGGAAGGCCATCAACATGAGGAGGGCGCCCACTCCAGCCGAGGGCAGCGTGGAGAGAATGGTCAGCGGATGGATGTAACTTTCGTACAGCATCCCCAGGATGATGTACACGACTACCAGGGCCGCCAGAATCAAGTAGGGCTGCGACTTGAGCGACGACTGGAAAGCCTGCGCCGTTCCCTGGAACGTCCCGGTCATGGACGCCGGCATACGGATGTCGCTCGTGACCTTTTTGATGGCGTCAACCGCATCGCCCAGCGCCGCCCCGGGAGCCAGGTTGAACGACAGTGTCACGGCCGGAAACTGCCCCTGGTGATTGATCGACAGGTAGCTGACATGATGAGTGTCGAAACGCGCGAAGGTTGACAGCGGCACCTGCTGATTGGTGATGGGTGATTTGACATAGAGCTTGTTGAGCGTGTTTGGATCCGTCTGCAGCGACGGCGACACTTCCAGGATCACGTGATACGAGTTGAGCTGAGTGAAGAACTGCGCCGCCTGCCGCTGACCGAACGCATCGTACAGTGTGTTGTCGATGACGGCCGGCTGAATTCCGAAGCGCGCGGCCTCGTCCCGGTCGATGGTCAGCGACAGCATCGACCCATTGGTCTGCTGATCGCTCGCCACGTCCCGCAACAGCGGCAGCTGCTGCAATTCAGCCAGGATCCTCGGCGCCCACTCGTTCAGCTCGTTGAGATCCGAATCCTGCAACGTGTATTGATACTGCGTGCGGGTGAGGCGGCCACCCACGTTCAGGTCCTGGGAAGCCTGCAGGAACAATGCCGCCCCCTTCACCTGCGCCAGCTTCGGCCGCAATCGGGCGATGACCTGGTCGGCGCTGGACTTGCGCTGATCGCGCGGCTTCAGGCCGATCACCACGAAGCCATTGTTCACCGGCCGCGAGCCACCGAGGCCACTGGCCCAGCTCGCCACGTCAGGATCCTGGCTGACCACGTCCATCAGCTCATGTTGTAACCGCAGCATTGCGGCGAACGAGATGTCCTGGGACGCATCCGACACGCCCGCAATGATGCCCGTGTCCTGCTGCGGGAAAAATCCTTTTGGTACGTATACGTAGAGTATGGCTGACAGGGCGACCGTAAGCAGAAATACGAGCAGCGTGGGCTTCTGATGCCGCAGCACGAAATCGAGCCCGCGGGTGTACTGATGCAACAACTTTTCGAAGCCGCGTTCCACGAACTGATGCGCGCGCCCGTGCTGCGCCTTGCGCTCGTCCCGCAGAAACAGCGAGCACATCATCGGCGACAACGTCAGCGCGACGAAAGCCGAGACGAGAATGGTCATCGTCACCGTGATCGCGAATTCGCGGAACAGCCGTCCGATGATGCCGCCCATCAACAACAGCGGAATGAAAACCGCCACCAGCGACAAGCTGATGGACATGATCGTGAAGCCGATTTCCTTCGCACCTTTCAGCGCGGCCTGCTTCGGTGACAGCCCCTGCTCGATGTGCCGGTAAATGTTCTCCAGCATGACGATCGCATCGTCCACGACGAATCCGACGGCAATGGTCAGACCCATCAGCGACAGGTTATCGAGCGTATAGCCCACTGCGTACATCAGCGCTGCGGTGCCCAGCAGGGCCAGAGGAACTGTGACACCGGGAATGACAGTCGCCCAAAAATTGCGCAGGAACAGAAAAATCACCAGCACGACCAGGGCGATCGTCAGGACGAGCGTGAACTCGACATCCCGGACGGAGGCCTGGATGGTCGTCGTGCGGTCGAGAATGGTATCCACCTTGACCGCAGGTGGCACGGAAGCGAGCGCGTGCGGCAGGAGGGCATTCACGTGTTGAACGGTATCGATGACGTTTGCACCGGCCTGCTTGAAGACCTGCAGCATGATGCCGTCCTTGCCGTTCTGAAAGGCACGGGACAGGTGATCTTCCGGCCCGTCAACGGCTACGCCGATGTCCCGGATGCGTACGGCGGCGCCATTCTTATACGCGACGATCACATCGTTCCAGGGCGCGGCCTTCAGCAGCTGATCGTTGTCGTAAATAGCGAAACTGTGCCGCACTCCATTGATCGATCCCTTTGGAGAGTTGACCGAGGCGGCGCTAATGACAGTAGCAATGTCTTCGAGCTGTATACCGAGAGCTGCGATCTTCGCCGGGTCCACCTGTACGCGCACTGCCGGCTTCTGCTGCCCACCGAGCGCAACCTGCGCAACGCCCGGAATGCGCGAAATCTGCTGGGCAATCACGTTCTCGGCGTAATCATCGACCTGCGTCAACGGCAATACATCCGAATGAGCCGACATGATCAGGATGGGCGAGTCGGCCGGATTCACCTTCCGGTAGGAAGGTGGCGACGGCAGATTCTTGGGCAACTGCCCGCCGGCAGCATCGATAGCCGACTGGATATCCTGCGCGGCACCGTCAATATCGCGTCCGAGATCAAACTGCACGGTAATCTGCGTAGTACCGAGGACGCTGGACGAAGTCAGCTGAGATACTCCGGGTATCGCCGCAAACTGATACTCGAGCGGAGTAGCCACCGCGGACGCCATGGTTTCGGGACTGGCGCCAGGCAACTTCGCAGATACCTGGATGGTCGGGAAATCAACCTGCGGCAGCGGCGCAACCGGCAATAAGGGAAACGCGACCATGCCGAGCAGCAGAATACCCGCCATCAACAGTGAGGTCGCGATCGGGCGATTGATGAAGGCTGCCGAAAAATTCATTGCGCGGACCGTCCAGCCAGGTGCCCGGCTTTCGGGGCGGATGCGACCTCAGCGTCACTCGCAGGGCCACGGCTGACCTTTACGTGAGCACCGGGTTGCAGCCGGTATTGGTTGCTCGTCACCACGCGCTCACCGTCACTGATCCCGTCTTGAACCACGTAGACCGACCCGCTCTCTTCTCCCACTCTCAACGGGCGAGCCTCCACGGTGGCATCCGGCTTTACGACGTATGCAAACATTCCGTTCGGCCCCCGCTGCACGGCAGCGGCAGGAATGGTGAGCGCACTGCGGTCGGTACGCACCAGAACGCGCGCATCCACATACTGACCAGGCCACAGCTTGTTCTGCGTGTTCGGGAATACGGCCTTTATACGAATCGTGCCGGTTGACTGATCGATCTGGTTATCTACCAGGGTGACCGTGCCACGATCCAACTCGGTGCTGCCGTCGCGTGACATTGCGGCCACCGTCACGGGACCGGCGCTCAACGCACTGCCGATAACTCCGAGTGCGTCCTCGGGCAGCGTGAAAATGAGTGAAATGGGCTGCAACTGTGTAACGACGACGATCCCTGTCGTGTCGCTGGCATGCACATTGTTGCCCACATCCACGCGGCGTATTCCGGTGCGGCCCTGGATCGGCGAGGTGATGGACGTGTACTGCAATTGGGTCTGCGCGTTGTCGATGCTCGCCTGATCGCCCTTGATTTGCGCTTCCAGGCCCGCAACCGTGGCCCGCTGTGAATCCAACGTCTGCTTGCTGGCGAGATTTTCCGGGGCCAGTGTCAGGTAGCGCTCCAGATCAGCCCTGGCACTCTGCAACTGGGCCTCATCCTTGGCTTTGGCCGCCAGTGCCTGTGCGAGAGCAGCCTGGTACGGACGCGCATCGATTTGGGCCAGCAGCTCACCCTTGTTGACTGTTTTGCCTTCCTCGAAGGCGATTTTCTGCAACTCACCGTCGACCCGCGCTGTGACGGTAACGGTGTTGAATGCCTGAATGGTGCCCAAGCCATCGAGGTACACGGGTACATCCGCGCGCCTGACCTCAGAAGTATCGACGGCGACCACCTGCCCCGCATGTGCCGGCGCTGCGGCATCGGTACGTCTGTCCGGGAACCACAGCCAGCACACCGTTGCCAGCACGGCCAATGTCCCCAGCATCCAGGCGCGTGCCCGATGATTCCGGATCAAACCACGAAAACTATCCATAGATTTCTCAACCATTGCGGGCGGGCAGCTGCCAGCCTCCGCCGAGGGCATTGAACAACTGTACGAGCGCCTGCAGGTGCGCAAATTTGACTTGCACCAAGGCATCCTCGGCACTGAAAAGTGCGCTCTGGGTATTCAACACGGTCAGCACGTTGACCGTGCCGGCGTGCAACTGGATCTGCGTAATCTCGTAGGCGCGCCGTGCCTTGGCGACCGCATCCTGCTGGCGGCGATACTGTTCTGTGGTCTGCTGGGCGGCCCCCAAAGCATCCTCGACGTTACCGAAGGCCGAAATCACTGACTTGTGATAGTCGGACAGCAGTTCCGCGTAGCGGGCCTTGTTCAAACGGTAGCCCCCGACGAGGGCTCCCCCGTGGAAAATGTCCTGGGTCACCGTTCCGGTCAGGGAAAAGACCCGGTTGGCCGGTGAGATCAGCCCGGAGAGCGCGGCGCTAACGAATCCCCCATCAGCCGTAAGCTCGATGCTCGGGAAGAACGCTGCGCGAGCCACCTGGATATTTGCATTTGCTGCCATCAACTGGGCTTCGGCCGCAGCCACATCCGGACGGCGGGCCAGGAGCTCAGAAGGCAGTCCGGGACCGACCACCGGTTCGGAAAGGTCGCTCAGCGTCCCGCCCGGGGCCTCCAGCTCCTGAGGCATCCTTCCAACGAGAATGGCTAAGGCGTCCAGCGTCTGCCGAAGCTGTTGGCGCAGAGGTGGTATGGATGCGTTTATCACTGCCACGGTCGTCGCCTGTTGCGCCACGTCCAACGCGTTTGCAGTACCGACCGTTTCCTCGAACGTCAGATCTTTCAATATAGTCTGGGCGGTTGAGAGGTCTTGATCAGCGACATTGAGGCGGTCGTGCAACGCAATCGCCTGAAAATAGGTAATCGCCACGCTGGTCATCACGGTCAGCTCGACCGTGGCGTGGTCATAACGGCTGGCGGTCGCCGCGAATTTCGCAGCGTTGAGCGCCGCGCGATTTTTCCCCCAAAAATCCAGTTGATAGCTCGCCGCAGCCTCTACGCCGAACTGATTAAAGGTTACCGGCCTACTACTGGACGCGCTGGTAAGCGAAGGCTTCTCACGCTGACGAGCGCCACTGCCGCTAACGGCAATCGCAGGCAGCAAAGGCGCGCCTGCAATTTGTGCCTGTGCATCGGCTTGGCGGACTCGCGCGACGGCCGCCGCGATGTCGTCGTTCGCCTGCTGAGCCTGCCCGATCAAGTCATTGAGCTGCGGTGAGCCAAATCCGCGCCACCATTCGGCAGAAGGCCATGCCGCTACGGTGTTCGGCCTGGTACTGGGCGGCGGTAGTGGGTGCAGGGCCTGCGGTGCACGGGCCTCCTGCCCCGTAAAGGGTGAAGACGGCTTCGGCGGGGGTCCGGCACGCGTCGTGGCTATCGCGTCGGTCGCCGCGGCAGCAGCGGCTGACTCGTCTGGCGTCTGGGTTGTATTGACGTTCCATCCACCGGGAGCCTGAATGTCAGGTCGCTGGTAGCGGGGCCCAAGCAAATTGCACGCGGAAAGCAAAAGAGTCGCGGAGGCGACGATGCACAGAGAGATCTTGTCCGTGAGTTTCACTGCGGTGAAGCGGAAGGTGCTGAGCAGCGATAACCATACGTGCGGACGACTTAGCACCAGATTGGCGAAATATTAATTTCCGTTAACGGGAGCGCTGGCGGGCCTCAGGTGTGCTTGAGATCCGATTTAATCCCATAATTATCATATGCATAGGACGTATTCCTCATACTTATCGGGAATACAACCGGTCGCTTGCGCGGACCATTGAGTTTCATGAAGTGTGAGTTATATTCCGCCCGTAGGCGTTTGAGCGGGAACGGTGAATGAACACTACTCTGGACCTGTTTGAAGCGGCGACGGTGTCGCTAACACGTCCCGCGCCGATCAAGGATCGACTGGCAGACGCGTATCGAAATTACCTAGCCTATGTAAACAAAGAGGACCTCCCCGCTGACGTATACGAGGAGTTTCGCGCATTCACTGACACGCTTACGCGAACGCCCCCGCAGGTTCGTGGCGACGATGCGCTGCATGCGACGGTGCGGAAAATGTCCAATGACGACGCCGCCGCCGCCGCGTCAGCGGTAGTGCGGATGTTCGCTGCTGTATCTCGCGCGAGTATCAGCGCGACCCACGATTCCCCTGGCGCGACCGCGAAGAATCTCGTCACCAATATTGTGCCGCTTCACATGGCCGCAAAGGCCTGAAGCAGCGGGATTGCGTGCCGGCGTCCCTGGCCGGGGCCTAATCCATCTTGAATTCGATCGTGTCCCAGCGCGTCGTGTCTTCATGACGTGCCTGGCGCTTGATGGCATCGACGAGCGCGCGCTCATCCCAATCCACGATCTCATCGGCCAGATCCGCGAGCACCTTGGGAACCGGCGCCTGCGAGCCAAACGGCTTCATGAGCACCACGGGCTTCTGGCTCGCCTGCGCGTAGAGCAGCTGGAACGTCAGAAGGTCCTGAGACGTTGCATAGAGGGTCGAGAGCGCGACGACCACTTCGACGGGAGCGATCTGCTTGCGCAGCGCCTCTTTCTGCGCTTCCTTATCGCCCTCCGGGCGCAAGTCCGGCCTGCTGGTATTGCGGTAAAAGAAGTTCCGGGCGCTTTCGAGATACTCGAAAACGCGCAGATAGTCATCGCTGTCTTCCCAGAGATGGGTGACGAACAGCCGTACTGGGTTAGCCTGCGACATGACGAAATTGCACTGCGGCTTACTGCCAAAGATCACATGAGTCTCGCACAAGCGTGGCTACGGCGAAACTCGTACGTCCGATGCCGTCCGGCGACAGGTTTACACTCCCCGTGCCCTGGGCTACGGCTATAGAATGTGTCGTTTGCGATAAGGAACCGATACGTGCGTCTGCTCGTCTATAACATTCGCTACGCCACAGGTACCGGTCCCTCCTTCCACCTCCCCTTGCCAGGCGCGGGATACCTGCGCAGCAACCGCAAGGTGCTGGCCGGTATTACCGACTTCATACGCGCAGAGCATCCCGACGTGGTCGGCCTCATTGAGGTGGATACGGGCTCGATCCGTACCGGCATGGTGAACCAGGCCGAGCATATCGCCGGCTCAATCGGTCATTACTCAACGTTCCAGTGCAAGTACGGAACGGGGTCCATTAACAATCTCGTGCCCATAGTGCGCAAGCAGGCGAATGCCTTCCTGTCCGCGCCCCACGTGCACGGCGAACGGTTCCACTACTTCGATACGGGTATCAAGCGACTCATCATCGAGCTTGAGCTGGATGACGTCTGCGTATTTCTCGTGCACCTGTCACTGAAGTTCCGCCACCGTCAGTATCAGCTGCGCTCACTGCACGACCTGATCGTGCAGTCCCCCAAGCCGGTGATCGTCGCGGGCGACTTCAATACGTTCTGGGGTACCCACGAGATCTACCTGTTCATGCGCGCAGCCGGGCTGCGGAGTGCGAACTCGGCCGGCCTGCCCTCCTTTCCGGCGAAAATTCCGCGCGTCGAGCTGGACTTTATTCTGGTCAGCGAGGGGATTGAGGTGACCGACTTCCGGGTACCGGACGTCCGCTTCTCGGACCACCGGCCGCTGGTTTGCGATTTCCACGTTCGCTCGGACGCGGCGGTGGGTCGAACGGCCGCCGCCTGAGGTTGAGATTTCATGAGTGACGCGACTGCCTGGAAGCTCGAGCGCGATTCCGACTCGATCGCGTGGCTGACGATCGACAAACCCGGCACCTCCGCCAATGTTCTCTCGAGCGGCGTGCTCCTCGAGCTCGACGCTCTTCTGCAGCCTCTCATCCGGAATCCACCGCGCGCCGTGATTGTGATCTCCGGTAAGAAGAGCGGTTTTGTCGCCGGTGCGGACATCAAAGAATTCACCGGCATTACGAACGTTGAGGACGGCTACCGCCTCATCCACGCCGGGCAGGAAGTCTTGAACCGTCTGGAGGCCCTTCCGTGCCCTACCGTCGCAGCGATCCACGGATTTGCACTGGGAGGCGGTCTCGAGCTCGCCCTGGCGTGCCGCTATCGCGTAGCCGTTAACGACGAGCGGCTATCCCTGGGGTTGCCGGAAGTGCAGCTGGGAATTCACCCGGGTTTTGGCGGGACGGTCCGCTCCGTACGGCTGCTCGGCGTGCGGCCCGCGATGGAGATGATGCTCACCGGTAAACCTGTCCGCGCCGAAAAGGCATTGCGCATTGGGCTGATCGACCAGTTGGTGCCGGCGCAGGACCTGCGCAAGGCCGCGAAAGAGATCGCCCTGCAATCACGTCCACCTCACCGCCCGCCATTCAGTGAAAGAGTGTTGAGTTGGCCGATTGTACGTGGGCTCGTGAAACGCACGTTGGTTTCGCAGGTCGCGGCCAAGGCTCGGCGCGACCACTATCCGGCTCCGTACGCAATGATCGATCTGTGGGCGCGAGGTGGCAACTCCTACGAGGCTGAAGCACGTTCAATAGCGGAACTCTTTCTGTCTCAGACTTCGCGCAGCCTCGTCCGCGTTTTCCTGCTGCAGGACCGCCTCAAGGCGTTGGGCGGCAAGGGAGGACCCGAGATCAAGCACGTACACGTCGTAGGGGCGGGCGTCATGGGCGGAGATATCGCCGCATGGTCGGCGATGCGTGGCTTCACCGTTACGCTGCAGGATCGAGGACTCGAATACATCGAGCCAGCGTTGAAGCGTGCCCACGAGTTATTCGACAAGCGTCTGCGTGATCCTGCCAAGAGCGCAGCCGCTCGCGAGCGGCTGCGAGCAGACGTTCAAGCGCAAGGCGTCGTCGATGCAGATGTCGTGATCGAAGCGATTTTCGAGAACCTCGAAGCTAAGCGTGAGTTGTACGCTCGCCTCGAGCCGCGCATGAAACCGGAGGCCATTCTCGCGACCAACACGTCGAGCCTGATGCTCGAGCCGCTCACCGAGAAACTGGCGCGCCCCGAGCGGCTCGTGGGATTGCATTTTTTCAACCCGGTAGCGCAGATGCCGCTGATCGAGATAGTCCAGTCCGCCCGCACGGACTCCTCGGTAATGCAAGGCGCCATCGGATTTGCACGCAAGCTCGACAAGCTGCCCGTCCCCTGCCGCAGCGCGCCCGGGTTCGTGGTCAACCGCGTGTTGATGCCCTACCTGCACGAAGCGATGTTTGCAGCGCAGGAAGGTGTCCCGCTGGCCGTCATCGACCAGGCTGCGGTTGATTTTGGGATGCCGATGGGCCCGATAGAGCTGGCCGACGTCGTCGGTCTCGATGTTGCAAGCCATGTGGGCGAGATCATCGCAGCCGAGCTAGGGCGCCCTGCCCCCGACCTGACTCGTTTGAAGGAGCTCGTCGCAGCAAACAAGCTCGGCCGCAAGAGTGGCGCCGGATTCTACGTTTGGACGGACGGCAAGCCGGTCAAACCAGCCGCGGGCGCCAGTGTGTCGCCTCCTGACCTGATCGATCGGTTGACTCTCATCCTGGTGAATGAGTGCGTGGCCTGCCTGCGGGAGCGAGTCGTCGAGGAGCCCGACCTGGTGGACGCGGCAGTCATTTTCGGGACCGGGTTCGCGCCTTTCCGCGGTGGTCCGCTGAATTATGCGCGCAGCCGCGGAGTTGACGAGGTTGTGGCCCGTCTGGGGGAGCTTGCTGCCCTTCACGGAGCGCGTTTCACCGCGGATCCCGGCTGGGCGCAACTGGGCCGAAAAGCGTGAACGGAGTATCAGTGCGACGAAAGTCCTGTGCTACCATCGGCTGCACTCGACGCACCAACTTTGGTCCCATGGCGTCAGGTCCAGTGAAATGCAGGAAGAACGCGAAGCCAGCGTTCAATTACTCAAAACGTTCGCACCCCTGGACGGACTGAAGCGCGACAATCTCGCCGCGCTCGCCAAGAAGGTCAGTGTGCGGACGCTGTCCGCCGGCAGGATGCTGATCAAGGAAGGCGATACCGACAAACGCACCATCTGGCTGGTCGGCGGCATGCTCGAGATCCGCGAGGGCGACCGCACCATTGCCATGATGCGGGGTGGCACACCCGAGGCGCGCAATCCGCTGTATCCGAAACTGCCGCGTACCGTGAGCGCGCGGGCGACGGAAGAGATCAGCTACTTGTCCATCGACAGTGAGCTGCTCGATGTCATGATCACCTGGGATCAGACCGGCAGCTACGAGGTCGCGGAGCTCCAGGCTCAGCTCAATGGCGCCGGCAACGACGACTGGATGACGACGCTGCTGCAGACGAAGGCGTTTCATCGCATTCCGCCAGCCAACATTCAGGCGATCTTTCTGCGACTGCAGCGCACGCCCTTTCGGGCGGGCGAAGTCGTCATCAAACAGGGCGACGAAGGCGACTACTTCTACATCATCGTGACCGGCAAATGCGTGGTCACTCGCGAAACGCCATTGAACCGTGACGGCATCAAGCTGGCCGAGTTGAGCGTAGGTGACACCTTCGGCGAGGAAGCCCTCATTGCCGAGGCCAAACGCAATGCAACAGTCACCATGCTCACGGATGGCGTGCTCATGCGCCTCAACAAACAGGACTTTCGCGAGCTGATGAACGAGCCACTGTTGCAGTGGGTCAACTACGACAAGGCGCGTGAGATCATCGATCAGGGAGGCCGCTGGCTGGATGTGAGGCTGCCGAGCGAGCACCAGAACGTGTCGATCGAAGGCTCTCTCAACATCCCGCTGTATTTCATCCGCTTGAAGCTATCGGCGCTCGATCGCAAGATCCCGTATGTGGTGTATTGCGACACCGGGCGCAGAAGCTCGGCGGCCGCGTTCATCCTGGTCGAGCGGGGTTTCGACGCCTACGTGCTGACCGGTGGCCTGACCAACAGCGCCGTCGCCCTGCGCAGATCCGCCTAGTTTCTTCAGGCGCGTCTTCGCGCCGCTACGCTTCGTGGGTTGCGCTTTGCGCAACCCACAGGAAAGTTGGCGCGCAGCGCCTCACATAGTGTGAGTGGCTTTGTCGCCTGAGAGCGCACCTGCCAGGTACGTCTCGATCTTCTTCTGCGTCTGTCCGCGATCCTGGTCGCTGAACTGCACACCGATGCCCGCCGTACGCTTGTTCTGCGCACCCTTGGGCGTCACCCAGATGACCCGGCCCGCAACGGGCAGTTTCTCATCCTCGCCCATCAGGTTGAGCAACATGAACACCTCATCGCCCAGCCGGTAGTTGCTGTTGGTCGGGATGAACAGCCCACCGTTGCGCACGAACGGCATGTAGGCAAGATACAGGGCGCTCTTGTCCTTGATCGTCAGGGTCAAAAGACCCGGTTTGTTGCCACCCGCTCGCAATTTCTTACCTCACGCGACTCACGGCGTCCGGCCTTCCACGGGATGCCAGGCGCCGCAGCAGACTCTCCAGCGCCAGACCTCGATTAATCGGCGTTTCGAGCGCGGACTTGAGGTCGCGGACCCCGTCCAGCAGCTCGAACAGTTGCCGTATATTCAAGACCGTCTGTGGGGGTTGCAAATAGGTTACAGCGCCCACTTCTGTCAAAAAGCCCTTAGTCCCGAATTGCCCGTGGATGCGTTCCGTGAGCCAGTTCTCAAAGCAGCGCAGGCGCAGGGGCAGCTCGGCCCGTGACCACTGCTCGGCGACCGCGACCGGATCCGAAGTCCCGGCGGTGGCCTGTTCGAGGCCCCGCCGTACTTCCGCTCCAATCTGTGCGACAGCGGCCGCATCCGCTTCCGCGGCCAGCATCGGCGCCTCACCCAGGACATCCAGGACACCCGTCCAATCGCCCTTGCCGCGCGTGGACTCGAGCCACGCGACGGCTTCGGCGCGGCTGGGGGCCGACACGCGGATGCGCTGGCACCGGCTCAGGATCGTCGCAGGCAGCCGTGAAGGCTGCGTTGCAACCAGAATGAGCACGGTATGGCGTGGAGGCTCCTCCAGAGTCTTCAGGAGGGCGTTGGCGGCGAATCGATTGAGTACGTCGGCGGGCGACAGCAGCCCGACCTTATAACCGCCCTGGTGGCTGGTCAACGCCAGCTCCTGTGCAAGCTCTCGGACCTGTTCGATGCGGATCTGGCGAGACTCATCGATCGGGCGCACGTTGATCCAGTCCGGGTGCATAGTACGGTCCGTCTTCAGAACCAGCTGCGCGATCCAAGTTGCCAGCCAGTCGCCTCCGGCACCGGGAGCCTCGTGAATCAACAAGGCGTGCGGCATACGGTCCGCCTCGTAAGCGGCACGGAGCGAGGTCATGTCCTTTGCAAGCCAGGGCGGCGCGGTCATAAGCTTTCGAGCACCCTCGTGACCTGATCAATTACATCCTGCAGCGCGCGGCTCGCATCGATTACTCGCACCCGCTGCGGGTTTTGCTGTGCGATGTGCAGATATCCGCTGCGTACGCGCTCGAAAAATTCTGCCACTTCGGCTTCGAAGCGATCGGCCGCGGTGCCGGAGCGCCCGCGGGCGCGGGTCAATCCAAGCGCCACGGGCAGATCCAGCAGCACAGTGCAGTCTGGTTGCAGGTCACCGTAGACTGCAAGGGCGAGCTGCTCGATCCAGGCGGGGTCGAGGCCGCGCCCGTAGCCCTGATATGCCCGGGTTGCATCGGTGAACCGGTCGCAGATGATCCATTCGCCGCGCGCCAATGCAGGCCGGATCAGGTTCTCGACATGAATACTGCGCGCGGCAAACATGAGCAGAGTCTCCGCTTGAGGCGAGACAGCCTCCGGCCCACGCTCGAGCACGATTGTGCGCACACGTTCGGCCAGCGGCGTACCGCCGGGTTCCCGGGTGACGCGCGCGGTGATCCCACGGGCTGCGAGCCAATCGACGGCGAGCCGCGCTACTGTTGATTTCCCGGCGCCCTCGATCCCTTCGAGGGTAATAAAGCGCCCGCGGCTCACTGAATCCCGCGCGCCACTCACGGGGCCACCGCGCTCACTGGCCACCGCCGGCTCACTGGGCGCCCTCGGGAGTTGCACCATGGGCTCCCGTTTGCGTCATGCCCTTGCGTTTCGCAGCTGCGGTCCCCACGACGCCGTGGTGCTGCTGGGCCCGCAGATGGTCAAGATAACTTCTCACCGCTGCATTGTGCTCATCGAGAGTTTTCGAAAAATGATGTCCGCCGTCGCCAGTGCCCGTAGCCACGAAATAGACTTCCCCATTCTCCTGTGGATGCACGGCTGCCAGAATGGACTCGCGCCCGGGGAGCGCGATCGGGGTTGGCGGTAACCCTGCCCGAGTATACGTGTTGTAAGGCGTATCGGCGGCGAGGTCGCGCGTATGGATATCACCATCATATCCGGCCCCAAGCCCATAGATGACTGTGGGATCGGTCTGCAGACGCATGCCCTTGCGCAACCGGGTAACAAACACCCCGGCTATTTTCGGGCGTTCCGCGGGCAATCCGGTCTCCTTCTCCACGATGGACGCCAAGGTCAATGCCGCGTACGGAGTTTGGAAGGGCAAATCCGCGCTTCGGTGCTGCCAGGCATCATCCAGCACACGCTGCATGGCGTTATACGCAAGCCCGAGTATCTCAAGGTCGGTGGTCTTCGCCGCAAATCGGTATGTGTCGGGAAAGAAGCGGCCTTCGGGAAACTCACCCGGATGTCCCAGAGCAGTCATCACCTCTGCATCGCTCTTACCGCGCAGCGTGTGAGTGACCGCGGCGTGATTGTCGAGAGTGTGCCGCAGGTCGGCAAAGCGCGAGCCCTCGATGATGGTGAGCTGCTCGAGAACCACCCGGCCCTGATCGAACAACTCGAGAATCTGCGCGGGACTGGCTCCGGCCGGAATCTCATACATGCCGGCCTGGATACGGGTTTGATGCCGTTGCACGTGCCGGGCGATCCGCAGGTACAGCTCGATGGTCCGCGGTTGCTGCAACGCGCCCTGTTTTGCAAGGTCCAGCAAAACGGTCCTGATACTGGCGCCCTGCTCTACCTGGATTCGTACGATGTCTTTCGAAGGCCCCGGAGCATGGAACGCACTCTGCAGCCAGTAATAACCGCCCGCCACCGCTCCTGCCAACAGCACGGCGAGCACCAACAGCAGCACCAGGAAACGGCGCGCGCTCCTAAACATCCGCGGGCTCATCGAGCAGGGGCACCAGGACTGACTGCAGGTGGCGGGTGACGGGTCCGGGTGTCAGCTTGCGGGCATCGAGCGAACGTACCGGCCAGATTCCGATGCGCGCGTTCGTCAGAAAAATTTCATCGGCAGTCTGGATATCTGGCGCGCGCAGCTCGCACTCCCGCGTCGGAATTCCAACCTGGCGCGCTTCACGCAGCACGACGCGGCGCATCACTCCGGCCACTCCACACAGATCGATGCGCGGCGTCAGCAGGCAGGAGTCGCGAACCACAAACACGTTGCTGAAGGTTCCCGAAACGAGATTTCCCGAGCTGCTGAACAGAATGCCTTCCTCGAGCCCTGCGTCCGTGGCCAGTTCCGCGCGGGCCAGAATCTGTTCCAGGCGGTTGCAGTGCTTCAAGCCCGCAAGCCGCGGATTCTCGCCCAAGCGCAGGGTCAGTGTCCGAACCATCACGCCATCGTGCAACCGCGCGGCGCTCTCGTGCGGCCACGGATACCGAATTGTGATGCGTGTCGCTGTCCCGTTACCGGCGCGAGCATAACCACGGGCAAGTGCTTCTCCCGCTGTGACCAGGACCTTGACGATCGCGCGATCAACATCCCGCGCGAGCTGCACCACCTCGGCACGGATCTCTTCCAGGTTGGGAGCCGCGATAGCCAAGCGCTCGCACCCGAATTCGAGCCGCTCCAGGTGCAACGGCAGAAACCGTGGCCGCCCCTTGACACAGGCAATCGTCTCGAACAGTCCGTCACCGAAGTGCACACCGCGATCTTGGGCGGACACGCCTGCATCGCGGACTCCATTCACCAGGACTACAGCGGGCGTGGCGCTCACAACGGGTCCCCCATGGGCCCAAATGCAGCCAGCATTCCACGTGCCTTGGCGCGTGTTTCCTCCAGCTCCCGCCGCGGATCCGAGTCGGCGACGATCCCGCCGCCGGCGCGCAGCTCAACGCGGTAGCCCTGCACACTCAACGTGCGGATCAGGATGTTCATGTCCATAGAGCCATCGCGGCCGAGGAATCCGAGCGAACCGGTGTAGGCGCCCCGGCCAATGCCTTCCAACTCCGCGATAATCTGCATACAGCGGAACTTCGGAACTCCCGTGATCGTGCCGCCGGGAAACACCGCGCGCAAAGCTCCGATGGGAGTTACATCTGCGCGCAGCTTCCCGCTGACGTTGGAGACAATGTGGTGCACATGCGCGTACGACTCGATGGTCATGAGCTCATCGACGCGCACACTGCCCGGCTCGCTGACCCGGCCAAGGTCGTTGCGCTCCAGATCGATCAACATGATGTGTTCCGCGCGCTCCTTCGGATGCGCGGCGAGCTCGGTCATTTCGGCAAGATCGTCGCCCGGACGCCGGCTTCGGGGCCGCGTCCCGGCGATGGGCCGGGTGTCGATTTGGCCGCCAGATATTCGGACCAGGCGCTCCGGAGAGGAGCTGAGAATTGTGGTGCCGCGCCACTGGGCCAGAGCCGCGAAGGGCGCGGGGTTCGCTTTGCAAAGCCGGTTGTAGAGCGCGCCGATATCCGGTTCGCGTGCCAACTCGACGTTCCAGGGCCGCGACAGATTAGCCTGATAAATATCTCCCGCGCGCACATACTCCTTGGCCCTGATGACCCGCCCGAGATAGGCCGCCGGGTCTTCCTCGGTCACGGACTGGACCTCGATCGAATCCCCCGTGGACGTGGATAAGCCCGCCACTGAGCGTGCATCCGCTTCGAGCCGCCCCAGGGAATCGGCCGCACCGGGTTCCGCAATTGCAAAGACCTTTCCAGTTGCCCTCTCGTGAACGAGGGCGCACGGGGTGCGCAGCGCAAAGGCACGCCATGGCAGACTCGAGCCCGGCAGCCGCAGCTGCGGCTCGATTTCCTGGGCAGCTTCGTAGCTCAGAAACAGCGCCCACCCACCCGCAAACGGGATTCGTCCGTCGGCGGGAGTGGCAGGCACACGCTCGGCGAGCCACCAGTTCTCCAGTGCGCTCAGGAAGTCAGCCCCGCGTGGGGTGATGCCTTCCGCTCCAACACGCCCGCTCGAGTCGAGCCACAATGAGGCGCGTGGCTCGGCCACCAGAATGCTGGTCCTGCTCAGCGGACCGTCTGCTGCGCTGTCGAAGAGGACCGGATAACGTTTTGGATGGAGCGCAGCCAGACGCCGCAGCGCGACCGGCGGGACATCGATCTCGCGTATGTAGGGATTAGCCGGTGAAGCGCCGGAAAATGACCGAGCCATTGGTGCCGCCGAAGCCGAAAGAGTTCGACAGCGCGACATCGACCTTCATGTTGCGCGCCGTGTTGGGCACGTAGTCGAGATCGCAGTCAGCGTCCGGTTTATGAAGGTTGATGGTTGGCGGCACGATGCCGTCGCGAATCGCGAGCAACGAGAAGATCGCCTCGACCACGCCTGCCGCACCCAGTAGATGACCGGTCATGGACTTGGTCGAGCTGACTACGAGCTTTTTGGCGTGATCGCCAAACGCACGCTTCATTGCGAAGGTCTCCGCCCGGTCGCCCAGCGGCGTGGAGGTCGCGTGTGCGTTGATATAATTCACTTCGCTCGGATTCATCGAGGCGTCCCTGAGCGCATTGCTCATCGCGAGCCGTGCACCCTCGCCGTCCTCGGGAGGCGCGGTAATGTGATGAGCATCACCGCTCATGCCGAAGCCAACGAGCTCGGCATAGATGTTGGCACCGCGCCGTCGCGCATGCTCGAGCTCCTCGAGTATCACCGCGCCGCCGCCATCACTCAAAACGAATCCGTCGCGGTCGGCATCCCAGGGCCGACTGGCCTGTGCCGGCGCATCGTTGCGCGTCGACAGTGCTTTCGCCTGACCGAAGCTCCCAAGGCCGCAAGGAGTTGTGGCCATCTCGCCACCACCCGCGATGATCATGTCAGCATCGCCGTACTGAATCGTCCGCATGCCCAGTCCGATGGCATGGGTCGACGTCGTACACGCAGTCACGATGCCGAGATTCGGCCCCTTCAGGCCGTACTTGATCGACAGATGACCGGCAATCATGTTGACAATCGAGGCCGGCACGAAGAAGGGTGAAATCTTCCGCGGCCCGCCCTTCAGAAAATTGTCGTACTCCTGCTCGATAGTCCCGAGGCCACCGATGCCGGCACCGCAGACCGCGCCGCAGCGCTCCGCATCGAGCTTGCTGAAATCGATTCCGGAATCGGTGACTGCCTGAATGCCGGCAGCGACTCCGTAGTGCATGAATTCGTCCATCCGCCGCGCGTCCTTCGGCGTGATGTACTGGGTTATATCGAAGTCGCGCACCGAGCCGCCAAAACGGACCGGGAAGGCGGACACATCGAACTTGGTGATCGGCCCGATGCCGCTCTCGCCGCGAACGATGGCGTCCCAGGCGGTTTTTACGGTGCTGCCCACGGGCGAAATGATGCCGAGGCCAGTGACGACGACGCGACGCTTACTCACACGTTACCTGTATGAAGAGCCGGGGGGAGGAAGGGGCGCGGGGCGATACACTCCGGCCGCGGTCGAAACCGGGCCGGACACCCATAACGCGCTTCAGGTCAGGCTTTGGTACGACGATCGTTGATGTACTCAATGGCCTGCTGGACCGTAGTAATTTTCTCGGCGTCCTCATCGGGAATCTCGATCTCGAATTCTTCTTCCAGAGCCATGACCAGCTCGACCGTGTCGAGCGAATCAGCTCCCAGATCGTCCACGAACGAAGCATCGTTCGTGACTTGTTCCTGCTTGACGCCCAGCTGCTCGGCAACGATGGCTTTGACCTGCTGCTCAACTGTGCTCATTAGCGCATTGTCCTTTTGTAGTCGTTAACTCGTAATCGCCTGCGGCCTGCTCAGCGGTGGCCGGCGGCGCGGGCGCGGTATTGTAGGGGAACACCCCCGGGGGTGCCACTCGATCGGATTGCGAGTGGTTGTTTTATCTGGCGAAACTGTGACGGTCCGTTCCTTCGGTACAAGCCGCCGCCGCGCTCCTGCTGTGGCGTGTGCCCAACGCACCCGCACTCTATCAGGTCACGGCATGTACATTCCGCCATTGACGTGCAGGGTTTCGCCGGTGATGTACCCCGCGGGGTCGGAGCTCAGGAACAGCACTGTCGCGGCGATGTCCGCGGCCGAGCCCAGGCGCCCCATCGGGATCTGGGCAAGCAGCGAGCTCCTCTGCTCTTCATCGAGCGCGCGTGTCATGTCGGTATCGATGAATCCCGGAGCGACCGCGTTCACGGTGATGCCTCTGGATGCAACCTCCTTGGCGAGCGACTTGGTGAAACCGAGAACCCCTGCCTTGGCAGCCGCATAATTGGCCTGCCCCGCATTGCCGGTGACGCCCACGATCGATGTGAGATTGATGATGCGGCCATGTCGTTCTTTCATCATCCGCCGCAGACACGCCTTGGAAAGGCGGAAAACTGAAGTCAGGTTGGTCGCGATCACCTGGTCCCAGTCATCCGGTTTCATCCGCAGCAGCAGCGTGTCGCGAGTGATGGCCGCGTTGTTGACGAGGATGGTCGGCATCTGACCGGCCGCTTCCAGATCCTGCATCAGGGCATCGATGGATGCTGCATTGCCGACATCGAGTACCGCGCCACGGCCGTTGTATCCGTGCGACGCCAGGCTGATGGATAACGCAGAGGCCCCCTCCGCGCTCGTAGATGTGCCGACCACTGTGGCGCCGGCTCCTGCCAGGGCCATCGCAATCGCATTGCCAATGCCACGCGAAGCTCCTGTAACGAGGGCCACCTGTTTCTCAAGCATGTGCAGCTCCTTGGCCGGCGGCCTGTGTGGCGGCAAGTGCGGCATCGACCGAGGTCGGATCTTCCAGCGCCATGAACTCGAGTCCGGGACGCTTTTCGATGCGTCGGTTGAGGGCAGTCAGCACCTTCCCAGGACCGCATTCGATCATCTGTCCGACACCCGTCTTTCCAATTGCACGCACGGTGGCCCACCACTGCACTGGCTTTGAGAGCTGCTGACTCAGATGCGCTCGAATCTGCGCCGGCTCCCGGTGAGGGGCGACATCAACTGGGCTCAGGCATCGAATTCGGGGCGCCTGAATCTCGACGCTCGCCAGCCTCTCACCCAGTCGCGCCCCGGCGCCACGCATGAGACTGCTGTGCGAGGGAACGCTGACCGGCAGGGCGATTGCCTTCTTGGCGCCCCGGGCCTTGGCGGCTTCGATTGCCCGCTGCACGGCCTCAGTCTGCCCGGCAATGACTACCTGGCCTGGAGAATTGAAATTGACGGCCTCCACGACATCCGCGCCGGCTGCGTCGCGGCACGCTTGCTCGACCTCCGCATCCTCGAGCCCCAGGATCGCCGCCATGGCCCCTGCGCCCAGAGGCACCGCTTCCTGCATGACCTGCCCTCGGAAGCGGACCAGGTCTATTGCCGTGCCAAACTCGATTGCACCCGCACACACGAACGCCGTGAATTCCCCTAGGCTGTGACCGGAGACGATGGACGGGTCCGCGCCGCCCCGGTCGTGCCAGAGCCTCCAGGTTGCGACCCCGGCCGCCAGCATGGCCGGCTGTGTGCACTCGGTGGCGTCCAGTCGCTCTTTCGGGCCTTCCTGGGTGAGTTTCCACAGGTCATAGCCCAACACCGCGGATGCCTCGTCGAAGGTGGCCCGCACGACCTGATCGGACTGCGCAAGCCCCGCGAGCATCCCGAGGGATTGGGAACCCTGCCCCGGGAACACGAATGCAAACGACATGAAATCTCCCACCGCAAAATCGTCGGATTATAGCGTCTCTGCGCGGGGCTTGAGGAACGCAGCAATACCCGCCCCTCCCAGCGCTCCAAAAAGGTGGGCATCGACGACTACACCACCGCCATGACTGTCGGAAAATGGCAATGCACCCGCACTCTGCTCGTACGCAATCTTCACCACTATGAACACAGCCAGTATCCAGCCATCCAGATCGCGCCGCCGCAGGTGGGCCAGCGTACCGGCAGCCATCAGCCCATGCAGAGCGCCAGAGGAACCCACATACCAGAGGACTGTCGAATCGCGGAGCCAGAGGCCCGCATCGATGGCTGCCACGGAGCAGGCAACAATGGCGAGCCACTGACGGGGTCGGTAGTCCCGCGCGAACAGCGCCCACATGAGCACCAGCCCGAGGCTGTTGAGTGCCGCATGACTGAAATCCAAATGAACAATATGTGCGCTCAGCAGGCGCCACCACTGCCCGGCAGCCAATGCGGTTCTGTCATAGCGCAGCCCTTCCCGGCCCGCTTCACCTGCAAGCACGGGCAGGAGCAGCAAGGCGCAGGTCGCCAGCAGGGCCAATCCACGTTTGCCGTCGCAATTGAGAGACTTGAGCAGGCGCTGCGTGCGCCGTCTAACCCCGTTCACAGGCCGAGTGACATTCATTTGTTATGATCCGCCGCCCCTTACACGGCCAGATTCCGGCCGACACCTGGACTAACCGCATGAATCAATATCGGGACGATCAAAAGGTTAACAGACAACGAACCGCGCACCCCGCACACCAGCGCGGCTTCACCCTCATCGAGATCATGGTGGTGGTGATTATCATCGGCCTGCTGGCCGCGGTGATCGTCCCTCAGGTGATCAACAAGGTGGACGAAGCACGGGTCTCCAAGGCCAAGGCGGACATCCAGAGCCTCGAGACGGCGCTCACGATGTACCGGCTCGACAACTCGAAGTATCCGAGCACGGACCAAGGTCTGGCGGCTCTGATAACGCAGCCCACGGACCCCTCGATCCGCCACTGGCGCATCGGCGGCTACCTGCAGCGTGTGAGCAAGGACCCCTGGGGAGCAGACTATCAGTATGTATTTCCAGGCACTCACGGCAAGGAATACGACCTCTACACTCTGGGCGCTGACGGGCAACCCGGTGGTGAGGGCGTGAACGCCGACATAGGCAACTGGAACATGGGCGACTAGTGAAGCCCATGACGACTGCGTCCGCACGGTCTCGAGGTCCCCTAGTCCGCGGCGATCTGAGGCTCCCGACCTCGCGTGCCCTTTGTTGCAAGCCACCTAGGGGATTCACGCTGATCGAGATCATGATCGTCGTGCTGATCATCGGGGTCATCTCGGCGGGCGTGCTGCTGTCAGTGAATCTCACCGGGCGGGATCAGGACCTCGAGAAGGAAAGCGAACGGCTGTTGACCCTCGTCAACTACGCGCGCGAGCAGGCAGAGCTTCAAACCCGCGAATACGGCGTCATCTTCCACGATGACGGCTACCGGTTCGTCGCCTACGACGTGCGTCGCGGGCTGTGGCGAGATATTTATGAGGATGAGGTCCTGCGCCTTCGCAAACTTCCGGATGGGTTGGACGTCAAACTGATCGTCGATGCGCGCCCCGTGGTGCTGGTTCCAACGAGTGATGTCAAGCCGCCCAGCCCCAAGGACCAGAAGCCCAAGGTGAAGAGTCTGAAGGAAGTCACGGGCCTGAAGGATGCGGTCAGCGAGGGTCGGCACCTGGGAGAGGACGACAAGTCCACTTTCGAGCAGGCCAAGAAGATTGCCCCTCAGGTCACGATCTACTCCAACGGGGATGTCAGCTCGTTCGAGGTGACTCTGGAGCGCGAGGGTGGCATTCGCAGTGTCACGCTTGCACTGGACGAGAAAGGCAAAGTGATCGCCAAGCCGATGGTGGAGACCAAGTTATGAGCCACCGCGGCCGGGACGGGTTTCGCGCTGGTGGCTTTACACTCATCGAGGTGTTGGTCGCACTCGTCATCGTGGCCGTTGGCATGTCGGCGTTGATGGGTGCGTTGAGCTCCTCGGCGAAGACGGTTGCCTACATGCAGGACAAGACCTTCGCCGAGTGGGTGGCACTCAATCAGATTGCCAGCGTGCGTATTGGCCTGCAGCAAGGGCAACTGCCCGCAACGGGCACCACGAACGGCGACATCGACCTGGTAAATCGCACCTGGCACTGGCGGCAGGATGTCGTTACGAGCCAGGTACCCGGAGTTGTGCGCATCGACGTAAAGGTTCGGCCGAAGGAGATCAAAGGCGGCGAGGATGATAGTTGGTATGTCACTGTGAGTGGCATTGCCGGCAATGCACTGGGTACGCCCGGTGCGAGCGCCTCCCAGGTGATCTGGGACCCCGGCCTGCAAACTGGTTTGCCGGGTGATGGCACCAACACCGGGAACCAGCTCGGTCAACCCGGATCACCCGGCCGCGGCACGACCCCGACAATTCCGAACCCGGCGACCCCCAGGGTCCCGGTAAACCCGAATCGATGAGTGCCGCCCACGGTATAAGGCCCGCACACAGCGCAGGATTCACACTGCTGGAGCTGCTCGTTGCGATGTTCATCGCGGCAGTCATCTTTGCCATGGGCTATGGCGCCATCAACCAGGCAGTCAAGAGCCGTGTGGAGTTGCAGGAGCAGCAGGCTAAGCTGCTCGAGTTACAGACTGCCGTGAGGATGCTCGAGCAGGATTTCGTGCAGCTCGCGCAGCGGCCGATACGCGAGCCAGTCGGCAGCACCGCTACTTACCAGCCCGCCTTGATATCGAGTACCACCACGCAGCCCTTCGTTGCGCTTACCCGGGCCGGTTGGACGAATCCCACAGGCTTGCAACGGTCCGCGCTGCAACGCGTGGCCTACTACTTTGAAAACGGCACGCTGCGGCGCGACTATTGGACCGTCCTTGATCCAACACAGACCAGCCCCACTGTCAGGCGCGAGCTGCTGACGCATCTGAAGTCGGTGTCCTTGCGTTTCCTGGATCGGGGCGGAGCTGGTACCGGAACCAGTCAGAACTGGCAACCGCAATGGCCGCCCCCGAACAACGCCAATCAGAACGACGACCGGTATCGGCCAATTGCCGTCGAGATCACTTTGGAGACCGAGGACTGGGGGAAAGTCGTGCGCGTCGTTGAGATCGCCGGATGAACGCTCCAGGCCCGGCACGCATATTTCGGCCGTGCGGCAGCCCGCCGTCGCGGCAGCGCGGAATTGCGATGCTGGTGGCGATTTTGCTCGTCGCGCTTGGCACTATCATCGCGGCGGCTGTTGCGTATGAGAGCGCGATGACGGCCCGTCGCGGCAGTGCGACGCTGTCATTCGATGAGTCGTTGCTCGTTGGACAGGGGGCGGAGGCGTTGGCCGCGTACGGGTTGAAGACATACTTTCAGCAGCTGGGCGCCGCCGGGGGCAGCGGGGCCGGCGCCGGAGGCAGCGGGCCCATCGTGAGCCCTACACAGCAATGGGCAGAGCCCTACGGGCCCGTCGAGGTCGTCCCGGGTGTGACCCTGGAAGCGTCTCTCGAGGACCTGCAGGGACGATTCAACGTCAACTGGCTGGTGGTGGCCGATGGGGGCCCGAATGCCGGTAAGCCTGATCCCGTCATGGTGGACTCCTTCAAGTACCTGCTGCAGCTGGCGACGGTTGACCCAAAATGGGCCGATATGCTCGTAGACTGGATTGACAAGGATGATCAGGCGCAGACCCAGGGCGCGGAGGACGGGACCTATCTCAGCCAGAATCCGCCCTATCGGGCCGCGAACCAGTACATAACGAGCACCAGCGAGCTGTTGGCGTTGCCGGGGTTCGGACGCGAGAACTACGCGAAGCTCGCGCCTTATATCACCGCATTGCCGCCTCAGGCGAAGCTCAACATCTGCTCGGCCAAGGCCATCGTGCTGGATTCCTTGAATCCGGGCCACCAGGACTACAGCAGCGACGCGGCCTCATTCGAGAAGAACCGGGCCGCCGCACCACCGAACACCTGCTTCCCGGATACCAACGCCTTCAAGGCGCCGTTCGATCAGCAGAGATACGGGCAAATTTCGGGCAAGATCGAGCAGACGTCACATTACTTCCGACTCTCGAGTCTGGTGACTATTGGCACTACGGAATTCAACTTGTACAGTCTTCTGTTCATGAACTCGCAATTTGTCATTTTTCCCATTCAGCGCAGCTTCTCACCCGATTGAGGCCGCATGAAGGTGTTCGCACATGGCTGATTGGCTCCTCATCCGGTTGCCCCGCACGCCGGAGCAGCCGGCGACCTGGCTCACGGTCGATCCGCGCGGCAATCCGTCGGGTCCGCCGCAAAGCGGCCCCCTGTCGCTTGCGGCACCGCGGGCGGTTGGCCGCCGCATATGCGTGCTGGTACCGGGTACCGACGTTCTGCTGGCGGAGCCAGAAGTCCCCATGAAAGCGGGCACGAAGCTGCAACAGGTCGTGCCCTACGCCCTGGAAGAGCAGCTCGCCGACGACATCGATGACCTGCACTTTGCGATTGGCAAGCGAGCAGCTGACTCGGCGCGGACACCCGTCGCCGTAATCAGACGCACCCTCATGGACGAATGGCTGACGGCCCTGAAGTCCAGCGGACTCGATCCTGAGTCGATGTACACCGAGAGCGACCTGCTGCCCCAGAACCCGGGACAGGCAGTTGCGCTGATGGAGGAGGATGTCGTAGTCGTCCGCCCCCCCTTGGGATCACCCGTGACGCTTCCTGTGGAAGCTCTCGGCGAGGCACTGGAGATAGCCCAGCAGGGCTCGCCCGAGCTGGCTGCGACTGGGGTACGAGGCCTGGTGCTCTATACGGGCGCGGCCGAGTGGCACCAGCATTCGGCCAAGATCGAATCGCTGCGCGAGCGCTTTGACGGAATCAAGATTCAACTGCTGAGCGCCGGTCCCCTCGCCTTGTTTGGACAGCAGTTGCCGACGGCCACGCCGATCAATCTGCTGCAGGGCCCTTACGCTCCGACCACTGCCCGTACAGTTGGTTGGCAGTCCTGGAAGGTTGCGGCAATTCTCCTCGCCTCGTTGGTTGGACTGCACGTGGCCGGTAAAGCGGCCGAGCTGACTGCCTTGAAACGCAGCGAGCGCTCCCTGGATAACTCCATCAGCGAGACGTTTCGCCTGGCGATGCCTGGCGAGAACAACACGCTCGATGCCCGGCGCCGGATGGAGCAGCGGCTGAGCGCGTTGCAGAGCGGTGGCGGGCCAGGCGGTCTTCTGCCTGCACTGCAAGCCCTGGTACAGGCCCGCAGCGTGGCACCCGGCGCCACACTCCAGGCCTTGAGCTTCCGTCAGGGCACAATCGACATGAAAATTGCCGCGCGGGATGCCTCCAGTCTCGATCACATGAGTCAGTCCCTGCGTGCGAGCGGCTGGCAGGCTGACCTGACATCGGGCAATACCACCAGCTCCGGCGGGTACGAGGGGCGGATTCAGATCCGCGCCAAATGAGGAGTTGCCCGCCATGAAACTATCCTTCGATACCATGTCCGAACGCGAGCAGCGCTTGCTGAAGGTCGGTGGCATTGCCGCTGTCCTGATACTCATTTTCGGGGTGTTAATCCCGCTCGACAGCAGTGTGGCAAAGGCACATGCCCGCATTGCGCAGAAGCAGGCGGACCTCGCCTGGATGAAGAATGTCGCTCCTGTGATCGCGACCAGTGGGCCCGTGAATACCGGCGCGCCTAACGAGTCCCTGATCGTCGTTGTCGATCGCTCTACGCGCGAGTCGGGGTTGGATAAAGCCCTGGCCGGCAGCGAGCCCAGTGGTCCAGGTGGAATCCAGGTGCGTATGGAGAAAGCGCCGTTCGATGCCATCGTCGGCTGGCTGTCGCGGCTGTCACAGCAGAGCGGCATCGGCGTGGATGGCGCCAGCATCGACACTGCTGGCGCTCCCGGCGTCGTGAATGCGGCGATCGTGCTGCGCACCCAGTGACGAAACAATTCCTGCCCGGCAGGGCACCTCAATGAAACGGACGATCTGGCTGATTTTCTTCGGCGTGTTGGTGTTTGCAGGAATCGTCGTTGCGCGGTTGCCCGTCGCGTGGGTGCTACCCGGCCCGAAGTCCGGTGTGACTTGCACCGATGCCGACGGGACGATCTGGACCGGTACCTGTACGGGACTCACCGTGCAGCAGCAACGGGTCGGAGATCTGACATGGGAATTGCACGCCTCGAGGCTGTTGGCCGGTAAGCTCAACGCTGACATTGTGATCACCCGCCCCACTGGATCCGCGCAGGGGAACGTGGAGGTCGGATTCGACAAGAGCATCAACGCGCGCGATGTGAAAGCCGACCTGCCCCTGGACCGGGAACTGGTGGCAGCGCTTCCACCAAACCTTCAAAGCCTGCGGGGTAAGATTCACGCTGAGCTCGCGCACGTACAAGTTAAGGGCCAGACACTCAAGGCCATCCAGGGTATCGTGCAAGCGGACGATCTGAGGGACGGAGACGGCAGCAACGCTCAGCGCTGGGGCAGCTATTCACTCACCTTTCCACCTTCCACGGGTGGTGATCCGATAGGTCAGCTAAAGGATTTGGGTGGCGGTCCGCTTGCGGTTGAAGGCACGCTGCGTCTGACGCCGGAACCTGGATTTGACCTCGAAGGCCTGGTCACCGCGCGCCCCACCGCGCCGCCTGATCTGGCGAGGGACATTCAGTTCCTGGGGTCACCCGATGCACAGGGCCGGCGGCCGTTTTCGTTAGCTGGAACTTTCTGAGGCTAACCGCGGCATCGGGCCGCGCCATCGTCGGGCCACGCGGCCCAACGCGCGCCGGCCTTCACGTCAACTCGCGAAACACATCCAACCACGGGAAATACAACCCTGCCCTGACGGGTGTCGCGTCGATGCCGCGTGCAAGCGCCACGTATGTCTCTAACTGCGCGCGATAGCGCCCCATTTCCTGCTCGAGAAACGCGTCGAGCCCGCCACCCTCGTGCCGGCTGGTCTTGAAGTCGATGACCCACCGGGTTCCGTCACTATCGATGAAGGTGCGGTCAATCACGACGTTTGTCAGCCGACCTGCGGCTATCCCGGTGAGCGCCCACTCGCTCCGTGCATCCCGGTGCTCGGCCGCAAATATCCAGCGCCCGCGAGGACTCTTGACCGTACGCATCAATGCCTCGATGACAATCGATGTCGCCCGCGGCAGATCGCCTTCCGGTACGCCGTGGCGCCGCAACTGATAGACGTAGAAATCACGCTGGGCCTCGATTGCCGCTTGCGTGGGCAACTCAGACATGCCCGCATAACGCTCGAGCGCGGCGTGCACTACGGTCCCGATGTGCCGCGCCGTCTCACCCACCCAACTGAATTCCGGCGGCTCCAGTGATTGATGCGAGATAGGCAAGCGCGGCAGCTCCGGTGTAGTGGCAAACCGGGGGAGCGACCAGGTGTTGATCAGGCGGCGGACGAGTTGGGGTGTGTCAGCGGGTGGGGCGCCAAGTGGCTGGGTGCCGGGCGCAGCCACGGGCGCCTGGACAGCACCGTGCACCGCTGCGCTCGCAGGGCCGGCCGCGGCCTCGCCTGTGGCCAACATGGGTGCTACTGCCGGCCACAAGCATGCGAGTAACGTGCCGTTTCGCGGGGCGATCGTGCCGTCAGCCTTTGCTTTGGGGGCCGCCGAGAACTGCAGTGTTTGTTTGGCACGTGTCGCCGCAACATACAGCAGCCGTATCTGCTCATTCGCGGCGCGCCTCGATGTGAGGCGCTTGAGGTACGTGCTGACCTCGCCTCCCTCGTCGTCACCAATTGTCGGCACTGGCGCCATGATCAAATCGCTTTTCCCCTCACTACGTGGCAAGTCGAGCCAGCGCAGCAGTGGCTCCCGTCCCCTGTTGAGCTCGCGATCGAGACTGGGGACAAACACATGATCGAATTCCAATCCCTTGGCGCGGTGTATCGTCATGAGCTGCACCGGGTTCGGCGCGGCGGTCTGCGGTTGAGCGTAAAGATCTGATAACAACGATTCCAGATCCTGCGGCCCCGACCATTCGCCACCGGCGACACGTTCGCTTAGAGCGGCAAAGAACGCGCGCGCGTGCCGCAGTTCCAGCTCCGCATACGCGTCCGCCGCACCAAGCCTCAACCATGTCAGCTCGAGCCAGTCCGCCAAAGGCATGCTGTTGCGCGACTCGAGTGCTGTTTCGAGTACCTGGCGTACACGATTCAGCCGTGAAAGATCTTCCGGCAGACAGCGCGCGAGGCGCTCTTGGTCTGCCATCGCTTCCCAGACCAACAGCGGATCGCGTCGTCTTGACAGTAGGGTCAGGGTCGGTAGCGACACCCCGCACCACGGGGCGCGCAGCACCGCCAGCCACGCCGTACGATCGCCCAAATGGCCGGTGGCCTGCACGAGTGCGACAAGGTCGCGAACGATCGATAGCTCGCGCAGCGGCACGAGATCGACGCCCACAGCGTCGATCTTCCGAGCCTCGAGGCTGGTGATGATGGGCGCCGCATGTGATCGCGACGCGACCAGGACGGCGATGGTGGCGCTCGCATCGCGAGCTTTCAGATCAGCGATGCGCTCGACGATAGCGGCCGTTTCGGATTCGCGATGGTCGTTGTCGAACAGCCGGACACGGACGGGCGAATGCGTCGCCGCGGCGCGCCTCCCTGCAACACTCCGCGTGAACGACACGGCGCTGGCACGCAAGTCATCGCGCTGAGGAAATAACGTCGTGAACGCATCATTGATCCACCCGATCAGCTCGGGCACCGAACGGAAATTGCGGGTTAGCTGCAACGGATCCATCCGCACGCCTCCAATTCCGCTAGCCCGCGCTCGCAGAAACAGGCCCACCTCTGCTTCGCGGAACTGATAGATCGACTGCATCGGATCGCCGACGACAAACAGCGTGCGCCCGTCGCCCTCTTCCCAACCTGCCGTCAGCATCTCGATGAGATCGAACTGCGCGAGTGACGTGTCCTGAAACTCATCCACCAGAATGTGCCGCAAGGACATTCCCGTGCGTAGTGCCAGATCGGTAGGCAACCCCGCATCCGTCAACGCCTCACGTGCCGCGCCGGCAACGTACGTGTGGTCAACGCGACCATTCACCGCAAATTCGGCCTGCAAGTGTGCTGCTGCCGATCTCAACACGCGGGATAACGCCTCGATAGCCGCCGCATCGGCATTGCTCAATACGGCCGCCGGAAGAGCCGCAAGGTCCGCCAATGCTTCACGCAATCCCGCTACGCCGCTGAGGCGCTCAATGGCAGCTCGCAACGCATCTCTCGCTTGAGGGCTCTCATACTCAGCACCCGCTGCCCGGGTGATTCCCTTGGGCTTACGCCATTCACTTTTTGCGGTGAGCGTGACAGATGCGAGGTGTTTCCAGGCAGGCAGCGAGCTCGGGTCACTTCCGAGCGAGCCTATGTGCGGCAGCGCGCCTGCCTCTTTGCGAAGCGCCGGTGTCACTAGTGCACACAATGAGCGCAGATGGTCCCGTACGATCTCTTGGAGACTTGCGCTGATCCGTGCACACAACGCCCCAGGCTCGTGAGCCAACACATACCGCAGCCAGTGACCGCGCTGCCGCAGCATGTCCGCCAGCAATCTCTGGACATTGCCCCAATTGTTATCGAGGCGCTCGAATAACAACTCCACATCTTCAGCGAGTTGCGGCTCATCATCCGCGGCCGCCAACGTCTGGCGGGCGGCCCTGTTGTACAGCTCGTGCGGCCGCTCCGTGATCACGAGTGCGCCACCGGCTTTTGCGGTGACAGTGAGCTGCGTTGCGAGCCGGAAGTTGAACGAGTCGATGGTCTGAATTCGCAGCCGGCCTGGATCCTGTGCCAAGTCCCAGCCACGCGCGCTGGCACGAGCAAGCGCCGCGTCAGCAAACGCGCCCATGCGAGCGCCTTGAGCGCTCGATGTATCCACTTCACCACGCAGCGCCTTGAGAACGCGCACTCGCATTTCGGCGGCAGCCTTGCGAGTGAAGGTAATAGCGAGGATTTCCTCCGGTTGGTCTACGACCGCAAGAAGGCGTAACAAACGCTCTGTCAGTACGGTTGTCTTGCCCGATCCCGCGGGTGCTTGCAAAAGGATGGACCGCCCGGGATCAGATGCCCGGTCGCGCGCCAAGGCGTCTGCGGCCGTCGCTTCGGCAATCTCCGGGGCTCTGGGGTCCTCAACCATTAGTGTCAGTGCCCTCGAACTCGATCGGCAGCAATTCAGCCGCGACGTCGATTCCCCGATCCGAAATGCGACACACGCTGACCGCGTGGCAGTAGTCGCACGCGCCCATCTTCGGAGCGACGTCAGCGCGTCCGGCCAGGAACGAATTGGCCAGGCGTTCAATACAGGCCAGCCACTCATGCCGGCGGAATTCCCAAACGTCGCCGGAGAAATCGCCGCCCGGAGCTTCGACTCCCTTTACCTTGGGTAACAGCTGAGACGAATTGGCGATACCGTCGAATCGCACTTCGCGTGCAGTGACATTGACCGTCGCCATCGCGACGACGCCCTCACCTATTGCCGCGAGGTACGCGAGCAGTTGCGGATGCGATGGCCGCTCGCCGTACCAATCCGCGGTGGTACGGCGTCCGCTCTTGTAATCCAGGATGGCCCTGCCACCACCCTCGAGCACGTCGAGACGATCGATGCGCACCTTCATTTGTGCGCCGGATATCGTCAGAGTCTGCTCGAATTCCGTGTCCTGAACACGGAATGGATCGCGACTGAGCTCCAGCAGGCAGAGTGTTTTGATCAGGCGAACGGTGCGGCGGCATTCACGAGCGAACAATGGCGACCGATCGCCGCTCGTGACCCGCCCTAAAACGGTATCGGCGGCTTCCGCAACACTTTTCTCGATAAGCGTTTCGAGTGTTGATTCGGTGTATCGGGCGAGCGTGTCCGAGTCGCGAAGCTCACGCCATAAGACTTGCAACGCGGCGTGTAACAGTTTTCCGCGCTCATCCGCAGCGACGCCAGGCTCCGGCACGCCAAGCTCGGAGCTGCCCAGGCGTAATTCAGAGTAGGCGCGAAAGGCGCATAAGTTTTGCAGCTCAACACTGCGAGTGCCTGCCGGAAGTGTGTGACCCGCCGGCCAGGGTACACCCACGGTATCCTCGAAGCATTCCACCATGTTGGCGCGATGCATGAGCTGCGGGAGCCACACGGGACCGTGCGACGATGGCGCCGCGCCAGCAACCGCCGCTACCGGCGGGTTCATCTGCGGGGTGGCCGCAGATTCCGCGCCCGCGATGGGCTCCGTGCCAAACGCAAAGGCCAACTGCGTGGCAGACGCCGCTCCCGCGGCAGCGCCGGTCCTACGGCCGCGGGCCGGTTCATGAGCCCGTGCGGCAACCGGACGCACTGCGATGATCCCCTGAGCCGCGGAATCGGCGGCCTGCGACTGATTTGCGGCGGCCGCGCCGCCTGACCACTCCGCCAACAAGGGACTCGGCAACAACTCCAGATCCTCAGCGCGCGCCGGCGCACTCAACACCAACTCACCGGTCGCGGCGCGCCATGCGGCGAGAAGCGCGCGAGCTTCCGCCAGCCGACCACTGGCGCTAGCGGCAGGAATGCCCGCGGCAACCTGCGCGGCTAGCGGCAAAAAAGGATCTGGTTGCACTGGCTGCGGAAACGCCTCGGCGTGGAGCCCTGCGACCCAGATCCCATCGTAGAGAACCACAGGATCCGCCAGCGCCGCAGATATCGTAACGACAGCGTCGTCATCGGCCGGGCGAAACGCCGTGCGTGACGCTAGCTCGGCGAACCAGTGGATAGCCTCGTCGCGCGGCATGGCGCGTGCGGACGACGCCAACTGCCCAAATTCGTCCAACAACTCATGTAATCGAACGACGGTCTGTTGCTCGCTACTGTCGCGCACACGCGCGCCCGGCCAGTGGATGGCTTCCAGTGCATTACGAAACCGCTCCGACCACTCGCGAGGCGAGACAACGCCATCACCGAGTGCTTGAATCGCAGCGTTAATCTGCTGAGCCATTTCCTGAGCCGCTGGGCCGATCGGCGCAGGCGCGGCACCCAGTACCGCGCCCCATTCGCGCCCATGCACGCTCATCTGGCCCGACTCACGAAGCCACAAATCTACGCGGGCGCGATGGCCGGCACTGGGCGCGTCCCAATACGGCGCCCTCAACCACTCACTGACCTCTTCAAATTCTCCGCTCGAGCCACCAAGCCATCTCAATGTCGACAACGCGTGTGCAATAACGGGGATGTCGGCGAGCGGCGCGCCGCCTTCGATGCTAACGAGGCTCGCATTCGTACCACCGGACGAAAGCCACGCCGCCGGATCTACAGCCTGCCGAATCAAAGTAGCCAGCCGCTCGCGAGCACCTGGACTTCCGGGCACGATCACCAACAAGCGCGTGTCGGCCTGCAGCGCGATCCGGCGCCTGCACCATTGCGCGATGAGTTCGAGCTCGTCCGCTTCGTCCGCGCCAATCACGACTCTGGGGCGAGCTGATGCGGCCCCTGCCGGTCGATGCTGACCTCCGATCGCCCGGAGTCGAGGGGGTAACTGCAGGAAGCCGGCGCAAGTGACGTCGGATAAAGAAGCGGCGGAAAGCTGCCCGACCACAGATCCGCTACTGACGGCACCCAGGGCTCGGCAGCGCTCTTCTACAGCCCGTTGGATCTCGCCGAGCAGTTGCGCCTCGGCTCCCGCAAGAGTGAGCTTCGACAGGTCGAGTCCAAACTCAACGGCCAGCGTGGCGGCGCGCCGCAACGATTCGGCGAGTGCCCCGCGATTTAGGAGATCGAGTCCCTGCGTAGCGTCAGCGCTGCACTGACGCCATGACAGCCAGTCCTCCGCGGGTGACAGCACTCGCGGCACGCGAACACCGGATGGAGACGCGAGTTCTTCCACTGCGCGCAGTAGCCATGCATCAGCGGTAAGAACGTCGGGTGTCTGCCAGACACGCACGCCATCGCTCAGCTGCGCGGCGGCGAACGCAAGCCTCGCGGCGTGCGCCCTCTGACGCGACGGAACAACTACAGTCCCACCGTCGCGTAAGGTCTGAAAAAGATCGCTAGGAAGCCTAATCAAAACAGTTCATGCGCTGCGCGCAACTTTCCTGCCGGCCGCGAAGACGGTGTGACGCATGCGTCACACCGCGAAGCGTAGCCAGCGCGCCGGTAACTATTACTTGAAGCGGGAGCCCGCCTCGACGACATTACTTTTCCCCTCTTCGGAGGGCGCATTGGCATACGACGTCAGCAGCTCGTCGATCCGGCCGAACACATCGCGAAGCATGGCCGAATCCGGCAAATTCGTCACCCGGAAGTGGGTGCGGTAGGGGACGTTGAAGCTGACACCGGGAGCGACCAGCACGTGCTTTTGCTCGAGCAGATCCAGCGCGAACTGTTGGTCATCAAAGTCGGGCAGGTCCCGGGTATCAACACCGATGAAACTGTACATCGCACCCGATGGCGGCTGCAGCTTCAGAAAGCGGCTGTTCTGCACGGCGTTGAGAATAGCTTTGCGCGATTCATACAGCCGCCCGCCGGGTGAGACGAGCTCCCGGATGCTCTGGTTGCCACCCAGTGCCGTTTGGACTGCCCACTGCGCCGGCACATTGCTGCACAGCCGAAGTGAGCTGAGGAGCTCCAGAGCGCTGAAATATTCGGATGCTGCGTGAATTCGGCCCGAAAATACCGCCCAACCTACGCGGTAGCCGCACGCACGGTAGATCTTCGAAAGCCCCGACAGGGTGGCGCACAGCGTATCGCGCACAACGGTAGCCATCGGAATGAACTCTGCGCCGTCGTAGAGCATCTGGTCATAGATCTCATCGGCGAATACAACGAGCCCGGAGCGCTCCGCAAGCCGCGCCAGTGATTCGAGAACGGCGCGGGAATACACCGCGCCCGTCGGATTGTTTGGATTGATCACCACGATGGCGCGAGTCCGTGGCGTGACCAGGGCCGCAACCTCTTCCGGATCGGGAACGAAGCCATTCTCCGGCCGACATGGATAGTGCACGGCGCGGCCGCCGTTCAACGTCACAGCCGCCGTCCACAGTGGATAGTCGGGACTTGGAACCAACACCTCGTCGCCGTCATTGAGCAGCGCCCGCAGAACGAGGTCGATCAGCTCGCTGACGCCGTTGCCAATGAAGACCTCTTCGGCGGTTACCCCAGTGACGCCACGCCCCTGCTGCTGCATGACGACGGCTTCGCGAGCGGGGAAAATACCTTTCTGGTGGCAGTAGCCTTCGGCATTGGACAGGTTCTCGATCATTGCCAGGCGCATGGTTTCCGGAGTCCGGAAGCCGAATGCGCCCGGGTTACCGATGTTCAGGGAAACGATCTCGTATCCCATCCGCTCCATTTCGTGAGCACGCCTGGCAAGCCGGCCGCGAATCTCATAACGGACGTGGCGAAGACTCTCGCTTGGGCGGACGTTCACTTCGGTTTTCATAGCGATATCGAGGCCAGACGACGGGCGGGTTCAATAAGGATACCGCACCCGCCCCTCTCAGACCTCATCTGGCGAGCTCAGGGTGTGACGCAAGGTCCTGCCAGCGATGGCAGGCGACCCATCGCGAAGCACCATCGGCCACCTGCCAGTCCGGGACACGCTGGTGACATGTGTCTGCCGCGTGAGGGCACCGGGTCCAATACACGCAGCCACTGGGCGGCGAGAGTGGTGAAGGGGCCTCGCCCACCAGCACCCGCGCAAGCCGCGCTGGCTGGACCTGGGGATCGGGAATCGGTGCGGATTCGAGCAATTCCCGCGTATAGGGGTGCAGAGGCCGCGAGTAGAGGGCCGCGGCTGGCGCGAGCTCCATCATCCGCCCGAGATATAACACCAGGATGCGATCGCAGATTTGCCGGACGACCGCCAGATTGTGGCTGATGAACAGGATCGCCAATCCGGACTCACGCTTGAGGTCAGCGAGTAACGTTACGATTTGCTCCTGAACGGTTACGTCGAGAGCACTGACGGGTTCGTCGCAAATCAACAGTCGCGGCTGCAGCACCATCGCTCGTGCTATGCCAATTCGTTGGCATTGACCGCCGCTGAGCTCGTGTGGGTAGCGAGCCGCCAATGCCGGTTCGAGCCGGACCCGTGCCAGCGCCTCTGAAACCGCCATGTTCCTGGCCGCGCGGTTGAGATCAGGTCGATGTATCTGAAGTGGCTCACCCACGATTTCAGCAGCGGTCATGCGCGGGTCGAGACTCGCCAATGGATCCTGAAAGATGATTTGCATGTCACGCCGGAGAGGTTTGAGCGCGCTCTGCGAAAGCGCATCGACTGCTCTGCCGAGCCAGACCACGCGCCCCGATTGCGCACGCATGAGCTGCAGCGCGGCGCGTGCAAGCGTTGACTTACCTGATCCGGACTCGCCGACAATCCCGAGAGCCTCGCCAACCGCCAGCTCCAGGCTTACGCCATCAACGGCGCGCAAGATGCGCGGCGCGGCAAACCACCCGTCACGGACGTTGAATTGTACACGGAGGTCATCCAACACCAGCGCAGGCGCGTCCGAGTAACATGCAGCCGCTGCGTCGGCTGGGTCGCGGTCCGCGCCCGGCGCCGCTTCCGACCGTGTCGCCTCGCTCGCGACCTTGCGCGCCGTCACACTCACACCATCAATCCTCGGCACAGCCGCCAACAACGCCCGTGTATATTCATGCCGAGGCGCACTGAACACAGCTTTGACCGTGTCCATCTCAACAACCGCCCCATCCCGCATGACGGCAACCCGGTCGGCAACGCCCGCGACCGCTCCCATGTCATGAGTGATGAGCACCATCGACATCCCGCGAGAGCGCTTCAACTCCAACAAGAGCGACAGGATCTGCGCCTGTATGCTGACATCCAACGCAGTTGTAGGCTCGTCCGCGATCAGTAGCGCCGGGTCGCAGGCAAGCGCGATTGCAATCATGACACGTTGACGCATTCCGCCGGACAGCTCGTGGGGATACTGCCGCATCCGGCGCTCTGCATCAGTCACGTGCACTTGCTGTAGCAGCCGCAGCGCGCGGCTCGAGGCATCCTGTGAGGAGATCCCGGCGTGGCGGACAATGGGCTCTGCAATCTGATCGCCGATACGGATGTGCGGCGTCAAAGACGTCATCGGGTCCTGGAACACCAGGCCGATGCGAGCGCCTCGAATCCGGTCCAGATCAGCCTGAGGCATGCCGATGAGGTCGAGCGGACCCAGACGTGCATGACCGGATGCGCGCCCGTTGGGTGGCAGAAGTCCCAAGGCCGCCAGGAAAGCCTGGCTCTTCCCGGCTCCCGACTCCCCCACCACTCCCAGGCATTCTCCAGGGGCAACACCCAGCGACAGGTTGCGCACCGCATGCACATCACCGGCGGCTGTCGCAAAAGTCACGTTCAGATTTTCCAGGTGGAAGGCAGAGCCGCCCGGCGTCCCGTGCTCAATGGTCACGGGGATCCAATGCATCGCGCAGAGCGTCACCTGCCAGGTTGAAGCACATGAGCAGCACCACCAGGAACCCCGCCGGCACCAACAGCATCCAGGGGGCCGATTGCATCTCCTGCGCGCCGTCGTTGATCAGGCTCCCAAGGCTTGCCAGCGGCTCCTGCACACCGAGCCCCAGAAAGCTCAGGAAACTTTCAAAAAGAATCATCTGCGGGATAGTGAGCGTTGCGTAGATGATCACCGGACCGATGAGATTGGGGATGATGTGCCGCAGAAGAATCGCCGGGGTAGCCAGGCCACTCGCCCGTGCGGCCTCGATGAATTCGCGGCGCTTGAGGGCAAGGGTCTGCCCGCGAACGATGCGCGCCGTAGTAAGCCAGCCCACCGCGCCAATCGCACAGAACAACACAGGGAGGCTGCCCCGTTGAAACACCGTCATGAGGATGATCACGATGAACAGATACGGCAACGAATAGAGCACATCGACGAAACGCATCATCATCTCATCCGTACGCCCTCCGACATACCCTGCTACTGATCCCCAGGTCACACCGATCGCAAGGCTTATGGCCGTAGCCACGAGGCTGATCAGCAGAGAGATGCGTATGGCGCACAGAGTTCGAACGAAGAGGTCCCTTCCCAGCCGGTCGGTGCCCAGCCAGTGGGAGGCGGTGGCGAACGGCGGCGCTGCCAGGTGCTGCCAATCGAGGGCGTCATATGTATACGGGCTGAGGGCGGGACCTGACAGCGCGAGGATGGCAATCAGCAGGATGACGCTCGCCGCAACCACGGCGACACGGTTGCGCGTGATTCGAATAGCGGCGTCGCTCCACAGGCCGCGGCACCGACGAATGTCTGACACAGCTACTTCATTCATGGCGCACGCGCGGATCGAGCCAGCCGTACGCGAGGTCCGCGATCAAATTAAGCAGGAGGACTAACGTACCGTAGACAACCACCATTCCCATAACCAACGTGTAATCGCGATTGATCGCGCCCTGAACCAGATACCGTCCGGTGCCTGGTAATCCGAACACCGTCTCCACCACGAGCGATCCGGTCACGACGAACGCAGTCGCGGGGCCCAGGTAGCTGACAACGGGCAGCAGCGCGGGCCGTAGCGCATGTCCCCATAGAATTCTCCAGGTGCCCAGCCCCCGGGCGCGCGCCGTACGTATGAAATTCGCTCGAAACACTTCAAGGAGACTGGCGCGGGTCAGCCGCGCGACGTACGCAATCACAGGCAGTGCGAGCGTCAGGGCCGGAAGCACGTAGTAGCGTGGCGAGCCCTCTTCCCAGCCCGCAACGGGCAGCCATTGCAGATACACGCCAAACACCAGCGCGAGCACGGGTCCGACTACAAATGCCGGAAGCGCCATGCCCAACACAACCAGGCTGCTGACTCCGTAGTCCACAATCCTCTGCCGCCAGAGCGCGGCGGCCAGACCTGACGGAATACCGAGCAGGACTGCCAGCGCAATCGCGGCGACTCCCAACGAGCCGCTGACGGGCAGACCCTGGGAGATCAGCTCGGCGACACTGAAGTCGTGCTGCTTGAATGACGGGCCGAAGTCGCCGTGCGCCATCCCCCGCAGGTACCTCCAGTACTGAACCGCGATCGGCCGATCGAGCCCGTAGGCCCGGTCCAGGTTTGCCCGCACCTGGGGTGCGAGCGTCTGCTCCTGGTCGAACGGCCCGCCGGGCGCGAGACGCACGACGAAAAACGACAGGGTGATGATGATCAGCAGTGTCGGAATGACTCCGGCGACACGCCGGAGGGCGTACCTGAGCATCAAAGGCCCCTTATCCATACAAATGCATATGTAATCGACCATCGAGCCGTTGCGCTGCGGCATGACAAGTTTCTACACTGTGTAACTCGTCTGATTTCATATACCACTACTACAAGACTGATCCATGGAATCGACCCGACCAATAAGAGCACTCGTACGTGGCCTCGATGCGTTGACCACACTCAACCAGCGCAACGGCGCCACCGTTTCCGAAATCGCCCAACAGATCAGGCTGCCCCGTACGACGACGTACCGCATCCTCGAGACACTCACCCACGCGGGTTATGTATACCGCGATCCGGCCGATGACCGTTATCGGCTAACAATCAGGGTCCATCGTCTCGCCGACGGATTCGACGACGATGCATGGGTCACGCAGATCGCGCGGCCCTGCATCGACGAGCTCGGCAAGGATGTCATGTGGCCGGTCGCCTTCGCCTCGCTGTCGGGCACTCAGATGCTCGTTCGTGAAACGACGGATCACCGCAGTCCGCTCGCCGTCGAGCGCTTCTCGCCGGGCCTGCGTCTGCCGTTGCTCACGACCGCGGCCGGCCGTGCGCATCTGGCATTCTGCCCGCCCGAGCAACGCGAGTCTCTGCTCGAGATTTTGCGCCGCTCGACGAATGAAGTGGACAAGCTGGCACATGACCGCGCCGAGCTGGACAAGACGCTCGAGGAAACTCGCGAAAAAGGCTACGCGAGCGCGGTCCACAGCAAGCGGGTCTCCGACGAGATCAGCATCGCCGTGCCCGTCGTTCTCGATCAGCGGGTCCTCGCGGCCCTCGTCGTGCGGTTCGCCGAGACTGCCGTGCCCTTCAAGACTGCGGTGGAGCGCTTCATCCCCAAGCTGCGCGAGGCCGCACAGCGAATCCGGGCAACCTTCATGGAGCAGCAACTGAGCCAGCCGCGCTCACGGAGCAAAGCGCAAGCAGTGTAGCCAAGGGGGGGCCGCCAGGGCGGGGCCCGCCAGGGCGGGGCCCGCCAGGGCCCTTTCCGAGGCCCTGGAATGCCTCCAGGGTAGGCCCAGGGGGCCTGCGTGTGGCGACAGGCAGGCCGTGGAGCCGCGCGATCGCTGCAGTGTCTACGTTATGGCCCTGTGAGCGCGGCTGGCGCTTTGGGCCTGCGTGTGGCGACAGGCAGTCCTTGGAGCCGCGCGATCCGCGACAGGGTCTACCTATGCTCCGTGCGCGCGGCTCGCGATCGCTACAGTGCCTACGCTGTGCTCTGTGAGCGCGGCTCCCGCTATACTGGCGGGCGGCGCCCCGAACCCTAAATCCTGCGGGGAACCTCATTGAAGCACTTCGGAGACTTCTGAATGAAGCGAATCCTGGTCGGTATCAAGCGCGTTGTGGACTACAACGTGCGCATCCGCGTGAAGCCGGACGGCACGGGTGTCGTCACGGACGGGGTGAAGATGAGCATCAACCCGTTTGACGAGATTGCGCTCGAAGAAGCACTTCGGATCAAAGAGCGCGGGAGTGCCGAGGAAGTTGTCATTGCGACGATCGGACCGGCGGACTGCCAGCAGCAGCTGCGCACGGCCTTGGCCATGGGCGCGGACCGGGCTGTGCATATTCAAGCCGACGGAGTTGTCGAGCCGCTGGTGGCCGCACGCGCCCTGCTGAAGCTCATTGAACGCGAGCAACCCTTTCTCGTCATCGTGGGCAAGCAGGCTATCGATGACGATAACAGTCAGACCGGTCCGATGCTGGCCGCGTTGTGGAACCGCCCCCAGGTCACGTTCGCCTCGAAAGTCGAACTGTCAGATGGCAAGGCCCGTGTCACGCGCGAGGTCGATGCGGGGCTCGAGACACTCGAGGTAGACCTGCCGGCGTTGGTGACGACCGACCTGCGACTGAACGAGCCGCGTTACGTGAAGTTGCCGGACATCATGAAGGCGAAAAAGAAGCCCCTGGAGACGCTCGCCCTGAACACACTCGGTGTCGAGGCGAAGCAGCAGTTGAAACTGGTGAAATTTGAGCCTCCGGCGCAGCGTCAGAAAGGCGTGAAGGTGAAGGACGCGGGAGAGTTGATCGAAGCATTGAAGAAGAAGGGGTTGATCTGATGGCTGCCAAAGTTCTGATTGTCGCCGAGCACGACGGCACGAAGCTCAACCCGAGCACCGCGAAGTCGGTCACCTGTGCCCGTGGAATCCAGGGCGCGGAAATCATTGTTGCCGTGTTTGCAGACAAGCCTGATGCGGTGGCCGCACAGGCCTGCGAGCTGGCGGGCGTCACCCGGGTACTCACGATCGAAAACCCGGCGAATGAGCATGCCCTGGCGGCCGTATTGGCGCCGCAGGTTGTGGCGGTAGCGAAGGACTGCACCCATGTGCTCGCCGCATCGACGACCTTTGGCAAGGACCTGATGCCGCGCGTGGCCGCGCTGCTCGGGGCCGCTCAGATCAGTGACATCATGGCTGTTGAGAGCGCCAATCGCTTCCGCCGGCCGATCTACGCCGGAAATGCAATCGTGACCGTCGAGACGGATCCTGCAGCCACGATTGTGGGAACCGTGCGCAGTGCGTCTTTCGAGGCCGCCGCTACGGGTGGTTCAGCACCGGTCGAGAAAGTGAGCGTGAGTGTCGAGCTTCCGACCCATACGCGCTTCATATCCGTCTCCGCGGCCAAGAATGATCGACCGGACCTGCAGACTGCCTCCCGCGTGGTCTCAGGCGGCCGGGCGCTCGGCAGTGCTGATGGCTTCAAAATCCTCTATTCGCTGGCTGACAAGCTGGGAGCCGCGGTCGGTGCTTCGCGTGCGGCCGTGGATGCGGGCTATGCGCCCAACGAACTGCAGGTGGGACAGACGGGCAAGATCATTGCGCCCGAGTTGTACATGGCCGTGGGCATCTCGGGAGCGATCCAGCACCTGACCGGCATCAAGGACGCGCGCACCATCGTCGCCATTAACAAGGACAGCGAGGCGCCGATTTTCGAAGTCGCGGATATCGGGCTCGTCGGGGATCTGTTCCAGATCGTCCCGGAGCTGGAAAAACTGATCGGCTAACCGCGTCGGCCCGACGGTCTGACGGCCCTCTTATGGCGCCTTCGGCGCCGCTACTCTTCGCCGGTGCGGCTTTGCGCACCGGCAGGAAAGTTGGCGCGCAGCGCCTTATAAATGCTCGGGAGCGACCCTCACGAGCACCTTCCCGAAATTCTCACCGCGCATGAGCCGGCAGAACGCGGCAGGCGCGCTCGCGAGGCCGTCAGTGATGTCTTCCTTGTAACGAAACAGGCCCGCCCGGATCCAATCGCCGACCACTTTCTGCAGCTCCGGAAGCCGGTGCACATGATCCTGGACCATGATGCCCCGTAGCGTCGCCCGCGCGCTCAGAACAGGTGCCAGCGAAGGGCCTGGCGGGGGTACTTCCATGTTGTATGCCTCACTCATCCCACACAGGATGACCCGGGCATTCGGGGCCAGGAACCTGACAACACAGGAAAGCACGTCGCCACCGAGGTTATCGAAGTAAACATCCACCCCGTCGGGACACGTGGCGCGGATCTGTGCGGCAAGGTCTCCAGAGCGATGGTTGATACAGGCGGCGTAGCCAAGTTCGCGCACCGCGTAATCGCATTTTTCCTGCGAGCCCGCGATTCCAACTGCACGCGCGCCCACGATGCGGGCAGCCTGACCGGCCGTGCAACCCACAGGTCCCGTTGCAGCGGACACCAGTACCGTCTGACCCGGCCGCGGCTCACCCAGGTAGATGAGCCCTGTGTACCCTGCTAACCCGGGCAAGCCAAGCACGCCCAGCGCGGTCGAGACAGGCGCCTTGGCCGGATCCAACCGCCGCACGCCCTGCCCGCTGGACAGCGCAAACTGTTGCCACCCGTTGCGGACCACAATGTACTCACCCGGCCGGTAGTCCGGATGCCGTGATTCGAGCACCTGTGCAACCGTTTCGCCACTCATCACGTCCCCAGGATTCAACCGCAGCGCTGGATCGCAATTGCCCCGCATGCCCGTCCGGTACAGAGGATCGAGTGACAGGTAGAGGGTGCGCGACAGAAACTGACCCGGACCCGGCGTGGGGACCGCGGTGGTATCCGCACCAAAGGTCTCCGGCACGGGTGTGCCCTCCGGCCGGAGCGTAAAGAGAATGCGGTGGTTGCGGTCGCCAGCGTCGTGCATGACCATCGCCGAGCCCGACACGCTGCTAGTCTCGTTACAACTTGCTGAGAACGTGCTCCGCCGAAGACACCTTGAACTGACCCTTGTCCTCGATCTCAACGTGCTTGGCAACGCCATCCTGCACGATGATCGCGAAGCGCTGGCCACGAGTGCCCATGCCGAAGCCACTCGCATCCAGCTCCAGGCCGAGTGCCTTGGCGTATTCGCCATTTCCGTCGGCGAGCATCAGGATCTTGTCGCCGACGCTCGAGGACTTGCCCCAGGCACTCATCACGAACACGTCGTTGACCGCCATGCAGGCAATCGTATCGACACCCTTCGCGTGAATCTGATCGGCCAGCTGCACGAATCCGGGCAGGTGCTTGGCATCGCAGGTAGGCGTGAACGCGCCAGGAACTGAGAACAGAACGACCTTCTTGCCCTTGAAGAGCTCGTCCGTGGTTACATCCTTCGGTCCTTCTTTGGTCATCGTCTTGAGCTTGCCCGCGGGCATGCTGTCACCGGCCTTGATCGCCATATAAATCCCTCCAGATAAAAAATGAAGGCCGGGAAGATCGCTCTCCCGGCCTCCTGTACTCTACCTCGAAAGCCGCTGAAGGCCTTGGGGCGGGAGCCTACGCCTGCTTGGCGCGCAGACTCCACAGCTCCGCGAGGCGCTCCAGGTTCGGATCGCCCTTGACCGCCTTGAACTGCTTGACTGCCTCGTCCTTCTTGCCGCTCTTGAGCTGCGCGATTCCGAGCAGCAGGTGTGCCTCCGCCTCGTTGCGCACGCTGCCCTTGGTCAGTCCTTTGTTCAGCTGGTCGGTGGCCTTGTCATACTGCTGGTAGCCCAGATACGCCAAGCCCACGCCGACGTTCTTGTCGCCCGTACTGGCGGCATCGGCATCCTTCTCGACTTTCGGCAGCGTCGCCAGATCGGTCTGGGCAGCCTTCTTGGCCGATTCCAACAGCCGGGTATTCTTGTCCTTCGAGCGCGGGTCCGCGAAGACATTCTTCTGGAAGCCCTTCTCGAGGACGTGCTGTGCCTCACCCGGGTTGCCCTGCTCGATGGCGAGCTGGGCCATTTCGGTGTAGTCGGTGGCCTCCTTGAGCACATCGACTTCGGACATCAGCCGGTAGACCTGCAGGGTGCTCCTGTCACTCAGGCCTTTGGTACTGCGCAGTGAGTACAGCAGCTGCTGCCAATATTCCGTCTTCGGGTGATATTCCACCAGGCGCTCGAGCTCATGAGTCGTACAGTCGTTATCGTTGAGCTTTATGCACGCGCTCAGCGCGAGCTGCATGGCCTCGTCCTTCGGGGTCTGCCCGGCCTTGATCTGGCTGTCGATGAGGCCATCGTAAAACTTCAGGGTGCCCTTGTAGTCCCCCTTGAGGTAGTACGTCTGGCCGACGAGCGTCTTCATCTCGTCATCGGCAAATCCGCCCTTGATCGCGCGATTGCCATACTCGATGGCCTTGTCCCAGTTCTTCAACTGGTAGTTGATCTGGGCGATCGCCTTGATGTGCGCTGCCTGTTCCTTCTCAGTCAGAAAGCCGTCATTGACCGAGGCTTCGAGCGCCTTCGAGGCTTCGGCGTAATTGTTTTGCTTGATGTAGGCAGAAGCCTCCAGCTCGTTGATGACGTGCTGATCGTATGGGATCTTCTTCGGGTTAGCGTCCGCTTCCTTGAGCTTCGCGAGCGCGTCCGAATACTTCTTCGCTGTCTCCAGATCCTGAGCTTCCTTCAATGTCTTGGCCAGATCCTTGCTGACCTTCGGCGCCTTCTTGTCATCCGCGGCAAATGCCGGGCTGCCCGACATCACCGTCACCGTCCCCAGGAGCACTGCGCCGATGACCCATCGTGCAACTCCCTGCCTGACTGCCTTGTTGTTCGCGTTCATGATGTAGTTTCGCATCGTAACTCTTTAGTCCTTGAAGTCCGGGGTGTTCACGAAGCCAATCTTCTTCATGCGGTTGCGCTGGGCCGCGGCCAGCACCTTGGCTACGTAGTCGTACTTCGCGCGCCGGTCGGGGCGCAGGTGGATCTCCGGCTGCGGATCCTTCTTCGCTTCCTCGTTGAAGTAGCCCTCCAGCTGGTTGACGTTCTGCACCACCGTGCCGTTCCAGACCACCGTGCCGTCGAAGTCGACCTCGAGGTCGATGACCTCGGGACGCTGGTCCGGCGGCGGCTGGTTCTTGTTCTGCGGCATGTCGAGCTTCACCGCGTGCGTCATGATGGGCAGCGACACGATCAACGTGACGAGCAGCACCAACATCACGTCGATCAACGGCGTGGTGTTGATGTCGCACATCACTCCGCCGGACGACCCGCCAACATTCATTGCCATGTCAAATTGCTCCTGGTGCGGACCGTGTCAGCGAAAACCGCGTACGCCATGGTCGGGCTCCGTGAGGAAGCCCACCTTGACGACGCCGCCGCGCTGGATCGCGTACAGGACGCGGCCCACCGCTTCGAACTTCGCGTCACGATCGGCGCGGATGTGAACCTCGGGCTGAGGCTTGCGCACCGCGGCTTCCTTGATGTGGGACAGCAGCTCTTCCTTGTTGGGCATCCGCCGGTCGTTCCAGTAGATGTTGCCTTCCTTGTCGACCGCCACCGTGATGTTCTCGGGCTTGGTCTGCGTCGGGATGTTGACCGCCTTCGGCAGATCGACCTTCACCGTCTTATTGATGACTGGAATCGTGATGAGGAAGATGATGAGCAGCACCAACATGACGTCCACGAGCGGCGTCGTGTTGATATTCGCCATCACCGCTTGCTCTTCCCCGGAGCCACCGACACTCATTGCCATACTTCAATTCCTCGCAAAGTATCCGGCGGCCCCGTCGAAGGCTCACCGGATATCGTCTGCCAATGCTCCGCCGGCTGGATGCCAGTTACCTGGCTCCTGCCGGGGGGGCTATTTACTTGCGCAGGGCGGCAGCGGGTGCTGCGGCTGGCCGCGCGCCGCCTGACTCGCTGGCACCCACACGGGCGCCGCTCACCAGATAGGCATGCAAGTCACTGGCGAAGTTCCGCAGCGCGTCCTGGATGAGCTTGTTGCGGCCCAGCAGCCAGTTGTAGCCCATGACCGCGGGAACGGCGACGAACAGACCGATGGCGGTCATGATCAGCGCCTCACCGACGGGGCCGGCGACTTTATCGATGCTCGCCTGGCCGGAGATACCGATACCCACCAGGGCCTTCAAGATACCCCAGACGGTGCCGAACAGACCGACGAACGGAGCGGTCGAGCCGACCGTCGCCAGCAGGCCGAGACCTGAGTTCAGCTTGCTGTTCACCTGGTCAACCGCCCGCTGCAGGGACATGGTGATCCACTCGTGCAGGTCGATACGGTCGGTCAGGCGGCCGTCATGGTGCGAAGCGGCGCGCAGACCATCCTCGGCGACCAGGCGGAAGTCGTCGCCCTTCTTCAGGCGCTCGACACCGTCCTTGATTGAAGGAGCGGTCCAGAATTGCTTCTCGGCAACCCGTGCGGACTGCTTGAGCTTGCGCTGGTCCCAGAGCTTGGTAAGGATCACGTACCAGGAGGCCAGGGACATGATGGCCAGCAGGATGAGGACCGCGCGGGCTACTAAGTCGCCGGACGCCCAAAGCGCCTCAAGGCCATACGGATTGTCGACGGACGTGGTGGGTGTTGTTTCCATAATTTCCTCGAATCACAAAAAAGCCGGGCTGACGCCCGGCATCTATCGTTTTAGTTTCTCAGCTGGAACTTGATGCGGAATCCAAAACAGGCGGCTATCGGATTGCCATCCGACGTAGCTGGCTTGTAGCGCCCGCTCGCCGCCTTGGCCAATTTCAATGCGCCCTCATCCAGACGTGGGGTACCGGATGTTTCGGAAATCTTCGGGTCCTCGGTCAGCTTCCCTTTCGGATCGGTACACACGTGGACCGTCGCAGTACCCGACTCGCCGAGACGCGCCGAGGCCGAAGGATAGTAGTCATCCGTCGAGGGGAAGTTCTTGCCCGGACCGCCGCCGACGATGACCGCCTGATGCGTGGGGGCCGGTGGCGGTGGTTTCACAACAGGCTTATCAGTTGTGTCCTGAATCGCGGTTGACGTTGGCTCGATGGGCACGTCGATGGCGACGTCGGGCGGCGGTACTTCCACCGGCGGCCGTTCGAGCTGGGGCGGTGGCGGTGGCGGCGGCTCATCCCGCTTGACCACTTCGTCAACGACGGTGGTCTGCAGGGGAGGTGCAACCAGCTCGATCGCCCGGCGGGCAAGCCCTGTGGCCAGTGCCCACGCGATAAAGACGTGGAGAGCGACGATGGCGAAGAGAACCACCGTGCGGCGTGTGAAGAATTGAGAGTCGTGTACGTATGCTGCCATGAGTTGTTGCGGCGTCGTCGCTGTTACATTCCCAGATAATACGGGTCCGATTGGGAGCAGCGCAAAGTAGCTGGCTTTGTCGCGGCCCGCAAGATGTCGGACCCGGCCCCGAGCGCGCCGGCGGTAAGGCCGACATGCTCATTCATACATGCTAAACGGGCGCGCGCGGCCCCCCGGGCTGACGCACGCTTGAGTTTCAAATCCCCTTGAGTAGTTCGATGATTGCGACGTGCGCTTGCAGAACAACGACACGGCGCACCGGGTGCGTCGATGAATGCCTGCTGAACTCTAACCTCTGCCCAGTGCACTGACAACTCCGCCTAAGCTCAAGAATTACCAGGAGGTACGGTCACCGCACCATCGGAAGCGCTCCCCACCAGAAACGCATATTTCGCGAGTACTCCCCCCGTCGCGTACGGCTTGCGTGGCTTCCACGCCGCACGCCGCCGCCGCAATTCCGCCGCGGACAGATCTACGTGAATCATTCGCTTCACTGCGTCGATAGTCACTACGTCTCCATTGCGCAGCAGTCCGATCGGTCCTGCGACCGCAGCCTCGGGCGATATATGTCCAACCACAAAGCCATGGCTGCCTCCGGAAAACCGGCCATCGGTGATGAGCGCCACTTTGTCCCCCAGGCCGCGGCCCATGATGGCGCCGGTCGGGCTCAACATCTCGCGCATTCCAGGACCCCCTTTCGGTCCCTCATGCCTGATGACTACGACATCCCCGGCCCGGACAGTTCCATCCAGTATGGCCTCGGTGGCGCGCTCTTCGCCTTCGAATACGCGTGCCCGCCCACTGAACCTCAGGCCTTCCTTGCCAGTGATTTTGGCAACCGCACCCTCCGGCGCCACGTTCCCGTACAGCACGACGAGGTGGCTGTCCTTCTTCAGCGGATCGGATAGCGGCCGCACGATGTCCTGCCCAGCAAGATACATGCCTGTGTTGGCCAGGTTTTGTGCCAACGTCCGACCTGTGACTGTCAGGCAGTCCCCGTGCAGAAGACCCGCGTCGAGCAGCATTTTCATCAGCGGCTGGATTCCGCCGATCGCAATCAACTCAGACATCAGGTAACGCCCGCTCGGCCTGACGTCAGCCAGCACGGGCACCCGCTTGCCGATGCGCGTGAAATCATCCAACGCGAGTTTCACCCGCGCATCGTGCGCGATCGCGAGCAGATGCAGGACGGCGTTCGTTGAGCCGCCGAGCGCGATGACTACGCTGATTGCATTCTCGAATGCCTTGCGAGTCAGTATGTCGCGCGGCCGGATTCCGTCCTTGACCAACTGCACCACCACCTCGCCCGCGCGGCGGCTGTCGGCACGCTTGTCATCACTGACGGCTTCCTGGGCAGAGCTTCCAGGCAGGGACAGTCCCAGCGCCTCGAGCGCGGAGGCCATGGTGTTTGCGGTGTACATACCCCCGCAGCTGCCAGGTCCGGGAATCGCGGTTCGTTCCACTTCCGCCAGCTGTTCGTCGGAAATCTTTCCGGCGGCACGCGCACCGACAGCCTCGAACACCGAGACGATGTCGCGCCTCTGCGCCCCCGGCCGGATGGTGCCGCCATACACGAAAACCGCCGGGCGATTGAGGCGCGCAATGGCCATCGCACAGCCGGGCATGTTCTTGTCGCAACCGCCCAGGGCAACGAAACCATCGAAGCCCTCGGCGCCGACCACGGTCTCAATGGAGTCGGCAATCACTTCGCGCGATACGAGGGAGTAGCGCATTCCGGGCGATCCCATCGAAATGCCATCGGACACCGTGATGGTGTTGAACAGCACACCCTTGCCGCCCGCGGCATCCGCGCCCGCGGCGGCCTCGCGCGCAAGCTCCGCGATGTGCATGTTGCACGGAGTAACATTTGCCCAAGTGGAGGCGACGCCGATCTGCGGCTTGGCGAAGTCCGCGTCCTGAAAACCGACAGCGCGCAGCATGGCGCGCGATGGTGCCTGCTTGATCCCATCGACCACCAGGCGCGAATTCGCACGCGCATCGGTCTGATTCTTCTTCGCTGCCATCCGTCCCGAACCCTTCCCAGTCCTTAAAGCTTAAAGTATTGCGCCCGCCACTGACCAGACAAGATTACTACGGATACGGAGTGTTTTTAGATTCCGTGCGCGCCATGGACACATTATGACCATCCGCCGATGATCGCGGAGTGCGGTGAACAACGTATCGGGCGCTCCGAAGTCAGGATAAATCAGCTGCGACCGGACTCATCAACGCGCGAGCGGATCAGGCGGTACAGGGCGCGAATGCATTGCGCCTCGGCGCCCACCGGCCGACCCGGCCGATCCTTCGGGTTCCAGGCGTACAGATCGAGGTGCAGCCACGCTGGGGTTGCCGTGACGAATCGCTTGAGGAACAACGCTCCAATGATCGAGCCGGCGAACGGCGCCGCCGACACGTTGCCGAGGTCGGCAATCTTGCTCGTGAGCTCATCGTCGTAGCCGGGCCACAGCGGCAACGGCCAGATTGGATCCGCCTCTTCCTCGCCCCTGATTCGCAACGTAGCGAGCAGATTCTCATCCGTCGAGAATGCCGCCGGCAGCTCGGGACCGAGTGCCACGCGCGCGGCGCCGGTGAGCGTTGCCATGTCGATCAGCAGATCGGGACGCTCGAGGTCTGCTTCGGCCAGCGCATCGGCAAGCACCAACCGCCCTTCCGCATCAGTGTTGCCAATCTCCACGCTGAGTCCCTTGCGCGAACGCAACACATCGCTGGGCCGATACGCATTGCCGTCGACGCTGTTCTCGACAGCGGGAATGAGAACGCGCAGTTGAACGGGGGCGTCGAGTTGCATGAGCATTTGCGCCAACCCGAGCGTGCAGGCGGCGCCCCCCATATCTTTTTTCATCAACAGCATGCCGGCGGATGGCTTGAGATCCAGACCGCCCGTGTCAAAGCACACGCCCTTGCCGACGAGCGTGACTTTCCTGGCGCCGCTGTTGCCCCACCGCAGATCGATCAGCCGCGGAGCGCGCGGGCTGCCCGCACCGACACCATGGATCAGATGAAAGTCATGCGCCCGCAAGTCGTCACCGACAATCACGCTACTGCGCGCTCCGCAGCGGACCGCGAGATCGGTAGCAGCAGCAGCCAGCTCCGCCGGACCCATGTCGTTGGGCGGCGTGTTGATCAGATCGCGGGCAAATGAATTCGCAGCGGCGGCCACCTCGGCATAAGCGAGATCGGCTTGCGCCGGTGCAACCAGCACGGCACGTGAGGTGAGGGGCGCGCCGGACCGATAGCGCGTCATACGGTATGCGCCCATCAGCCAGCCGAGAACAAAATGCGTTGCCGCGTCCCGCCGAAGTTCGTTGGCAACGTGATAGGCCTGCGCGGGCAGGCGATCCGACAGGCCCGCCGCGTGCCATACCTTCAACTCACCAACCGAGCGCAGCGAGCCGAGACCCGCGACCGCACCTGCGATGCCGCCATCGGGGCCGGGATACGCCAACACACGGTGCCTCTCGGCCTGAAATGCATGACCGCGGATCCAATTCGCCACGTGTGCCGGCTGCTCGCTCAACCAGCGCGGGAGATCCGACTCGGTCAGCAGCCACAAGGGACGGCTGTCCGCCGTCGCCGTCGTCAACAGGACTTCTGCCATGCGGGAAGCTTAACCAATGTTCGCTGCGGCAGCGCATTTTTGGGACGGACCGCGGATCCCGCGTTGACAACGGCGCGCCGGTTGTGATCACATCGGGCCACTTATTTCCTGCTTTCGCATCCCCTGCAAGTCCCATGGCTCTCACCACAACCGGCGCGCTGCTAGAGGTACTTGTCGGACTTGCGCTCCTTAGGAGCGCAAGGTGCGGGGCTCTCGCGCACGCCTGACGGAACACCGGGCACCCGCGAGCAAAGACACCAAAGACCCCGCACCGGCCACGAGCCAGT
>JBJMWM010000012.1:0-197432 GCA_045810105.1 Steroidobacteraceae bacterium | reverse complement strand
CCACCACCACCACCACCACCACCACCCCCAGCACCACCGCCACCACCACCGCCACCGCCGGATGAGCCGACCGGCGTCCATAGACTTGCCGTGGTCGGATTCCAACCAGTACCGCTGTAGTCAGTTTGGTTTACCAGCGCGCTGTAGTTCTGCCCGTTGTACGAAACAACCGTGCCCGCCGCGTAGTAAACATCGGGCATCCACCCTGAAACGGCCGCTTGGGCGGAACCAACCGCGCAAAGGGCACCCATCGCAATCAGTGCAGACAGCCCCTGTCTGCGCACACCACATTTTGAGTTCACAACTCGCTCCCTTGAGTACACTTCGACAAGAAGGGCGCGATTTGAACTGAGCCCCTACGGGTGCCGCAATGTGTTGCTCCGGCGACACTTTTGCATACCGGAACAATACCACTCGGGACTTTCGTCCACGTTCCGCGTTAGGATTGAGTGATGCAAAACGCAGACGAGCCCGTGCAGAGCGTCCCGGCGCTCGCGCCTTCGCGCAAGAGAAAGTCAGCTGTCATCGCGGCGTTACGCGCGGTATTGCCGGCCGAGTGTGTCGTGTCGCAAGACGAAGAATTGCGGCCCTACGAATGCGATGGACTCACCGCATTTCGCCAGCTCCCCATGGCAGTGGTATTACCGCATACTGAAGCGCAAATTTGCGAAATTCTCGTCCTCTGCCGCGGCCTGGACGTTCCCGTAGTGGCACGCGGCTCCGGCACGGGACTTTCGGGCGGTGCGATGCCGCATGGCAGCGGCGTCATACTGTCACTCGCGCGAATGAATCAGATACTGGAGCTGGATCCGGTTGCTCGCACGGCGCGAGTCCAGCCCGGAGTTCGCAACCTGCAGGTGTCGGAGGCAGCTGCCGCCTATGGCCTGTACTACGCACCTGACCCCTCTTCGCAGATCGCCTGCTCCATAGGCGGCAACGTCGCTGAGAACTCAGGTGGCGTGCACTGCCTGAAGTATGGACTCACCGTTCACAATGTCATGCGGGTCCGCGGCTACACGATCGACGGCGAGCTGCTCGAGTTGGGCTCTGCTGCGCTGGACAGCCCGGGACTGGACTTGTTAGCCAGCGTAATCGGCTCCGAAGGACTGCTCCTGATCGTCACCGAGATCACAGTCAAGCTGATTCCACGGCCGCAACTTGCGCAACTGGTGATGGCCTCGTTCGACGACGTGGCCAAGGCCGCAGAGGCCGTTGCCGCCATCATTGCCGCAGGCATCATCCCCGCCGGACTCGAGATGATGGACCGCAAGGCAACCGCGGCCGTCGAGCCCTTCGTCAAGGCAGGTTATGACCTCGAGGCGCAAGCCATTTTGTTGGCAGAGGCGGACGGTACGCCCGAAGAAGTGGCCGAGCAGGTTACCCAGATCGAGCTCGTAATGCGCGCCGCGGGCGCGACTGCGATCACGGTGTCAGGTTCCGAGGCCGAACGATTGCGCTTCTGGTCGGGGCGCAAGAATGCCTTTCCGGCTGCCGGGCGCGTTTCGCCTGATTACTACTGCATGGATGGCACCATTCCCCGCAAGAACCTCGGCCGGATGTTGAAGGCCATCGAACAGATGGAGCACACCTACGCGCTGCGCTGCATGAACGTGTTTCACGCCGGCGATGGTAATCTGCATCCCCTGATCCTGTTCGATGCCAACGTGCCGGGGGAATGGGAACGCGCCGACCGCTTCGGCGCGCAGATCCTCGAGTTGTGCGTGCAACTGGGCGGAACCATCACCGGCGAGCACGGGGTGGGAATCGAGAAAATCAACTCAATGTGTGTGCAATTTTCCGCCCGCGAGCGCGCCGCTTTCTTTGCGGTCAAGCGGGCATTCGATCCTGTTGGATTGCTCAATCCCGGCAAAGCGATACCCACCCTCGTCCGCTGTGCCGAGTATGGCAAAATGCACGTGCACGCCGGAGCATTGCCGCATCCTGAAATTCCCCGCTTCTGAGCCCATGGAAAGCGAGCTGCTGAAATTGCGCGAGCGCGTGCTGGTTGCCGCAGCGCAACGCAAGCCGCTGCAGTTGCATGGCGCGCGTACCAAGGATTTCTATGGCGAGTCAGCCGCGGGTGAGCCGCTGGACCTGACCGGGTATTGCGGAATCATCGACTATGAGCCTTCCGAGTTGGTCCTGACGGCGCGCTGCGGTACGCGGCTCTCGGACATCGAGACGGCGTTGGCCGAACACGGTCAGTTCCTGGGTTTCGAGCCGCCGCGATTGGGTGGCGATCCCACTCTGGGTGGGATGGTCGCGGCCGGGTTGTCAGGTCCGCGGCGCATGCAGGTGGGCGCGATACGGGACTTCGTTCTGGGTGCAACGCTCCTGGCCAGCGATGGCGAGTCGCTGCGCTTCGGCGGGCAGGTAATGAAGAATGTTGCGGGATTCGATGTGTCGCGGCTCCTGTGTGGCTCGTTAGGCATCCTTGGCATCATCACGCAGGTTTCCGTAAAGGTTCTGCCCCAGCCGCGCGCCGAGGAAACAGTGCGCCTGGAGATGCCGGCGCGCGAGGCGGTTGACGCTTTCAACCGCTGGGGCGGAAAGCCGCTACCGATCTCCGCGGCCGCCTGGCATGAAGGTGCGGCATGGGTAAGACTGTCGGGGGCGGCTGCGGCCGTGCAGGCGGCCCGCGCTGTTATTGGCGGCGATCGGGTATTTCCCTTGTTGGCACGTAAGTGGTGGGAGGCGTTGCGTCACTACACCCACCCGGTGTACTCGGATCCGCTAGTGTGGCGAGTATCGGTGCCGGCTACAGCGCCGCCATTACAGCTCCCGCTCGAGCCGTTGATCGATTGGGGCGGCGCGCTTCGCTGGTATGCCGGCGATTTGCAGGCGTTCGATGTGCGTGGGATGGCGGTGGCGGTGGGAGGCACGGCGATGAGGTGGCGTGGGGCTGGCCCCGGGAGCAGGTTTCAGCCGCTGCCGCGCGCGATCGTCGAAATCCATCGGCGGTTGAAGCACAGCTTCGATCCGCAGGGTATTTTCAACCCGGGGCGGTTGTTGGCCGACATGTGACGGATGGAAACGCGACTTACAGCAGCAATTCGGGCGACTGCCGCCGGAGCCGAGGCGGATGAGATTCTGCGCGCCTGCGTACATTGCGGCTTTTGCCTGGCGACCTGCCCCACTTACCAGCTGCTGGGCGACGAGCTGGACAGTCCGCGCGGACGGATCTACCAGATAAAACAAGTTCTCGAGGGTGTGCCACCCACCCGCCAGACACAGTTGCATCTGGACCGCTGTCTGACATGCCGAAGCTGTGAAACTACTTGCCCGTCGGGTGTCGAGTACGGACACCTGGTGGATATCGGCCGGGCCGCTGTTGATGAGCGCGTAGAGCGCCCATGGCGTGAACGAACGTATAGATGGTTACTGCGAGAGGGAATGACCCGATCGTGGCTTTTCGGTGCCGCGCTGAAGCTCGCGCGGGCGATGAGTTGGGCGCTCGGGCCCTCGTTACGGGCCAAGGTAGGTGTGGCCAGGCCCGCCGGCGCACTGCCGACCCGGGTACATATCCGGAAGGTGTTGCTCCTCAACAATTGCGTTCAGCCATCGATGGCCCCATCCATCGACGCGGCCACCGCGCGCGTCCTGGACGCGGTCGGCGTACAGTCGATCGTTGCACCGGGATCGGGTTGCTGCGGAGCCATTCGACAGCACCTCGATGATCAGGCCGGAGCACGGGACAACTTCCGGCGCAACATCGATGCCTGGTGGCCGCTTATCGAGCCCGCGCAGGTGGAAGCCATCGTGATCAATGCTTCGGGCTGTGGGGCTATGGTCGCCGAGTACGCTCACCTGCTTCGCGATGACCCCGTGTACGCGAACAAGGCAAAGCGCGTGGTTGAATTGGCCCGCGACGTGGCCGAATTTGTGCCAGAGGCCATTGCCGCAGCCGGCATCGGTATCGCCTGCAGTCTCGATACAAGCGCCGGCAGCGGCGCCGCAATCGGCGTCGGTGCGACAGCCGGCAGCAACACGACGCCTGGCAGCAATGCGCCGCCGCCGGCCCCGCGGGTCGTCTTCCATCCACCGTGCACTCTGCAGCACGGCCTCAAGATCCGCGGCAAGGTCGAAGCCCTGCTGGCCGCGCTGGGAGCCGAGGTCGTCCCGGTGCGCGACGCGCACCTGTGCTGCGGATCAGCCGGCACCTACTCGCTGCTGCAGGCCCAGCTGTCGCAAGACCTGCGCGCGCGCAAACTGGAATCGCTCCTCGAAAACCGGCCGCAGGCCGTGCTGTCCGCCAATATCGGCTGCATAGCACACCTGCAGAGCGCGACCGATACGCCCGTGCGGCACTGGATCGAATGGGTGGACGAAGTGCTGGCGCTGAGATCCCGGCGCTGACGGCTGCTGCCCACGCTGGCTGCCGCACCCACCCAGCGTGACCTGAGCCGGATGTCGCAAACAGGCAAGATGGCGTACTATCGGGAGCGTGCGCGAGAGCAGGACACAGTTCGCTTTTCTGACGCTGCCCAATTACTCGATGATCGCATTGTCGAATGCCGTCGAGCCGCTGCGCATGGCCAACATCCTGACCGGCAAGTCGGTCTATGAGTGGTCGATCGCGAGTCTCGATGGCACTCCAACCGTGGCCAGCAACGGCTTGCAGCTGTCTCCCACCGTAACGCTCGATTCCATCAAGTCCGTGGACATTCTGTTCGTTTGCGGAGGTGTCGAAGTGCAGTCCGCCGTGTCGCCACAGATCTTATCGGCACTGCGGCGGTTCGCCGACCGACGCACACCCCTGGGCGCGCTGTGTACGGGTGGTTATGCCCTGGCGAAAGCGGGCCTGTTGGACAAGTATCGCGCCAGTATCCACTGGGAGAATCTGTCCGCCCTGCGCGAGGAATTTCCGCGCATTCTGCTGAACGATCAGCTGTTCACCATCGACCGGGACCGCTTCACCTGCTCCGGCGGCATCGCCCCCCTCGATCTGATGTTGACTCTCGTCAAGTCCAAACTCAATGCGCGCATCGCGCAGCTCATCTCCGAGCAGTTCATCGTCGATCGGGTACGCAACGACCGCGATCGCCAGTATGTGCCGCTGCGAGCCCAGATCGGCGTCAGTCACGATACCCTGATCAAGGTGGCACAGCTGATGGAAGCCAACATCGAGAAGCCGCTCTCTCTCGATGAGATCGCAGCCGCAACGGCGCTGTCGCGCCGGCAGATCGAGCGCCTCTTCAGGCGGCACCTGGACTGTGTGCCCAACCGCTACTACCTGCAGATGCGCCTGCGGCGCGCACGCGAGCTGTTGCTGCAGACATCAATGCCCATCATCGACATCACGGCCGCGTGCGGCTTTCAATCGCCCCCGCATTTCTCGCGCTGCTACCGCGCTCAGTTCGGCTGCCCGCCGAGCGCGGAACGGCAGAGCCGAGGCGGTCTCGACGCCGGCAGCATCCCGGAAAAAACGCGTCAATCAGGCCCGGGCGGCCGCGTACGGGCCTAGAAACCTGGATTTAAGTTAATCAGGACCCTAGGCTTGCCTTTCCCGCTCGCCCGATGTCGCCTGCGGGCATGCCATGGTCGCGAACCAACCACTGTGCACGCACACCCCCCCTTACCATCGAAACCGCGCCGCTTGAGCGCTTTGGAGATTGAGCATGGCAGAGCAGCCCGAAGCCGAGTTCAATTTACGCGATCTGAACGATCAGGAATTGACCGAACAGGTACATGACGACCTGTACAACGGACTCAAGACCGAGGTCGAGGATGCCACCCGCATTTTCCTCGAGCGCGGCTGGAGCGCCGAGAAGGTCCTGAACGATGCGCTCGTCGAGGGCATGCGGATAGTCGGTATCGACTTTCGCGACGGCATCCTGTTCGTCCCCGAGGTCCTGCTGGCCGCCAACTCAATGAAGGGCGGCATGGAGATCCTGCGGCCGCTGCTCGCCGAAACCGGCGTCGAGCCCATAGGCAAGATTGTCATCGGCACGGTCAAGGGCGACATCCACGACATCGGCAAGAATCTCGTCTCCATGATGCTCGAGGGCGCCGGGTTCGAGGTCATCGATCTGGGTATCAACAACCCGGTGGAGAAATACCTCGCCGCGCTCGAGCAGCACAAACCTGACATTCTGGGGATGTCGGCGCTGCTTACGACGACCATGCCCTACATGAAAGTCGTGATCGACACATTGAAGGACAAGGGCATCCGCAACGACTACATCGTGCTCGTTGGCGGGGCGCCGCTCAATGAAGAGTTCGGCAAGGCGGTCGGTGCGGATGCTTATTGCCGGGACGCTGCGATTGCGGTCGAAACTGCCAAGGGACTGCTGGCCGCGCGGCGCGCGGCGCGGGCCTGACTCGAGAGGCATGGGGCATGCCACGTGGCATTCTGATCATCGCCTGCGGAGCACTGGCCCGTGAGATCACGGCATTAAGGCGCGCTAACCGCTGGGCGGACGTGGATGTGCAGTGCTTGCCGCCAGAACTGCACAACCGGCCTGAACGCATCGTCCCCGCGGTCCGGGAGCAAATCAGCACCCACCGTTCACGTTACGACACGATCTTCGTCGCCTATGCAGACTGCGGAACAGGCGGAATGCTCGATGCGCTGCTGCGCGAGGAGCGCGTGGAGAGACTGCCCGGGGCTCACTGTTATGAGTTCTTCGCCGGCGCGGCAGTGTTTGATCAATTGCACAGCGCCGAACCGGGAACCTTTTATCTGACCGACTTTCTGCTGCGGCACTTTGAGCGCCTCGTGACCCGCGGCCTGGGACTGGACCGGCATCCGCAGCTCGCGCTCGAGTACTTCCGCAATTATCGCAAGTTAGTCTACCTTGCGCAGAATCCCGCGCCCCACTCCGTGGAGCAGGCCCGGCAGATCGCGCACGGGATGGGCCTCGAGTTTGAATCCCGAGTCACGGGGTACGGCGAGCTCGGGTCGCGGCTCGGCGCCCTGCTGGCCTCCCGCGAGGAGCGGCAATGGCCACACTGACCATCATCTCCTGGCGGGATATCCCGGCGCAGGTGGTTGGCAAGCGCGGCCGCGAGACTGCCAAGATCCAACTCTCCGCGCGTTTCCAGGAAGCGGTGGACCGGGCGGCGATGCGCGCCGGCAAGGGAAGCTCGGATGCGTATCTGGCGGATTGGAAGCGCAGCGCGCCGCAACCCTGCGCCGATGACATTCAGACGGTTGTCGCGGCGACGGCCGCGGAAATCGAGGCGCGTTACACGGATGAGGATCTCGAACGCCTGATCAGGGCGAAGGGTCTCGCCGCGGCACCTGAACTACCGGGGGCCTGATGTACGCCATGCGCCGCTGGTCGGTGCGCCATGCCCGCGGACTCAACGCCTTCTACCGCGGCTTCGAAGCCGTAATCTGTGGCCTGCATCCGCTGTGGAAATGGCTCGGATACGCGCGGTTGGAGCGGCCGGTTGCAGCTGCCGAACGCGCGGTCAAGGGACTACTGTTTGATTGCAGAATGTGCGGCCAGTGCGTTCTGAGCTCCACGGGGATGGCGTGCCCCATGAATTGTCCGAAGAATATGCGCAACGGTCCATGTGGTGGCGTACGTAGCGATGGATGTTGCGAAGTGCGCCCCGAGATGAAGTGTGTGTGGCACGAGGCAGTGGCCGGAAGTCGCCGCATTCCCGGGGGAGTTGACGCGCTGCGCACGCTGCAGCCGCCAATCGACCGCCGCCTGCAGGGGCGATCCTCCTGGCTGCGAGTTGCGCGCCTGCGCGCCGGGGAGCCCGGATGAATTTCCACGACGAGCCGGTGCCGGGGTACCCGCTCCCCATTCTGCCCGGACATACCTCCCCTGGACGCCTGGAAAGAGTCCTGCGTGCTGGCGAGTTCGCCGTGACCAGCGAGCTTGCGCCGCCCGATTCGGCGGATCCCGAGGAGGTCTATCAACGAGCCCGGCTGTTCGATCGCTACGTCGATGCAATCAACGCCACCGACGGAAGCGGAGCGAACTGCCACATGTCGAGCCTGGCCGTGTGCGCCCTGCTGACGCGGGTTGGATATGCGCCCGTCATGCAGATCTCCTGCCGCGACCGCAACCGGATCGCAATCCAGGGTGACATTTTGGGCTGCGCTGCAATGGGCGTCTGCAACCTGCTGTGTCTCAGCGGCGATGGGGTGCAGGCCGGCGATCACCCGCAGGCAGCGCCCGTGTTCGATCTTGACTCGCTCTCACTGCTCGCCACCGCGCGTACCCTGCGCGACGAGCATCAATTCCTGAGCGGCCGCAAAATCACCTCCGCGCCACGCCTGTTGCTCGGTGCAGCGGAGAATCCGTTTGCGCCGCCCGTCGAGTGGCGAGCTCAACGCCTTGCGAAGAAAGTCCAGGCCGGCGCGCAGTTCATCCAGACCCAGTACTGTTTTGACGTGCCCCTGCTGCGCGGCTTCCTGCGTCAGGTCGAGGACCTCGGCCTGCTGGGCAAGGTGTTCATCCTGGTGGGTGTCGGGCCATTGCGATCCGCCAAGGCGGCAGAATGGATGCGCACGCATGTGCCAGGCCTGCACATACCCGATGAAGTGATTGCCCGGATGGCGGGCGCGGCCGATGCCGCGCGCGAGGGCCGGCAGGTGTGTATCGATCTCATACAGGAAATCCGTTCCCTGCCGGGCGTCAGTGGCATTCACCTGATGGCCTACCGGCAGGAGCACAGCATCGCTGAAATCATCGACGCTTCAGGGGTGCTGCGTGGCCGCATCCCCTGGTACCCGGGCCGCGACGCCGCCGCCCCCAACTCCAACAGGACGCTCTCATGACAGACACCGTCATCAGCTCGGCAACCCGCGAAGTGGTCATAGGCTTCGGGCGCCCATTCGTCATGATCGGCGAGCGCATCAACCCCACGGGGCGCAAGATCCTCGCCGCGGAGATGGCGGCCGGCGACTTCAGCCGCGTCGAGGCCGATGCCCGGGCCCAATTGGCCGCCGGGGCGCACATGCTCGATGTGAATGCCGGCATTCCGTTGGCGGACGAGCCAGCAATCCTGGCAAAAGCCATCCAGCTCGTACAGTCCATTACCGATGTGCCGTTGTCGATCGACTCGTCAATCGTTGCCGCGCTCGAAGCGGGCCTTGCGGTCTACAAGGGCAAACCCCTCGTCAACTCCGTGACCGGCGAGGAGGAACGCCTGGAATCCGTGTTGCCGCTCGTCAAAAAATACGGCGCCGCGGTGGTTGCGATCTCGAATGACGAGACCGGTATTTCGGAAGACCCGGATGTACGCTTCGAAGTCGCAAAGAAGATCGTTCAGCGCGCGGCCGATCACGGTATTCCTTTCAGCGACGTGGTGGTGGACCCGCTCGTGATGCCCATCGGCGCGATCAACCAGGCCGGTGTACAGGTGATGCGCCTGTTGGGCCGCTTGAAGAACGAGCTCAAAGTCAACACGACCTGCGGAGCCTCCAACGTCAGCTTCGGCCTGCCGGCGCGCGAGGCCATCAGCGCTGGGTTTCTGACGATGGCGATCGGTGCCGGAATGACTTCGGCCATCATGAACCCCATGCACATGGAGATTGTCAAAGCCTGCATGGCTGCCGATGTCATGATGGGACACGATCCGGATTGTGCGCGCTGGATTCGTCGCTTCCGCGAAGCGCCCGCGATGCAGGCCGGGGGCGGCGCGGCGCCGGTCGGGGCCGAAGGTGCTGCGCGCGGGCGGCGTGAAGGTGGACATCGGCGGCGCCCTACTACACCAACATGACAGACGCACTCGTAGTATTCACTCCTTCGGGGAAGCGTGGCCGCTTCCCGGTCGGAACCTCGCTTCTCCAGGCGGCGCGTACGCTCGGCGTTGACGTGGATTCCGTCTGCGGTGGCCGCGCGTTGTGCGGCCGCTGCCAGGTCCTGGTGATGGAAGGTGACTTCGCCAAACACCGTGTCAATTCCCGCGCCGAGAACCTGACTCCCCTCAGCGCGGCCGAGCAGCAGTTTGCGCGACGACGGCCGCTGCCGGCCGGTCACCGACTCTCCTGTTCAGCGCGCATCGAGGGCGACCTGGTCGTGGATGTACCGCCGGGGAGCCAGGTTCATCGGCAGGTGGTACGCAAGGCCGCGGACAGCCGCGTGATTACCCTGGACCCGGTCGTGCATCTGCACTATGTCGAGGTCAAGCAGCCTGACATGCACGACCCCAGCGGGGATCTGCAGCGTTTGATGAACGCGCTGCGGGACGAATGGAGTCTCAGCGACCTGCAGTGTGATCTGCAGGTGCTGCAGATCCTGCAGTCCGCGCTTCGCGCCGGCCAATGGAAAGTCACGGTCGCCGTGCACGCCGCTTCGCGGATCATCGGTATCTGGGCCGGCTTTCACGAGCAGGCGCTCGGTCTCGCGATTGACGTCGGTTCCACCACCATTGCCGCCCACCTGTGTGATCTCGAGTCCGGTGAGGTTGTGGCATCCGCCGGCTCGATGAATCCGCAAATCCGCTTCGGCGAAGACCTGATGAGCCGGGTGTCCTACTCGATGATGAATCCGGGCGGGGCGCAGCAGATGACCGAAGCGGTCCACGGCGCGCTCAATACCCTGGCGGCGCAAGTCGCGGGCGAAGCGGCAGTTGCCGTCAACGACATTCTTGAAGTGACGCTGGTTGGCAATCCGATCATGCATCACCTGTTACTGGGCATCGACCCGGTGGAATTGGGCGGCGCTCCGTTTGCGCTCACCACCGACGGAGCGCTCACGATCCGCGCCTCCGAAATCGGCCTCGCGCTGCACCCGAACGCGCGCATATACCTGCTCCCCTGCATCGCAGGGCATGTGGGCGCCGATGCTGCAGGAATGATACTCGCGGAACGTCCCGACCTCGGTGACGAGTTGACTCTGCTGGTGGATGTTGGGACGAATGCCGAGATCGTGTTAGGTAATCGCACTCGCCTGCTCGCCTGCTCGAGCCCCACCGGACCGGCATTCGAGGGAGCTCAGATCAGCTGCGGTCAGCGTGCAGCGCCTGGGGCGATTGAGCGCGTGCGGATCGATCCGGCCACGCTGCAAGCCAGGTTCAAGGTCATCGGCTCGGATCTGTGGTCCGACGAGCCGGGATTCGCTGCAGCCGTCGCCACGACCGGCGTCACCGGCATCTGCGGTTCGGGAATCATCGAAGTCATCGCGGAGATGTATCTGTGCGGCATCATCAACCAGGACGGAGTCGTCGATGGGCAGCTCGCCGAGCGGAGCGACCGCATCGTTCAATCCGGCAGGACGTTCGGTTATATCGTCCACCAGGGAGCCGTGCCGCTGCAGATCACACAGAACGACGTGCGGGCGATTCAACTGGCGAAAGCTGCCCTTTATGCGGGTATCAAACTTCTGATGGAGCACATGGGAACCGATCACGTGGATCGTATCCGTCTGGCAGGCGCGTTCGGCAGTCACATTGACGTCAAGTACGCGATGCTGCTCGGGATGATTCCGGACTGCGATCTTTCACAGGTGGGCTCGGCCGGCAACGCTGCCGGAACGGGGGCTCGCATCGCCCTGCTGGACAACGCATCACGCACGAAAATCGAGGAGTTGGTCCGTCAGGTCGAGAAGATAGAAACCGCCATCGAGCCGCGTTTTCAGGAGCACTTCGTACAGGCCATGGGCATCCCGCACTCGACGGCCGATTACGTGCACTTGCGCAAGGTGCTCGAGCTGCCGGCACCCAAGGCCGCCGCGCCGCGCACCAACACCCGCAATCGCCGCCCGGGCCGTTCCTAGACCGGGCCTTCCCTAGATGTTGGAATCCGGGAACGAAGCCTTGCGGCGATTGATGTAGTCCAGCAGGGCCTCGTCCACCGCCGGGTCCATTGCGGGCGCCTCGTACTCCGCCAGTTGTTTCTTCCACTGAGCGTTGGCCCGCTTGTTCATGTCCGCGGCGCCCTCACTCTCCCATTGCTCGAAACTGTTGTTGTCAGCGAGCGGCGAACGATAGAACGCCGTCTGGAAGTTTGCCTGCGTGTGTGCGCAGCCGAGGAAGTGCTTACCCGGTCCGACTTCGCGAATCGCATCGAGCGCCTGGCCGTTGTCCGACAGGTCCACACCTTCCAGAAGCGTGTGCATCATGCCCGCCTGGTCCACGTCCATCATGAACTTCTCGTACCCCATCGAGAGCCCGCCTTCGAGCCAACCCGCCGTGTGCAGAACGAAGTTGACCCCGCCCAACACGGTCGGAATCATGGTATTGGCGGACTCGTAAGCCGCTTGCGCGTCGGCAATCTTGGCGGCACACAAGGCGCCACCCGAGCGAAATGGCACGCCGAGCCTGCGTGCCAGCGCCGCCATCGCGTAAAGCACGAGCGCGGGCTCAGGTGTTCCGAAAGTGGGCGCCCCCGACTGCATCGACAGCGACGAAGCGAAACTCCCCATCACCACGGGCGCGCCGGGATTGACCAGCTGGGCGAGCGTCATGCCGGCAAGTGACTCGGCGAGAGTCTGCGCGACGGTGCCGGCAACCGTAACCGGGGACATTGCACCGGCCAGAATAAAGGGCGTGACGATCGTCGCCTGATTGGCGCGAGCGTAAGTCTTCAGTGCCCCGAGCATGGTCGAATCCCACGTCAGCGGCGAGTTCGCGTTGATGAGGCTGGTGATGAAAGTTTTGGGTTTGCCGCTAGCCGCATCCAGGTACTCATCGCCAAACAGGATTTTCGTCAACTCCACCGTATCCTGGGCGCGCTCTGGATGGGTGACCGATCCCATGTACGGCTTGTCGCTGTACTTCATGTGGCTGTACACCATGTCGAAATGCCGCTTGTTGACGGGCAGATCGACGGGCTCGCAGATGGTGCCGCCGGAGTGATGCAAGGAGGTCGCCATGTAGGCGAGCTTCACGAAATTGCGGAAGTCCTCGATCTTGGCGTACCGCCGGCCTTCATCCAGGTTGCGCACGAACGGGGAGCCATAAGCCGGAGCGAAAACCGTGCGGTTGCCGCCGATAACGACAGAATGAGCGGGATTGCGCGCGTGTTGGGTGAACTCGCGAGGCGCTGAGCGGCTGACAATAGTTCGGCACAGACCGCGCGGAAAACGGACGCGCTCGGCCTGAACGTCGGCGCCAGCCTCCTTCAGCAGCTGCAGTGCCTCAGGGTCATCCCTGAAGTCGATGCCGATCTCCTGCAGGATGGTATCGGCATTGTGCTCCAGCAGCTCGAGTCCCTCGGTCCCGAGAACTTCGTAGTACGGAATTTTTCGGGTGATATATGGGACGAACGCCGCGCTGCGTGCCGTGCGTGCCGCCCTTTTTGCGTCGCGTCCGCTCGGTCGCCGTGACCGCGAGGCCTGGCTTGGCTCGTCCATATCGCAACCCCAAAATATGACTGCACCGCCCCTATTATGGACAGCACCGAAAACGAACACTGGTCGATATGCGGCACTGACTTATCTTCCGGCGCGTCTACTCATGCGCTGCGCGCAGGGTTCAAGGGGGATCGCTTCGCGACCCCCGAAGAGTAGCGGCGCGAAGCCGCGCCGGAAGAAATGGTAGCTAGGCTATCTGGAACAGGCTGGTCGCGATCAGCTCGAGCACCTGCGCCCCCGTCTGGCTCGTCAGCACCCAGCGCCACTTCACTATGCCAACCGCGCCCGATCGGGAGTGACCCGTCTGCAGGACTTCGATGCGCAATTCGAGCTCATCACCGGGCCGCACGGGATTCGGCCATTTGAGCTGCTCCACGCCGGGGGAGCCGATGGATTCGGAAGTGGCCAGAACGCTCTTGACCGCAAGCTCCATGGCAATGGAGCAGGTCAGCCAGCCGCTGGAAATCAGCCCCTTCCAGCGACTGTTCGCCGCGCGCACCGGGTCGGTGTGAAACCACTGCGGGTCGTAGCGGGTGGCGAACTCAATGATTTCAGCTTCTGTCACAGTGCGGCGGCCACCGTCGATGAGCATTCCGGCCGTGATCTGGTCAAATCGCATCGCGACCTTCGTCTGCAGTGCAGTCAGCGCTTGTTGCTGTCTTTGTTCTTGGGAGGCTTCGGCGCTGCGCCCTTACCAGCGCTTTCACCACTGGCGCTAAGCGCCTGCTCAATCGCACGGCGCGCCAAGGGCTCCATGACGGAATATCCGTCGCGGTTGGGATGCACGCCATCATTGCTGAAGGTCTGCTTCATCGCGTCGCGCTCATCCGCAAGTGGCTCGTGGTAATCCACGTAGATCAGGTTCTTCTCCCGGGCGAACCGCCTGAGCCACTCGTTCATCTCGACAATGTGCTGAGCGGGCTCCAGCACCGTTGGGCGCCAGGGAAATGCGCCCGCCGGAGGTACCGACCCAAGCACGACGTGTATCTCGTTCGCAATCGCAAGGTCCACCATGGAGGCAATGTTGTTTTTGATTGCGTCGAGGGTCGTCGGTCCGCCATTGCCGGCGAAATCATTCGTACCGGCCAGGATGTGCACGACGGCGGGCTTCAATGCGATCACGTCCTGGCGAAACCGTACGAGCATCTGGGCTGTCGTCTGGCCGCTCACCCCGCGATCGATGTAGTTCTCGCCGAAGAAATCGGGATGGGCAACCTTCCACAACTCGGTGATGGAGTCGCCCATGAAAACGACACGTGGGCCAGTCCCACGGCGCAGCGCGGCGTTCTCCGCTCGGTAACGGCAAAGAGATGCCCAGTCGTTGTGCAGTCGTTCCTCCTCCGCAGTGTGCTGTGAGTTGAGGGTGCTCATGTCGGGCGGGTCGAATTCCCGACCTTCCCCGGGGTCCAGGATGCGTTCGTGCCAATCCTTCATGGGCTTGTCTGTGTCACCCGTTGGTGCGCTGGGAGCCGGACAAGGCTGCTCGACGACACCCACAGGACGGACGAGAGGCTCCCCTGGAGCGCGGGCAATTGCCAACGACGTGCACACGGCGAGTGCCAGGATCAGGGCCCCGCGATAGCCGGGGAGAACCGCTGTAACAGCTTGATCCATCGACTCCCACCCTCACCGCAGCGCATGTGTCCAAGTTGCCAGAGACTACGGGAAGCGCACCGGGCTGTACAACCGCCGCCGCCGCCCTACAATCGGCAACTCCGCCGCTGCTGCCTACCGGCCCGGGACGGCTTTCTGCACCATACGAGGGGGACGGATGAAGGAAGCAGGAAGCCTGGTTTGTGTGGGAATAGGCATGACCCTGGGCTCGCATCTCACGCCGCTCGCCAGAAGCTATATTGAGAAATCGGACGTGGTCTTCGCTGCAACGTCCGATGGCATCATCGAGATGTGGCTGGCCAAGCTGCATCCGGACGTCCGAAGCTTTCAGCCGCTCTATGAGGAAGGCAAATCGCGCATGGACACATATCGCCAGATGGTGGACTCCATGCTGACCGAAGTGCGTGCCGGCAAGCGCGTTTGTGGTGCATTTTATGGCCACCCCGGGGTCTTTGCGTGGCCACCCCACAAGGCCGTGGAGATTGCGCGCCGGGAGGGTTTCCGGGCTCACATGGAACCAGGCATCTCAGCAGAGGATTGTCTCTATGCCGATCTGGGGATAGATCCGGGAAAGGTGGGCTGCCAGCATTTCGAGGCCAGCCAGTTCATGCTCTATCGGCGCGTGATCGATACGGCCGGATACCTGGTCCTGTGGCAGGTAGGTGTGGCTGGCGACCAGACCCTGACTCGCTTCAAGACGGGAGCCGCCTATAGGCAGGTGCTCGTCGAGCTTCTGTCCCGAGACTATCCATTGGATCATGAGATCATTCTGTACAAGGTTGCAACGCTCCCGACGCAGCAGCCCATCGTCGCGCGTCTGCCGCTCGGCGCATTACCCGACGCCGAAGTTGACATGCATATGACAGCAGTGATCCCCCCAGCCAAGGCGATGCAACCTAATCCCGAGGTCCGTAAGCGACTGGCAGCTATTTCCGGGAACTTGTCATGGCCCGCGGCGAACTCGCCAGAGGGGATCGCGCACGAGCGCGGCCCCCGATAAACTTCAGCTTCCAGTGTCGCTTTCGCCCGACTACCCTCCAAGGAGATGATTTCGTGTCGAATGTCATTGATTTTCTGCAGAGACTGGGCCAGGACGCCGACCTGCGCCATGCCCCCCGCACAGCGCTCGAGGTGGCCCTGGCCGAGGCGGATATCGACCCGGCCTTGCGTGAGGCACTCCTCGGGACGGATCAGCGCAAGCTGGAGACTCTCCTGGGTGCCGACACCAATGTGTGCGCCATGATCTCGCCGGGCAAGAAGGAAGACGACGAGGACGAAGACGACCTCGAGGATGACGAGGACGAGGACGACGATGAGGACGATGATGAAGACGACTTCGAGGACGACGACGAAGACGAGGATGAGGATGATGACGATGACGATGAGGACGACGAAGATGAGGAAGAGGAAAACAGCCTGACACCTCGTCGCTCAACCGTTTGCCGTGTGGGCTAGGCGCACCACCCATCGTTGTACCGTTTCTGGGCCCGCCCGGCGTTGGTCGCCGGGCGGCATCGGTCTCGCTTTGTTGATTGTTGCCCAGGCTGTGACGCTGTCGACGCAGCCAGCGGCAGCCTTTCAGCGCAATGAAGCGGCCACGCTGCTGCATCGGGCGGACCGGATCAAGACCTCCGATCCAGCCGGGTTCACGGCGCTGCTGCAGGAGCTGGAGGCCCAATCGACCGACCTGTCCCAGTCGCAGCAGGAATTCGTGCGTTATCTGCGGGGATGGAAGAGCGCCTATGACGCCGAGTACGAGACCGCGCTCGCCCAATTTCGCGCCACGGTCCGCGAGACTCATGACGTCACGCTGAAATTTCGCGCCAATGCCTCGATCACGAACGTACTGCTGGTCGGGTCGCATTACGAGGAGGCGTTCACTTACCTGGGTCAACTCCTGGTGCTGTTGCCCAAGGTCACGGACCCGGCCGCGCGTGAACAGGGACTCGTAGTGGCTGCGCAGCTTTACAACGAGGTCGGGCAGTACGATCTGGGCATAACCTACTCGCAGAAGGTGCTCGATGAGAACTGGCTCGGCCGTGGAGTCTGCAAGGGCTCGGACCAGAAGCTGAAAGCGGAGGTGGCGAGCGGCAGGATCCGTGTCGTGGGGCCCGAGTTCACCGCGGCTATCGAGGCATGCAACAAGTTGAAGGAGCCGGCGTATGCCAACTTCATCCGGACGTATGCGGCGACGGTCTATATCGCAAACAACCAGCTTGACGAAGCCATCCGGCTGCTGACGGAACACTACGCGGAAGCTGTTCAAACCCACTACCGGCATCTGATCTCACGCTTCGAGTCCCTGCTCGCCGAGGCTTATCAGAAGAAGGGCGATGTTGCCGCTGCCCGGCAGTTCGCCGTGCGCACGATCGCGAGCGCTGTCCCCAACGAGGTCACGGAGCCCCTCGTGGTGGCGTACCGCCTGCTCTACGAGCAGGCGCGGCAGGCGGGCGACTACAAGTCGGCACTGGAGTATCACGAGAAGTTCGCGGCTGCCGACAAGGGATACCTGGACGTGACCACGGCGCGGCAACTTGCGTATCAGCGGGTTGCGCACGAGAGCGTTGCGAGCAAGTTGCAGATCGAGGCGCTGAACAAGGAAAACCATGTCCTGCAGCTGGAGCAGGCACTCGGCGCGAAAGCCGTGGAGAACAGCCGGCTCTACATCATGTTGCTGCTGATGATCGTGGGTTTCGTCGGGTTCTGGGCGTACCGGACCAAGCGCCTGCAGCTGCATTTCATGAGCCTGTCGCAGGTCGACGGGCTCACGGGTACCGCCAACCGCCCGCACTTCCTGCGACGGGCGCAGGACGCGCTCGAGAGTGCCCAGAAGGCGCAGCAGCCCCTGTGCATCATTCTGTGTGACCTCGATCACTTCAAGTCCATCAACGACAAGTACGGTCACGCGGCCGGCGACCAGGTGCTGCGGCAAACGGTGACCGAGTGCCAGACTTACATGCGCTCCGGCGATTTGTTCGGCCGTTTCGGTGGCGAAGAATTCAGCTTTCTGATGGCGGGCTGTGAGTTGGAAGATGCACGGCTGCGGGCCGAGCAGCTGCGGCTGACCATAGCGGGTATGGGCGCCAACGGTGTAATGGCTTCCACTGTCTCGGCGAGTTTCGGCGTCGCCTCGACGGCCGCATCCGGCTATGACCTGAGGCAGTTACTTGCGCATGCTGACTCGGCGCTGTATGCCGCCAAGCGCGCGGGGCGCAACCGCGTCGCTGTGTATGACACCAGTATCGCGGTCATGGGAACCACGACGCCGGGCGTGCGCACACCCGCGGCCCCCGAGTCGGAAATGACCGACGTGCAGATCTTAGGAATAGGGGGCCGCTAACTGCCGCTCGTCAGCCCGAGCCTCGGCAGCCTCAGAATTTTCCTTGCTGAAAGTCCTCGACCGCCTGGATGAGCTGCTCGCGCGTATTCATCACGAATGGGCCGTAGCGCGCCACCGGTTCCCGCAGCGGTTTGCCAGCAACGAGAATCGCACGGCTCGTCTCGTTCGCGGCGCCTGCGAGCCGCACTGCGGTGCCCTCGCCCAGGACTGCCAGCTCTCCGGTCTTCACGACCGACTGCTCGCCAACGCGCACGGCTCCTTCGTAGACATAGATGAACGCGGCATGTTGTTGCGAAAGCTCATGTAAGTAACCAGCACCGGTTTCCAACGCGACATCCAGATAGGTGGGATCAGTGGCGGGCTGGGAGATTGGCCCGTTGACCGCCCCCACCTTGCCCGCAATCACCTTCACCCGGACACCGGCCGCGGGTGTTGCGACCGGAATCCGCTCGGGACCGAACTCCTGATATCTCGGCTCCGTCAGCTTGTCGCGGGCCGGCAGGTTCAACCACAACTGGAAACCGCGCATCCGCCCTTCCTGCTGTTGCGGCATTTCCGAGTGCACGATCCCGCGGCCGGCAGTCATCCATTGCACGCTCCCGGGCACCAGCACACCTTCGTGACCATGATTGTCGCGATGGCGCATGCGCCCATCCAACATGTAAGTCACCGTCTCGAAGCCGCGATGCGGATGTTCTGGAAAGCCTGCGATATAGTCATCAGGCGAGTCCGTGCCGAACTCGTCGAGCATCAGGAATGGATCGAGCTCCGCCAGCTCCGGCTGGCCAATCACACGCCGGAGCTTCACGCCCGCGCCATCCGAAGTCGGCATGCCACGTACGACTCGAGCGACGCCGCGAGTGACCGCCTCCGGCTTACGGGTAGCGTTGGAATCTGCCATCTGAAAATCTCCTTCTGTGCAGGCCTTGCCTGCTCACCGTCGATCCGCAGCAACCCTTGCGGGTAGCCCGTGCGACCCATGCGCCGCACCCAAAGTCAGGCTGCTGCGGCAATCGGCGCATGTATTGTAGCCAATGCCGTGCTCAAACTTTTCGTCCGCTGCTCCGGCGAGATGCCGAGACCCTCGGCCCGCACGAAGCTGACATCACTGATGCCGATGAATCCGAGTACGTGCTTCAGGTAGGACTCCGCGAACTCGGCCGGTGAGCCGGGCGCATAGACGCTGCCGCGCGACACGGCGACAAACACCCGCTTGCCCTTCACGAGCCCTTCGGGGCCCGCCGTGGTGTAACGGAACGTTTTGCCTGCCACCACGATGCGATCTATCCAGGCCTTGAGCTGCGACGGAATCGCAAAGTTATACATCGGGGCACCGATCACAATTACATCGGCGGCCAGAAAATCGCTCATCGCTTGGGCGTTGCGCGCAGCCTCGGCCTGGTCTGCCTGCGCCAGCGATCCGCCCGAGAGGTGCGGGAGTGAATCCGCGGCCAGGTCCAAATACTTGACCTCGGCACCGGGGTTCTGGGCGGTCAGCCGCGACACGAGCTCGCCGCTGAGCAGGCGGCTCGCGGAGTTGGCGCCAAGGATGCTCGAATCGATGTGCAATATGTGCATGGACTTCGCTCCAGGTGGTCTTTAACCGTGGGGAGAAGCCTAATCCTTGGAACAATGCTTGAGAATCCGGGTAAATCAGAACATATTGTTCCATAGATGGTATCAATAGCGGGTCCGACCATGCAGCCCCTGGATGATTTCTACTATTTCGCCAAGGTGCTCGAGCACGGCGGCTACGCTCGAGCCGCGCGGGTGCTGGGCATTCCGAAGTCACGGCTTTCGCGCCACGTCGCGGCCCTGGAGACCCGGCTCGGCGTTCGGCTGCTCAACCGCTCGACGAGGCGGTTTGTGGTAACGGAAGTTGGCCAGGAAGTGCGGCGCCATGCGCTGGCGATGCTTGCTGAGGCCGATGCTGCTCTCGAGGCGGTGGAGTTTGCGCGAGCTGAGCCGCGTGGCGTAATCAAAGCCAGCTGCCCTATCTCGCTAGCCCAGACGGCCATGGCGCAGTTCCTGCCCGACTTCCTGGCGCGCTATCCCAATGTTCGCCTGGTGCTGCACGCGACGAATCGGCGGGTGGACGTACTCAATGAGGGATTTGACGTCGCACTACGCGTTCGCACGACACCAACAGGCGAGGATGGTCTCGTGATGCGCAGCTTCGGCGAGTCGCGTCATCTACTGGTCGCCAGTGGTTCGTATCTCGCGCAACGCAGCCGCCCTGAGCGGCCAGATCAGCTCACACAACACGCCAGTCTCGCTTTTGACTTGGAGGCGGACCGTCACAGTTGGGATTTGCGGGATTCCAATGGCGTTGCGGCGCGTGTTGAACATACGCCGCGCCTGCTATGTCACGACTTCCCGCTACTGCGTGCTGCGGTGATGGCAGGCCTGGGCATAGCCCTGCTGCCGGAAAGCGTGGTGCGGGCAGATATCGACAGCGGCCGCCTGGAGCAGGTTCTACCGGCTTGGACGCTGCCGCTCGGCATCGTCCATGTCGTATTCCCGACCCGCCGCGGTTTGCTGCCCGCGGTGCGGGCCTTCATTGATTTTTTGGCAGAGCGGATGCCCGGCGCGGTCTGACCGCGCCGCCGCCGGCGGCGAGCAGCCGCGGGCCGGTGTGCTGCTGTTGCAATGCCCGCTTTACGGCGGGCCTGCGCATCAACGTGCTCTTGCCGAACAATGATTCGACGAGATCCACGGCGAGCGTGGCGGTCTTGTTGCGCACGTCCAGCGCGGGATTCAGCTCGACGATGTCCACGGATCCGAGCCGGCCGGTATCGGCGATCATTTCCATGCACAGCTGGGCCTCGCGATACGAGGGTCCACCGGGCACGGTCGTACCCACTCCGGGTGCGATTTCCGGATCCAGGAAATCGACATCGAAACTGACATGCAGATGAGTGCGGCTGTCGAGGTCGGCGAGCGCCAGGTCCATGACCTGCCGCACGCCCATCTCGTCGATGGAGCGCATGTCGAATACTTCGAGCCCCTGCTCGTGGACGAAGCGCTTTTCCCCGGAATCGACGCTGCGTATGCCGACCTGGCGGATACACTGCGGACTGATAGCCGGCGTGCTGCCTCCGAGTTGCACCAGTTCGCTTGGCCCAAAACCACATAAGCACGCAAGTGGCATCCCATGCAGGTTGCCACTCGGAGACAAGTCGCTCGTGTTGAAGTCCGCATGAGCATCGAGCCACAACACGCGCACGTTCCGCCCAGTCTCGCGGCAGTAGCGCCCCACGGCGCTGATCGAGCCTATGCCCAGACTGTGATCACCGCCCAGCAGAATGGGTAGGTTACCGAGTGTCAGATCCCGGTAGACGGCTTCGTGGACACTGCGGTTCCACTCGAACACTTCCGCCCGGTGCCTGTAACCATCGACCGGGGGCAACGAGGGATTCGGCGGGCCGCTCAAGTTGCCGCGATCGATGACCTGCAAGCCGTGACGCGCAAGCGCCGCGGCGAGCCCGGCTACACGCAGCGCCTCGGGGCCCATGGAGGCTCCACGATCGCTCGCGCCCACATCGGTGGGTGCACCAATCAGACTGGCCGTGCGCAAGGGCCGTCCCATCATGATCCCACCCGCCCGTCAGCCGCCGCGCGCAGGCCATCCGTCGCAGGCCACTTGCCGGCGGGCCGACGGCCCGCGTTGTGCTCGAGACCACCATAAAGATCCTTCGGATCGTCCAGTTCAGGCACCAGGTCAATTTCCTCGGGCGCTGTGCGCTGCTCACGATTCAAGCGGTACAGGTATCTCAGGGCGGAGAAATCCGTCAGTGCGAATCCAACCGAGTCGAATATGGTCACCTCCTGCTGGTTGGCACGGCCCGGCGATTTGCCAGCCAGCACCTCGCAGAGCTCGGTCACCCGGAACCAGGACTCCAGTTGTTGTATCTCGCCCTCGATGCGGCACTGTGGCTCGAATTCCACGATCACGCGCGCATCAGGCCTGCGCAGGATGTCTGCATGCAGCTCGGTTTTGCCGGGACAGTCCCCACCGACGGCATTGATGTGCATGCCGGCCCGAATCATTTCGGGTGTCAGGATCAGGGCGTTGCGCTTGTCGGCAGTCACGGTCGTGACAATGTCCGCGCCTTGAACGGCCTCCGCCGTCGAGCGGCAACGCTCGATCTGCAGCGCTTGCAGCCCAAGACGGGTGAGATTGCGTTCCAGCTTCAGCGTGGCCTTCGGGTCGGTGTCATATAAACGCAGCTCGCGAATGCCCAACATGTGATGGAAGGCAATCGCCTGGAACTCACTCTGTGCGCCGTTGCCTATCAGGGCCATCACGCGGCTCGAGTGACGCGCCATTCGGCGTGCGGCGAGTGCCGACATCGCGGCAGTGCGCAGCGCGGTCGTGAATGTCAGCTCCGAGAGCAGAAGCGGATAGCCGGTTTCAACGTCGGCGAGTACACCGAAGGCCGTAACCGTCAGAAGTCCCTCCGCGGTGTTCTTCGGGTGACCATTCACGTACTTGAAGGAGTACAGGCGTCCATCGCTGGTAGGCATGAGCTCGATCACGCCCACGGCGGAGTGCGTGGCATGCCGCGGCGATTTGTCGAATTCGCGCCAGCGGCGATAGTCAGATTCGATTTCGTGGGCGAGCGCCTCGATGAACCGCGCCAGTCCGACACGGGTCACGAGCTCCTGGACCCGCTCAACCCCAATGTAGTCCACCATGATCCTTCCCCCTTGCGGCAGCTGTAGCGCTGCTAGTGTCGGGGCTCGGTCAGCCAATAAATAGCCAGAAAGTTGATCAATTGCGCTGCATTTGTGAGCACAATGTCACCTCTGTCTGGCGTTTTGACTAAGATATGCACCTTCTTTGTGCGAAAGCGCTGTCACAGGAGAGAGCCGTGGACGACATCGACAGGCAGCTCGTTGGCCTGCTGCGCGACAACGCCAGGACCTCAGTAGCCACTCTCGCCCGAAAGCTGCGGGTGGCTCGTGGCACCGTGCAGAACAGGCTCGCGCGTCTCGAAAGCGACGGCACGATCGTCGGCTATACCGTCCGCCTTCGGCCACAAGAGGAATCTCAGCGCATACGTGCGCTTACAACGGTGGCCGTGGAGGGCAATCGCACTGATGAGGTGATCAGAGCTCTACGCGGGGATCCAGCCGTAGGTGCGCTGCACACGACCAATGGCCGTTGGGATATCGTCGCGGAACTACGCGCCGACAGTCTGGAATCCTTCGACCGCGTGTTGGGGCGGATTCGGCTCATTGAGGGGATCTCCAACACGGAAACCAGTTTGTTGTTGTCAACGCATAAGTTGTAGTAGATGCGGCGGCTCCCCCCGCCCGCTCAGACCTTGCGCCTCAAGCGCCCCACGAAGCGCGTTGCCAACTCGCGGCGCTGCCCGAAATGCACGTGCAGGTAGCTTGCGAGTAGGTTGCCGCGCACATATCCCACGTTATCAACCGGCGTGTCAGCACGCGTGCCGCGTACCTCCCACGCAGTGGTGTTATCAGTGGTGTCCGCGTCGCGAACCCAAGAGCTGTAGCGGAACTCATGTCCCCGAAGCGAATCGCCCGTTTCCGCCAACAGGTTCGATCGTAAAGCCGTTGCGTGCCGATATCCAAGCGCGGCCAACTTGCCACTCATGCGCGCGAAGCCGGGCAGTAGACCCGCCATGGGCCATCTGTGGCCCTCGGAATCCGTCAGTGCCTGTGTAAGCACCATGAAGCCGCCACATTCGGCGTAGATCGGCGCGTCGGCGGCGTGAAGGTCTTTCAGCACGCTCCACAGTCCCGTGTTGGATGCGAGCGCGGGTCCGTGCAGCTCGGGATATCCGCCGCCGAGATAAACGCCGGCTGCGTTGGGGTCCGGCTGCTCGCCCCGCAAGGGGCTGAAGAACTCCACAGTGCCGCCCTCCTCGATCAGGAGCTCCAAATTTTCGGGGTAGTAAAAACAGAAGGCTTCATCGCGTGCTACTGCGATGATGGGGCGCGGGGCGCGCGCACGCTCCAAACCCGTACGCCCCCGCGCGCCTGCCGCCCCCACGGCCTCCGTCGCGCCGCTCGCCGCACCGCGCCCATCACCAGCCGCGCCACCCCCGCCAGCGGCCGCCTCCCTGGCGATACTCACGATACGAGCAACATCAAAGCGCGCGCTCACCGCCACGGCCATCTCGGCGATCAGTGCATCACTGTCCACCTGCTCGCCGCCGGGCACTAATCCCAAGTGCCGCTCGGGTATGCGCAGCTGCAATTCGCGAGGCAGCCAGCCCAACATGGGCAAGGCAGTCGCGTGCGCAATAGCCTCCGCACACCCCTGAGCGTGACGCTCCGATCCCGCAAAATTGAGCACCACACCCTGAATCGCCACGGCGGCATCGAACTTCTGATATCCGAGAGCCACCGCGGCGGCGCTCCGCGCCGATCCGGATATATCCAGCACCAGCAACACCGGTGCGTTTAATAGTTTAGCGATCTGTGCGGTTGATCCGCGCTCGTCGTGCCAATCACTCCCGTCGTAAAGTCCCATTACGCCTTCGACAACTGCAACGTCAGCATCCTGACACGCCCGGGCAAACGAGGCGCGCAGCTGCATGTCGCTCAGCATCCACGTATCGAGATTCCGGCACGGACGTCCGGACGCGCGCTCGTGATAGCTCGGATCGACGTAATCGGGACCGCACTTGAAGGGCTGGACAATGAGACCACGTTCGCGAAGCGCAGCGATAAGGCCCGCGGTAACAGTAGTTTTACCGACGTTGGAAGAGACGCCCGCGATGACAATGCGCGGTATTGCGGATTTCAAAACTCAATACCCGGCTGGGCTCGAATCTTTCTGTGCTTCAGCGGATGCTTGACAAGAGTCATCTCGGTGACCAGGTCAGCGCGCTCGATGAGCTCGTCAGGCGCATTTCTTCCGGTGAGAACCACGTGAGTGTTAGGTGGCCGGCGCTCGATGCCCGCGAGTACCTGCTCGACGGACAAGTAGGCCTTACGCAGCGCGACGTTCACCTCATCGAGTAGTACCAACTTGAATTCCGGGTCCGACAGGTAGCGGGCAGCCACCTCCCAACCCGCCTGCGCCATTGCCTTGTCGCGTACCCGGTCTTGGGTTTCCCAGGTAAAGCCCCCGCCAGTCGCGTGGAATACCAGCTGCTCGCCCCACGGTTCGAACGCGCGCTTTTCCGCCGGCTCCCAGGCGCCCTTGATGAATTGTACGATGGCCACCCGGTGACCATGGCCGAGACTGCGCAGCACCATGCCCAATGCGGCCGTGGTTTTACCCTTACCGGCCCCGGTGTGAACGATGATCAGTCCCTGCTCGCCGACCGTCGCGGCGATCCGTTTGTCCTGGATGGCCTTGCGGCGCTCCATGCGCTCTTTGTAGGCAGCGTCACCATCCTGAGCGGTGGGATCGAGGGAATCGGGCGAATCGCAGTCCGTCATGGCAACAGCACCCCTCTCATTTCTTCGGCGCCAACGCCGCCACGCACTTGACCAGTCGCTCGGCCTCTTCCTTGGTGTTGTACATCGAAAATCCCACGCGCAGCAACGAGCCACCGGGAATGTTCAGGATGTCGACGGGACGCGGCGCATAGAAGTTTCCATCCCAGACACAAATACCCACCTTGCCGAGAAACTTTGCTATGAACCCGGGATCTGCCCCATCGACGGTGAATGACACTGTGGGTGCACGCAGCGGCCTGGAAAAATTCACGCCCCACAAATGTACCCCGGGCAACTCCTCGAGCGCGGACCACAGATACGCGCCTAACTCGTGCTCGTAAAGAGCAATGGCCGCCATGGCATCGTGGACCGTCTCCTTCCGGGTAGCGCCTCGTCCAAACCGCGCCAGGTAATCAACCGCCGCCCCAACGCCCTCGATGGCCGGGTGATTGAGCGTCCCCGTCTCGATTCGATACGGTGCGGCATCATCCTGAACAATCAGTTTGTCCGTCGTCAATGCAGCCAACGCGCCGGGACGCGAATAGAGAATGCCCACGTGTGGACCATAGAACTTATAGGCTGAGCACAGCAGGAAATCCGGGTCGAGTTGTTGCACGTCCACCGGAAAATGTGGCGCAAAATGCACGGCATCCAGTATCAGCAGCGCACCCACCTGGCGTGTCAGCTCTCGTGCCAGGGCCAGGTCGTTGACGGTGCCAATGGCGTTGGATGAACACCCCAACGCCAACAGCCGGGTTTTGTCCGTGATGAGATTTCTCATCTGCTCGTAATCCAACTCACCTGTTGGCAATAGCGGCACCTCGCGCACCACCGCCCCGCGCTCTTGCAATAGCTGCCACGGCCCGCGGTTGGCCTCATGGTCCAACTGCGTGATGAGAACCTCATCGCCCGGGCGAATCGTCCGGCCGAGGGCGTGCGACAGTGAGAACGCCAGGCTCGTCATGTTCTGTCCGATCGAGATCTGCTCGTGCCCCTGCGCGCCGAGGAGATCCGCCACCGCGCATCGGGCCTCGAGGAGGCGCTCATCGAGCTCGGCCGAAGGCGGAAAATTGCCGTGGGTGTTCACATTTCGATTGCGATAACAATCGACAATGGCGTCCATGACCGGCTTGGGCACCTGCGTACCACCGGGACCATCCAGGAAGGCTACCGGGTGACCGCCGAACGTCCGCCACAGCGAAGGAAAGTCCCCCCGGCAGCGATAGCAGGTTTCTTCATCGAACACGGTCGTGGCTTGCATCGTCAGTAGTCCTAGTGGGCGCTCAACTCGGTGAGATCAATGCCGGCCGCCAGCAGCTGGGCTCGCAGGCCGCCGAGCTGTGTCTCGTACTGGCGCCACTGATTGAGCGACGAATCATAAATGGGGCGGCGCACCTGTGCTGCACTCGCCGTGGTGGTTGCGGTGGGATTGCGGTAAAACTCGAGGCACTCGCGTTGCCATTCCAGCCCACAGGCCGCGAGCAATCGCCGGCTTTCACCCTCAGGGTCCCGGACCAGCCGCTCATAGCTGATGTCGTAGATGGCGCCCGGCATGCTCCGCCGCCAGTGGTCCATGAGGCGCCGGTACCCAACGTAATATCGCGCGATGTCATCGAGATCGTACGAAAACGGGTAGCCATCCTTGAACAGAGTCTTGAACATAGCGTAGCAGGAGGCTAGCGGGTGGCGAGTTACGTGCACTATCCGCGCATCGGGCAGCGCTCGCCGGATCAGTCCACAGTACAGGTAGTTCAACGGCATCTTGTCTGTGAAATGACCGAGCCGCGACGTGGCCGGTCGGGTGCGCTCCACGTAATCAGCTCCCAGGGCGGTAAAATCGAGCTCACGCGTGGCGGCCACGAGCTGTGCCCGCGGCAACGGCCTGCCCCCTGTTTTCGTCAGCGCCGCGGATACGAGCGCCGCTGCAAAGTGATTCAGCTCACCTGCGGCGAATACGTTCGAATGGGTACCGAGTATCCGCTCGACCAGGGTGGTGCCGCTGCGCGGCAGGCCAACAATGAAAATCGGCTGGCCCGTACCGGGCCGGGCCGCACCAGGCTCGCGGCTGGGGCATGCGTCGCCAGCTTCCGCCGGCGCATTCGGGAACGCCCTGATGATCCAATCGACCGTATCAACATCATGGCGGACGTCGTACCGCAGATGTTCCCGACGTAGCCGCGCGCCTCTCTCGAGGTGACGCCACGACTGCGGATACTGCTCGAGATCCTCATATTCCTTCGCCAGTGCATAGCGTAGCTGCACTTCACCCCGCCAGTGCGCAACGCCCGGTGCGAGTACTCTCTCCATCGCCTCGATGTGATTGCGTTCCGGAGTTTGCTTGCGCAATTCGGACCGGTTGCTGTAAGCCTCGTAGTCGTTCGGACGCAACGTGAGCGCCCGGTCGTAGTCCTCCTCTGCCTCAGCAATCTGGCCCAGAAACCGGCGCACCGTCGCACGGTTGAACCAGAAGAGCGCCTGGGATGGATCCAGACCGATGGCCCGGGAGTAGGCCTCGGTTGCCTTTTGATGCTCGCCCACCGAGTTGTAGAAGGACCCGATGGCATCCAGCAGGTGCGCATCGTTGGCTGCCGCCCGCTCGGCCGCAGCCGCGCTGGCGATACTCTCTGCAACGCGTCTCTGGGCCCCCAAACACCTCGCGTGTTGTAGAAGATACCGAGGATCAGATGGCGAGTGGGCCAGCGCGCGCTGGATCATCTCGGACGCGGTGGCAACCTGCCCGCGGCATAGGGCTATGAAGCTCGCGCTGTGCCAACCGGGATAGAACTGCGGAAAATCGGTAGTCAGCCGATTACAAAGTACCTCGGCAGTTTTCAGATCGCCTGCCTGAAGGAGCCGCGTCACCTCTTGGTGGCGCGCCGTGGCGGGTAACTGAATGGCTGGAGTCATTCGGGCCAGCCTAGCGTTCGGCGTGCGGGGCGTACAGGCCCTCAGGATGCCGGCGTTTGCCGCGTCAGGCCTCGATTGCGAGCGGCGCCGCAAATCGCTCCTCGGCATCGATGCCCAACCACGCGATGGCACCGATCACGGCGGAAATGGCCCCGATGACGAAAGCCGTCGTCCACTGGCCCTGCCCGGACAGGTAGGCAACGATAGGGATGCCAATCAAGCCGCCGGCGTTGCCGCCTGTATTCAGGATGCCTGTGGCGGACATGGTGTCGGCGCGCGCGACGAACATGGTTACGGCCCAGAAGGGCCCTTCGCACAGCTCGACGATTGCGTAAGCGAGTGCGAGCGCGGCGACCGCGGCGTACGGGCTACTCAAATTGACGGTGATGAGCAGGAGAAGCCCCGATACGGGCAGCGCCACCATCGGGACCACCCTGAATCCCCACCTGTTGCCGAATCGCGCACACGTGATGCCCACGAGCTTCCCGCCAAATCCGGCACCGAGACCGGCCGCCAGCGGCGGCAAGGTCGCCAGCCACCCACTCTCGAGCGAGTTGAAGTGCCGTTCTTGTACCAAGTACAGAAAACACCAGTTGGCGATCAGATAGAACACGTAGTTCATACAGACGTACGAGAACGTCCCCAACAGGATCGATCGATTCGCCAGCAGGTGCCGCAATCGCGACCAATCAATCGTTGCCGGTGGCGGCGGGGATGCCTCCTTGCCCAGCTCGGCGATCTCCTGCGGCGTCACTGACGGATGCTCGCGCGGTGAATTGCGCGCATACCACGCCCACATCACGATGATGATGACCGCTGGCAAGGCGGGCCAGAACAGCGCCTGCTGCCAACCCAGCGTGCTCATGAGGTAAGCGACTACGGGTGGCGTCGCCGCGGCCGCAAACTGCAGTCCCATCGACTGCAAGCCCTGGATCAAGGCCCATCGTTCCGGCCGGAACCAGGTCTCCATGACACCCGAGCCCACCGGAAATATGGAGCCTTGTGCCAGCCCCATGAGCAATTGCAGCGCAAACAGGGCAACAAACAGGGCTTCACCGGCCAGTACGGCCGGCGCAACCGGCGTGAGAACGGTCGCCAGGAAGGCTACCGAGCTGATCAACGTGAACATCCAGCGAGCGCCGAGGCGCTGTCCGATCACTCCACCGGGAAACTGGAAGGCCGCATAGCCGAGCACGAACGCCCATTCCAGCCAGCCGATCTGCATCTGGCTGAAGCCCAGCTCCGGCATGATCCGCTCGGCCGCAACCGTGAGCCCCTTCTGTTGGAAGTAGGCGATGAACCCGAACGTGAAGAGAAAAGCATAGATCCGCCAGCGGACTCGGTGAGTCAGCGCGTACACAAATCCGGCCCCAACCGCTCCTTGACGTAGCGACGGATGTCCAGACTGTAGTCTTCCATCGGCGCATAGTAACCATGTTGGTGTACGCGGCTGCGGATGCCGCGCTGCACCGACTCACAGATCGACCAGTCCTGCCGGTTGGTGATATCCCAGAATTCAACCGCATCGCAGGGGTTGAAGTCCGGCTTTTCGATCTCGCAAGGCTCGAACAGGAAATGACACACGATGTCGGTCCGTTCGGGGCCGCGCGGCTGCAGGATGAACGCCGCCACATGATCGCGGGCAAGACTCACGAACAGGTTGGGGTAGATAACCTCCCCCTTGTGCCGGTCGCGCTCGTCCTGATTCAACGCCGGAAACGCTCTGCGGGCGCTCGTCCCGCTGTAGGTGAACGTGTTTGCTCCATCGCGGTGCGGTATACCCCGCAACCAGTCCAATCCAGCCCCGCCTGCCTCGCGAAACGCCGGCACGACCGAACACAACTCCGGATGGACGCCTCCGCAGTGATAGCACTCGTTATAGTTCTCGCAAATCGACTTCCAGTTCGCCGCCACGGCATAGGTGATGGAATGGCCGATGCGCAGATCCGCCAGCGGATAGCGTTGCGTACGCTCCGCAATCTCACCCAACTGCGAACCCAAGGTCCGCGCCTCGGTCGGGGTGAGATTCAGGAAAACGAAACCGCCCCAGCATTCGACGCCAACCGGATAGAGACGGATGGTGCTCTTGTCGAACCCTGGAACAGCGCTCATGTGCGGCGCGGCTAGCAGCTGTCCATCCAGATCATACGACCACTGATGGTACGGGCACAGTATGGATCTGGCGGCAATCACGCCACCATGCACTGCCATACCCACCGCCACCGCTTCGTCTGTTCGGCAAAGTCGGGCGCCTCTATGGCGGCATACATTGTAGAAGGCCCGTAGCACTCCCTGGCGGTTGCGCACCAGCAGGATACTCTCGCCGACAACATCCAGAACCTTGAAGTCCCCTGGCGCCGGCAGCTCTTCTTCCCGCGCCACGCAGAGCCATTCCCGGCAGAAGATGCGCTCTTTTTCGAGCGCGTAAATATCGTCGCGGTAGTACCAACTCGACGGTAGTGTCTGCTCGAGTCCGCCAATGGGTGAAACGGATTCCGCGTTCATCGGACTGTACGCTCCTCGGCTCCAGCGTCATACAGAGACGGAACATCCTCGACGATCGGCGTGTCTCTCCTATACAACTCGCTACCGCGTTCCGTGTCGAGCTCCCGCGCGTAGCGGTGCCCGCTGTGCACTGCATGAACGATCGCCCCGGGCACCAGCGCATCACCAATTCTGTCGACCGAAGTGATTCCGGCCGGCTCCAGCTCTTGCGCTCGCATCATCAGCGCCTGATACAGCTCATCCCGAGCCGTGCGGGCACCCACAATCACGAGCGAACGGCAGGGCAAACGCCGCTCCTCGCCCGTGAACAGATTAGCGATCACAACCTCCCCCAGCTCGAAACGAACGACGCGCGACAATGTGTGCAGCCCGACCCCTGCTTTCGCCAGCGCCCTGTGTACCTGCGGCTGCTCGTTCGTCATGATGGTCCATGCCGATGCATGCCCCGCCGGCGTCACATAAGCAACGCTATCCGCAGCCTGCGTCAGATGCTCCGCGAGCGCGCCACCCATGTAGTAGTTGTCGAAATCAAAAACCACGATGGGACCGTCGAGATAAGCTCCGGCCGCTAGATCATCCGGTGTATACACGTGGGGCTGCTCCAATCCCCCTATCGGCAACTCCAGAGGCGAATACAACATCCGGGTCCAGCGCGCGCCCGTAGCGATGACCACCCGCTGGTGCTCGAGCTCGAGAATGTCATTGACGGACAACTGATTCCCCGCATACAGCGTCACGTTAGGTAAGCGCTGCAGCTGGCCCAAACGCCAGTCGAGCACCCTCCCCCAGGTGGCAAGCCCGGGCAGCGTGGTCTCAAATCGCAACCTGCCGCCAAAGTTGTCCGCAGCCTCCGCGAGCGAGACGCTGTAGCCGCGCCGAGCGAATGTCAGTGCGCATTCGAGTCCGGCCGGACCGCCTCCGACAATCAACACCGATGAGCTGCTGCCCGCGGCGGCGCAGCGCTCCGGGTGCCACCCGCGGCGCCACTCCTCACCGATGGTCGGATTCTGCGTACAGCGCACCGGCACACTGTCATGCCAGCTCGAAATGCAGATGTTGCATCCTATACATTCACGGATGTCCTGCTCGCGGCCCGCATCGATCTTCTTTGGCAGAAACGGATCGGCAATGGAGGGCCGCGCCCCGCCAATCAGATCCAGGACTCCTCGCCTGATCTGGGAGACCATGGTATCGGGAGACGTAAAGCGCCCGACACCCACCACGGGCTTTTTCGTAATCTGCTTCACGAAGTCAATGATGGGCTCGTGACTGCCTTCCGCCGTGAACCGTGAGGGAGCGCAGTCGGTTGGACTCGAGTCCATCTTGACGTCCCACAGGTCGGGTACGTCGGCCAGCAACTGCACGACTTCATGCGCCTCGGACTCGGCGCGCTCGCTCCTTCGGCCGCGCAGCTCTTCGAGGCTGATTCGCAGCGCTACGGCGCATTTGTCGCCCACCGCATCCTTCGTAACTTCCAGCAGCTCACGCACTATACGGACACGGTTGGCAACAGAGCCGCCATATTCGTCCGTCCGGTGGTTCCATTCGGGCAACAGGAACTCGTACGGCAGATAGCCCATGCCCGCATATACATACACGATATCGAAACCGGCGCGCTTTGCCTTGCGTGCGGCTTCGGCCTGCCAGAGCAGAAGGTTTCGAATGTCGCTGGCATCCATCGCCTTCGAACGCTGGTTGCCCATGAAGCCGACGTGGGTGGCCATCCATGACAGACCAGAAGGCGACAGTGGCGGAAAGCGGCTCGTCTTGTTCGATACGGAACCACCGCCATGCCACAGCTCTATACCTGCAAGCGCGCCGTGCTCATGAACGGCGTCAGTCATGAGCGCGTGAGAGCGGATATCGTTGTCGTCCCACAGGGTCGCGTAGGGAAGCGGTGAGTCGTCAGCGGTCGGGTGCACGGAGACGTACCCTGTGCAAACGACGCCCCATCCACCTTCTGCTTTCGTCGCGCGAAAACCCGCGCGCATGCGAGGCATGGTGTTAGTCATGCCGCTGGCGTGCGGAACTGCGTAAAAACGATTGGGAGCGGTGACCGGACCGATACGGACCGGCTCGAAGAGAATATCGAATCGCGAATGACGCGCCATACCGGTACCCCACGAGTCGCGCGCGGCCAGTATAGAGGCAGTTCCGGGCACCGCGCCACTATTAAGCGGTCGTTCAACAAGGAATTTCAGCTTAGGGGGACCGGCCGTGCGCCGCGCGATTACAATCGCCAGACGCAAAGACGCCCCAAGCGGAGCTCTCGTGACCAGCCAACCCAGACGCACGCTCGCGCAGTTAGCGAGTGACCTTGCCGCGCTACGCGTTTCCAGCCGCCAGCTCGTAACTGACTGTCTGACACGAATATCCTCAGTGACTGGCGAGGGTGCACGTACTTTTCTGAAGCTCTACGGCGAGCAGGCCTTAGCGACGGCGGACTTCTACGACCGTATGCGACAACAAGGCGCCCGCCCCGGCCGCTACGCGGGCATTCCGGTGTCCGTCAAAGACCTTTTCGACATTGCAGGCGATACAACCCTCGCCGGCTCTACTGTGCTCAAGGGCACGGAACCCGCGCACCACGACGCCCTCGCGGTTGCGCGTCTCAAGGCGGCCGGGCTCATAGTCATCGGACGAACGAACATGACGGAATTCGCGTTCTCCGGACTCGGCATCAATCCGCACTACGGCACGCCGTTAAACCCGTGGGACCGCGCAACGCGCAGAATCCCAGGCGGCTCCTCATCAGGTGCGGCAGTCTCGATCACCGATGCGATGGCTTACGGGGCGTTGGGGACGGACACGGGCGGGTCCTGCCGGATCCCGGCAGCCCTGTGTGGCATCGTAGGTTTCAAACCAACAGCGAGCCGGATTCCACTGACAGGCACGTACCCGTTATCTGCGTCGCTCGATTCCATTGGTCCGCTGGCGAACTCTGTTGCCTGCTGCACCGTCCTGGACGCAATCGTGGCAGCGCAGCCAGTCGTCGAACTGCCGCTACCGGCCGCAGATCTGACTGTCAATGACCTGCGTCTGGCCGTGTTGACTAACTATGTGACGGACGATCTCGACGCTGCGGTTGGTGCCGGCTTCGAACGGGCCCTGCGCGCGTTGCGAGATGCCGGTGCGAGGTTGACCGAGGTAAACTTGCCTGAGCTGAGCGAACTACCCGGGATCAACCGCAACGGCGGCCTGTCTGCCGCGCAATCGTACGCACACCATCGTGCGCGGCTGGCGAGCGACGGTTCCCGGTACGATCCACGAGTTTCCATGCGCATCCTGCGCGGAAGCAAGCAGGACGCGGCCGACTATATCGAGCTGTGCAACATCCGAATGGACTTCATGGAGCGGGTTGCAAGCCGCATTCGAAAGTTCGACGCCGTTCTGATGCCCACCACGCCCATCACTGCACCTGCGTTATTGGAGCTTGCGTCCGATGAGGGGTATGTGCGCATCAACGCACTGATGCTTCGCAACCCGAGCATCGTCAACTTCATTGACGGCTGTGCCATTTCGGTACCCTGTCAGGAGCCCGGCTCCGCCCCGGTGGGCTTGTCACTGTTTGGACTGCGCAACACCGATCGGCAGGTTTTGTCAGCCGCCATGGCCGTTGAGGCCATAATGGCAGATGGTGAATAACCTCCATGCCGGACTCACTTGCCAGCCTCTCGCGCCGCAGCCTCCTGCGGAACACTTTGAATACGGCTGCATTGCTCGCGATTGCACCCGCTCTTGCGAGAGCCTCGCGGGCAGGATCAAATCCGGTGGCCGAATCGTTCCCCCTCGGGTCGATACGCCTGCTGCCATCCGTGTACTCGAGTGCGCTCGAGGCCAATCGCAGCTATCTGCACACGCTCGAGCCTGACCGGTTGTTGCACAACTTCCGCGCTCAGGCAGGCTTGAAACCCAAGGGCGCCCTATATGGCGGCTGGGAGAGCGACAGCATCGCGGGCCATACCCTCGGGCACTATCTGTCCGCCTGCTCGCTGATGCATGCGCAGACCGGTGACATGGAATGCAAACGCCGGGTCGGCTACATAGTTGCCGAGCTGGCCCTGTGCCAGGCGAGAGCGAGCGACGGCTATGTTGGCGGTTTCACCCGGAAGCGTGGCGATGCCATGGAAAACGGCCGCTTTGCCATGGAGGAAGTGCGTCGCGGCGAGATTCGCTCGACCGGCTTCGATCTGAACGGCTCCTGGTCGCCCTTCTACAACTGGCACAAGCTCCTCGCCGGCCTGCTGGACGCCGATCGCCACTGCAACCTGCGGCAGGCAGTGAGGATCGCCGAGCGTCTGGGCGGGTACATCGAAGGGGTATTCGCTGCGCTGACCGACAGCCAGATTCAGAGCGTCTTGTCCTGCGAATACGGGGGACTCAACGACTCCTTCGCCGAGCTGTACGCGCGGACCGGTGACCAGCGCTGGCTCAGGCTGGCCAGGTCGATCTATGACCGCAAGGTGCTCGACCCTCTCACACACCGTGTTGACAGCCTTGCTAACGTCCACGCGAACACGCAGATACCGAAGGTCATTGGCCTGGCCCGCTTGTACGAGCTCACGGGCGATCAGCGGTATGCGGAAGCCTCAGCGTTCTTCTGGGAGACGGTGACCGCACAGTACACCTACGTGATCGGCGGTAACGGGGATCGCGAGTACTTTCAGACTCCGTGCTCGATCTCCAAGCACATAACGGAGCAGACGTGCGAGTCCTGTAACAGCTACAACATGCTGAAGCTGACCCGCCACCTGTACGCGCGCCTGCCCGACGCCCGCTACTTCGATTACTACGAACGCACGCACCTCAACAACATCCTTGCCCAGCAGAACCCCCGCACGGGCATGTTCGCCTACATGAATCCGCTGATGTCGGGCTCGCATCGCGAGTTCTCCTCGCCCTTCGAGGATTTCTGGTGCTGCGTGGGCACAGGGATGGAGAGTCACTCCAAGCACGGTGAGTCGATCTACTGGCGCCGCGGCTCCGAGCTGATCGTGAATCTCTATATTCCCTCCACGCTTCACTGGGCGGCCGAGGGGACCCGCCTCGAGATGACGACGGATTATCCCTTTGCCGAGACGATCCGGATCAGAGTGCTCGAGCGTCAGAGCGAAGCTCCTGCGACCCTGACGTTACGGATTCCAGGTTGGTGCGGTGGACCGGGGTTGACTCTCAATGGGAATCCCCTGCCCTGCACTCCAAAATCCGGCTACGTACGCACCTCTCGAGTTTGGAAGTCCGGCGATGTCGTGGAGCTGCGCCTCCCTGCGACACTCCGCACCGAGAGCACCGTCGATGACGCTCAAACCGTTGCGCTGCTGTACGGACCACTGGTGCTTGCCGCCGACCTTGGGCCTGCCGCGCAGACCTGGAAAGGACTGCCGCCCGTGCTCGTCGGCTCCGACGTGCTATCCGGGATTACGCCCACCGGCAGCACACCGGCGAGCTTCCGGACAAAAGGCCTGGTGCGTCCCGATGACGTGACACTCAGTCCCTTTGCGCTCCAACATGAACGCAATACCGCGGTCTATTTCAAACACTTCACCGAGTCGCAATGGCAAGTGGAACAGGCGCGCTATCGCGCCGAGCAGCAGTACCTGGCCGATCTGCAGGCCCGCTCTGCCGACGTGATGCATCTCGGCGAGATGCAGGCTGAGCGCGATCATGCTCTGGAGGCAAAGCTCTCATACCCTGTCGTTTACCGTGGACGCAACGGCCGGGACGCCCGCGCCGGGGGTTACTTCGAGTTCACCTTCAAGACACGCCCGGGCCCGCTTGTGCTGCAAGCGACGTACTGGGGCGAAGAGCGCAACCGGCGTTTCCGCATCCTCGTCGGTGGCGAGTTGGTCGCAACCGAGCGGCTCGAAGCCAACAAGCCGGGGGAGTTCTTTGAGCAGGACTACCCGATTCCGGTATCCCTCACGGACGGTAAGCCGACGGTGCGGGTTCGCTTTGAGCCTGAGGAGCGCGTCTCCGCTGGGCCCGTATTTGGCGTGCGGCTCTTCAGCGGGAACCCCGAGACACCTGCGGCAGCCACTTAGCGGTCCGGAGGCGACCAGACTTTGCGAGACTGTCGAGCAGGGCCTGCTGATAGAATTCGGAGGCGGTGAGATTCGAACTCACGAACGGGTTGCCCCGTTGCCAGTTTTCAAGACTGGTGCCTTCAACCGCTCGGCCACACCTCCACAGGCAAGAATTATATCTCAGATCGGGAGTCGGAGCCACGCGGCTTTCCGTCCGTTCACTCCGAAGCCGCCCGTCGTCCGGTGAAGGAACGGACGGAGGCAATAACTGTCAACGAAACGCGCTCCAGGACATGTTGTGTTGGCGGGCCGCATATCATCACGCGATCAAATTCAACACTGTCAAATCAGCGCTGGTAGGGCGACGGCACGTCGAAGACTGACGTCCGAAACCGCACGCTGATGGTGGCGCGTGAAACTGTCGTCGGTGGCAGACGCCATGGCGTGACATGGCGTGTTCCGCGTCCTCGGACGCGGCGGGAACTACAAACTTTGTTACATCTTTTCACCGACCCATCGGAACAAAATACACTGTGCGCAGCCCAACCGTTGGGACCACACCCGTTTTGGCTGGAAGCGAAGGCGGCAATTTATGCACACGGAACTTCATCTGCAGCGAACCGCGCGTGAACGCCTCGCGAGCGGCCGGCTGCCACGGATGCACTCCCAGTGCATCTGGGGTGGCTACGGCCGAGGGGACGTCTGCTCGCTATGCGGCGAGCCCATCCGGTCAACCGAGGTGGAATTCGAAGTACCCGAGTCCGCAGAGGGTGATCTACACGCCAGCGACCGCCAACCCGCGCCGCCGCCCAACCCCGCCTTGAAGTTCCACATCACGTGCCACGCGATCTGGCAACTCGAATGCGCTGACGAGGAGACAGCTACCGTGCCTGAAAACACCGATTGAAGTTACGCTCGCCGTACACTCGTCCTGCAACTCGCCGATCAGGTAGACAGCTCCCCACGGCCTCCTTAAATTAGGCGGCCAGAACAAGAAGGGATCGCCATGCAACTGAGCAAGCGCCTCACGGCAGAATTCATTGGCACTTTATGGCTGGTACTCGGTGGTTGCGGCAGCGCGGTACTGGCGGCCGCCTTCCCGAGCCTCGGCATCGGATTCGTGGGCGTCTCGCTGGCGTTTGGGCTGACCGTGCTCACCATGGCATTTGCCATCGGCCACGTGTCCGGCTGTCATCTCAATCCGGCCGTTTCCGTGGGGTTATGGGCCGGTGGCCGCTTCCCTGGCAGTGACCTCGTGCCCTACATCATTGTTCAAGTCCTGGGAGGCGTTGCCGGCGCCGGGATCGTCTACATCATTGCAAGCGGCCACCCTGGATTCGATCTGTCGGGAGGGTTGGCATCGAATGGCTATGGCGCTCACTCCCCCGGGGGCTACTCGCTGGCCGCGGGCCTCGTGACTGAAATCGTCATGACCTTTGGTTTTCTGTTCGTGATCCTGGGCTCGACCCATGGCAACGCGCCCAAGGGTTTCGCGCCCGTCGCCATCGGCTTGTGCCTAACGCTGATTCACCTGATCAGTATCCCCGTGACCAATACGTCGGTGAATCCGGCGCGGAGCACCGGCCCGGCCCTGATAGTCGGTGGTTGGGCACTGTCTCAGCTATGGCTGTTCTGGGTCGCACCGCTAATCGGCGCGGTGCTGGGCGGTGTGGTCTATCGCTGGGTGGGCGGCGACGAGCCCACGCCCGTGCCAGTAACTGGTAACCGGTAAGCAGGCGCCTGCTATGCCGCCAAACCCCGGGTCATCGCCCAATCCAAGCCCCGACTTACCCACCCACCACCAAGGCTGGCGCCCGTCACATCGTCCAATCGATAGGGAGCACCGTCGAGGATGGAGTTCGCAGCCCGCACGCCGCTGCGAATGGCAGGTCCGATTCCCTCGGCCATATCGCGCGTCGCGAGGCCCGCCGCATCCCCCGTAATGAATGCATTATCCCGCCGAACAACTTCAACGCGGCCACGCAGAAAATAGCTGTAGCCCGTCGGCTCATAACGGGCACCAGGCGCGAGCTTCTTATCCAACGTATCGATGAACCGATTCCAGTGATGCTTGATATCGCCACCACTGGCCTTCATGCGATCCGCCATTCCCCCGATACCGACGTTGAGCCAGCCGTTCTCCTTAGGCACGTACCAGGAGTAGCCCGGCAGCCCCTTCTCAAAGAACCACAGGTGGCAGGCCGGATCCTTCCAGTCGTACTCGATCTCGTGCTCCAGTGTGACGGTCTGGAGCTCGCTCACGCGCGGATTCAACTCGCGGAACAGCGTGCGGTAGACCGGGCAGCGTGTACCACCTGCGCCGATGAGATAGCGGCACCGGAACTCATCGTCAATCACGTAGCCATCCGGCTGCACACGAACGTTGCGGACCGTGTGTCGCACGACAGGGGCCCCTGAGCGCTCCAGTAGCCATGAGTCGAACTCGAAACGGCGAATCGAGTGCTGCACGCTGGGTAGCCGAAGATGCAGCCCCTTGAGGTGGATGTGCAGCCGGTTGAATGTCAGGAACCGGTGCGGGTATGACGCAACATCCATCTCCAGATCGCGGACGACTTCCGGCGTAATCCAGCCGGCACACAGCTTCAGCCGCGGGAAAGTTTCCTTGTCGAGCACCAGCACATCGACACCCCGCAGCTTCAACTGCCGCGCGGCGGCCGAACCGGCGGGACCACCGCCCACAATCAGTACATCACACGTGCGCACTGGCTTGTTTACCGCGCGTAAATGTAGTCACGTGTCCACGGAACATCGTTGTTGACCCCGGGCGCAAACAGCACCTGGAACAACTGCAGAGTGCCCGTCGTGAACCCGGCAATGGACCCCGCCAGGTACAGCCGCCACATCCGCACGAACTTCTCGTCGAACATCCCGGCCACGCGCTCCGTCGCGCCTTCGTACAACTCCAGCCAATGCCGCAACGTGCGCGCGTAGTGCAGCCGGATATTCTCGACATCGAGGATCGACAGATTCCACGGCTCGAAAATCTGCATCATCTCGCCCAATGACGGTGGATGGGCCCCCGGGAAGATCCGCTTCTCGATCCACGGATGCATGGCCGCGGGCCGGTTGCGCCCGATCGAGTGAATCAACCCGCGGCCCACGCTGCCCAGGCATTGCGAGATAACCCGGCCCAACCCAGGATAATTCTCCACGCCGACGTGCTCGAGCATTCCAACAGATACGAACGCGTCGTACTTGCCAGTGATGTTTCGATAGTCGTCTTCGACGAATTCGATGCTCGAGCCGAGCCCCTCGCGCTGCGCTCTCTCACGCGCAAACGCAACCTGCTCATGGGAAATGTTGAACGCGCGTACTTTGACGCCGTAATTCTGCGCCATGTGGATGGCGAGACTACCCCACCCACAACCCGCCTCAACGACGCTCTCCCCGGGCCGCAGCCGCATCTTGCGGCAGACGTGATCCATTTTGGCCACTTGCGCCTCATCCAGCGCCGCGCTCGGCGTCGGGTAATAGGCGCACGTGTAGGCCATGGTTTTGCCCAACCAGAGCGCGTAAAACTTGTTGCCGATGTCGTAGTGGTGATGGATGTTGTCGCGCGATCCCGGCAGCGTATTCACGCGCCTGCGGCGCATCAGCTCCACGCCCCGGCGCAGCACGGAGAAGCGCCGTTTGCTGTTCGCGCCTGCGTTGTAAACGGCCTCGAGCACCTTGACGAGGTCACCCTCGACACTGATCCGGCCGTCGCTGTAGGACTCGCCGAACCGCACCTGCGGATCGGCCAGCAGGCCAAAGAGAGCGGCCCGATCAGCAATGTGCAAGCTGGCGATGGGATCAGCAGCCACCGCAGGGCGCACGCTCTCCCCCGTCCAAAGGACGAACTCCAGGGGAGGATCGCCGAGAAAGGCCAGAAGCCGCGACAAAAGTCGGCCTTCCACGGAGCGTCCCTTACGCTCCCGCGGCTTCACAATGACACCCGCCACTGGGGGTGGCGGCGCGCTCCTCTCCTGCGAAGAAGCGCTATCGGATTCGGAAGCTACACAGTCTTCGACTGCATTCACCGCTGTTCTCCCTCCGTCTGCGCAGGCGTTCGCCTGCTCGCCTTCGGCCCTGGGCGTCCCCTCGCGGGAACTCCCGTGCAAGGCATGCCTTGCACCCCTCTGCGCAGGCGTTCGCCTGCTCGCCCTCGTTGCACCCGTCCCGCAGGCATTTGCCCAGGCCACTAATTTAGCAATGTACGGACCCGCTGTAATCGTTCTGTAATGCATTGGGGGCGGGACCACTTACGAATGTGCCTCAAAGCGGATGCCGGATGCAATGGAGGCTCCCCTGCGCATTGAACCGTCTGAACGCTTTCGCCCTGTTACGCGCCCTTTTTGACTGTCACCCTGTACCCGATGTGATGCTCAGCCGGCCGCTCGCCGGGCCGGTGGCAGCAGCAACCGGACTCAAACAACATCGGCCGTCACCGCTGGAATGCTCCGTATGGTAGCGTTACCATTCCGCCCATGAAACTACTCTCGAGGCTGCTGCTGGCGGCGTTGATGCTCGCGGCTGCCGGAGTGCGCGCGGAAGATGGTTACGATCTGTGGCTTCGCTATCGGCCGCTGAGCGGCAAATGGCTCAACGCTGGGATACAGGCGGCACGCGAGCTCGTGCCGGGTACACCGTCTGCGACTTTGAGCATTGCGCAAGCGGAGCTGACGCGCGGCTTGGCTGGACTACTACAGACGGAACTGCCCGTCGCCGCGCAACCGACCCGGGACGGCAGCATCATTTTCGGCACACCCGCCTCCTCGACACTGATTGCCAACCTGAAGTTGAACGGGGGCGCCCTGGCGGGGGGTGTCGGCGGCCTGCAGCGGACCGGCAACGAGGGATATCTGCTCCGCAGTCTCACCTATGAAGGTCACCGGGTCACCGTGATTGCAGCCAATACCGACATTGGAGTCCTTTACGGTAGCTTTCACTTCCTGAGATTGCTGCAGACACATCAACCGCTCGAGCATCTCGATCTGCTGTCCGTGCCCCATATCCAGCGCCGGATCCTCGACCATTGGGACAATCTCGATCGAACGGTGGAGCGCGGCTATGCGGGCGAGTCCATCTGGGATTGGCACAAGCTGCCGGATTACCTGGATCCTCGCTACACTGACTACGCACGCGCCTGCGCTTCGCTGGGTATCAACGGCACCGTTCCCACCAACGTCAACGCCAGTCCGCTCGGCCTCACCCGGCCCTATCTGGAAAAATATGCCGCCCTCGCCAATGTCTTGCGGCCATATGGTCTACGCATCTACGTGACGGCGCGCTTCAGTGCGCCAATCGAGTCGGGGGGTCTCAAGACGGCCGACCCACTCGATCCAACCGTGCGTGCCTGGTGGCGCGCGAAGGCGGACGAGATCTATGCACTGATCCCGGACTTCGGCGGTTTTCTGGTCAAAGCCAACTCCGAGGGTCAGCCCGGCCCGCAGGACTACGCCCGTACGCATGCCGATGGGGCCAACATGCTGGCGCAGGCCGTTGCACCCCATGGCGGCATCATCATGTGGCGTGCATTCGTGTACTCGCAGAACCAACCCGATGACCGCGCCAAACAGGCTTACGCGGAATTCGTGCCCCTGGACGGGAGGTTCCGGGACAATGTCGTCCTGCAGGTGAAGAACGGTCCGATCGATTTCCAACCGCGGGAGCCCTTCCATCCCCTCTTCGGAGCGATGCCGCGGACCCCGTTGATGCTGGAAGTGCAGATCACGAAGGAGTACCTCGGATTCGCAACACACCTGGTGTATCTCGGTCCGCTCTTCGAGGAGACGCTTCGGTCCGACACCTACGCCAAGGGCAGTCATTCCACGGTTGCGAAGGTCATTGATGGCTCATTGTTCGGCCAGGATCCGCGCACCACAGGTATGGCGGGCGTTGCCAATGTCGGCTCCGACCGCAATTGGACCGGCTCGCACTTCGATCAGGCCAACTGGTATGCCTTCGGCCGCCTGGCGTGGGATCCGACGCTGTCCGCGGCGGACATTGCCGCCGAATGGTTGAAAATGACGTTCTCTAATGACCCCGCGTTTGTCCTGCCGGTGCAGGCGATGATGATGGAATCGCGCGAGGCGGCGGTTGATTACATGACGCCGCTGGGGCTGCATCACCAGATGTCACGACATGGTCACTATGGCCCGGGACCCTGGGTCAGCGGCGGCGCGCGCGCCGACTGGACGTCCGTGTACTTCAACCGCACCGATGCCCAGGGCATCGGGTTCGATCGGACCGCCACTGGCAGCAACGCGGTCGCCCAATATGCGCCCCAGCTGGCGCGGCAGTTTGCGGATCTCAAACGCGTACCGCAGCAGTATCTGCTCTGGTTTCATCACGTTCCCTGGGACTATCGGCTCGCCTCGGGGCGCACGTTGTGGGATGAGCTCGTGATCCACTACTCGCATGGCGTTCAGACCGTTGCCGCGATACGCCAGACGTGGGCCGGGCTTGCGCCGTTCGTTGATCCCGAGCGCTACGCGCAGGTGAGCGCATTCCTCGGCATTCAGGAAAAAGAGGCCAAGTGGTGGCGCGACGCGAGCATCGCGTATTTCCAGACATTCTCCCATCGGCCGCTGCCTGCCGGTTACGAGCCTCCGGAGCACGACCTCCAATACTACGAAGCGTTGTGTTTCCCCTACGTGCCCGGCAATTCGCCACAAACGTGCCAGTAATGCTAAGGGTCGCAACACCCTGCCGCGCAAGTTATGATAGCGCTACCAATTTACGCCGGCGCACTAGCGCGCCGTGCCGGATATACACGAGGGGGATTTGCCGATGAGGGTACGGGCTGTCCAGGCGGCGCTCGCCGCACTGTTGGGAACCACAGGGCTATTTTCGGTGGCCGCCCTGGGAAAATCACCCCTCTATCTCGATTCCTCCGCCCCGGTGGAGCAGCGGGTGGAAGACCTGCTCGCGCGCATGACTCTCGAGGAGAAAATCGCTCAAATCACTGCGGTCTGGAATCGCAAGCAGGAGATCTTGAGTCCTACCAACGACTTTGACGCCGCAAAGGCGCACCAGGTGTTCCCTGCCGGCATCGGCCATCTCACGCGGCCGAGTGACCTGCGGGGCGCCGGCAGCAATCCGCTCGAACAGCCGTTCCGCAACGCCCGCGAGACTGTTGCGCTGGTGAATGCGATTCAGCACTACGCTGTGAAACAGACGCGGTTGGGGATTCCCACGCTGTTTCACGAGGAAGGATTGCATGGCTATGCCGCGCGGGATGCCACCAGCTTTCCGCAGGCGATTGCGCTCGCGAGCTCGTGGGACCCCGAGTTGTTGACTCGCGTTTTCGCGATTACCGGGCGGGAAATCCGCGCGCGTGGCGTGCAAGTGGTGCTGGCACCCGTCGTTGACGTCGCACGCGACCCGCGCTGGGGACGGATCGAGGAAACTTACGGCGAGGACCCCTATCTCGTGGGCCAGCTGGGAATCGCCGCGGTGCGTGGATTTCAGGGCGACTCCCTGCCCCTGGCTGACGGCAAGGTGTTTGCCACTCTCAAACACATGACAGGCCATGGCCAACCCGAGGGCGGTACCAACGTCGGTCCGGCCAGCCTCGCGGAACGGACGCTGCGCGAAGTGTTTTTCCCGCCTTTTGCGGCGGCAATCCACTCGGCGCATGCGTTGAATGTCATGGCCTCGTACAACGAGATCGACGGTATTCCGTCGCACGCCAACCAGTGGCTCTTGCATGACATTCTGCGTGGCGAGATGGGGTTCACCGGAGCCGTCGTCAGCGACTATGAAGGGGTCGAGCAACTCCAGAGATTGCACCACGTGGAGCCTGATCTGTTGCACGCGGCCGTACGAGCACTGCAGGCCGGGGTGGATTTCGATCTGCCGGATGGCGAGGCCTACGCCAAATTACCCGACGCCCTCGCCGCCGGACTCGTCACTCAAGCGCAAATCGACGCTGCGGTCCGCCGCATGCTGCGCATGAAATTCCTCGCGGGCCTGTTTGAGAAACCCTACGCCGATGCCCGTTACGCGCAAACCATTACAAACAATGCCGAAGCGCGCAACGTCGCTGAAGAGGCTGCGCGCGAGACGATGGTACTCCTCAAGAATGACGGTACTCTGCCCTTACGCGCAGCGGGTCTGAAAACCCTCGCTGTCATTGGGCCTAATGCGGCCACCGTGGATCTCGGAGGCTATTCCAACGTCCCCTCTCACACGGTAAGCGTTCTGGACGGCATCAGGGCCAAGGTTGGAAATCGCGTGCGCATCGTGAGCGCAGAGGGTGTACGGATCACGGCAAAGGGCAATTGGTACTCCGACGAAGTCGTACTGGCCAGGCGCGAAGACAACCTCGCGAGAATCAAGGAGGCGCTCAGCCTTGCCCAGGGCGCGGATGAAATTGTTCTGGTCATCGGTGGCAGCAGCGCAACGAGCCGCGAAGGCTGGGATAAAACACATCTCGGCGATCGCGCCAACCTCGGTTTGATCGCGCAGCAGGATGAGCTGGCCCAGGCCCTGTTCGGCCTCGGCAAGCCGGTGGTGGTGCTGCTCATCAACGGCGCGCCCTTGTCCATCCCCGCGGTGGTTGGGCAGGCCAACGCCGTGGTGGAGGCCTGGTACCCGGGTCAGGAGGGCGGCACCGCAGTCGCCGATATTCTGTTCGGTGATGCCAATCCGGGTGGCAAGCTGCCGCTGACCATTGCGCGCTCGATCGCACAGCTGCCGCTCTTCTACAACCAGAAACCCAGCGCCCACCGCGGCTACCTGTTCGATTCCAAGGAACCCCTGTTCCCGTTCGGATTCGGCCTGTCCTACACGACGTTCGAGATCAGCGCGCCGCATTTGTCAGCCGCGCGGATCAAAGCGGATCAAACCGTAACGGTGTCAGTGGATGTGCGCAACAGCGGCAAAGTGGCTGGAGACGAAGTGATACAGCTCTATGTGCATGACGTCGTGAGTTCCGTAACACGCCCCGTCAAGGAGCTGAAGGGATTCCGGCGCGTGAGGCTCGCGCCGGGCCAGGGCACCACGGTTCAATTCACACTGGATAGCGAGGCGTTCGCAATGTGGGACGAGCATATGAAGCACGTCGTGGAGCCGGGTGCATTTGAGATCATGGTGGGACCCAACTCGGTCGATCTCAAAACAGTGACCCTCGACGTTACTTCGTAGGCATTAGCTTAGCGACCCCGCCCATGTACGAAATCAGCGCCGACGGCACGTTCACGGAGCCGTCGGCGTTCTGGTAGTTCTCCAGAACGGCCACGAGCGTACGCCCAACGGCAAGGCCCGAACCGTTCAACGTATGTACCGGCTCGGGTTTGCCGGTCTCAGGATTACGCCAGCGCGTCTGCATGCGCCGCGCCTGGAACGCCTCCACGTTGCTGCAGGAGGATATTTCGCGGTAGAGGCCCTGGGCCGGCAACCAGACTTCCAGATCATAGGTCTTCGAGCTGTTACGCCCCATATCGCCCGCGCTGAGCGCCACCGTGCGATAGGGAAGCTCCAGGCGCTTCAACACCGTTTCCGCGTTTGAGCTCAGCTCTTCCAGCGCCTCGTAGGAGGAGGCAGGCTTCACGATGTGTACGAGCTCCACCTTGTCGAACTGGTGGTTGCGGATCATGCCGCGAGTGTCCTTGCCGGCGGCTCCCGCCTCGGACCGGAAACACGGCGTGTGGCAGACAAACTTCAGTGGCAGCTCTTCGGCCGCCAGGATCTGCTCACGCACGAGGTTGGTCACGGGCACTTCGGCCGTGGGGATGAGATAGAAGTTCTGCTCGCCCTTCACTGCGAACAGGTCCTGCTCGAACTTCGGCAGTTGCCCTGTACCATACAGCGCCTGGGGCTGCACCAGATACGGCACATACACTTCGGTGTAGCCGTGCTCGCGCGTATGCAGATCGAGCATGAACTGCGCCAACGCACGATGAAGCCGCGCTACCTGCGCGCGCATCACTACGAACCGCGCGCCGGACATCCTCGTGGCCGCTTCGAAATCCAGGCCGCCGAGCTTCTCGCCGATGGCGATGTGATCGAGCGGCTGGAAATCGAATGCCCGTGGGTGCCCCCAGCGGCGCACCTCAACGTTGGCTTTCTCGTCCTCGCCGTCCGGTACGGACTCGTGCACCAGGTTCGGCAGACTCAACTGCCATTGCTCGAGCTCTTCCTGGACCGCGGTGAGAGCCTGCTCGGCCTTGGCGAGATCCCGGGTCAGGGCCTCACCCTTGGCGATCAGGGCGGTGGCATCCTGACCCTGTCCCTTCGCCATTCCGACGGCCTTGGCATTGGCATTGCGCTCCGAACGCAGGCGATCAGCCTCCACCTGCCAGGGCTTGCGCTTCTCTTCGAGGGCTCGCAGAGCCTCCACGTCAAGGACCATGCCGCGGCGCGCCATGTTGCGGGCGACGGCCTCGGGATCTGAGCGCAGCAGCTTGGGGTCAATCACAATCGATTCTCACGAGTAAGCCCCGGGGCGGAAGCCCTCGGGGAAATTCACTTCCTGTCCTTGTCCCGCATACGTGCCAGTGCCTCACCTATCTTCAGCTCCAGCCCACGGGGTACCGGACGGTAGTATCGCCGATCAGGCATCTCGTCCGGCAGATAGCGCTCGCCAGATACGTACGCGTCCGGCTCATCATGCGCATATCGGTAGTCTCGCCCGTATCCAAGACCCTTCATCAACCGGGTCGGGGCGTTTCGAAAGCGAAGCGGCACGTCCAGAGTACCGAATCGTTCCACATCTTCCATGGCCTCGCCCATCGCAACGTAAACAGCATTGCTCTTGGGCACGCACGCAAGGTAGACGACCGCATTGGCAATAGCGAGCTCGCCTTCGGGACTTCCAAGCCGATCGTAAGCCTCCCACGCGTCCAAGGTCAGAGCGAACGCGCGCGGGTCCGCAAGGCCGACATCCTCCATCGCCATGCGAACCACTCGCCTGGCGACGTACGATGGATCACAGCCCCCATCCAGCATCCGGCACAACCAATACAGCGCCCCATCCGGATCACTGCCGCGAACGGCCTTATGCAGCGCCGATATCTGGTCGTAAAACTGATCCCCGCCCTTGTCGAACCGGCGCCGGCTGCCGCTCGCCACTTCCTGAGCGATGGCGAGCGTCAAAGAGTGCGAGCCGGCCGAGGCTTCGGCCAGACTTGCCGCAAGCTCCAACATGTTCAGTCCGCGCCGTGCATCCCCGTCAGCGGCGCGCGCTATGAGGTCCAGGGCATCCGGCTCGGCGGTGATATGTTCTTTGCCAAGACCTCTGCGCTCGTCCGCCAGCGCGGCACGCAGCAAAGCCACAATGTCTTCCACGGAAAGCGACTTCAATACGTAAACGCGGGCGCGCGACAACAACGCGCTGACGACTTCGAAGGATGGATTCTCCGTCGTGGCACCGACAAATATCAGGGTGCCGTCCTCGAGAAACGGCAGAAACGTATCCTGCTGCGTCTTGTTGAACCGGTGCACCTCATCCAGAAACAGCAGTGTCGGCTTGCCGCTGCTCTCACGAGCGGCACGCGCGGTCTCGACGGCCGCGCGAATGTCTTTCACACCCGCCATGACAGCGGACAGTGCAATGAAGTGGGCATCCGCACGCTGCGCAATCAACCGCGCCAGCGTTGTCTTGCCGGTTCCTGGCGGGCCCCAGAGAATCATCGAGTGAAGCTGGCCGCCTTCGATCGCCTGGCGCAGCGGCTTGCCCGGACCTAATACGTGACTCTGGCCGACAAACTCGTCCAGAGAGCGTGGACGCATACGGTCGGCGAGCGGCCGCAGAGGCTCACGGCCGCCCGGCGGGCTCATTTTCCTGGTGTTCCGATGACGTCCACGTCCGGCGGGGGCGTGAAGCTAACTTCTTCGGGCGCGACGCGACCATTGCGTTCGATATGATCGAACATCACGGTGGCGGTCTGACCGAGCTTGTCCTCCAGGATCATCCGCTTGAGCGCTTTGCCGGCAAAGCCCAGCAGCGCACGGCGGAAATCCGCCTCGCTGCCCCGCGGCTCGACCATGACCCAATCCAGTCCGTCCCGCTTGGGGGCAGGCGTGATCGTAAAGTTCTTGCGCACATCAACGGTGCCGGACAACAACATCGCCGGCGTCGCAGACAGGGCGGCATCGGCTGGCTTGACGGTAACCTGTTGCAGATCACGATCCAGGAACCAGAGGTTGCGTCCGTCGGCGACCATCAACTGACCTCCGGCGCCTGACGGACCGCCGGCGCCCGGCCCGGCCCCGTTGGCCGCGCCCGACCCCGTGCCTGCGTTGGCGCCCGAGCCTGCCCCGCTCCCCTGCGAATGTATGTCCCAACGAAACTTCCCGGGACGAACTACGATCAGCGTGCCGTTCGAGCGATCTATCTGCTTGCCGTGCGCATCGACGAGCGTCTGCAGGAATGTTGCCCGCAACGTATTCATGTCATCGAGAAAGCTGTCGAGCGGCGTTGCGTCGGCAGCGAAAGCAGCCGGCAGCACCGCGACCATCGCGAGGACGGCCAGTAGCAGCTTCGCCATTATGAAATCATCCTTCCGAAGGAGCCGGTACGAGCACTTCGCGAGCACCGTTGGATTGCAGCGGACCGACCAGTCCCGCGTTCTCCATCGCCTCGAGCAGCCGCGCGGCGCGGTTGTAACCGATCTTCAGTCGACGTTGAACGTACGAGATGGAGGGTTTGCGCTCGGTCGTAACAATCCTGACGGCCTCATCGTACAGCTCATCCGCTTCCGGATCTGCGGGCGCACCGCCCTCTCCCTCTTCCGCCGGGAAGCCCGGAATCGGCGTCTTCGGTCCGGACAGAACCTCATCGATGTAGTCAGGCGGAGTTGACTTCTTGAGTACCTCGACCACCCGATGCACTTCCGCGTCCGAGACAAACGCGCCGTGAACTCGTGTGGGCATCGACGTGCCGGAGGGCAGGTAGAGCATGTCGCCGTGTCCCAGCAGGGTTTCCGCTCCCATCTGATCCAGGATGGTGCGCGAATCGACTTTGGCCGACACCTGAAAGGCTATGCGGCACGGAATGTTGGCCTTGATCAAACCCGTAATCACGTCCACCGAGGGGCGTTGCGTCGCCAGGACCAGGTGGATACCCGATGCACGCGCCTTCTGGGCGAGTCGTGCAATGAGCTCTTCCACCTTTTTGCCGACGATCATCATGAGATCGGCCAGCTCGTCGATGACCACGACGATGTAGGGCAGCGGCGTCAGATTCGGGATCGTGCTCTGATCGAACGTCGGATCATTGGAGGCCTTGAGCGTCATCACCGGATCGCGGATCGGCTTGCCCTCATCGCTGGCCTCCTTCACCTTACGGTTGAAACCGGCGATGTTGCGCACGCCAAGGGCTGCCATGAGCTGGTAGCGACGCTCCATCTCTGCAACTGACCAACGCAGCGCATTCGCTGCCTGCTTCATGTCGGTTACCACGGGCGCAAGCAGATGGGGGATGCCCTCGTACACTGAGAGCTCCAGCATCTTCGGATCGATCATGATCAACCGCACGTGCTCTGCGGTAGACTTATAAAGCAGCGACAGCACCATCGCATTGATGCCGACGGACTTGCCCGAGCCCGTGGTGCCGGCGATCAGCAGATGCGGCATGCGCGCCAGGTCGGCAACCATCGGCTGCCCACCAATGTCTTTGCCGAGTGCCAGTGCGATGGGAGAATTAGTCTCGTCATACGCCTTGGAACGTAAGATCTCGCCAAGCGTCACGACCTCGCGCTTCTCGTTCGCGATCTCGAGGCCCATCACGCTCTTTCCCGGGATGACCTCCTGGACGCGAACGCTCAGCACCGACAGGGCGCGTGCCAGATCCTTCTGCAGACTCGTAATCTGACTCGCCTTCACACCGGGTGCCGGCCGCAGCTCGAACCGCGTAACCACGGGCCCCGGTTGAACCGCAACCACTTCGGCTTCGATTCCGAAATCCTTGAGCTTCATCTCCACCAGGCGTGACAACGCCTCCAGCGCCTCCGCGGAATAGGCGGGCTCGTGTGGCGGCGGATCATCCAGCAGGTTGAGGGGCGGCAGCTCGTTGGCCTTCATAGGCGCAAACAGCTCGACCTGACGTTCCTTTTCGACCCGCTCACTCTTCTGGACGATCGGCGTCGGAGGCTCAATGCGTGTCGGCGTCCGCGCACCAGTTTTCTTCTGCTCGGTTTTCGCGGCTTCCTTGCGCGCCTGTTTTCGCTCGCGTCCCTCGGCTGCGTCCTTCTTGGTGGCCGAGCGGGTGCGCAGCCATGAGAGGCCGTCCCAAACAGCGGCTCCAATGCGGTCCATGATCGTGAACCAGGACACGTGAAATGCGAGTGACAGTCCCGCCATCCAGGCCGCAATCATCAGCAGCGTTGCTCCCAGAAAATCGAGCCCGGACGCCAGCCCCCTACCGACGAGGCTTCCCACCACTCCACCCGCTGTTTGGCGGAGTGAGCCGGCGTCCCAGTGCAGCGTCACTAGACCACAGCTGGTCACGAGCACGAGAACGAAGCCCGCGATGCGCACGGCGGTATTCAGCTTGGAGGTCTGCTCCGTCTTGTCGCGTCGGAACAGCAGCCAGCAGGCCCCAGCCAGCATCACCGGAAACAGGAAAGCGGGCCGGCCGAACAGAAAGAACAGCACATCGGCCACCCATGCGCCGATAGGCCCGATCCGGTTGTGCACGACGGATGAGTTTCCCGTGAAGGAAAACCCCGGATCATCCGGGCTATAGGTCACCAGTGCGGTGAACACCACCAGCGCCACTACGCCAAGAGCGATGATCGCGCTCTCGCGCAACCCACGGGCAACGGCCGATGTAAATCGGAATGAATTGCGCGCCTGCGCGGTCGTGTCGGCCAATCCTGACGGCTCCATCTGGCAAAAATACGAGCAGCAGCCATTATAGTGCCTGGGGACTCCTCCCATGGGAGGACAGCTAGGCGCTTGACGGGCTTGCTACCATGGCCCACTTGAATCAATGAGATAGGACTAAATGACGGCACGGCACCACAAACTGATCATCATTGGCTCCGGGCCCGCTGGATACAGTGCGGCCGTGTACGCCGCGCGTGCGAACCGCTCTCCCGTGCTCATTACTGGCGTCGAACAGGGTGGTCAGCTGATGACCACCACGGAAGTCGACAATTGGCCCGGCGACGTGGAGGGACTGCAGGGACCGGGGCTCATGGAGAGGATGCGCCGCCACGCTGAGCGATTTTCCACCCAGATCGTCAATGACCACGTGCAGAGCGTCGATCTGGGTGTCAGGCCCTTCAAGCTGAGGGGCGATAGCCACCATTACACCTGCGATGCGCTGATCATCGCCACTGGAGCGACCGCCCGGTACCTGGGACTGCCCTCCGAGGAAAAGTACCGTGGCCGTGGCGTTTCGGCTTGCGCCACCTGCGACGGGTTCTTTTTCAAGGGCCAGAAGGTTGCGGTCACCGGCGGCGGCAACACTGCGGTCGAAGAGGCCTTGTACCTTTCGCATATTGCCAAGCATGTCACTCTGATCCATCGGCGGGATCGGTTGCGTGCCGAGAAGATCCTGCAGGAGAGGCTCTTCCGGGAAGTCGAGAGCGGCAAGATGTCCGTTGTCTGGAATCACACCGTGGACGAGGTGCTGGGTGATCAGCATGGGGTGAACGGTGTGCGATTGCGCTCCGTCGAGGGGCACAAACCACGTGAGCTCGAGGTCACGGGCCTGTTCATCGCGATCGGACATACACCCAACACGGGCATTTTCACGGGTCAGTTGCAGATGCGCGATGGGTATATCAAGGTCAAAAGCGGTACCGACGGCGATGCCACCGCCACCAGCGTTCCGGGTGTATTCGCAGCGGGTGACGTAGCCGACCATGTATACCGGCAGGCCATCACCTCCGCCGGCGCGGGCTGCATGGCTGCCCTCGATGCCGACAAGTATCTGGAGATGCTCGATCTGCGTGGAGCCTAATGCGCGGCACCGTACACAAGAGCATCGATGAGCTGAATGCGCGCGACTGGAACGCGCTGGGCGGCGACCGTAACCCCTTTCTACGTCACGAGTTCTTCGCAGCTCTCGAACACACTGGCTGCATCGGCATTCAAACCGGCTGGGATCCGTGCTACTTCACGCTGCGCGACAGCGAGGGACTGGCAGCGGCGGTGCCCGCATTTCGCAAGACGCACTCCTACGGTGAATTCGTATTCGACTTCGCCTGGGCGCAGGCCTACTCTCGCTTTGGAAGCCGCTATTACCCCAAGCTGACGGTCGCAGTGCCCTTCACTCCCGCGACTGGTCCGAGGCTACTGGTGCGCGCGGATCTGGACCGTTCCTCTATTGCACGTCGGCTGCTCGCCGACATCGAGGCGTACACCTCGAGCCATGGCCTCTCGTCCGTGCACGCGTTGTTTCTCGATGAGCCAGCTCACCTGGCGTGTCAACAGGCTGGCTGGTTGATCCGCCGCGACTGTCAGTTTCACTGGACCAACCACGGTTATCCAAGCTTCGATGACTACCTCCAGACGTTCACCGCTGACAAACGCAAGAAAGCCAAACGTGAACGCCGGCGCGTTGCGGAGGCAGGCATCGTCTTCGAGACACGAATGGGCGCGGAGCTCGACGAGCGGACTCTCGATTGCGTGTATGCGTTTCATCGCGACACGTTTCTTCGGCATGGGCACGAGCCGTATCTGACGAGAGCATTCTTCAGCGAAGCGGCGCGGACCATGGGCGAGTCTCTGATGGTGAAGCTGGCGCTACGCGCGGGAGAGCCGGTCGCTGCCGCAATATTCTTCTGGTCCAAGGAAGCCTTGTTCGGCCGCTACTGGGGATCCGCGGCCGACTACAACAGCCTGCACTTCGAGGCGTGCTATCACCAGGGAATCGAGTTCTGCATCGAGCACCAGGTGGCGCGATTCGAGCCCGGAACCCAGGGTGAGCACAAAGTCAGCCGCGGCTTCGAACCTACGCTCACCTGGTCGGCGCATTTCATCGCCAATCGGCGTTTTCGCGCTGCCATCGAGGACTATCTGGAACGCGAAGGCGCTTCAATCGACGCCTACGCCGAAGAAGTCCAGGCACACGTACCTTTCAAACGGAATTCGATTGGCGAGGACAACGCGTGAAATCCATCACGTGGCTTTCGCCTCAGGATGCTCCGGATTGTTTCCCCCCACCGGATCAGGCGTTGGATGACCCTGCGGGACTGCTTGCTGCCGGCGGTGACTTGTCGCCCGCGCGTTTGTTGGCCGCATATCAACGCGGAATTTTCCCTTGGTATTCCCCGGGACAACCTGTCCTTTGGTGGTCGCCCGATCCGCGCGCAGTGCTCTTTCCGGAAGAATTCAGGTGCACGCGCAGCCTGAGTAAAACTCTGCGCAACGGTGGCTTTTCAGTTGAGGTTGATCGCGACTTCGAGGCAGTCATCGACAGTTGTGCCGCGCCCAGGTCGCACAGCATCGGTACGTGGATCACCGCGGAGATGCGCAACGCGTACCTGCACCTGCATCGCCTCCACTACGCGCACAGCATCGAGGCTTACCGCAATGGCATGTTGGCTGGTGGCCTGTACGGCGTGAGGATGGGCAGCATCTTTTTTGGCGAATCCATGTTCAGCCGGGAGCGCGATGCGTCAAAGGTGGCTCTGGCCCATCTCGTCGAGATCTGCCATCGCAATGCGATTGCAGTGATCGACTGCCAGCTCCCTACGCGTCATCTGGAAAGCTTAGGTGCCCGAGCAATCGCGCGGGCCCAGTTCCAGTCACTGTTGCGCGAGCACATCGAATTGGGCCCGCGCGCACTCGCCCGCTGAGGTCTTGCCGCCCACTTGCGTCGGCAAAATTGCATTGCCCTCCACGTTTATGCAGAATTCGCGCCCCTCAAGTCGATAAAGGCCGTATGTCTAAGGAAGATGCACTGCAGATGGAAGGCGAGGTCGTAGAGACCCTGCCGAACACGACGTTCCGCGTGAAACTCAAGAATGGTCACGTGGTGACCGCGCATATCTCAGGGAAAATGCGGAAAAACTACATCCGCATCCTCACAGGTGATGCCGTGACCGTGGAAATGACCCCGTACGATCTGACGAAGGGTCGAATCATTTATCGCGGGCGCTAACGCGCTTATCAGGGGCTGCGCCCCACGCCTTAGCGGGATCGCCCAAAAGGCGACCCGCGAAGAGTAGCGGCGCTGCGCGCCGAGAAGAAACTCCCGTGCCCGTAACGATCAGGCCGTGACCTCGGGTAGTTGCGTCGGGGTGCTATCCAGTTTCAGCTTCGTGCCGTCTTCGCTGACGGATACGGTTACGGAGCCACCGCCTACGAGCTTGCCGAACAGCAGCTCCTCGGCGAGCGGACGCTTGATGAACTCCTGAATGAGCCGTGCCATCGGGCGTGCACCCATCTTCGGGTCGTAGCCCTTCTCGGCTATCCAGCGCCGAGCTGCGTCGTCCAGCGTGATGTTCACGCCCTTCGCCTCGAGCTGCATCTCCACTTCCACGATCAGCTTGTCCACCACGCGCTCGATCGTAATCGGGTCGAGTGAAGCGAACTGGATCACCGCATCCAGGCGGTTGCGGAACTCCGGCGTGAAGATCCTGCGGATCGCTTCCATGCCGTCGCTGGTGTTGTCCGCGTTGGTAAAGCCAATGGCCGGACGACTCATTTCCTGCGCTCCCGCATTCGTAGTCATCACAATGATGACGTGGCGGAAATCCGCTTTGCGGCCGTTGTTATCGGTCAGGGTGCCGTGGTCCATGACCTGCAGCAGCAGGTTGAACACGTCCGGGTGAGCCTTCTCCACTTCATCGAGCAGCAGCACGCAGTGCGGGTGCTTGGTAATCGCCTCAGTCAGCAATCCGCCCTGGTCGAAACCCACATAGCCCGGGGGAGCACCAATCAGGCGCGAGACCGTGTGCCGCTCCATGTACTCCGACATGTCGAAGCGCAGGAACTCCACTCCCATTGCGATCGCCAGCTGCCGCGTGACCTCGGTTTTGCCGACGCCCGTAGGACCTGCGAACAGGAAGCTGCCCACCGGCTTGCGCTGATCGCCCAATCCCGAGCGCGCCATCTTGATGGATGCCGCCAGGGACTCGATCGCCTTGTCCTGCCCGAAAATCACGAGCTTCAGGTTACGCTCGAGGTTGCGCAGTACTTCACGATCGGAGGTCGACACGCTCTTCGGCGGAATGCGCGCCATGCGGGCGACGATATCCTCGATGTGCCGGACTTCTACGACCGGCTCGCGTTCCGCGATTGGCTTCAGACGCTGCCGCGCACCCGCTTCGTCAACAACGTCGATCGCCTTGTCGGGCAGATGCCGCTCGTTGATGTGACGCGCAGCCAGCTCCGCCGCAGCTTTCAATGCATCGTTCGCGTAAGTGATGCCGTGATGCTCTTCGAAGCGGGGCTTCAGACCCATGAGGATCTCGACGGTCTCGGCAACCGAGGGCTCCACGACATCGATTTTCTGGAAACGCCGCGCCAGAGCATGGTCTTTCTCGAAAATGCCCCGGTATTCCTGATAAGTGGTCGAGCCGATGCAACGGATCTCGCCGTTGGTCAGCACGGGCTTGATGAGGTTCGAGGCGTCCATCACGCCACCCGATGCAGCGCCCGCGCCAATGACCGTGTGAATCTCATCAATGAAGAGGATGGCGCCAGGCTGCTTCTTGAGCTCGGTGATCACGCCCTTCAAGCGCTTTTCGAAATCACCACGGTACTTGGTGCCCGCGATCAGCGCGCCCATGTCCAGCGCGTAAATAGTGCAATCCGAGAGGACCTCCGGCACCTTCCCCTCGACGATCAGACGCGCCAGGCCTTCCGCAATCGCGGTCTTGCCGACGCCGGCTTCACCCACGTACAGCGGATTGTTCTTGCGCCGGCGGCACAGGATCTCGATCGTGCGCTCGACTTCGAGCTTGCGTCCGATCAGTGGATCGATGCGCCCTTCCTGGGCCAGGCGGTTCAGATTGCTGGTGTATTTTTCCAGAGCACTGCCACCCTCGGGGTCGCGCTCGCCATCAGCCTGGGCATCTTCCTTGTCCGTGGTCTTCTCCTCGGCGATTTTCGACAGGCCATGGGAGATGTAGTTGACTACGTCGAGGCGTGTCACATGCTGACGATTCAGCAGGAACACAGCGTGGCTCTGCTTCTCGCTGAAGATCGCGACCAGCACATTCGCGACGCCCACTTCCTTCTTGCCGCTCGACTGCACATGGAACACCGCTCGTTGCAAGACGCGTTGGAAGCCCAGCGTCGGCTGCACTTCGCGCTCTTCACCCTCCTCGAGCCGCGGAGTCGATTGATCGATGTGTTCCTTGAGCTCCTGCTTCAACTTGCCCAGATCGGCGCCGCACGCGCGCAGGATCTCGCGCACTTTGGGCGTATCCAGGATCGCCAGCAGCAGGTGCTCGACGGTCAGATATTCGTGACGTGCCTCGCGCGCCTGATGGAACGCATCGTTGAGGCAGTATTCAAGCTCGTTTGAAAGCACTTTCTTCGGACCTCTCGTCTATGTTCCATTGCGGCCACGCGCCAAGGCGTTTGCCGCTAGGCTTCTTCCAGTGTGCACATCAGCGGATGCTGGTGATCGCGTGCATACGTGGTCACCTGTGCCACCTTAGTTTCTGCAATCTCGTAAGTGAAGACCCCACACACGCCCTTACCCTTGGTATGTACCTCGAGCATGATGCGAGTGGCCGTGGGCCGGTTCAGGCTGAAGAACTTTTCCAGCACATCCACCACAAACTCCATGGGGGTGTAGTCGTCGTTCAGCAAGACGACCTGGTACAGCGGTGGCTGTTTGACTTGCGGCCGCGACTCCTCGACGACTACGCCGGTGTCGGGACGAGCGGGATGCGGATCGGGCATTACGTCTTTATATGGGTCGCCAAACGGCAACACAAGCCTGTCATGAATGGTCGTGGTTTGCTCAACAGAAACAATTGCTTGAGAGCGTGCTCAACAGCCCCGTATGATTGCGATGGCGCTTGTTCGCAAGGCTGCATCGCGGCGCCGATGTTTGCAAGGACGCACTTGCGTTTTGAAGTCGCTGCCCGTCTTAGATAGGACTCGTTTAGCTCATGAATGCCGCTTCCTGGCTCGAAGGACTGCCGCCGCCAGACAAATGGCGCACCCTCGTGCTCACGCACGGGCCGCGCATCGCCACCTGGGTGCTGGCGTTCGCCCTCGCGGTGCAGGCAGCAGTAATCGTGACGAACGTGGCCGGTTCAAGCCGTGCCCCGAAAACCGCACCCACGGCGCCCATGCAGTCCCGTACCGCAAGCGTGGACGTGGCTGCTATTGTTGAAGCGCACCTGTTCGGCTTCGCACCAGTTGCTCAACCCGCGCAGGACGCTGCGAATGCGCAGCAGACCAGTCTCCCGCTGGTGCTGGTTGGGATCATCGCCGACGACGACCCCGAAAACGGCCTGGCCATCCTCGGCCAGAATGCCCAGGGCGCGAAAGTGTATGCAGTCGGAGACAACATACCCGGCGGCGCGAAGCTCAGTAAGGTATTCACCGACAAGGTGATCATCGACCGCAACGGCACGCTCGAATCTCTGATGCTGCCGCGGCAGTTGCAACCCGGTACCGCACCGCCTTCGACGAGCGCATTGCAGACGGAAACGCCAGTTATGGACCGGATGCGGAAACTCATCAGTGATGATCCGGGTCTGATGGCTGACATCATGCGGCCGCAACCGGTCTTCGCGCAGGGCAAGCAGAAGGGCTACCGGGTGTACCCGGGCCGGAATCGGCAGGCGTTCACCCGATTGGGATTGCGGCCGGGGGATCTGGTAATGGCCATCAACGGGACCCCACTGGATGACCCGGCGCGCGGACAGGAAATCTTTCGCACTCTCGGTTCCTCCAGTGAGGCACACATCACAGTCATGCGCAGCGGGCAGCAGCAGGATCTCACGTTGAACATAGCGCAGGTCGCGCAGGAAGCCGAAGGTATGGTCGGCCCCGGCGCCGCCGGGCCCGATCAGGCGCAGCCACCGCCGCCCGCGGAACAACCTGATACATCGCAGTAGCGCCGGTCGCCGGCCCTCGGGGGAATCTCTAGTGAATTGTTTTCGTTTCTTGGTCCGCTGCGCGCCGGTGGTGGTCGCGATGGTGTCCATCGCCTCGGCACAGCAAGCCGGGCGTATCACGCCGAACTTCAAAGACGCGGACATTACGCAGATCACGGAAGCGGTCGCGGCCGCAACCGGAAAGAATTTCATCGTCGATCCGCGCGTGCGCGCCCAGGTGACGATGATCTCGTCGACACCCATGTCGCCGGCAGCGTTCTATGAAGCCTATCTTGCCATCCTGCAGGTGCACGGCTTCATTGCCGTTCAGTCGGGTCAGGTCATCAAGATCCTTCCCGATGCGAATGCGCGCCAGATCCCTTCGGTGGATCTGCCTGACCATGTCAGCTCGACCTCCGACGAGATCGTGACGCAGGTCATCGACGTCAAGAACGTCAGCGCCGCGCAGTTGGTGCCCATTCTGCGCCCGCTGATCCCGCAGTACGGGCAGCTTGCGGCCTACCCCGCTTCCAACATCCTGATCATCTCGGATCGGGCCAACAACGTGAACCGCATCATCCGCATCATTCGCCGCATCGACCAGGTGGGCGATCAGGATGTGGAAGTCATCCCGCTGCAGAACGCATCGTCGGCGGAAATCGTGCGCGTCATAAACGCTTTGTACCAGGGCCAGGCCGCGGCCGAAGGCGGCATGGCAGCCAAGGTCGTCGCGGATGACCGATCCAACAGCGTGCTGGTGGGCGGCGATCAATCCCAACGGCTGCGAATCCGGGCCCTGATCGCGCATCTGGATACACCGCTCGAGGCAGGGGGCGACACGCAGGTTCGTTACCTGCGGTACGCAGATGCGGAAAAAATCGCGCCCAAGTTGAAGGAGCAGATCACCGGTGTGGCGCAGGCGGCTGGCGGGGCGGGCGGCGGCGGCGCCGCAGGCGCCTCTCCCCAGGCGCAGGCTGAAAAGAATGCCATGGTCTGGGCCGACCCGCAGAACAATGCGCTGGTGATCACGGCGCCGCCGAAAATCATGCGCGCCATCATGGGCATCGTTGACAAGCTCGATATCCGCCGCCGGCAGGTGCTCGTGGAAGCTCTCATCGTCGAGGTCAATGCGCAAAAGACCGCTGAGCTGGGAGTGAACTGGGCGGAATTCAGCAGGGGCAACGGCACGGTTCCGGCGGCCTCGTTCGTGGACAAGGTCGGAGGCTCTTCGATCGTCGACCTGGCCGGCAATGTCGCCGCCATTCAGAGCGGCAGCACGACAGCCAGCCTTCCCGCCGGCACGACGATCGCCCTTGGACGCCTGGCCGCCGGTGGCCTGAACTTCGCGGCGATGCTGCGGGCCATACGCAACGATCAGGACACCAACGTCATTGCGACTCCGTCCACCATTACGATGGACAACCAGGAGGCGGAGATCAAAGTCGCGCAGGAAATCCCCTTCATCACCGGCTCGTTCACCAATACGGGTGCGACCAACGGCGCGACCAATCCGTTCCAGACTGTGCAACGCCAGGAAGTGGGCACCATTCTCAAAGTGACCCCCACGATCGCCGCCGAGGGCAACTCGGTGGTCATGAAGATCTCCATCGAGAGCTCCAGTGTCGGTGCCCCCGTATCCAACGTGGACATCACCACCAACAAGCGCACGATCACCACCAACGTTCTGATCGAAGACGGTGGAATCGTGGTGCTCGGCGGCCTGATCCAGAACTCATCGTCGAAAGGCGAGTCGCGGGTGCCGTTCCTCGGCAGCATTCCGCTGATCGGTCTCGCCTTCAAGACCCGCACGGGCGGCGCCACCAAGAACAACCTGATGATGTTCATCCGGCCGAAGATCCTGCGCGACGACGCGCAGGCCGCGTACCAGACTGACTCGAAATACAACTACATGATCGATCAGCAGCGCGAATACAACAGGCGCGAGCTGCTGCCCCTGGTTCCCGGAGTGAAGAAGCCCTTGCTGCCCCCAGCCCCGCCGCCGCCACCGCCAGGCAGCGGCGCGGCCGGCGCATCGCCCGATGAAAGAGCGGAGCTCGCCAGGAAGCAGGCGGAAGCCGATGCTGCTGCAAAGAAGCAGCAGCAATCACCGGCCAAGCCCGACACATCACAACCGCCGGGTGGTTACACACCGCCGCAGGGCGCGACAACGCACCCTGAAGGTGAGCCGCCGTATGCAACTGAGCGGCCTGGGGTACTGATGCCGCCGACGACACCTCCGCCCCCCACGACGCCACCTGAGGGAGGCAAGCCGTGAACGACGCCGCAGTCGCCGAGGCACCTGCGGCAACACCGGTTGATCGCAGGCCATCATTCGCTTTCGCGAAGCGCCACGGGGTGCTCGTGAAGCGGGTCGTGGAAGGTGTTGCTGAGTGCGCCTGCCGAGAGAACGCCACGCCGCTGGCAATCGCCGAGGTGCGCCGCTACATGCGGGTGCCACTCAAGCTCCAGCGCGTACCGGAAGCGGAATTCGACACTCTGCTGCGGCTGGCCTACGAAGGCGGCTCGTATACGATGCAGGCCGTCGAGGGCCTCGATGAGACGACTGATCTTGCCCACCTGGCGCAGGATCTGCCTGAGCAGGCCGACCTGCTCGACAGCGATGACGATGCGCCCATCATCCGGCTGATCAATGCCGTGTTGACGCAGGCTGTCAGAGAGAATGCTTCGGACATACACGTCGAGCCCTTCGAGAATCGCCTCGTCGTGCGCTTCCGGGTGGATGGAATACTGCGCGAGGTGTTGCAATCGAAGCGTGCCGTCGCACCGTTGGTCGTGTCGCGCCTCAAAGTCATGTCGAAGCTCGATATCGCCGAGAAGCGGCTGCCGCAGGACGGCCGTATCAGCCTGCGAATTGCGGGCCGCGCGGTCGACATTCGCGTGTCCACCATCCCTTCCGGACACGGCGAGCGCGTCGTGCTGCGTATCCTGGACAAACAGGCAGGCCGACTCGACCTGGGCGCGCTGGGCATGGTTCCCCAGATCGAGGCGCTCATTGACGAGCTGATCCACAAGCCACACGGGATTCTGCTCGTCACCGGCCCCACTGGCTCGGGCAAGACGACGACGCTGTACGCGGGGCTCGAGCGCCTGAACGACAACACACGCAACATCATGACGGTCGAGGATCCGATCGAGTATTACATCGATGGTATCGGCCAGACACAGGTCAACAGCAAGGTCGAAATGACCTTTGCGCGCGGTCTGCGCGCCATCCTTCGTCAGGATCCCGACGTGGTGATGGTCGGCGAAATCCGTGACCTGGAGACGGCCCAGATCGCCGTGCAGGCGAGCTTGACCGGTCACATGGTGCTGTCAACTCTGCATACCAACACCGCGGCAGGCGCCCTCACCCGCTTGCGTGACATGGGCATTGAGCCCTTCCTGCTCTCGTCGAGCCTCGTGGGCGTGCTGGCGCAACGCCTCGTGCGTGTGCTCAGCCCGGAGAGCAAACAACCTTTTCAGGCCGGAGAGTACGAGCGGCGCCTTCTGAACCTGCGTCCCGAGGATCCCTCCCCGATCCTGTATCGCCCCGGCAGGGACGGCGGCAGCGGTTATCGTGGCCGTTCAGGCATTTACGAGCTGATCGTGGTCGACGATCAGATGCGCACCATGATTCACGACGGCGCGAGTGAGCAGGACCTGGAGAAATACGCCCGTAACGCCACCCCATCCATTCGCGACGATGGTCGCGCTAAAGTGCTCCGCGGTGAAACAACGATCGAGGAAGTGTTGAGGGTGACGCGCGAGGATTGAGTCGAAGTAGAATCACGCTCGACTCGCGCCAGGACCACGGCTTTTCATGGGTGCATTCGAATACACAGCTCTAGACAACGGTGGCAAGGAACGGAAGGGCATCCTCGAAGGTGATACGCCCCGACACATACGCCAGCTCTTGCGCGAGAAACAGCTTCTGCCGGTCACCGTCAACGAGGTGGCCCAGAAGGAAGCGAAGCGCCAGCGTTCGTTCTCCTTGGCACGGCGCGTCTCCACCGGCGACCTGTCCCTCTTTACTCGCCAATTGGCGACGTTGGTTCGCGCGGGCCTGCCTCTCGAAGAATCCCTGTTGGCCGTGTCACAGCAGACCGAGAAGCCCCGGGTCCAGAGCATTATCCTGGGGGTTCGTGCCCGCGTGATGGAGGGCCATCCGCTTGCGGATGGTCTGGCGGAGTTTCCGCGCGTATTTCCCGAGATATATCGCTCCACAGTCGCCGCAGGCGAACAGTCGGGAAAGCTCGATGGCATCCTGGAGCGCCTGGCCGACTACACCGAGGGGCGTGAGCAGATCCGGCAGAAAGTTCTCGCGGCCATGCTGTATCCGATCGTCCTGTCGGTCATGTGTTTTGCAATCGTCTGCGGCCTGATGGTCTACGTGGTGCCCAAAGTGGTCGCGGTGTTCGAATCCGCCAAGGGCAAGCTGCCCCTGATCACCCAGATACTCATCGCAACCAGCGATTTCATCCGCAATTACGGCATCTACCTGGTGATAGGCGCCGGTCTGGCTGCATTCCTGTTCAGGCGGTGGCTGAGCAACCCCGCCAACAAGCGGATCTGGCATCGCGCGCAGCTACGCATGCCCATGATTGGGAAGCTGTCACGTGGTTTTAACACTGCACGGTTCACGCGCACCTTCAGCATCCTGTCTGCGAGCTCTGTCCCCGTGCTGGAAGCACTGCGGATCTCTGGGGAAGTGGTGACGAACCTGCCGATGCGCGATGCGGTGGCTGAGGCGGCAGCGCGTGTGCGTGAGGGAGCCGCAATCGGCCGCTCCCTGGGGGTGAGCAAGCTGTTTCCACCGATGACCATCCATCTGATTTCCAGCGGCGAATCCAGCGGCGAGCTGGAGAGCATGCTGGAGCGTGCCGCGATCGCGCAGGAGCGGGAGCTGGATGGGCTTCTGGCGGGCATGGTGGGCCTGCTGGGGCCGATGCTCATCGTGGGCATGGGCGGCTTCGTCATGGCCATCGTCTTCGCCATGCTGCTGCCCATCTTCGAGATGAACCAGCTCATCAAGTGAAGGACCACCCACGAAAATTGAGCCGCCACGGCTGGCAAGATTCTCGATGTGCAATCGGATGCTCAATTTTGGCAGGGCCCGGTACTGGGCCGTTGCTTACGTGCGCCCAATTGATTTAAGTTCGCGCCGTCTTTTTCGACTTGTTAGCGCTGCGCGCAATTTTCCAGGGGGATCGCGCTGCGCGCGACCCCCGACATGTAGCGGCGCGAAGCGCGCCGGGAAAACATGAGCGAGAAACCCGAATCAGACGAATTCGAAGACGAAGAGGCTGACGAGCCGGTGGTCGGAGATGCCGATGTGGATCTCGACCAGGTCATCAAAGACCTCGACATGGCCAAACGCCGGGGTCAGAAGGCGGGGGACCCCGCGTGGCGCCGTCTCGAGCGGCTCCTCGAAGACAAACGCACAGCCGAGCTCACGAGCGACTTCGAGGACTACGACATCGGCATCGATGACGAAGACGAGGATGGCTCCGCGGGCAAGGCGCGGCACCGGCCACCCTCTTTGGAGTAAGGGCTACTGGAAACGCGGCCGCTCGCGGCTCGAGCCCAGCAGGTGACGCCACAGGAGCGTCGCCGCATGCTCCCGCTCACCCGCCATGAGCCGGTCCAGGATGGCTACGTGCTCGCTGCAGCACACGCGGATCCGCTCGGTATCCACGACCGCTATGTAGCTGAAAAACCGCCGCAGGCGGTTCTGGTGGATCACCGCCTGCTCCAGAAACCGGTTCCGCGAGCAGCCCGCGATGAACTCGTGGAATTCGGCATTCAGCTCGAAGAACTTGATGCTGCTCAGCTTCTCCAGCCCATCGGCCAACAGCGCGACATGCGTTTGCCGCAACCGTTGCGCGCGCGCCTTGTCCAGCCGGAAGCTCGGCTCCAGGACGCACGCCGGCTCGACCAGCAGGCGGAAGCGATAGCTGTCCTCGTGTAACTGCGTTGTGTTGACCGCCGGAAGAAAACGCCAGCCATTACCGCTGCGGCGCTCTATCACATTGTCCTGAACCAGCCCGTTCAAAACACGCGCCAACGCCCCGCGGGCAACACCGTATCGTCGCATGAGATCCGTTTCTGACACACTGTCCGGCAAGACGCCCGCAAGGCGGTCGGCTGCCATACGGTGCACCAGCCTGTCGTCGTCACTGGCAAAGTCAGCGTAGGGCTCGAGGTCCTGATCCCGGACGGCGCGCTTTAAGACATAACCTCGCCGCGGGACCACATTGAGCAGACCACGTGTGGATAACACGGCAAGCGCGCCGCGAACTGGCGTTCGCGACACGCCGAAGGTCTGCGCGAGTGCGTTCTCGCTCAGCCATGCCCCAGGGCCAAATCCCCGCTCTCGCGCGTGGACCAGGATGCGCCCAGCGAGGCGAGTTTGCAGACCCCTGTTGACCGCTCGGCGTTTGTCCGCCATGCGACGCACTATAGTCCAACTGTAACGTATACGTTCAGTTGTAGGAGCTTGCGCCCCTGCACGATATATCAGATTCGAAATTTGCGGCCGATACGCGCCGCTGGCGCCTTGGCGCAGGCGCCTGAGCACGGTAGCGCTAACCCGTCAGTGAAGTCGTTAACCGTCAGTGAAAGTCTCGCGAGCGTGTCAGCAACTCACCCAGCAACGCCGAACGGTCGATGAGCCGTCTGGCGATAACGTGCATGACGCCGTCCTGGTGTTGCAGCTCTCCTTGAACCTCGAGCAGCCGCGCCTCGAGCATTGCGCGGCGCTGCTCGCGTCCAACACTCTCCCAGACGATCACGTTGACTTGTCCGCTCTCGTCTTCGAGCGTCAGGAATGTAACTCCATTGGCACTTTGCGGACGCTGGCGCATGAGGACGATGCCGGCAGTTCGTACCTTCCTGCCGTGTGCAACACAATTGAGATCGGCCGCGGTCAGCAACTTGTCACGCACCAACCTGTCACGTAGTAACGCCAGCGGATGGCGTCCAAGGGTAAGACCAACAGAGGCGTAGTCAGCGACGATGCGCTGCCCTTCCGTCGGTGCTTCGAGCAATGGCCGGCCTTCCTCGAGGCTGCCCGCCCGCTCGCCTTGGCGCGCCAGGGGTAAAGATCGTTCGGTGCCCGCCACTTCCCAGAAGGCCAGATGACGATTGCCGCTCAGGTCAGCAAGCGCGCCGGCGGCGGCCAGAGCCTCCAGATCGCCCCGATCGAGCGTCGCGCGCCGCGCGAGATCCTGCACGCTCTCAAAGCGCCGCTCGATGCGGGCAGCTTCGACTCGCATACCTGCAGCTTCGGACAGTGACTTGACCATCCGCATTCCCAGCCGCAGCGCCGGCTCGCCATCCTCGCGCCGCTCGAGGGTCGATTCATACGCACTCGCCTGCACGTCCACCGGCCTCACCTCCACCCCGTGGGCACGGGCGTCGCGCACCAACTGTGCAGGGCCATAAAAGCCCATCGGCTGGCTGTTGAGAAGCGCACAGGTGAATGCCGCCGGCTCGTGACACTTGAGCCAGGCTGAGTCGTATACCAACAATGCGAAGCTGGCGGCGTGCGACTCGGGAAATCCATATTCGCCAAATCCCAACATCTGCTTGTAGATACGCAGCGCGAATTCCTCGCTGTAACCGCGCGCGGCCATGCCGCCGAGCAGCTTCTCCTTGAAGTGCTCGATGCCGCCGCTGCGTTTCCAGGCGCCCATTGCGCGGCGCAGCCGGTCGGCTTCGCCGGGTGAGAAGCCGGCTGCGACGATGGCGAGCTGCATCACCTGTTCCTGGAAGATGGGCACGCCGAGGGTTCGCTCGAGCACCGCGGCCACTTCGGGGCTGGGATAGTCAACCTTCTCATGGTTGGCCCGGCGGCGCAGATACGGATGCACCATGTCGCCCTGGATGGGGCCGGGGCGCACGATCGCGACCTCGACCACGAGATCGTAGTAACACCGGGGCTGCAAGCGGGGCAACATCGACATCTGGGCGCGTGACTCGATCTGGAACACCCCGACAGTGTCGGCACGCGACATCATCGCGTACACCGCCGGATCGGCATCCGGCAGAGCTCCCAGCGCGTGCTGCGTGCCCCGGAAACCGTTTACGAGCGCAAACGCGCGCCGCAGCGCGCTCAACATTCCGAGCGCCAGGACATCCACCTTGAGCAGCCCAAGATCGTTGAGATCGTCCTTGTCCCATTGCACCACGGTCCGCTCGGGCATCGTGGCGTTCTCGATCGGTACGAGCTCCTCCAGCACGCCCTCGGAGATCACGAATCCGCCCACATGTTGGGACAGGTGACGGGGGAAGCCTGGAAACTCCACCAGTTGACGGGCGAGCGTCACGATGCGATTCAGAACCGGGTCAGCGGTATCGAAGCCAGCCTCGCGCACCCTGTCAGGAAGCGTCTCGCCGCCGTCCCACCATTGCATGACTTTCGCAAGTCTGCCGCTGCTGTGCGGATCCAGGCCAAACACCTTGGCCATGTCGCGCAACGCGCTGCGCGGGCGATACATGATGACGGTTGCCGCGATCGCCGCGCGCTCGCGGCCGTATTTTCCGTATATGTACTGGATCACCTCCTCGCGCCGATCATGTTCGAAATCGATATCGATATCAGGCGGTTCGTTGCGCTCGCGCGAGATGAAGCGTTCGAACAGGAGTGCCGCCCCCCGCTCGGGACCCACAGCGGAGACTCCGAGGCAATAACAAACGAGCGAGTTAGCCGCTGAGCCGCGGCCTTGGCACAAAATGCGCTCGCCACGGGCAAACGCGACGATGTCATATACAGTCAGGAAATACGGCTCGTAGCGAAGCTCGGCAATGAGCGCCAACTCTTTCTCGATACTCGCACGGATCCCGGCAGTTATGCCGTGCGGCCAGCGGCGTTGAATCCCCTCCTCCACGAGATTGCGCAAATGACTGGTGGGTGTCTGCCCTTCCGGGACGAGCTCGTGAGGATATTCGTACCGCAACTCATCGAGTGAGAAGGTGCAACGTGCCGCGACGGCCACTGTTTCTGCCAGCAGCTGCGCCGGATACAGCCGCGCAAGCCGGGCCGGCTCGCGCAGATGACGCTCACCGTTGGGATACAAATGCCAGCCGGCTTCCGCGATGGGAACATTGAGCCGTATGGCAGTCAGCGCATCCTGTAACGTGCGCCGTTCGCGCACGTGCATGTGAACATCGCCACTGGCGAGGAGTGGCAACCCGAGCTCGCAGCCTATGGCCTCGAGTGTGCGCAACCGGTGTTTGTCCGTGCCATCGAGGAACAGCTCGACGGCGATACGGACCTTGGTCCCAAAGCTGTCACGCAACCACTGCGCCTCTTCCTTCAGTGGGGATGTTGCAGGCAGCCAGAGAATGAAACACTGCGCGAGACCCACGGCTGCCACGGCCTCCCGGGTGAGAGAATAGGTTCCCTTGGGGGCTGCGCGGCGCCCGCGGCTGATCAGGCGGCAAAGCCGGCCATAGCCGTGTCGATCGATCGCGATGGCGACAAACCTGAGACCACATTCGAGGCGAAACTCAGCGCCCACCAGCAGCTTCAGCTGCAACAGTCTGGCGGCCATGTGGGCCCGTACAGCCCCGCCAACGGAACACTCATCAGTTATGGCAAGCGCGTTGTAACCCAGAAGTCTGGCGCGTTCCACGAGCTCCTGTGGGTGCGAAGCTCCGCGCAGGAAAGTAAAGTTGCTGATGCAATGCAGCTCAGCATATGCCGGCAGTGGGCTCGAGGCGCCTGCGGCTGAGGGGGCTGATGCGTCTGCGGCCGTCACCCGAACACTCCATGCAAAAACCAACGGTGCGGCTCGGCGCGCTCACGGAATATCCACAGCTGTACGCCGTAGATATCAAACACCGTGTAGTAATCGCGGCCGATATCACCTCCGTCCCACCAACCTGTCTCGATCCGCTCGACATCACCAAAAAAACGCAATGCGCCGCGGCGGCGTGGCACACCATCGAGCTCATCGAGTTGTTGGGGCGCATGCAGAAGCCATAGAGGGCGGCGGAAAGCCAGCCACGGTGGTGGTGGCGGCTGCACGGCCAATCGGGATGCTGAGCCGTCAGCCGACGGCTCGCGCATGCCCCAGGCATTCTCGGGACGGTGTCCTGCCAATGTCTGCAGGCCGTAGACCGCTTCATGTCCCAACCTGGCACGCAGCCGCTCAATGAGCTGCGGCGCCTCGGGGCCGCCGCTGCCACCATATTCCCCGGGCTGCCACAACGGGTTTGAAGCAAGTACCCGCAGTATGGGCAGGCCGGAACGAAGCTCGCAGGAGCGCACTGGCTCGGGCAACGTGAGCGCACTCAACCGCTCGCCCAGCAAGTGCGTCAGACGAGCAACCTCCGCCACCGGCTCTGCCAGGCGCACAATGCAGATGGAAGGCGGCGCGTGCCGATGCCGCAACCGGCACTCGAGCTCGGTGATACCGCATTGCCGCTCCTGGAGGAACTTACCGAGGTCCGCCAGCACCGGCGCCAGCACTGCGAGCACAGCTTCGTTGTTTTCCAACTCGTAGGTCAGCTCGCGGCGGCGCCGGAAGCGCTCACGTGGCTGGAAATGATGGCGCAGGTCTGCCTTGCGGCCGATCAGGCGGTCCAGCTCAGCGAGCTGCTCAGGACCGAAACGGCGGGCAAAACCAGCGCGCGGCAGACGCAGTGCCTGACCTATGGTGCGCACGCCCATCCGCGCAAGCCGCTCTACAACATCCTGTGGCCACCGTAGTGGCGCAAGGGGCAAAGATGACAACCGGCCGACGAGCTGCGCCTGGTTCGTGACGCTGAATGGATAACCGTGAGGCTTGCCGTAAGGCTTGCCAACACGGGCCGCGACCGTAGCCGCGAGCGGGGTCGGTGCGAGTGCGATCGCCGGTTGGATTCCAATTGCGCCGCATTCCTGCGCGAGCGCCCGGATCAAGCCGTCCGCGCCGCCGAACAGATGCAGGCTGCCCTTCACTTCGAGCAGCAGCCCATCGGGTGCCACCAGGCTTACGCGCGGCGTGAAGCGCTGGGCGCTTCTGGCCAGACGCTCCAGTGACACCGCGCCCGGCTCGAAAATATGCACCCCGATCCAGAGCTCCGCTGAATCAACCGGCGCGCCGGGGGCGTCTACGGAGCGCAGCAGGGCTGCTTCCGAAGCAGCCTTGCTTGCCGGAAGCCTGCTGACAGTCCCATTCATGCGCTGCACGATTCGTGGCCGCATACTCAACCTCCGTGCAACGCATGCGTTGCATCCGGCAGGCTGAGCTCAACGGACCCGCGCACCCCACCTTTGCTCTTCAACAACGTAACCCGCACTCCGTGGGCGCAAGGGTGGATGGCCATTCGCAGCGCGGCATAGGAAGACTCCCGAGCCGCCTGTTGCGGCCGAAACAACACACCCAGGGTGCGGCCGCGCTCAGCCGCAAGCTGCAGCCGCCGGATTTCCTTCGCTCGTGGTCGCTTGGCCCACGCCATGGCGATGTCGCACGCGCCGGAGCCCAGTGATTGCTCGAAAGCCCAGGTCGCGCGCGCGTCGCTCGCGACCGGGATCCCGTTCGGCCTGCCCTGCTTGTGGGCAGCCGAGGGCCGTACGACCAGCAGGCGCTCGAGGAGAACTCCATGCGCCGCCAGGGAGGGTGCGAAGGGCTCGAGGGGCGGAGCCACCCAAACGCACCAGCGTGCCATTGGGCGGCGGGTCAGCGCGGCAAGCGCTGGAAGCAGCAGTGTCAGCTCGCCGACACCGAAGCGGGAAACGAGGATTTCGATCAGGCCGCTACGCGGCCAACCCCTGCCGGGAAGACGCTCGTCGAGCGCACCGAAACCCGTGGGAAGGGTTTCTGTGCGCGCGACACTGGTCCCGCGCCAGATGGCCGGATGCTCGAGCAGCCGAGCCAATTCGGAGTTGACCGACATGAGGAGTGCTCATGAACACCAGTCTGGTGACCCAACTTGTATGGGCTGCGCCGACGGCCTGAGGCCGCTTGGCGTGTCCCTCTTGCGTGCGCCCTGGCGCACGCCTCACATGAGGCCGGTCGTCTTGCCGCGTCTGAGAACGCCCACGACGATGCCCTCTATGAGCAGTGGCTCTTCCTTGAGGTCCACCTTGATGGGCTCGAACTCGATGTTCTCGGGCATGAGCCACACGACGGTACCTTCCTGCCGGTAGCGCTTCACCGTCACCTCGTTCTCCAGGCGAGCGACCACGATCTGGCGGCTGCGCACCTCCGAGGTGCGATGCACGGCAACGAGGTCACCATCCAGGATGCCGGCATCTTTCATACTCATGCCGGTGACCTTCAGGAGGTAATGCGGCCGCGGCTGAAACAGCGACGGATCGATCTGCAGCCGTGCCTCGAAATTCTCCTCCGCGAAGATGGGACGCCCGGCGGCAACCCGGCCGATGAGCGGCAAACCCATCTGCTCGCGGATGGTGTCCTTGAGCTGGATGCCACGGGAAGTCCCGGGGACCAAGGCAATGACGCCCTTACGGGCCAGCGCCCGCAAGTGCTCTTCGGCCGCATTAGCGGATCTGAAGCCTAATTCCCGCGCGATTTCCGCCCGGGTCGGCGGCATGCCGGTTTCGGAGATAAATCGCTGGACTAGGCGCAGAATCTGCGTCTGGCGCGGTGTCAGATCGGACATTTCGGCCACCCTGTTCATCTATACAGTTACTGTGATTATATCCAGATCAAAAGCAGAGGCAAGCGAACCTTGCTGCTTAGGTTCGCTGCCGCAGCGCAACAGTGCCACTCGAGACTCATCCAAAGTGAATCAAGCCCGCCGCACCGACCCTGCGCATGCATGCGTAGGGTGCGCGCGCCGCTGAAAACGTCCGAATGAGCGAAGTCGAACGACAGTTGACTGAACCGGTCATGAACCACGCGTGTGCGTCGATGATTTATTTTCTCGTTGCAACATCTGATGTCGCAGTCGGCAGACATCGAGGTGTTAAGCAGTTGCAATCCCTTGGTAAATTTGATGCCATTGCGCGCTTGTGAATGGGGCATGGAACTTGCGTGCTACATTCGCATTCGTTCCAGGGACCTCCCGAATCAACAACCCAGAAGGGGACGTTTATGAAGTGCGCGATCGTTTTGAAGGTGGCTGCTGTGGCAGTCGTGGCGGGACTTGCAGGCTGTCAGGATCTGAAGCCCCTCCAGGCGGATGTCGCAGACCTGAAGTCGCAGGTAGCGAAGCTGCAGTCGGATGTGGCCGCTGCGAAGTCGTCTGCGGATCAGGCAAGCAGCACGGCACAGGCTGCCAACCAGGCCGCCAGCAGCGCGCAGAGCACTGCGAACCAGGCGTTGGCTGCCGCTCAGGCGAGCCAGTCGGCCGTCGATGCCACCAACGAGAAGATCGACAGGATGTTCAAGCGGTCGATCTCGAAGTAAGAGCCTATCGGCTTGAACTGATACGAACGCCGCGCTCACTGCGCGGCGTTCTCTTTTTGGGCGCTCTTTTCAGTATTTGACTAACGCGGAGCCCCAGGTAAAACCACCACCGAAGGCCTCCAGCAGCAGCATATCGCCGCGCTTGATCCGCCCGTCCCGGACAGCCCTGTCCAAAGCGATCGGCACGGAGGCGGCGGAGGTGTTGCCGTGATCCTGGACAGTCAGGATGACGCGCTCCAAAGGCAAATCCAGCCTTCTTGCGATTGCCTGGATGATCCGGAGATTGGCCTGGTGGGGTACCAGCCAGTCGATGGCGGAGCGGTCCAACCCGTTGGCGGCCAGAGTCTCGTCCACCGCCTTGCCCAGAGTTGTAACAGCTACCTTGAACACTTCGCTGCCCACCATCGAAATGGACAGTTTGACCTTGTCGGGACCAAAGCCCTTGGACACGCCACTGCCACAATAAAGCATGTCCTTATAGTGACCGTCGGCATGCAGGTGGGTCGAAAGAATGCCCGGTTCCTCGGATGCACCGAGCACTACCGCACCTGCACCATCGGCAAACAGGATCGCGGTCGACCTGTCGGTCCAATCGGTAATGCGGGACAGCGTCTCCGAGCCAACGACCAGCGCGCGTTTCGCCTCGCCACAACGCACGTACTTGTCAGCGATGGATAGCGCATACATAAACCCGCTGCACGCTGTTTCGACGCTGAATGCCGGCCCGCCCCGACAGCCCAGGCGCTCCTGCAGGAGCACTCCGCAGTTGGGAAATACCAAGTCCGGCGTGGTCGTGCCAAACGCAATGAAATCGACCTCTTCGGGGCGCAGGCCGGCTGACTCGAGCGCACGCCGCGCAGCGTGCTCGGCCAGATCCACGGTTGTCTCGCCCTCGGCTGCGATGTGACGCCGCTCTATTCCGGTGCGGTCGCGAATCCAGGCATCGCTGGTGTCAACCAGCTTCTCCAGATCGAAGTTCGTGAGGATTTTCTCGGGAAGGTGGGAGCCTGTGCCGACAATGCGCGAATAGATCAAATTGTGGACTCCGAGAGCGCCTGTGCGATATGCGCGGTCAGACCGCGCCGTGCGGCTACGACAGCGGTCGTAATCGCTCTCGAGAATGCAACGCCGTCCGCCCGACCGTGGCTTTTTACCACGATACCGGCGAGGCCGACCATGCATGCCCCGTTGTAACGGTTGGGATCGAGACCTGCGGCTACTCTTCGCAGCACTGGGCGCGCGATGAGCCCGGCGAGAGTATCGAGCCAGGAAGCGCGAAACTCCTCGCGCATCCGGTTGGCGATCAACCGTGCAGCGCCCTCCATGGTCTTCAATGCAACATTGCCGGTGAAGCCGTCCGTCACCACGACATCCACATCGCCGGAGAAGATATCGTCGCCCTCGACGAATCCGACATAGTTGAGCCGTGTGGATCCGAGCAGCGCGTGCGCGGCCTGCACTATTTCGTGACCCTTGATGTCCTCTTCCCCGATGTTGAGCAGTCCTATCCGGGGCTTCTCCAGGCCATGGATGTCGCGGGCGATGATAGCGCCCATGGCGGCAAACTGACGCAACTGCTCGGGAGTCGCCTTGGTATTGGCACCGAGATCGAGCATCTGCGTGTGCCCGTGAGCCGCGGGGATGGCCGAGATGATGGCCGCGCGCTCGACGCCATCAATGGTTTTGAGAACGAAGTGCGCCATTGCGGTGAGCGCGCCGGTGTTGCCCGAGCTGACACAGGCGTCCGCCCGCCCCTGCTTGACGAGGTCGATGGCGATGCGCATCGACGAGTCTCTTTTGCGGCGGATGGCTTCGCGCGGTGTATCGCCCATCGCAACGACGCTCGCGGCAGGAACTATCTCGAGGCGTTCACGTACCGAATCGGCGAGGCCGGCGAGATGCGGCTCGATCTGATCAGCCCGTCCGACGAGCAAAGCGCGCAGTGCGGGGTCATGTCCGAGCGCGTGCAGCGACCCGGTAACATACTCGCGCGGCGGGTTGTCGCCGCTCATTACATCGATGGCAATGATTGTCACGACTTGTTAATCAGCTGAAATTGCCGATGGCAACTTCAGCGGACATCACTCCGTCGCCCGCCGGCAAAAAGCGCGGTTTTTGCCAGCTGCGTTGGCGAGAAGCGCCTGCGGCGCGCTGGCGGCAATTCCAGCGAACATCGCTCCATCGCCCGCGAGCTGTGGCGCCCCCGGCAAATAGTGCGGTTTTTGCCCGCTGCTTCAGCGAAGCGCGGCTGTGGCGCATTGGCGGCAATTTCAGCAGACATCGCTCCGTGCGCCGCGGGCTGTGGCGCCCCTGGCAAAAGCGCGGTTTTTGCCCGCTGCTTCAGCGACGGCCCCCTGGGGCGCTCGCGGCAATTTCAGTGGACATCGCTCCGTGGGCCGCGGGCTGGGCCGCCTGCGGCGCGGTGAGTCCTATTCCTGCTCTTCGACTTCTTCGGGCTTCTGGATTACTCGCTTGCCGCGATAGAAACCATCGGGAGTGATGCGGTGACGCAGGTGCGTCTCACCCGACTGTGGGTCTGTTGAGAGAGCGGGCTTCGCAAGCCCGTCGTGCGATCGATGCATGCCGCGCCGTGAAGGCGTCTTGCGGCTTTTTTGCACAGGCATTTTTTTAAGCTCCTAGTGTTACTTCAACGTTTGAGCAACTTGTCCAGCTGCGCAAACGGTTTCTGTGTCGTCTGTTCCGGTGCGCCTGACTCGGACGGCACACCGCTCGCCGTCGGGGCATCAACCGGAACAGCACAATCGCTCGCCTCCCCATGCAACGGCACGATGGGCAGTGCAAGCAACAATTCTTCCTCGACCAACTCACCGACCGTGATCCGGCCACCCGAAGCCATCACGGGCTCGAGGTGCTCCGGCACGCGGCTCGCATCTGCCTCCGTGGTGATCAACGCCACGCGCACCGCACTGTCCACCGGCTCGGTCATTGGCTGCAGACACCGCTGACACGCGAGAGTTGCTGCACCGCTCACCGTCAGACCGGCGACCACGAGCCCGGACTCCCGCGTAAAATGCACGCGCCCACGAACCATCCCCTCGATGCTTGCGAGCTGCGAGCGCAAACGAGGTAGCTCGGCGAGCGGGACAGCAAAGTCGATGTCGGCCTCGCCGTCAGCCAGCCGGTCGATGTCGAGCGGCTTGGACCAGGGTGGCGACATGGGGCGCGTATAATAGGTACGAGGTGCCTGCAAGTCAAAACCCAATTGGGATCTAAGCCGTTGTTTCTGGTAGGCGATTTTCTTCCTGATGAGCAATGTGAATGAGACCACTGATTCTGGCCTCCACTTCACCCTACCGGCGGGCGCTGCTCGAGCGGTTGGGCGTTCCGTTCGAGGTCGTCCGGCCCGCGGCCAGTGAAGATCACCTGGCGCGCGAGATGCCCCGGGACAGGGCGCTTCGCCTGTCGGGCCTGAAGGCCAGGGCAGTAGCCGCGCAGCACCCCGATGCCGCAGTCATAGGCAGCGACCAGGTCGCCTCGCTCGGCAGCCGCGTGCTCGACAAGCCGGGTGATGCGGTTAACTGCCGTGCTCAGCTCTCGCTGCTGAGCACGCAGACAGCCCGGTTTCATACGGGTTGCGCGGTAATCTGCAACGGCGAGCGGCTCGTACATCTCGACACAACGTCGGTGACCTTTCGTCAGCTCACGCCCGAGGAGATCGAGCGTTATATCGAGCGGGAGAAGCCTTTCGATTGCGCGGGAGGTTTCAAGGCGGAAGCGCTGGGCATCACGCTGTTCGAGAGCATCGAGAGCCGCGATCCCACCGCCTTGATTGGCCTGCCGCTGATCTGGCTCGCCAGTGCGCTGCGCAGCGTGGGGTATTCGCTTCCGTAGCGGGCCTCCGGTGGAGGCCACCCTCTCCGCAGGACGTGCTATCGCTTGCGGCTGCGAGTCTTCTGCGCGGCCAGTGTGTCCACGACCGCCGCGAGCTCCGCAGGTAACGGAGTGTTCACACTAAACTCTCCGCTCGGTGCGCGGGCGTTACCCACACCCGATCGGTCGGGCACGGACGTCGCGTCGGTGCGCGCGACGCGTGCGTCGCGCCCAGCAGGCCACTCGAAGCTGACGCTGTGGGCGTGCAGAAACATCCGGTTCAGGCCCAGCACCTTCATCTGCGCATTGAATTCTTCATCGCCGTATTTCTCATCGCCCGCGACGGGGTGGCCTGCATGCTGCGCGTGTACGCGAATCTGGTGAGTGCGCCCGGTAAAGAGGGTGACCTCCATGAGGGTCGCCTGTTTCCCGAAGAACTGCACCGGCCGGAACTCGCTGAGGGACGGCTTGCCCGAGGCATCTGCCCGCACCGTGCGTTCGCCGCCGACGCGTAGATCGGTGCGCAGAGGTATATCGATACGCTTGCGGCCTAGCTCCCACTTGCCTTTGAGCATCGTCAGGTAACGCTTCTCGAACGCTCCCTCGCGCAGAAGGGCATGCATGGTCCGCAGTGCACCGGTGTTGCGCGCCACGAGAAGTACGCCGCTGGTATCACGGTCAAGACGATGTACGAGCTCGAGCGTCTCGCCGGGTCGCAAAGCGCGCAGCCCCTCGATGACACCGAAGCTCACGCCGCTGCCTCCGTGAACGGCCACGCCAGAGGGTTTATTAAGGACGAGCAAGTTGTCGTCTTCGTGCACGATGGCGCTGCGCATCGTTTCGAGGAGCTGGCTGGACGGCTGCCCCACTTCGCTTGCAGGCCGGACCTTGACCGGAGGGATCCTGATCTTGTCATGCGCCTGCAACCGGGTATCCGGCCCTGCGCGGTGACCGTTGACTCGGACTTCGCCTTTGCGAATGACCCGGTAAATACGGCTGCGAGGCAGGTCCCCGAGCAGCCTGTGGACGAAGTTATCCAGCCGCTGGCCGGCCTGCTCTTCGGTCACCTCCAGCAGGCGTACGGCCTGCCGCTCGGGCCCGAAAACCGGCCCCGATCCTTCTTTATCACCGTAAGACATTGTTTTTGCGAAACCTTTGGGAGTATAATGAGGGACGCCGCCCGCATTTCAAAGCATTTGCGACGGCCAAATGGTAAGCGGCTCCCTGTCGAAACTTCGTGACCGGGTCATGGAAGCTCCAGGTGTCGCATGTTAGTTGGTCCTCCATATCGAGGCCATCGTATTGGGCCGACAAGATCGCGCAGCTTGCGTCGAACGTCTCGAAAAGACTCCGCAGGCCGTGCCGTCGGTTGAGTTCACCGAAGGTTTCCGGCGCTCCGCCTCCCTGTGGCGGGCATCGATGTATAACGAGACTCTCGCGCCTTTGATCGCAATCCGAAATCTTCGCTGCTGCGCAGGCTTGCCCGCGTGGCCTCCCGTCGTTTGCTCGTCGGCCCCTCACTGCACAGTAGGGGCACATGAAAAGAATGCTCGTAAATGCAACTCAAGAGGAAGAGTTGCGCGTCGCTCTGGTTGATGGACAAAAACTCTTTGACCTGAGCATCGAACTACCCTCCCGCGAACAAAAGAAAGCCAACGTCTACAAGGGCCGGATCTCCCGCATCGAGCCCTCGCTCGAAGCCTGCTTCGTGGATTACGGCGCCCACCGCCATGGCTTCCTGCCACTGAAAGAAGTCTCCCGCGACTACTTCCGTCAGCAGCCGCAGGGCGGCCGCATGAACATCCGCGAGTTGCTTTCGGAGGGACAGGACCTGATCGTGCAGGTCGAGAAGGAGGAACGCGGCAACAAGGGTGCCGCGCTCACCACATTCATCAGCCTGGCCGGGCGCTTTCTGGTGTTGATGCCGAACAACCCCCGCGCGGGCGGCGTATCGCGCCGGATCGAAGGCGAGGACCGCGACCAGATGCGCGAGGTTATGAACTCGCTGCAGATACCCGACGGCATGGGTGCCATCGTCCGGACAGCGGGCGTGGGCCGTTCCGCCGAGGAGCTGCAGTGGGACCTTGATAACCTGAAAGCCCAATGGGAGCAGATCGCGGCCGCCTCAGGTGACCGGCCTGCCCCATTCCTGGTCTTTCGCGAAAGTGATGCTGTCACCCGTGCGATGCGTGACTACTTGTCGGACGATATCGGCGAGGTGCTGGTCGACGATGAGAGTGCGTATCAGAAGGCTCAGGAGTACATGCAGCGGTTCATGCCGCAGGACGCCCAGCGGCGTCTCAAGATGTACGTCGATGACATCGCCCTCTTCACCCGCTTTCAGATCGAGAGCCAGATCGAGTCGGCTTACGCACACAAGGTGCAGCTCCCCTCTGGGGGGAGCATCGTTATCGACTACACCGAGGCATTGGTTTCGATCGATATCAATTCGGCGCGTGCAACGCGCGGCAGCGATATCGAGACGACGGCACTCAATACAAACCTCGAAGCTGCGGACGAGATTGCGCGCCAGTTGCGTATCCGGGATATCGGCGGCCTGATTGTCATCGACTTCATCGACATGGAGTCCACGAAGAATCAGCGCGAGGTCGAAGACCGGCTGCGCGACGCTGTGAAGATGGATCGCGCCCGCATTCAGATCGGGCGACTGTCCCGGTTTGGCTTGCTCGAGATGTCCCGTCAACGCCTGCGGCCGTCCTTGGGGGAATCGAGCCACATTGTGTGCCCGCGATGTGTCGGGATTGGCAGCATCCGTAGCATCGAATCAATGACGCTCTCAATCCTGCGGCTCATCGGTGAGGAGCTGAGGAAGGACCGCACCGCGCGTGTCGTCGCGCAGGTACCCGTTGACGTTGCGACCTATCTGTTCAACGAGAAGCGCGAATGGCTCCGAACGCTCGAAGACAAGAGCGAGATCGAGCTGATCATCGTTCCGAACGAGAACATGCAGACCCCGGAGTATTCGATCCGGCGTGTGCGTGACGACGAAGTAGACCTGCCCGAGAACAAGCAGCTCAGTTATCTCATGCCAACGGCACCCGCCCTTCCCGAGCCCGGCACCGCGCGAGACAAGAAACCTCCTGTGGAGGGCCCTGCTGTCGCCACGCTATTGCCTACAACGCCAGCACCCGTGAATCTGTACCAGCCGACTCCCGCTGCGCCTGCGCCAGAAGCACCCGCACCGGTACAGCCAGCCCCTGCAGGTGTCATAGGTTGGTTCAAGCGATTGTTGGTTGGTGAGACGGCGGCACCTGCGCCCGCAGCCGTCGAGGCCCAACCTGCACCCACTGCGACGACTCGGTCAAGCTCCTCCGGATCATCTGGGGGCGGATCACGTGATCACGGCCAGCGACGGCGTGACGGTCGGCGCGACCATTCGCGCCATCGCAGTCACGCAGACTCGGGTACGCACCGGGACCGTGGAGACCGGGGTGGAGACCGTACCGAAGGCCGCGGTGGCGACAATCGTGATCGAGGCGAGCGCGGCGAGGGCCGTGAGCGTAGTGAGGCTGTCCGAACCGAGGGCCGTGGCGACGGTCGTAGCGATGGTCGCAGCGGAGGTCGTCGGGACGGAGGTCGCTCGCGTGACCGCTCGTCTCAACGCGGTGACCGCGAGGGTTCTCGTGGCGGCCACGATCAGAGCGCTCGCTCGGAACAAGGTACGCGTGGCGATCAGAGCGCCAGGACCGAACAAGGTGGCCGTTTCGACCCGCCCGCGCGATCTGATCAGACAGCTCGTGGGGAACAGGGCGGGCGCGCGGATTCGGGTGTCCGTGCAGACCAGAACAACCGGGCTGATGAGCCAGGTCGGTTCGATGCCGGCGCACGCGCTGACCAGAATGGCCGCCCTGATCAGGGTGGTCGGCTCGAGGGTACTCGCAGCGAACAGGTCGGGCGCACCGATCAAGACGGGCGCCAGGACGAAGGCTTCGTGCGCGACGATATCGGCAACCGCTTAGAGGGCGGTGGTACTGACGCCAACGGCAACGGCCCTGGTGGTGGTGATCGACCGGATCGCAATGGCGGCGAACGCCGTAGCCGGCGAGGACGCCGTCGCGGCCGACGCGGCGGCGGTGGCAGAGGCGAAGGCGGTAACCGCGAAGGAACGTCGCAGAGCGGAGCGCCTCAAGGCTTTGGCGCGGAGACCTCCGGATCTGAGGACTCGTTTGCTTCGCAAGGCGCGCCCTCGCAGAGCAACGGTGCTTATCGCCACGAGGACTCTGGCCAGCATCAGCCTCAATCCGACCAACATCAGCCTCAGGAAGCTCGCGAGCGGCAGCACGACTATCGGCCGCCGGCACAACAGGAGCAGCGGCCGGCGCAATCGGACTACCAGGCGCCGCAATCCGAGTACCGGGAGCCCCCACAACATGTGAGCGCCCCAGAACCATCACGGGCGGAAGAACCGCGAGCACCCGCGGCTCATGTCGAGCCGAAGCCGCGTCCGCAATTTGAGCCGCCGCCACCGGCTGCACCGTCATCGAACTCCGGCGGCAACGCAGAAGGCGGCGGTGAAAGCAGTGGAGCGAAACCGTTTGTCGTGTGGTCGTCGGCGCCGGGATCACACGATCGCGGGCGCGAAGAGTAAAGCAGTCCGGGTCGGAATCGACGAGTGTTGGTTCCGACCCGCTAGCATCACCAGCGTTGTGGCCTCACCGCCCCGCGGGCGATTGCCGCGATTCCGCTCTCAAGTGCTGCAGCAATCCTCGCGCAGCTGCTTCAACCAGATCCAACACTTCCTCAAATCCGTTGGCCCCACCGTAGTACGGATCGGGCACTTCCGCCGCGTCCGCCTCAGGTGCGAACTCGAGGAACAGGCGAATGCGGTCACGCGCAGCGGCTGGTGCGCGCTGTTGGAGAGCTCCGAGATTCTGCCGATCCATTGCGAGGATCAGGTCAAAGCGGTGGAAATCCTGTAGCTCGACTATCCGCGCGCGCAGGGCCGACATGTCGTAGCCACGGCGCAAGGCGGCTTGGCGCGTGCGTGTGTCTGGAGGAGAGCCCACGTGGTATCCGGCCGTGCCGGCGGAAGCGACTTCGAGTGCCAGCTCGGGTGCTTCGCGGGCCGCGATCTCGCGAAACACCACTTCCGCGGTCGGAGAGCGGCAGATGTTCCCCAGGCAGACGAATAGGATCTTCATGGCGAAAATCGTACGTCGTCGGGGCGATTGATGCCAGCGGGGCTACGAAACGTGGCACCCACGCGATACCTCACGCCACTACTTGACGCTATACCCACGCCCTTCGAGGCAAGCGCCCATCGCGCGCTGATACGCGGCCCGTTTGGTGTTTGCTTGCTCGGGAGGGACACCACCGTTCGATTGCGTCGGGTCAAACCCAGACTCGTTCTGAGCCCACTTGTGGCACTCGTACTTGTCACGCGCCTGGTCTTCCTCCGATTGCCCGTTCTTCGGATAGATGAACACGTCGCCAGCGGCGCTGGGCGGTGCAGGTGGTGGCGGTTCGGTGTTGGCGGCCTGCTCGTCGGGAGGATCAACCACCTCGTATTGCTGATCGCTGTCCCGCCACATGTAGTACGTGTCATTGGCGTAGTAGTACGGAGCACCACCAACCCAGACCGTCGTGTAGTAGGGAGGCAGAACCGGCACGAAGGTACCAACCGGCGCGCCGATGACTACGTAGCCTCTTGGACCGGGTGAGTACCACACGCCACCAGAGTAGATATACCGTCCACGGGGATTGGTGACGATCACTCGATCACGGGGCAGCTCACGCACATAGTACCCGCGCGATGGGTAGTAATGATCGTGGTGAAACCGCGCATCCATGTGATCCCAACCTGGGCGTGCGCCCGGGCCGCGGTAACGGTCCCGATCATGCGGGTCGGCATGCGCAACGCTGATCGCGAGCAAGCAGACCACTGCCAACAGTGCAGCAAACCGCGCCCGGGCCAACACTGAGCTGGCCGGCAGTGGGTCAGCCCGCGAAGGGCCAGCCCATGATGCGCGAATCGATCCACCTGAGAACGCCTGCATCATGATCTCACCTGGTCACTCGAGTACTTCACGCCATTACTTGACACTATAGCCGCGGCCTTCGAGGCACGCGCTGATCGCGCGCCGATAGTTCGCCGCCTTCTGATCCAGTGCGGCCGCCTGGCGCGCATCCTGAGCACGGGCTGACTGGATTTGCTGGTTCTGCACTTGGGCGTTCGCAGCATCACCGGTGGACCCGATCGCGGCTCCGGTTATGCCGCCTGCAACAGCACCGAAGCCAGCATCGCGGGGACCTGCGATGACGGCGCCGAGAATCGCGCCGGCTACAGCGCCGATGGCGGTGTTGGTTCCAGGCGGCGGACCCGAGGCGGAGGCAACGCGCACCTGATCGTGCGGCGGAACTCCTGGCGCGCTGGGATCAAAGTTCGTCTGCTTGACTGCCCACTCGTGGCAATCATAGCGGTCGCGATCGCTCTGCTCGGGAGTTTGTCCCTGCTGAGGATACGCGAACACCTCGGTGTTCGGCCGAGGGGGCGCCGGGACTTCATGATAGGCGCGATACGGCCGCGGCGGGGGTGTCTCCACGCAACCCGTAAGCAGCGTAAAGGCTGCCGCGAACAGGAGCGCCTTCGCCGTCATCCGGGCAGAAGGACTCGCAAAGCGGTTCTTATGGTTAATCATTTCAATGCTTCCAACCGTGAAGCCGGTACTTGGCAAAAACGCGAGGCGCGCTGTGCGGTTGACAGTCCGCACCGGACCTACGCCTGACGTGCGCATGGGCGAGCACTATCATAGGACTCTCTCCCGTGGGGTGAGTTCCCCTCCAGCTCGTGCTCACGGCCATCAGGGCCGCGGCGCCAAATCCGGCCCATTCCGACTGTGAGCTATTGTAAAACCGGGCTCCGCAGCGCAATCAACGGCACAGCAGGGCGCCAACCCGCTCGAGATCCGCGGCCGTGTTGACGTCCGGACCCGGTGCTTCAACGCTGTCCGCGACCCAGATCTCGAATCCATTTTCCAGCGCGCGCAGCTGCTCGAGTTTTTCGTGCTGCTCCAGCGGTGTCGCTTCGAGCGCCGCCAGACGTAACAATCCGCCTACCCGATAACCATAGATACCAACGTGGCGGCGTGCGCCAGAAAAGCTTATCTGGCTGACGATACCCGCGGTGGCACCATCTCTGTCCCACGGTATGGGCGCACGGCTGAAATACAATGCGCGGCCCTCCCGGTCAGTCACGACCTTGACCGCGTTCGGGTCCATGAATTCGGCAATGGAGCCAATGGCAGTTGCCAGTGTCGCAATCTCGGCACCTGGGTTGGATTCCAACAGCGCGCCGACCTGGTCGATCAACGCGGGGGGAATGAGCGGCTCATCACCTTGAACGTTGACCACAATGTCCGAATCATCCCAACCCTGCAGGCGCGCAACCTCCGCGATCCGGTCGGTTCCGGACCTGTGGCTTTGGGCGGTCATGATGGTCTGGGCCCCAAACGAGTGAGCTGCGCTCACGATGAGCAGGTCATCAGTGGCAATCAGCACCTCGCGCGCCCGTGAGGCGCAGGCGCGCTCGTACACCCACTGGATCATCGGTTTGCCGCCTATGCCCAGCAGCACCTTGCCGGGCAGGCGGGCGGAGGCGTAACGGGCAGGAATCACGACCCGGAACATGAGTTTCGCGCCTAGCGCTCGAGCAGCGGATCGTCGGCCGACAGCTGCCGGGCCTCCTCCTCGAGCATCACGGGGACATCGTCCCGGATGGGATAGGCCAGGCGATCCATGCGGCACACCAGCACCTGCGCGTCACGCTGGTATTTCAGCGTACCCTTGCAGATGGGACAGGCGAGTATTTCGAGTAGACGCGTATCCATCAAGTCCTCATGGGCTGCGCCCATATTCTCATGGGCTGCGCCCAACTTCTCAGGGGGATCGCGCTCCCGGCGCGACCCCCGATGATTAGCCGGCGCTACGCGCCGGGAAGAAAAAACACCTAGATCAGGGCGCCAGGCTGCGTATGACCCGATCGAGCAGTTCCCGACCCTGAGCGTCCGCGAAGCGCGCAACCACCGGCACGTACCAGAGCCGCGCATTCGCGAGTGACCTGCATCTTACGGCATCCTTCTGTGTCATGAGCACGGGAAGGTCGTCCTCAAATGTCAGATCCGCGGCAACGAAGGGATGATGGTCCGCAAAGGGATGCTCGATCACATCGATGCCCTGTGCGCGCAGATCCCGGAAGAAACGCGCTGGATTGCCAATCCCCGCGACAGCATGCACCCGCTTGCCGCTGAAGTGTTGCAGGGATTGCGGCCCTGCCGTACCGTCCAACCGATACGCCTCACCCCCATAGAGGGACATTTGCAAGGTGGTTGGCGCTAGTCTGCCCTCCCCCGCGAGCAATGATGCATGCTCGGCAACACCGTTCACGACGACGACATTGGCATGCCGCACGCGGGAAACCGGCTCTCGCAGCGGTCCGGCAGGCAGCAGGCGCCCGTTCCCGAAACCCCGGGCTCCATCGACGACAAGAATCTCGCAGTCCCGGGCGAGCCGCAGATGTTGCAACCCATCGTCCGCGATCACGACGTCCACCCCCAATGCCACGAGCTGCTGAGCGGCGGCAAAGCGGTCCCGGGCAACGACCGTTTCGCAGCCAGTCAGTTGCCGCAACAGGAGCGGCTCGTCGCCAACATCGCGCCAGCCGGATTCCATATGCACGACCTGGGGCACACGCGGCTTACGACCGTAGCCGCGGGAGACGATACCAACCTTGAGACCGGACGCGGAAAGCTGCTCGGCCAGCCACGCGACCAAGGGCGTCTTACCGGTGCCCCCGACCGTCAGATTACCAACCACGATGACCGGCTTTCCGGGCCGCCGGGTCTTCAGCCAACCGCGCGCGTAAGCATTGAGCCGCAACCGGCATACGAGCTCATAGAGCCACGCGAGCGGTTGCAACAGCGAAGGGCCGGCCGACTCGCGATACCACAGCTGCGTCAGCCATTGCTCCATGGCGGGGTGTTCAGTCGTTGAACTGCAGCCGGTGCAGCTGCGAATACAGGCCGCCATTGGCGAGCAGCTGCGCGTGTGTACCGCTTTCGACGATCGAGCCGCAGTCGAGCACGATGATTCGATCGGCCTCCTCCACGGTCGAAAGCCTGTGGGCTATCACAAACGTCGTGCGGTTGCGCACCAGCTGTGCGAGTGCGGCCTGGATGTGCCGCTCGGCCTCGGTATCGAGAGCCGACGTAGCTTCATCGAGGATGAGAAGCGGCGCATTCTTCAGCAGAGCGCGCGCAATCGCAATGCGCTGGCGTTGACCGCCCGAGAGCAACACACCGCGGTCACCCACCATCGTGTCGAGGCCGGCTGGCTGGTCGCGCGTGAATTCCAGCACGTGCGCGGCTTCAGCGGCTTTCTCGATGGCATCCGCCGAAACGTCGCGCCCGAATGCAATGTTGTTCCGGATGCTGTCGTTGAACAACACGACATCCTGACTGACTACCGCAATCTGCTCGCGCAGGCTGCGTAGCTCGTATTCCCGAACATCCACCCCATCGATGCGCACTGCGCCAAGTTTGACGTCATAGAACCGGGGTAACAGGTTCACGAGCGTCGACTTGCCGCTGCCCGAACGCCCGACAATGGCGATGTTTTCACCCGGGGCCACTTTCAGGGTCACGCCCTTCAATGCGGCACCCTTGCCACTATCGTAAGTGAACGAGACGTTCTCGAATTCCACTTCGCCGCGGACCCGGCCCACGACGCGGCCGTTGCCCTGCGGCTCGGCAGGCTCATCGATCATCTCGAATATGCTCTGGGCTCCCGCGATTCCCTGCTGCATGGGCCCGCTGACACCAATCAGGGTGCGTAACGGCTGGGCGAGCATTCCCAGTGCCGTCAGGAAACCGATGAGCTCGCCTGTACTCATCTGCCCGTGCACGGCACTGGCAATGGCGTACGCAATCACGGGCGACGCTCCGATCGCAGTCACGAGCTGCACGACCGGATTGGCAAGCCCCTTGGTCAGGATCAGGCGCATGTTGGAGCGCCAGTTGTGCTCGTTCACTGCCTCAAACTGGCCGGCGAGGTGGGCTTGGGCGTTGTATACCTTGATCAGCCGCGGCGCATCGAAGATCTCCTTCGACACGCGCGTCACATCGCCCATGGAATCCTGGATCCGGCGGCTGTAGCGCCGGAAGCGCTTGTTGATGATGGTGACCAGCCAGCCGACCAGCGGACCCAGGATCAGCGCGAACAGCGTCAATCGCACGTTGAGATACAACAGGTAGCCGACCAGGCCGAGCAGCGTCAGACTCTCCCGGATGATCACCGCGACCGAATCGGTCGTGGCCTGGCCGACCTGCTCGGTGTTGAACGTGAGCCGGGACAGCAGCACCGCCGAGGAGTTGCGATCGAAGTAGCCGATGGGCAGCAGCAGTACCCGTTGAACGATCTGGGTCCGCAGCCGCGTGACGATCCGCCGGCCGACATAGCCCATGCAGTAGGTTTCGGTGAAGTCGCCGAGGCCGCGCAGCACGAACAGACCGACCAGCGCCAGCGGAATGAGTACGATCATCTGCGGATCGCGCTTGGTGAAGGCACTGTCGCCGAACAGCTGGGCGAAGGGCACGAAGCTCACCATGCTGACGGAGAACAGGATTCCGCCGAGCATGCCGAGGAGGAACATCCCGCGATGGGGCCGCAGATAAGTCAGGAGGCGCCGGTAAGTGCGCCTGGCATCCAACGCGGCGTGCGGCTCGCGGGCAGGCACGTCGTTCAAGGCTTACCTGCCGACTCTTCCTTGACAGTGGCGATGTTGATTTCGGCGAAGCCGAGCCGCCCGAGGACATCCATCGCTGTGATGACCGACTGGTGCGTAGCGCGTGCGTCGGCGCGTACGGTCACGCGCTGATTTCGATTTGTGCCGGCTTCCTTCAGCAGCGCGGCGCGCAACGTGTCCTGGCTCGAGTTGATGAGCTCGCGCTCATTGACCCGGTAACTGCCCTGCTGCGTGACCGTCACCACGAGCGGCTCGCTGGTCGGCTTTGACTGCGGCACGGCGGAGGCCTGCGGCAGGTGAACGCGCAGGCGCCCCTCGTCGGTGAACCGGCTGGACAACATGAAGAACACCACGAGCAGCAACACCACGTCGATGAGTGACACGATGTTGATCTCGGGCTCCTCGTGAGTTCGAGGCTTGAGATTCATGGCATGGGCTCAGGCGGCCGCGCGTTCGCGTCCGGGGGAGGCCTCGACGGCATCCGCCATTCGCATTGCCTGCTTTTCCATTTCCACGACGATCCGTTCTACGCGGCCGCGCAGATAGCGGTACGCGATGAGTGAGGGTATGGCGACGCACAGCCCTGCAACCGTCGCGATCAGCGCTTCGGCTATGCCGCCGGACAGCGCCCGGGGATCCCCCATGCCACCGGCCTGAATCGCATTGAAGGACCGGATGATGCCGGTAACCGTGCCGAGCAGCCCGAGAAGCGGTGAAACCGACGCAATGGTCCCGAGCGTGTTGATATAGCGCTCGAGCTCATAGACGACGTGGCGCCCGGCATCCTCCAGGCGCTCCATGAGAATCTCGCGGGGCCGGTGGCGATTGGCGAGTCCCGCCGCCAGCAGCTTGCCCAGTGGCGAGTTCTGCTCGAGAGCGGCGATCACCTTGTCGTTGACCTGGTTGGCCTCGATCAGCTGCCAGACTTTCTGAGGCAGCTCCTGCGGCAGCACACGCCGATCCTGCAGTGTCCACAGCCGCTCGAGAATAATCGCGGCGGCAGTAATCGAACACAGAATGATCGGCCACATCAGCGGGCCGCCTGCCCGCACAATTTCCCACATCCAAGCGCCCCAAGCCGTTGACGACGGCGGCATATTACAGGAGCGACGAGTCCGCTCAAGGCGATACGTCACCATGTGGATGTCGTTCCTGAGCGACGATTGCTAGCGCTGCGCGCAACTGTCCTGGGGGATCGCCAAGGCGACCCCCGAAGCGTAGCGGCGCGAGGCGCGCCGGAAGAGGGCGGGCGCGACGCAGGACCCAATTGTGAGCAAATCTTTCTGGTAGAGTCCGGCCCCAATATCATGCCGCGCAGACTCTTAAAGCGCATTTGCCCGTCGCCAGGCTCGCTGGAGAGCCGCTGGTTCCTGCGTCTATTCGGGACGAGGATCGCTGACCCCCGTCTATGGGGCCTTTGCCGCCGGGGGGTAACCGGTGCCTTCGGCGTGGGCCTGGTCGTTTGCTTCATCCCCTTGCCTGTCCATCTCGTGGTAGCCACCCTCCTGGCAGTCACGCTCCGGCTCAATATCCCGGTCATCATCGGGACGGTGCTGCTCATCAACCCGCTCACCATCGTGCCGGCGTACTACCTGGCCTACCGGGTGGGCGCCGTGCTCCTCAATATGCCGCCGGCGGGATTCTCATTCGAAATGAGCTGGGACTGGCTCCAGAACGGGCTGGGACCCATGTGGAAGCCATTTCTGGTGGGATGCCTGGTATGCGGCGTGGTCGGTGGCGTGCTCGGCTACATGAGCCTGGAGCTGGCCTGGCGCTGGCGGGTGGCCGCGAAGTACAAAACCCGCCATTTCGCTTACTAAGGCGCTGCGCGCAACTTCCCTGGAGGATCGCTCATAACGCGACCCCCAGAAGCGTAGGGGCGCGAGCCGCGCCGGAAACACTTCACCGCTTCACAGCTTCTCGGTGAGCCGCCCGGCCTGGATCTCGTAAATACGCTCCATGCGGGCTGCGAGACGCATGTCGTGCGTAACCACGACCAGACTCGTCCCTCGCTCCCGGTTCAGTTCCAGCATCAGCTCGAAGACACTCTCGGCGTTGGCGCCATCGAGGTTGCCGGTGGGCTCGTCGGCGAGAATGATCTTCGGCTCCGTCACCAGTGCGCGAGCCACGGCGGCCCGCTGCCGCTCGCCTCCGGAGAGCTGGTACGGACGATGCGCGAGCCGCCGCCCCAGACCCACACGCTCGAGAATCTCGCCGGCCTTGTCCTTCGCCTCGGCGACTCGCATGCGCCTCACGAGCAGCGGCATCGCCACGTTCTCCAACGCCGAGAATTCCGGTAGCAGGTGATGGAACTGATACACGAATCCCAACGCGCGATTACGCAACATCCCGCGCGCATCCTCGCTCATCCCATGTATGTCCTGCCCGTCAACGAACACCTGACCGGTCGTGGGGCGATCCAAGCCCCCGAGAATCTGCAATAACGTGGTCTTGCCCGAGCCTGATGCGCCGACAATGGCTAGCCGCTCCCCCGCGGCGACGGCCAGCATCACCCCCTGCAGCACTTCGAGAGTCACCGGGCCTTGGGTAAAGCTCTTCTGAACTGCACGTGCTTCCAACACGGAACTGGTCATTCAATATCACTCATGTCTAAGGGCCTCTGCGGGTGCCGTGCGGGACGCGCGCCACGCAGGATAGATGGTTGCGATTGCGCACAGGAGGAAGGCAACTGTGCATACGCGCACGACATCCATCCCCTCGACATAGGCAGGCAGGTCGCTCATGTAGTAGACGCTGGCATCCAGAAAGTGTGTTCCGAGCAGCCGCTCGAGCCACGCCACCAGCGACTGCAGGTTATGGGAAAGAAGCGTACCCAGGGCCGCGCCGAGCAACGTTCCCCCGAGCCCGATCATCACCCCCTGGATGGCGAATGTCGCGAGGATGTTGGGCGGTCCCGCCCCCAGCGTGCGCAATATCGCAATATCCGTCTGCTTTTCCTTCACGATCATTACCAGCGTGGCAACGATGTTGAAGGCGGCCACCGCGACGATCATCAGCAGTATGACGAACAACATCGACTTCGTGAGCTCGATGGAGCGGAAGAAGTTGACGTGGTTGCGAGTCCAGTCGCTTACGTAGAATCCGCCGCCGAGACTTTTGGCGAGCTGCACCACGGTGGTCGGAGCCTGCAGCGGATTCTCCAGAGCCAGCCGGATTCCGCTCACGCCGTCACCCAGCCGATACAACTTTGCCGCATCGGCGATGTGCACCAGGGCGAGCCCCCGGTCGAACTCGTACATGCCTGATTCGAAGATGCCCGTCACGAGGAAGCGGCGCATTCGCGGGACCACGCCCGTGGGCGTTGCCGTACCTTCCGGGGCGATCAGAACGACCTGCCCACCCACTTTTGCGTGCAGCTCGCGGGCGAGCGCGCTGCCCAGGATGATGTGATATTGACCCGCCTCGAGATCCTCCAGCCTGCCTGCCTCGAGGTGTTGGGCCAGGCCCGTTGCCTTGCGCTCCTCATCCGGTTGTACACCGCGCACGGTTGCACCGAGGACGTGGACCCCGCTGGCAAGCATCGATTGCTGCTCGATATAGGGGACCGCTGCCTGCACACCCGGTTGTTTGCGGGCTGCCTGCTGCACGGCACGCCAATCATTGAGGGAACCTTCGATGCCGCTGAGCGTGGCATGCGAGGTCACACTCAGGATGCGGCTGCGCAACTCGCGCTCGAACCCGTTCATCACGGAGAGCACCGTGATCAGCGTTGCGACTCCGAGCATCAGGCCAAACACTGACATCAGCGCTACGAAAGAAACAAATCCGCGCCGATGTGTCGAGCGCAGGTAGCGCGTCCCGATCAGCCACTCATAGGGTGCCCGCCGCATCCGCGCTACTCGTAGCGAAGCGCTTCGGCCGGGGCCGTGCGGGACGCGCGGATGGCCGGATAGATGGTCGCCGCGCCAGTCAGCAACAACGCGGAAACGCTGATGACGATCACGTTTGGCCAGCGCACGTCCGCAGGGATACTCGGCATGTCGTAGACGTCCGCATCGAAAATCTGAAAATGGAACGTCTGCTCGAGGAATGGGACAATGCTGTCGATGTTCAGCGCGACGCTCAGTCCCACGGCCAGGCCGAGTGCTACACCCAGCCAGCCGATGACCAGCCCCTGAGTCATGAACACCCCCATGATACGGCGTGGGGACGTGCCGAAGGTCCGCAGAATTGCGATGTCGGTACGCTTGTCGGTCACGACCATGACGAGCATGGAAACGATGTTGAAGGCCGCCACCGCGACAATCATCAACAGGATGAGAGACATCATGGTCTTCTCGATCTTGACCGCACGAAAGTAATTGGCATTGTCCTGGGTCCAGTCGAACAGCTCGAAGCCGCTCGGCAGGTTGGGACGCAACCTGGCGGCCAGTGCGGGGGCTGACAAAGCATCGCTAAAACGGACCCTCAGTCCTTCCCCCGCTCCGCCTCCGGGCGTGAGCGCCCGCACGTCGTCGATGCTGGCAAACAGCAAGCTGCCCTGCTCCGCTCGGCCGACCTCGTATATGCCGGCTACGGTCAACTCCCGAAGCCTCGGAGAGGGTGTCCCATCCGCGGAGACGGCAGGGATCAACACGGTCAGTGAATCACCCACGTCCAGGCCGAGTCGCTCGGCGATGACCTCGCCCACGATCACGCGATCCGATCCGGCCACGAGATCAGTCAGCTTGCCACGCACCAGGGAGCGAGCCACATCCGTAACGCTCGTCTCCGCTTTGGGATCGATGCCGCGCAGAACGACGGGCAGCATCTCGGGAGTACGAACCGCGAGCCCCTGTATCTCTACGTATCGCGCGGCGCCTTTGACTCCCTCGGCTGCGCCAACGATGCGTTGCACTGTCTGCCAATCGGCTTGCGACGGAGGCGCGCCCTGCTCCGTCTCGGTGCGCGTATCCGCCACACTGGGCACTACTCTTGCGTGACCGCCCAGTGAGACCAATTGCGCGCGCAGCTCGTTCTCGAGCCCATTCATTACGGACAGGATGACGATCAGCGCCGCGACGCCGACGCAAACGCCAGCCAGCGATGCCCAGGTGATGAACGAGACGAAGAATTTGCGGGTCCTGGCGCGCACATAGCGCAGACCCACGAACAAGGACAAGGGTTGAAACATCGTCGCGATTTAACCACATGTGGGGCTCTGCGCGGGTCCCCGGCAAACCGCGCGTCTTATTGGGGGCTGTTTGCCCGTTTAGGACGTAATGGGCGATTTCCTGGGGTGCCCTGATTTGACTCCCGTCACAGTATCAGTGCGCCGGGAGGGCCGCCGGCTTTGACAGATTTTGGCCGGTGCTATAGTCGCCCGTGGTTTCTCCAGCGCTTCCGGTGCTATTCATGCAGACCCGAACTCTCATTGCACTGCTTTGCGGCCTCGCAGCCTGCGGCCCTTCCCTGGCCGAGACCCTGGTCGTAAACGACCAGCTCACCCTGCGTGACTCCACCGTGGACAGGCCGAAGCGCGGCAGCACGATGACCGAGGTCGAGAAGCATTTCGGTGCGCCCGCGGAGAAGCACGCGACCGTCGGTCAGCCGCCCATCACCCGCTGGGACTATGCAGGCTTCTCGGTATTCTTCGAGCACGATCGAGTAATCCACTCGGTGGCGACCAGCGGCTAAGCAGCAAAGACAGCGTCACCCCGAATCTTTCATCCCCTCCCGGGCGCTTTGCGCGCTGGGCAACGCACCTGCGCGAATGGTAGCCTCCACCCGCGTGGTGGCATTGCGTGTGCAAGCTCTACGCAATCAATAAGGTCGAGGGGATATAAGGTGGCGGCTGATGAGTTTCTGAGGACTCGCATAGAGGCCCTCATGCGAGCGGGCGCGGTGCGACGAAAGGTCGCCGCAGCGCAGCTCGAGGAAGAGATCAAACGAAGGGAAGAGACGATGCGGGAGACATTCCGCCGTTACGTCTCACCAAGGCTGGCGGACAAGATCCTGCAGGATGCACAACTGCGGGACAGCCTGCTTTCGATGTCCGACATCCGCACTCACGCGGTCGTTCTGTTTGCGGACTTGCGCGGCTTCACCGGCCTGTCGGAGCAGCTGGCGCCGCACGAAGTGGTGCCGCTGCTGAACGAATATTTCTCCCTGCTGACGGAGATCACCTTCCGGCACGACGGCACTGTTTTCCACATGGCCGGTGACTGCCTGATGCTGGGCTTCGGCGTGCCGCTCGAGCAGAAGGACAGCTCCACGCGCGCGGTCAATACCGCACGGGAGATGTTGGACGGCTTCGCCAAACTGGCGCAGTCATGGAAGCGCCGGTACCAGATCGACGCGGGTCTGGGAATCGGCATCAACGAGGGTGATGTGGTAGCAGGCAACGTCGGCTCCTCCGCGTACATGAGCTATACGATCATCGGCGACGCAGTCAACATCGCCTCGCGGCTGTGCCAGCGGGCGCGGTCAGGCGAGATGCTGTTTTCGGGCGCCATCAAGCAGTCGCTCGATGCGCACGGCCTGGATGTGGGCGCCTTGCCCCTGCCACCAATGATCCTTCGCGGCCGGGTGAATCCCATCGACATCTACTGCGTGCCGCTGCATGCACGCCTGCAGCTCAGCCAGGTGCCCATGGAAGCCTAAGGAGCCTGTCTGGCCCCTTGCGGGATGTCTTTGCTTCTCAAGCCTCCGGTCCCCACTTCCAAGCAACGCCGCCTGAGCTGGCATCAGCTCTATGGCAGCGCGGCTGCGTTGGCGCTTGCCGAAGCGACCCGTTCGGACCAGCGGCTGTACGTTGTCGTAACGGACGATGCTCGTGAGCTCGAGCGTCTCTCCTCGGAGCTGCAGTTCTTTGCGGGCGAGCGGCTGCCCCTTTTGACACTTCCCGACTGGGAAGTGTTGCCCTACGACCTTTTCTCGCCCCACCCTGACATCACCTCGCAGCGGCTGCGCACGCTCTTCGAGCTGCCGCGCTTACAGGCCGGATGCCTGGTTGTGGCGGCGGACGTGCTGATGCAGAGGCTGCCGCCACGCAACTACGTGCAGGGGCGCGCGTTCGAGCTCGCCGTCGGCGAACAGCTCGCACTCGAGCCCTTTCGCCAGCGGCTGATCGAGGCTGGCTACGTCAGTGTCAGCCAGGTTGCGAGCCCGGGTGAATATGCGGTCCGGGGCTCGTTGTTGGACGTCTACCCGATGGGGACCACGGCGCCACTGCGCATCGACTTGTTTGACGATGAGATCGAGGCTATACGACGCTTCGACCCGGACAGCCAGCGCTCGCTCGATTCACTCGAGCGGATCCGCCTGCTGCCGGCCCGCGAAATCCCACTCGATCCGGACGGCGTGCGTGAATTTCGCAGGCGGTTCCGGACCCGCTTCGAGGGAGATCCTACCCGGGCGACGATTTATCGCGGTGTGAGTGAGGGCGTTGCGCCCGCGGGCATCGAGTTCTACGTGCCCTTGTTCTTCGACGAGACAGCTACGCTGTTCGACTATCTTCCCGCGAATGCCGTGCTGGTCCATGACGCGGCGTTACCCGGAGCGTTGAGCAAGGCTTGGCATGACGTCGAAGCGCGCTACGAGGATCGCCGGCACGACATCGAACGGCCGATCCTGCCACCCGCCGAACTCTTCATCAGCCCGGAAGACATCGATTCCCGGCTGTCGCAGTTCGCCTCGATCACGCTCAACGCATTCAAGGCCGATACCGAGCTGCAGGGCGGGCCGAACGTCGCTAACTTTCCAACGGCCGCGCCGAGCGAGCTGCGGATCGATGCGCGGGCCGAGCATCCATTCGCTCCGTTTGACCTGTTTGTGAACGAGTTCGAGGGCCGCGTACTGATTGCGGCCGACTCGCCCGGCCGGCGCGAAGTTCTGCAGGAAATGTTGCGCGGTCACGGCTACAACATCGCCCCGGTGCCCGGTTGGGAGTCCTTCGCGGACAGCGCTGCGAAACTGGCCCTGACGGTCGCCCCGGGTCTGCAGGGATTGACACTGACGAGTCCGCGGATCGCCGTCATTTCCGAGGGCCAGCTGTTCGGGCAACGCGCTCAGCAACAGGAGCGCCGCCGCAAGCGCGCAGCCGCCGATCCGGAAGCCATACTGCGGAATCTGCAGGACCTCAATCCGGGCGCGCCGGTGGTGCATCAGGAATACGGCGTCGGCCGCTATGTCGGCCTGCAGGTCATGGAGATTGCTGGTCAGTCCGGCGAGTTCCTGGTGCTGGAGTACCTGGACGGTGACCGCGTGTATGTGCCCGTGCAGTCCCTGCACCTGGTCACCCGTTACACCGGCGCGGCGCCCGAAAGCGCGCCGCTGCACAAACTCGGCACCGACCAGTGGGCACGGGCGCGCAAGCGGGCTGCCGAACAGGTTCGCGACGTCGCCGCCGAGCTGCTCGATCTCTATGCACGTCGCAAGGCGCAGCAAGGCCTGCAACTGCCGCTCAACGAGCAGGAGTACCTGGCGTTCGCGGACGCCTTCCCATTCGATGAGACAGAGGATCAGGGCGAAGCCATTCGCGCGGTGTTGCAGGACCTCAGGGGCGAGCGGCCGATGGATCGCATCGTGTGCGGCGACGTCGGCTTCGGCAAGACCGAAGTGGCCATGCGCGCCGCGTTTGCCGCGGTCGAAGCGGGCAAACAGGTCGCGCTGCTCGCACCCACGACACTGTTGGCCCAGCAGCATCTGACCAATTTTCGGGACCGCTTCGCGGACTGGGCGGTCCGCGTCGAAGCGCTGTCACGGTTCGGCAACTCGAAGGAAACGCAGGCCACGATCGAGGGTATCGAAAGCGGCGCGGTGGATATCGTCGTTGCGACTCACCGGCTGCTGCACTCGCACGCGCGCTTCAAGGATCTCGGGCTGATCATCGTTGACGAGGAGCACCGCTTCGGGGTGCGCGACAAAGAGCGGTTGCAAGCCTTGCGTGCGAACGTGCATGTCCTGACTCTGACCGCCACACCGATTCCGCGGACACTCAACATGGCCCTGGGGGGGCTGCGGGACCTTTCTCTGATCACGACTCCCCCGGCGGAGCGGCTGGCCATCAAGACATTTGTCATCGAGTGGCACGGTCCGACGCTACGCGAAGCGGCGTTGCGCGAGCTGCGCCGCGGCGGACAGATGTACTTCGTGCACAACGAAGTGAAGACGATCGAAAAGATAGCCGCTGAAGTACAGGCGCTCGTTCCGGAAGCGAGTGTGCGGATCGGCCACGGCCAGATGCGCGAGCGCGATCTCGAGCAGCTGATGGTGGACTTCTATCACCGCCGCTTCGACCTGCTGGTGTGTACCACGATCATCGAAAGCGGTATCGACGTACCCACCGCCAACACGATCATGATCAACCGCGCCGATCGCTTCGGGCTGGCGCAGTTGCACCAACTGCGCGGCCGTGTTGGCCGCTCACACCATCGCGCATACGCATACCTTATCGCCCCGCCCCTCAAGGCGCTGGCGGGCGATGCGGCCAAGCGCCTGGAGGCTATCGAGTCCATGGAGGATCTCGGTGCGGGCTTCGTGCTGGCAACACACGATCTGGAGATCCGCGGCGCGGGCGAATTGCTCGGCGAGCAGCAAAGCGGGCAGATGACGGAGATCGGACTTGCGATGTACCTGGACATGCTCGAACACGCGGTCAAGGCCCTCAAGGAAGGCCGCAAGCCCTCGCTGGACAAGCCGCTGGCCGCGGAAACTGAAGTTGAGTTACGGCTGCCTGCATTCCTGCCGGAAGCATATGTTGCCGACGTGCACGTGCGCCTCGGCCTGTATAAACGCATTGCCGCGGCCGAGACCGACGAGGCGCTCGACGAGTTAAATGCGGAGGTCTACGACCGCTTCGGACCCCTGCCCCCGGTCGCACAGAATCTCCTCAGGATTGCGAAGCTGAAGCTCGCTGCCCGCGCGCTCGGAATTCGGCGTTTCGACCTGGGCGCGCAGGGCGGAACGATCACTTTCGAGGAACAGAACAGTCTCGATCCGGCGACAGTGGTGCGGATGATCCAGATGAACCCACGCGTGTATCGGCTCGAGGGCTCGCTCAAGCTGCGTGTCTCGCGGCCAGTGCAGACGGAGGAGGCCCGATTCGAGTTCGCCGCCGACCTGATGAAGCGCCTGGGCGAGAAGCCGAAGGCTGTCGAGAAGCCCAATATGGGCCAGCCCAAAGGTAAACTATAATAGCGGCATGAAATTCCGAACGATTTGCCTGGTATTCCTCGCGGCTTTCACCTGCAGCGTGCCTGCCCTGTCCGAGGACGCTCCCACCCCCGGATATCACATCGAGATTATCGTGTTCCGTGCGAGCTCCGCTCAGGGCGGGCCAGAGAACTGGAGCACGGAAGGCAGCGTGAACAACACCGTCGGCGAAGAATCCTCCGCGGCCAACTCGTCCCAGGTTGGACATTTCATCAGCGCGCTGTCGCCCGCGCAGTTCCAACTGAATGACTTGGAAACCAAGCTGCGTACGAGCGGTGCCTATGTTCCCGTCGCGCACATCGCGTGGGCACAGACCGCAAGCGCGTGGGGGACGCGCGCAGGGTTTCCGGTGCAGAAGTTAGGACTGGATGTTCCGGGCCTGAATGGCACGGTATACCTTGAACGCGGACAATACCTGCACCTGGGCATGGCGTTGAGTTATGCCATCGCTTCCCCACCCGCCGGGTTGGGTGCGGGGCCTGGCACCGCGTTCAGCTTGAATGAGAATCGCCGCGTGCGTTTCTACGAGCGCAATTATTACGATCACCCGGCGTTCGGCGTAATTGCACTGGTCACACCTGCACAGGGCGCAAGACCCGCAGGCCGCTGAGGCCTCAATGGAAGTCGGTGGCTTCCGCCGTCGAAATACTGTTCTTACCGAGCTTTTTCGAGCGTTTCAACGCTGCGGTACAAGCCTTCAGAAGAGCCTCCAGCGGCAGCTCCCGCGGCGGCACCAGGCTCGCCACACCCGCACTGATGGTCACGTAACGTTCCGCGCCGCTGCGCGGATGATGCATCAGCAGGTCGCGAACCCTCTGACTCACGACCTGCGCGTAGTGAGATGCCTTCTCCGCCGCGTCCCCTTGCGTCAGCACGGCAAACGTGCCGCCTTCCCAGCGGCCAACAAGATCGCCACCACGGCGATACGACGCGCCAATCACGCGTGCTACACGCCGAATGCAGGCATCACCACCCGTTCTCTCGAATGTATCGTTATAGGTTGCAAGATCGTCGATGTCGAACAACGTCAGGCCGATCTCGTGCGAATCGCGCTGTGCCAGTACCCAGTCGCGCTGTAACAGCTCTTCGAAGTAGGCCCGCGAGTGCAGACCGGTGAGGCGGTCCTCGCGCAGCCATGGAGGTAATCCGGCGGTGCTCCGCTCGGCATTGCGCAAGCGGTCGCTCGCATCACGGTGATAACCGATGTAGTGAGTGATCTGACCTGCAGGATCGCGTACCGGTTGGACCACGGTTTCATTCCAAAACAGCGTACCGTCCGGCCGGTAGTTGCGGATCAACACCCGGGCGGGCTCACCTTTCTCCACCGCCTCCTTGATGCGCAGGCGCGCCTCCTGGTCCTTGTCCGTTCCCTGCAGGATGCGCAGATTGGTTCCGAGGAGCGCGGTAACCGGATATCCGCACATCTGCGCGAAAGCGGCATTGGCGTAGATGACCGGGTGATCTGCAACGGTGGCATCGCAGACCACGATGCCCTCCGGCGCGCTGTCTACGACACTGCGCCACGCCTCCGCGGACCAGTTGTTCATGAGCTGCCGGCCTCCAGGTTCAATGTCGGCGCTGCTGTGCAGCGTGCCAGCAGCTCTCGACCCCTCTTCCACTCGGGCAGGGAGGTCAGTTCCTGCCGGGACACGGCACCCTTGCCGTGCATCCGCACCAGGCGCAACCGCGATGTCGGCTCCGGCTCGACCCCCAAGCCCTCCAGTAACTTAACTACACTGGCGCGGTTGTTACATATCGGGAGCATGTCACAACCTGCTGCCAGGGCCTGCCGTGCACGGGTCACAATATCGCCGTAAGCCGACGCCGCGGCCCCCATGGACAGATCATCGGCAAACACTACCCCTTGAAATCCGAGGTCGCCGCGCAACACGTCGCGAATCCAACGAGACGAAAGGCTCGCCGGCTCCGGGCCGATGGCCGGAAACAGGACATGCGCCACCATGACGGCCGGCAGGCCATTGGCAATCAGCCGGGTGTAGGGAGCAAGGTCGTCCGCCAGGTCCGGTAGCTCGCGGCGGTCAACCGGCAGGCTCAGGTGGGAATCGGCCACGACGGCCCCATGGCCAGGGAAGTGCTTGGCGGTCGCGGCCATGCCTGCCTCCCGCATGCCGCGCATATAGGCGACGGCAAGCTGGCCCACCACGGTCGCACTGGCGTGAAACGACCGATCACCGATGATCTCACTGACTCCGTAGTCCAGATCGACACACGGCGCGAACGAGATGTCGATGCCGTGAGACCGCAGCTCCGCTGCCATCAGCCAACCCATGTGGCGGGCTAAATCGAGCCCTGCGCGGGCATCCTGGTCGAACTCCTTACCGATGCGCCGGGCGGGTGGCAGGACCGAGAAACCCGTACGAAAGCGCTGAACGCGTCCGCCTTCGTGGTCCACTGCAACAATCAGCGGCGGCCGGCGCTCGGCATGAATCGCCGCCACGAGCTGCGTGAGCTGGCTGGGATCAGCGTAGTTCCGGGTGAAGAGGACCACTCCACCAACCAACGGATGCCGCATCAGCTCGCGCTCCTCGGGCGTCACGCTCGTGCCCAGGAGATCGATCATCAGCGGCCCGAGGCTCATTCCATGCGCCCCTTGCGCTTGCCCGGTTCCAGCACGGCCAACGACTCAAAGTGGGTCGTATGCGGAAACATATCCAACACGCCTGCGGCCACGAGCTTCATCCCATGTTCGTGCACGAGTAGTCCCAGGTCCCTGGCAAGGCTGCCGGGATGACACGAAATATACAACACTCGCTGCGGGTTGAGGCGGCTGACGGCAGCCAACACCTCGCTGGCACCTGCCCGTGGAGGGTCCAGCAGCACGTGCGTGTAGTTATCTCGCAGCCAAGGCAGGCCGTGCTCGGGGGCACGTCCCAGGTCGGCTACATGGAATTCGGCGTTGGAGATGTCATTCAGGCGTGCGTTGTGGCGGGCGCGTTCCACGAGTCCCTGCTCGCCTTCCACGCCCACCACGCGCCCAGCCTTGCGAGCCAGCGCCAGTGTGAAGTTGCCTATCCCACAAAATAGATCGAGAACTGACGCGGAGGGCGTGAGCTGCAGCAACTCCACGGCACGCGAAACCAGCGCCTCGTTGATCTGCGCGTTGATCTGTACGAAGTCCGTGGGCGCGAATTGCAGCTGCAGGTCAAATTGTGGCAGGCCGTAGCGCAACGGCTCACCGGTATCGCCGTCCACAGGCCGAACGGACTCCAAGCCACCTGTCTGCAGGTAGAAGCGAACCGAATGCCTCGCGGCAAACTCGCGTAACCGCGCCAGATCGTCGGCGGAAGGTGAATCGAGCACGCGCAGCACCAAGGCCGTGGCGTTGTCCGCCACCGCAGCTTCGATCTGCGGAATGCGGTGGCGAATGCTCAGCCCGTTCAGCATGGCGGCCAGCGGCGCTATCAGCTCGCCGAGCGGCAAACTCAGTACTTCACAACGCTGAACTTCGGCCACGTAGGGAGCGAGACGCTCGCGGAAACCGACGACCACGCGGTCTTTTTTGATTACAAACTTGGCGCCCAGCCGCGCACGCCGGCGGTAGTTCCATACCGGGCCGCGCAGCGGCTCGAACCATTGCTGCGGCGATACACGTCCCACCCGCTCGAGGTTGTCTCGCAGCTCGGTCTGTTTCGCCTCCAGCTGCGCTTCTGGAGCGAGATGTTGCAGGGCACATCCACCGCACACTCCGAAGTGCGCGCAGCGCGGCACGACACGCGCCGCCGAAGGCTCGAGGACCTCCAGCAACTCAGCTTCATCGTGTTGCCGGTGATGGCGCGTCCGCCGGAAGCGGATGCTCTCGCCGGGCAGGGCCCCGGCCACGAAAGCCGCTTTCCCGTCCCTGACTATTCCCTGCGCATCGTGCGTTAGAGCTGCAACAGTTGCGACTTCTTCGACAGGGCTGGTGATCCGCCGCGAGCGGCCGCTCAAGCCGCCTCCCCATCTTGCCCGGGTGTCGCATGCGATGCACCCCACGCCTGCAGGAATTCGGCGAAATGCGGCTCCTTGCCCATACGCAACAACGCCTTTACACGCTCGACCTCCTCCGCGTAACGCTCACGGCTGAAGCGCGCGCGCATGAGCTCGAAGCGCAGGTAGATGAGGTACGTATTGAGTACGTCCGTTTCGCAATACTGGCGTATGCCAACCAGGTTTCCCGCCTGGTAGGCATCCCACACCTGCGCGCCCGAGAAGCCCATCTTGCCCGGCAATCCGAGCAGGCAAGCCGTGTTGGACAACGAGGCGCGGGCGCGATTCTGGTAGCCCGACAGCACGTCCATGAGATCGATGTGCCGCCAATGGTAGCGGCCGAGATAATTGTTGTAGCGAAATGCCGTGTCCTCGTCCCCTGTCTCCCAGTACCGCGGCGCCTGCACGCCCGCCAGCAGCGCCCGGTAGTGCAGCACCGGCAGGTCGAAACCCGCCCCATTCCAGGAAACCAGGCAGGGCGAGAACTTCTCGATGCCTTCGAAGAACCGCTCGATCAACTCACCTTCCGAAGCCCCCAGATCACCGAGGCTCCAGACACTGAGTCCATCCCGGCTGCGCAGCACGCAGGAGATGGCAACGACACGGTGCTGTTCGTGCGCGAGGAATTCACCGCCCGAGGCCTGCCGGCGCAGAGCGAACATGGCCTTCGCGACCTGCCGGTCGGCAAGCCCCTCCAGTCCGTGAAGCCGGCGGCCGAGCGCCACGTCAGGGATCGTCTCGATGTCGAATACGAGCGTGTTCATGCCGCCTTCATCAACACAGCCACGGCAACCACGAGGCCCGCCTCGTCGGTCAGCGTCACGTGCCCCTCGCCAACACCCAGCCCACGCCGCACCTTTTCGCCCCGTTCGGAGAACACGACTTCGGGCTTTCCCCAGGCGTTCTGTACTACACCGACGTCACGAATCCAGACCCCGTGCGCGAAGCCCGTTCCCATTGCCTTGACGATGGCTTCCTTGGCGGCAAAGCGCATGGCGATGAAGCGTGCGGGGCGCTGCGTCCGGGCGAGCTGCTCGCGCTCCTGTGGCATGAGCAGATGATCGATGAATCGCGCTCCGAACCTCTCGAGGGTCCCGCTGATGCGCTTCATTTCCAACACATCCACGCCGATTCCGAAAATCATGCGCGCGCCGCCGCCATGAGCTGCTTCATCTCGCGCACCGCCACGGCCAAGCCATCGAACAGCGCGCGCGCAATGATCGAGTGGCCGATGTTCAACTCGACGATATCGCGAATGGCTGCGACCGGTTGCACGTTGTGATAGTTCAGGCCATGACCGGCGTGCACCTCGATACCCAGGCCCGCCGCGAGGCGCGCCCCGGCGTGCAGCCGCTCCAACTCGGTTGCCTGGTAGGAGCCCGTGCTCTCGGCATAGGCCCCCGTATGTAACTCGATCACCGGTGCGCCGATCTGCGCGGCGGCTTCGATCTGCCGCGGGTCGGGATCGATGAACAGAGCAACTCGCACGCCGTTTCCCTTCAGCATCCGGGTGGCATCCGTCAGCCGTGGGATCTGGCTTGCAACATCGAGGCCGCCCTCGGTGGTGATCTCCTCACGCTTCTCCGGTACCAGGCAGCAGTCCGCCGGACGCACGTCGGCGGCGACGCCGAGCATCTCGTCAGTCACGGCCATTTCGAGATTCATATGGGTCTTGAGCAGGCCTTTGAGCACGCGCACGTCGTTGTCCTGGATGTGCCGCCGGTCCTCGCGCAGGTGCAGGGTAACGCTATCCGCGCCGGCCATTTCTGCGGCCAACGCGGCGTGTATGGGGTCGGGGTAGCGGCCGCGGCGTGCCTGCCGCAGCGTAGCTACGTGGTCGATGTTGATTCCCAATGCCAATGTCAATGACTCACTCCTCTTCGCGCGACGGCTCTAGCCACCTCCCGGGTGGCCAGCTCGCGGCCTTCCAGGCATTGCGCGAGCGCTGCCTGCAGCAGCCGCCGTGCATCCTCGAGGTCGCGCCCGCTCTGCAACTGCTCGCTGGCGAGGCCGATGAGGGAGCGGCCCGAGAGAGCTCCCGCAGCTTCGGCAACGGTGGGGAAAAGCCCCTGCGCCGGACGGAAATGATAATACTCGCCCGCCTCGATGGGCTTACCGGTTTGGGCCTGTGTTGCCAGATCCAGCCCGTAACCCAGGGCCTCGAGCAAGCGTTTCTCGAAGATTCTCAGGGTCGGCTCCAGCAGCAGACCCTGCCGTAAACCCTCCACCGTCGCGTGGTAATCATCGAACAGGATGGGTAACGGATCGTGGCGCGTCGTCAACTTCATCAGCAGCTCGTTGAGGTAGAACGAGGCCATCAGACACGCGGCCGGCATCGGCGGATGGTGATCGCCACTTTCGGCACCGGTGAGCTGTGCAGCCTCCCCACGTCCGCTCCAGGATAACAACAGCAGCTGGAATGGCTGCAGCACGGAGGCCAGTTTGGCCTTGGGACCGCGCACACCGCGCGCGAACAGGCAAAGCCTGCCGTGGTCGCGCGTGATCACCTCCAGGATCCGGCTCGTATCGCGATAGGGCCTGTGGTGCAGGATGTAGGCCGGAGCGAGCTGAATGCGGCGGACGTTGCGAGTCATTCGAGGCCGAGTTGCTTCAGGGCGCGGGCGTTATCGGCCCAATTCTCGCGTACTTTCACCCACAGATTCAGATGCAGGCGGGCACCGAGCGTGTCATTCAGCGCAATCCGCGCCGAGCGGCCTACACGCTTCAAACGCTCGCCCTTGGCGCCAATCACGATGGGCTTCTGCCCTTCCCTGTCCACCCAGATGGAGGCGTCCACCGTGAGCTGGCCGTCAGCTTCGACCATCTGTTCAATTTCGACTGCCACGCCGTACGGCACTTCCTGGTTCAGCTCCAAGGTCAGCTTCTCGCGAATCATCTCCGCGATCCGGAATTCCAGCGGCCGGTCGGTGAGCTCACCCGCGGCGTACATTGCGGGGGCGACCGGCAGATGCTCTGCGATCGTTTTTCGCAGCGCCTCGACGTTGTCTGCCTTGAGTGCGGACACGGGTACTATGGCTGCGAATTCGTGGCGCTTGGACAGCTGTGCGATGTAGGGCAGCAGCCGGTCTCGCGGCCGCAGCTGGTCGATCTTGTTCACGGCTGCGATGGCGGGCAGACCGGAGCTCGCGACGCGCTCCAACGCCAGGTCGTCCTCGGCGGTCCACTTCGTGGCATCCAGTACCAGCACCACGAGGTCAGCGTCGTTGAGCGATGTGGAGGCCGTTCGATTCATCGCCCGGTTGAGCGCCCGGCTGCCATGTTGGTGCAGCCCCGGAGTGTCCACGAAAGCGATCTGGGCATTGGGCAGATGTGCGATTCCGACGATCCGATGCCGCGTGGTCTGCGGTCGCGGCGTCACGATACTCAGCTTCTGTCCAACCAGGGCGTTGAGCAAAGTTGATTTGCCCACGTTGGGCCGGCCGACCAGCGCTGCAAAGCCGCTGCGGAAGTCGCCAGGGGAGTCGGGCCCGGGGGCTGAGGTCATTGAGTTTCGATCTCTTGCAAAATGTGTTCGGCGGCTTCCTGCTCGGCACGCCGGCGGCTGGAGCCACTGCCCTCGGCGCGCCGGCCTATTTCCGGCACATCGCAGACGACGTGGAAAGTCTGTTCGTGTGCCTCGCCCTCGGTGCGGTCTACGCTGTACCGCGGCAGCGACAGGCCACGCGATTGCAAATACTCCTGCAGGCGCGTCTTTGCATCCTTGAGCGATGCCGGGGCAGGCAGCGCAGCCACCCGCGGCTCGAACAGTCTTTCGATGACTTTCTGCGCAGCCTCGAGGCCTCCGTCGAGAAACACTGCGCCACAGACGGCTTCGAGCGCGTCGGCGAGGATGGATTGGCGGCGAAAGCCACCGGTTTTCAACTCACCGGAGCCAAGCTGCAGCACCTCGCCCAGACCGATCTGCGCCGCCACTTCCGCCAGCGGCTCGGCACTGACGACCCGCGCCCGCAGACGGCTCAGGTCGCCTTCCGAGCCATCCGGGAATGCGAAGAACAGGTGACGGGCGATGACCAGGTTGAGGACGGCATCACCGAGAAATTCGAGCCGCTCATTGTTCGGACCGGGCGCGCTTCGGTGAGTGAGGGCTGCAATGAACAGCTGCGGGTCGCGCGGCTCGTACTCCAGCTGCTGACGTATCCAACCGGCCGGCCAATCCGCGCTCGTCATGTCCGGTGAGCGGGCAACTACTCGTTGCCTCCGCCACCTCCGAGGGTGACTGTTTTATCAAACGTCACGAGGATGAAAACATTCGAGAAGAGTGGCGCCTGATCATCATAGGCAGCGGTGACCGTCCAGATCTTACCGTCGCGTGCGATCTTGATGTCCTTGATATCCGGGTAGTCCACGCTCTCGACGTTCAGATGCTTCTCGATGGCCGTGCGCACGACATTCAGATTGGCATCGCCGCCCTTGAACTCGCTCTTGACCTGCTCGAGGGTCCGGGCAACCTTCATGTAGTTGAGGTACACGGGCGCGAGCCGGATGCCGGCGTAAAAACAGATGGCCACCGGGACCAGCAATATGATCCAGCCAATGAGGGTCACGCCCGTCTGCTTGGAACGCATCGACTTCTCCCACGCAGGCTTACGGCCGCGTCATTTGATCGCCGCGCCGAGCCGGCTCCACGCCGGGCCGCCAGTACGCTTCAGATCCCAATTGAACCAGATTCGCGTCGCCTTGCCGACCAGATTGTCGTCGGGGACGAAGCCCCACACCCGCCCGTCTTCGCTGTTGTCGCGGTTGTCGCCCATCATGAAGTAGTGGCCGGGCGGCACGGTCGTCTCGAAAGCCGGCATGTCACCCACCATGGCATCAGCTGTTGGGCCGCCGCCGGCCTCGTCCCCACCGCAGTAGTAGCCGCGCGACTCGCTGCGATTGCAGCCTGCCGGGGTCACCGGACTCGGGAACAGCGGCACCGGGCACAACATGGATTGATGCACATGGTTGCCGATATGCTCCTCGGCGAGTTGCATATTGATGTAGCAGCCGTCGTTGTACGGGGCAATGATCTTGAAAGGCACGGGTTGGCCATTGATCGTGATGCGATCGCTGCGAACCACGACATGATCCCCCGGAAGCCCGACCAGGCGCTTGATGTAGTTCACGGAAGGATCGCGCGGATACCGGAATACCACCACGTCGCCGCGCTCGGGGCTGCCGACGGCGATGACCTTGCGGTTGATCACCGGCAGGCGCAGCCCGTAGGCGTACTTGTTGACGATGATGAAGTCGCCGTCCAGCAGCGTGGGCATCATGGAGTCCGAGGGAATCCGGAACGGCTCGAAAATGAAGGACCGCAGCACCAGCACGACCAGCGCCACCGGGAAGAAACTGCGGGCGTAGTCAACAGTGCCGGGCTCGGGGATCAGGGCCGGATCTTTGCCGGCGCTGCGGGCAGCCCTGGCGCGCCTGGGCCGCAGCAAGGCAGCGTCCAGCAGCCAGATGACACCCGTCAGGGCGGTGATCCCAAACAGTACCGAGCTGAAATCCAGCCGCTCGGCCAGCAGCAGGCGCAGCACGGCCGCGCCGATGAACAGCGGCAGCAGCATGTACGCCGCGCGCATGAGCGGCGGGTCGGCCGGCGGCTGGGGTGATGCGGCAATCTGCCTGCGTGGGCGGATGAACCAGTCATCCGCGATCACCAGGAGGCCGATCGGCAGCGCCAGCCAGGAAAGAATGACGATGATCTGGAACATGTCAGGTCCTGCTTTTTTTAACTCTTCTTGCCCACTTGCAGTACCGCGAGGAAAGCCTCCTGCGGGATCTCCACCTGTCCGACCTGCTTCATGCGCTTCTTACCTTCCTTCTGCTTCTCGAGGAGTTTTTTCTTGCGGCTGATGTCACCGCCATAGCACTTCGCCAGGACGTTCTTGCGCAACGCCTTCACCGAGGCGCGGGCAATGACGGCGGTGCCGATCGCCGCCTGCACGGCGACTTCGAACATCTGCCGGGGAATCAGTTCCTGCATCTTGTCCACCAACTCGCGGCCGCGTTGATAGGCGTTCTCGCGGTGCACGATGATGGACAGCGCATCCACCTTGTCGCCGTTGATCAGGATGTCGAGCTTCACGAGCGGAGCGGCTTCGAAATGACTGAAATCATAGTCGAACGAGGCGTAGCCACGGCTCACCGACTTCAGGCGGTCGAAGAAATCGAGCACCACCTCGGCCATCGGCAGCTCGTATTGCAGTGCTACCTGGGTGGCGACGTACTGCATTTTTTTCTGGCGGCCGCGCTTGTCGTTGCACAGCTTCAAGACGGCGCCCACGTAATCCGGCGGCACGAGGATGTTCGCGATGATCATGGGCTCGCGAATCTCTTCGGTCTCGTTGGACGGCGGCAGTTTTGCCGGGTTGTCCACGTAATCAACCGTGCCATCCGTGCGCGCCACCTCGTAGATGACGGTGGGCGCGCTCGTCACCAGCTCGAGGTTGTATTCGCGCTCCAGGCGCTCCTGCACGATATCCATGTGTAGCAGCCCGAGAAAGCCGATGCGGAAACCGAAGCCCAGCGCGCCGGACACCTCCGGCTCGTAATGCAAAGCCGAATCATTCAGGCGCAGCTTCGCGAGCGCGTCGCGGAAGGCCTCGTAGTCTTCGGAGTTGATGGGAAACAATCCGGCAAACACCCGCGGCTTGATCTGTTTGAACCCCGGCAGGCTCTCGGGACTCGGACGGCTCTCCAGGGTGATGGTGTCCCCCACTGGAGCGCCGTCGATTTCCTTGATGCCTGCGATCACGAAACCGACATCGCCGGTTGCCAGCTCGCGCAGCACCACGGACTTCGGAGTGAAGCGTCCGAGCTTGTCGGTGGTGTGACTGCGCCCGGTGGACATCACCCGGAACTTGTCGCCGGTCTTCAGGCTGCCGTTGACCACCCGCACGAGGGATACGACGCCCACATAATTGTCGAACCACGAATCGATGATCAGCGCCTGCAGCGGCGCTTCCGGATCACCCTTGGGGGGCGGAATGCGCTTGACGAGCGCCTCGAGCAGATCCGGCACGCCCTCCCCGGTTTTCGCGCTGACGGGCACGGCATCGGTCGCGTCGATGCCAATGATTTCCTCGATTTCCTTGCAGACCCGGTCCGGATCGGCCGACGGCAGATCGATTTTGTTGATGACCGGCAGGACTTCCAGGCCCTGCTCGATCGCCGTGTAGCAGTTGGCGACGCTCTGGGCTTCCACTCCCTGGGAGGCGTCCACCACCAGGAGCGCACCATCGCAAGCGGCCAGCGACCGCGACACTTCATACGAGAAGTCGACGTGGCCGGGTGTATCGATCATGTTCAGCTGGTAGCGCTGCCCGTCCTTGGCGTCGTAATAGAGGGTGACGCTCTGGGCCTTGATCGTAATGCCACGCTCACGCTCGAGCTCCATCGAGTCGAGCACCTGCGCCTGCATCTCACGGTCCTGCAGGCCGCCGCAGATCTGAATGAAGCGGTCAGCCAGCGTGGACTTGCCGTGATCGACGTGAGCGATGATGGAAAAATTACGTGTGAGCAGCATGAACCACAGTCTGTCGCGTCCGCCGCGGCAGATTCTGCGGCGGGCGGGATTCTACTATTGGGTGAAATCGCCTGCGGCCCTAAATGGGCCCGCTTTCACCGGAAGTTGAGCCCGGAGCGCCGGTTGACAACCGGGGCTTTACGGCCTTCGCAGGAGCCGCAGGAGCTCCTCGGCGTCCAGCCGGTGACGGCACACAACCGTGCCGTCGAGGAGCAGGACTGGGACGTTCAGGCCATGGCGGCGCAGCAGCTCCGGATCGGCATCGACGTCCACGACGGTGACGGGAGGGAGCTGGACCCTTCTGCCGAGAGCCTCCAGCTCGGTAACCATCTCATCGCACAGATCGCAGTCCTGCCTGTGCACCACCGTCAGCCGGGCTTGGGCTGCTGCCGTTCTCATTGGCAATCGCAACCAAGCTCAGTGATGCTGCTGCCCATTGACCGGGGCCGACCCCTGCGATGAGAACGAGCTGGCGATCGAGCGTACCGTTGCGGGGGGCACCTCACCCACCGCGGTGACTTTCCTTCCACCCATGACGGTCGAATACACAGACGACGAACCGAGCCGCGCGGACTCTTCCGTGACGGTCTGCTCGTCCGTGGTCTGCCGGGTTTTAGTCTCCACTTCGACAAAGACTGACACCGAAGCCATCCCGTCACTGAACACCAGGTGCGAAACCGGATCGGTGGAGCCCGGCAACACTTGCGCGGAGCGCGCCGCCATTTTGAAACCGGGCGGCAACTTCAGGGCGTTCCAGACCATGGAGGCGTTCTCGGGGGACTCCTTGGCTGGCGCCGATTCATTGCGCAGCCACTGAAAGCCTACCGTGGACACCTCGGGTTTGAACGCGGAATCCGGGATGCGCGCAGACAGGGTGAGGCTTGCGAACACAATCTGCTCGATTACCCGGCCGCGGCCATCACACAGTTGGGTTTTCAGGGGCATGCCGGTCGTCTCATCGATCCACAATTTATAGCCGTACCGGAACTCGTCCCTGGGGGTTACCGTGATGAGGTGGGTATCGCGGCGATTCAGGCGCGTGCGCTCGACTTCCCGGATGTCGTAGAAACTCGCGGTCTGCTGATTGACGGCGGGGAAGCCACCGAGCAGAGATTCGTCGGCCGGCCGCTTCTCGACCAGCACGGTCTTTTTGTCGGGCAGATAGCAGGCGAGATCAGGACCACTGCGAATGAACTCGCGGCCCGAGCCGTCCAGCGAGACGAGCCGTTCGGCGACCGCCCCGTCCTGCACGCGGTGGATGATGCGTAGCATCTCCACCTTGCCACCATGCCAATGAGAAAAAGTGCCGTCGTAGTTGCGCGTAGTCAGCGCATGGTTCATGCGCTCGAGCCATTGAGTTGGCTCTTCGGCGGCGACGGCCGTTGCCACGACCATCGCCAGAGCAAGCCAGCCAAACCGCTCTCTACTGCGGACTCTTAGCATCGTCATTCACGTCCTCGGTTGGTTCTTCCGACCCGGACTGCGCTGCGGCAGTTCCCGACTCACTCGCCATCAAGGCCGAGAGGAGATTACGTCGATTGACCGGCGAGGAAAACTCACTGTGAGCGACGACATAGTTGGCTAGCTGAGTTGACGGAACGATGGACCTTCGAGGGATGGTTTTTGGAACTACATACCTGTCCGACGCATTCTCGGCCGCTGCGCTGTCAGCGCTTTGTGCGACGGTCGTGCCACTTGGCGTGCCGGGTGTTGCCTGCGCAATCACCTGGCCCGATTCGAATCGCACCCAGAGGATGGCCGCTGCGGCAACGCTCGCCGCCACTGCAACTCCCCCAACCGGAGCCCACCAGCGCGCGGCCCGCAATCGAGATAAGCGTGAGGACGGTTGAACGGGTTCTGCGATGACCTCGGGCTCAGTCGCGATGGCTACACTCACACGCCGCGCAAGCTCGGCGTTCAGCCGTGCTCCGCCTTCGGCCCGGATGGTGGCACCAATTGCCGCATACCGGCCCCAGCGTGCCCGCAGCTCCTCATCGCGGGACAGGCGCCGCGCCAGAAGCTCGCACTGAGCGGCCGGCAGCTCATCGTCGAACATCGCAGAGAGTTGGCTGTCGAGCTCCTCGTTCATCCCAGATCCTCCGTGCGGCCCAGGCCGCCCTCGAACACTTCACGCAAACGGCGGTCGATGGCTTCGCGCGCTCTGAATATCCGCGAGCGGACCGTACCGACCGGACAGTCCATCGCGGCTGCAATCTCTTCATATGACAAACCATCGAGCTCGCGCAGCACGATAGCGGTCTTCAGATCCTCCGGCAGGGCCTCAATGGCGGCATTGACGGTTCTGCGGATCTCATCCGTCAACACCAGGCCTTCCGGTGTCTCGGAATCCTTCATTCGGCCTTGCATATCGTAGGACTCTTCGTTGGCGTCGTTGTTGCGGTCGATGTTGTATTCGATGGGGCTGCGGTCACGCGAGACGACGGCATTCTTGGCGGTGTTGATGGCGATCCGGTAGAGCCAGGTGTAGAACGCGCTGTCGCCACGGAACTGCGGCAGGGCGCGATACGCCTTGATGAATGCCTCCTGGGCGATGTCCTCGGCTTCCGCCGGATTGCGCACATACCGCATGACGAGCTTGACGAGTTTGTGCTGATACTTGCGTACCAGCGCGTCGAACGCCCCTTTGTCGCCGCTCTGGACGCGTCGAACCAGGCTGAGGTCACTCACATCGGCGCTCATGGCGCCCTTTACTCCCGGAGGGAAAGAGGTCGCCGCACCGCGACCTGAATAGACCCTGAACTCCCATTAAAGTTCAGGTGACTCACCGATATTGTCCCATGCCGGCGGGTTCAGGCGTGCCACCCTCCCGTGGGGCCCCCTGACCGGGGCCGCCCTGGATGGCGGCCACCAGCGCGGCCATCCCCGGGTCCGGAGCGGCAGCGTGACCGAACACGTAGTCAGACAGGATGGGATCGGGCAATTCGAGCAGCCGCGTCAGCGTCTGACGCTCCTCGATCGAGGCCGCCCCAAGCCGCAACCGGACATAACGCTCGAGCAGCACGTCCAGCTCCTTCATACCCCGGCGACATCGCCACCGTAAACGCCGCGCTTCCTCATCCAAGAACGCTTACCCCGGCGCCCGTCGCAGGAGAAACTCTCATGGGCTGCGTGAAAACCCAAATCAGGACTGACGCTCCACCATCATCTTCTTGATCTCGGCGATGGCCTTGGCCGGGTTCAGGTCCTTCGGGCATACATCAGTGCAGTTCATGATGGTGTGACAACGGTACAGCCGGAAGGGGTCTTGCAGCTCATCGAGCCGCTCGCCGGTTGCCTCGTCACGGCTGTCGATGATCCAACGGTAGGAAGCGAGCAGTGCCGCGGGTCCGAGAAACCGCTCACTGTTCCACCAATAGCTCGGACAGGCAGTCGAGCAGCATGCGCACAGGATGCACGCCGCTGGACGATCGATCTTCTCCTGATCGTCCTTGGATTGTAGCCGCTCGCGATCCGGAGGGGGCGGGGTTCGCGTCTGCAGCCATGGCTTGACCGATGCGTACTGGGCATAGAAATTGGTGAGATCGGGGACCAGGTCTTTCACGACCGGCATGTGCGGCAACGGATAGATCGCAATCTTCGGCCCGAGATCCTCCAGCGCGGTCGTGCAGGCGAGGCGATTCACCCCATCGATGTTCATCGCGCACGACCCGCAAATGCCTTCGCGGCAGGAGCGGCGGAACGTCAGACTGGAGTCGATGCTGCCCTTGATGAGGATCAAGGCGTCGAGAACCATTGGTCCGCAACCCTTCAGGTCAACTTCGAAGCTGTCCACGCGCGGATTCTCGCCCGACTCGGGCTCGAACCTGTAGATCCGCAAGGTTCGTGGCCGGGCGGCGCCCGCAGTCTTGTGGACCTTGCCAGGCTGGATGCGGGAGTTTTCGGGAAGACGGAATTCGACCATGTCAGGATTGCTCGTAACTTCTGGTGCGCGGATGCAGGGCGCTCAATACGTGCGCGCCTTGGGGGGAACGGGTTCGACTTCGTCAGTCAGCGTGGCGAGGTGCACGGGCCGGTAATCAAAGCGAGTCTGTCCCGGCCCCTCCACCCACACCAGGGTGTGCTTCATCCAGCTCTGATCGTCGCGGTTCGGATAGTCCTCGCGCGCCTGGGCTCCCCGGCTTTCAGTGCGGTTCGCCGCGGAGTGAATGGTTGCGGTGGCCTGCAGCAACAGATTCTCGAGCTCCAGGGTCTCAATGAGATCAGTGTTCCACACGAGCGAGCGGTCGGTGACGCGGACGTCCTCGAAGGATGCAAACGTGCGCGCCAGCTTGCCGATGCCCTGGCTGAGGGTTTCACCCGTGCGAAAGACGGCGGCATCCAGTTGCATCGTCTTCTGCATCTCGAGGCGAATTTCCGCCGTCGGCCGGGAGCCGTTGGCGTGGCGCAGCTTCTCCAGGCGAGAGACCGCAAAATCGGCTGCATCGCGGGCGAGCGGTTTGTGGCTCGCGCCGGGTTTGACGACTTCGGCACAGCGCCGCGCCGCTTCCCGGCCAAACACAACCAGGTCCAGCAGCGAGTTTGAGCCGAGGCGGTTGGCGCCATGCACGGATACACAAGCAGCCTCACCGACGGCCATGAGTCCCGGCACGATGCTGTCGGAATCCCCGCCCTTCGGGCGAACGACCTCCCCGTGATAGTTGCATGGGATGCCACCCATGTTGTAGTGCACGGTGGGCTGCACCGGAATCGGTTCCTTGGTCACATCGACGCCGGAGAAGATCCGAGCAGTCTCGGCAATCCCCGGCAGGCGCTCGTGAATGACTTCGGGACCCAGGTGCTCCAGGTGCAACTCGATGTGATCGTGCTCGGCGCCGACGCCGCGCCCTTCGCGCACCTCGACGGTCATGGCGCGGCTGACCACATCACGTGACGCGAGATCCTTTGCATTGGGAGCGTAGCGCTCCATGAAGCGCTCGCCCTTGGAGTTGGTGAGATAACCGCCCTCGCCGCGCGCACCTTCTGTGATCAGGCAGCCGGCGCCGTAAATGCCGGTGGGATGGAATTGCACGAATTCCATGTCCTGCAACGGCAGGCCGGCGCGCAACACCATGGCGTTGCCATCGCCCGTACACGAGTGAGCCGAAGTGCAGGAGAAGTAGGCACGGCCATAGCCGCCGGTCGCGAGGATAGTCATGTGCGCGCGGAAACGGTGCAGCTTACCTTCGGTCATGTCGAGCGCGATGACGCCGCGGCACGCTCCGTTCTCCATGATCAGGTCGATCGCGAAATATTCGACGAAGAAGGTGGCGGAGTGACGAATCGATTGCTGATACAGGGTATGGAGCATCGCATGGCCGGTGCGGTCAGCCGCGGCGCAGGTTCGCTGCGCAATCCCTTTGCCGAAATGGGTGGTCATGCCGCCAAATGGACGCTGGTAAATGCGGCCTTGCTCGGTCCGTGAGAACGGCACGCCGTAGTGCTCCAACTCGATGACCGCGGCGGGTGCCTCCTTGCACATGAATTCGATCGCGTCCTGGTCTCCGAGCCAGTCGGATCCTTTCACGGTGTCGTACATGTGCCAACGCCAGTCATCCTCGCCCATGTTGCCCAGCGCGGCGCTGATGCCACCCTGGGCAGCCACGGTGTGGCTGCGCGTGGGGAACAATTTGGTAATGCACGCCGTGGACAGGCCTGCTTCGGCCAGACCCAGTGTTGCCCGCAGGCCGGCGCCGCCCGCCCCGACTACGAGCACATCGTAAGTGTGGTCGATGAATTCGTAGGCGCTCATGGTGCGCCTCCAAACGCCACTTTCAGAATCGCGAATACGCCGGCTATGGCCAGCAGGGCATGCGTGAAGGTCACGGTCACGAGCGTCAGGGTCTTCATCCCGGTGTTATGTACGTAATCCTCGATGACCACCCGCACCCCGAGCTGCGAGTGGTAGGTGGCTACCAACACGAGGACGATCAGGAGCAACGCGGTCCAGCTCTGGGCCATCCAGGCAACGACCGTGACGTGATCCAGTGAGGGCAGCGACAGAATGGCTACCGTGAACCAGATGGTCAGTGGCACCAGCGCAATTGAGGTGAGGCGTTGCAACCACCAGTGGTGCACGCCGTCTTTCGCCGAGCCCAGACCGGAAACGACTCCCAGAGGACTGCGCAGACTCTTCATGGTGCGCGGCCTGCGGCCAGGAAGAGCCAATATCCGAGCAGGAGTAACAACGCGATGCTGATGACCACAACGATGGCGGCACTGCGTTTCGATTGTGCCCGCTCGAGACCGCGCCCCGTATCCCAGACCAGGTGGCGTATGCCGGCGACCAAGTGATAGCAGAATGCGACGAGCAAGCCTCCGTACACGAGCTTGAAGATTCCCGCGCTGAGCATCTCATGAGCACCTTCGTAGGCACGCGTTCCGCTGGCGACGGCCATGAGCCAGTAGACCAGCACGATCAGCCCGATCGATAGTATGACGCCGGTGATCCGATTGAAGATGGAAGTCACCAGGGTGTACCGCGTCATCTTGTACACGGTCATGTGTGGCGAGAGTGGTCGTTCGCGCATGGTATTCAGGGGGTACTCCGTTGCGGGCGCCTGGGGTGCTCCCGGCCGGGTCTGGCTAAATTAGAAGTCGATGCAGCGACCCTTCTTCTCCCAATCACCGTAGCGCGTAGGTTCCGGCCCGGTCGGACCGCCGATCTCCAGCGGGTGCGCGGGCGCCTGCGGAGCAGGAACTGCACTGCCTGAAGGTGGGTCGGACGATACGCGTGCGGCTTTTGGGGTCGAATGAGCCGAAATCGAAGTTTCGGCTCCCGCTTCTGAGGCATTCTGCATAACCGTGCAAGTCTGCCAGAATTCGGCTGCCGCGACCATTGCAAACCTCTGGAAAAACAACGCTGAAGCCATTACATGCGTAACGCACTGGAAGTGATCACGTTAGAAGATCTGGGCATAGTCCGGGTGCGCGGCGTTGACGCCGTGCGCTTCCTGCAGGGACAGCTGTCGAATGACATAGCGCGGCTCAGCCCTGCGCATTCGATTCTCGCCGGGTACCACAACCCGCAGGGGCGAACGATCGCCCTGCTTCGACTAATGCAATGGGATGCAGATGACCTGCTTGCCGTCGTGCCGCGAGAGCTCGCAGGTGTGGTGGCCAGCCGGCTGGGCAAATTTGTGCTGCGGGCGAAGGTGAAGGTTGCTGATGAGTCGGCGGGATGGCGAGTCAATGGACTCGTCGGCGGCGCGCCGGTAGCTCTGGGACGAGGCGCGAGCGGCCCTCCGCTGAGCGAGCTGCCATCGTCGCTGAGCGCGCAAACGCACGGCGATGGCGCGGTGTTCGTGCGCGTCGGCGATGAACCCGCGCGGTGGCTTGTTGTTTCGCCAGTGGATGCGCCCGCCCCCACGTCGGGGTATGTAATTGGCAATCGACAGACGTGGTTGGCCCTTGATATTGCGGCGGGTCAGCCGCAGGTGTGCGCGGCCACGTCCGAAGAATTCGTTGCGCAGATGTTGAATCTGGACGTACTGAATGCGATTGCATTCGACAAGGGTTGTTACACCGGGCAGGAGGTGATCGCCCGCGCCCACTATCGTGGCCGCGTGAAGCGCCGCATGCAGCGGTTTGTCTCGCGCGATGCTTGCCATCTGGCACCGGGCGATTCCGGGTTATTGGCGGACGGGCGGGCGTTCAAGGTAGTGCTGGCGACTCAGCTTACCGATGGACGATGCAATTTTCTGGCAGTGGCACCGCTCGCAGGCGCTGCGCATGACGGGGCGATCGCGACCGCATCAGGGGCCAGTGGCACAGCGGGAACGCCGAGCCCCACAGCTGCAGCGACGATACTCGCGGATCAGCTCTCGCTTCCCTATTCCCTGCCCGACTGAGGCCTACAGGTCAATCAACTCAACCTCGGCGGGCGTAATGGCGCGCTCGAGGAATCGACTCCCCACTCGCGCGAATCGCTCACCGCCGTCGGTCGCGAGCAAGCGCACCTGCCCGTCTGCATTCCCTTGCGCGGGTCGCTCAGCTCTCGTGAGGCCCGCTTCCCGCAACTGCGCATCGACACTGACCGCCGTGGTCGCCGCGGAGTCGACAATCTGCACCTTCGCTCCGACCGCCCGACGAATCGCACGCGCCAGCATTGGAAAGTGAGTACATCCTAGAACCAGCGTGTCGGGGATAGCCGCGCTGGGATCCGACGGCGAGAACAGCGGGCGCAGATAGTGCGCCGCGACATCGTTCGCGATCGGTCCTTCGTTCAGCCCCTCCTCCGCGAGCGCCACAAACAGAGGTGCCGGTGAAGCATTCACGCGAGCGTCGGGTCGAATGCGAAGAATCGCTCGTTGATAAGCACCACCGCGAACAGTTCCTTCGGTAGCAATCACGGCAATGTTTCCAGTACGCGAGGCCGCGCATGCCGCCTGGGCGCCCGGCTCGATCACACCGATGACAGGTACGTTTTCGATGCGCTCGCGGATCGTCGGCAATCCGACCGAGGATGCCGTATTGCACGCTATGACCAGGCATTTGACTCCATAGTCGGCGAGCGCCTCCGCAGCCTGGAGCGAATATCGCGCGACTGTTTCCGGGCTCTTCGTGCCATACGGCAGGCGCGCTGTATCACCGAGATACACGAAGTGCTCGTGCGGCAACTGTGCGATCAGCGCCTTGAGAACCGTCAGACCCCCTACCCCGGAATCAAACACCCCGATGGGGCGCGCGGCGCGCGCGCAGTTACTCAATCACTGGGTCTCCGGCCGCATGTGGGGGAACAGAATGACATCGCGAATCGATGGCGAGTCGGTGAAGAACATCACCAGGCGGTCGATGCCCACGCCGAGACCCGCGGTTGGCGGCATGCCGTACTCCAACGCGCGCACATAGTCCGCGTCGTAGAACATAGCCTCCTTGTCACCGCTTTCCTTGCGTTCAACCTGCGCCCGGAAGCGTGCAGCCTGGTCTTCGGGATCATTGAGCTCCGAGAAGCCGTTCGCCAACTCGCGCCCTGACAGGAAGAACTCGAACCGGTCGGTCAGAAAGGGGTCCGCATCGTTCGCCCGGGACAACGGCGATACTTCGGCCGGGTAGGCATGCACGAATGTAGGATCGAGCAGAGTGTGCTCGACCGTTTTGTCGAAGATGTCCATCTGCAGCTTTCCGGCCCCATCGTGTTGATTGATGGGCAGACCGAGCTGCTCGCACATCTTGCGCAGATACGTCACGTCCCGCAGCGACATTGGATCGATGCCTGGATTGTTCGCGATGAGCGCCTGCTCGACCGTGAGACGCCTGAACGGCTGCGACAGATCATAGTTGCGTCCCTGATACACGATCTGCCTGGAGCCCTGAATGGCATCCGCGAGCCCGCGCAACGCCTTTTCGATCCAGTCCATCAGGTCGCGGTAGTCCCCGTACGCGAGATACAACTCGAGCATGGTGAACTCGGGATTGTGGCGCGTGGACAACCCTTCGTTGCGGAAGTTGCGATTGATTTCGTACACGCGCTCGAGGCCGCCGACGATCAGGCGCTTCAGATACAGCTCTGGCGCAATCCGCAAGTACATGTCCACATCGAGCGCGTTGTGATGCGTGATGAACGGCTGCGCCGCAGCGCCCCCGGGAATCGGCTGCATCATCGGTGTCTCGACTTCGACGAAGTCGAGCGCATCGAGGTAGCTCCGCAGAAAGCGCACGATGCGCGTGCGGGTCAGAAATACATTCCGGCTCGTTTCATTGACAATGAGATCAACGTAGCGCTGCCGGTAGCGCGTCTCGGTATCGGCCAGGCCGTGCCACTTGTCGGGCAGCGGCCGCAGCGACTTGACGAGCAGACGCAGGCTATCCACCCGCACGGACAACTCGTTGGTCTTGGTGCGAAACAACACGCCGCTCGCGCCAATGATGTCGCCCACGTCCCAATTCTTGAAGGCTTCGTAGAGGCCGCCCAGGGCATCCTGCTGCAGGAACAACTGGATCTGCCCGGTGCGGTCGGCGATCTTGGCAAAGCTCGCCTTGCCCATGACGCGCTTGAACAACATGCGCCCGCCAACCTGGACGCGCGCGGGATTTGCCTCCAGCCACTGCGCGGTGCGCTCACCGAATGCATCATGCAACTGGCCGGCCAGCGAGTCGCGCCGGAAATCATTGGGAAATGCGCCGCCGGAAATCTCCCCCGGCACGGCCGGCGCGTTGGCGCGCACCTGGGCGAGCTTGGCTCGCCGCTCCGCTATTAACTTATTTTCGTCCGGCTTATTTTCATCGGGCTTGTTCGCATCGCGCTTGTGTTCGTCGTCACTCATGGGGTCATACACCAGCCTTCAAAGAGGCCTCCAGAAACTGATCCAGATCGCCGTCCAGCACCGCGGTGGTGTTACCCACTTCAACACCGGTGCGCAGATCCTTGATACGTGATTGGTCGAGGACGTAAGAGCGGATCTGATTTCCCCAGCTCACGTCGGATTTGGCATCCTCCAGCACTTTCGCGGCGGCGTTGCGTTTGTTGACCTCGAGCTCGTACAGCTTCGCCTTCAACATCTTCATGGCGGTGGAGCGGTTCTTGTGCTGGCTGCGCTCGTTCTGACAGGCAACCACGATACCGCTCGGCATATGGGTTATCCGCACCGCCGATTCGGTCTTGTTGACGTGCTGTCCGCCAGCGCCCGATGAGCGGTACACATCGGTCTTCAGATCGGCGGGATTGATGTCAATTTCAATGTCGTCGTCGATCTCGGGCGACACGAACACGGAGGCGAACGAGGTGTGGCGTCGGTTGCCGGAATCGAACGGCGACTTGCGCACCAGCCGGTGAACTCCCGTCTCGGTTCGCAGCCAGCCATAAGCGTAATCGCCCTTCACTTCGACGGTTGCGCTCTTGATACCCGCTACTTCGCCGGGGTTGGAATCGATCACCTCGCAGGCGAAACCGCGCGCGGCTCCCCATCGCAGGTACATGCGCAACAGCATCTGGGCCCAGTCCTGTGCCTCGGTGCCGCCGGCCCCTGCCTGGATATCCAGGAAGGCGTTGTGCGAATCCATCTCGTTGTTGAACATGCGCTTGAGCTCGAGACGGCGCACGTCCGCCTCGAGGGGCACCGCTTCGGACTCGATATCGCGCGCGGCCGCTTCGTCGTTTTCGCTTTCCGCCAGCTCCAGCAGCTCGCTGGCGTCGGCAATTCCCTTACTGGTCCGGTCAATCTCCTCGACGGCAGCTGCGAGTCGCGCACGCTCGCGGCCTAGCTCCTGCGCCCGCTCCTGGTTCGACCAGACGGTGGGGTCTTCGAGCTCGCGCCCCACTTCCTCCAGGCGTTCTTTTTTCTGGTCGTACTCAAAGAAACCCCCGAAGGGAGGCGATACGCTCCCCGAGATCCTTGAGCTGGCGCTTGAGCTGATTGACTTCCATTGCTGAATGATGCCTGTGATTGAATCGCCGGCCACGGGCGCCGGCGGGTGAATTCGCGAAGCTGGGCATGCTAAACGTCAGGGCAGGCGATTGCCAATGAGGGGGGCCTTCAGGCAGCAGCCTTCAGGACTGCGGCGCATCCGCGGCAGGCGGCAGGACGTGATCCACGAGCAGCTGCAGGCGGCGCTCGCCCTGATATTCGTTCACGTCGAGGCGGTAAACGAGCTGCACCACGCCCTCGGGTGGGGTAAAAGTGGCGGGCTCCTCGATGTGATTGAAGGCAATCGCGTCGAATGAGCGGCCCGTTTTGGGAACCTCTACCCACATTTTCAAGTGCCGCTCGCCCACGATGCGGGTACTGCGGATCGTAAACACCCCATCGAAACAGGGCTCCGGGAAAGCCTGTCCCCAAGGTCCGCCTCCGCGCACCGCGTAAGCGGTCTCGAGGGCAATCTCCTGCACTGTCAGCTCGCCGTCAGTTTCAACGGCATCGGCCCCAGCGCTTCTCGCAGCCCACAGCCCAACCTCTTCATCAAACGCCCTGGCGAACAAATCGAGTCGAGCGCGCTCGACTGTCAGTCCGGCCGCCATTGCGTGGCCACCGAATTTGCTGATCAGCTCGGGCCGGCGCGCGGCAATCGCATCGAGCACGTCACGAATGTGAATTCCGGGCACCGAGCGCGCGGAGCCGCGCAACTGCTCGTCACCCGCAAGCGCGAACGCGATTACCGGCCGCCTCAGCCTGTCTTTCACGCGGCTCGCCACGAGACCGACTACGCCCTGGTGCCACGATTCATCGAAGAGACACACTCCGCTGCGATGGAGAGCTTCAGGGCCCGGGTCTCGCAACCGCCGCACCGCGTTGAGAGCATCCGCTTGCATGCGCGCCTCTATGGCCCGGCGCTCGAGGTTAAACTCATCCAAGCGCCCGGCAAGCGTGCGCGCCTCGAGCACATCATCCGCGAGGAGGCAGCGGATGCCGATTGACATGTCATCGATTCGTCCAGCGGCGTTCAGACGCGGTGCTACCGCGAACGCGAGATCTGTCGCGGTCAGCTCACCAATTTCCCGCGCTGCGATACTCAGTAGCGCGCTTATTCCGGGTACGCAGTGACCGGCTCGGATCCGCCGCAATCCCTGTGACACGAGTACGCGGTTGTTGGCATCCAGAGGAACGACATCGGCGACAGTCCCCAGGGCGACGAGATCCAGAAATCGGGAAACGCTCGGCGCACCGGCCGGTGTCAGCTTCAATTGATCGAGCCTGCGCTTGACCGCAGCCAGCACGTAAAAAGCCACGCCAACTCCAGCCAGCGCCCGACTTCCAAACTGACTGCCCGGCAGATTTGGATTGACGATCACATTGGCGTCCGGCGCCAACTCACCCGGTAGGTGATGGTCCGTAATGAGGACCGAGATACCGCGTGAGCGGGCCTCTGCAACGCCTGCGATGCTGGAGATTCCGTTGTCCACCGTGACGATCAGTGTTGGCGAACGAGTTGCTGCGAGCGCGACGATTTCAGGTGTCAGGCCGTAGCCGAACTCGAAACGATTCGGCACAAGAAAGTCGACCGACTCGAATCCCCACGCCCTGAGCGCACGGATCATCAATGCAGTGCTGGTCGCGCCGTCAGCATCAAAGTCGCCCACTACGAGCACGCGACCACCGATGCGATGCTCGAGCAGCAGGTCGACTGCGGCGTGTATACCTTCCAGTGTGCTGACCGGGTGCAGCTTCTCGAGGGAAACATCGAGATCGGCCGCGCCTCGAATGCCCCGCGCGGCATAGATGCGTTGCAAGACAGGATGCATGTCGCCAGCGAACCCAGCGCAATCCTTGCCAGGTACGCGCCGCACCACGCGCAGAGTGCTCGGACGGGCGCCGGCTGACAGAGAACCTGTGAGCGACGCCAGTATCGCGGAGGCGCTCGTCATCATCGAAGTTGGCGAGCGGCTCACTGGAGGCCCGACAGTCCGGGTGGAATTCGTCGCCACAGCTTGAAGCGGTCGCGGGCGCGCAGAGTCAATTCGTGATCGTTGGCCAGGATCACGAGCCGCTCGACTTTACCGGCGCCCAACGCCTCCACGGCGGGTGCGATGAAGGCGCGATCAATTTGCCCCACGGCATCAAAAAATGTCCAGTTGGGATTTGAATGCAGCATGGGACCGATTTCTATTATGAGCGCCGCGCGTCGCACTTGAGGATAGCCCAAGACGTCCGCGAGCTGCTGAGGAAGGGGAAATACTTTTTTGCCGAGTGCGGCGCATAGGCCTTGCAGGTAGGCGTCACTGCCGAACGTGATGTCAGAAGACGCCCCACTTGCAGGCCACGCGTCGCGCGGTGCGGGCGTCGGCCCGCCACCCCAGAGCCAAAGTCCGGTGACGGGCACTTCACCACGTCGCCTGCGCGACTCATTAACGGGATGCTCATGCAACCACATCTCGATCTCCGCGCCCAACCTGCGCAGCGCCGGATCACCGGCTTGTGCATCGGCGATGCTGTCACCGTCAATTGCGCGTGCGGGCTCTAAGGTTTGCGCGACCGGCATCTGAGGACCGAGCAAGAGGAAATCTCCTGAGGCCAGAGGTTCGAGCACAAAGCCGTTGTCGTGGAAGACCCGCTGGAATTCTGTCGCAAGCGCCGTCAGGTCAGCGGTGGACAGCCGCAAAATGCTGCGGCGATCGAGATGCAGGGTGCTGAGGCCCGCCACCAGGTGCACCGGTGTGGCCAGCCAGACCGTTCGCGCCTGCTGTGTCGCCAACGCGGCGGCTGCAATAGTTGCGGGAGCGGCGTCGGGGAGGCCGCGATCGCGGCCGACGCGCGCGCCCGGGTGAGCATCGGGACCGGGTGCCACATTCGCGCCGGCTGCCACATTCGCGCCGGCTGCGGCATTCGCGCCGGCTGCGGCATTCGCGCCGGCTGCGGTGTTGGCGCCGGCGCTGCGCTCGCTTTGCTGATCGGCAATGAGCCACCGCGCCAACCAAGGGCGCCATCCACCCGCCACTCTCGATCGGGATCCGAAACGCGCGACGTGCTGCAGCCCAGGCAAAGCAACGCCGTGAGGCAATTCGCGCTCGGGCGCCTCCTGCGATATGTAGAGATCCGATACGACGATAACGAGGTCGTGCACGAGCCATTATATTCGTCGGAAACTATACTGGCGCGGAACGTTTGCGTTCGCCGAGTTTCGGTGAGACCGAGTTTACACAGCTATGAAATTCACACTTGAAGGCGGCTCGAACGTCAATGTGATCCGCTCGTACTCAGCAGAAGAGATCCGGATTGGCGAGCACATCATCCGCTCGAGCTGCGTCGTCACGGCTGACGCGCTCATCGCGAACTTCCCACCCGCCACGCTGGACGATCTCGCGGTGAATCACCTCGAGCCGATCTTCGAGCTGCGCCCGGAGTTGGTTCTGCTCGGCACTGGCGCCCGGCAGCGCTTCGCCCCTGCCGCCATCCGCGCCTCCTTCGCCGAGAAGCGCATAGGCCTCGAAGCCATGGACCTCGGTGCCGCCTGCCGAACGTTCAACATCCTGGTGCAGGAAGAGCGCCGGGCAGCGGCCGTTCTATTCTTGAAATAACCCGGTTCACCGAGCAGCGCGAGCGCGCAATCTTACATACATGGAGCCGGTCGCTTCGACCGGCAGGAAAGTTGGCCGCGTACGCGGCCTGGAACATATGCCCGCCGAAGGCGGGCTGAAGAAGCAAACACAGGGAGGGGGGTTTCAACCAATCAAACAATCATTCGAAGCTGACAGACTCGAACAATTGTCTCTTATATTTTTCTTCTTGCCGCCTTATTGCTTTTGTCTCGACTCCCCTCCTCCCTGTGTCTTCTTCAGCCCGCTTCTCGCGGTGTCGTCGTTACGCGACACGGCGGATGTTAACTAAGTGATAGATAGATGCGCAAGCTCTTTGCGCAACCACGAGTTTTTCACCCTGGCCGGAACTCCAACACCCTCTGGAATGGGTCTCGACCCGTCCTGACGCGGCGCTAATCCATACCAATGCATAGAAAATAACAGCGGGACGCCCCTTTGTACGAATATACACATGTTTCAATCAGTTACGTTCGATATCTCACGTTCATCATGCGGTACCGCCGAGCAATGGAACGAACGCAACCGGTCCCAACGATTCGCGCTCGACGCGCTGCTCCTTGCGAGTGAAGCGGACAAGTTCCTGTTCGCCCTCGGGACCCACGGGAACCAGCAGCCGTCCACCTACTTTCAACTGCTTGATGAGCGCTTCCGGTACTGTCAGGGGAGCGGCCGCGACGAGAATTCCATCAAAGGGCGAATGAGCCTTCCAACCGACGATGCCATCGCCGTGGCGGAAGCGGACGTTACGTATTCCGAGTTCCTTGATGCGCTCTTTGGCGCGGACCATGAGAGGCTCGATGCGCTCTATGGTGTACAACCGGTCAACCAGTGGCGCAAGCACGGTAGTCTGATAGCCGCAACCGGTTCCGACTTCCAGAACGCTGTGCAGAGGCCCGCCCTCGAGTAGCGCTTCGGTCATTCGGGCAACTATGTAGGGTTGCGAAATAGTCTGGCCAAAACCTATTGGCAGCGCAGTGTCTTCATACGCACGGCTGCCCAGTGCCTCATCGACAAAGATATGGCGCGGCACATTCCGAATACGATCCAGCACGGCAAGGTTCGCGATGCCCTGATCACGAAGCCTTTGCACCAGACGATCGCGCGTGCGCGCGGAGGTCATCCCAATACCAGCAAGTCGAACGTCAACCATCAATGCCTTCCAGCCAACTCTGCACCACCGGCAGCGCGGAATGCCGGGTTAGATCTATCTGCAACGGCGTCACCGAGACGTATCCTTCGGAAACAGCGTGAAAGTCAGTACCTGGTCCTGCGTCGTTCTGGGCGCCCGATGGACCGACCCAGTAGACCGGACGTCCGTGCGGGTCCTTTGCCGGTACGACGGGCTCGGAGGGATGTCGAAAACCCAGGCGCGTAGTACGGAAGCCTCGCATATGCGCGAGCGGCAGGTCAGGCACGTTGATGTTAAGGATCAGCGGACGTTCGAGCGGCTTGCGCAGTAACTGCGCAACGAGCCGGCGCGCGACCTCCGCTGCGGCGTCGAAGTGGCGTCCGCTGCCGGGCTGCGTATGAAGCGACACGGCGATGGTCGACAATCCCAGAAAGCGCCCCTCAATCGCCGCTGCGACTGTACCGGAGTACAGCACGTCATCGCCGAGATTTGGGCCGTCGTTCACCCCCGAAACTACCATGTCATGCGGGTAGTCAAACAAACCCGAGATGGCCAGATGCACGCAATCGGTGGGGGTACCTGGGACGAAATAGATACCAGGCTCAGCCTCGAATACGCGAAGCGGCACGTCCAGGGTCAAAGAATTGCTCGCGCCGCTCCGGTTGCGATCCGGGGCCACCACGGTGACTTCGGCGAGCGTGAGAAGGGCCTCCCGGAGGCGCCGGATACCCTCCGAACGGAAGCCGTCGTCGTTGCTGACCAGGATTTTCAAGCAGTCAGGGTCTTCAAATGCGTAAAGGCGAACATTGCCCGGGGGCTGGAGCCAATAAAAGGCGCGTCACTATACTGTTTTGTCTCCATACAGCGGAGGTCGCGTGAATCCAAAGCTCAACGAGGACGATGCCCACCTCTTCCGCGAAGCCGTGCGAGACGTCAAGCCACTGGCGCAGGACAGCCCGCCGCCTCAAACCCCTCGGCCACCGCCGCGCGCGCGCTTTACGCGAGCTGATCGGCGGGCGGTGCTGCAGGAGAGCCTTGAGACCGACGTATGCGACCCTGAGCTGGCCAGCGGCGAGGAACTGGTCTTCGCTCGAGACGGTGTGCAGAGCGGCGTACTACGCAAGCTGCGACGTGGGCAATACCGTGTCCAGGCAGAGATTGACCTGCACGGTCTCACAGTGCCCGAGGCTAAAGAAGTGCTGCGGTCGTTCCTCGCCAATGCCTTGGAACGCCATTTTCGATGCGTAAGAGTTGTACACGGAAAAGGCCTGCGCTCCGGCCATCGAGGTCCGGTATTGAAGGGAGCAGTGAGCAGCGTCCTGCGGCGGGTGGGGCCGGTGCTGGGGTATGTGTCCGCCCGCCAAGTAGACGGCGGCACTGGTGCGCTGTATGTGTTGCTTGCCACGTGGCGGGCGAATCCCACGCGACGTTAGCCATCCCCGTCGGCCTCACCCTCCGAGGCCCCGACATCAAAAATCTCGCGAAGTACGGTCGTCGCAAAGCTGCCCCGCGTAAGCCGGAAGCGCAGTACAACTGAATTGGGCTCCCGACCCCAGTGCAGATCGCGGACGGCAAGTCGAAGACTGCGCCGCTCCTGCTCCATTCCAGCCTCTTGCACCAGGTCAGATGCTGGCGACAGTTGCGCGGCAACGCGGGTCTCCAGCTCCAATACCCGTCCTTGAGAGGGGGGCAACCCACGGCCCCACATGGGACCCGTCGGGTGGATATCGAGCCGCTGAGAGCGTTCCAGCAGAGTGTCATCAGCCTGGTCCACGGCGAAGACGCTCCCGCGCGAATCGAGATTCGCGATGTCCCCCGCCTCCAGGCGCTCCCAGCTACCTTCCCGCACCCGCTCGGCCAGCAGTGAATTGAAGATCAGACTGCGCGCCGCGGACAGCACGAATCCCCGCTCTGGTGGCCGAAGAGATCGCAGACCGGCAGCGATTCGCAGCAGGTTTGAGCCCTCCCGCCCGAACCGCTGCCGGCCGAAGTAATTCGGCACACCGCGTTGGCCGATCAGCCCAATCCGCTGAGCGAGTTCATCGTCACTTACGGTCACGTCACGAACGCGGATGATGAAGGTGTTGCCTGCCAAGGCACCGCGAGGGAGCTTGCGCGTGTGGGCGTAAGCCTCCAGTACCTCGAACTCAGTGGTTCGCACGGCAGTCCACCCGTCAAGAGAGTGAGCGGACTTCGGCACGGTGAACCACTGGACCGCAACTGCCCGCCGATCCTTCAGCCCGGCATAGCCGACGTCCATTGGACGACATCCGCAAATCTTGGCCAGCTCACGAGCCACCCACTGAGTGTTCGCATCGCGCTTGCGAACCTTCAAAAGGACATGCTGCCCCATCCCCGCGGGCGCGAATCCCAGGTCTTCCTCTACGATGAAGTCTTCGGATTGGGCTCGCAGCAAACCTGAACCGAGAGCGGGTTCGAATGCCCGCGGAGGCTCGAGGGCCGTGATGGCCCAGGGGCCCTGCGCCCAGAGCGGGTCAATGGATGTCACGCAGCAATCAACAACACGACGACCTGGGCCGCAATGCCCTCGCCCCGGCCCAGGAACCCCAGCCGCTCGGTCGTCGTGGCCTTCACATTCACGTGCTCCTCCGAAACCTCGAGAAGCTCGGCGACCTGGCGGCGGATCTGGTCGCGTATCGGCCCAACCTTGGGCGCTTCTGCCAGGACCGTGATGTCGGCGTTACCGACACGCAGCTTGCGGATCAACAGCATGTTCATGACCGATCTCACGAAGCTCCTGCTGTCCGCACCCTTCCATTGAGGGTCCGTGTCCCGGAAGTGCTGCCCGATGTCCCCGAGGCCCGCCGCGCCCAGCAGCGCGTCGCACAGAGCGTGCAACACAACATCGCCGTCCGAGTGAGCGAGTACACCCTGGGAATGCGGCACTCGAACCCCGCCAAGCATCACAAAGTCGCCGGGCCCGAAGGCGTGAATATCAATTCCCGATCCGATTCTCACTGTCTTCCCCTGTTTGGCCGACGCCGCTGCGCGCGGCCATGAGGGCCAATGCAATCACCAGATCGTCGGCGCTGGTGATTTTGATATTAGTCGTCGAGCCTTCCACGACGAGCGGTCGCTCACCCGTCCATTCGAGGGCTTGCGCCTCATCAGTGGGCGACCGTCCTTGTCCCAGCGCCCAGTCAAGCGCCTCGCACAGACGCCCATACCGAAACATCTGCGGAGTCAAAGCCCGCCACAGACTGGCGCGATCGACTGTTTCCAGAACTTCCCTCTCGGCGCCGGCGCGCTTCAGTGTGTCTGCAGCAGGAGCGGCCAGCAGCCCACCAACGGGGTGTGACTGAACGAGATCCAACAGCCTGTCGACATCCTGACGCGACACGCACGGACGCGCTGCATCGTGCACCAGCACCCAATCATCAACGGCGGCGCGACCATATAGCGCAGCAAGCCCGTTACGGACCGAATGACTGCGTTCGGTGCCACCGTGGGCAGTAATCACCTTTGGTAGCGTCACCGCCGGCGCGGTCGGTAATGAAAGACCGGGATCGCTGAATCCCTCTGCCTCAGGTCTGCCGGCCTTCGCGGCGGCAAGCTCCGCGACCCGTGTGGCGTCAGCCAATGCGGCCTGAACACTCGCCTCGCTGGCCCGGGTTGCGCCTGTAACGTCGGGCAGCCTCGATGCCACCGTCGGCCAGAATGAATCATTCGCGCCCAGTACGACGACGACCCCCAGACAGCGCGAGTCATACAGGAAGGGCGCGAGTGACCACTCCATTACGGTGCGCCCGTGCAGGTCAGCGTATTGCTTGGGTATGTGTTCGCCGAATCGGCGACCCACACCGGCCGCCGGCATAACTAGCCAGTAACGCATGGAGACTCTCGACGTACGTGACCGCTACCGAGCAGCGGTCCGCGTGTGGTGTTCAGTGCCCTGCGCAACGGGACGTGGCGGAACGACCTGATAGAATGTCTCATTGCTGGCGATCATGCCGAGATCGCTGCGGGCGCGCTCTTCCAGCGCCTGCATACCGTTCTTCAGATCACGTACTTCCGCGGCGAGCTGCCGATTGCGCTCGCCAAGCTGGTCGTTTTCGGTCCGTTGGGCCGCCACGGCCGTCTCGAGACGACGCAGCTCGCGGACACCGTCTTCGGAAAGCCATATACGGTACTGCAGGAGCACCACGACGACGAGCAATGCTGCGGCAAGCCACTTCATGAACGCGATAGCCTATCAGACGCGGTGCCGCGCGCGAAGCGGGAGCGTTTAGTGCGACTCGACGCGGGAATTATTTGGTGTACTCCAAGGTGTAACAGATGATCCGGTCCGACTCGGTTCCACGCAAGCTGCTTGTACGTGCCCTCGCCACGGTCCTCTCAATGGTCGGCGCACTCGTTGTAAGGACAGGCGTTGCCTACGCAGCTGACCCGCCCTCATCGACACCGGCCACGGATGAGCCACCTACCGAGGAAGTGGTAGTCGAGGGAACGCACGCGGGACCTCGCATGTGGCGCGTCGCCAAGGGTGACCACGTCCTTTGGGTACTCGGCACCATCTCGCCGCTTCCCAGGAAAATGACCTGGCAGTCCGATGCCGTGGCGACGGTTTTACAGGAAACACAGGAGGTACTCCCGGCTTGGCCCTCCATCGGCGTTGGCGCGAATCCCTTTACGGCCCTTCGGCTGTATTTCACGTGGCGAAAAATACAGAAAAGCCCTGACCACATGAAGCTACAGGAACAACTGCCGCCCGAGTTGTACGCTCGATTTGCAGCATTGAAGGCCCGATACGCGCCGCGCGATAGCAAGCTGGAGGAGCTTCGGCCGATGCTGGCGGGCGGCAAGCTGCTCGACGACGTTCTCGACGTGTCAGGGCTGACAATGCGGAACGAAGTGCAGCAGACCGTCCTGAAGCTCGCCAGTAAGCAAGGCGTCAAGGTTCATCAGACCAAGATGAAAGTCGATGATCCTGTAAACGTGCTGAAGGACCTGGGCGGGACACCGAAAGAAAGTGAGATCGCCTGCCTCGCGGCGATTGTCAGCCGCCTGGAAACCGATCTCGGACCGATGCAGGCGCGCGCGCGGGCGTGGGCGTTGGGTGATGTTGAGACACTGCGCTCGTTGCCCCACTCCGTAGACGACAGGATCGCGTGCCTGGCCGCTGTGTCGAACTCGGCTAGAGTTCGCGACCTGGTGATGCGAGCACAGGACGATTGGTTGATTGAGGCTGAAGACGCCCTAACGCGAAACAAATCGACACTGGCAGTACAGTCCATGGACCGTCTGCTCGGCAACGACGGCATCCTCGCCGCGCTGCGCGCAAAGGGCTACACGGTCGAAGGACCATAGAGGCGCATCGCGGCGCATCGCCGCCGGCCATAGAGAGGTGGACCCGCCAAATCGCGCGTCCCCGCAAGGCTGCAACCCGCCCCGTTCGGACCTCACCGGCTAAATCTTCACCGGAAACGCATCCGCCCCGGCATACCGCACTTTCCCCAGCTCGGCCTCGATGCGCAGCAGCTGGTTGTACTTGGCGATGCGGTCCGATCGCGACAACGATCCTGTCTTGATCTGGGTAGCCGCGGTGGCTACGGCGATGTCCGCGATCGTGTTGTCCTCGGTTTCGCCTGAGCGATGGGACACCACGGAGGCATAGTGCGCCTTGTCGGCCATGTCGATGGCCGCGAGGGTTTCGGTCAGTGTACCGATCTGGTTGGGCTTGATCAGGATGGCATTGGCGATGTGCTTGTCGATGCCTTCCTGCAGGATCTTCGTGTTGGTTACGAACAGGTCATCGCCCACGAGCTGGATTTTCTCGCCCAGTGCCCGCGTGAGCAGTCCCCATCCTTCCCAGTCCCCCTCGGCCATGCCGTCCTCGATGGTGACGATGGGATACTTACCGGCCAGATCCGCCAGGTACTTGGAGAACTGGGCGGAGGTGAAGCTGCGCTTTTCCGACTCGAGCTCGTAGCGTCCTTCCTTGAAGAACTCGGAGCTCGCGACATCCAGACCGAGGTAGATATCCTTCGCGACTTTGTACCCGGCCTTCTCGATTGCGCTGATGATGACCTCCAGCGCCTCTTCGTTGGATTCCAGGTCGGGAGCAAAGCCACCCTCATCCCCCACCGCGGTGGACAGACCTCGATCGTTCAAGACCTTCTTGAGCGTATGAAACACCTCCGCCCCATAGCGCAACGCTTCACGGAAGCTCGGTGCGCCCACCGGCAGAATCATGAACTCCTGGATATCCAGGCTGTTGTTGGCATGAGCGCCACCATTGATGATGTTCATCATGGGCACGGGCATGACCGGCTCGCGGCCCTTGCCGAGGTATTTGTACAGCGGCTCACGCGCGTCAGCGGCGGACGCGTGCGCATTGGCGAGTGAGATCGCAAGGAGTGCATTCGCGCCCAGCCGGCCCTTTGTGTCCGTGCCATCCAGCTCGATCATGCGGCCATCGATACCGGCCTGATCGCGCGAGTCACGGCCAACCAGCGCCTGCTTCAGCACGGTGTTCACGTGCTCGACAGCTTTCAACACGCCCTTGCCGCCGTAGCGCTTCTTATCTCCATCGCGCAGCTCGACGGCCTCGCGAGTACCCGTGGAAGCGCCCGAAGGCACTGCCGCGCGTCCCAGCACGCCGGACTCGAGCACAACATCCGCCTCAACCGTGGGATTGCCGCGGGAATCGATGATTTCGCGGCCGCGGATATCCTTGATTCGGCTCATAACAGACTTTCCTCGAAGGGGTTGGCTTTGACTGCTCGGTCGAGCTCTTTGAGCGTCGTCAGCAGAGGTTCCATTCGTCCGAGCGGCCACGCATTCGGGCCGTCAGACAGCGCTTTGGCGGGATCCGGATGGGTTTCCATGAAGAGCCCCGCGATGCCGGACGCCACTGCTGCGCGCGCAAGCACGGGAATGAATTCACGCTGCCCGCCAGAGGCGGAGCCCTGGCCACCGGGCAATTGCACGGAGTGCGTGGCATCGAACACGACCGGACAGCTGGTATCGCGCATGATCGCAAGTGAGCGCATGTCCGAAACGAGATTGTTATACCCGAAGGAGAAGCCGCGCTCACACACCATGATGTTCGGATTGCCGGTGGTGCGAGCCTTCTCCACCACGTTCTTCATCTCCCACGGCGAGAGGAACTGGCCCTTCTTGATGTTGACGGGCTTGCCCTGCCGGGCCGTATTCAGAATGAAGTTCGTCTGCCGGCAAAGAAATGCGGGGGTCTGCAGGACGTCCACTACGGCAGCAACTTCTGCCATCGGTGTGTCTTCGTGCACATCCGTCAACACCGGGACGCCCACGGCACTGCGCACATCGGCGAGGATCTTCAGCCCCTCATCTATTCCCGGCCCCCGATAGCTCTTGCTCGAGGAACGGTTGGCTTTGTCATAGGAGGCTTTGAAGACGAACGCAATTGCGAGCCGGCTGGTGATTTCCTTCAGCCGGCCAGCAATTTCCTGCGTGAGCGTCGGACCCTCGATCACACAGGGTCCGGCAATCAGGAAGAACGGCCTCTGCAGTCCGACTTCAAACCCCGCGAGTTTCATGCACCGGCCGCTTGCGGGAGCTGAGCTGCCCGGTGCGCGCGCGCCGCCCGGATGAATCCGGTGAACAGCGGGTGGCCGTCCCGCGGCGTCGAAGTAAACTCGGGGTGAAACTGCGTGGCAACGAACCAGGGATGATTCGCGAGCTCGATCACTTCCACGAGATTGTCCCGTGAGAAGCCCGAGAACCGCAGCCCCGTCTGGCGGAAACGGTCCAGGTAGTTATTGTTGAACTCGTATCGATGCCGATGACGCTCCATGATGATATCTTTCGCGAAGATATCCCGAGCCCGCGTGCCCGCACCGAGAACAACTTCCTGGGCACCCAGCCGCATGGTCGCGCCCTTGGCCGACTCTTCGGTTCGCATCTGTATGCCGCGCTCCTGATCCTGCCACTCCGAAATCATCGCTATGACCGGATGTGGAGTTGCGCGATTGAACTCCGTGCTGTTCGCGTCCGAGAGCCCCAGCACATGGCGGCCGTATTCGACGATCGCCACCTGCATGCCGAGGCAGATTCCGAGATACGGAACCCCTTGCTCGCGCGCGTAGCGCACCGCCTGAATCTTTCCCTCTATCCCGCGCTCGCCGAAGCCGCCGGGCACCAGAATCGCATCCATGCCTTCAAGAGCATGAGTGCCATGCTGCTCGATGTCCGTGGACTCGATGTAGTGAATGTTGACTCGCGTGCGGCTCTTCAAACCACCGTGCATCAGAGCTTCGTGCAGTGACAGATATGAGTCGCGGATCTGTACGTACTTGCCGACCATCGCGATGTCAACCTGGCCGTCCGGATTAGCCTTGGCGCTCACGACCTGCCGCCACTCGGACAGATCGGTGGGAGGCACTTCCAGGCGCAGCTTATCGACAATGATGTCGTCCAGTGCCTGTTCACGGAACAAAAGTGGAATCTTGTAGATATCGTCGGCGTCGATCGCGGAGATGACCGCGCGCTCCTCGACGTTGGTAAACAGTGCAATCTTGCGTCGCTGCTCTTCCGGCAGCGGGTGCTTGGCCCGACACAGAAGAATGTCAGGCTGTATGCCGATACCGCGCAGCTCTTTCACCGAATGCTGCGAGCGCTTGGTCTTGATCTCACCGGACCCGCCGACCACCGGCACCAGTGTAAGGTGCATGTAGACGCAGTTGCTTCGACCGAGCTCCACACCGAGTTGGCGGATGGCTTCGAGGAACGGCAGTGACTCGATGTCACCCACGGTGCCACCAATTTCGACCATGCACACATCCGAGCCGTCCGCGCCCAGCTTTATGCTGCGTTTAATCTCATCGGTGATATGCGGAATCACCTGCACGGTGGCGCCGAGATAATCGCCGCGCCGCTCCTTCGCGATGACGCGCTCGTAAATACGTCCGGTGGTGAAGTTACTGTTGCGGCCGGTCGTCGTGCGCACGAAGCGCTCGTAGTGGCCCAGATCCAGATCGGTTTCGGTGCCGTCCTGTGTGACGAACACTTCGCCGTGCTGGAAGGGGCTCATCGTGCCCGGATCCACGTTGATGTAGGGGTCGAGCTTGACCATGGCGATCTTGAGGCCACGAGCCTCCAGGATCGCACCGAGAGAAGCGGCGGCGATGCCCTTACCCAACGAGGATACAACACCACCGGTGACGAATACGAAGCGCGTCATAAAAATTTTCGAAGGATTTCCGTCGCGAAGGAAAGCCGAGAAAGGCTGATGAACGACGGGCGGACAAGCTACCACAACTGGCGCTTCCGCGCGACCCTTCGCATCGCCGCCGTTCAACTCGGCCCGCTGCTGGCGTGGGTGCCGTGAACCAAACGGCCGCGATGAGCCGTGCCGGGGGTGACCTGGATGGACTCGTCGACCCACAGGGCGCCCACGGCGAGCAGCGTTGCGCCTGAAAAGACGAGCGGAAGGCGCGCGCGCTCCGCAATCGGCAGGTGAGATTCCTGCAGTAAGCTCTTGAGCGAGCGACGCGGACCGCCGCGCCGCGGGCGCAGACGCTCGCCTCCCTGCCGACGGCGCACGGACACGGTTGCCGGGATCGCGTCCAGATCGATCGGGCCATGGGGATCGGGCTTTAGCTCAAGCGTGCCTCCCGCATCGGGCAGCTGGAGGACTGACACACTCCGCCATGGCCAGTCAATCACCAGTGGATCGGCCGCTCGCTGCGCATCGGGGCCGCGGCCCGCGCCAGCCACCGCGCGCGCGCCTCGCCCCGCAATCGCGTTGATCGACAGCACGTCTGCGTGGCGGCGCACTTCAACATCACCCCACGCAACGCGGGGACTCGAGTCAGGCCGCGCATCGATCACCGGACCTGCCAGCTCCTCCAACCGTGAGGTGTCGGGCACCCGCGCACCCGATCTCGCGATCCAAAATCGTAGTGCGTTGCGCCGCCGATCCGGCTGCAGCGCCCGCAGGGCGGGAACAAACAAACCGGGGCCGCTGGCAGCGCGCTCCACATCGCCGCGCGCGATCATGTCAAGGAGCCGCTGCCCTTCGGCCGCATGGCGCGCACTCCGGGAAACCGCGGCGCCAACGCCCTGCCAGCGCTCCCGAAGGAGTGGAAGAACGCGCCGTCGCAAATAGTTGCGGTCGAGGGTCTCATCGGCATTCGTGTCGTCCTCGACCCAGCTCAATCCCGCCCCGCGCACCCACTCCTCGAGCTCAGCTCGCGAACGCGGCAGGAGCGGCCGAACGAGCCAGCCTCGGGCGAAGGGAGCGATGTCAGGCATAGCCGCAAGACCCGCCATCCCGGCACCGCGAAACAACTGCAACAGAACGGTCTCCAACTGATCATCTTCGTGATGGGCCGTCAGCAGAAACTCGCCCGTTTCGAGCGCTCGTGCCAACACGGCATAGCGTGCATCGCGCGCCGCGGCCTCCAAAGAAACGCCACCTGCCCGCACAACTCTCGCCGTAAGCACCTCGAGCTGTACACCGAGCCCATCCGCCACGGCGCGGCAATGTTCGCTCCACTTCGCAGCGTTGGGATGCAACCCGTGGTTTACGTGAACCGCGCGCATCCGCAAGCCCCGCGGCCGATCGGCAGCCAGCGCGGCAAGGACTGCCGTCGAATCAACTCCGCCACTGAAAGCGACGACGACCCGGACATCGGGGAAGCCCGGCAGCAGCGCAGCCAGGCGGGATGCGAGCCACTGCGTGCCGAAGGGTTGCGTGGCCCTCACCTCTGGTCAATTGGAAAAACTGGCCTGCGGCCGTTTTTCGGACATCGGCTCCGTTGCCGCCGGCAAAAGGCGCGACTTTTGCCGGCTGTCGCGTGCTACAGTTTGAGCAGCGCGAGTCCGACACGCTACTAGGGAAATCATTCCGGGCTCTCGGAGAACACCCCGAACGATGCAATGCGGTTCGAGCGGGCCGCGCGCAGCTCATCGCGAGGCATGGCCTCGAGCTGATCGAGGTGACGGATGATGGCCGCCTTGAGGCGTTGCGCGGTCTCGAGCGGATCACGATGCGCGCCGCCCAGCGGCTCCTCGATAACTTCGTCGACCAACGAGAGTTTGTTGAGCTTCTCCGCGGTGAGATTCAGAGCATCCGCCGCCGCTTCCTTCTTGTCCTGGCTCTTCCAGAGGATGGAAGCGCAACCTTCCGGGGAGATCACCGAGTACGTGCTGTATTGAAGCATCAATAACCGATCGCACACGCCGATGGCGAGCGCTCCGCCCGAACCGCCCTCGCCCGTCACGACAGTGACGATGGGCACACTGAGCACTGACATTTCGAACAAGTTGCGCGCGATCGCCTCGCTCTGCCCGCGCTCTTCGGCGCCGACCCCGGGATAGGCGCCCTGAGTATCGATCAGAGTCACGAGAGGCAGACCGAATCGCTCGGCGAGGCGCATCAGCCGCAACGCCTTGCGATACCCTTCCGGCTTCGGCATGCCGTAGTTCCGGCGCACACGCTCCTTGGTGTCGCGGCCCTTTTGATGACCGATGATCATTACGGCGCGGTCATCCAGCCTTCCCAGGCCGCCTACGATGGCAAGGTCATCGGCATACATGCGATCCCCATGCAGCTCGTTGAAGTCGCTGAAGATCGACTGGACATAATCCAACGTGTAGGGACGGTGCGGGTGCCGCGCGAGCTGGGTGATCTGCCAGGGCGTGAGACTGGCAAAGATGCTGGTGGTCAGCTGCCGGCTCTTCGCCTGCAGCCGGTTGATCTCATCCTGGATGTTGACCTCGGACTCCGAGGTGACGTGCTTCAGCTCTTCGATCTTCGCTTCGAGCTCGGCGATGGGTTGTTCGAAATCCAGAAAGGCAACGGCCATGTAGTGTTTACCGGGATATCTTCAGGCTGGCGGGAGGTTACGGGAGCGCAAGGCGGGGAGCAAACGGACGGGGACCTTAGCGCCCATCCGCGAACGAGGCGCTGGCACCTCCCGGAGGCGCTCCATAGACCACCTGCACCCCACCCCGCCCCATGAGACTCTCGAGCTTTTCGAGCAACTCGCGGCTGGCGCGCACCGTCCACTCCGGTCCCAGGGTCAAGGCACCGCAGGCTCCCGAGCCGGTGTACTCGACAGTGACCGGACAGGGACCGGGACGAAACGGCGTCAGAATCTCGGCGAGCCGGCCGAGCAGAGCCGTGGAATCGGGACGTGCCGGCCACTTGAGCACCACGCGGCGCGCCTGCTGTTCCCGCATCTTGTCGAGCTCGGTGATTTTGCGCGCGGACAGGCGCCACGAGTCCCCGAATTCATCGAACCGAAGCGATCCTTCCACGAGCACCAGTGCGTCCTTGGATACCAGGTCGCGGTAGCGCTGGAAAACGTCCTCGAACAGCGTGACCTCGAGCCGGCCTGTACGGTCATCCAGACTGAGTATTGTGCGCGGGCCACGCTTTTTGACCTCATCGATCAAGCCGGCCACCGTCACCGTCTTGCCGCCACCGAACCGCACGGTTTCCATCGGCCGGTCGCTGATCAGGTCCCCGATCCGATGCGTGACGAACCGGTTGAGCCCCGATTCGAACTGCGCAATCGGGTGCCCCGTCAGATACAACCCGAGCGTCTCGCGCTCGCCCTGCAACCGGACGGCTTCGCTCCAGTCGGGCGCTTCGGGCGTCCGCAGCGGGACGATGACCGGCGCGCGATCATCGGCCGCCAGCCCGAACATGTCGTTCTGACCGGCCTGGGACGCCTTGGAATTCTGATCGCCGAGCTGCATTGCCGTGGGCAGCCGTTGCATGAGGGTAGCGCGATTGGCGCCCAGGCCATCCAGGCTGCCCGAGCGGATGAGGGCTTCGAGCACGCGCCGGTTGACCTTCTGCAGGTCAAGCCGCCGACACAAGTCCTCGATGCTCTTGTAGGGGCCGTGCTTGTCGCGCTGGGCCAGCAGCTCCTCCACCGCGCCCCGGCCTACCCCGCGTACCGCGCCCAAGCCATACCGAATGGTCCGCTCGCTGCCGACGGCGAACTCGTAGAGCGAGTGATTGACATCCGGTGGCTTCACCTGCAACCCGATCTCGGCACACTCCATGATCAGCGTGACCACCTTGTCGGTGTGGTCCATGTCGGCGGACAACACGGCGGCCATGAAGGCCGCCGGGTAGTGGGCCTTGAGATACCCGGTCTGGTAGGAGAGCAGCGCGTAGGCGGCCGAATGTGACTTGTTGAATCCGTAGCCGGCGAACTTCTCCATCAGGTCGAAGATGTGCGCTGCGAGCTTCGGATCGACTCCCCGGGCGACCGAGCCGTCCACGAAGATGGAGCGCTGCTTCGCCATCTCCTCGGGTTTCTTCTTGCCCATTGCGCGGCGCAACAGGTCGGCGCCGCCGAGCGTATAGCCCGCCAGCACCTGCGCGATCTGCATGACCTGCTCCTGGTACAGGATCACGCCATAGGTGGGCTCGAGCACCGGCTTCAGGCTCGGATGCAGATAGTCGATCGGGCCATCGATCTTGCCGTGCTTGCGGTCGATGAAGTCATCAACCATGCCCGACTGCAGCGGACCCGGCCGGAACAACGCGACGAGCGCCACGATGTCGCCGAATCTGTCCGGCTGCAGGCGGCGCACGAGATCCTTCATGCCGCGTGACTCGAGTTGGAAGACCGCGGTCGTGCTGCAGGCCTTGAGCAGCGCGAAGGTCTTCGGGTCATCCATCGGCACGGTGTTCACATCGAGCGGCGGCTCGCCGCGCTGCGCGCGGATGCCATTGATGATCTTGAGCGCCCAATCGATGATCGTGAGCGTGCGCAGACCCAGGAAGTCGAACTTCACCAGGCCCGCCGCTTCGACATCGTCCTTGTCGAATTGCGTGACTACGTTGCTGCCGGATTCATCGCAGTACAGTGGCGCGAAGTCCGTGAGCACAGAGGGCGCGATGACCACACCACCGGCGTGCATGCCCGCGTTACGCGTGATGCCCTCGAGGGAGCGTGCGCGATCAATCAGGTTCTTGATCTCCTCCTCCGTGTCATACAGGCGTTTGAGCTCGGGCTCCTTGGTCAGAGCATCATCCAGGGTGATACCGAGCTCGAACGGAATGAGCTTGGCGATCTTGTCAACATAGCCATAGCTCATGCCCAGGACACGGCCGACGTCGCGCACGACTGCCTTCGCCGCCATCGTGCCGTACGTGATGATCTGGGAGACACGCTCGCGGCCGTACTTCTCGGCCACGTAATCGATGACCCGGTCGCGGCCATCCATGCAGAAGTCCACGTCGAAATCGGGCATGGAGACGCGTTCCGGATTCAGAAAGCGCTCGAACAGCAGGTCATGCGCGATCGGATCCAGATCGGTGATGCCGAGACTGTACGCGACCAGCGAGCCGGCGCCCGAGCCGCGGCCAGGGCCCACAGGCACGCCATTCTCGCGGGCCCAGCGGATGAAGTCCGCCACGATGAGAAAGTAACCCTCGAAGCCCATCTGGCAGATGACATCCAGTTCCAGACGCAAGCGCTCGCTGTATTGAGCTCGATCGGCTGCCTGTACATCCGCACCGGATCGCGCCGCGATCGCCGCCAGGCGCTGCTGCAACCCGCGATCACTCTCGTCGCGCAGGAACTGTGCCGTGGTGAGCGCTTCGGGAACCGGGTATTGCGGCAGGCGCGCCTCACCCAGCTTGAGCACCAGGCTGCAACGTTGCGCAATGCCCACCGAGTTGGCCAGCGCTTCGGGCACATCCGCAAACAGCGCCGCCATTTCTTGAGGCGTCCGCAGATACTGCTGTTGGGTATAACGCCGCTGCCTGCCCGAATCGGCCAGCAGCGCACCGTCATGAATGCAAACCCGCGCCTCGTGCGATTCGAAATCGTCGCCCTTCAGAAAGCGCACGTCGTTGGTTGCCACGACCGGTACTCCGCGACGACTCGCCAGCGATACCGATGCCGCGATGTACGCCTCTTCCTGCGGACGCCCGAGGCGCTGCAGCTCGATATAGAAACGGTTGTCGAACAGCTCGAGCCACTGATCGAGCGCTTTGTCCGCCTCGCGCTCGCGCGCATTGACGAGCGCGCGGCCAATGTCGCCTTCCGTTGCGCACGATAATGCGATTAAACCATCAACACTCTCGCGCGATAACCAACTGCGATCAACCGTCGGCACGCCTTTCTGTTGACCTTCGAGATAGGTACGACTGACGAGGCGTGTGATGTTTCGATAACCGGCTTGCGACTGACACAGCAATGTCAGCCGCGAGGGCTGCTGCCGTTCACCCGTTTCGCGGACGAGCAGATCGACACCAATGATGGGCTTCACACCACGGGCGAGCGCCGCACGGTAGAACTTCACCATCGAGAACAAGTTGTTCTGATCGGTCACCGCGACCGCACGCATGCCCGCCCCGGCAGTGGCGTCGACGAGCTCCGGCACGCGCACCACACTGTCGATGAGCGAGTACTCGGTGTGCAGGCGCAGATGAACGAATTCAGCCATCAATCCTCACCTGCTTGCGCAAAGGCGAGCCTGACCGGGCTGAATGACTTGCGGTGCAGGGGCGAAGGTTCCTTGCGGGTGAGCGCCTGCAGGTGCGCCGGTGTGCAGTAGCCCTTGTGGGCTGCCAGATCGAAGCCCGGATAGCATAAATCGAGCTTCGTCATCATCGCATCCCGATAGGTCTTTGCGAGGATCGAAGCGGCACTGATGGCGGAAACGCAGGCGTCACCATCCACGATGGCCTCGATGGTACATCCCAGCCGCAGGTCATGGAGCCGGGGCAACTGGTTTCCATCGACCTGCACATGCGTGGGGCAGACCGGCAAACGCATCAGTGCACGGCGCATCGCAAGAAAGGTGGCGCCCAGAATGTTGAGGCTGTCGATCTCATCGCGATCCGACCAGGCCACCGACCAGGCCAGCGCGCGCTCGCGGATGATGCGAGCGAGTCGCTCGCGTTCCTCGGGGGGCAACACCTTGGAGTCCGCCAGTCCGTGGATACGGCGGCGTGGATTGAGAATCACGGCAGCCGCGACGACCGGCCCGGCCAGGGGACCCCGGCCCGCCTCGTCAACACCCGCTATTCTTCTCATGCGCTTCGCGCAACTACCCACCGGGTCTGCGACCCGGTCGGTGGAGGCGGCGCTACGCGCCGTGGAGAGCTGGTTCTTTCGTCGGCCGAATAACTTCATGACGGCCCTCCCCGCACGAGATCGAGGATCGCGCTCGCCGCGCGCTCGGCGCCGCCGCGGCGCAACAGCTCGTGCACCTTGCGAAACTCGCGGCTCAGCTCGCTTGCATGCCGAGAGTCTTCGATCTCATGCAGCAACGCCGCGCCGAGCGCGGCACCGCTCACTTCTTCCTGAAGGAACTCAGGCACCAGCCGCCGCCCCACGAGAAGGTTGGGTTGCGAGAAGTATGGCACCTTGACCAGCCCGAGTGTACGCAGCAGGAACGCCGTGGCGGCACTGAGCCGATAGGCAACCACCATCGGCCGCCCGGTGAGCAGTGTTTCGAGTGTTGCCGTCCCGGATGCGACGATGACGGCATCAGCGGCAGCGAGAGCGCGCTGCGCCTGTCCGTCGAGCAAACTGATCGCCAGTGCGAACGGGCTCGGGAGCGCGGCGACGTGTCGCTCGAATGCGGCCCTGACGCGCGCAGATGCCATGGGCGCCACGAACCGGATGTCCGGCCTGCGGCTCGCAATCCAGGCAGCCGCGGCGGCGAAGTCAGCTCCGAGTCGCTGCACTTCCCCCATGCGGCTGCCGGGGAGCAGCGCGACGACAGTTCGCGCGGAGTCGATTCCCAATTCGCTGCGAGCCGCTGCGCGATCTACTTCGAGTGGAATCTCATCCGCCAGCGGATGGCCCACAAACACGGCCGGCACGCCGTGCTGCGAATAGAATTCGGTTTCGAACGGCAACAGGCACAACACCAGGTCACAGGCCTTGCTCATGGTGCGCACCCGGCCCTGCCGCCAGGCCCAGACCTGCGGGCTGACGTACTGCACAGTCTTGATGCCACGAGCCTTTAGCCGCTTCTCCAGGCCCAGGTTGAACGCCGGCGCGTCGATTCCGACAAACACGTCGGGACGCAGCGCCCCGAGGCGCGCTGTCAACATGGAGCGCAGTTTCAGGAGCCGCGGCAGGTGAAGCAGCGGTTCCGTGAAGCCCATCATGGCGAGCTCTTCCGAGGAAGCCCAGGCCTCGCAGCCCGCGCGGATCATCTTTGGACCCGCCACGCCGAAGCACTTCACCTCAGGAACACGAGCACGCAGGGCAGTGATCAGAGCTGCCCCGAGCGTGTCGCCGGAAGACTCCCCAGCCACTATGCCGACGCGAAGAGCCGTCGCGGTGGCCTCGCCGCCGCCCTGGGCCTGCTCGCGCGACGCAGGCGTCGCGCCACTGTTCATCGCACGATGCTACGGGTCGAGCTGGCGATGAAGTCGACGAATGCCTTGATCTCGACGCGGCTCTCGGACAGCGGCCTCAATCTCTCGAGAGCCTCCGCAAGCTTAAGGTCCGAACGATATAGAACCCGATACGCGTCGCGGATGTTCCTGACCTGCTGCTCGTCGAAGCCGCGGCGCTTCAAGCCTGCCGCGTTCACCATGTGAGGCTGAGCGGGATTGCCCGCGACCATCACGTATGGAGGTACATCGCGTTGGACGATGGCGCCGCCGGCGAGGAAAGCATGCGCGCCGATCTTCACGTGCTGGTGCACCGCCGTAAGGCCGCCGAGAATCACCCAATCACCAATCTCAACGTGTCCAGCCAGCGCAGCGCAGTTGGCAAATACAACCTTGTCCCCTACCACGCAGTCATGCGCGACATGCGAGTACGCCATGAACAGGTTGTCATTGCCGATGCGCGTGACGCCTGTGTCCTGAATTGTGCCGCGATTAACTGTACAACTCTCCCGAAACACGTTTCGGTCGCCAATCTCGAGGCGCGTGGGCTCCCCGTTGTATTTCTTGTCCTGGGGGGCATCGCCAATGGAGGCGAACTGAAAGAACCGATTGTCGGCCCCGATGCGCGTTGGACCGTTGATGACGACGTGAGGGCCGACGACGGTGCGAGGACCGATTTCCACATCCGGGCCAATGATGCTGAAGGGTCCCACGCTGACATCCGCCGCAAGCTGTGCCTGCGGCGACACAAGGGCATGTGGATGGATCACTTACCTGTCTCCGGCGCCACCATCATCTCTGCATGTGCTACTTCGGTCTCACCTACGAGCGCCGTCGTGGAAAAACGCCAGATGCCCTTCAGTGCGCGCTCGAGATTGGCGGTCAGGACCAGCTGATCGCCTGGCTCGACCGGCTTGCGGAAGCGGGCCTTGTCGATTCCGACGAAGTAGAACTTCGTGTCGTGATTGGGCACGACGCCCGCTGTCACGAAGGCCAGTATGCCCGCCGACTGGGCGAGCGCCTCGATGATCATGACGCCGGGCATCAACGGCCGTCCGGGGAAATGCCCGGGAAAAAACGGCTCGTTGTACGTCACGTTCTTGAGCGCGCGGATGCTCTTTCCGGGGATGCACTCGAGCACCCGGTCCACCAGCAGAAAGGGATAACGGTGCGGCAGCAGCCGCACGATCTCGTTGATATCAAGTCGTATCGGGTCGGTCATCATCTTCATCCTGTTCGGAGCCTGCAACGCCTTCGAGTTTCTTGACCCGTTGCACCAGTGACTCGAGATTGCGAACGCGAGCGACCTGCCGGCGCCAAACCTTGGATTCTGTTATGGGAAGACCACTGGAGTAAACGCCAGGACCTGCAAGCGAGCGGCTGACCATGCCGAAGCCGGTGATAACCACCTGGTCGCCGATCGTGAGGTGACCGGCGATCCCACAGGCGCCGCCGATGATGCAGTGCTTACCGATCACGGTGCTGCCGGAGATCCCGGTGCAGCCTGCAATCACCGTGTGAGCACCTACGCGGACATTGTGACCCAGCTGGATCTGGTTATCGAGCTTGACGCCCTCCTCGACCACCGTGTCCTCGATCGCCCCGCGGTCGATGGTGGTGTTGGCGCCGATCTCCACATCGGCGCCGATCCGCACGGAGCCTACCTGCGGCACCTTGACCCATCTGCCCTGCTCGGGCGCGAATCCAAATCCATCGCCCCCAATCACCGCGCCGGGCTGGATGACAGTGCGGGCACCTATGGTCACTCCGTAACACAACGTCACGCTCGCCACGAGACGTACATCCTCCGCCACCGAGACATCCTCCTCGATGACGCACCTCGGCCCTACGTACACGCGCGCGCCAACAACCGCGCGATCACCAACAATCGCAAGCGCTCCGATGTGAGCCGTGGAATCGATGCGCGCAGTAGGAGAGACGATCGCGGAAGCATGTACGCCCGGCGGATGCGCGGGCCCCGGATGCAACAATGTCGTAATTCGGGCAAAAGTCGCGCGCGGGTTGTCGCAGATCAAAGCGGCTGTCGGGCAACTGTCGGCAGCCGCGCGTTCGAGCACGACCACAGCCGCACGCGTTGCGGACAACTCGCGCCGATTGCGCGACTCCGATAGAAACGCCACCGACTGATTGTCAGCGTTCGCCAGCGTCCCGACACGCTCCACGAGAGTGTCGGGGTTGCCGCGAAGCTCACAGCCAAATCGAACGGCGAGTTCCCCGAGCGAAACGGCCATATTGCCGCCCTAGGAGCCAGGCTCCCAGGCCTGCCCTTACTTACCGGGAGGCTTCGCCGGCGGGGAAGCCGGAGCGGGTGCCGCCGCCTTCGAACGCGAAAGCGCACCGGGGTTCGCCTGGAGCTGCGCCAGAATGGCTGGCGTTATGTCGATTGTCGGGGTCGTGTAAATCACGCCGTCCGCAATGACCAGGTCGAAATTCTGTGCCTTGGCGTAAATGCGCACCTGCTCGATGAGCGTCTTCTGCAAACGCGACATCTCCTCGTTACGGCGAGCATTGAAATCGTCCTGCACTTCGCTCTGCTTGCGTTGCAGCTCGCGAACGCCGTCGCGCAGATCCTTTTCCGCATTGGCACGCTGTTCCGGCGCCATCGTCGCGCCGTCTTTCTGCAGCTTGTCTTCCTTCGACTTCAGGGAAGCCTGCTGATTCTGCAGATCCCGCTGCCGGGGTGTGAACTCCGTACGGATGGATTCCAGCGCAGACTTGGCCTGCGGGGATTCCTCGACCAGGCGGCCGTAATCCACAACCCCGATTTTCAGCTCCGCCCATGCAGGGGATGCACCCAACGCGCCAAGCGCCGCCACGCACCCGAATGTCCACCGACCGAGCCCTCGATTGGCCCACTGACTGACCCATTTGAAACTCATCGCGCCCCACCCATTCGAAAGATCCGCCTATTGTGGCCTAAAACGCCTGCCCAATGGAGAATTGGAAGACTTCTGTTTCATCACCAAAGCTGCTCGAGCCATTGCTGTGCTGCGCGTTCAGCGGCACGCCCAGGCTGAATCGGAACAGCCCCAGTGGCGCCAGCCACTGTACTGAGAGCCCGGCCGAGCGTTTTATGTCCTTGAAACTGAAATTGTAATCCGCTGGGCTGGCGCCGTCCGGTCCATAGAACTTCAGGTCCTTGCTGGTGGAGAACACGTTGCCCATATCGAAGAACAGACTCACCCGCGCCGTGCTGCGCCATTTGGCGGGCATCGGCAGGATGATCTCGTTCCGGGTGACCACCTTCATGTTGCCGCCGTAGGGGTTGCCGAACTGGTCCTTGGGGCCCAGGCGGCTTTCGCGGAAGCCACGGACGTCGTCCGGGCCGCCCGCAAAGTAATTACGGTAGGGAGGCAGGGCCGTGGTGCTGCCGAGTGGGGCCCCATAATCCAGCGCAAAGCTGAACGAGTACACTACTGGCCCGTAGATCGGCACGTATTTCAGGAAGTTGTAGTTCCCGACCCAGTACTGCACCTGGCTGCCGGGGACGGTGGTCGAGAGAGACACGGTCTGCCGCATGCCCCGGTCGGCGAACAGCGTCCGGTTGCGAGTGTCCCAGCCCCAACCCAGGAGCGCTTCGGCCGCCTTGAAGTTGGTTCCGTAGAACACGTACTCGTTGTTCGTCTCGTCCTGGTGCGCGACCCGCTGGTACGGACGGCCGTTCTGCCGCACCCACTGCTGGGCCTGCAAAGCGCTGCCCAGTGAGTTGGTCAGCAGCTGTGAGCTGTCCACCGTGCCACCGACCCGCAGGTACTGGTATTCAGTCAGCGGGTAGTCGAAGGTCATTCCGGCGCTGACGGTCTTCGACGAGAAGTTGGAGGATGAGGACACGAACTGCGTGACATCGCGGTACGTCAGAGACTCCGTGCGCGATACGCCGTCGATACTCGTATACGGGTTTGTGTGCGACAGGCTGTAAACCTTACTGAAGGCGCCGCCATTCAGCTCTACGGAGATACGCTGTCCCGTGCCGAGGAAGTTCGCATCGGTATAGCTGCCGTTGAGCTGGAATTTGTAGGTCTCGGAATAACCGATACCGCCGCCCAGCTGCGCGCTCGGGCCCTCTTCCACCTTGAAATCCACATCCACCAGGTCGGGCGAGCCAGGCACCGGAGTCGTTTCGAACTTGACGTCCTTGACGTATGGCAGGCGCTGCACGCGCTGCTTGGAGCGCTCCAGCGACGTGTTGGACAGCCAGCCGCCTTCGAGCTGCCGCATCTCGCGGCGCAGAACCTCATCGTTGATGCGGTTGGAGCCGGAAAAGGTGATGTTGCGGACATATACCCGGTTGCCCGGGTCCACGAAGAACGTCAGGGACACTTCGTGGGTGGCATTGTTGGGCGTCGGGACGGGATCGACCTTCGCGAAGGCGTAACCATCCTGGCCCAAGCGATTCTGGATGAGCTCCTGGGTGGAGGTGATCAGCTTGTGATTGAAGGTCTGCCCCGGCTGCACCAGCAGCAGTTTCTCCAGCTCCGCCTTCGGCACGAGGAAGGTGCCGGCGAGCTTCACTTCGGAGATTTTGAACACCTCGCCTTCCGTGAGATTCACGGTGATGAAGATGTCGTCCTTCTCGGGAGCGATCGCCACCTGGGTGGAATCGATCTGGAAGTTGGCGTAGCCGCGGTCCATGTAGAAGTTGCGCAGCTTCTCGAGGTCGCCCTGCAGGGACTCGCGCGAGTAGCGGTCATCCTGCTTGTACCAGGACTTCCAGTTCGGCGTCTTCAGCTCGAACGAGTCCAGCACCTCCTTCTGCTTGTAGGTGTGGTTACCGACGAGATTGATCTGGCGGATCTTGGCCCGTTTGCCTTCCTTGATCTCGATCTTGATCTTGACCCGGTTACCGGTCTCTTCCTCCACCTTCGTATCCACGCGCACCGCGTATTTGCCGCGGCTGTAATACTGATCGGTCAGGTATTGCGTGACATCCTCGAGCACCGAGCGGTCGAACGTCTTGCCCGTGGCGAGCCCGACGTTGCGCAGCGATTTCTGCAGATCCTCGGTCTTGATGTCCTTGTTGCCCGTGATCTCGAAACTCTCGATGGAGGGCCGCTCGAGAACCACGACCACCAGCGTGTTGCCCTCGCGGCGCAGCTGCACATCGCGAAAGAACCCGGTCGCATATAGGGCACGAATCGCCTCGCGTACCCGCGTACCGCTCAAGTGATCGCCGATGTTGACCGGCAGATAGTTATAGACAGTACCTTCGGATACCCGCTGCAGGCCTTCGACGCGGATATCACCGACGGTGAAATCCGCATCATTCGCTGCCTGTGCAAGTGCCAGCGCGCAATGCGTAAACAGGGCAACGGAGGCCAGGACGGCGCGAGCCTTCATGCTTCACTCATGAGAATAACTTTCTTTCGCGCGCGGTGCGCGCCGTTGGTTTTAGGGCCGCCGCGGCGGCCCCCCGGCTTGTTCAACTACTTATTCAACTTAATTGGCGTGCGATGTCGTTGAACAAAGCGACACCCATCAACAGGATGAGCAGCGCAATACCAACTTGCTGTCCGAACGCCTGGGCCCGCTCCGAGAGCGGGCTGCCCTTCAGCCATTCCACCAGCTGAAAGACGATCTGCCCACCATCGAGGATCGGGATGGGCAGCAGGTTGAGAAATCCGAGGGACAGCGATATCAGCACCAGGAAACTCAGGAAGGAGGCGACCCCCGCCTCGGCCGAATCGCCCGCGTACTCAGCAATCGACAGCGGGCCGTTCAGATTCTTCATCGAGAACTGTCCCAGCACCATGCGCCAGAACAATCGGGCCTGCAGTGCGGTCATGCTCCACGCTTCCCCGGCGGCGCGGCTCAATGCCGCGGCCGGTGAGAGCTGAAGCTGCAGAATCATGTTATCCGGATAGCGGATGCCGGTGGGCTGCGCCACGCGGATGCGTCCCAACACCTTGTCGCCGACCTTGTCGCTCGCGACGGGAATGCGGATCGTGCGCTCGGCGCCACCGCGGCGATATGTAAAGGACAGTGTCTCGCCGGGGCGGGCACTGACGCGCGCGACGATCTCCCGGAAATCGGACACCGGCTCACCATTGATAGCGGTGATCTGATCCCCGGTCTTGAGGCCCGCGCGCGCCGCGGGTCCGTCAGCGTTCACATCGCCCAGCACCGCCGGCAGCGGCGGCAGCCAGAATTCAAATCCGAGGCCGCGCAGCAAAGCAGCCGGCTCGGTCAGACGCACCCGCTCGTCGCGGTCGGGGACATTCAGGTTTGCCGGGCGGGTCGCGCCGTCCTTGCCACGCACGAGAAGACTTGCCTCGCCGCGCGAGCTCACCGCATCCAGAAGATCAAACATCACGTCGCGCTGGCCGATGACGGGCGCGTCGTTGATGGAGAGAATCTCATCGCCGGAGCGCAGACCGCCGTGCGCGGCCACCGAGTTCTGCAGCACGTCGCCGACGACCGGCTTGAGCTCGGTGATGCCCTTGGCCCAGAACATGCCCCACAGCACGAGGATCGCGAAGATGATGTTGAATGCGGGTCCGGCCAGCAACACGAGGATCCGCTGCCAGGGTGGCTTGCGGGTGAAGGAGCGTGCGAGCTCGGCGGGCGCGACGGGCCCTTCGCGCTCATCCAGCATCTTCACATACCCGCCCAGCGGAATGGCCGCGATCACGTATTCCGTGCGGTCGGCGCCGGCCACCCGGCTGATGAGGGGCCGGCCGAAGCCCACCGAGAATCGCAGCACTTTGAAACCGAGCCGGCGCGCCACCCAGTAGTGCCCGAACTCGTGCACCGTGACCAGCAGGCTCACGGCGACGACGAACCATAGCGCCTGCCAGATTAAATTCATGCGTGAGCGTCCCTCACTACCCCACTGTGTCCCATGCGTGTTCCGCCCTGCGCCGCCCTCAGCTGTTCACGCGCAAGGTGGCGCGCTTCGGCGTCGGCGGCCAGCACGTCATCGAGACCCCCGAGCCTGCCGCCGGTACTCTTGGTAACAACAGCTTCAATGACCGCTGCGATGCCGATAAAGTTCAATTGGCGGTCCAGGAACGCCTGCACTGCAACCTCGTTGGCGGCGTTGAGCGTGGCCGGCTGCAGCCCGCCGGCCCGCGCCGCGGCCTGCGCCAGAACCAGGCAGCGGAACTTGGCGTAGTCCGGGGCACGGAAGTCCAACCGGCCGGCCCTGACCAAATCGAGGAAGTTTACACCGGAGGAGATTCGCTCGGGCCACGCAAGCGCGTGCGCGATGGGCGTGCGCATGTCGGGCGAGCCGAGCTGCGCCAGGACGGAGCCGTCCAGGTACTCGACCATCGAGTGCACGATGCTCTGCGGATGCACGACTATCTCGACCTGCGTGGGCGGCAGTCCGAACAGAAAACACGCCTCGATGAGCTCCAGGCCCTTGTTCATGAGCGTCGCCGAATCGACCGAGATCTTGCGGCCCATGACCCAGTTCGGATGAGCGCATGCGGCTTCCGGGGTCACCGCCGCGAGTGCCTCGCTCGGCGTGTCTCGAAACGGACCGCCCGAGGCGGTGAGCAGGATCTTGCGTACCCCCGGCGGCGGCTCCCCTGTGCGCGCCTGTGCCGGCATGCACTGGAAAATCGCATTGTGCTCGCTGTCGATGGGCAGAAGCGTGGCTCCGGACGAGCGCACCGCTGACATCAACAGCGGCCCGGCCATGACGAGCGATTCTTTGTTCGCGAGCAGCAGGCGCTTGCCGGCCTGCGCAGCTGCCAGCGTGGAGCGCAGTCCGGCAGCCCCCACGATCGCCGCCATCACGCAGTCGGTTTCCCGCAAGGTCGCGATCTCAACCAGGCCAGCGGCGCCGGCGAGCACCCGCGTTTCCGGTACCTGCCCGCCCAACGCCTGCACGAGCTCACGAGCTGCATTCTCATCCGCCAGCACTGCATAGGCCGGACGCCAATGCAACACCTGGGCGGCCAGCTTGGCAACATTGCGGTTGGCACCCAGGGCAACCAGTTTGAATCGGTCCGGATGGCGCGCGAGCACATCGAGAGTGCTCTCACCAATCGAGCCGGTAGAACCCAGAACGGCGACGCCGATCATGCCGCGACCCCCAGTACGGTTAACCCAAACAGCAGGACGGGCGCAGCGCCGGTCACGCTGTCGATGCGGTCCATGACACCACCGTGTCCAGGAAACAGCGTACCGCTGTCCTTGACGCCCGCAAACCTCTTCAGGAGGCTTTCGGTCAAATCGCCCACGACGGAGAAGGCCACCGCCGCCAGGCACAGCGGCAGAAACGTGTATAGAGGCACGCCGAACCACTCGCTGCCCGCAATGCCGATCAATGCACTCGCCGCGGTTCCTCCCAACACGCCTTCCCAGGTCTTTCCAGGCGAGACGGCGGGGGCCAGGCGCAGGCGGCCAAACCGCCGGCCTGCGAAGAAGGCGCCAATGTCAGCGGCAAACACCAGCAGCAGCGCGAAGATCATCCATTCCGCGCCCCGCGGCAGATCGAAGCGCAGCCGCACGAGCGCGAGCCAGGCGGGCACCAACGCAAGCAGGCCCGCCAGAGCAGCCGACCAGGGCGAGACGCGCTGCGGCGCGAACGCTATCCACGCAAGCGCCACGAGCCACCACAGGACTGCGACAGCGAGCACGATTTCGCGGCCCTCCGGTGTCTCAGTCACATGCCACACGATGGGCATCATCATTGCCAGAAACGCAACATACAGCGACCGGGTTATGAACCCGGGCGCACGCAGGAATGCCGACCACTCCCAGGCACCCGCAAGCACCAACACGGTCAGCAGGACCAGTGTCGCGACCGGGGGCAGGAATAACACGATCGCCACCAGAATCGCCGCGAGCACGATTGCGGTAACGATGCGCTTGCGCAGTCCCTCGTTCACGGCTCGCGGACTTTCATCGATTCCCCGGCTGCCAGCTGCGCCTGCGTCAAGCCGAAGCGCCGCTCGCGGCCGCCGAAGAAGGCGAAGGCCGCTTCGAGCTGGGCGAGATCGAACTCGGGCCACAGGACGGGGCTGAAATACAGCTCCGCATAGGCACCGTGCCACAGCAGAAAATTGCTGATGCGCTGCTCGCCGCCCGTGCGGATCATGAGATCCGCATCCGGCACGTCCGCGAGCTGCAGCTGCTGTGCGAAGCGGGCTTCATCAATGTCGGCCGCGCGTATGGAGCCACTTGAGCATTGCCGTGCAAGTTCTTGAGCAGCCTGCACTATATCCCAGCGCCCGCCATAACTCATGGCGATCTGCAGTTTCAGTCCGTCATTGGTGCCCGTGCGCTGCTCTGCCGCGGCAATCCGTGCTTGCAACCGGACCGACAGCAGCTTTCGATCCCCTATGAAGCGCACCCGCACGCGGTTGGCATGCAGCTCGTCGATCTCGCGGTCGAGCGAGTCCACGAACAGAGTCATGAGGCTCGAGACTTCGTCCGCAGGCCGATTCCAGTTCTCGCTGGAGAAAGCAAACAGCGTCAGGGCCTCGATGCCGCGGCGGGCGCACTCCTGGATGGCCATGCGCGTGGGCTTGAGCCCTGCCCTGTGTCCGGCAGCGCGCGGGACGCCGTGAGCCGTGGCCCAGCGCCCATTGCCATCCATGGTGATCGCGACGTGTCGCGGAAGCTTCGTCAAACCTGCATCACCTCTTTCTCCTTGGCGGTGAGCAGCTGTTCGATGTCGGCGATGTGCTTGTCAGTCAGCTTCTGGATGTCAGTTTCGGCCTTGCGCTCCTCGTCCTGAGAGACGAGCTTCTCTTTCAACATTTCCTTCACGTCGCTCATCACGTCGCGACGCACGTTGCGGATCGCAACGCGCGCGCCCTCGGCGTCCTGGCGCAACACCTTGGTGATGTCACGGCGGCGCTCTTCGGTGAGCGGTGGCATTGGAATGCGAATGACAGTGCCCGCCGTCATCGGCGTGAGCCCGAGATCAGACTTGTAGATGGCCTTCTCGATGGGCTGCACCATCGACTTTTCCCAAGGCGAGACGACGAGCGTCCGCCCGTCCTCCACGGCGATGTTGGCGACCTGCTGCAACGGTGTCTCGTTGCCGTAGTAGTCCACCTTCAGGTGTTCGATCAGGCTGGGATGCGCGCGTCCGGTACGCAGCTTCTTCATATCGGTCTGAAAGTTCTGGACGCACTTCGCCATGCGCACCTGGGCATCTTTTTTTACATCGTCGATCATGGTGTTCTCCACGAAAACCTATTCAAAGGTTACAGTCGTGCCTACGTCCTCGCCCTTCACGATGCGCGTCAGGTCGCCCGAATTGTTGAGATTGAACACCCGTAAAGGCAAGCGGTTGTCCCGGCACATGACGATCGCGGTCGCATCCATCACGTTCAGCTTCTCGGTGAGGACCCTATCGAAGGTCAGCGTGCCATAGCGGACGGCGGCTGGATTCCGGACCGGATCGTCGGAATAGACACCGTTCACCTTCGTCGCCTTCAGGAGCACGTCGGCATTGATCTCGATTGCCCGCAGTGACGCCGCCGTATCGGTGGTGAAGAAGGGATTGCCCGTGCCGGCGGCGAATATCACCACCCGCCCTTTCTCCAGGTGACGCATGGCCCGCCGACGGATGTAATCCTCGCAGACCTCGTTGATACGAATGGCTGACATGACGCGCGCGTACATTCCCAAAGCCTCGAGCGCGTCCTGCATGGCAAGGGAGTTCATGACGGTGGCCAGCATGCCCATGTGATCGGCCGCGACGCGATCCATTCCCGCCCGGGCGAGTCCCGCGCCGCGAAAGATGTTGCCCCCGCCGATGACCACGGCGGTCTGCACGCCCATCGCGACGATATCCTGCAATTCCCCGGCAATACGCTTGAGTACGGCTGGGTCCACGCCGTAGTCGGCGGAGCCGAGCAGCGCCTCACCGGACAGCTTGACGAGGATTCTGGAGAAGCGCGGCTTGGGTGCGTCGTTCATCGGCATCTAACCTCGATCTGCAACCGTGAGTTGTTGAAAAAAACCCCGCGCGAGGCGGGGTTTTCGGCGCGCGCGGTGCCGCGCGCCTCGGTGTCGGACACCCTTAGTGGGTAGCTCCCTTGACTTGCGCCATCACCTCGGCAACGAAGTCATCCTGTTTCTTTTCGATGCCGGCGCCCACTTCGAAGCGCTCGTACGCGATCACTTCCGCTTTCGCGCCCTTCAGGAGCTTCTCGATAGTGATGTCCGGATCCTTCACGAACGGCTGACCCAGCAGCGTGATCTCGCCAAGCGACTTGCGCAGCCGTCCTTCGACCATCTTCGCAACGATCTCCGGCGGCTTGCCCTCGCCCTGCGCCTGCTCAGTGAGGATCTCACGCTCCTTCGCGACCACGTCGGCGGGAACATCGGCCATAGTACGGTACTTGGGGTTGCTTGCGGCAACGTGCATGGCCAGGTCGTGGGCCAACGCCGCGTCCCCGCCCTTGACGGCTACCAGCGCGCCAATCCGCGTTCCGTGCACATATGCGCCGAGTCTCTGTTCATGACCGGGTGCCGAGCTGAGCACGACTGAGCGGCGCACGGTGATGTTTTCACCGATCTTCGCAATCAGCGCCCGGCGGCGCTCTTCGACTGTCTCGCCGCTATCCAGCTTGGCAGCCAGCACCGCCTCGAGGGCGCTCGGACCCGTGGCCAGCGCCTTGCCAGCTACAGCCTGGGCGAAGCCACGGAAGTCCTGCTCGCGGGCCACAAAGTCCGTCTCGCAGTTGACCTCGACCATGGCAGCCGTATGGCTATCCGCCGATTTCTCGATGACGACCACGCCTTCGGCCGCCACTCGCGTGGCCTTCTTGTCGGCCTTGGCCAGCCCCTGCTTGCGCATGAGCTCGGCTGCGGCATCCAGGTCGCCCTTGGTTTCGACCAAGGCTTTCTTGCACTCCATCATCCCCGCGCCCGTGCGCTCGCGGAGCTGCTTTACAGTGTCTGCAGTTATAGTCATGGCTACCTAGTCCCTCGCGCCGCGGCCGCCGCCCTTGCCGCCACGTCGTGCACCACCACCACCACTGGGCCGACGGTCGGTGTTCGCCGGGGCCACCGGCGGAATTCCGACAACGGCTGCGGCGACTGCCGGATCCTCGACATCCAGATCATCCTCGACCTCAGCGGCCAGGTCGGTCGGCTCGACGCCGGCGGGAGTCGGGAGCGCCGCCGGTCTACGCCGCGCGGCGGCTTTCTTGCGCACGGCAGCCTGGGGTCGGGGCCGACCGCCACGAGCGGCTTTCTTTCGCGGGTTGCCCGCTTCATCCAGCTCGACGAACTCATCCTCGCCAACTGCAACCGTGGGCACGGACTCCTTGCCCTCAATAACAGCATCCGCCATTCCCGTTGCGTACAGCTGAATGGCCCGCATCGCATCGTCGTTGCCCGGAACGACGTAATCGATGCCATCCGGTGAACAGTTCGTATCCACGATCGCGACCACGGGGATCCCCAACTTCCTGGCCTCGTGGATCGCAATCTTCTCGTGCCCGACGTCGACCACGAACATGGCATCCGGCAGGGAGTCCATGTTCTTGATGCCGCCGAGGCTCCTTTCGAGCTTGTCCATCTCGCGACGCAGTTGCGTCGCTTCCTTCTTGCCGCGCTTGTCGAGCGCACCAGAGGTCGCCAGGTCCGTGATCTCGCTCAGACGCTTGATCGACTGACGAATGGTCTTGAAGTTGGTCAGCATGCCGCCGAGCCAACGCTGGTTGACGAACGGCTGGCCGGAGCGCGCAGCCTCGCGCTGCACCGCCTCGCGCGCAGAGCGCTTGGTGCCGACGAAGAGCACCGTGCCGCCATCGGCAATGACGCTCTTCACGAAGTTCGCTGCCTCTGTATACAGGGGCTGCGTCTTCTCCAGATTGATGATGTGGATCTTGTTTCGTTCGCCAAAGATGAAAGGGGCCATCTTCGGGTTCCAGAAGCGGGTCTGATGTCCAAAATGGACTCCCGCCTCCAGCATCTGTCGCATGGACACGCCGGGCATAATAAATTCCTTACGTTTGGGTTGGGCCTCCGCGCATCCCTGGTAGCCACCCTTGACGTTCGGCCTCAAAGGCTCAATTTACGTCTCAGGCACCCAGCCACCAAGTAATGTGATACGCGTGTGGGGTTGCGTTGCCAAAAAAGGCCGCGCTTTATAGCATGTCGGTCGAGTCTGAACAATGCCTTACGTTTTTGACGCAGCCGGCAAAAACCACGCTTTTTGACAGGAGTAATGTGCGCGGAAATTGCTGCCAGGCTGCGCGCCCCGGGCAATTTCCGCCAATAAACTGATATGCACGTAACTATAAAAAGCCCTGAAGAGCAGGAGAAGATGCGCGTGGCCGGACGCTTGGCCGCGGAGGTGCTCGACATGATTGGGGAGCACGTCGTCCCCGGGGTAACCACTGAAGAGCTCGACCGCATATGCCACGACTATATCGTGGAGGTGCAGAAGTCGATTCCGGCAAATCTCAATTATCGTGGGTTCCCGAAGACCATCTGCACGTCCGTGAATCACGTGGTGTGTCACGGAATACCGAATGACAAGCGGCTGAAGGCCGGCGATATCGTCAACATCGACGTCACGGTGATACGGGAAGGTTTCCACGGTGACACCAGTCGGATGTATTTCGTCGGAAAACCGCCTACACACGCACAGCGGCTGGCAGAAACCTGCTTCGAGGCAATGTGGCGCGGTATTGAAACTGTGAAGCCGGGTACCCGGCTCGGCGATATCGGACACGCCATTCAATCCTTCGTCGAAGAGCGCAACTATTCGGTGGTGCGCGAGTACTGCGGCCATGGGATCGGCCGCGTGTATCACGAAGACCCGCAGGTCCTGCACTACGGCGAGCCGGGCACGGGCTTCGAGCTCAAGCGCGGTATGACGTTCACAGTCGAGCCCATGGTCAATGCAGGCAAACGTCACGTACGCTTATTGCCCGATGGCTGGACGGTTATAACCAAAGACCACTCCCTGTCGGCGCAATGGGAACACACGGTGCTCGTAACTGACACGGGCGTCGAGGTATTGACCCTTGGCGCTGCCGGAAAACATTAGGTCAGCCGGTACCCAGCCGGCAAAAGTCGCGCCTTTTGCCGGCCGCCAATTAGGACGCTGGCGCTGATTCCGCCGAAAGGGCCGCAGGCCACTTTCGGCCAATTAACAAGGCAAGAAATCCCCGATCACGGATTTCGCCCCGGCACGGCATAATGGGGCCATGCCGGCCGGTGACATAGACATCCTCGAAGAGCCACTGCCGCTACCGACGCGTAGCGCGCCTTGGCCGTTGCTCACCCGCCTGCCGACACTGCTGGCGGAGGCAAACGGCTCGCCCGCCGTTTACCGCGATTACCTGCGGCAGGGTCATGAAGAGCTCAAAACCCGTTTTCTAGCGGAAGATCCAATCGAGGATCTCGTCCATGCCCGGGCAGCGCTCGTCGACGTCGTGCTGCGCGAGGCATGGCGATCCCAGCATCTCGTCGATATCGACTCCTGGGCTCTGGTTGCGGTCGGAGGTTATGGGCGCGGCGAGCTCCACCCCTGCTCCGATATCGACATCATGCTGTTGGTGCCGGAGGCGCCAGACGCCAATGGCCGCGGCAATGTCGAGCGTCTGGTTACTTTCCTCTGGGACATCGGCCTCGAAGTTGGCCATAGCGTCCGCACCGTGGATGAGTGTGTGCAGGAGAGTACTGCCGATGTCAGCGTCATGACGACGCTGCTCGAAGCTCGCGAGCTTTCGGGAAGCGCCAGCCTCGTTGCGCAAATGCGCAACGCGCTGTCTGCCGAACATGTTTGGCCCGTGAAGGAGTTCTTCGACGCAAAGGTGCGGGAGCAGTCGGAACGCCACCTGAAGGCGCACGACACCGCCTACAACCTCGAGCCGAACGTGAAGACGGGCCCCGGGGGACTACGCGACATCCAGACCATCGCCTGGGTAGCCAAGCGACACTTCGGCTCTGACACGCTCGACGGGTTGGCCACCCGCGGATTTCTGTCCGTAGCGGAGCTGCGGCGTCTCAAACAAGCGCAGGCTTTCCTGTGGAAAGTGCGGTTTGGATTACATGTGCTCACCGGCAGGCGCGAAGACCGGCTGCTCTTCGATCACCAGATCCGACTGGCACAGACATTCGGCTACGAGGATGCCTCCTACACGCTCGCCGTTGAGCAGTTCATGCAGCGGTACTACCGCACTGTCATGGACGTCAGCCTGCTGAACGAGCTGTTACTGCAGTTGTTCCGCGAAGCCATTCTGACCGAGAGCGAGCCGCCCAGGCCTCTCAACGCACGCTTTCAGGTTCGCAACGGATCGCTCGAAGCCGTCAGCAGCGATGTATTTGCGCGGACGCCCTCAGCCATCCTCGAGTTGTTCGTCCTGCTCCAACAGAACCCCGACATCAACGGGGTTCGGGCTTCCACGATGCGAGCGGTGGCTCGCAGCCTGTGGCTCATAGATGAGGAATTTCGCCAGAATCCGCGCAACCATCGGTTGTTCCTCGAAATCGTACGCTCGCCGATTGGCGTAACCCACGAGCTGCGGCGCATGAACACGTACGGTGTGCTGGGCCGTTATATCCCGGCGTTCGGCAGGATCGTCGGCCGCATGCAGTACGATTTGTTTCATGCGTATACGGTTGACGCACATACGCTGTTCGTCGTCAGCAATCTGCGCCGGTTCGCCATTCCACGGTATGACCACGAGCTGCCGGCGGCATCGCGCATCATGCAGTCGCTGCCGCGGACGGAAGTCGCCTATCTCGCCGCCCTCTTCCATGACATTGCAAAGGGGCGCGGCGGAGACCATTCCGAGCTGGGCGCGGTTGACGCGGAGGCCTTCTGCCTGGAGCAGGGTCTGTCACCCTACGACGCGCGGCTCGTTGCGTGGCTGGTCCGCAGTCACCTGGAGCTGTCCATCACGGCGCAGAAGCAGGACATCGCGGATCCGCAGGTCATCAATGCGTTTGCGCGCAAAGTGGGCGACGAGAACCATCTCGACTACCTGTATGTACTCACCTGTGCGGACGTGCGCGGGACAAATCCAAAACTGTGGAATTCCTGGAAGGCATCGCTCTTTCATGACTTCTACGATCGTGTGAAGCGCGCTCTGCGCCGTGGCCTCGAGAGTCCGATCGACCAGGAGCAGTTGGTGCGCGAAACGCAGGAAGCTGCTCGGCGGCTGCTCGTAGAACACGGCGTGACGGATACGGATGTCGAAAAAACATGGGCGCGATTCTCGCCGCCTTACTTCCTGCGACACACACCGGATGAAGTCGCATGGCATACGCGATTGCTCGGTGAGCGCGATGCGGGATCGGACGAGCCCTTGGTTGCTCTCGATCCACGCGGGGTGCGCGGCACGACGTCAGTATTGATTTTTGCGCGCGCCCATCGACACGGTTTTGCCCGGACGACCGCCGTCCTCGATCAATTGGGCTTGAACATCGTCGATGCCCGGATCACGCCTACCGGCGATGGCTTCAGCCTCGACCTGTACCACGTGCTCGAGGACGACGGGGCAGCAATTACTGACAATGATCGCAAGAACGAGATTGAGCATGCGATCTGGCGCTCTTTGCAGCGGCCCGAGGACACTCCTTTCGCAGTCTCGCGCCGTGCACCGCGACAGGCGCGCATGTTCAACACACCAACGCAGATCCAGATCAGCGTGGATGAGCGTAACCGGCGCTCGGTGCTGGAGCTGACTGCTGGAGACCGTCCTGGCCTGCTGAGCGACATCGGCAAGGTCCTGATGGAACAGAACCTGCAGTTGCACGATGCCAAGATCATGACCGTGGGCGAGCGGGCCGAGGACGTCTTTTACATCACCGATTTCGAACAGCGCCCGCTGAATGCGGCGGCCGCACAGACCTTGCGTGAAAAGCTGATGCAGGCACTCGATCGCCGGCGTCCTGCGTGAGCCCGCCGGTGAATCCCCGACTCGATCGCCTCCACGCCTATCCGTTTGAGCGCCTCGCCCGCCTCAAAGCGGGCATCAACCCGCCAGCCGCACTTGCGCACATCGCGATGTCGATCGGCGAGCCGCAACACGCGCCGCCCGCTTTCGTGCTCGACAGCCTGCGCGAGAACCTGCATCGGCTGGGTAGTTACCCGGCAACCGCCGGATTGCCTGAATTGCGGGCTGCGGCCGCCCGCTGGCTCGAACGGCGCTTTGGATTACAGCGAGCAGGAGTAAATCCTGCGGCCCGCGTGCACCCCGAGACAATGGTATTGCCGTGCAACGGTACGCGCGAAGCGTTGTTCTCGTTCGTGCAGGCGCTCGTCGACGACAGCACCGCGCCCGTTGTCGCAATGCCCAATCCTTTCTATCAGATCTACGAGGGAGCGGCCCTGTTGGCCGGGGCCGAACCTCACTTTCTCAACACCACGGCTGCCACTGGTTACCTACCCGACCTGGATGCCGTGGGCGAGCAGGCCTGGAGGCGTTGCCAGGTTTTGTTTTTATGCAGCCCGGGCAATCCGACCGGTGCAGTGCTGCCGGTAGACTTTCTGCGTCGTGCGCTGACGCTCGCGGAGCGCCATGACTTCGTCGTTGCGGCGGATGAGTGTTACACGGAAATCTACCTGGATGAGGGCTCCCCTCCTCCAGGACTGTTGCAGGCGGCCATTACCGCGGGGCACGACAGCTTTGAGCGCTGCGTGGTGTTTCACAGCCTCTCCAAGCGCTCCAGCCTTCCCGGACTGCGTTCGGGATTTGTGGCTGGTGATCCCAAGGTCATGTCGCGATTCCTCCTGTATCGCACCTATCATGGCAGCGCGATGCCGGTCCCCACGCAGCTCGCCAGCATTGCCGCCTGGAACGACGATGTGCATGCTGCGGCGAACCGCCGCCTGTACCAGGAGAAATTCGACAGGGTCATTCCGATCCTGTCGGATGTGCTGCAGGTCGAGCGCCCCTCGGGCGGCTTCTACCTGTGGTCCGACGTTCGGGGCGATGATGAGCGATTCACACGGGACCTGTTCGCACAACAGAATGTCACCGTACTACCGGGAAGTTACCTCAGCCGTGGCACGGCAGCTGGTGGGGGCACGGCATCAGCAGGCAACCCTGCCAACCCGGGTGCCGGTCGCGTACGAATATCCCTGGTTCCAGGCGTCGAGCAGTGCATCGACGCCGCCGAGCGAATTCGAGAATTCATCCGAGGACACCGTTGAGCCATGGCCGACATTGAAAAACTCCGACCCATCATCGAAGCGGCGTACGAGCGCAGAGCTGAGCTGACTCCGAAGAACTTGCCGCCCGCTCTGGCTGCGGCGATCGATGATTGCATCGAGCTGCTCGACAGCGGCGCGGCTCGGGTTGCGGAGCCCAAAGACGGACGCTGGGTAGTCAACGAGTGGCTGAAGAAAGCCGTACTGCTCTATTTCCGATCGCACGACAACGTCGTCATGGACGCGGGCTACACGCGCTTCTATGACAAGGTGCCACTGAAGTATCAGCATGCTGACGAGACCGCTCTGAAGGCGGGCGGTGCGCGGGTGGTACCACATGCGATCGTTCGCAAGGGCTCATACATTGCGCCCAACGTCGTACTGATGCCGAGTTACGTAAACATCGGCGCGCACGTCGGGTCCGGGACAATGGTCGACACGTGGGCGACCGTGGGCTCATGCGCGCAAATTGGCCGCAACGTCCACCTGTCAGGTGGAGTCGGTGTCGGTGGCGTCCTCGAGCCGCTGCAGGCAAGCCCCACCATCATTGAGGATGACTGCTTCATCGGCGCGCGCTCCGAAGTCGTGGAAGGCGTGATCGTCGAGGCTGGCTCAGTCATCTCCATGGGTGTGTTCATCGGACAGAGCACCCGTATCTACGACCGCACCACGGGGAAGATTCTGCAAGGGCGTGTTCCCGCCGGCTCGGTCGTCGTTCCCGGCACCCTTCCCTCCGCTGACGGCAAGTACGGTCTGTACTGCGCCGTCATCGTAAAGCGCGTCGACGCGCAGACGCGCGCAAAGACCTCCATCAACGAGTTGCTACGCACTCCTGAGTGATGCGCCGGCGCAACAGCCGACATCACAAAACCCATCTTTCAGCTTGGCAGTAACCGAAATGTAACGTTTGCGTTACTGACTTTCGCAGCGCAGCAGCCTAAGATTTGCGGCTGTAGGCCTGCGATATGAGATATATGACGCTCTGTGTCATCGTATTGTCATACGCAATTCGTAGCCTTCACTTCGCCTTAAGACGGGTTGTTTGCCACAGGCGACAACCAACAACAGCGGTCTTCGCCCTTAAGCAACGCAATTTCAGCGCGCGATTTTCGCGTGCCAATGTCATTTCAGGAGCATAGACGATGCGCAAGCAGATCCTCACGGTAGCCTTTTTGAGCAGTTGCGCCGGAACCACGGCCGCCGTGGCGGCTGACGTGGGCGCCAACACCACCGTCGGTGGTCAGGCGTTCGTAGATTTCGGTTACATCAAGCTGCAGAACGAAGACGCCACAGGCAAGAAGATCGACACCCCGCCCACTGGCGTGGGTTTTGACGTCAAGCGCTTTTACTTGATCGCCGACCACAAGTTCAACGACATCTTCTCCGCTGATATCACGCTGGATGCGCAGTACAGCACTGCGAGCACCGCCACCATTACGAACGCGAATGGCACGACCACCACTGTTCTCACCAACCAGAACAGCAGCGGCGGCGTGACCGAAGTGATGGTGAAGAAGCTGTATCTCGAGGCAAAGCTCTCGGACGCCTTGGTATTCCATGCAGGTGCGTACACCTCGCCCTGGGCCCCGTTTGTCGAGAGCCTCTACGGATATCGCTACATCGAGAAGACGACGGCCGACCGCCTTGGATTTGCCCAGACCGCAGACTGGGGTTTGAACGCCACCGGCAAGCTCGGCCCGAATGGCATGTTTGGTTACTCGTTCTCGATCGTCGATGGCGGCGGATACAAGAACCCAACGCGCACCAACTCACCTGACTACGAAGGCCGGGTCAACGTGAACCCGGTGAAGTGGCTGACGGTGGGCGCGGGTTTCTATGCCGGGCATCTGGGCCAGGTTACCGCTACGAACAAGGATTTCCCGACCCACACCGCAGTACGTTGGAACGGTGTGGTGGCAGCGAACATCTCCGGCGTGCGCGCGGGCGTCGAATTCTACACCGCCAGGAATTACAAGACCGTCAACAACCTCGCCGGTTCTGTGTACGGTAGTTCGTCCATCGTGGGTGCGAGCGCTGCCGTGACTCCGGTCGGTGATAAGGCAGACGGCGAGTCAGCCTTCGTTTCGTACAATTTCGACAGCGCGTACTCGGTGTTCGCCCGCTATGACCACGCGAAACTGAGCAAGGATGTCGCACCCGACCTGAAGGACGACTACTTCAACATCGGCGTGGCGTACAAGCCCCTCAAGACGATTGACCTGGCGCTCGTATACAAGAATGAGAAGGTCGAGAACGGTACCAACTCGATCAGTGGCGCCGATGCCAACGGCTCCTACACCATTGGTGGGACGTCTGCCCACGATGGTCACTTCAATGAAGTGGGCTTCTACGCCCAGTGGTCGTTCTAAGGAGTTGATGCTCGATGTCAGGGTCCGCGTGGCGCGGGCCCTGACGTCGGGAGCATGCGGTGCGCCCGTGGCGGGGCACTGGCCTAAAGTGCGTGCCGTCCCTGGATCGGCAACCCGGCCCTTCGTGCCTCACCCAGAGGTCATAGCCGTTTCTGGCAATGGTTGGGAATCTCCCCCTATTGCTTGCACCTGCCGCGCGAGATTCCGCGCGTGGTCGCCGATCCGCTCCAGCGACTTGAGCGCAAATGCGGCCTCGAGAGCGACGCTCACCTGCCTCGGGTCTTCCATTGCGCGGGTCATCAAACGCCGCAGGCCGGCTGCGTATTCGATATCCAATTCCTTGTCGCGCGCGATCACTTCGACGGCCAGCAAGCCGTCGAGACGGTCGAAGGCCTCCAGCGCGGACCTCAGTAAACTGACTGCCAATTGGGCGAGATGGCGTACGTCGCGCGACGTGGCGGGTCCCGGCCTACCCCCTTGGGCAATGACGGTACGGGCGATCTTCTTGGCTTCATCGCCCGCCCGCTCGAGCTCGGCGACGACTCTGGACATCGCGATGATGGCCCGAAGATCGCCCGCTACCGGCTGGCGGCGGGCGATCAGGGTCAGTTGCTCTGCGTTCAGGCGGACGTTGTAGTCGTTGACTTCGCGCTCGCGCGTCAACACGTGCTCGGCGGGACCCACCTGCCAGTCGGTATACGCCGCGGCGGCCTCGCGAACCTGGTCCATGACCAGGCCACCCATCTCGATCACGCGTATGTGCAGCGCCGCCAGGGCGCCGTCGAATGCTCTACTGATATGGCCTTCGAGCATCGAGCTCTCTAGCCGAACCGCCCCGTGATGTAGTCCTCGGTGAGGCGGTGACGGGGGTTCGTGAACACCCGGTCCGTCTCCCCTACTTCGATCAACTCACCCAGGTGAAAGTAGGCGGTGCGCTGCGAGACACGCGCTGCCTGTTGCATGGAGTGGGTGACTATCACGATGGCATAGCTTTCCCGCAGCACCTCGATGAGATCCTCGACGCGCGCGGTGGCGATGGGATCGAGCGCCGAGCACGGCTCGTCCATCAGGATGACTTCGGGCTGGATGGCAATTGCACGCGCAATACACAAGCGCTGCTGCTGACCGCCTGACAGGCCCGTGCCGGGCCTGTTGAGCCGGTCTTTCACTTCGTCCCAAAGACCGGCACGCTGCAAACTCGTGCAGACGATGTCATCGAGGTCCGCGCGGCTGCGCGTGGTTCCGTGGATTCGGGGGCCGTAGGCAACGTTGTCGTAGATGGATTTCGGAAATGGGTTGGGCTTCTGGAACACCATACCCACCCGTGCCCGCAGTTGCACGACGTCCTGGTCCCTGGTCTGAATGTCCACACCGTCGAGTTTGATCGAGCCCGTCACCCGCGCGCCGGGCACCGTGTCGTTCATGCGATTCAGGCAGCGCAGAAAGGTTGATTTGCCGCAACCGGATGGTCCGATCATGGCCAGAACCTGCTTGCGGCCCACGTCGATGTTGACGTTTTTCAGGGCGTGCTTGCTTCCGTAGAAGACGTTCACGTCCCGGCAGGAGAAAACGGCGTCCTCTACCGAGAACTGCCCGACGGTCTGGTCGCCGCCGCTGCGATGCTCGAGTGAGGTGGGTGCCGGCACTCGGCCGCTGGGCTTGAGATTGAGCCCCCCTTCGCCGACACGCCGCCGGCCTGGATCTTCAGAGGCGCTCAATGCGTCCACTGGTTTACGCTCCTGAGCTATCTCGTTACCCGCGTCATTCATGCAACAGAACCTCTACCCAAATCTTCCGGTCACGTAGTCATCGGTCTTACGGTCCTTCGGTGCCGTGAAGATCTGCTCCGTGGGTCCGATCTCCACGAGATCGCCCATGTACATGAAGGCCGTGACGTTCGAAACGCGCGCGGCCTGCTGCAGGTTGTGCGTGACCACAGCCAGGCAATACTTCTCGCGGAGGCTCTGCAGCGTCTCTTCGACCCGCAGCGTGGAGATGGGGTCGAGCGCTGCCGTCGGCTCATCCAAGAGCACGACTTCTGGTTCGAGCGCGATTGTACGCGCTATGCACAGCCGCTGCTGTTGTCCACCTGAAAGCCCGCGTCCGTCTTCGTGGAGCTTGTCCTTCACCTCGTCCCACATTGCAGCGTCCCGGAGCGCAACCTCCACGCGCCCCGCGAGCTCGGCCCGCGGAATCCGCCGCGCCAGCCGCAACCCGAACGCCACGTTGTCGAATATCGACATGGGAAATGGGGTCGCCTTTTGAAAAACCATTCCTACCCGAAACCGCAGGCTGGACAGATCCACAGTGGGCGCCAGGATGTTTTCGCCATCCAGTAGCACCTCGCCGATCGCGCGGTGGCCCGGATACAGCGCGTACATTCGGTTGAACACGCGCAAAAGGGTCGACTTGCCGCAACCGGAGGGTCCGATGAACGCGGTGATGCTGCGGTCAGCGAGGCTCAGGCTGATGCCCTTCAACGCCTGGGTCTGGCCGTAGTAGAAATTGAGGTTCCTGACCTCGAACTTCGGCGGCTTCGCTTGCACCGGCGGCGCGCTGCGCTCGGAACGAACTGCATTCATCGCTGTTTGCCCCCGGAAGGGTTTAACGCGGATACGACCACGCGCGCCGCGATGCTGAGGATCAGGATCGCCAGCGTCACAAGCAAAGCGCCGGACCAGGCCAGCTGCTGCCAGTTCTTGTACGGACTGAGCGCGAACTGATAGATGACCACCGGCAGATTCGCCATCGGAGCGCGCAGGTTCGTGCTCCAGAACTGGTTGTTCAAGGCGGTGAACAGCAGCGGCGCGGTTTCACCGCTGATACGGGCCACGGCGAGCAACAGACCCGTGACGATGCCACTGCGCGCGGCCGGATAGATGATGCTGGTGATGGTGCGCCAGGGGTACGCGCCCATCGCCGTGGAGGCATCCTTCATTCCCTGCGGTACGAGATTCAACATGTCTTCGGTGGTGCGCACCGTGACCGGAATGGCAATCACGGCCAGAGCAACCCCGCCGGCCAACGCGGAGAAATGCCCCATGCGGACCACGAGCAGCTCGTAGATGAACAGGCCCACGATGATTGACGGGGTACTCAGCAAACAGTCGTTGATGAAGCGGATCACCGCGCTCAGCCGCGAATTGCGGCCGTACTCGGCGAGATAGGTTCCAGCCAGCATCCCAACGGGGCCCCCGATGAGAATACCGATCAGGGTCATGACCACACTGCCGTAGATGGCGTTGAGAATTCCGCCGCTGCTGCTGCCTGGAGGTGGCGTGTTCTGGGTGAACAGGGCGACAGACATCCCCGCAAGACCGCTCGAGAGCAACGTCCAGAGGATCGCGGCCAGGAAGAACAGTCCTACCGCCGTAGCGAGGCCTGACATGCACAGGGCCACTACATTCGTGACTTTGCGGACGAGGCGCCTGTTCATCCTGTCCTGCCCCTGGTGCGAATCCGGCTCATACAGACGAGAGCGCACGCCGGTCGAGACGCATCAACATAAAGCGCGCTGCGGCGATGACCACGAACGTGATGACGAACAACACCGTGCCGAGCCCGATCAACGACGAGGTATACAGATCGCCCTCGGCTTCGGTGAATTCGCTGGCTATGGAAGCTGCGATAGTCGTGCCAGGAGCAAGCAGCGACGGGCTGATTCGATGTGCATTGCCGATGACGAACGTCACCGCCATCGTTTCGCCCAGTGCCCTTCCGAGGCCCAACATGATCCCGCCAACGATGCCGGTCCGCGAATAGGGCACGACCACCTTCCAGATGACTTCCCAGGTCGTGGCGCCGAGTCCATAGCCCGACTCTTTCAAGACATCGGGCACGGTCTCGAACACGTCGCGCAGCACGGCCGAAATGAACGGCAGCACCATGATGGCCAGCACCACGGAGGCGGTCAGAACGCCGATGCCGAACGGCGGGCCCTGGAACAACTTGCCGATCACGGGCAAGGGTCCGAGCCATTCGATGAGCCAGGGCTGGACATGGCGCTGCAGCACCGGCGCAAGCACGAACAGCCCCCAGATGCCGAAGATGATGCTCGGCACGGCCGCCAGCAGCTCGATTGCAACCCCGACCGGGCGCTTCAGCCACCTCGGCGCCAGCTGCGTCAGGAAGATGGCGATGCCAAAACTGACAGGGATGGCCATGAGCATCGCCATCAGCGCCGTCACTACGGTGCCGTATATGGGCGCCAGCGCACCGAAGTCGTTGGTGACGGGGTTCCAGATCACGCGGGTCAGGAACGACAGGCCGAAGTGTGAGAAAGCGGGCCAGGAGCCGCGCAGGAGCGACAGCGCGACTCCGCCCAGCAAAGTCAGTACGAGCACTGCAGCGGCGAGAGTGGCGCCGCGAAACAGGCCCTCCCTGAATCGCTGCCTGGTGCCATGCCGTGAGTCGAATGCGACCGCTGCGGTGGTATTCATGATCTCCAACGAGCGGGGGCGCGCCTCACGGCGCGCCCCCAACAGCAACGCGGCTATTTGGCCGCAATGGCCGGAATGCCTTTGATCTCTGACTTCCAGGTGGCGCGCACCTGCTTGATCAGAGCCTCCGGCAGCGGCACGTAGTCCAGCTCGGCGGCCATTTTGCCACCGTTCTTGTAAGCCCAATCGAAGAACTTGAGCGCCTCGGCGGTCTCCGCCGCATTAGGCGGCGTGCCATACACCAGGATGAAGCTCGCGCCCGTGATGGGCCAGCTTGCAGCGCCCGCCTGGTCCGTCAGGATCAGGTAGTAGCCCGGAGCATGCGACCAGTCTGCATTGGAAGCCGCGGCCTGGAATGATTCCGCGTTCGGAGCGACGGCCTTGCCGCCCTTGTTGACCAGCTTCGCAAACGCCATGTTGTTTTGCTTGGCGTAGGCATATTCAACATAGCCGATGGCGCCGTCGGTCTGGGTGGTCATGTTGGCCACCCCCTCATTGCCCTTGGCACCGATGCCGACGGGCCACTGCACCGAGGCATTGGCACCGATCGATTCCTTGAACTTCGGGCTCGACTTGGACAGATAGTCGGTGAACAGGAAGTTGGTTCCCGAACCCTCCGAGCGATACACCGGCGCGATGGCGGTGTCCGGAAGGGCCACTTTCGGGTTGAGCTTCTTGATCTTCGCATCATTCCACTTCGTGATCTCGCCCAGGTAGATGCTCGCGACCGTGGCGCCGTCGAGTGTCAGATCACCGCCCTTCAGGCCTTTGATGTTCACGACCGGCACGACCCCGCCGATGATCATCGGGAACTGCACCAGGCCCGCCGCTTTCAACTCGGCGGGCTCCAGCGGCTTGTCGGATGCGCCGAAGGTGACTGTCTTGGCCTTGATCTGCTTGATGCCACCGCCCGAGCCGATGGACTGGTAGTTGAGGCCGACGCCGGTCTGCGTCTTATAAGCATCCGCCCACTTTGAGTAGACCGGGTACGGGAACGTTGCGCCCGCGCCCGAGATGTCCGTCGCCTGCGCGGTCACGGCCAGAGACAGTGTTGCCACCGCCGCCAGCAGGGGTCTCACGCTGAAAAAGTTCATGAATCGACTCCTCCTCATTTATGGAATTCTTCCGGGCCCTGCCCATCGGCCAGCCACGTGGTCACGTCCCAGCGAGCATCGCGCACCGCAGGAGCGCATTACATGACTGGAATGTGACGGTTTAATGACAGGCCACCCCGAGTCCGGGCTGCGCCCGCCACAAACGGCTTGCCGCGGGGCAGTGCTGGGCCGTATAAACGCGGGCCTGCGAACTCCACCGCTCCCCTGTGCATCAGGACCCGCACGCCCCATGTCCCAAACCCTTGAGCTCACTCGGAATCTGATGGCACGCCGCTCGGTGACCCCCGCCGACGAGGGCTGCCAGGAGGTCATGATGGCCCGGCTCGCAGCAGCCGGGTTCCACGTCGAGCCGCTGCGCTATGGCAACGTCGAGAATTTCTGGGCGAAGCGTGGGAACGGTGGCCCCGTGTTCTGCTTTGCCGGTCATACAGATGTCGTTCCGACCGGTCCGCTGGAAGAGTGGAGAACCGACCCCTTTGTCCCCAGCGTGCGCGACGGCAGGCTATACGGCCGAGGCGCAGCTGATATGAAAAGCGGCCTGGCAGCAATGGTGACTGCCTCCGAGCAATTCGTCGCGGCTCACCCGGCTCACAAGGGATCGATCGCGTTCCTGATCACGAGTGACGAGGAAGGTCCGTCGGTAGATGGAACCAAGCGCGTCGTGGAGACACTTGCGGCCCGCAAGGAACGCATCGACTGGTGCGTGGTGGGCGAGCCTTCCAGCGAGACGAGAATCGGTGACACGATCAAAGTGGGCCGCCGCGGATCCTTCAGCGGGCGGCTGACGGTCCACGGTGTGCAGGGTCATGTCGCTTATCCGCAGCTCGCCGAGAACCCGGTGCATACACTTGCGCCGGCCTTGGCTGAGCTCACCAGCCGCGTCTGGGACGAGGGAACCGAGCACTTCCAACCCACTACTTTCCAGGTATCCAACTTGAACGCGGGCACCGGTGCGCCCAACGTGATTCCTGGGGAGCTCAAGGCGCGATTCAACCTTCGCTACTCGCCGGTTCAGACCCAGGAGCGTCTCAAGGAGACGGTGGAAGGCATCCTGCGCAAGCACGGCGTGCGCTACACGATCGAGTGGTACGTGTCCGGTGAGCCCTTCTATACGTCGCCTGGCGCGTTATCCGATGCGGTGGGATCCGCGATTCAGCAGGTGACCGGCATGCGCCCCAAGCTGTCAACGGGCGGCGGAACGTCGGATGGGCGGTTTATTGCGCCATTGGGCACCCAGGTCGTCGAGCTGGGTGTGGTGAATGCCACGATTCACAAGGTGAATGAATCGGTGCAGGTCGAAGAGATCGACCAGCTGCACCAGATGTACTTCAACGTGTTGCGAAATCTGTTGACCTAGTCTTACGTAACCGGGTGTTGGTCAGCACGCCCAGTGCGCCCAGGAGCAGGGCCCAGATCAGCACCCAAGCCGGCATCGCAAGGCCGAGGAACTTCCAGTTGACCTGGCTGCACTCGCCGCTGCCGGTCAACACTTTACGGATCACCTCGGTTACCGGAGTGAACTGCAACAGCACGTCGAGCGGTGCGCCGCAGGCGGGAATGGTGCCTGGGGGCAGGCTCTGAACATACAAGTGGCGTATCGCGAGCCCGACCGTGGCAAGCGATGCCACGCCGATCAACACAGCATAGACGGATGCGCCCCACCCTCGCGGGTTGTGCAGGCCGGCGATCAGGAACACCACGGCCAAGGCGGCGATACCAATGCGCTGAAAGATACACAGCGGACACGGTTCGAGCCCGAGCTGGTACTGCGTGTAGTAGGCGTACCCGAGGAGCGCTACGCAGGCAATGAAGCCAGCGAAATTGAGTAGTCTGCGATTCGTCGACACGCTGCGATCGTACTTGACCGAAGCCTTTCTGGCATCAGGAACTTGCGGGCTTCACGCCACCGACGCCGGTAGCGGGGCGCTGCTCTCTGAGCTCACGCTCGACGTCGTCTAACGAGGTGTGACGGATGTCCTTTCCGTGGACCATGTAGATGACGTATTCGCTGATGTTCTTGGCGTGGTCGCCTATGCGCTCGAGCGCACGCACCACCCACATCACATCCAATGCGCGACGAATTGTGCGGGGATCTTCCATCATGAAGGTGATGGCCTGGCGTTGAATGGACTCGTATTCTTCATCAACGAGTCTATCCTGACGCGCGACTCTCAACGCCGATTCGACGTCCATCCGCGCGAACGCGTCCAACGCGTCGTGCACCATCTCAGATACCACGCGGCCGAGATGCTTGATCTCGCGGTACTTGTCCGCGGGACGTTCCATAGTTGCAAGCCGCGAGGCGATGTAACCGATCTTTTCGCCCTCATCGCCAATTCGCTCGAGGTCGGTAATCGTCTTGATGATCGCGACAATGACGCGCAGATCGCCGGCGGCCGGCGCGCGAGTCGCAAGGATTCGGCTGCATTCCTCGTCGATGGAGACTTCCATGTTGTTCACCTGGTAGTCGTCCATGGCAACGGATTCACCCAGCGTGCTGTCGCCTTCGACCAGCGCCGTCACGGCCTTGTGAAGCTGTTGCTCCACGAAGCCGCCCATGCCCAGCACCTTACTGCGAACCCGCTCGAGGTCTTCGTTGAAGCGGCGGGAGATGTGGTGGCTGAGATCCGCTGTTTCCATCAGTTGGCGTCTCCGGCGCTAGGCTGACTAGTGCTATTGCCGCTGATCATAGCTGAACCTGGAGCAGACAGCGCTGCGCGCGCACCGGCCGGAATCGGCTCGAGGCCCTCGAGGAACTGCTCGGTGGCCGCATCCCAGGTGAACGCCGTGGCGCGCTGCGCGCACACCTGCCTGTTCAGCAGTAAAGCGGAGCGTATGGCAACCGCGAGATCTTCGTTCAGGACTCCCGTCACACCGGGCTCGATCACATCGATCGGTCCGGGGACGGGAAATGCCGCGACGGGCACGCCGCAGGCGAGAGCCTCGATCATGGCGAGCCCGAATGTGTCGGTCAGACTTGGAAACACGAACACATCGGCGGCGCTCAGCATCGCGGCGAGCTCGTCGCCGAAGCGGTAGCCGACGAAGAGCGCGTCCGCATGACGCTCGCTGAGCGCAGCCCGCGCGGGCCCATTGCCGATAATCAACTTGGTGCCCGGCAGATCGAGCCGCAGAAAGGCATCGATGTTCTTCTCGACCGCCACCCGCCCCATGTAGGCCATGATCGGCCGTGGCAGACCGGCGAGCTCGGCAGGCAGCTGTGCATTCAGGGGTCGGAACAGCTGCAGATTGACGCCGCGGCGCCACTGATGCAAGTGCTGGAAGCCCTTGGACGACAGTTGTGAGCGCAGACTGTTACTGCTGACGAAGGTCCGTGCCGCGGCACCATGAAACCTCCGCAGCCACGCGTAGCTCACGCCGAGTGGAATCGGCCACCGGGCATTCAGATATTCCGGATAGCGCGTGTGATAGGAGGTCGTGAACGGCAAGCCATGCCGGCGGCAATAGCGTCGCATCGACACGCCGATCGGTCCCTCGGTCGCAATGTGAACGGCGTGGGGACGGAATGCTTTGATCTGCCGCGCGATATGAAACCCGGGCGCTATGGCAAGCCGGATCTCGGGGTAGCTGGGCGCGGGGATGCTGGCCAGGCCCTGCGGGGAGATGACACGGACTTCATGGCCCAGATGGCCGAGTGTCTCGATCGTCGCCTTCAAAGTAGTCACGACGCCGTTGGTCTGAGGCTCCCAGGCATCGGTCGCAATAGTGATCTTCAAGCGGCATCCGCGACCAGCTGCGTCGTCGTGCGGCGCGCCGGATACCGACCATTTGGCCACCGCAGCAGTTGCAGCTCGCCGTCCAGAGTTTCGATCAGTGCTGAACAGGATTCGACCCAGTCCCCAGTGTTGCAGTACACAGTACCATCGATCTGGCGCAAGTTGGCGCGGTGTATGTGGCCGCAGACAATCCCGTCGTAGCCCTCCGCCCGCGCGTGGCTCGTAGCCACTTCCTCGAACCGCTCAATGTACCGCAGGCTGGCGCCGACGCCGAGCTTGATCTGCTCGACGAATGGCCAGTATGGCTTGCCGATCCGGCTTCGCAGGTTGTTTACGCCGTGGTTCAAAGCTACGACGACGTAGTACAGAGCGTCGCCTAACCGGCTGAGCCAAGGGGCGCAAGTAACGATCCCGTCGAACCGGTCGCCATGGGTGACCAGCAGCCGCTTGCCCTGCGACGTCCTGTGGACCCATTCGCGATGCACTTCGAGTTGGCCGTTGAGCACTTCGGCAAACATCGCGAGGCTGGCATCGTGGTTGCCGGGAATGTAGATGAGCCTGGCGCCAGAGCGTCGCTTGGCGAGCAGTGCCCGCACGACATTGGTGTGCTCGGCGGTCCAGAACAAGCGCTGCCCGAGGCTCAGGGCATCGATGATGTCGCCGACCAGCACAATGCGCTCGGCATCGATCCCCTGGAGGAATTCGGACAGCTCGCGTACCCGCGCACGCTTGTAGCCGAGATGGATATCCGACAGAAACAGCGTGCGTACTTTGACAGGTCGTCTGTGGCCGGTCGTCATCTGTCAAGGGTCGTCAAAGGGTGTGTCGGCCAGATGACAGCCGAGCTAAGTATTCTTTACGATGGCCTAGCCGTAACAGGCAGTTGCAGCTAACTCTTAAACTTCCGCTGTCTGTGGGACCCGCGCCAACTGCACGCGGCTCAACGGAAAATGACAAATGAACTCACTGCCGCTGCCGAGCGTGCTTTGGATCTCGAGCTCCGCCCCATGGCGTTGCAACACATGTTTGACAATAGCGAGGCCCAGACCGGAGCCGCCCGTGGAGCGCGATCGCCCGGCATCAACGCGATAGAAGCGCTCCGTCAGGCGGGGGATGTGCTCTGGAGGAACGCCCATGCCAGTATCGGTCACGGAAAAGTGGCCGCCCTCGTCATCGACCCACCACCGCATCTCGAGCGAACCCTCGGCGGGCGTGTACTTGGCAGCGTTATCTACAAGGTTTGAGAATGCGGAATGTATTTCCGGCTCATCGCCCAGGAGTTGTGCCTCGCTGTCGATCCGAATGCGAATATCGCGGGGATGCACAGGGCGCGCGACCACGTCCTTGCGCAACATAGAGAGCAGCGCCGGGATGTCTATCGGCTCACCCCCAAGCATTTCGTCGGTCTCTTCGAGGCGCGACAGTTCCAAGAGATCGCGGATGATGGCGGTCATCCGCTCGGCTTGCCGACGCATTTCCGTCACGGGTCCCTGCAGGTCACGATCGAGAGCCGGATCCTGACTCAACGTTTCAAGGTAGCCGGAGATAACCGTGAGTGGTGAGCGCAGCTCGTGCGAAGCATTGGCCACGAAGTCCTTTCGCATGGCCTCGAGCCGCATCTGACGCGACACATCACTCACGAGCAGCAGCTGCTGGCCTTCACCGTAAGGAACCATCTGCAAAGAGAGGTAGCAGTCTTCGCCTGTCGTGGTCCTCAAAACGATGGGACTGGCGAAATCGCCGATCTCCAGGTAGCGCGCAAATTGTGGCGAGCGCAGCAGGTTCTCGATGCGCAGGCCGAGATCGGCCGTGCGGCGCAGATCGAGCAACCGCGAGGCCATCCGGTTGAACCAGATGATTTCGCGCTGCGCGTTGAGAATCACAACTCCGTTCGGCAGCGCCGCGGTCGAACGCTGCAGTTGCCGCATGAGCTGTACGAAACGCTGTTTGTGGAATCGCTTGCGTCGGTGCAGGCGTACGATCTGGGCGATGATCTCGCCAAAGACACCGCCCACGTCGGGAGGATCAGCGAAACTGCGATGACGCAGCCACCATTCGAGGCGAAAGAGATTGGAGAGCTGCCAGCCCAGGTGTAGAGCGAGCGCTACGCCGAGCGCGACCCATACGTTGCCGAACAGCCAGCCCACCAGCAGGCCGCTGACCACCGTCGCGAGCATTCGACCCGCTGCGAACCACCACGCCTGTGTCGCTGGTTGCATGTGAAAGACTAGACAGTCCCTTGGAGCGTGTCTTTAGACGGTTCTCGCCGAGAATCGATACCCGGAGCCTCTGACCGTCTGTACGAACCGATCGTACCCGAATTCTTCGAGCGCCTTGCGCAATCGTCGGATGTGCACGTCGATGGTGCGCTCTTCCACGTAAACGTTACCGCCCCAAATCCGGTCAAGCAGCTGATCCCGGGTGTAGACACGTTCGGGGTGTGTCATGAAGAACTCGAGCATGCGGTACTCAGTGGGACCCAGCGGTACCGTCCGGTCGGACACCATCACACGATGACTCGCCTGATCGAGCGCCAAGCCTTCGAATTCGATTAATTCGTCCGCGCCATTGCCGGTCGCGCGGCGTAGCACAGCATTGATCCGTGCCAGCAGCTCACGCGGCGAGAAGGGCTTCGTGACGTAGTCATCCGCCCCGCCCTCGAGGCCCGCGACCTTGTCGCCCTCCTCCGCCCGGGCGGTCAACATTATGATGGGCAGCTCGCGGGTCTCACGGTCACGCTTGAGCGCACGCGTCAGCTCGAGCCCGCTCATGTCGGGGAGCATCCAATCAATGAGCACGAGGTCCGGGCGCTGGTCCGCCAGTGCGGCGCGGGCCGCGCGGCAATCCTCAGCCTCCCGGACTTCAAAGCCGGCACGCTTCAACCCGAAGGCGATCATCTCGCGAATCGGGCGCTCATCCTCGACGATCAGAACCTGTTTTGCGGGCATGTGACACAGATTGTTGGGCGCGGGTATTACAGATGCAGCATGTTGCAGATTCATGACAAGAACGCTAGTCGTTGATCCATCATGGCAATTTAAGTGTCCGGCAGCCTTCAGGAGCGCGTGGCGGCGAGCCTTACAGGGAACCTTTCGGGCGCGCGACGTCGTCGCGGAGGTACACGGGAACCGCCTGGTCCGGAGGCAGGACTCGAGCTGCTCGAACTTCCGCCGCGGCCAACTCAGCGATCTCGCCAGCTCGGGGAAGGATGCTGCTGTCGATGGTGCGCAGGACGGGCGCCAGATTCGTCCCGAGTTCCCCGTAAGCGGCGAATCCGCGTCCGGCGCCGTTGACCAACGTACCGGCCCACTCCGCCGGGAGGGACACCTCCGAGGGTTTGCCCACACGCTCTATTCCTACGGGTGCCATTAGACCGTTGATATCGAGTTCGAAACAGGCCCAGTACACCTCATTCATACGGGCGTCATTACACACAAGCGTATGCTGCCCCGCGATAGTGCCGATCAGGTTCGATGCGCGCTGAGCAACGGCTCGAAGGTCTGAAATGGGCACGACGGGGAGGTCCGCTCCGAACGCCAACCCCTGTGTCACGCTTGCAGCCAGTCGCACTCCCGTGAAGGAGCCTGGGCCGCGGCCGAATGCAATGGCATCCAAGCCCGCAAGCGTTATGGCTGATTGCGCCAGCAGCTCGTCGATCATTGTCAGAATCAGCTCGGCATGTCCGCGCGGCGCCTCGAGCTCCTGCTGCAGGAGGCTGCCATCGATCCACAGCGCAGCCGAGCAGTTCTCAGTTGCCGTATCGAGCGCGAGGATTTTCAACCGACACCCTGCGCAGCGGGGATCTGCGGCGCGTGCCCGCGAAGAAAGCGCACGACCTCTTCGTGCTCGCGCGTGACATTCATGGCCGGCAGGGCGGCGACGAACACTTTTCCATACCCCTTTCCCACCATCCGCGGGTCGCAGATGACGATTGCACCGTAATCGTCTTCGCTGCGGATGAGGCGGCCAACACCCTGTTTGAGCGCGAGTGCGGCCTCCGGGAGCTGATAGTCCCGAAATGGATTGCCGCCGGTGGCCTGCAGGTGTTCGATGCGGGCCCGGACCAGAGGATCCTCAGGAGAAGCGAACGGCAGCTTCTCGATGATGACGAGGCGCAATGCCTCGCCCTTCACATCAACACCCTCCCAGAAACTGGTGGTGCCCAGCAGAACGGCGTTGCCGTCCTCGCGAAACTCCTTCAACAACCGCTCCCGCGGCGCCTCCCCCTGAACATACAGGCGATACGGAGGAGATTGTGCCCAGCGCTCCCGCAACAGCGCCGCACCCTGTGTCAGCGCGCGATGACTGGTAAAGAGTACGAAGGCGCCTCCGCGCGAGGCGTCAATCAGTCCAACGGCTTTGGCAATCACCGCGGCTACGTAGCCGGGTGTCGCCGGCTCAGGCATTCCGACAGGCAGATACAACAGGCTCTGGCGCTCGTAGTTGAATGGGCTGTCGATCTTCAGCGTGGGGACGTCCGCGAGCCCGAGACGGCCGGTGAAGTGGCTGAAGTCCTCCCCGAGTGACAGCGTTGCCGACGTGAACACCCAGGCGCAACGTCGCGCCTGCAACATGGCCTGGAAGCGTGCGGAGATGTCGAACGGCATGAGACTCAGCGTGAAGCCCCGCTGGCTGGTTTCGACCGCCCGCGCGCCTTCCAGCTCGTCGACTGCGCAGATTCGCTCGAGGCTGGCCGACAGATCGGCGACGCGCTCGCCAATCAGAGCCAAAGGACTCTCCTCATCCAGAGTCGACAGCCGCGAGTGCAATCCCTGCAGCGACTCAAAGAGCTCTTCCACGGCCGTGTTGAACGGCGAATGCCGCTCTGTCCAGGATACGCGTGTTGCGCTGGACGGCAGACATGCGGACACATGCCGGAGGCTCTCTTCGGCCGCCCGCAGCGCTCCGGTCAGATCAAAGGGCTCCGGCGCATGGCCCATTTCGGCCTGGAGGTCCTTCAAGACGCCTTCGATACGGCGGCTGCTGACATTCGCACCGAAGAACTGGGTTGCGAGATCCGGAATCTGGTGCGCCTCATCGAGGATGACCGCATCGGAGGACCCGAGGATATCGCCGAAGCCGTCCTCCTTCAGGGCGAGATCGGCGAGCAGCAGGTGGTGATTGACGATCACGATGTCCGAGTCGAGCGCCTGCCGGCGCGCTACTGCGACATGACAGCGGGATACCTCCGGGCAGCGGTTGCTCAGACAGTTCTCGCGGGTGGATGTGACCTGTGGCCACACCGAGTGTGAGTCCGACAGGCCGCGAACTTCGGACAGGTCGCCCGTGCGCGTGGTACGCGCCCAACTTCGAATGCGCGTCAGCATTTTCTCGGGCGCCGCCACCTGGTTGGCGAACGAGGAGTCCAGCTCGAGCTGCTCGCTGTGCGCGTCCGCCTGCGCCAGCCGATACCGGCACAGATAGTTTGAGCGGCCCTTCAGGAGCGCCACTTTCGCGGGACGGCCCAACGCCGCGGCGACCAGCGGCAGGTCCTTGGAGAAAAGTTGGTCCTGAAGCGTGCGGGTTCCGGTCGAAATCAATACACGCGCCCCTGAGAGCAGCGCGGGTACGAGATATGCGAATGTCTTGCCGGTTCCAGTGCCGGCCTCGACCGCGAGGGTCTCGCGCCCGTGGATGGCGGCTGCAACCCGTTCGGCCATGCGAAGCTGCTGGCGGCGGACTTTGAAGTCCGGCAGCGCCCGTTCCAGCGGACCTCCGTGCCCGAATATGTCTGACAGATCAAGCATTCGCGGCGCACGCTACCGTGCGCCTGCCCATGTGTCGAGGCGCAATTAGGGGCGTAGAACGGCCGATAGGGACCGGCTCGTACGATAATGGAACAAAAGGAGGGGTATTGTCCTATTTATGAAGGCATCCTGGCCGGCCCAGCTATAATTTCCCCGGCGGCTCACCGGCCGCGCAGACTGGCCGCCCAGTGCGGTAAACGGCTTCGATGAAGGCCGCGTACATCTGAATAATATGAGGAACCGTGGATGGCCACTGCAGCACACCTGATTACTTCGCTCCCCCAGATCAGTCCCGACGTGGCGGCCTGGGTGAACTCGGTACGTGAGCTGACGCAGCCACGAGCCATCCAGTGGTGCGACGGATCCGCTGCCGAAACTCGCGAGCTGACCTCCAAGCTGGTGCGCGAAGGTGAGCTGCAGATCCTCAATCCAGACGTGTTTCCCGGATGTCACCTCTCCCGTTCGGATCCCAGTGACGTCGCGCGAGTCGAGCACCTTACCTATATATGCACGCCCAATAAAGAAGACGCAGGACCGAACAACAACTGGATGGACCCGGCGCAGGCGCATGCGAAGATGCGTGACCTGTTCCGCGGCTGCATGAAGAATCGCACGCTTTATGTGGTGCCATATTGCATGGGGCCTATCAACTCGCCCCTGTCGCGCTGCGGCGTGGAGATAACTGATAGTCCCTACGTCGTTCTGAACATGTCGATCATGACTCGCATGGGCCGCCCGGCGCTGGAACGTATCGCGCGCGAGGGCACATTCGTTCGCGGGTTGCATTCGATCGGTGAGCTCGATCCCAATCGCCGTTTCATCATGCATTTCCCGCATGAGCTGGGCATCGAGAGCTTCGGCTCCGGTTACGGCGGTAACGCCTTGCTGGGGAAGAAATGCCATGCGCTGCGCATCGCAAGCTGGCAGGCCCGCAGCGAAGGCTGGCTCGCCGAGCACATGCTCATTGTTGGTTTGCAGAATCCCCAAGGTGAGACTCACTACCTCGCCTGCGCTTTCCCGTCGGCCTGCGGCAAAACCAACCTGGCCATGCTGATTCCGCCGGGCTCGCTGCCGGGCTGGAAGGTCTTCACCGTGGGGGACGACATCGCCTGGTTGCATCCGGGCGCCGACGGCCGATTGTGGGCGATCAATCCCGAGTCCGGCTATTTCGGCGTGGTCCCCGGAACGAATCCGGAGACGAACCGGAACGCCTACAACATGATCCGCCGCGACACGCTGTTCACCAACGTTGCTTTAACTGCAAATAACGAGCCGTGGTGGGAAGGCCTGAGCACGGGCAAGCCCGCCATCGACTGGCAAGGACGCGCGTACGACCCGGCGCGCGGGCCCGCCGCCCACCCCAACTCTCGTTTCACTGTCGCGGCCCGGCAGAATCCCAGCTACTCGCATCGATCGGAGGACCCGCAGGGTGTGCCGATCACGGCGCTGGTATTCGGCGGCCGCCGCCGTGAAGTCGCCCCATTGGTATATGAGGCGCGTGACTGGAACCATGGCGTCCTCGTCGGCGCCTCTGTCGCCTCCGAAACCACCGCCGCGAACGTTGGCCAGGTGGGGGTGGTACGCCGCGACCCGATGGCCATGCAGCCCTTCTGTGGCTATAACTTCGGTGACTACTGGCAGCACTGGCTCGATGTAGGTGCGAAGCTAACCCGGCCACCCGGGATCTATCACGTGAACTGGTTCAGACGGGATGCCGATGGGAAGTTCCTCTGGCCCGGATACGGCGAGAACCTGCGAGTCCTGGAGTGGGTCTTGAACCGGTGCGCCGGCCATGTTGGCGCTACCGAGACGCCTATCGGGCGGCTGCCTCGCCCTGAAGACCTGAACATGCAGGGGCTCAATGTGAGCAGCGAGGCGATGAAGGCTTTGCTCTGCGTGGATCCCGCATTGTGGAAGAAAGAGGTGACGGAGATCCGCTCCTACCTCGAGCAATACGGAAGCAGGCTTCCGGCGCAGATGCTCGAGGAGCTCAAAGGTACGCAGGAGCGCCTGTCTGGCTGAGGCGGCTCGAGGAACAGTCTCCTCAGCTGTCCTCGCATTCGAAACGAATCGTCTGGGGCGAGTCGGGTTCCGGCAGCCGCCCCAGACCAATCATCCCCTCGCCTTTGATCTGCAGGCTGTCACGCCTCACAAACGACTCTTCCCCGTCGTCTGACTGCACGAACGTGCCGTTGGTGCTCTGATCGATCAGCACGAATTTGCTGCGGTTAATCTCGATTCGCGCATGCAAACGTGAGATCAGATTGCCCTTGATGACGATGTCGTTGTCTTCGGCGCGTCCTATCGTGATGCTGGAGTGCGTCTCATCCAGCATCAGCTCCTTGTCCTGGCACCGCAACTTCAGGCGCATGAGCCGCACGGGGCGCGCGTTCATCGCAATCGCCGGCACCATGCTGGTCACGTCCTCGGATTGCCACAGCACTTCGTAGAGAGTGACTTCGCTGCCCTGACCTTTGAGAGTCGCAACGTCGATCTGGCGGCAGGAGGCGCGCCACTCGGGTGAAAGCCGCTCAACTGTCGCCGCGGTGGTGATGATCTGGCCGGCTTTCGCCTGGCTCGTCATTCTGTTGGCCGTGTGTACGGTGGCGCCGAACACATCACGCGCCTCGAGCATGACGGGCCCAAAATGACAGCCGATGCGGATGGCCACCGCCTGGTGATCCACCTTGAGCTGCGCGTGCGTGGAAATCTGCTGCTGCATCTGGGCAGCCGCGTTCAAGGCTTCGTCGGCGCTCGGGAACGTGGACATCACCTCGTCGCCCATCGTTTTGATGACGGTGCCCTGGCGCTGTTCCGTTGCGCTGCGCATCACGTCGATGCAGATGGCCACCATGTCACGGGCCCGCAGGTCCCCCATCTGCTCATAGAGCCTCGTGGAGCCCACGACGTCGGCGAACAAAATGGCTAGTTCAATATCCTTGCCCATGCAATGCAGGCAGACCGCGGGTGGGTCGGGTGCAAACTCCTCGAATACTCAAGCTATTAGAGGGATTATACGCGACGGCCCTCGAGCCGCTAGCAACCTGACACCCTTTGGCCCGCCCTGCTGGAGCGTCGCAATCGTGAGACACAGAGTCAGAAGGCCGGTTCACGTTGAAACGCGGTAAGCGCCGGCGATTCGAGCGGCGTTCCTGAGTAAGTCAGGCCCGGCACCGGCTTCCCGCGCGCCTTCACTCAGGAACCGCCGATATTCGCGAGCGCCCGGTTGGCCACCATAGAGTCCCAGCATGTGGCGTGTGATGGAGGAAAGGCGCCCGCCCCGCGCCAGCTCGCCGTGGGTATAGCGCGCCATCCGCTCTAGCATCTCCTCCCGTGAGGTTTGCGACTGGGGCTCGTGGGGGTACAGCGCGTCATGCAGCTCCTTGAGAACAAACGGCCGGTGATACGCCTCGCGTCCTAACATTACTCCATCACACCAGGCGAGCGCCGCCAGCGCTGCGCTGGAAGTGCGGATGCCGCCATTCACTATCACCGGGAGCTCGGGAAATGCCTTTTTTATGCGCTCGACCACGTCAAACCGCAGGGGTGGAATTTCGCGGTTGTCCTTCGGCGAGAGTCCACCGAGGACGGCCTTCCGGGCGTGAATGATGGCGACCTGACATCCTGCGGTGCGGACCTTCCGCACGAACTCGTGTAGCGACTCGTAGTCCCCTTCATCGAATCTGCTCACAGCTTCCCTGATGGTCACTCGGGGCTCACGCGCGTGCGAGTTGACTACGCCGACTCGCATTTTCACGGTCACCGGCACGCTGACACTGGCGCACATGGCCGCGACGCACTCTGCCACGCGATTCGGCTCCAGCATGAGACAGGCGCCGAACGACCCACTCGCCACCCGATCACTGGGGCAGCCGCAATTCAGGTTGATCTCGTCGTAGCCGGCCTCCTCCCCGGCCCGGGCCGCCACAGCCAACTCCCGGGGGTCGCTGCCCCCTAGTTGCAGTGCAACAGGATGTTCCCCGGGGTCGAAGTCGAGCAGCCTGGCGCGGTCGCCGCGCAGTATGGCCGCGGCGGTGATCATCTCTGTATAGAGGAGTGCATGGGGGGAGAAGCCGCGCAGGAAGTAGCGGCAGTGGCGGTCGGTCCAGTCCATCATGGGAGCCACTGAGATGCGGCGGTCTATCATACTGATTCCATTAAACTGAGCATTGCGCTGACGCTGCCCCCAGTGGGTTTCACCGCTACCGTATGCGACGCTCACTTCGACTTGCCTGCGCAGTGGGCAAAGATGCAGACGTGTGTTTGTCAGCAACTCATTCGAGACGCTTCGCGCCGTCGAGCTTCGACAGATTGCGATCGAAGGTGCCGAGAGGCAGGTGCCCCGCTTTGCGCGCGATCTCTAACACCATGCAATCAGAAAGCCCCAACGCCGGGCGTTCCTTGAAGAGTGTCAATGCATCAGTGACAACCTCGGCGTCCTGGATCGTCAGCTCCTTATGGTTTAGCAGCCGATCTACCGCCAACGCAATCTGCTCTGCGGTCCGGTCATAAACCGCGTCGAGTACCCATAGCGCCTCCGCCAGCACCAAGTGGGACACCCAGGCTCCTGGGGCTATGAAGGACTCCGCCGTTTTCACCTGATCGAGATCGTCGCGAACCAACAGCCGAACCAGAACGTTTGTATCAACGGCGCGCATGCTTCTTACGCATATATTTCCGAATCGCTTCTTTTGTGTCTTCCGGAGGCGGCGCGGGATGGCCCGCTGGGAACAGCGCACTGTGCACCTCTGCAGAGCTGTACCGCCCTGCTCGGCGCACGACCACTTGATCATCTTGCTCGTCCCACTCCAAAACCGACCCCGGCCCGACGCCCAGACGCTGGCGGATCTCCGCCGGTACGGATATTTGTCCCTGCGCCGTGAGCTTGGATTTTGCGATTGTCATCACTTCACATTACCAGGGTAATGAGCCTGGATCAATTGCGCGCTGCAACCCACTGACAAGTGTCCGAATCTTCCATAGAACGGCGACTGAATGCAGCGCCGGCCCCGCACTGCAGCAGCGGTGCTACCAAAAAGCTACTGAGATTTCTGGGTCTGCTAAGCCCTTGTTTTGTGAGGACTTCTGCCTCAGCCGGTCCAGTCCATCATGGGAGGCCACTGCAATACGGAGGTTTAAATTACTATGACTTGCGCTGACACGCCCGATCCACCGCCACTGCGGCGTCGCATTCCGGGAAGCCGCTGAGAGGATCATGTCGATAATGTCTCGTCTGTTGGCCTGCATGCTACTTGCGTGGCACGTGGCCGCCGTCGGTGCGGAAGTCATCCGCTTCCCGATGCCCGAGTCCGAGGGCGATCGCCGCGAAGATTATGCATTTCAGTTGCTGCAAATCGCGCTGTCGAACGCGGGCACCGAATATCGGATCCAGATGGCCCGGGTCGCCATGAACCAGGACCGCGGGGTCTTGGAAATCGAGGCAGGACGGACGATCGACGTCGCCCCGCTCCCCACCTCTGCCGAACGCGAGGCGCGCCTGCTGCCGATTCGCATTCCAATTTACAAGGGTGCGCTCGGCTGGCGTATCGGGCTGATCCGCAAAGGGGACCAGGAACTGTTCGCGCGCGTCGATACGCTGCAGGATCTAAAGGGCGTGCGTCTCGCGCAGGCCCCGGAATGGCCGGACACGAAGATCCTCCAGGCTAACGGCATCAGTGTGATCGCCGCTCAGGGATACGAAGGGCTGTTCAAGATGCTCGAAGCCCAGCGCTTTGACTATTTTCCGCGCAGTGTCATGGAAATTTGGGACGAGCAGGCTAACAACGCAGATACGCTCGTAGTGGAGCCCCACCTTGCACTGCATTATTACTACGATGCCTACTACATGGTGAACCGCAAAAACACCCGGCTCGCGCAAGATATCCGCGACGGCCTCGAAAGGGCGATTCGCGACGGCTCGTTGGACAAGCTCTTTCAGCAATATTTCGGTGAGCGGATTCGCAAGGCGCACCTGGAAACGCGCAGGGTGATCGAATTGCAAAACCCATTGCTGTCACCCGAGACGCCCTCCAATCGACCTGAACTCTGGTACGACTTCAGGCGCGGGCGTTGAGTGAGCTTTCCGCCGGGGCGGAGCAGGCGCCGGCCGCGTGGGCTGGCGCGGGCAGTACCGAGTGTTGGACCTGCACTCGTGTCCTCGCACCACTTCTACGCAGGCCGAGAAGCCGCGGGTAACCAGCGAGCCAGCGTGGCGAACATCTCGTCTATCACGATGGGCTTGGTAATGTGATCGTTCATGCCGGCTGCGAGTGCGGCCTCGCGGTCGCCGATCATGGCATTAGCCGTCATAGCGATGACGGGAAGGTCTTGCAGGCTCTTCTCTTGGCGCAACGTGCGTGTGGCAGTGTAGCCGTCCATCACCGGCATCTGACAGTCCATCAGCACCGCGTCGAAATCGCCGCCTGCAAGCGAGTCGAGCGCCTCCTTCCCGTTGCGGGCCACGCTGACCCGGACACCTGCCGCAGTCAATAACTCGACGGCGAGCTCCGCGTTGATTTTATTGTCTTCCACTAACAGAATGCGGGCACCCTCCAAGCCACTGGGCCAACCAAACTCTGCTGTTTGGCTGCTCGGTCGTGCCGGGGGCGGCGCCACTTCGCCGAGCACCGCAGTACACGCGTCGAGCAAAGTGGATGGGGTGACGGGCTTGTTGAGCAACGCGCCAACTGTGACCTGCTGCTCCGCCAGCCGCTTTGTCGCTTCGTCCAGCGAATATGCGGTCACCATCAGGATGACGGGTGCTGGATGCCGAAGAAGATGCCGCTCACCGAGCGCGCGTGCGCATCCAACGCCATCCATCCCGGGCATCTTCCAATCGAGCAGCACCAAGCGGTAGGGACTATCCTGCGTGTCGGCCGCCGCCACGAGATCGAGAGCCTGCTTGCCATCGGCAGCGACGTCAACCTGAAATCCCAGGTCCGCGCACATTTCAGCAAGCACGATCCGCGCAGTGGCGTTGTCGTCGACGACGAGCACACCCCCACCACGAAGCGCCGCCGTGCCAGAGCGGCCGGTAGTCGCCGCTACGCGCGCCTGCAACCGAAAGGGTAGAGTGAAGTAAAAACAACTACCAGCCCCCGGTGCGCTGCTGACCTGAAGCTCGCCGCCCATCAGCTGCACGAGGTTCCGGCTGATCGCCAACCCCAGCCCGGTGCCGCCGTAGCGACGGCTGATCGAGGGGTCGGCCTGCGAGAATGGCTGGAACAAGCGCTGTTGCTCTTCGGGGCTCATGCCGATCCCGGTGTCACGCACTTCGAAACGCAGATTCACAGACTGAGCGCCCTGCTCGACCAGCTTTATCGCCACGATCACCTCGCCCCGCTCGGTGAATTTGACCGCATTGTTGGCAAGATTGAGCAAGACCTGACCCAGGCGCCAAGGATCGCCCACGAGGGCCAAGGGCAGCTTCGGTGGCACTGCGAGCAACAGTTCCAACCCTGCAGCCTCTGTCTTCACACTCAAGACACTGACGATGTTGTTGAACACATCATCCAGCGAGAACGGGATCGACTCCACATCGATCCTGCCTGCCTCGATCTTCGCAAAGTCAAGAATGTCATTGAGGATTTGCAGCAGTAACTCGGCCGACGCATGCGCCTTCTCGAGATAGTTTCTCTGTCGCGGCTCGAGGGAACCGCGAAGCACCAGAGCGGTCATGCCGAGAATCGCGTTCATGGGAGTGCGGATCTCATGGCTCATGTTGGCGAGGAAGGCGCTCTTGGCCTGGTTCGCGGCCTCGGCGACCTCCCGCGCCTTCCGATCCGCCTCAGCGTGCGCGCGAGCGGTGATGTCCCGAGCGATACCGACCGTACCGGCCACATGGCCGTCGGCACCACGGAGCGCAGTCTTGATGGTCTCGATCAGGGTCTCCTCGCCATTGGAAATGACGTGGCGCTCCTCGATCCGTTTGGATCCACCCGATGCCATGACTTCTGCGTCGTCACGCCGGTAAGCCTCGGCCAGTTCCGGTGGGTGAACCTCGAGATCGGTCTTGCCGATCATGTAACCCGCCTCGGCAAATCCTTTCGCGAGCGCAAAAGCCCGGTTAACGGCGATGAAGTGGCCGCTGGCGTCTTTCACCCACGCGAGGTCCGGGATGTTATCCAGGATGGCTGCCATGCGCGCATTCGCGTTTCCTATTTCCACCGCATGCTGGCGCAGCCGCGCGCGCTTCGCGTTAATGGCCTCCACCAGCTTGTCGAGCTCATCGCCTTTGCCCGGTGGTCGCCGCAATTGCAACGGCGCAGCCTCTGTATCCCGGGACTCGTTAGCTATTGAGGCGGCGATGTCCAGCAGGTGGCGGGTAACCAGCCGATGCACGACGAACAGGATGAACAGTGCGACTAGAAAGGTCTTGGCAGCATTGCTGATGAGAATGACGACGGCTTGCGCCGCCACATCGCGGTAAATATCGGACAGAGTCGCCTCGATATGAAGCAAGCCGATAACCTGCGGGTGCTCACCGCAGCAGGCCAGCGGAAACTCTTTGACGACGGCCCGAGCCGTTTGCCGCTCGCCACGGAAAACGGTCAGTCCATGTTTGGACGCGGTAATCTCCCGAACCTCCGCCGCGCGCATGGAGGGCAGGCGCAATATGCCTTCAAGTTGCTTCTGGATCAGCTGCGTATCCAGCGCCCATAGACTTTCGCTCAGGCTGCGCGAGGTGGCTTCGTCGATCTCGCCGAACCGGCCCTCGAGGCGCTGCCTCTCGCCTCGGTAACTCAGGGACAGCTGCAGGACGGTCAGAACCAGCGTGACCAGCGTGCTGAAAAGCACCACACGGATCAGCATCGCCGTCGCGATACCGCCCGCCGGGACTTGCGAGATCGAAGCCAGCCATCCGCGGCGCGGCGACTCGCCGTTGCAGTCTCGGCCACTCTGTGTTGTTGCAGGCTGCGGCAATCTAATACCGGTAGCTACGTATGCCTCGGCCCCACAGGATTGCTGTAACGGTCGATCATCGTGCCAATGGCGCTCACTCGTAGCGTTCCGCCAGGGTGCGCAGCCGAGCGGCAAAGGCTGCGTACCTGGGATTGTGCGCTTATTTAGATTGTGCGCTTATTTAGATAGCCTTTGTACGCGGCGCGAATTTTACGGGCGGCCGGGTGACGGCCGGTCTGTTGCACTGCATCACCATCGTCCATGCCCAGTCTCACCTAGGTTTTTCCGCATGACACGCTCTTCCACATCTCCAGAAAACCCGGAATACCCGCGCCTCTCCAAGCGCATGGGCGAACTCGGCCTGTGCTCACGGCGCGAGGCGGATCGCTGGATCACCAGCGGCTGGGTGAAAGTGGATGGCGAAGTCGTCGACACACTCGGCGTACGGGTGTCACCCAACGCACGCATCGAGATCGATCGGGCCGCACGCGAACACCAGAGCGGACAGGTCACCATCCTGCTGCACAAGCCGGTGGGTTATGTCTCCGGCCAGGCCGAAGACGGCTACGAGCCCGCCATAGTGCTGATTCGCCCGGAGAATCGCTGGGCGGCGGATCCCTCGCCCATACAGTTCCAGCACAGACACCTGCGTGCGCTCGCCCCCGCGGGCCGACTGGACATCGACTCTACCGGGCTGCTGGTGCTCACCCAGGATGGACGCGTCGCGAAGCAGCTGATTGGCGAGAACTCCTCGATCGAGAAGGAATACCTCGTGCGAGTCGAAGGCAGCCTCTCCCCCGACGGCATGAAGCGCCTGCAGTACGGCCTGACGCTCGATGGCGTGAAGCTGAAGCCCGCACAGGTTTCATGGCAGAACGAACACCAGCTGCGCTTCGTGCTGCGCCAAGGCCGCAAGCGCCAGATCCGCCGCATGTGCGAGCTCGTGGGTCTTTTCGTCACCGGGCTGAAGCGCGTCCGCAGCGGCCATGTAGCGTTGGGAGGATTACCGGTGGGCAAGTGGCGCTACATGCGGCCGGACGAGAAGTTCTGAGCGCATCGAGATCCGTTTATCGGCGTCATCCGCACTCGATTTCACACGATGAGGTGGCGCTTGAAGTGTGCTTGCGCTCTCAGCGTGCCGCGAGCCGCCAGAGGGAGGTGATTTCAGCCGCGCGTGCAATATGGAACGGGTCCGTTTTATCAGCGGCTCGCGGATGTCGCGGCTGCACATCGTTTCGGCCCAGGACGCGCAATCCCGCAGCCTCGAACTCTTCGAGTAACTGCGCGCGGGTCCGCAGACCGAGGTGCTCCGCCAGGTCGGAAAGTATTAACCACCCCTCACCACCGGGCTCCAGATGCTCTGGTAAGGCCCTGAGAAATCCACGCAGCATCCGGCTTTCGGGATCGTAGATTCCGTTTTCCATGGACGAGCTCGGCCGCGCGGGAATCCAAGGAGGGTTGCAGACCACGAGCGCCGCGCGACCTTCGGGAAAAAGGTCCGCCTGCACGACATCGATGCGTTCCGAAAGCCCGAGCTGTCGAACGTTCTCACGCGCACACGCCAACGCGCGTGAATCGAGATCCGTAGCGACCACGCGTTCGATGCCACGCCGTGCAAGTACCGCGGCAAGCACACCGGTCCCCGTGCCGATATCGAAAGCGACGCCGGATGAAGCGCACGCATCCAGCTGGGTACACGTGCCCAGCTGGGTACACGCAGCCGGCAGAAGTGCCGTGCTGACAAGGTCCACGTACTCACGGCGGATCGGCGCGAATACACCGAAGTGCGGATAAACTCGGCCTCCTGCCTCCGGAAGCTCGATGCCTTTCGTGCGCCACTCGTGCGCACCGATCACACCGAGCAACGCTCGCAGTGATGTGACTGATGCAGTGTTCGGGGGACCGTAGGCCTCCGCGCAGGCTTGCCGGATATCTGGCGCTCGTCGCAACGGGATCGTGTAGTCGTCGTTGAGCTGGATCAACAACGCGTTGAGCGTGCGGGCCCGTTGCGACCTGGCCTGGCGGTAGAGATGGAATGCTTCGGCCGGGCCGGCGATCGAAGTCGCGGCTGCAGTTCGCGATCTACGCTGCCGACGATCCGCGCGATTCGCCAACGCACTCAACATCTGGCGCGCCTCCTGAAAGTCACCGCGCCAGAGAAGCGCGGTCCCTTGACACGCGAGACCATAGCCCTCGTCTGCTGTCATTTTCCCGTCAGCGACAACGACGCGCGTGGCAGGCGGCGTGCCGCTATGGGAGCGCCATGGTGCCTCGAATGCCTTGCCGTCTTCGAGCCAATGAATGATCGGGACAGAGCCGCGGTCAACCGCCAATTTACTTTCTAACATCATTGGACCGTTCTATAACCGACTTCGATACAGCGAGACGCGGCCGTCACGAACTCGCACGCACTGCATGGTGATGCCGAGCTCTTGCTCGTAACGGCGTACGAGGCGGGCCTCGATTTCCGTGACCAGCGAGATTGCCGTTCCCTTCGCACCCGCGCGGCCGGTGCGACCGACCCGGTGCAGATACGCCTTGCTCATCGTCGGCACGTCAAGATTGAAGACGTGGGTCACCTCCAGAATGTTGAGACCGCGGGCCGCCAGATCGGATGCAATCATGATGCGGATGGCGCCACTGCGAATTCCATCCATCGCCTGCTTGCGGTCCATCTTGGAGAGCTCGGCATTCAGATCCGCGACCACTAACTTGTGATGCGCGAGTTTCGCGGCGACCCTTTCCGCGACGTCGTTGCGATGTACGAACACGATCGAGCGTGGGATATCGAACGCATGTAGCAGCTTACGCAAGACATCCGGTTTGTCCCGTTCTGCGCAAATGACGTACAGGTGCTCGATATTCTCGTTGACAGCCGCTGTACCCGGGCAAAGCAGCAGCACATCCGGGGATAAACTGGCCATCACTTCCCGGGTCTGCGGCTCAATGGTCGCAGATGCGAAAATCAGCTGCCGGGCTGGCGGCGCCACGCTGACAATTTTTTGAATCCATTGCAGGCTTTCATCGTGCAGCAGTCGGTCTGCCTCATCGACGACGATGCTACGGATGTGTGCCGTCTTGAGCTTGCCCCGCTCGATCAGTTCCACGATGCGCCCTGGCGAGCCCACCACTACGTGCGGCTTGGCTTTGAGCTTCTCAATCTGTCGATCGGTTGCCGTACCACCGATCAGCAGCACCGAGCGGATCGCGCGCCCTGCATTCTGCGCGAGGTCGCAGGATTGGCGATGGATCTGGATGGCGAGCTCGTGCGTTGGCGCAACGATCACGACCTGGGTCGCTGCTTGCGCCGGATCGATGCGCGTAAAGAGAGGCAGCAAATACGCCAGCGTCTTGCCAGTACCCGTCTCCGCGTTCAGATACGCGTCTTTCCCGGCCATTAACACTGGCATCGCCGCGCTTTGGATGGGCGTCGGTTCACTGATCTGCTGTTTCGCCAACGCCGCTATGAGTTCGGTTGGCAGCAGCAGATCGGTAAACATCATGGAAGCGAACTCGCAACGGCAGGCCGCAACACGCGCGTTCTGCTCAGGGCCCCAGTGCATGTTCTGCACTGCGGGTTGCCCACGCGATCGGCGTACGGCGCGTTGCTGACGGACCCCCGATTCTAGCAGCTTTGCCCCGGCTGCTACTGGGGGCGAGGGGGAAATTGGGGGTCGGGGCCGCCTACCACCCGCACTTGCCCTACGGGAGCGGTATCATCCCGTGCCTCCCTGTAATGCATCCCGTACCGCATGCCGTTTTCCGAATTGGGATTGCCCCCCGAGCTGCTTCAGGCCATAGGCGAGGCAAACTATGTCACGCCTACGCCCATCCAGGCGGCCACCATTCCAGCCATCCTCCGGTCCCAGGATGTGCGAGCGTGTGCTCAGACGGGGTCTGGCAAGACCGCGGCGTTCGCCTTGCCGATGTTGCAACAACTGGAGCGCAGCGGAGGGAATCCCGAGAAGCGCCAGCGGCGCGACGCGGGACAACTGGAGCGCAGCGGAGGGAATCCCGAGAAGCGCCAGCGGCGCGACGCGGGACGACTGCTGGATCAAACGGCGGCGACCGAGCGGCGAGCGAGGGAACCCCCAGCGGGGGCGAGCGATCGGCAGGTCACTGGCCTTGTACTTGTTCCAACGCGCGAGCTCGCGACCCAGGTGGGCGAAACGTTTCGCATCTTCAGCCGCTACCTGCCGCAGCCGGTCAAGATTGTCAGCGTGTTTGGGGGCGTATCCATCAATCCGCAGATGATGGCGTTGCGCGGTGGGGCGGATATCGTTGTGGCCACTCCAGGGCGGCTACTCGATCTGGCCCACCACAACGCCGTGCGCCTGTCTGGGGTGAGTACCCTGGTGCTGGACGAGGCGGATCGTCTGCTCGATGCAGATTTCGCCGACGAACTCACTCGCGTGCTGGCACTGTTACCCGACCGTCGCCAGAACCTGCTGTTCTCCGCAACTTTTCCGCCGGCCGTGCAATCTCTCGCTGAGCTGTTGCTACATAACCCGGTCCGCATCGATGTCGCGGCCACTACTGAGACCACGCCGGATATCCAACAGCGCTCCATCGTCGTCGATCCCGAACGCCGCACCCAACTGCTGCGTTATTTGATTCAACTTCATGGCTGGGAGCGAACGCTGGTCTTCGTCGCCACGAAGTACGCTACTGAGCACATCGCACTAAAACTACAGCGCCTAGGCGTTGCCGCCGGAGCGTTGCATGGTGAACTCAGCCAAGGGGCACGCACGAAGGCGCTTGCGGATTTCAAGGCGCGGCGTTTGCAGGTCCTCATTGCGACCGACGTCGCTGCACGCGGCATCGACATTACTGAACTACCCGCTGTGGTGAACTTCGACCTACCCCGCTCCACTGACGATTACGTGCACCGCATTGGTCGTACAGGCCGTGCAGGCGCGAGTGGCGTCGCGGTCAGCTTTGTGAGCGCCGCGACCGAAGCGCACTTTCGACTCATCGAGAATCGCAATCACTTCTGGCTGCAGCGTGAGCGGCTGCCGGGATTCGAGCCGACTGCGACAACACCGACGACCGAGCGGTCAGCGAGGGAATCCCCAGCGGGGAGGGAATCCCCAGCGGGGAGCGAATCCCCAGCGGGGACGCCGGCAAGCCCGGGGACCGGAGGCGTTAAGGGAAAGCGCAAAAGCAAGAAGGACAAATTGCGCGAAGCGGCCAGCCGACGACTGGAGCGCAGCGGAAGGAATCCCGAGAAGCGCCAGCGGCGCGACGCGGGAGGGACGCATGCTGAGCCTGCGAGTACGGTGCACCCGGCCGCTCCCGCGAAGTCCGTGTGGCCGACCCGCCCGCGGGTGCGCCGGCGAGACGATTGAACGAATTGGATGCCAAGATCGACACTGTCGGTCACCTGGTCGGCGACGCGCGCTGGCTCCGCCGCCCATCGAGTTACGCGATGTTCGCGAGGAGTCGGTCCCAGTCGATGCTCACTCCGGGCACGGCATTGATCCCGGTTTTGCCTTTCAGTTCGAGGAAGATGGGGCCTGCGTAGCGCCCGGCTTCAAGGCGGTGGATCATGACCGTGCGGTCGATGGGATGAATGAGCCAGACTTCCGGAACGCCGGCGCGTTCGTAGGCCGGTAGTTTGATGAATTGGTCGTGGCGGGCAGTCGCGGGTGAGAGGACTTCCGCGACCCAGTCCGGGGCACCACGCATGCCGCGCTCATCGAGTTTGGTAGGGTCGCAGACGACGAGCACGTCGGGCTGCACGATGGTGTCGATTTCCTCATCGGCCTCACCGGCCTTGGGTAGGCGAACGTCAAACGGGGCGACATAAGCCCGGCAGGATTTGCCTTCGAGTGCTGTTGTTGCCTGGCAATAGAGCTCGCCGACAATCTCTTGATGTAGCCGCGATGGGGCGGGCGGCTCCCTGATGTAGGCGATACCATTAATCAGCTCATCGCCATGATCGGCAGACCATGTGAGGTAGTCGGCATAGGTGTGGTACTCCGCGTCGCGCTGGTGGAGTTTCATTGCACTATTCTATAACGAGCTTCGATTGTTTGAATCAACAATCTGGCGTGACAGAGAGCAACAAGATCCGGGCTCTGTTGAGATTTGCCATTCCCACAACCGGGTGAAGGACGGGGTCTGGAAGGACTAACTTCACGTCCGAAACAGACGCTTGCCTCAACGCTGAACCTGCCGTCTGATTTGGCCTGCGACGCGATACACGCGTACGGCAAGCCCGACCGGTGCGGCGAAATCCGTCTGGCCCGCCCTCCGGGGTCTGCCCTTTAGCCTCATCTCGCGCTCGCGAATCGATTAAAGACCGGGCGAGGGGCACTTCCTGCACCCGCGGGACGATTGAACGAATGCAGCGGTGGGCCAGAAAATAGGCCGGCCCGCGCGCGCCCCGATGGGCGACGAAGCGCGTAGATGCCAGGCGACGCTGCGCCATAATTCGCCACAATTGCGCAAGCGCGTTGCCCGATTTCAACGTGAGGCTATGAACGTCGAACGCCTCTCGATGAGGCGAGACCAAAGCCCCCTCTGAGGGGACCGCGCCGCTCAGAACGACGCCGTGACCCCACAAGGACGTACCTGATTGGTCAACGTTATCGAAGCCCTTGAGCTTAATAAACGCTTCGGCGGCGGCGGCAAATCAGTCACCGCGCTAAGTCGCTTTTCGATCCGTGTCCCGCAAGGTGGGGTATACGGGATCCTGGGGCCAAACGGGGCGGGTAAGAGCACTCTCTTCAGGATCGCTTTGGGCCTGGTACGGCCTGATGGAGGTACCGTACGCGTGCTCGAGCGGCAACCGGGAGCCGACTCGAATCTGTGTTGGGAAGTCGGGGCAATGATAGAAACACCGCACTTCTTCAATTATCTTACCGCCGAGCAAACGCTGCGCATGCTCGCACAGCTGCGAGGCACCCGTTTCGCTTTCCCACCCAGATCCCTACTGACACGCGTGGGCCTGGCCGAAGCGGCGGATCGAAAGGTGCATGCCTTCTCGGTCGGGATGAAACAAAGACTCGGCATCGCATCCGCCCTCATATCGAGACCGCGGCTGGTGATTCTGGACGAGCCCACGAGCGGCATGGATCCCATTGGCATACAGGAACTGCGTCATTTGATTCGAGAGCTCTCGGCGCAAGACGGCATCACCGTAGTGCTGGCGAGCCATCAACTCGACGAAGTCTCCAGGTTATGCGACCGCATCGCCATTATGGATCAAGGGAGGCTGCAAGCGGAGGGGCCGGTCGCAGCGTTGCTCAAGGGACGCGAGCGGCTTCGCCTCACTGTCCAGCCCATCGGGCATGCTCTCGCGCTGCTCAATGAACGCGCCGAACGTGACGGCGACGCCGTGCTGGTTGCCATTGATCGGAACGACGTTCCGCTGTTGATCGCATCGTTAGTTAACGCGGGCACGCAGGTTTTCGAAGCGCGCTGGGTCAAACCGAGCCTCGAGGACGTATTCCTGCGGCATGTTTGCGCAGGGACCCGTGTTTAGCCGAGTCCTGGCCGCGGAATTCTTCAAAGCGTCGTACCGTGTACGGCTCTTGTTCTGGGGATTTGTATTCGTCCCCATTTGCTCATTCGCGGCCGACATCTTCATCCTGTCAAATCCCATCCACCTGGCTAGCATCACAGCGCGTATCGATCTGCTGTCACTATTATCGCGCGCACTGGAAATTGGTGGCTCACCGTTGGCGCAAGTTTTTTTCATTGCGGCTGCGGCGGTCATCTTTGGGGGTGAGTACGATTCGGAAACCTGGCGGTTGCTGGCCCCGCGCGCCCGGCGCCCCGATTGGATCTGGGCGAAAGTGTTGCTCTACACGGCCGGCGTGTTGTGCAGCCTGACGCTGGTGGCTCTGGGCGCTTTGCTGTGCGCTCTTTTGGAATCGCTGACCCGGTTCGTGCCGATAACCTGGCAGGCGAACGGCGGATCTGCCATTAGCGCGCTGGCCGCCGTTTTTTGTATTTCCTGGGCAGAGCTGCTGTTGCTTGGCCTCGTAACTGGCCTACTTGCGGTGGCGAGCCGGTCGGCGTTGATTGCGACGGTAAGCGTTATTCTGCTCGCCTTCTGCCAGTCGATACTGATATCACTGGTACGAGTGGCATCCGTGGTAAGCGATAACGTGTCGTCCGCGGCCAAATTGGCCTTGCTGCCGGGGCTTGCTGCGCAGGTGACACGATTTTTTGCAACCCACGCGGAGGTTTCGCCGGGAATGTACATCACTGCACGGCAAGCCAGTATGGGGGCAGCGTCCTTATTTGCCTGGATTTCATTCACGCTGTTTCTTACGTTGGCATGGTTCAACCGGCAGGAACTCAGCCGCGAGTGAGCCCGCACCGTTGCGAAACGACTGGGTATTCCACCAGGCGAACAGCGCGCCCCCCTCGCAGGCCCGCTCTAGCCGCAAGAGCTTCTCGCAGTCGATCTGCCGGTTTCTCGTCTACCTACCCGATGGCACACGCGCAAGACTTTGCGCGGCGGTCTACTTGACATTAATTGTCTCTGCGCTCCAACCGCTCCGCTCCTGGTCGCGTTGCTGTCTGCGCGCTGCTACACTATCAACAGGACGTTCTGCAAAAACCAAGTAGAAGATTGAAGGGAGCAGTGGGCGTGAGGGAGCAGATTTCGCGTTTCGTGTCGATTGGACTGTTGGCTCTACTGGCGAGTTGCGGCGGTGGCGGCGGTGGCGGCTCAGAGCCACCCGTTGATACGACCCCCAGTGCATTCTCCTTCGCTTCCCAAAGCGGGACAGCTCTATCGACCGCAGTTACCTCAGCTCCGGTAATCATCTCCGGCATCAATTCGAATGCGCCGGTTTCCATCACTGGTGGAGAATATTCGATCGATGGCGGCCCCTATACCGCCGCCCCGGGTTCGGTTTCCAATAATCAGACGATCCAGGTCCGAGTGACCTCCTCGCAGCAGTTCTCGACTTCCCTGACCGCGGTGTTGACCGTGGGTGCTGTATCGGTTTCGTTCACCGCGACCACGCTCGAGGCGGATACGACACCCGATGCATTTCAGTTTCAAAGGAAGATCAACGTAACGCGCAGCCAGTGGGTCACATCGAACGCTGCAACCATTTCAGGCATCAATACTTCCGCGCCGGTCAGTATTCAAAATGGTGAATACGCAATCGACGGTGGCGCGTTCACGAGTGCGGCGGGTTCTATTACCGCGGGTCAATCACTCACGATCAGGGCAATGGCGTCCGCGACTTATTCGAAGGTCACGCGAGCACGAGTAACCGTTGGCTCCACGACTGCGGACTTCGAGGTGACGTCCGAGTTGCCGGACTATGTCCCTGACAGCGTGGTTTACGATGGACAAGACATCGTCTATCTGCTGAGTAACACAAACAACCTGGTCTTCAGGTGGTCCATCGCCGACGAGCGTTACCTGGATGCGTATGTGATCGGCTTGGGTGGGCTCGTTCCCTCAAACATGGCGTACTCGAGCAGCCACCATCGGCTGTATCTGGGATACAGCACCGGATCGATCCAATACATCGATTCGACCTCCGATAATGAGAGCGAGCTCCCTTTCGCGAACACGGCAATGGGCGTGGGTGGCTTGGCGGCCGTGGGCAACTACGTGCTGGCACAGGATGGCAGCGGCGCCTGGGCGACGCATTACGTATTCAATGCCGGTGGCACCGTCACGGATCAGAAGGAGTGGAACTACTACTCCAGGGAATACGCCTGGGACCCGATCAGCTCGCGCGTGTACTTCTTCCGCGACAACATGAGCCCGGATGACTTGCACTATGAAGTGATCGATCAGGCGACCGGCAAAATCACTTCCGCAGGCGAGACACCGTATCACGGCTCCTACATCATTCAGCCGCCGATCCGGGTGTCAGCGAATGGGGAGTACGTTCTGCTGGGCAGTGGCGATATCTATCACCAGTCCGGGTTGACGTGGTCCGGATCGCTGGGCTCGCAGGTCAGCGATGCGCGATGGTTTGCCAACGGCTCGATGGTCACACTGACCACGGCGAACAATCAGACAACACTGCGTCATCTGAACACCACCCTGCTCAAGATGGAGCAGTTGACCTACACCGGCCAGGCGCTGCGTGTGGTGGGCACGGACACGAAGATGGCGGTGCTGCTGATCAACAACGGCACGGTCCAGTTTCATAGCTATGTGCCCAATGACGACAGCGACGGGGATGGGGTGCCCAACACCCAGGACGCGTTCCCACTCGATCCTGCCGCATCGCTCGATACCGATCACGATGGCTACCCCGATGCCTGGAACCCCGGCAAGAGCCAGAGCGACAGCACCACCGGGTTGACTCTGGATGCCTATCCGCAGGACTCCGCGTGTTACTTGCCGGCCCATGGGGACGGTGTGCACTGCAACTACGCCGCCACCATCCCCAACTATGTGCCGGATCAGGTGGTCAACGCTGGCGACACGGTCTACCTGCTGAGCAGTACCAACAAGCGGGTGTATCGCTGGTCGATGGCCACAGGAACGTATCTGAACCCCTATGTGGTGGGGATCGATCAGGGCTTCAGTACGCTCGCCCCGACAAACATGGCGTACTCGAGCAGCCACCACCGGCTGTACCTGGGATACAGCACGGGGGCGATTCAGTACATCGATACCACCGTAACGAGTGCAGCCGAAGCCCCTTTCGCGAACACGGCAATGGGCGTGGGTGGCTTGGCGGCCGTGGGCAACTACGTGCTGGCACAGGATGGCAGCGGCGCCTGGGCGACGCATTACGTGTTCAATGCCGGTGGCACCGTCACGGATCAGAAGGAGTGGAACTACTACTCCAGGGAATACGCCTGGGACCCGATCAGCTCGCGCGTGTACTTCTTCCGCGACAACATGAGCCCTGATGACTTGCACTATGTAGTGATCGATCAGGCGACCGGCAAAATCACTTCCGCAGGCGAGACACCCTATCACGGTTCCTACATCATT
>JBJMWM010000011.1:0-82105 GCA_045810105.1 Steroidobacteraceae bacterium | reverse complement strand
TGATCCTGTTCGACCGCACAGGCTACCGCGTAGAGCTGACGGACGCCGGCAAATCGTTCGTGCCGCAGGTCGCCCGGATACTCGCTGATGTCCGCAATGCCGTACTGATTGCCAAGCGTGCTTCCCTCGGTGACGTTGGACACGTTCGCGTGGGGTTTACAGAATCAGCGTCATTCAATCCTCTTGTGACCGCCGCGTTTCGTAACTTCCGGGTCGCATATCCCGACGTGGAAGTGTCGCTCGAAGAGAGTCCTTCCACGATTCTCGCGGCCGCGCTGCGGGAGGGGCGAGTGGACGCCGCCTTCGTCAGACCTCCGCTGCGAACTGGGGAGGGAATCACCCTGCACATGATCGACGAGGAGGAGATGGTCGTAGCGGTCGCTAGCAGTCATCCACTGGCGGCGCGCGAAGACCTCGAGATAAAGGACCTTGCGGACGAGACGTTCGTACTTTATCCGCGCACCGAGCGGCCGGGACTTGCAGATACCGTCATCGCTGCCTGCGAGAAGGCTGGCTTCTCGCCGAAGGTGAAGCAATACACCCCGCAACTCTCATCGACCATCAACCTGGTCGCCGCATCGCTGGGAGTTTCAATTGTTCCGCGCAGCATGCAGGGGCTGCAACCCCAGGCAGTGTCTTATAAGCGGCTGCGTGACCAACACCTCACGGCCTTGCTTGGAATCGCGCAGCGCGCCGACGAGTCGTCAGCCCCGATACTGCGCTTCATCGAAACCGCACGCACGGCGGCAAAGTGTGCGGACCTGCCTCAGCGCAGCTGACTGTCCTTGCTACCCCGCCGGTTGTACCCGCTGAAGGCGGCATCGGCGCGATCGTGAGCATCCTGACAAGCGATGCAGAGGCGAACCCCCGGCAGGGCTTTTCTGCGGGCCTCGGGAATACCGGCCCCGCATTCAGCGCAGTGATCCAACGACGGACCCTGGGACAAACGGCTCTGAGCGCGGCTGATCCCGTCTTTTACGGTCGCGTCGATCTGATCCTGTACTGCACCGTCGCCCGCCCAGCCCGTTGCCATTCCGAGGTCCTCCGAATAGTCGCCAATCACTTTAGCATCGGCACCGTCTTTATGGCGGCCGGGCGGTCCCAATGCAAGCGCCAGCGTATCCCCCGCAACGGCCGACATGGATGTATTGGGACTGACACTGTTGGCCGCCGGGAACGGCTTGCCGCGCCGCTAATATAGGCAGGCCTTGGCCGCAAAATAGGGATTTTCACCGCTTCGCGAGCGCGCTCGTCCGCCTACCTTGTGCGTCGTCCGGAATATCCCGGCAAGCAACGAGGTAATGAGTGTCATGCGTCTGCGCGCGAGCCAATTTGTAATCCCCTGTATGGCGTTGATCATATTCCTGAGCCCATTTGCCGGTGCCACCACCGTGCTGCGGCCGGGTTATGAACCCGTCACACGTATCGTCAACTTCGCCGATCTGGATCTCACCAACCCACGGGCCGTTGCAACTCTGTATAAGCGGATCAAATCCGCTGCCGACAAAGTGTGCGATTCCAACGATTCGGCGGTTCACGAGACGATGCTGCAGGTACACAGCTGCACGAAACGAGCGATAGCCCAGGCGGTCCAGGACGTGAACTCCTCCGGGCTGACCACTCTCCATCTGGCAGCCAGCAACGTGGCGGACTTCCGGTGATAGCCGTTCCTGCTATCCTGCGGCCCCTTGCCGGAACAGATACCGGAAGGACGCAACGGAAGGACGATGATGGTGCTCAAACATGGCGCGGCGCTGCTCGCCGCCGTTCCGATGGTTTTCGGCGCGGCTATTGTTCAGTGTCAGGCTCAAACACCCAGCGCCACGTTGGCCGCGAAGGCTGCCATCACTCACGAGAAGTTGTGGATGATGAAGCGCGTGGGTGCGCCAGCCGTCAGCCCGGATGGAAAATGGGTCATCTTTTCAATACTTGAGCCATCTTACGAAGCCGACAAGGACGTCAGCGACCTGTGGATTACCGCGACGGACGGGAGCTCACCTGCGCGTCGGCTCACGAACACCAGGGCTGCGGAAGGTGCCGTAGCCTGGTCGGCCGATAGCCGCAACATCGCCTTTACGACCAAGCGGGAAGGCGATGAGGCCGAGCAAGTCTACATTCTCGATCTGGCTGGGGGTGGCGAGGCCCGCCGCTTCACCAGCGTTTCCACCGGGGCTTCGAGTCCGCAGTGGCGCCCGGATGGCAAGGCGATCTTGTTCGAGTCCTCGGTCTATCCGAATGCGCCGGATGACGAGGCCAACAAGAAGATCGCTGCCGAGCGCAAGGCGCGCAAGTACAACGTCCATGTCTACGAGCATTTTCCGGTCCGCTTCTGGAACCAATGGCTCGATGACCGCCAGCCCACCATCATGGTACAGGCAGTGCAGGAAGGATCCGGTCCGAAGGACCTCCTCTCGCCTACGGCCTTCGCGCACACTACCGGCTACTCGGGAGTGCAGGGGGAAACCTCGGTTTCGCTAGGCGCGATCTGGAGCCCGGATGGCAAGGAAGTGGTGTTTGCCGCGACGACGGAACGTTGGAACGCCGCATTCGCCCATGTTGGTTACCATCTGTACAGGTTGCCTGCCGAAGGTGGTACCGAGCCCGTAGCGGTCACGCCGGCCACCGGTGAGTACAAGGAAGCGGTTTTCGCCCCGGATGGCAAGGCGCTGTTCTTCAAGTACGCCCCGATCGATGCCGAGATCTATCACCTCGAGCGTCTGCAACGAGTTGCCTGGCCTGCCGGAGGCGAGCCGATCCCAGTGACGCGCGAGTTCGATCGCGAAGTCTCGGGCTATGCACTCACGCCTGACAGCCGCACCGTGTATCTGCGCACGCCCGAAGCCGGCAAGGAGAACCTGTACCGGGTGCCTGCCACCGGGGGTCAACCTGGCCTGCTCATTGGCCCGGCGAGCGGCGGCTACACGGCCCTCGTCAGCGCGCAGAAGGCCGCCAGGCCGGTATTGATCGCAAGTTACGGCAGCTCCGTCAGTCCATTGGAAATCGTACGAATCGACCCGGCCGCCCGTAAACATACCAACCTGACGCACATCAACACTGCGCTGGCGGCCACCATCGACTGGAGCCCGCCGCAGCACTTCTATTTCACGAGCGCCAAGGGCCGCAACATCCACAACATGATCGTGCTGCCGCCAGCCTTCGATGCCAGCAGGAAGTATCCGCTGCTGGTGTTCATCCACGGCGGGGCGGCGAGCTTCAACCCGGACCAGATCGGACTGCGCTGGAACTATCACCTGCTGGCCGCCCCGGGGTATGTGCTGCTGATGACCGACTACACCGGCTCGACCAGCTTCGGGGAACAGTTCGCGCAAGCCATCAAGCTCGATCCGCTGAAAACCCCGGGGGAGGAGATCAACCAGGCGGTCGATGAGGCGCTCAAGCGTTATCCGTTCATAGACGCGGCACGCATGTGCGCGGGAGGGGCGAGCTATGGCGGGCATCTGGCCAATTGGCTGGAGGCCACCACGACTCGTTACAAATGCATCATCAGTCACGCAGGTGAGGTTGATCTCACCACCCAGTGGGGCGAGAGCGATGCAATCTACGACCGCGAGCTCACTAACAGCGGTCCGCCCTGGGGCCGCAGCGCGATCTGGCGGGAGCAGAGCCCGATCACGTATGCGGCGAATTGGAAAACGCCGATGCTGCTCAGCATCGGCGAGCGCGACTTCCGTGTGCCCATCGGCAATACCCTGGAAAACTGGGCTACATTACAACGGATGCACGTGCCCAGTCGGCTGTTGGTCTGGCCCGACGCCTGGCATTGGATACTCAAACCGGAAGACAGCCGCCACTTCTACGAAGAAGTACACGCCTGGTTGGCGACGTACTTGCAGGGCGAGGCTGCCGCTACGCGCTAGCAGCGTGTTGGGCTCGCGCGGCCTCACTCGTTTTCAGGCGGCTCCTGTTTGAGCAGCCGCGCGATGTCCGCAGGCACGTGGGACGTCAGGTCCTTCGGGATCTCCGCGGTCACTTTCTGTACCACTTCCTTGCGGAATGCGGTGCGCAGGGTACCCAGCGTCCGCGGCGGGGCAACTACGATCAGATGCTCGAACTCATGTTCGTGCGACTTCTTGTAGAGGACTTGCGCAACTTCCGCCGCAAACCGGTCCTCCGCTTGCTGATGCCAGTCCGTCTCCTCCATCGCGCTGCGGCCGCCGCTGGCGGATCCTGCGTATCTGCCCGGCCTGTCGGTACCTAGCTCGCGGGTGGGAGGATTGTCTTGCTCCATGGTGTGTTCGGCGAATAATACGGGGTGCCCCGCACCGCCTCTGTTGCGCAGAAACAAGGCCTTACGGCCATCGCCTACCAATACCAGCGTGTCCTGGGGAATGAGCATGGGTACTCCTGTTGCGCCGGCCACGCCGGCTCACGGTCGGTCCACGCCACGACGCAAGGTGCGTGCCTGTAGCAATAACAGCCTGGTCAAGGAATACGCCGCGACGCATGCGTCAGGCGGGCTTGCGCAGCGCCGTGCTATCTGCCGCCTGGTGCGCCAGCACCTCCACGACCTCCACGGGCTGCACTCGCCCCTTCACGGGTAACAGGGCAGTGCGGCCCAGCAGAAACTGCGGCCCGAGGTGGGCCGCGATGTCTCTGGAGGAGCTGCGCGCTCGCAATGATTCTCGAGCGCCTGCGGCGCGCCAAACAGCGCCATGACACCGTCGCCCGTCGTTCACCGTCTCAGATACGCATCGGTGCCGGCCAGCCAGTCCTGCCGCGGCGGACAAAACACATCGACATCGAGCGTGTCCTCCAGCGCCAAAGCACGATGCAACACGTTCGATGGGATGACCACGACTTCGCCGGCACGCACGGTGATCTGCTGTGCTCCGGTGGGGCCGAACCAGAAATGCAGGGCGCCGTCGAGGATATAGGTGAGCTGCTCGTTTTCGTGCGAGTGCTGCGGTACGTCGTCGCCTTTCTTGAAATACACTTGAGCGATCATCATGCGCTCTGCTGTGATCAGCTTGCGCGAAATGCCGCCCTTCAGCGGCTCGGCCGGCATCTGCTTCCAGCAGTAATGGCGCACATCGCGAGCAGGGTCCGTGGGCAGGGAAGCGTGTTGGTCAGTCATTTTTGCAGGCTCCAGTATAAACCCAGCACATAGGAGTCCAGAGAATAGTGGCCTTTGGTCGTCGCCACACCCGGGTCCGTATCGATGGTCTCGTGTCCCGACGCGGCAATGTGTCCCCGGGGCGTGTAGCCTGTAGCTGGAAGGGAAAGCTGGAGCTGAACCTATTTATGTTGGGTCTGTCATTATTGAGTCGGAACGCGAGCCCGCGGAAGGGGGGCCGTTTTCGCGCCTGGCTATGCAAGGCAATCGTGGTGGCCGTAGCGGCTGTGTTCACCCCTGTCTGCACCGCGGAGGCAGGACATGCCCCAGGGACCAGCTCGCAGATCGCCTCCGGTCAGTTGGCATTTCGCAGCTTGCTCGAGGACTACTGGAAGGACCTGCTGCGCCTCAACCCCAGGCTGGCCCTCGACGTGGGGGACTATTCGTCCGAGGAGCGCTTCGACGACTCGCTAAGCGACGCATGGCGCGCACGGATGCTGTGGATGCTACAGCGCTACTCCGACGAATCGGGCAAGTTCGATCCCGTGCAGTTGTCCGCGGAGGATCAGCTCAGCTATCGCATGCTGCGCTATCGGTTGGATAGCGACCTTGCTTTCTATGCCAGCCGCTCTTTCGAAATTTCGCGGCTCCTGCCGCTCAATCAGTTTCAGGGTCTGCACATTCAATACGCGGTTGAGGCGGCGGGCTCAGGCGACTTTCCCTACAAGACAGTGGCCGACTATGACAAAGCGCTGTTGCGTGCCGATGGTTTTGCGCGCTGGGTAGATGCTGCCATCGAACGCCTGCGCGAAGGAGTAACACAGGGAATCGTCCTGCCGGCGCTCATTGTCGAAAGGATGCTGCCACAGCTGCAAGTTCACCTGAAGATTGCTCCCGAGCGGACCCAATTCTGGCACCCGATCGAAACACTGCCGGCCGACTTTCCGGCGGCTGACCGGAAACGGCTTTCGAGCGCCTACCGGATCAAAATCGCGCAGGTCATCCAGCCTGCCTACCAGCGGCTGCACGACTATCTCGCCCAAGAGTACGCTCCGCACGCGCGTCAATCGGCCGGACTGGGAGGGCTGCAGGGCGGGAAGGATCTCTATCGCTACTATGTGCGCTATCACACGACCACTGATGTGGCGCCGCGCGAGATCCATGAGCTCGGTTTGGAGCAGGTGCGCCGGATCTCGACGCAATTGTCCGGCATCCAGGACGTGGTCGGCTTCAAGGGCACACTGCCGGAGTTCTTTGCCCACGTTCGCGCTGATCCAGCGCAGCACTTCGATAAGCCCGCGGACGTGTTGCCGGCTTTTCAGAATGCTCGCGCGCGAATTGTTGGGCACCTGCGCGAACTGTTCAGCGTGTTGCCCAAGGCACCGTACGAGGTACGTGCCCTGCCTGACTCATACAAACAGTCGCGGGATAACGGCTATTACTCGGCCGCGGCTGCGGACGGCTCGCGTCCAGGCATCCTGTGGATCAACATCTATGCTCCCGGAGTGCAGGACAAGTTCAACCTCACGACCATCTCGTTGCACGAGGGCCTTCCCGGCCATCATCTGCAGACGTCCATTGCGCAGGAACGCGAGGATTTACCCTCGTTCCGCCGCTTCGACTCAACCAACGCCTACGTCGAGGGTTGGGGCTTGTACGCCGAGTCGCTGGGCGAGGAAATGGGCTTCTATTCGGATCCGTGGCAACGCTACGGTCACCTCAACTACGCCATCCTGCGCGCGAATCGCCTCGTCATCGATACCGGGATCCATGAGATGGGCTGGAGCATCGAGCAGGGTGTGCATTGGATGACGGAACATTCCTCCATGACCGATGCGCAGGCGGCCGCCGAAGTGGAGCGCTACGTCGCGTACCCGGGGCAGGCGCTCTCATACAAGATCGGCGAGCTCGAGATTCTCGCGCTGCGCAATCGCGCGCAGGCGCGCCTGGGCTCGAGATTCGACATCAAGGCGTTCCATGATCAGATCCTGGCCGGTGGCAGCATGCCGTTGCAGATCCTCGCGGAAAAGTTGGAGCACTGGCTTGCAGCTGCAGCGGCCGCCGATCACGCGGGCCCGCGGCCGGCACGCCGCTGAGTTCAGCACCGCAGGCCGGTAGCGGCGGGTTTGCCGCCCACGGCCCGCGCGCGGTCAGTGCACGTCCGCGACCGGTTTGGCCACCAACACGGCCAATACCAGCGCCGCGGCGCAGAATCCAGCGGCGATCAGGATCGGCAGTCCCGGCTGATGCAGCTGTGAGTCATGCCGGACCGCGAATGCCAGGGTCGACAGATACAGCAGGGGGCCGAAGATCGCTGTCAGGCCCATGAAGGCCGAATTCAAGCCCTGCAGCCGGCCTTGCTCGTTTCCGGCCACTCGCCGCGACATCAGGCTCTGTAGGCCGGGCATGATCAATGCGCCGAGTGCCCCGGCCGGAACGCCAACGAAGAACCACTGCGGCGTTGAGGCGAGGGCGTACACGAGGAAGGCCAGGATGGCGCTGAACAGCCCGATCAGCAACGCCCCGCGCTCGCCGATAGCTTTGACCACGCGGCCTACGAGCAACGTCTGGACGACAATGTTGGCCAGTCCGGTGGCGATGAGCATGGCCGCGGCGGCGAAGGGTCCCCAGTTGAACCTGTAACCAACATAAAGGACGAAGATGCTGGGGAAGACGTTGTGGGCAAAGAGATACAGAACGTTGATGGAAATGAGCCCCAGCAGGTTCTTGCGCTCGCGCAGAAACGCCAGCGCGCCCACGGGGTTAGCCCGGCTCCAGTTCAAAGACGCCGTGCGCCGGGAGGGTGGTAGAGACTCCGGCAGCACGAAATATCCATAGAGCCAATTGCAGACTGCGAGGCCTGCCGCCGCCCAGAACGGCAGCCGCAGGTTGATGTTGCCGAGCGCACCGCCAATGGCAGGCCCGACGAGAAATCCGATACCGAAGGCTGCGCCCAACATGCCGAACGCCTTGGCGCGCTCTTGGGGGGCGGTAACGTCGGCGACATAGGCATTCGCCGTGGAAAAACTCGCAGCGGTAATACCGTTGATCACGCGGCCCACAAAGAGCCACTTCAACGTTGGCGCCAGCGCCATGAACACATAGTCCACGCCCAGGCCAAAAATTGACAACAGCAGCACCGGGCGACGCCCGAAACGGTCCGACAGCATGCCGACCACGGGACTGAAGAAGAACTGCATCAGGCCCCAGGTGAGTGCGAAGGCCATGGTGTACTGGGCAGCGAGCGCCGTATCGCCTCCGGCGAATTGCTTCACGAGGTTCGGCAGCACCGGAATCATGATGCCGAGACTGATCACGTCCAGCAGCGCGGTGGCGAAGATGAATAGAACCGCTGCCTTACGGGGGCCACCCTTCGGCAGCGCAGGGGTCACTTCGGCGTTTGCAGCAATGTCGTCCATTTTCAGACCGGCGACTTTACCCGAAATCCACGGGGGTGCCATGTCGCCAGACGCACAAACACGTCGTTTGACACGATGTAATAACTAGTTATAATCAAGGAATGAAGGTCCCCTTACGGCGTATCGGCAATTCCCTGGGCGTACTGCTCCCGAAGACAACGCTCGAGGCATGGGGCTTGCGGGAAGGGGATTCATTGAATCTGACTGAGCGCGGCCTTCATCCACCGGCCCGCGGCGGATTTACTCACCAGGAGCTGGACGAGCACAGAAGGGCGATTTCCCTTGCGGTCGTGCGGCGGTTCACGCCTCGCGAGATTCGGGCGCAGATTCTTGCGAATCTGCATCGTTGGAAGGCTCAGGGCGTCTGGGGACGAGCCTATCGGGAGTGGGAGGACATCGCCCGGTCCGAGGACGATGGGACGCTCTTCGCAACAATGCTCGGCCGTGACGAGAATGCAATCCGACTGCGCCAATCGGCACCGTTTGTGGGCCTGCTTCCTAAAGAGGAGGTCAGGAAACTCAATGAAGAAGCAGCAGGTTGACCACGCGCTGCGTGCAGCCGGGCGCATCACCGGCGAGAAGCAATTCATCATCATCGGCAGCCAATCTCTGCATGGCAAGCATCCGGACATTGCCGACGAAATACTGACTTCGTTCGAGGTCGATCTGATCGCGACCAAAGACACTGACCGTGCGGCATGGCTCAACGTCATCGGTGTCGATTCTCCGTTTCACGAGAGCTTTGGCTTCTACGTCGATCCGGTCGATGAAAAGACCGCCACCCTGCCGAAGGGGTGGAAGGGCAGGCTGGTCAACCTGCCGGCAGGGGACACTGGAGGCGTCAAGGGGCTATGTCTCGAGCCGCACGATCTTGCTATAGCAAAGTATGTTGCCGCGCGTGAGAAGGATCTGGCTTTTACCCGCGAGCTCGCCCGTCGCCGGATAGTTTCGCGCGAGAAGTTGCTATCGCTGCTCGAGCAAACGCCCATTGATGAGCCACAGCGCGGGCGCATTCGCGAGCTGATGGCGGCGGACTTCAGTAAGTCCTGAAGCCGCTTGCTTTTGTGATCCGGCGCAGCCCCGCCGCACGCTCAGCCTAACTCAACTTCGCATCCCGCGCCTCGCGCCCGACCGCTGCGAGGGTTGCGATTGCAACAGCCGCCGCCACCGCAACGCTCGCGAGCGCAAACGCATAGTTCTCGCCGTGGTTTTCCGCGATAGTTGTCTGCAAAACCGCGTTGGACGAGGCGATCAGGTTGCCCAGCTGATAGATCGTGCCTGGAAAGGTAGCCCGCGCATCCGCTGGCGAAATTTCATTCAGGTGTGCCGGGATCACGCCCCACGCTCCCTGCACACACAGCTGCATGAGGAACGCGCCGACCGCGAGGCCCCCCATGGTCGCGGAGTACGCCCAGAGGTAGGCAACTGGCAGCGACAGTGCGGCGGCAGTGATGATCGTGCGGCGGCGGCCCGAGGTCTGGCTCCAGGTCCCGAAAATCCAGCCGCCCAGAATCGCGCCGATGTTGTAGATGATGGCGATCGTGCCGGTCTTGTGTGCATCGAACCCGTGCTGCACCTGCAGGAACGTGGGATACAGATCCTGTGTCCCGTGGCTGAAAAAATTGAATGCGGTCATCAGCAGGATGCCGTAAACAGCTATGCGCCAGTGCTTGCGCAAAATCGCGAAAATATCGCTGCTACGTGCCCGTTGCGGGTCAAACGCGGGCGATTCGGGGACATTGCGGCGGATGTAGAACACGAGCAGCGCCGGTAATGCTCCAACCATGAACATCCCTCGCCAGCCGATCGTGTTGAACAGCGCCGCATAGACGACGGAAGCCAGCAGATACCCGGTCGGATAGCCTGACTGCAGCAGGCCGGAGACGACGCCCCGCGCTTCGGGCTTTACCGATTCCATCGTCAAAGAGGCGCCGATTCCCCACTCGCCGCCCATGGCGACACCGAACAGGGCGCGGATCAGCAGGAATACCGTAAGGTTGGGCGCGAACGCCGTGGCCAGGCCGAGCATGGAATACAGGCCGACGTCGAGCATGAGCACCGGCCGGCGCCCGAAGCGGTCTGCCAGGCGGCCAAAAATGAAGGCGCCGAGCGGCCTGCAAGCCAGGGTCAGCATGATCGCCGCGGCCACCTGCTTCTTCTCCACCCCGAACTCGCTCGCCACATCCTTCAGCACGAACACCAGCAGGAAGAAATCAAATGCATCGAGCGACCAGCCGAGAAAACTCGCGGTGACCACGCTTTTCTGGGCCGGTGTCCACCCTTTCAGGGCGTTCAGGAGCGCCATGGGTATCCTCATAGACCGCAACGGGATGAAGACTTAGGATACCCTCGAAAGCATAGAGCCGTAGTAAGGACTGTCATGGCGTACGAATACCGCAAGTTTTACATCGACGGTCAGTGGGTCGACCCTGCCGCGCGCAACGACTTCGATGTCATCAATCCGGCGACTGAAGAACCCGCTGGCGTAATCTCGATGGGGAGCGCGGCGGATGTGGACCGGGCCGTTGCGGCAGCGCGCCGTGCATTCGACACTTTCTCGCAGACCACGCGCGAGGAGCGGCGCGCTCTGTTGCAGAACATTCTCACGGTCTACAAGAAACGTTACGCCGAGGTCGCGAACGCCATCCGGGACGAAATGGGTGCGCCGGCCAAACTCGCAAACGGCTCGCAGGCGGGGATCGGTGTTGGACACATCAGCGCGATGCTCGACGTGCTCGAGACTTTCGAGTTCGAAGAGCGCCGCGGCTCAACCAGGCTCGTGTTGGAGCCCGTTGGTGTGTGCGCTCTGATCACACCGTGGAACTGGCCGATGAACCAGGTGGCGGCGAAGGTTGTACCCGCGCTGGCCGCGGGTTGCACGATGGTTCTGAAGCCATCGGAATTCGCGCCATTCAGTGCCATCATCTGGGCCGAGGTGTTGCACGAAGCCGGCGTGCCCAAGGGCGTATTCAATCTCGTCAACGGAACCGGCATCGAGGTCGGTGCCGCGCTCGCCGCCCATCCGGATGTCGACATGGTGTCGTTCACCGGCTCGACTCGCGCCGGCACCGAAGTGGCGCGGCTGGCAGCGGCCACCGTAAAGCGTGTGCACCAGGAGCTCGGGGGCAAGTCACCCAACATCCTGTTGGACGATGCTGACTTTGCGCGGGCTGTGAAGGCGAGCGTCAGGCACGTGTTCGAGAATTCCGGGCAGTCGTGCAACGCCCCTACACGCATGCTGGTGCCCGCGAATCGCCTGGCCGAAGTGGAGGCGCTCGCCAGGCAGGTTGCCGAAAAGGTGACGGTGGGCGATCCCACCGCGCAGGAGACCGAGATCGGACCGGTCGTGTCCCGGCTGCAGTTCGAGCGCGTCGAGGGCTACATCTCCAAGGGCATCGCGGAGGGCGCAAAGCTCGTCATCGGTGGCGAGGGACGGCCGCAGGGCTTGAGCAAGGGCTACTATGTGCGGCCGACGATCTTCTCGAATGTCAACAATGACATGGTGATCGCCCGCGAGGAAATCTTCGGGCCGGTGTTGGCCATCCTGCCTTACCGGGACGAGGAGGAGGCGATCAGGATCGCCAATGACACTCCCTATGGTCTCGCCGCCTACGTCTGGTCAAAGGACGTGGCGCACGCAAGCCGGGTTGGCCGGCGAATCCGCGCCGGCAGGGTCACCATCAATGGAGCCGCGGGTGACATGAACACACCATTCGGCGGCTTCAAGAAATCGGGCAATGGCCGTGAATGGGGCGAGCACGGCCTGCGGGACTTTCTGGAGGTCAAGGCGGTATTGGGGGCCGAGGTCGCCTGATGCTCTGACCGGCGGGTTGCGCTCGCGCCGCTCGTGCAAAGGGCACGAATCAGACAGGCTGCCAGCCTCAGCTGAGTCCGTAGAATCGGCTGGCAGCTTCCCTGAACAGGGATTGCAGAGCCGGCCGCCCGCTTGCGGTCCCGTGCGTCAGCGCTGCGCGCATCGCTGTCTGCAGCCACTCGCTATACCGGTCACCACTCTCGAGCAGCACAGGCCAGTCACTGCCCCACATGAGACGGTCCTGGAAAGAAGTCATGAGGCAGCGCATGTAGGGCTCGAGTTCGGCGCTCGGGGCTCCGGCAGCCTGCTCCGTTCGCAGTCCCGACAGCTTGCAGTAGACGTTTGGACAAAAGCTCAGTTCGGCCAATTGGGCCTGCCACGGCTCGATTTCGCCCAAGGCGATTCTGGGCTTCGCGCCATGATCGATGACGATCGGCAGTTTCGGCCAGCGCCGCGCGAACTCCAGCAGCATCGGCAGGTGACGCGGCTGTATCAGGGCATCGAAGCGCAAGCCATGTTGAGCCATTGCGTGCAATGCGGGCTCGAGCTCGGCTCTGAGCAGCCACTGTGTGTCTTCGATTGCCTGCAACATTGGCCGCAAGCCGCGCAACTTGGGCTCACGCGCGAGCTCGCCAATCCGCGCGGGGGCCGAGGGCGAAGCCAGATCCACCCAGCCGACCACCGCCGCTACGAGCGGCAAAGTGGCGGCAAGCCCAAGCAGCCAATCGGTGTCCCGATCGTCAGGCTGCGACTGCACGAGAACGACACTCTGGACCTGCGCTGTCGAGTTCGAATCGGGCGCTACGGCCGCCGCCGCGGTACAGAGCGCCTCCCGCAGCTCAGGCGGACCGAAGTCTCGATACAGCGCTTGCAGGTCCGGGCCAGGCCATGTCTGTCCCGGGCCTCCTATCCGCCAGAAATGTACGTGGGAATCGATGATCGTCACAGGCTGTGCTATATCAGTCATGGCGAGTTGTATGTCAATGCCTGCGCAGGAGGGACAAGATTTGCTGAGCGAAAATCTGCCGGGGGACTGGCGGGAAGCCCGGCTGCTAGGACGCGTGGAGCTTCCGCAGGGTCCCACGCCGGTTCTCATCGAAAACGGACGTGTCTTTGATCTGTCAAGCGCGGCGGCTACCGTCGCTGAGGCTGTTGCACAGCCTGATCTAATCAACCCGCGCCACGCAGTGGATCTGGGTCCACTCGAGTCATTGACCCTCAACCTGCTGTCCCCGATCGATCTGCAGGTCATCAAGGCCAGCGGCGTAACGTTCGCCGTGTCCGCACTCGAGCGTGTGATCGATGAGAGGGCACGCGGCAATTTCGCCATGGCGCAGGGAATCCGGGCAAACCTGGCTGCCCGCGTCGGCCTCGACGCTCTTGCGGTCGAGCCTGGATCGGAAGCCGCCGCGCGGCTGAAGGCGGCGCTCATCGCCGAGGGCTTGTGGTCGCAGTATCTGGAAGTCGCGATCGGCCCCGATGCGGAGGTGTTTACCAAGGCGCCCGTGTTGTCCTCGGTGGGCTGGGGCGCAAAGATCGGTATCCGTTCCGACTCCCTATGGAACAACCCTGAACCCGAGATTGTGCTGGTTGTTACCCCGGATGGCACAATTGCCGGAGCAACTCTCGGCAACGATGTGAATCTACGGGATATCGAAGGACGTTCCGCTTTGCTGCTGGGTAAGGCGAAGGACAACAACGCCTCCTGCGCCATCGGCCCGTTCATCCGTCTCTTCGACCGGGACTTCACACTCGATCACGTGCGGGAGGCCGTCGTGGAGCTGCAGATCAGCGGCCCGGAGGGCTTTCGGCTCGAGGGCCGCAGCACCATGCGCGACATCAGCCGCGATCCTTTGGACCTGGTCGCACAGACCGTGAATGACAATCACCAGTATCCGGACGGCTTCGTGTTGTTCCTGGGTACCCTGTTCGCCCCTGTCGAGGATCGCGATGAGCCGGGCCGCGGGTTTACACACAAGGTCGGCGACGTGGTGCGGGTCTCGTCCGAGAGGTTAGGTACACTAATCAACACGGTGGTGACATGCGACGCCGCTCCACCCTGGAATTTCGGAATCACGGCGCTCATGCGCAATCTCGCCGCGCGCGGTTTACTGGTCTCGCGTGCGCGCGGGCCTGGGGCTGATCGATGAAGCTGACACTCACGCTGAACCGTGAGACTTTCGGGCCGCTTGGATTCGGTGGGGCAGTCCTCGGGAATCTCTATGCACCCGTTGCGGACGAAGTGGCAGAGGATGCCACCCGGGCAGCCGTCGAGAACGGGGTCCGCTACTTCGATACGGCCCCACACTACGGCTTCGGGTTGAGCGAAAAGCGACTCGGGACGGCCTTGCGCGAGCTCGATCCGCAGGAGCGGTTGATAGTCTCGACCAAGGTGGGCCGCAAGCTCGCTCCCCGTACCGGGATCGATACCACAGTCCCACGGCAAGGGTTTGTCACACCGGAACCGTACGAGAGCGAATTCGACTACACGTACGATTCCGTGATGCGCACCTACGAAGGAAGTCTTCGGCGCCTGCAACGCAAGCGTATCGACATTCTCTTTGTTCACGATATCGGTCGCGTGACACACGCAGATAATCATCCGCGCCGGTTCGCGGAATTCATGCAGGGCGGCTACCGGGCCCTGAGTGAGCTACGCACGTCCGGCGCCGTGGGCGCGATCGGAATTGGAGTGAACGAAACTCAGGTCTGCGAAGAAGCGCTCGCGCATGCAGACTTCGATCTCGTGCTGCTTGCGGGACGCTACACGCTTCTGGAGCAGGGTGCGCTGGATACGTTCTTCCCGCTGTGCGAGCGGCGCGGGGTTCGAGTAATTGTCGGCGGTCCCTACAACTCCGGCATTCTCGCCACGGGCGTGCGGCAAGCGGGCGCGATCAACTACAACTATGCGGCCGCGCCGCGGGAAGTCATCGCTCGCGCAGCCGCGATCGAACAGATTTGTGAAGCGCACGCCGTGCCGCTGCCGGCCGCGGCCCTGCAGTTTCCCTTGAGTCATCCTCAGGTTCTGACGGTGATCGCCGGGACGGGCACACGCGAGCAGGTGAGGCAGGCCGCCGATTACCTCAAATGTGCGCTGCCGCGGCAATTGTGGGCCGACCTGCGCGCGGCCGGTTTGATCCGCCCGGATGCCCCGGTGCCGCCAGGATGATCATTTCCTCTACCCTCGATTTTCGTGAGGCGGCGCGCCGGCGTCTGCCGCGGTTCCTTTTCGACTACGCCGATGGCGGCGCCTACAGCGAGCACACACTGCAACGCAATGTGCTGGATCTGGCCGAAGTGCCGCTTCGGCAGCGGGTGCTGAAGGGCGGTGGCGAAGTCGATCTGAAGACCACGCTGTTCGGACGCGAACGGCCGTTGCCGGTGATGTTGGCGCCTGTCGGAATTGCTGGCATGTACCGCCGCCGGGGCGAAACTCAGGCGGCGCAAGCTGCCCGCAAGGTGGGCATTCCGTTCTGCCTGTCCACGGTATCACTCTGCTCGCTCGCGGAAGTTGTGAAAGCTGCGGGCAGTGAGCACGTCTGGTTCCAACTCTATGTGCTGCGTGACCGCGCTTTCATGCGCGATCTGCTTGCGACTGCGCAGGCGGCGGGAGTCCAGGCGCTGGTGTTCACCGTGGATATGCCAGTACCCGGCGCCCGCTATCGCGATGCGCATTCGGGCATGTCAGGCCGTCGGGCGCCGCTGCGCAGAATGCTGCAGGCAATCGGCAAGCCCGGTTGGGCCTGGGACGTGGGGCTGAACGGCCGTCCGCATCGGCTGGGCAATCTCGAGCCTGTGCTGGGTAAGGCGAGCGGCTTGAATGACTACATGGGATGGCTCGGGTCCAACTTTGATCCCTCCATCGTCTGGAAGGACCTGGATTGGATTCGCGCCAGCTGGAAAGGGCCCCTCATCCTCAAGGGCATCCTCGATCCGGAGGACGCACGCGCCGCCGCCGACATCGGTGCAGACGGCATAGTCGTGTCCAACCACGGAGGGCGCCAGCTCGATGGGGTATTATCCAGCGCGCGCGCTCTGCCGGCGATCGCGGATGCGGTTGGCGACCGCCTCACCGTGTTGGCGGACTCCGGGATAAGATCCGGCCTGGATGTCGTTCGAATGTTGGCGCTCGGTGCCAGGGGCGTGCTCCTCGGGCGCGCGTGGCTGTACGCTTTGGCCGCGCGCGGCGAGCCCGGCGTCCTGCAATTGCTCGAGCTGATTTCCCGCGAAATGCGCGTGGCTATGACATTGACCGGCGCGCATAGTATTGCCGATATCAATCGCTCGAACCTGGCGCACTACTGAGCTGATTTCCGGTCCATCTTCCTGTCGATGTCGAGTGTCGCGATCGATGGCACTGTCGTCTTCAGGCGTCGGGCGACTGACTCGGCGTCCCGCAACACGCGCAGCAGATTGCCACCCGAGACCTTGACGAGGTCATCGTGGCTCCAGCCGCGCCGGGCGAGCTCGGCAAGCAGGGCGGGGTACTTGTCCACGCCGTCGAGCCCCGCCGGTGTATCCGGGATGCCGTCAAAGTCAGAGCCCAATCCCACAGAATCCTTGCCGGCCAGCCGGGCAACATACTCGATGTGGTCTGCCACCATGGCGAGTGTGACGAGGGGCTGCGGATGTGCCGCGAGCCACTGCGCCATCGCCGCGGCCGCCCGGTCAGGCTGCCCGATGAAGAGTCCCGTAAAGGGCGGGGCCGCCTCGCGCGCCTTTTCGGCCGCAAGCTCGGCATCCCAGCGGGCGCGTTCCTGGGAAACATAACCCGGAAAGAAGTTGACCATCACCACACCGTGATTGTGCGCGACCAGCGCCAACACATCATCCGGTACGTCGCGCGGATGATCGATCAGTCCGCGCGCGCCGGAGTGGGAAAAAATCACGGGTGCCTGCGTTATGGACAGCGCATCCTTCATCGTCTGGGGCGACACGTGGCTCAGGTCGACGAGCATTCCCAGGCGGTTCATCTCACCGACCACCGCCCGGCCGAACGCCGTCAAGCCATGATGAACGGGTGCATCGGTTGCGGAGTCGGCCCACGCTGTATTCAGCGAGTGGGTCAATGTCATGTAACGCGCACCGAGCTCATACATCTGGCGCAGGCTCGCCAGCGAGTTGTTGATCTGATGCCCGCCCTCGATGCCGATCAATGAGGCAATGCGGTGGGCGTGTTCGATGCGCACGATGTCGGCCGCGGTATAGGCCATTTCGAAATCACCCGGATACCGCGCCACCATTCGCTTGACCAGGTCTATCTGCTCGAGCGTCAGTTGCACCGCGGTGGCGTCCCGGGAATCCGTGGGTACCCACACCGACCAGAACTGTGCGCCGACGCCCCCCAAGCGCAGGCGGGGGATATCGGTCATTAGGGGCGCCTCATCACCAGGTGCGTTCGCGGCGCGCGGTAACAGCGACGTATTTTGCTTCAGATCGACTGCACCGACATTCGAGGCAAAGCGGTCGCGAATCTCCCAGGGCAAATCGTTGTGCCCGTCGATGACCGGCATGTCCGCCAGCACTTTCGTCACGAGCGCGGAGTTTTCCGTGTCGGTGCGCGCGGCAGCAGTGCCGCCGCCAGCGGCCAAGGTGCAGGCGAGCGTGCCCGCGAGGAGTGCCGGGAGAAGTCGCTTCATGGGTCACATCCGTCACGTGTAAGTGAATCCGCACGAGAACTGTGTCACGCAGGAGCTCATTGGCAGCACCGGGATTCGACCCGTGCCTCAGATTCGAGCCCCCCGGGGCCGATACGATAGTGGAACGCCACTCCCCCCGTCTATCGCAACGCAACATTTACAGTGGACAGGAATCTAACACGACGGCCACCACCCCGCCTGGCTACCGCGCCGCGCTGGGTCGACCGGCTCCTCGTCGGACTCGTGGCGTACGTCACCGTGTGCTGTATCTGGATGCTCGCCGGAATCGGCGGTACACGGGTCACGCATTTCGTCGGACTCCTGTCCGATGCGCCCGCGGACCTGGTGGCGGCCCTCCTGGCGTTCACCGCGGCCCGGCGCAGCCGGTCCCGGCCGCTGCGGCAGGCCTGGACCTGCCTGTCGGTCGCGCTCCTGTTGTACCTGGCGGGCACGGTCATCACGGTGAGCAGCTGGTTGCGGGACGTGGACCCGTTCCCCGGACCCGCCGATCTGTTTTTCTGCGCGTTTTATCCCGCGATGTTGCTCACGGCGCTGCTGTTGATACGTGCCGCCGCGATCCGGGTGCCATGGATCCAACTCTGCCTCGATGCAACCATCTTCGTGGTCGGCTTCGGCACGTTCTTCTGGTTCCTGGTAATCCGCCCCGCATCGCTGCATACCGAGGTGGACGCTCTCAAGCAGGGACTGAGCCAGGCCTACGCCGGGCTCGACTGTGTGGTGCTGCTCATGCTGGGAGTGCTGCTGCTGACAGGCGCCGAAGGGCGGCGGATTCCCTTGTTGCTCATGACGGGATTTGCAACGATGTTTCTCGCCGACATCCTCTGGTCGCTCGCCAAGGTTGGCGGCTACTACGTTTCGGGTGATCTTCAGGATGTGTTGTACGTCATATGTTACGTGCCTCTGGCCGCCGCCGGACGCGAGCAGATGCGCACTGCGGCGCGCCCAACCAGAACAATGTCCAACACGTCAGATACCCTAACGCGTTCGCTGCCGTATGCCGCGATGCTCACGGCACTTCTCGTGCTGGTTTATTTCAGCCGCGGGGAAATCGGTGGTCCGGCGGCCATGATGACCATGGTCGTATTCACTCTCACCTTGCTTCTGATGGTGCGGCAGGGTGTCATTCTGCGTGGCGATGCGCTGGTGCGCGAGAAGCGCGCGGCGCGCATGGTTGAGGCTCGCTTCGCTTCACTGATCGCAAATGCTTCCGATGTGATCATGATCGTGGAGGCGGACGGCAGTTTGCGTTTCGTCTCGCCGGCGTGTGAGCGCACGCTGGGGTTCAAGCCCGAGGAAGTTACGGGAAAGAACCTGCTGGATGTCTGGGCTGGTCCGGATAGCGAGCGCCTGCGAACGCTTCTCACAGAGATTGCCGCGACATCGAGCGGAACCGTCGGTCCGGTGGAGCTGGCTATCGAGCGCGGCGCGACGCGCTACGTTCTCGAGAGCGTCGGCAGCAATCTGACAGAGGACCCGGCCGTGCGTGGCCTCGCGCTCAATTTTCGAGACATCAGCGAGCGCAAGGCGCTCGAAGAACAGTTGCGCCAGATGGCCTTCCATGATCCGCTGACACTACTGGCCAACCGCACTCTGTTCAAAGACCGCGTGCAACATGCCCTGATACTGGCGCAGCGCGGCCACTGCTCGGTCGCGGTGTTGTTCCTCGACCTCGATAATTTCAAGACCATCAATGATTCCCTGGGGCACGATGCAGGCGATCGTCTGTTGCAGGCGGTTGCCCAGCGTATCGTCAAGCATACGCGCGCCTCGGACACGGTAGCCCGGTTGGGAGGCGATGAATTCGCCGTCCTGCTGGAAAGAATCTCCGCCCCCGCCGAGGTGCAGCGGCTGGCTGACTCGTTAATCGAGACACTGGGCGTGCCGTTTGTGCTCAATGCCGTTGAAGTTAGAGTTGCGGCCAGCATCGGCGTGGCGTTCTCCACCTCGGCGGCGGGCACCGAGTCGCTGCTCAGTAATGCTGACATAGCCATGTACCATGCCAAGGCAGCAGGCAAGAACCGGTACGCGCTCTTCGAGCCGCAAATGCAGGATGTGTTGCACGAGCGGCTGCGTCTGGAGGCGGACATCGGCCGCGCCCTCGCTGAACAGGAGTTTTTCCTCGAATATCAGCCCATTGTCGATCTCGGCACGGGCAGTCTGCTCGGCGTGGAAGCGTTGGTTCGCTGGCGCCACCCGGACGCCGGCATCCTGATGCCGAATCAGTTCATCCCGATCGCCGAGGAATCCGGCCAGATCGTCAAGCTCGGGCGATGGGTGCTCATGGAGGCATGCCGCGCGCTGTATTCGTGGCGAGGTCGCGTTGCAGGTGGCACGAGTCTGCGGGTTGCGGTCAATATATCGGGGCGCCATCTACAACACGGCGAGTTGACCCACGATGTCGCCGCCGCTCTGGCCAGCTCGGGGCTGGAGGCTGCGAATCTCGTGATCGAGCTGACTGAAAGCACGATTATGTACAATACCGATGCCAACCTCGAGCGTCTGCAAGAGTTGAAAGCACTGGGGGTTCGGCTCGCCATCGATGACTTCGGTACGGGCTATTCATCCCTGTCCTACCTGCACCGCTTTCCCATCGACATTCTGAAGATCGACCGTTCCTTCGTCAGCCGCCTCACCAATTCCGAGAACGGCCCCGAGCTCGCCCGCGCGGTCATCACGTTGGGCGAGACGCTCGGACTGGATACGGTAGCCGAGGGCATCGAGCTCGAGCCGCAGGTTGCCTCGCTCCTCGAGCTCGGTTGCGTCGCGGGCCAGGGATTCCTGTTCGCCAAGGCGGGCTCCCTCGAAGAGTTATCAGACAGCTCCTTTGTAGCCCGCCGCAACGAGCACTGGACGGCTCAGTCGGCAGATGAGAATCTCTCCGCAACGGGACGGTTCAAGGGGCTCAACCGCACTTGACGCCCGCGGCGGGAATGGACCATAGGTGAGGCATGCAGCGGACGCCAACAAGAAGAACAACATCAAGCATGGCCCGGCCGATTTTCCTCGCCCTGTTGGCGACATTTTTTGTCCGGCCGGCGCGCGCCGATCTCATCGGCGCCAGCGGCGCGTATCAGAAGGGTGACTACGCGACGGCCTACCATGATTTCCGTGAGCTGGCCGAGCTCGGACAGCCCACCGCGCAGTACGATCTTGCGGTGATGTATTACAGGGGCGAGGGTACCCGGCAGAGCGAAATCTACGCGTACGCCTGGGCGTCGCTTGCGGCGCAGAACGGACTGGAGAAAGCCAAGACGCTTGCGCAGAAGCTGCGTCCGCTGCTCGCGCCTGGTTCCGAGAAAGTCGCGGCTGACATCGCGGGGCAGTTTGGCAATGCGGTACTCGATGCCCGGCTGAATCCGAAAATCGTCGAAGGGGAGGCAGCTAGCCTCGGTGATCCGCACCGGTGTTATCCACTTGGAAGCTACCCCGATGATCTATATCCGCCGGAAGCCGTGCGAAAGGGAATAGAAGGGCAGGTGTACATCGAGTTTACCTTGATGCCGGATGGACGCAGCCGGATGCCGCGCATCATCTATGCCGTGCCCCAGGGAATGTTCGACTCAGCCACGCGCAAAGCCCTGTTGCACAGCGAGTTCGCGCCAGCTGCGGCCGGGCAGCCGCCGAGGCCGTGCACTGTCTTCTTCAATTTTCAGCTACGGGGCGCGACCGCACGCGACTACCCCAGGTTGAACGTCTTCGTAAAGGAGACACTGACGCGCGCCGAGCGCGGCGATCCGGGCGCCCAGATGCTGTATGGAATGCTCCTGGTGGGTTTGCCACAACTGAAGAAACCGCGCAGCGAAGCACTGCCGTGGTTCCTGAAGTCCGCGCAGGCCGGCACTCCGCTGGCACAGTTCCAGGTGGGCTACAGCCTGCTCAAGGGCTGGGGATGTGACTGCGACGTCAACAAGGGTCTCGATTGGCTGCGCCGCGCCGCACAGGCGGGACAGCCCGCGGCGGAAGTTACGTTGGCCATGTATGCCCTGCGGGGCAATCCTGATGAGGAACGGCTGCGGCAGGCCAAACTCTGGCTGGAGCAGGCGGCCGCCAGCGGCGATCGTGATGGCAAGCTGTATCTCGCAGCCCTGCTGGCCGCCTCGGCTGGCGAGCAGGCGCGCGATTCCAAGCGCGCCTTGAACCTGGTCAACGAAGTATTCCGCGGTGTCGATGACGATCCCACTGCGTACGAGATCCGGGCCGCAGCGCAAGCTGACGGCGGCGACTTCAAAGCCGCCTTCAGCAGCGAGAACAAGGCACTGTGGCTGGCCGAGAAGCTGAAATGGGACTTGACGCCGATGGATGACAGGATGGCGCACTACAAGGCGAAGCAACCCTGGTACGGCACACTGCTGGAGTTCTAGGCAGGGCGCCTATTTCTTCTGTTTCACCTTGATGGCAACTCCATTGCCACCGGACAGCCAGTAGGATCCGAGCTCCCTGTCGATCGACACTGTGTCGCCGGCGTGCAGGTTCACGTCGGCCGAGGCTTCCTGGATCTGTTGCCACACCTGGTCGTTGTCGAGGTGCAGGACCAGGGCATCGGGAAAATTCTCGATGCTGACGATTCGCGCCCCGATATGCCGGGGTGGTTTGGGCGCGGCGGGAGCCGCGGGAGCGACGGGTTGCTCAGCGGAATCTGACCGATCCTCCCTCGGTGGGCCCGGCGGGACTTTGGGTGTGGTGGGCTGTGAGCGCAGATCGCGCGTAGGCGGGAGGCCAGCGGGCGGCTGCGTCGCCCCACCGGTTGATGGTTGGTCGCTGTAACGCGCGACCTCTCTGTCGAAACAGATGAGACGCTTGAGCGAATCGGTCTCGAGGGCGCAGGCGCGGACGCTAGCGGGGATCGACTCGGCGCGCGCGGCAGGCGCGAGCACGAGCGCGCAAATCAGTGCCGGGCACACGCGTGCTCCCCGCAATGCCGCCGCCACACCTCTGTAAATTGATCGAGGCATTAATGTCTCCGGATGCTTCTGGTCGTACAGCGCGCCTCGCGCGTGACAAGAGTAGCACTCCTGCGCGCTTTGCGAGCGGTCAGGGGAACCCGAAGCTCAGACTCGCAAAGACTGTCTCGAAATCCGTCTCGCGCGAGCTCGGCAACGCTTTGGTCCAGATCACGTTGAGGAGCCACGCTCCGCTACCCGGCATGTTGAAGGTTGCACGGCCAGCGTTGTCCGTCAGATGAGTTTCGAGCGGCGTGGCATCCTGTGCGAGGTTGGTCAGTTTGAGCAGCGCGCCTGCGAGCGGCCGGCCCTCGTAGATCACGCGCACTGGCAGGTTCGCAGGCCGCGGCTGCAGGTAGGGACTTACCTCCGGTACAATCTCCAGCGGCAGGCCCAGTGGCCTCGTGACTTGGATCTGTGAGCCCGCGCCGGGCAATCCAACTTGCACCAGTGACTTGGCGCGGCGGCTGTAGTTCTCGGATCCGTCCGCGTCCATCCGGTGCGTGCGTTCGCGCTGCGCCAGAGCGGTCGTGAGTCCTTCGACTTTGAGATAGTCATTGAAGCGGATGGCAGGAAGATGGCTCTGCGCCCGATCGTCGGTCTCCAGAACGAGCACATATGCGCCCGCGGCGCGGAACTTCAGGTCTGCGTCCGCCGTGTTGCCTCCCAGGTGCAGGTTAGAGCGCAAGTCGATCGGGGTCCCATCTGGAGCGAGCGCCGCGAAACGTACGATCCTGCTCTGCTGGATGGGCGAGCGCTGCCGAAAGGGACCATGCCCTACCTGCACAGTCATGGGCGTCATAGTGTCTGGCCGTAGCCAAAATTCGTCTGGTTGCAGCCAGAAGTCGTGCGCGTGGCACAGTGGAGTGCCGCAGATTCCAGCGAGGACCGCGGCTGATAGAACCCAAGCTCGTTCGAGGAAGCGTAATGGCATCTTCGGTCTGGACGCGTGCGCGTCCTACTCCATGTGATCAGGGATATAACCCGGTGTGACGGGCAGAAACTGCAACAGCGCACCTAACATCGCCACTGCGATGAGCCAGCTCGCGAGCACCCGTAACGCAATCAACACCCGGCGATTGGTAATCCACACGGCCGGCAAGATGACGAGCAGTAGCCCAGATGCACCACAGAGCAGAACGGCCAGCAACACTTGCGTCTTCAAGAGGCGAGCACCCGGCAGAGGAACCAGACACCGGTCGCGCCGATGAGTCCACCCAGACTGCGAAGAGCCAATGTGCCGCCGGGTCGATCGCGCAGACAGCCAATGCCGATACCCGCCACATGCAGCGCGCCTGTTGCCAGCGTAAAGCCAGCGCTGTAGCCGATTGGATCGGCCGCCGATGGCAGCTCCTTGCCGTGTGCATAGCCGTGCAATACAGCGAATGCCGCCACTATCAGGGAAGCTGCCCACACGGGCGCCCGAACGCCCAAGGCGATGCAACCTCCCAGGACCAACACTGACAGCGCTATACCGATTTCCACTGGCGGCACGGGGACTGCGAGCATGCCCAGCGCCGCACCGCCCACCATCACCACGGGAAACACGATGGGCAGAACCTGGATCAGCGGCGGGCCGAGGAATGCTCCCCACAGCCCCACGCAGATCATGGCAAGCAGATGATCGGGGCCACTCAAGGGGTGCATGAAGCCGGGTACGAAGCCACCGGCCAGCCCGGTGCCCGTGTGTGCGACTGCAGTGCTGGAGCAGGCCATCCCCACAGCCGCAAAGATCACGGCGCACGTACTTGCGCGAAGCGGGGCCGAGCGCTCCGGCCACAACGGGCTGGGTCTGTGGAGTGTCATTTATATGCGTCCCCGTCCTGCCTCTTGCTCCCATTGCCTGGCGCATCTGGCGGCGCCAGAAATGGAAACACCGTGGCAGAGTGCACCCGCTCATCGCGGTGAACTCCATCATCAACGCTGTCATTGCTTGCGTCCACCAACAAGGACCGATAGACATTGACCGCATCATAGTTGGGAGATCTGCCGCCGCAGTCGCTCAGCAATTCACGCCGGCCTGCCAGATTCGCCAGCTCAACGGCAAACAGCTGAGTGCAAACGCCGGACGCGCTGTTGACCCACAGCCGGTCGTCCGCAAGGAGAGTGGCCAATGGCCGGTAGCGCGTTGCGGCTGGCGCCTGCCGATCAGCCAGGAGTTGATTGTCGCACTGACCGTCGAAGCTATCGTACAGTGCCAGTGACTTCTGTATCTCTGCCAAGAACCGCGCCCCAGTGGCAGGGGTCGCGGCGTTGTACTCCTCCTTGAGTTGGTAACTCACATTTTCGTCTGCGAGCGGGCCCAGTAACGCATTCCCGGTGAGAGGGCGGCCCTGGCGATCGAGTTGCCGGTCAGCTGCGGTGGTCGCGCCCCAGACCGCCAATACAGTGCCGCCCTTGGTCAGAATCTCCCGGTCCACCGAAATGACGAGGGAGGCGGGCGTCCATCCAGCCAGAAAGTTCGTTCCGGGACCGCCATCGGTGTGTCGCCATTCATTCAGGATGGCCCGCGAGGTCGCGGAGTCGAAATTCGGGCAGCCTGCAGCGTTCAAGCCAGCCCCGTTGCGCAACGCGAGAGAAGCCTTCTCATACGCCGCCCGCGTGCCTTTGACGTTGTTGAAGAACGGATCGTCGCGCAGCCCGGCGAAGACCCGAAACCGATGATTGTGACCCTGTAAGCCTGCCGGAGCGCTCGCGTTTCCCCGTATGTAGTCGGCATCTCCGACCCGACACTCCAGCTGCTTCCCGGCGGGGAAGCGGCAGACGATGGTAGTGGTTGCACTCGTGGCTCCAAAGCGCGCGCCGCTGTCGACATGGAACACGTATTGAAGCTTGTCCGAGAAGGTATGACCCACAATGTTCATGACGAGGTTCAATTGCCGGGCGTCGGGCGACATCCATGCATAAACGTCGCCGATATCGGCCCGTGGATCGGCGATCACTGTAGGCGTGTCTAAATGATCGGAAGCGTGTGCGCCGCCGCCCACCGTGACAGCGGCAAGAGCCGCCAGACCCACTCGCGACCTTCCGGACCGGAATGACCAAACCATGCTGCGCACCTTTTCGCTAATTGCGGGATGCGCAAGGAGACTGCAAAGCGGCTTGGGTCCGCTATCAGATTCTTTAGCTTTGGACGGTTGTCCCTGGGAGGGGTGTCGGGCGGCTGCTGCGCCCGATACCGCCGTCCGGCGCGCGCGTCAGCTTGGTTTCATGCCCAGCGCGTGCATGAGCTCGGTTGCTTTGTCCTTGACCGCCTGTCCCTTGGTTACCGCACCCGCATAATCGCCGCTGGAGACGGTGTTGTTGGCGTCAGTCCACATTGCGTCCAGCGAAGCAACACCGTCTTTGGCGGAAGCAAAAGAAGCCTTGGTAACCCCCCTGGGCAGGCCCCGCCCGCTCGACAATGTGTCTACCTGTGTGTGCAGATCGGCGACCAACTTAGGCACTTCGTACGTCAACGTCCGCCATTGCTGCTTGATTTTCGCAAGCGCGGCATCCGCTTCCGACGACTTCGTCAGCGCATCTTCCCGGAGGGCTTTGATGGCCGCAGTGACCGCCGGAGCCGCGGCTAGTACGCTGCTGTAGTCGCCTTTTGTGAAACTCTGCTTGAGAGCGCTAACCTGGGATTCGACGCTCTTCAATGTATCGGGCGAGTATTTGGCTGCCGGTTCGTGAATGGCTGCCAGTGAGGTATCGATCTTGGCGATGGCTTCTTCGGCGGGGGCTTTCTGACTCGAGCATGCAAGCATGAGCATGGCCGCGGCGCTCGCCGCGAGCCAATTCGATCTTTTCATGAGCAACTCCTGGTGATAACTCCGGTTCACACAGTCCCACTACAGGCTCGCTTTTGTACTTAGTCATGCGCCAGCCTGCAGCCGCTAAGGCTAAACCCATGAGTCTGGAATGACAATTGGAGGGGCGCCGGGCGCGCTGCCGGGCGGGCGATAATCCAACAAACGAGTTGCGCGAGGGGGCCGGTTCGAGTCTCCATAATGGCCGATCACCCTCTGGCACGGGCGAGGGGCACCGGCCATGTTCATCGGGTTCCTGCGAAGAATGCCTCCCCCGGGGGAATGCCCCGGGCGGGGAATGCATAATGCAGCCCGCGGCGGCGATGCTTAGGACTGATGAGCATGCGGCCGTTGCGTGCCGAACTGCGCAACAGAGGAGGTGAACGTCGCAATGCCCCCCGCCTACCGCCACCTTGCGATACCAGGTTGGGTGCTTTATGCGATCGCATGGATAACACCCAGCCTGCATAAAGGTGGAATTGGCGCCCGGGCGTTCGTCGCCGCGGTTAAATATGGCGTGGAATTCGTGCTCCACCCTGAGTCACTGTCGCAATTCGCGCTGGGGCTGTCGCTGCTGTTCGGCTGGCTTGCAAATCTCTCGATCCTCATTCCACTGCCGGTGTGGGCCAGGATCGTGTGGATCGCCGCTCCACTTTTCCCTTTCGCAGCGGTACTGTTGCTGGCGCCCGCGCCGCTGCCGGTCGGCGAGCGGGCCGCTTCGCTGCTTTATTTTTATCCCTGGGCCCTGGGTATCGCGCTCATCCACATCGCAAAGATTAAGGAAGCTCGAAGAACATGAAGCACGCCTGGCTCATATGCCTTCTGGCAACGAGTGTCTGCGCGGCGCAGGATAAAACCTGCCGGGACATCAGCTTCCCCGGACATGTTCAAGTGAGCGGCACCGACCTGAGCCTCAATGGCCTGGGCGTGCGCAAAGCGACTTTCCTGAAAGTCAGTGTGTATGTCGCGGCGCTGTATGTCGTGCAACCCGAGAAGGATCCAAGGCGGCTCATAGAAGCCGACACGCCACAACAACTCGTACTGCACTTCGTCCGCAACGTGGGCGTCGAGGATGTGCGTAAAGGATTCGCCGAGGGTTTTGATCGCAGCAGCGCTGGTCAATCCGCCGGCCTGAGCGCGCGGATCGCGAGACTCAACACCTGGATGTCCGACATGAAGAGCGGGCAGCAACTCACGTTCATCCGGCTGCCGCATGCCGGCCTGCAAGTGTCCGTCAATGGCGTCCCCAAAGGCACGATCGAAGGCGAGGATTTCTCCCGGGCCCTGATGTCCATCTGGTTGGGTGCAACCCCGCCGAATCCGGAACTGAAAAGCGGGTTACTGGGCGGCGAGTGCGGATAGCGACGCCATCCCGCGGTGGGCTTTACGACGCTCCTGGAGCTCTGCGCCGGGAAAGGACGATGCCCGTGGCGCCTAGACAAAGGCCAAACAGCAGGCAGGTCCAGAGGCCAAATCTCGAGAAGGGGGTTGGCGGGAGCGGCTCCGGTATGAATCCATCGATCAGCCCTGCGCGGTGGCTTGGAACTATGGAGACTAGCCGTCCCGTCGGACTGATCAACGCCGAGACGCCGTTGGGGGTCGCGCGCAGCACGGCTATACCTTCCTCGATAGCGCGCAACTGAGCTTGGGCCAGGTGCTGGGGAGGTCCCCACGCGCCAAACCAGGCATCGTTGGAAGGATTGAACAAGAACGTGGGGCGTCGCGCCTCATCGACGACGCGACCGGAAAAAATGATTTCGTAGCAAATTTGCACGCCGACCGATGCAGGCATGCCATGGAAATTGAAGCCGGGTAGTGCAAAGGTGCGAGGTCCCGGGCCCCGCAGGAAGTCGCCCTCACCAGGAACGAGACGTGACAGGCCAATGCGCCCCAGAATCTCGCGCGCAGGCAGGTATTCCCCAAACGGTACGAGATGCGCCTTGTCGTAGCGCCAGCGGATAGCAGCTGCCCCGTCGAGCGCAAACACGCTGTTGTGATACACGTCATCATTGCCGTGCAGATCCAGTTTGACCGAGGGGCCTCCGGTGACCAATAGATCGTGCGGGCCAAGCACTGCCGCCAGTTCCACTCGGGCTTGCGGCTCAATATCAAGAAAGCGTAGCGTTGCGCCCTCGGGCCACAGCAGGAGCCGGGGTACGGAGGTGGGCTGGCCGGACAGCTTGGCATAGCGGTGTGCGTTTCGCTCTGCCTGCTCAGGGTCATATTTTTCATCCTCGCCAATGTTCGGCTGCACGATCCGAAAGGGAATCGCTCCCGCCGCCGCCGGCTGTTGCCCAAAGACCATCCCCCGCCCGGGCGCCATGGGGTCGCTCAGAGCAAGCGCAATCACACCCAACACGAGAGTGAGGGCGAGCGTCGCGCGCCATCTGTGCCGCATGCCCAGCCAGAACAAGCCAGCCGTGAGTACCCACAGCCCCGACAGGCCATAGGTCCCGATCCAGCGTGCCCCTCGAGCGGCCCAAGGCAGCTCGAGGTAGACGACTGCCAGTGGGTTCCATGCAAAGCCCGTCAGCAGAGTGGCCCGCGACCACTCGGATAACATCCATGCGGCGGCGAAAACGCAAACGAACCCGAGCCGGTGTTGGCGCGATACACGCCATGCGAGCGCGCCGGCCAGCGCGGGAAACAGCGCGAGGTAAAATGAGAGCAGCAGGACCGCGGCCCACCCAATCCAGGCCGGCATGTTGTCCTGGTAAGTAAAGGCGGTTGCAATCCAGTTGAGTCCAATCAGAAAATGAGCGGCACCAAACACCCAGCCTCGGGCCAATGCCTGGCGCAGGCGCTTCGCTTCGATCACGTGGTGTATGAGGAGGGCCAGCGACAGGAACGTCAGCGGCCACAGGTTCAATGGCGCGAACCCCAGAGCGGACAGGCCTCCCGCAAGCAGTAGCACACCCAGAGGCAGCAGTGCTCGTAGCCGGTCAGGCGTTGCCAGCACCGTCTCAGGTTCGGAGCCGTTGGCGCGATCGAACGCGACAGGCTCTGCACCGCGAGGATCAGTCGCCACAGTGGTCATCGAAATCCGTCGGGGGAAACCAGCGCATTTCGTTTGTCGAGTGGAAGCCTAGCGAGATGTATAGTGGCCGGCCAGCATCCGAGGCGTGGAGCACAACGCGGTCCGCTCCGCGTGTCACTGCCCAATTCATCACCATGCGCATCAGCGCCCGTGCGATTCCTTGACCCCGACATCCGGGCTCGGTGTATACATTGACAACCAGTGGTGCTGGTGTCACCTCTACGCGCGTCCGATCATGCGAGATCCGGGGGAGCTGCGCCTTAATGTGCGCGCCAGCGCCCGCAATCACGTTGCCGTGATCATCAACCGCGAACCACCCGACGTACGTGCCATCCGCCAAGGCGGCTGCCAGGGCCGAAGTGGATTTGTCGAGCAGTTCCCGCGCCAGATCATCCGTCGGGACCTCGCCCATGTCGCGAAACATTTCAACGCGATGTCGAGCGACAGCGGCGGCGTCGTCCTGCGTGCAGGGCCGGATGTGATAGTGGGTCATCCGACTGATGCTACACCGGCGCCCGCATCACCGCCTACAGGCGCCGGCTACTTCGCCTCGGGCAGGCGGGGAATCCCGAAATGCCCCTCGAGCCGGTGAAGCTTATCCAAGTCGATTGCACCGACGATGTTCACGATCGTGAGCTCGCGCGGTTCGACCGCGATTATCGCGAGCCCCCGGGCTTTTTGCTGCAGCTGGCAGATGAAAATATCGACGGTGGATTGCTCTTTGCCCTGGCGCACACTCATGACCGATTGCCAACAGGCAGTGTGCAGTTGTTTCCGCAGTGAGTCGATTGCGTTCGTCGGATAGACGAACGCATGATCAAACGTGAAGCTCCTGACGTAAACACCCTGTAAACCCGCGATGATGTCCTTCACTGCGCGATCTTCCGCCTGACCACTGTCGAGAAACCGCGCGGCCACGGAAAGGAGTGAAGCGTCGAGTGAGATCGATACTGAGTCTTTGGCCTGCGATTCGAGTGATTCGAGGCTAGGTAACGCGAGCTGACCCGCTGGCGCGGCTGCAAACACCGGCAGCGAGGCCAGCACCATCAGCAGCGTCGCAACGAGTTTGCCCATAGCCTCCCGCATACGTCAGGCGCCAGAATCGCGATCCGACGCGGGCCGGGACGTGTTGATGAGTCGATAGGCGAGATCCAACTTTCGGCTGGTGACACGCAGTGCCTCGAGCACCTGTGCGCGCGCAGCAAGCCCCGCTTCCTTCTGCTGTTGCTGCCACTCGTAAACACCCGCAATGACCAGCAGGAGCGACGCGGCGAGGGCCGCGGGAATCCACGCCGCGCGCCGCCAGCGCGCACGCAAATTGCGCGGATTGGCGCAAATCTGAGCCAGGACGCGAGCGGTGAAATCTTCCCCCGGATCGACCGGGCGAAGTGCCCGACGCAGCTGCTCATCGAACTCTTCGTTCACGCTTCACCACTCTCATCGATCGGCGCGCGAGCCGACAACTGCATGCGCAGCGCTGCCAGCGAGCGCTTCAGATGACTCTTCACCGTGTTGACTGGAACTGCAAGGGTTTGTGCGATGTCGAGTGGATCCATGTCCTCCTGGTATCGCAACAGCAGGATGGCGCGTGGCATGGGCGCCAATCTGCCAATGAGCCACCGAAGATGTTGTCGCAACAAAGGGTCGGCGTCACTCTCGGCAGCCACGAGCCCGAGGCTCTCGTCGATCCTGAGGGTCTGCGTACGATACTCTCGGCGAAGCTGATCGATTGCACGGCGTGTGGTTACCTGCCGCAACCAGAACACCAGGTGCTGGTGCGAATCGAGCGAGCGGACGCTGCGGTGGAGTTGCAGAAAAACCTCCTGCGCCAGATCCTCGGCCAGTGCCCGGTCCGTCAGCATGCGAAGGGCAATGCCGAAAACGCGCGCCTGGTGCAGTCGGACGAGCGCCGCAAATCCATCGCTCTCGCCGGCGCGCGCGGCGGCAAGCAGCTCATCCGGCTCGCGTGGCTCAATCTTTGGCAATGATGGGCAGCCTGCATCTGAACCGCCGTGACGATGCTACATGGGCAGAGCAGGCAGACCAAGGCGCGCAGGCAGACCCAAGCGGCCGCCGAGCAGGGCAACTTTTGCGGGATCGACGGAGCCCACGATATTCACAATCGTGAGCTCGCGCGGACCGCTGGCGACGACCACCAGCCCATTCACGAATTGGCGTTCCGTCGAGACGTAGATGTCGACATTTTCCGCTTGATCGCCCTGCTGATGTATCTGTGCCAGCGCGTTCCATCCGGGCGCGGACAACTGGCTGCGGACAGAGTCAATGTCCGATGTCGAGTACTGATGGTCGGCGGAGAACTTGAAGCTGCGGATGTAGATCGACTTCAAGCCCTGCAGCACGTTCTGGACCTCGCGGTCCTCGGGATCTTCAGAGTGGCTCAAGGCCCACGAAACGATACCGAGGGTACTTCGGCCGATCGTGATGTTTACGGAATCCGTCGCCAGATGCTGCAAATGCTCGAACGAGGGAAGGCTCAGCTGCGGTCCGGACGCCACTGCGTGTGGCAAGGTGCAGAGCGACAGGCAGGCAATAGCGGCTGTAGCGACGAGACGGGCGGGTAGGGACATGGACCTTCTCCCAGGCGTGAAATGCGCGTGTATCTGAGAGTACATACGCACCAGCCAGTCCCGGAGGGTGCAACGGCTGGCTACCCGGCTGCTCGCAGGACGGCCGTACTCGCCCAAGCAGGTGCCGACGCGGTAAACGTCACCCTCTTTTGGTCCAAAGGATGCCTGAACCCGATACGCCAGGCATGCAGGCAGAGCGGCGGGGCATCGACCTCCAAAGTCTGACTCTCACCGAGCAGGCTGCCCGCCAGATAGGCCGGGTCCCCACAGACCGGGTAACCCAGATGCGCCAGGTGGATGCGGATCTGATTCGTCCGGCCGGTCAGCGGCCGCGCTTCCAGCAGTGCGGTGCCATCCGCGATTCGCTGCCGGACCCTGAACTGCGTACGTGCGGGCAGGCCCGAGTCCTGGTCAACCGTTCTCGAGCCCAGCTTGCCGGCATCACTGCTGATGGGGGCATCGCAAGTGAATTCGTCCGCATCCGGATGGCCCTTCACACGGACAAGGTAGACCTTCTCCACCTGCGCACGCGCGAACTGCTCCTGGATCTGTCCAGCGAAATAGCGCGTTCTTGCGACGACGACCACGCCCGTAGTGTTGGCATCGAGCCGATGTGACGGACGAGGCTTCTGCGGATGGTAAATCGTGTCGAGCACATGCTGCAGAGTGTTGCGATAGAAACGGCCACCGGCATGCATTGGCAGAGGGGCGGGCTTATTCAGCACAATCACCGCCTCGTCCTCATGCAACAGCTCGATCCCCATGTTGACGTTAGGTTCGATCACGGCGGGAACCCTGTGCTGGTAACGCTCTCCCGCCCGGACCACCTGGCTGTCGGCAACAGGCTCACCGGCGCCGTTCAATACCCGCCCCGCGGCAAAGCGCTGTTGCCAGACTTCAGCCGGAATATGGGAAAACACGGCGCACAGCGTGTCTGACAATCGTTGTCCGTCACAGCGCGCGGGCACCGTCACCGGCCTGTAGTGATCGTAAGGCTCACTCCCCGGCAGGGGAGCGGCCAGCCGGCGGATCTGCTCGTGACGGCGCGCGATGCTCGCCACCATGTGCTCGGCGGGCGTTTTAAAACACCAGGCGCAGGATTTGCCCGGCACATAATGCACATGTTGCTGATCGGCCTCGCTCAACGGAGTCTGACAGGCAAAGCACTGCGATGAGCCCGTCTCCTGCAGGCTCGGGTCCACGCCCACCCGCTGGTCGAACACGAAGCACTCGCCGGCATAGTGCTCGCCACCGCATTCCTCGAAGTACTTGAGAATGCCGCCCTCGAGTTGATAGATGGACTTGAACCCCTCGCGCTCCATGAAAGGTCCCGCCTTCTCGCAGCGGATGCCGCCGGTACAGAACATCACGATCGGCTGCTCTTTCAACTCCGCAGCCAATTTCGCGACGGCTTGCGGAAACTCACGGAAATGATCTATGCCGATCGGCACCGCATTCCGGAAGCTCCCGAGCTTCACTTCGTAATCGTTGCGCGTATCGAGCAACGTGACCGGGCGACCCTCATCCAACCAGCGCTTGAGCTCTTTGGGTGACAGCTTCGGCGAGGTTCGCCGCGCAGGATCGATACCGGGAACACCGAACGCAATGATCTCCTTCTTCAGACGTACCAACATGCGCCGGAAAGGTTGATGTGCGGTCTCGCTCACCTTGGGCGCGAGGTCCTCGAGCCCGGGCCAGCTGCGCAGCTCGCTCAGCAGCCGCTCGATGCCGTCCGCCGCCCCCGCCACGAACAGATTGATGCCCTCCGGGCTCAACAGAATCGTGCCTTTGAGATTGGCGTCCTTGCACAGTGCCTGCAGCCGTCCGCGCAAGGCCTTCAGAGCGCCTAACGGCAGGAATTTATAGGCTGCGATATTGAGAATCGGTGTCATAGCCGGCCATTTTAGCAGCCCGGCGCGGTTGCGGGCGGTCGCGGAAGGGAGTCAGATACAACACCGAATAACTCGCCAGGCGGGGGGTCTATGAGCAAATCCATTCGCTGGGTCTGCGCAGGTGCAGCAATATTTGGCTTCAGCGGGGCGGTACTTTGTGCCGACGTGCCTCCGGCCACCGCGCCTCCGGCAGCTCCGCCAGCGCTGCATCACGGGTCGGCCGCAGCGCACGCGCAGCCGGCCGCCACGGATGATCAGCTGATTGCGAGCGCCATGAAGGCGGCGCCGAAGAAGGTCGCTGCGGATGCCACCATCGTCGCTCCCGATGCGAAAGGGGGGATGCGCACGCTTCGCAAGGGAACCAATGCCTTCACGTGCATGCCCGATAATCCCGAGACACCGGGCCCCGACCCGATGTGCTGGGACAAGAGCGCCGGCGACTGGATAGATGCGTATCTGAACCACAAGACCCCGCCGGCGGGGAAGGTCGGCTTCATGTACATGTTGTCCGGGGGTACGGATGCCAGCAACACAGACCCGTACGCGACGAAGCCGACAGCCACCAATCACTGGATCAAGACCGGTCCGCACGTCATGATCGTCGGCGCCGATGCCAGCTTCTATGACGCCTATCCGAAGAGCGCGGACCCTGACACCAAGACACCTTATGTGATGTGGGCAGGCACGCCCTACCAACACCTCATGGCACCGATCGGCTAGGATCCGACCAGGCGATGATGCGGTGCGCTGCAGCAGCCAGCGCACCGCATCCTGCAATCATCATTGCCCGATGAGGCTCAGGAAGGACGAGTTGGGCGTACCGAGCCCGGTAACATTGTCCCAGCCGCTCGCGGTGTGCTGGGAAGGTGATCCGGTGTAATCATCGAAGGTGCGCAGGAAATCGGCAGTTCCGGCGCTCGCATCGACACCGTTGTTGAAATTCCGGCGTGCCACCGCCGTCTTGATCGGAAGCACGTCGTAGAACGCGGCTGGATTGGCGTATAGCAGCGGATTTGCGAATCCATGCGGGTGGCCTGCTTTCTGGTCCGCGAGCGCCATCAGCCCTGCGAAAATCGGGCTCGCGAGGCTCGTGCCGCCGATCCGATATTCATCGTAGTAGGTACCATCCGGAAAGGACTGTGTCTGCCCGACCAGCAAGCCGGTTTGCGGGTCGGCAAGGGCCGCCACATCCGGCACCCCGCGGCCGTTGAGAGCCAGGCCCGCTGTCTCCTGATACCAGGGTTCTTCGAACACAACACTGACGCCGCCGCCGGCGCCGTACAACCATCCGGCGCGGGTGCATACGTGGGTGGTGCCGTTGCAGCTGTAGTTGCTGGTACCCCAACCGGTTTCCAAAGCTCGCAGATTGCTCGCGTCTACGCCCAGACTCGTGCCGCCAACCGCAGTCACCCACGGGCTCGATGCAGGCCAGTCCGTCGTCGCGAATCCAAACGTGCTCGACTCGTCGCCGTTGTCACCCGATGAAAAATAGACTCCGATGCCTTCGATGGCGGCCTGGATCAGCGTGTCCTCCATGGGCTTCACGTAACCCGGTGGGAGCAACTCCGTCGTGGAGAAGCCATAGGAGTTGGTTACAATCTGTGCCAGGTGCTGATCCACGACGTGATTGAGTGCGGCGTCGAGATCCTGCCGATTGTTGGGCGCCCCCACGTACACAATTTTGGCTGCCGGAGCCATCCCGTGGACGGCTTCCACATCCAGGGTCTCTTCGCCATACCAGCCTTGCGGATCCTGTTGAGGATTTTGCGGCCGCTTGTAGATACCGGGCGGCACAACCTGCACGAGCTGTGCGGGCGTCATCGTCGGCAGGCCCCGATTGACCGACCATTGGTTCACATCCTGCAGAATCGTCGGTGAGGCATATGCATCGATGATCGCAACCGTCTGGCCTGCGCCATCATAGCCGGAGATGCCGTACGCGCCTTTGATCTGATCCGGCGTATGGCCCTTCACCGCCCAGGGTACGTTCGGTCCGGGCAGCTGCGTGAATCCAGCTGGAAAGGTATACGGTGAGACCAGTTCCGCCCAGAAGGCCGACAGCGGCGGCGAGTTGCGGAATCCGCCGGCCGGCGGCGCACCCTTATCGACCCTGTGATTCGTCTGCACGAACTGATAGCTCTCATCGAGTCCGACGACAGCCTTCACGGTGCCTGAGAGGGAGGCGGGAATCGACAGCGCGGTCATGGGTGAGCGTACCGACTGTCCTCGAACCTTGAACACTCCGAACTGCACGCCGAATGCGGTCTGTGCGTCCGCCAGCGTTCCCTCAACCGCGATGTAGTGATTGTTTCGCGGTGTATAGCGGATGTCGAAGCCCTGAGCTTTGAGCCAGTTCTGTACTTTTGCGGTGTCAGATGCCGATGGCGCGAAGCGGGCGCGGAACTGGTTGTCGGTGAGATACCGCCCATAAGCGGAATTGCCCGGATCGGAAACGGCTTTGGCGAGGGCCTCCGCGCCTGCGGGGTCCGTCCAACCCAGGTACACACGAAATCCGACAGCCGTCGCCGGATCGGCGGCGTTCGCGAGATTCTTGTTGGTCGCCCAGGCAGGCACACTTCCCTGCAGCGTGGCGCGCGTATTGTCAGCAGGCGCTGCGCTGGCCGGGTCGAGCGTGGTCGTACAGAACAACATGACTGAAATGAGAGGACCGCAGGCATAGCGGGTTCGCATGTGAATCTCCCTTTGTTTGAGCTGTATTTTTGATACACCTCCGAGCCAGCGTCGCCGGCCAGGAGGTTGCCACATGTGGGGCAAATAGTCTCACATATGCCTGCCGCGCGCATAGCGGGGCAGTAGCCGGTCCGCGCATGCCGGCCGCACCTGCCGATGAAGGTGCGCCGCTGCGTGTGGCGCGCCAAAGCCCACCGGTCCCCGTTAGCTGATGTCTGCGGTATTGCCCAGCCAACCGGGTCGGCGTAGCTTAGTTGAAGCGCGCGTGCGCGCGTGCGCGCCGAATGCGCGCGAACTCGAACGAAGGCCCGTTTGCAACAGAGGCACAGGGCGCGCACAGTCGTGCGCCAGACCCGGCGATGAACACACAGTTGCGCGTTGGTCCGCTGTTTCCGGCTCCGGCGCTGATTGTGCAGTGCGATCCGCAGGTGCGCGATGGTTGAGGAGCGCGATTCTGACCTGCGCCGATTCAACCTGCAGCTGCAAAAGCGGGTAGCCGAACTCACGCAACAGCTCGCGGCGGCGGGGAAAGACCTGGAGAGCTTCAGCTACTCCGTCTCCCACGACCTGCGGGCGCCGTTGCGCGCCATCGACAACTTCTCCAGCATCCTGGACAAGGAATACGGGGACAAGCTCGATGCGGAGGGCCGCCGGCTGATTGCGGTCGTGCGCAAGAACGCCGCCACGATGGGTATGCTGATCAAGGACATCCTCGCCTTTGCGCATGCCGGGGACCGCGAGCTCATCCTGGCCGACATCGATCTCGAGGCGCTCGCGAGCGACGTGCTGGAGGAGCTGCGGCCCTCGTTCGCGGGCCGGCAGGTCAATGTGCACCTGCATGAGCTGCCACACATTCGCGCGGATACGGCGTCCATCCGCAAGGTGTTGCTCAACCTGCTGGCCAACGCGATCAAATTCACGCGTCCGCGCGAGCTGGCGCAGATCGAGATCCGCGCGACCGTGACTGGCAACGAGAGCATCTGCGTCGTGCAAGACAACGGGGTTGGTTTCGAGCCGCAGTATGGCCATCGGCTGTTCGGTATCTTCCAGCGCCTGCACGACGCGGAGGAATTCGAGGGCACCGGCGTCGGCCTCGGCATCGTCAAACGTATCATCGACAAGCACGGCGGGCGCGTCTGGGCCGAAGGCTCACCGGGGGTTGGCGCGGCCTTCTATTTTTCCCTCCCGAGCCCCAACGCGTGAGGTCCAGCATGGTTGATGCGCATCGTGAAGTTGAGATCCTGTTGATCGAAGACAGCCCGGAGGATGCGGAACTGACCATCCGGGTGTTGAAGGAGCAGAATCTCGCCAACCGGCTGGTATGGCTGAAGAACGGCGCCGCGGGGCTGGATTTTCTGTTCGGCCGGGGCGCCTACGCGGGCCGCGACGTGGTCGAGGCGCCGCGGCTGGTGCTGCTCGACTTGAACCTGCCCAAAATCGGCGGCCTGGAGGTCCTGCAGCAGCTGAAGGCGGATCCGCGCACGCGCAAAATCCCGGTGGTGGTGTTGAGCTCATCCACCCAGGACAAGGACATTCTGCGCACCTACGATTTGGGCGTGAACAGTTATGTGAGCAAGCCGGTGCATTTTGAAGAGTTCGCCAATGTGGTCACCCAGATGGGCCTGTACTGGATGTTGATCAACAAGCCCCCCAACGAAAGCTGACAGTTACGATGTCCGGCGAGCTGAAAATCCTGATGCTGGAGGACGTCCCGGAGGAGGCGGAAGTGCTGCGGCGGGAGTTGCGCAAATCCGGGCTCGAGTTCGTCGCCCGGCGGGTACAGACCCGGCAGGCGTTCGGCGAAGCGCTGGAGCAGTTCAGCCCGGATCTGGTGCTCGCCGATTCCAGGCTGCCGGCTTTCGACGGGCGCACCGCCTTGCAGATGGTGCGCCAGAAAGACCCACTCATGCCGGTGATCATGGTCACCGGGGCGCTGGGTGATGAGGCCGCGGTCGAATTCCTGATCGCGGGCGCCAGCGACTATGTACTGAAGGATCGCCTGGCACGGCTCGCTCCCGCCGTGCAGCGGGCGCTTCGCGATGCGGCGATGAGCCGCGAGCAGCAGGTGACCGAGCAGCGCATCCGGCGTCTGACGCGCGTTCTGCAAATGCTCTCGGGAATCAACACGGCGGTCGTGCGCATCCGTGATCAGCCAGCGCTGTTGGAGGAAGCCTGCCGCATCGCGTATCAAGTTGGCCATTACGCCTATGCGTTCGTCGCGCTGATCGATCCAGGCAAGGGTGTTGCCCGCCCGGTCGCGTGGGCGGGACGGGGTGCCGAAGGCCGTGGTGGCGTGAAGTTTGGTATCGGCAATGGTCCGGATGCCGACTGCAGTGTGACCGGGCGTGTATTGCGCACGGGAGACCTGATTGCGTTTGACAATCCGAAAGACTACGTCGGGCCGATTTCAGACTTGGAGCGGATCGAGACGGTCCCGAACTACTGCCTGGCCTCGTTCCCGCTGCTGGTTGACAACACTCCCGTGGGCGCATTCACGGTTGCATCGACGCAGCATGGCATGCTCGGCGACGAGGAGCTCGATCTGCTGCAGGAGATGGTGGCCAACCTGTCATTTGCGCTTCAGTATCTGCACAAGGACAGCGCGCTTCGCTATCTGTCCTATTTCGATCCGCTCACGGACCTGGCCAATCGCACGCTGTTCTGTGAGCGGCTCGCCCGCCTGATCAGCCCACCGCCGAGCCTTGCCGCCGAGACAGTGGTGGCCGCATTCAACGTGCAGTGCCTCAGTCTCATCAATGACTCGTTCGGGCATCACATAGGCGACCTGCTCCTGCAGTGCGTGGCTGACCGTCTGCGGCAGCGATTCGACGGCAGCGAACGCGTGGCGCATCTGGGTGGGGATGCCTTTGCGGTCGTGTTTCCTCACGACTCGATGCCACCAGGGCCGCACGCTCAGATCAGTGATGCCTTTGTTCGTCCGCTGATCGTCAAGGGACGGGAAATTCCAGCTCCGGTCAAGTGCGGGCTCGCTCGGTTTCCAACGGATGGCAATGCGGCGGAGATGTTGGTACAGAATGCCGAGGCGGCATTGCACGCCGCCCAGGCTGGCAGCTCCAGTTATGCTTACTACCGCCAGGAAATGAGCTCCAGCACCGCCGAGCGGCTCGCGTTGGAGCACCGTCTGCGCGGCGCGCTCGATCGGGGAGAATTCGTACTCTATTACCAGCCGCAGATTCATCGGCGCGAGCATCGCATCGTGGCTGTCGAGGCGCTGCTGCGTTGGCAGGATCCCGAGCGCGGGCTCGTCGCGCCGGGCGAGTTTCTTCCCGTGCTGGAGTCGACAGGTTTGATTCTAAGTGTCGGCGAGTGGGTCCTGCGCCAGGCAGCGGAGGATTGCCGCCGGTGGCGGCACTTCGACCTGCCACGGGTGCGTGTAGCTATCAACGTATCGACCGCGGAATTGAGTCAGCCAGGACTTGCCGCGCGGTTCCTGCACCTCGCGGCAGGACCGAATGGCTCTGAAGTCGATCTGGACCTGGAGATTACCGAAGGCGAGCTGCTGCAGGATTCGGCATCAGTCACCGAAGCGTTGCAACAGCTGCGCGCTGAAGGTGTGCGGGTGGCAATCGATGACTTTGGAACGGGCTTCTCATCACTCAGCCGACTCTCTGAGCTGCCGATCGACATACTCAAGATCGACTGCTCGTTCGTCAGACGCTTGACACCAGATCGCGCCTCGCACGCGATCGTCTCGACGATCATCGCGCTCGCGCGCTCCTACGATCTCGACACTGTCGCTGAAGGAGTGGAGACCCCGGCCCAACTGGAGATTCTCGCGGCGCTGGGTTGCGAAATATCACAGGGATATCTGCACAGCCCCGCGGTCCCCGCGGCAACCATCGAGGCGCTGCTGCGCGCGCACCCCCAACGGGAAAGCCAATGAGCACTCAACCTGAGCTGAAGATCCTGCTGCTGGAGGATGTACCCGAGGAAGCGGAAGTCCTGCAGCGCGAGTTGCGCAGAGCGGGGCTCGCATTCATCGCGCAGCGAGTACAAACCAGGTCGGATTTCGAGGAGGCGTTGGATGAGTTTGAGCCCGATCTCATTCTGGCCGACGCCAAGCTCCCGAAATTCGATGGACACAGCGCGCTGCAAATGGTCCGTCAGCGCACCCCGCGCATTCCCGTGATCATGGTGACAGGGGCCCTGGGTGACGAGGCGGCCGTCGAATGCCTTCTCGCGGGTGCAAGCGACTACGTGCTGAAAGATCGCCCGGCCCGACTGGGCCCCGCGGTAGTTCGGGCATTGCAGGACGAAAAGGATCGGCGCAGCCGCGAAGCGGCCGAGATCGAACGCAAGCGGCTCGAGCGCGCCTTGCGCGAAGCGGCCGCCGAGGAGCGCTCACGCCTCGCGAAGGAACTTCATGATGGTCTGGGCCAGGAACTGACGGGCTTTGCGATGATGGCGGACGGATTGGCAAAGCAGCTCGAGCGCTCCGGGGCGCCCGTTCCGCCGGAACTGGAGCGCTTGGCGAGTATGGCGAGGCATGCGATCGCCGCCTGTCGTGACATTGCGCGCGGCCTGTCTCCCCTTGGCGGCCCGCGCAGCGGGTTGACCGAGGCCTTGCGCGATTTGACAGATCGTGTGGGCGGCCCGCCCGGCCCGCGAATCTCCCTCACGCTCGACCTGCATGCCCCGATCACCACGACGCGCGAGGCCAGCGAGCATCTTTACCGCATTGCGCAAGAGGCCCTTACCAACGCCATGAAGCATTCGGGAGCAGGGACGGTGGAGGTGAGAGTCGATGTAGACGATCACACCGTGCGGCTGCGCATTCTGGATGATGGTGTTGGACCGCCGGATCCCACCAGGACGTCTTCCGGACTCGGCCTGCAAACGATGCGCGATCGCGCTGCAGCAATTGGTGCACGCCTGTCAGTAGTTGCCCGCCACGAGCGGGGTACCGCTGTTATCTGCGAAGCTCCGCAGGGGATGAGGTCACCTCCGGCTACCGCGTAAGCCGCCGGAGGACCTCAACACTCGCTTGGAGCCGCCGGCTCTCAACGGTGGCGCTGCGTCCCCACCCGTGACAAACAGCGCGGCATGGCGGGCCAGGTCAAGATCGGTACGTAGCTTGAGTTTGCGGCGCAGCTGGTGCTTGTGAACGTCAACTGTTTTGTCGGAGATGTTCAGAAGCCGGGCAATTGACTTGCTGGGCAGTCCGCTCTTCACGAGCGCCAGGACTTCCTTTTCGCGCTTAGTCAGCCGTGGGGTTACGCTCTGCGGATCGGGAAGTGCCGCAACCGTGCCGTCGGAGCGCTTGGCGAGCAGAGCAGCGCGGATATGACGCAACGCGGCCAGAATCTCGGCTGTGGGCGCCTGTTTCATCACGTACGCGGTGGCGCCGCGGCGCGTCAATTCCTGCCCGACGACGCGCTCGTCTTCCATGCTGAGCATCAGGATCTGGGGTGAATTCGGGCGCATTGCGACCGCGTCGAGCACACGGTCGCCATTCTCGGCACCGAGTCCAAAATCGAGCATGACCACATCGGGTGCCAACTCGTCGATTGCCCGTAGTGCCGTGGCTACCGAATGAGCCTCACCCACGATCTCGAACTCGGTCTCACCGGATAGCAGAAAGCGCAGGCCCGCGCGCACGCTCGCGTGGTCGTCGACGATCAGTAGCCTGGTAGGGATCTGACTGTGCTGGTCCACCCTGTGAATCTGGCACTACGCGCGCCACATAACAAGTCATCCGTTGGCGCGCAAGCCCCGCACCCTAAGAAAATCCTTTAGACAGGCGCCTGAGGGGGTCGGAACCTCCGCTAAAGGAAGCCCCGAATGGCAGCACCTGCAGAAACCGGTTTACATGCCGCTGTCGTTATGAGGCGACTCTCGCCCGAACGGTGATTCAACAGAGGGAGTGCATGAACCGACCCGAAGCGGCGCGCATCCTCATCGTGGACGAGAATCGGGCTATCCACGATGAGTACCGGAAGACTCTCCAGGCTTCCGATAACGACGGTGCGGCCAATGAGCCGGAGCGCAAACTCTACCGCGAGGGCGGGCGGGGGCGGGCCGCCGTGCTCGAGTTCCGCGTGGATTCCGCCTATGACGGACAGGAGGCGTTGCGGCTCGTGGAGCGGGCAGCCGGCGAGCAGTTTCCCTACTGCGTTGCGTTCATCGATCTGCGCATGCCGCCTGCGTGGGACAGTCTGGAGACGATACAGTGGTTGTGGGCGGCGGACCCGCGGCTGCAAGTGGTCATCTGCCCTGCACACTCGGGGTACGACTGGAAGCAGATCACCGAGCGGCTGGGTCCTTCCCACAGGCTGCTGCTGCTGAAGAAGCCGTTTGAGCCGATAGAGGCCCTGCAGTTCGCACATGCGCTGACGCGCAAGTGGCGCAACGAGCGTGCACTGCGCGAACAACTCGACTCACTGGAAAGAGTTGTCACCGCCAGCACCGAAGGGCTGGAGGCAGCCAATCGACAACTGCGGCATATGGCGACTCACGATGCCCTGACAGCGTTACCAAACCGGTTGTTGTTCGATGACAGGTTGAATCAGGTGATCGCGCACGCCAGTGCCGCGGGAGAATTCTTTGCGCTGGCGGTGCTGGATCTCGACCGCTTCAAACTCATCAATGATTCCTTTGGTCACCGCGCCGGCGATGAGTTGCTGCGGGAAGTCGCACGCCGGCTTACGGGGACGCTGCGCAGCGTTGATACGGTCGCCCGTCTGGGCGGCGATGAGTTCGTGCTGATCATCAGGGAGATCGGGGCGGTTGAAGAGGCGACGAAGGTGGCGCACAAGATCCTGGACGTGCTGCAATTGTCCGTCCGAATCGGCGAGATCGATGTTCATCCTTCGGCCAGCATCGGTATTGCGTTCTTTCCGTGGCACGGCACGACGCTCGAGGCACTTTTTGCACACGCAGATACCGCCATGTATGTTGCTAAGCAACGTGGCCGCAAGTGCGTGCAGTGCTTCGCGCCTCACATGGACACCCTGACCCAGGAGCGCGTGCGGCTTGAAAGCGACCTGCATCAGGCTCTGAAGCGCGAGCAATTCGAGCTGCACTATCAGCCGAAGGTCGATGCGGTTTCGGGAAAATTCCGCGGCGCGGAAGCGCTGCTTCGCTGGCAACACCCGGAGCGCGGTCTCATTGCGCCCGATGACTTCATACCCCTTGCCGAAGAGAGCGGGTTGATCGTTCCGATTGGGGCCTGGGTCGTACGGGAGGCATGCCGCCAGATGCGCGCGTGGCAGAGCGCCGGCCTTCCGCCGGTGCGCATCGCCGTCAATGTCTCTGCCACTCAATTCCGGCAGCGCGACCTGATTGACATCGTGCGGCACGCGCTCGATGACGCTGGCATTCATGCGTCCCGTCTGGAGATCGAGTTGACCGAAAGCGCCGTCATGAGCAATCCGGCGGAGTCGGCCGAAATCCTGGCGCAATTGAGCCGTATGGGTGTCGCGGTCTCGGTGGATGACTTCGGCACCGGTTATTCGAGCATGAGCTGTCTGCACCGCTTCCCGCTCGATAAGTTGAAAATCGACCGCAGCTTCATTGCCGACCTCATGTCCAGCTCGGAAGCCGCGGCCGTCGTCAAAGGCATCATCTGCCTGGCGCACAGCCTGCGGCTGAAGGTCATTGCCGAAGGCGTTGAGACACTCGAGCAGATGGAGTTTCTGAAAAACCAGGGCTGTGACCAGTACCAGGGCTTCTATCTCAGTCCGCCACTGAGCGCTGCGGATTACGAGAAACTGTTACGGACCGAGGCGAAGGCAGCAGCCGATGCGTGGGAAGAGGAGGCTGCCAGTACTCACAGCAGACTTGCCCGGATCCCAACCGACCCTGCCTGAGATATCCGGCTCGAAGCCGTTAGGGGAATTCTTTAGACCTCTGGATTCTGACGGATCGATGCTTTGTACTCCTCGCAAGCGTGTGCGAGCGTGGGGCACCGAAGAGGTTGACTCAACATGGCTGGCCGGTCGATTTCCCCTGACAGAGTCCTCGTTGCCGACAATGATGCCCATACGGTGGCGGCCGTTGGGCTACAACTGCGTGCGGCGGGATTCGATGTGCTCGAGGCATTCGATGGTCCCAGCGCGTTGGATGCGTGCCTGGTCCACTCACCGGCTCTGGCACTCGTCAGCTATGAAATATCCGGTTCAACCGGGGTCGTAATAGCACACCAAATTGCAGACCGCGCCTCGGTACCTGTAGTTTTGATGTCAGCAGAATGCGGTGAAGCGGTCGTGCGCGAGGCGACCGCCGCGGGTGTCATGGCCTTCCTGCTCTTGCCCGTCGACGCGCGGCAGTTGGTTCCCGTGGTGCGCATTGCCCTGCAGCGTGCTCGCGATCTGCATGCATTGCGCTCGCGGGCGGAGCAGCTCAACACAGCGCTCCAGGGTGGGCGAAACGTGAGTATGGCGGCGGGACTGCTCATGGCGATGTTCCACATAGGACGCGAGGAGGCATTTGAGCGCCTCAGGCGCCATGCGCGCTCGAATCGCGCGCGGTTGGAGGAGGTCGCGTCCGAGCTGCTGCGTGCGACCGATGACGCCGCAAAACTGTATGAGTCGCTGAGCCAGCAAGTCTCCACGGGCAAACCACACACGCTGTGTAGGACCTCGTGACCGGCATCAACCTGCCGCTGCCGGTTGCCGTCAGAACAGCTCGATGCTCCCCAGGGGCTCGGGGAATCGCTGACCGCGCGGAACGGGCGGTCAGCGGGAGTGATGCCGCAGTATAGAGCGGTGGCCTGCCGGTATTACGTGAAACACGTTGAGCTATCGCCAAGACTCCCGGCTCTCCCCCTTGCCCGGCACCCGCCAAGAGAGTAAACCCTCCTCAACGCGAGTCTTGTTGCCGCAAAGGTGGGCAGTTGGTTGCGATGTCAATAAGAGAGGCCGCCTCGAGCCCCGCCACTGCGACCATTCTGATCGTCGATGACACGCCCGCCAACCTGGCGCTGATCGTCGAATACCTGGAGGCTCGGCACTTTCGCATGCTCGTCGCGCAGGGGGGCGAGGAGGGCCTGCAGCGCGCGCTACTCGTACAACCCGATCTCATCCTCCTCGATGCGATCATGCCGGGAATTGACGGTTTCGAGGTCTGCCGGCGCCTGAAATCCCGTGATTCTACCCGCGACATTCCGGTCATCTTCATGACATCACTGGCGGACACCCAGGACAAACTCACCGCGTTTGCCGTGGGAGCGGTTGATTATGTGGTCAAGCCGCTGCAGGTGGAGGAGGTGATGGCCCGAGTCAACGCTCAACTCGCGCTGCGTGCCATGCACAGGCAGTTGACGGCGGCCAATCGGGAGCTCGAGGCCTTTACCTACTCGGTTTCTCACGACTTGCGGGCGCCGCTGCGGGCGATCTCGAGTTTTGCGCACATCCTGGAGAAGGACTGTCGCGGGAACATGGGTGAGGATGGCGCGCGCTGCTTGGACAAGATCATCGCAACGAGCGCGCGCATGGCGACGTTGATCGAGGACCTGCTGCTTTATGCCCGGACTGCGTGTGACCCCGAGGCAGCGGTGGCGGTTCCGCTTGCACCCCTCGCGCAGCACCTCGCGGTGATATTCGGCGAGCGCATCGCCTCCGCTGGCGCTCGGTTGGACGTCGTCGAGCCGTTGGCAGCGCCGCTCGGCGACCCGACGCTCATTGGGCAGATTCTCAACAACCTGGTGGACAACGCTCTGACGTACTGCTGCGCCCAAGTCGCGCCGCAGGTCAGGGTTACCTCGAGGCGCATTGGCGGGCATGTCGTCATTCAAGTTGCGGACAATGGGATTGGCATCGAGCCGCAGTATCACGAGAAGATATTTCAGGTGTTCCAACGGCTGCACAGTGCAGATGAGTATCCCGGGACCGGGCTGGGGCTTGCGATCGTCGCGAAGGCTGTGCGGGTCATGGAAGGCGACGTCAGCGTCGAGTCCACGCCAGGGCGGGGTAGCACTTTTACGGTCCGCCTGCCGGCCCCACCGCACGACGCCGGATTAGCAGATTAAAAACAGTAACGGACGCCGATCACCACTATGATTGAGCGTTGCAGCAACAGTTGCAGCCGGTCTGGGTCGTAGCAGGAGGAGGTAAGGATGGGGCGCGGCGTATGGCGCAAGGTTGTTGCGGTGGGGCTCTTATGCCTGCCCACTGCGTGTACAACGGTTCAGACGACTGAGCCGGGTGCCGTTGGCATTGACCGCAAACAACGCATGCTGGTGTCCGATGAGGATGTCGCTGCGGGAGCTGAACAGGCTTACGCGCAGGAGCTTCAGAAGGCGCGTGAGACCGACAAGCTCAATACGGATCCCGCTTTGACTGCTCGCGTGCGCCGTATTTCCGAGCGTCTGATTCCCGTAACAGCCGTGTTCCGGCGCGATGCTCCGAGCTGGAAATGGGAGATCAACACGCTGAAGACCGACGACATGAACGCATACGCCATGCCGGGGGGTAAGATCATGGTCTATAGCGGGCTCGTCGAGAAACTGAAGCTCACCGATGCGGAGCTCGCAGCAGTCATTGGGCACGAGATATCCCACGCCCTGCGAGAGCACACGCGCGAAAGGGTCTCCCGCGCTTACGCACAGCAGCTCGCGCTGGCAGGTGTGGCAGTCGTCACAGGTGCCGGGCAGGGTGCACTTGACCTCGCCAACCAGGTAGCGTCTGTCACGTTCCAACTCCCACACAGCCGGGAGCAGGAAGCGGAAGCTGACGTCATGGGCCTCGAGCTGATGGCTCGTGCCGGCTACAACCCACAGGCCGCGGTCAGTGTCTGGCAAAAGATGATGAATGCTCAGCAGGGTGGTGGGCCCCCTGAATTCCTGAGCACGCACCCTTCATCATCGAACAGAATCGCAGAGTTGCAGGCCCGCTTGCCGAAGGTCGTACCGCTGTATGAGAAGGCTCCCAAGGCAGGAGCAGGCTGACAGCTCAGTGCTCGGGTATGCGGCCGAGGGCAATCTCCAGTCCGACGGCGTGAGCGCGAGCCAACAGCCGCTTCATCTCAGCGGCATTGCGGGTGTGGGCGCCTCGTACCACCACCATGCCCTCGATCATGGCCGCGAGGACGCTTGCTCGACGGCGAATTTCAGCGGGAGCCGTACCGGGAACGAGCTCGGCGATGAAGCCCGCCAACTGGTCGATGTCGATGGCGTACAGGTCATCGAGGAGACTGCCCGAGCGGTCATCCATCGTGATCAGCAGGGCCCAGAGTTGAATGAAAAACCGGCGGGTTTCCCAGGTGGATACATCCTGGAGGCTGAACTCGATCAGCGCATTGAAGCGTGCTACCGGGTCTGCAGGGGCATTGGCGAGCAGCTTGTCGTAACTCGCCCGATAGCGTGCTCCGGTGTCTTCGAGCAGCGCGCGGACCAGGTCCTCCCGCGTCTTGAAGTAGTACTGCACGTTGTTCAAATGCAGCCCAGCGCGGGACGCTACATTGCGCATGGAGAAGTGCGCGTACCCTTCGTTCATGAGAATTTTGCGTGCCATGAGCACGATTCTGGACGCCGTTTCGTTCCCTTCGCGGCGTTTGGGGGCACTACGGCGTTTCTTGACCGGCACGGCGCCGGACCGTAACGCGGATGGCGAGCCTCCGTCAATCGTGGATGGTGGGATTTCGTGATACTCCGGCTGCCCGTTCGTATATTTCCCTGATGACTTCAGACGTGCGCGAGACGAGCGGATCGCTGTGGGGGGCTGCCACCACCGAGCCGGACTGGGAAGCCGTATTTACGGAACAGCTGCCGCGGGTTTACAACTTTCTGCGCTACCGGTTGGGTCACGAAGCGCTGGCCGAGGATCTCACTTCCCGGACCTTCGAGAAGGCTTGGCGCGACCGCCACCGGTACCGCCGCGATGTCGCGAAGTTCTCCACGTGGCTGCTGCGAATCGCTCGCAACGTGGCGATTGATTACCAGCGCACGGCGCATGAGCACGCGCCGCTCGAAGCAGCCGCTGATGCAGCTGCTGAAGGCACACCGGAGGAGGAGGCGGTCATCCGCTCGAACTTCGCCCGGCTGTCCGCACTGATTGGGAAGGTCCCCGAACGCGATCGGGAGCTGCTGGCGCTGAAGTACGGCGCTGGCGCGACGAACCGCGCCATAGCCGAGGTTACCGGCCTCAGCGAGTCTAACGTAGGCACGATTCTCCACCGGGTGGTGCAAACCCTCCGCGCCGAGTGGTGAGCGGGAGAAACGCTATGGACGATGATTTCATGCTCAGCGGGTGGCGCAAGCCACCGCCGGACTTTGCCAAGCGAGTGCGCGAGCGCCTTCATCAGCTCGATTGGGAGGTGTCCTCCGGCCCGCGCGCGCTTCACCGCTTCAAGCCGACGTCACGAGTCGCAGCCGGCGTCGCCGCGCTGGCGCTCGTTGTTGGCGCTTTCATGTTCCCATCAATGCAGGCCGCGGGGCGCGCATTCCTGGACCTGTTTCGGATCGTCAACTTTGCACCGGTGTCGGTGCAGGCCGATCGCTTCAGCGCGCTGATGAAACGTCAGGACCTCGATCTGCCACGGATGCTGAGCGAGCAGGTCGAGGTACTCAAACCTCCGGAAGCTCTCCAGACAGTTGCGGACCCCGCAGCGGCGAGCAAAGCCGCGGGCATTCAGGTGCGCATGCCTGCTTGGCGGCCCGTCGGGTTGGAGCCAGAACTCATCCAAGTGTCGGCAGATCAGATGCTGCGCTTTACCGCGAGCACGGTGAAACTGAAGCGCGTGCTCAATGCCTTTGGAATCGATGATATTTCCGTGCCCGATGAAATAGAAGGTCAGTCGGCGACGGTGCTCGTGCCCCCCATCGTGCGTATCACGTATCGCGGTCAGAAAGACGGCGTCATGCTTCTGCAGGCCCGCCAGCCGCAGGTGTCTTTCCCGACAGGCGTTGATCTGGCCTCACTTGCGGAAATCGGCCTGCGTGTCCTGGGTGTGAAGCCCGCCGAGGCGCATCGTTTTGCACAAAATGTGGATTGGCGCACCACACTCATCGTACCCGTACCCGCGGATGTGGCGGTGTTTCGGCAAGTGGACATCCAGGGCAGTCCCGGGCTGCTGATTGAGAATGTGCGCAGCGGCGCCTACGTACATCCCCAGGAGTCCAGGCTGTTGTGGTCTGCGGGAAATTCTGTCTTCGCGCTCGTGGGCAATGTGCCACCAGCGGAGTTGTTCGAAATGGCACAATCGGTGCACTAGCACGGTGTCAATGACGAGCACGGCCCTTGAGACCCGGGCGCTGCGCAAGCAGTTTGGCTCAACTGTAGCAGTGTCCGATCTGTCCCTGCGTATCCCGCGCGGCGAGGTGTTCGGTTTTCTTGGCCCCAACGGCGCTGGGAAAACAACTTCCGTCAAGATGCTCCTGGGGCTGGTTCAGCCCACGAGCGGAAGTGCAACGCTCCTCGGAGCGCCCCTCGGCGATCGCCGTGCCCGCGCACGCATGGGTTTCCTACCGGAACATTTCCGCTTTCATGATTCCCTGACTGGTCGTGAGTTCCTGCAAATTCACGCTCGCCTGTTGGGTATGCGTGGTGCGCTCCTCGAGAGGCGCATCGATGATCTGCTCGCACGTGTAAATCTGCTGGATGCGGCGCACCGTCCGTTACGCCAGTTCAGCAAAGGCATGGTCCAACGCGCCGGGCTGGCCCAGGCACTCATCGGCGAGCCGGAGCTGGTGTTCCTCGACGAGCCTACATCCGGACTCGACCCCCTCGGCCGCGTGCTGGTGCGCGAGCTCATCGAAGAACTGCGCGCGCGCGGCGCGACGGTATTTCTGAATTCCCACTTGCTCGGCGAAGTGGAAGCCACCTGCGATCGCGTGGCATTTGTGAAACAGGGCTGCATCGTGCACGAGCTGTTGCTGACGGAATCGGCGGCAGCACTACATGTCGAGCTCAAGGCAGATCGCACGGACAGCTCAACACTGGATGGTCTACGTACGTTCGCGAACGACGTCTGGCTCGACGGTTCGACTATCCGGATGCGTGTGAGCTCTGAGAACGTAATGCCCGAGATCGCACGCTGGCTCGTGGGGCAGGGCATTGACATCTACGCTCTCGGCAGTCGCCGTAAATCCCTCGAAGAATGGTTCATCGAGGTCATGGGCGAGGATCAGCAGCCAGGGTGACAGCGTGACAGGAATGCTGACTATTGCACAGCTCACCTGGCTCGAGGCACGCCGCCGCCGGATCATGATTGCGGCGCTGCTGTGTGGGCTGGCATTTCTGTTGGTGTTTGCCGTCTCTGTTTATTTCGGTCAACAGCACGGCGGGGTCAGTCCAAAGCCGCTGCTGCTGCAACAGGTGCAGCTCCAGATCGTTACGCTCGCGGGCCTGTACGCGGTCAATTTCCTGGTCGTGGCAATCGCGGTCATGCTCCCGGTGGACTCTTTATCGGGGGAAATCTCGTCCGGGGTGATTCAGACCATCGCATCCAAACCCATCCGCCGCGCCGAGATAGTCATTGGCAAGTGGCTCGTCTACTGGGTCATGATCGCCGTGTACATCGTGTTGTTGGCTGGTGGTGTCGCGCTCCTGATGCGCCTCATTACCGGGTTTACACAGCATCATCTGCCGGTGGCCATTGCGTTGATGTGGCTGGAAGCCACCGTACTTCTGTGCGTTACCATTGCCGGTGGGGTGCGGTTCACTACAGTGACCAATGGGATCATTGCCTTCGCGTTCTATGTAGTGGCTTTCTTTGGCGGTTGGATTGAACAGATCGGCGTGCTGTTGGGAAACAGCAGCGCGCGTTATATCGGTACCGCCATCAGCCTCATGAGCCCAACTGACGCGCTGTGGCGTCTGGCCATGCACTTGCTCCAGCCGCCCGTGATGGGTCAGGTTATATTGACGCCGTTCTCACCTGCGTCAGTGCCGAGCGCGGCGATGGTGTGGTGGGCGATGGGTTTTGCGATTGTGGTTCTGGCAACGGCGGTGCGCGGGTTTCAGAACCGCGCGTTGTGAGGGCCAGTGAGCCCCAACTAGCGCACTACACCGTGACCGTTGAGATGCAATCGGGCGAATTGGCCGTAGCTGTCCTTCGTGTCAAACCGAACAGGTCCCTGTAGCTTGCTGGATGCGCTGCCAATCTCGGCTACTGCGTACTCGAAACCGTTCGGCAATACGATTTGCGCGCGCGTTTCCGCGCCCGTCACCTTGTTGCGTATGGGCTCACCTTTCGTGTCGATGTACCCCTCGACGAAAATACGGCCCTTGCGGCCATCGATGTCGAGCTGCAGCTCGATCTTCGTGAAGACCGGCGGATTCATCTTGCTGACGGTCGAGGCATACACAGCAAACATCGTCGCGAACGGATCCGTGTCCTGTCCGGTCATGATCTTCAACAGCGCCTCGCGCTGCTGTGGGTTGGCATTCTCGTCCACGAATGCGATTGCCTCGCCATTACCCTCGTGGATCGCTCCCGGCCATTTGAAAATGGCTGCTATCCGCAGCCCATCCAGGTTGGTGTTGCCATAATGGCCCGCGTCGATCTGGATGCCGGCCACTGCGTAGCAGTGCCCCTTGTCAGGCAGCGCATTGAACTGACAGTTGCAGCCGTACTCGCATGTACAGTTGACGAGCTCGCGCCCCTCGATTTCCCACGGCGTCATGGCGGTTCCCCCCAGGGTGAGATGGTGCGTCACTGTACGCTTTCGGGGGAGGGCGCGAAAGCTTAGCGGCAGCTTAGTCAGGGCACCACTGCAATAAACAGATAGACGGCAAAGATGACCAGATGAACCACCCCTTGCAGCACCGTGGTGCGCCCTGTGTTGAGAGACAGCGCCGCGATGAATAGTGACAATGCCAGCAACAAGGTCTCCTTGGACGCAAGTCCCAGGCTGAGTGGCCACTGAAATGCCAGGGAGATGACGGCGACCGCGGGAATGGTCAGACCGATGCTGGCCAGTGCAGAGCCGAGTGTCAGGTTGAGACTGGTCTGAAGGCGGTTCCTGCGTGCCGCGCGCACCGCCGCATAACCCTCAGGCATGAGTATGATGCTGGCTATGATGATTCCGACGACGGTTGCGGGGGCTCTGGCTGCCTGCACCGCGGCCTCGACCGTCGGCGCAAGCGTTTTCGCCGCTACGACCACGGCGGTAAGTGTAACCATGAGCAGCAAAGTACTTGCCAGCGTGGTTCGATTGTTCGGCGGCGGCGCATGCTGCTCTTCGTCATGAACGGTATCGACGGGCAGGAAGTAATCGCGATGCCGGACGGTTTGGACGAAAATGAATGTCGCGTAAAGAATCAGAGAAACGACTGCGACGAAGCTCAGCTGACCGCTGCTGTAGTAGGGCCCCGTGACGCTTGTCGTGTAGTTCGGCAGAACGAGCGTGAGAAACGTTATCGCTGCCAGCGTTACCAACGCTGCACTCACACCGTGAAGGCTGAATGACTGCTCGCCGAAGTGGCGGCCGCCGATGAGAAGGCACAGGCCCACGAGCCCATTCAGGATGATCATGATGGTCGCAAATACCGTATCCCGTGCCAGGGACTGCGTTTCCGCGCCGCCGGCGAGCATGAGAGTGACGATGAGCGCAACTTCGATCAGAGTGACGGCAAGCGCGAGCACGAGCGTGCCGAAGGGCTCGCCAACCTTGTGCGCGACGACCTCCGCATGATGTACGGCGCAGATGACGGCGGCTACCAACGCCGCCCCGAGCAGGATGATGCCGAAAATACCCCCGATTTGTAGTATGACTACCGGAACCAGGAGCCAGCACGCCAGCGGCCCTACAACCGACCAGAGTGGAATCGATCCGAGTGCCCGCAATGTGCGAATCCGACCTGGTCAGTTTTGCGGCAGGCCGCGGGCACCTGCGGTGATGGCGGTGTCGAGGCCGCGCACGCCTTGAAACGAGGCGCCGGTGAAATCCGCGTTGGTCAGGTTGGCCCGGGACAAGTCCGTATCGGTCACCTGCGATTCGCGCAGGTCCGCCCCTGTCAGATCGGCACCGCTCAGGTTGGCACCACTGAAATCCGCCCGCACCAGCTTGGTTCCTACCAACCTGGCGTCACTCAGATCGGTGAAGCTGAAGTCCGCCCGTGAAAAATCCGAATTGGAGAAATCCGCCCGCGGTGCCTTGGCGTTGACGATATTGGCGCGCATCAACCCCATCGACTGATTTCTCATGTCGGCTGCCGCGTTCATGTGAGTCAGATTGGCCTGTGTGAGATCCGCCTTGCGCAGATCGCCTATGAGACGGGCGCCGGACAGGTCGGCATCCCGCAGCGTGCCGCCTGCGAGTTGCACCGAGAACATCATGGCATTGCGCAAGGACGCCCCCGTGAGATCCGCGCCTTCGAGGAAGCTGACTGTCAGATTCGTGCGATCGAGCCGCGCGCGCGTCAATTTGGCGCCGTTGAGAACCGAGGCCGACAGATTCGCCGCCCGGAAATCAACTTCGGTCAGATCCAGGCCCGAGAGGTTCTTACCCGTCAGTTCCGGGCGCGTCCCGGAAGGCGATTGGGTAATCGCGGCGCGCAGCGATTGCGCCGTCATGCGCTCATAGCTATCCCATTGCGCGTGGGTCTGAGCCATCACCAGCCAGCTCAGCACGGCCGCGGCTATCGGCAGTCGCTTGCTCATCGCAGGCTCGCCCTTTTTGGTGCAGGTCGCGCCCCTGCCAGTAAGCCGGCGGAACGCAGCCCGATGCTACGCGCCTCAGCCGATTTTTGCCTGGCGCATTTCTGGCGCGGCGGTCTTTCGAGAAGAGCGATCGGTCCTCGAGATCCGCGGGTTGTTGGCACGCGCGGTTGCGCCGTCGCGGGTGAACTCAAACCGCAGCAGCCATTGTCGGGAGGCGGGATTGTCTGCCGCTGCGAACTTCCATCTTCTGGCGCTCTCGATGGCCAGGCGGGTGAAGTATCTGCTTGGGCTGTGATTTATCAGCCGGGCCTGCACGACATTACCTGCGCCATCGACGGTCACGCGAACCGCGAATTTGATATGGCCGCGGATGGTCTCGAGCGCGCCGGGCGGAACGTCGGGTGCTTCCTCATGTAGCACGGAGGCGGGTGCGACCACCGTCTGGGACTCCGCGAACCCAGGTTCGACGGAGTCGGTGGGGACCTCGGTCGGCGCAGCCGTCGCACTTGCCGGGGTTTGCGCAGTGGCTGCCGGGCCATGTGTGCTTCCGAAAGCCTCGAGCGCGCCCAATCCGGTAGATATCGAGTAGCCCTGAGACCCGAGCAGACGCAGGCCGGTCCACACCGTCATCGCTACAACCAGAATCACGGCGCCGGCCGGGACGAACGAGCGCCGCTTAGGCGCTTGCAGCACAACAGTGGCCACCTCTGGCTCTTCGTCCTCGAGCTGCGTAGGTGTCGGGTCTGCAGGTTCCGCGGGCAGCAATACAGGGAAGCGAGGGGGCGACAATACAGGGAAGCGCGCGGCTGCCAGCGACGCTGCCATCGGCGTCCCAGTCACCAACGCCTCAGCCAAAGACATATGCGGCACCAGTGGCTGTGGCAGCGCTGGGATCTCCGGTATGGGTACGTCCGGAATCGGTGCATGCCGCGGTGTTGTCTGCGGCACTAAACCGATCTCTGCCTCCAGCTCGGCGACTGTCGGACGATGGGCCGGGTTGCGGCTCAGGCATCGCCGGATGATCTGCACGAACTGCGCTGGCAGTGTTTCTGGCAGCACCGGTGCTGAGGAATGTCTGTCGGGCCAGGAGGGTCGGCACTGAGTGAGCGCCTCGACCATGAACACACCGAGACTCCAGATATCTCCAGCCGTGGAAAAGCTGCCGTCACTGGATTCCGGCGGATCGTACACCGAAGAGCCCGCGATGCTGGCCGTAGATTCGCCGCTCGAGCGCACGGTGTCACTGGCCAGTTTCACTTCCTGATCGACCAGCAGGATGTTGGATGGCTTGAGACCACCCTGGACCAGCTGCTGACGATGCAAAAATCTCAGCGATGCGAGAATGGGGCGCAGCGTTTTGCGCACGGCCTCGGGAGCCAGGGCGTGTTGGCTTAGAATTCCCTCGAGGGTGAGCTGCGCGTATTCCATCACGACGAACAGAAACTGCAGGCCACCGAGCTGGCAGCGGCCGGCCTGCACAAGCCGGATCAGATTAGGATGGGCGAGGCTGGCGGCCGCGCTCCAGTGTGCGAGCTGGGCTTCCTTCAGAGTCGGAATGGCCGGAACCAACTTCAGCACTGCATGGGGCAGATTGAGCGGCTGGTATTCAGTCAGGAATACCGCGCTGTGATCTGAAAAGCTCACCGCGCGGTGCAACGGAAAGACTCCGTTGATAACCTCCTTTTCCCACTTGGCCCATGCTTCGGTCATCGCCGCGAGGTAAAATCACATTCGAACATCGAGTTGATTTTACACCCGGGCAATCCATTGGGAATGTCTCCCGGCTCCGACGCGGGCGGCCGTCGCCGATTGCAGACGTGACTGTTTATTCAAACAGCCTGGTCGGCGCCTGACCTGAGAAAGGTCCAGGCCGGACCGTACGGCAGTAGACCGCTCACCGACGATCGCAGTGCGCAGTTCGTTGCCCTACTCATACCGCAGAGCCACGACCGGCCTGGTGCGCGCTACGAGCAGCGCATGTCCGGACACAGTGGCCAGCGCGATCAGCAGTGCGAGAGCGCTGGCCGCCAGGAAGGCCAGCGGATTCAAGTCAACATGATAGGCGAACCCTTCGAGCCAGTGCCGCATCAGCAGATAGGCCGATGGCCATGCAATCACGTTCGCCCACAACACGGGCTGCGCGAACTGCCAGCCGAGCAGGCGCAGGATGTCCCAGCGGCTCGCCCCCATGACCTTGCGCAAGCCGATCTCGCGCGTCCGCCGCTCGGCCGTGAAGACGGCAAGGCCCAGCAGGCCCAATGAGGCGATCACGATGGCGACTGCCGCGAACACCGAAAAAATGGCTGCCTGGCGCTGGATATCCGCATAGAGCTCGTTCACGCGTTGACTCAGGAACAACCCATCGAGAGGGGAGTCTTGCGTCTGCTCCCAGAGTGCCTTGACGGCGCGCATGGTTTCAGGCATGGCGTGGCCGTCCAGCTTCAACACCGAGATCCAGTAACGGCTGGGATCGATGTAGTATCCGGTTGGCTCAGTCACGTCTCTGACGGAGCCGACCGAAAAATCGGGCACCACGCCGATGATCTGCGAGCTCTGACTGTCCGTAACCTGTGCGCTGGATCCGTCCTTGAGCATCAGGCGGTTCCAGCGCCTGTATTCATTTATGGCTGACTGCGCGGACGCGTAACCCAGCGCCCGCAAGCCACTCTCGTTGAGCACGATCGAGGGATTCAACTCGCCATGCGGGTTGGCTCGAAGCAAGTCGTCTTCACCTCGATCCTGTGAAAACAATCTGCCCGCGATGGGTTTGATGCCGAAGAGCTCGAAGAAGCCGTAGTCAACGGGAGCGCTTTTCAGCGATATCTTGCCGCCATTCGGAGTGTCGAAAAGGAGGGTACTGCGATCGTATGACAGGGCCGCGCCCGAAGCGCAGCTCGCCGCGATCACGCCGCGAATACGCGCCACCTCGTCCCTGAATGAGGCGGGACAGCCGGATTGCGCTAGATAGATCTGCTCGGTGGGCAGACGCAGGCGCTCTTGCATTGCATATTGGGTCTGGTGTTGGATGGTGATGGTTGACACGATCAGGGCGATGAGTGTGCCGAATTGAAAGATCACCAGGGCCTGTCGCAGGCGCCCTGAGCCGCCAGGCAGGAACACGACACCTTTCAGGACCGTGCCGGGCCGAAACATCGACAGCACAAAGGCGGCGTAGGCTCCTGCGGCCAAGCCTGTAACGAGCCATACTGTGAGGATGGCAGCTGCGAGCACCGGGTCGCGCAGATAGTCGAACGCGATATCGCGTTGCAAGAAGCCATTGAGCGCCGGTAACACCAGCTGCACTGCGAAGATGGCGAACATCAAAGCCAGGGCAGTGTAGAAGAGACACTCGCCCAGGAACTGCGCGATGATCTGTCCGCGGCTCGCGCCTTCCGCTTTACGAACGCCAACCTCGACCGCCCGTCCCGCTGCTCGAGCGGTCATCATGCTGACGAAGTTGCTGCCGGCGACGAACAGGATCAGGCCTGCGATTCCGATCATCGTCTGTAGCGTGCGCACATCGCCCGGAGGCTTCATGTCCGCGATGCTGTTCGGTTGCAGATGAACATCGGTGAGCGGAACGAGACTGAACGCGTACACTTTTGCGACGGACACCCCGTCGATTTTACCGCTCACATGTCTCAAGGCGAAGTCCTTCATCCCTGCGGCCACGCGCGCCACCTTCGCACCCGGCCGAAGGCGTACATAGGTGTAAACACTCTCGGATCTCAGCGCATTGGGGTCCGCGTCCCGCGCATCGAGGAGACTCAAAGCGGAGAATTTGGCGATACCCGGCGCGAAGACTTCGGCGTCCAGATGTGTGTTGGAGGGCAGATCCTCGATGACCGCGGCGACGTGCATCGTATACTTCCGGTCCATCTCGAGCGCTTTGCCCATTACATCGTCGCGTCCGAAGTAGCGCCTGGCGGTCTTCCGTGTCAGCACGAGACCATCGGGCCTGTTCAGGGCCTCGTCGAGGTTGCCGGCAACGACTTTCATCGGGAATATACGAAAGAAGTTCGGGTCAGCCCAGTACACCTGGGCAGAGGCGACAATGCTGCCTTGGCGAAGCACTACCCCTTTGGCGGCCAGGCGGGTTGCGGCTTCGACTTCAGGAAAATCCAGCTTCATCGCAGGCGCGATGTTCGACGCGGTGACAGCGATGCGTAATGGACTCTCACCGGGAGGGCTGACCGTCTCCATCAGCCGATACACGCGGTCGTGGTCCGGGAAAAAGCGATCGTAGCTGTATTCGTCGCGCACGTAGAGCGCGATCAGAATGATTGCCGCGAACCCGAGTGCCAGGCCGAAGATGTTGATAATGGCGTAGGCACCGTTACGAAACAGGTTGCGAAGCGCCGCCGCTAGATAATTTCGCAGCATGGTGACTACATCTCCGTAGCGTCGACGAAGCGTCCGTCGAGCATGTACACCACACGATCCGCGCGGCGCGCATGCGCCTCTGAATGTGTAACCATGATGATCGTTGTGCCTGCTTTCGTGACGCTCGAGAGCATCTCCATCACGGCATCACCGTTGGCCGTGTCCAGATTGCCAGTGGGCTCGTCGGCCAGAATGACCTTCGGATCCGAGACGAGGGCACGAGCCACCGCGACACGTTGTTGCTGCCCGCCGGAGAGCTGCTTGGGCAGGTGCCGGGCACGATGGGAAAGATCCACCTTCTCGAGCGCAGCCATTACGCGCCGGCGCCGTTCGACCCCGGGCACGCGGCGATAGATCAGGCCTACCTCAACGTTCTGCGCCACATTCAGATCGTCGATGAGATTGAAGTTCTGAAACACGAATCCCACGCCCGCGCGCCGGCGCACAGTGAGCTCCTCCTCCGAACAGCGTCCGATCTCCTCTCCCATAAACCAGTACGCGCCTGCGGTAGGCGAGTCGATGAGTCCGAGGATGTTGAGCAGCGTTGATTTGCCGCATCCGGACGGACCCATCACCGCGAGAAACTCGCCGGGGCGTACCTCGAGCGACAGGTCGTCGAGCGCGGCAGTCTCCACCGCTTCGGCACGATATATCTTGGAGACGTGTTCAAGCTTCAGCATCGACTCACCCTCAGTGTGTCAGGAGGACGCGCTCGGCCTTTTCAACAGACGTGTAGTCCGAGGTGATTACTTGCTCACCCACTGCGAGACCGCTGAGGATCTCGAGCTGCTCGACGGTACGGCGGCCGACCTTGATGCGCCGCCGTTCAGCCGCGGCACCATCGCGCGTCACGACGAAAACCCAATCACCCCCTGTACGCTCCAGGAAGGGACCGACCGGAATGATTCGCGCCGCACTGTCGTCGCTCAGTTGCAGGCGCCCCTGGGCAGCAGCCCCCGCGACCAGATCGGGCGGGCTCGTGCCATTGAAATCGAGGTCAACCTTGAACCGGCCGTCGCGTACTTGCGGATAGACGCGGTGCACAGTGACTTTCACGGGCTTGCCATTGAAGTCGACTTCGGCGCTCAGGCCGGTGTGTACTCGCGCCAGGTAAAACTCGTCGATGTCGGCGGAGAGCTTCATGCCGGTGGGCGGGGTTACTTCCGCGAGACGCTGGCCGGCGTCGCGATGCTGGCCTACCTTCAGATCGATGGCCGTGACCCGGCCGCTGACTGGGGCCCGGATGACCAGGCCCTGCAACGTGCCATGAACCACATCCAGGTTGCCACGCAGGCTGGCAAGTTGGTGGTGGATTTCCGGAAGCAACCGATCGCGCAGGTCGGCCTGGCGTTGGTTGCTATCTGTTTGAATCGGCTTGAGCCGCTGGTAATAGGATAACTCGTCGGCAATGACATCGCGCTGCTCGGCGGAGCCGGCCCCGCGGGCCAGCAGTCCTTCACGGCGGGCGTCCGAGCGCCGCAGGCGAACTAGTCCATAGTCTATTTCCGCGAGCGCGCGCTCGTTCGCCAGCTTGTTCTGTTCCAGGGCAATCTCATTCTGCTGCAGCTGTGAGATCGCCTGATTGAGCTGCGATTCCTGCTGAATGACGGATAGGGCGAGGTTGGTGTTGCTGAGCTCGATGATGGGCTGACCCTGTTGAACGAGATCACCCGCTTCGACCAGCACCCGGTCGACACGCCCGCCGTCGATGGCATCGACGTAGACCGTCTCGCGTGGCACTACGTTGGCACGCAACGGGATGAGGTCATGAAAGATGCCTTGTTCCACCATGGAGAGGGTCACCTGAGTGACGGGCACTCGGATGGTTCGCACGCCCGTGCCTGCTGTCAACTTGATGGCCACGATGACTAAGGGCACGGCTGCCACGCAAGTGAACGCCAGCTTCGCAGCGAGCGGCCAGCGCGTTACTGACCAGCGGCTGTGGTGAATTTTCCGGTCCATTCCAGGGCCGGTGGCCGCCGCGAGCTTGATTCCTGGTCGCGCCATCACTGCTCATCCGCGTGCCGCTACCTGGGCTTGCGTCTAAGCTTGTTGGCGATCGTGGCCAGCTGCTTCGGTTCAACCAGGGCGGCGTCCGCCAAGGCGAGCAGTGCGCGCTCGATCGAGCCGCCGCAGAAGCGTTCCACGATGCCTTTCACCGCACTCGCGGCGGCGCTTTCGGCCGATTCCTTGGGGCGGTAGATGAAGGTACCCGCCTGCACCGAATGAGTGACATAGCCTTTCTCCTCCAGACGTCTGAGCACCGTTCGGATCGTCGCGTCCTTGAGCTTGCGAGCAACCTGCTTGCGTACTGCGGCTGCGGTCATCTCGCCGTGGTTCCACAGGATCGTGAGGAGCTCGTGCTCCAGGTCGCCCAGCGGCGGAAGGGGACCGTTTATGATGTGACTCTCCGTAACGTGTGACGTGTTGTAACAGTTCGACGCGCGCAGCGCAATACGCGGCGGGTGTCCTCGGCCCCTCGTTCGACTCAGTTACGGAGCAGTTGGGCGCAGCTCCCTGCAGACTGGAGATATCTCACCCGTTGAGAAGGCGCATCGCCTGCTCGTCGTACCGGGCCCCTGCCGCGACTCCTTTGGGTGCAATCTGCTCGATACTCGCAAGCTCCTGCGCGCTCAACGTGATCTGTGCGGCAGCCACGTTTTCTGTCAGGCGCTGAGGGCTGCTGGTGCCCGGAATCGGCACGACATTGTCATGGCTGCTCAGCAACCATGCGAGCGCGAGCTGCGCCGGTGTACAATCTTTCTTCTTCGCCATCTCCTGCAAGTGGTTCACGAGGGCCAGATTGCGAGCGAAATTCTCTCCCTGGAATCGTGGGTTGCCGCGCCGCCAGTCGTTGGGTGCGAGGTCCTCCGGCTTCTGAAAGCGACCGGCGAGGAATCCGCGGCCCAGCGGACTGTAAGCAACCAGAGCTATGTCCAACTGCTCGAGCAGCGGCAACAGCTCATCCTCCGGCTCACGGCTCCAGAGCGAGTACTCGGTTTGAATTGCCGCCAGCGCATGTACCTTCTGCGCGCGGCGCACTGTCTCGACCGACGGTTCAGACAAGCCAATGTGCCGGATCTTGCCTTCACGCACGAGGTCGGCCATGGCGCCGACGGTGTCCTCGATCGCGGTGGTGCTGTCCACCCGATGCAGGTAGTACAGATCGATGTAATCGACGTTGAGTCTCTTCAAAGAAGCAGCGCACGCCTCCCGCACATACTTCGGACTGCCGTTGATGCCTCGGTCACGTGAGCCAATGGCACCGACGAAGCCGAATTTCGTAGCGAGCACGGCTTGGTCGCGGCGTCCCTTGAGGGCCTTGCCGACCTGGCGCTCGGAATCACCATAAATGTCTGCTGTGTCCAGAAGCGTGATTCCCAGATCCATCGCACGGTGAATCAACGCGACTGCCTCGTCGTCATTGCTGATGCTGCTGGTGTACACGCCGGCAATGCCGATACTCATACAGCCCAGTCCGAGAGCAGAAACCTGTGGGCCTGAACGGCCAAGTTTTCGATATTTCATGCTGGTGTCTCCGCAGGCAGGTCCGTATCAGGCGACAACCCGACACCCCTGACCCTCGCAGATTGAACCAACGGGCTGGATTAAGTACATCTGCCATTCGAGTCATGGCGTCTTCCCGGACGCGTAACGCTAAAGCAGCCCGGGAATCAGGCGATACCGCACGCGGTGGCGATAGGCTCGATAGGCCGGATCGGTACCGAGCAAGCGCTCTTGCGCGCAGGCTCGCGCGAATTGCGCACTCAATGGTGAAGCTGACTAAACACGTCCATCAGCCGAAGGATCGCGGGTCCGACCGCTACGAGAAAAAAGGAGGGAAACAGGCAGGCCACGAGCGGGAAAATCATTTTCGTGCCGATCTTGGCGGCCTGTTCTTCAGCCGCCTGCATGCGTTTGTCGCGAAACTCTTCCGAGTACACTCGCAGTGCGTCGGCAATACATGTACCGAACCGCATCGTTTGCACCAGCAGCGCGGCCAGGCCGCGAATGTCATCGAGACCCGTGCGCTCCGCCAGATTCTTCAGCGCCTGTGTGCGCTCCACTCCCGCACGTATCTCGGCGTTGACCAAGGCCAGCTCCGTGGAGAGCTCGGGATGGCTGACGGCCAATTCGTCCCCGACGCGCTGCAGGGCCGCGGCGAGACCGAGGCCGGACTCGACGCACACGACAAGCAGATCCAGCGCATCCGGAAACGCAACGCGCAGCTCCCGTTGCCTGAGGCTCACGCGACGGTTCAGCCACAGGCCCGGCAGCAGCGAGCCGAAAAATCCCGCTGCCACGGAATAGAACACCACCTTCCCGGCTGACAGAGTGGGAAGGAGCGGCGAGGCGGCGAATACGGCGAGCGGCAGTGCGACCATGAGCAACGCTTTGCACGCATAAAACAGCGAGAGCGCATTTGACGAACGGTAGCCGGCATTCACGAGCATCCGGTTGACCCTGGACCGCTCCCAATCCTTGCTGGGCAGGATATACGCGGAGTAGGGGCGCAAAGCTGCCGCGATGTTAGCCGCTCGCGAGTTGTCGTGCGCCTCGGGCCGACCCAGCCGGTTCAAGCGTCGGCGTAACGGACTCGCCACGGCGACCGCGAGAGCGGAAACCCCGAGGCTGAATACGAAAACCGCACCGGCCACCATGAGGATGAAGGTGAGCTCAGCGGGTTGCTGGGCGAAGTAGGTCTGAAATGCTTTGAGTATTGCGTCCACGTTGATCTCCGTTCAGACCCGGATGCGAATGATGTTTCGAATCCACAGGATGCCTACGACACCGAGTGCCGCGGCCCCCGTGATCAGGTTCTTCCCCATCGGATGCTTGAGGAGTACGGGCAGATAATCCGGAGTCGTGAACCAGATCACGACGAACAGCACGAGCGGCACGAGGGCGAGAATCCATGCAGAGAGGCGCCCTTCCGCTGTCAGAGTGCGCACGCGCCGATGCAATTTGAATCGCCCGCGAATGACTGCCGTGATGCGCTCGAGCGTTTCGGCCAGATTGCCACCGGTCTCCTTCTGGACCATCACCGCTGTAACCAGAGCCATGACCGATACGCTCGGTATGCGTTCAAGTAGTCCCAGCATCGCACGCCGTACGTCACTTCCGTAGTTGATCTCCGAGAAGACGAGGTCGAACTCTCGGCTGACAGGCGCTTCCATATCTTCGGCGACGAGTTTCAAGCTCTGGGTGAACGGATGCCCCGCTTTCAAGGCCCGTTTTATGACGTCAAGCGCCTCTGGAAACTGCTCCTCGAATTTCGCCATCCGACTGGCGCGCGCCCGGACAGCTTTCAGATAAGGCAGCGCAAATGCCGCAGCAGCGGACACCAAAGCAACTTGCGGCAGACGTGTTGCAAGCCACCCGCAGACGCCAGCAGCCGCCGCAAGAGCGATCGAAACGACCACTACTCGGTAGGCGGGCGTCGACTTCCCGGATTGCTCAATTATGCGGCTCAGTTGTGCCATTCCCGGCAAGGTCTCGAGCGAACGCTCGAGCGGCGAGAGCTGATTGAGATACTTCTCGCGCAGCAGCGATGCGAAGCTACCTTGCGAGCTGGCTGCTGCAACCGTGCTCAGGCGCGCGAGCAACCGCTTGCGCATCTTGCCTGACTCGCCGAATACCGGCATGACCATTCCCTGCGCGAGCAGAAACACTGCGAGGAAGACCAGGCCGAGAAAGAGCCACATACTGCTCATGGTAGGTTATCTCCTCGTGACGTACAGGTCGCGCGCGCTGCGGAAGAGTTCGACAGGCAGCTCGATTCCGCGCTCCCGCAACCGCTTCTCGAAAGCCGGCACGATGCCGGTAGCGATCAACTCGCCTTGGACGTTGCCGTCCTTATCGAGGCCATGCCGCTCGAACGTAAACAGTTCCGACGTCGTGATGACATCTCCCTCCATGCCGTTAGTTTCCTGAAGACTCACAACGCGGCGGCGACCGTCCTCCTGACGTTCGACCTGGATCACCACGTCGATAGCGGACGCAATCTGCGTCCGGAGTCCCTTGATAGGGAAGTTGATGCCAGTCATAGAGACCATGTTTTCGACACGCGCCAGTGCGTCGCGCGGTGTATTCGCATGAATGGTGGTCAGGGATCCGTCGTGACCGGTGTTCATCGCCTGCAACATATCCAAGGCCTCCGCACCACGCACTTCACCGATTACGATCCGGTCGGGACGCATGCGCAGGCTATTTCGCACGAGGTCGCGTTGACTGACGGCACCCCGATCCTCGATGTTCGGCGGACGCGTTTCCAACCGCACGACATGCGGCTGACGAAGTTGAAGCTCCGCGGAATCCTCGATCGTGACGATCCGTTCGGTCTCCGGGATGAACCCGGACAATAGATTGAGCAGCGTGGTCTTGCCAGCGCCGGTGCCACCGGACACCAATACGTTGAGCCGACCTCGAACGATCGCGCTCATGACCTGCGCGAGTTCGGTGGTTAGGGTGCCGAGCCGCACGAGGTCTTCGATAGCGAGCAGCTCGACCGCGAAGCGGCGGATGGACAGTGAAGGTCCGTCCAGTGCCAGAGGCGGGATGATTGCGTTGACTCGGGAGCCGTCCTTGAGCCGGGCATCCACCATAGGTGAGGATTCGTCGATCCGGCGTCCGACCGCAGAAACGATGCGATCGATGATGTTCATCAGGTGCGCGTCGTTATTGAAGTGGACGTCGGTAAGCTCGAGGCGACCGCGGCGTTCGACATACACCTGCTTCGGCCCGTTCACCAGGATGTCCGATACCGTCTTGTCGCTCAGTAGTGGCTCGAGTGGTCCCAACCCCAGTACTTCATCTTCGATGCGCTTTACGACGCGTTGCCGCGATGCGAGGCTCAGGGGTGCCTGGTCCTCCGTGATCAGACGTTCGCAGATCTCGCGAATCTGACTGCGAGCTTCGCGGTCTTCGAGATTACCCATCAAGGATAGATCCATGACTTTGAGCAGCCGCTGATACACGAGATCCTTGCACTCCCGCTCCGCGGGGTTCAAGGGTTTGAGGCGATCGTCGGCCTCGTTGACGTTGTTGGTCCCGGTGCGCGTCTTGGACTCCTGGACGTACAGCGATTTGAGCTCGGCTGTCATACGGACCTCGATTTGCTGAAGCTTGAGAATGTGCGCGCTAGCAGACCTGGACGTTCGGCGGCCGCGCTACCACCGAGCCGTGTCTCGAGTACCATGACGGCCTTCGTGATTGCTGCGTTGCGCGCGTGTTCGAGCAAGGGCGCCCCGGTATCAATACACTCCGACACGGTGCGGAAATCATTTGGGACAAGCGAAAGCTCGCCGCAGCCCAATGCGGTGCGAATGTCCTCAGGCGTGATCGAGGCATTCTTCTCGTAGCGGTTAACTACTGTCACGATGCGGTCCCTGCCGACACCCAGATCGCGCCTCAGGCAGTTGATGAGCCTTGTGGCATCGCGCAACGTAGTCACGGACTGCTGAACGACTAAGACGATCTGTTGCGAGCGCTCCAATACGGAAGCAGAAATTGGGTCGATCCGCCGTGGGAGGTCGACAACGACGTGATCGTGACTGCGCAGAGCAAGCGTCAGTAATTGCTTAACGTGATGCGGGGAGACCCCTTGCATCGGCAGTGCATCGTCAGCGGAATGGCCCAGGACTTTCAGCCCGCTCGCGTGCTTGACCATGTATCCCTCGAGTGCCACTTCATCGAGACCATCTATGTTCTCGAATGCCTGCAGGACGCCGCGCTTGGGAAATAGGTCAAAGTAGAGCGGGATTGCTCCGAATTGCAGGTCGAGATCGAGCAACGCGACCCGCCGCCGGGAAACGGCCGCCAGTGTGTGCGCGACATTGCATGCCAGTAGCGTGGCGCCGCAGCCGCCCTTGGCATTGATGAAGGCGGTGAGGCTTGCGTCTTCGCTCGAACTCTTGGCTTTGCAGTCGCGACTGACGCGAGTCAGGGCCGCGATCAAGTCCGCTTCTACCAACGGTAGTGGCAGAAGGTCCCTCGCGCCCGCCTGCATTGCTAAGCGCATGACGTTTGTGTCGCTCGCCGAACCAACCACGATGACGGGCGGGCGCTGATCGACAGGGCGCAGTGCCAGGGATTGCAACTCGGCTTGCCAGGTCTCCCCCAAATGCAGGATCAACGCATCGGGCAGTGTGTCCACGCCGTGGAGAGGATCGGCATGTCCGTTCACTACCTGGTTGCGTTGAATGCGAAGACCCGGGTGCTTGCGCAAAGCGGATTCGAAGGCGTCGAGCGCCTCCTTGCGCCGCGAAACCAGCAATACGTTCAGCTTGATGTTCGTGGGTTCATTCATAGGTAGCTGTGCGGATGTCAACAAGGGGTAACGACGCCCACGCGCGGAATACCCAGGCTTTCGCGCGGGAGCGTCGTGGAGAAACCGTTCATGGGGACGGAGGGCATGATGGTCGGAATGATCAACGACAGCGTGAAGCCCACGATACTCACCCGGACGTAGCGGATTGAGCCGAAGCCCGCGGGAGTGGTCGGGCTCGCAACGGGTGTACCCGAGGCATCCAGATAGGAAACGACGATATTGGCAGTTGTCAGTCCGCTGACAATCGCGCTACTTCCGGATCCGTTGTCGAAGACCGCCACACTGGCCGGCTTGGGATCCCCCACCGGACATACGGCGGCCAGCCGAGCTCCGCGCCGTGTGGCCTCGGTCAACGTGTTCATGACAAACAGGGCGCGCCCGAACTCGATCACGCCGAATATGACCACAAACATAAGGAGGCCAATTATTGCGAATTCCACCGTGGTAACGCCGCGCTGAAATCGGTTCATCACAGTACCCTCATGACTACCGTCGCATTCAGGGGAAACGCGAGCGGGATCGGGCTGCCGAACCCGAACGTGGGCAGTGAGGCACCAAGCATGGGTATGTACGTGTAAGAGGCAGAAACCGACACGTAGCCGTTGCCCGCGTCCGTGACCGTGACGTTGGATGCCGAGAGTCCTTGAAGCAGGGGAGTGCCCGCTACGCCGATAGTTCCCGTTGCGACGAGATTGCTCGCCTCGGAGCGGACCTGGGTTGAGATGTTGACAACACCGGTCGTGCCGAGTGCCGCCTTGCCAGCGACGTAGCGGGAGCCATCCCGGACGGACTTCGTCAGAGTGTCGTATTGACTCAGCAGCCGCCCGAGCTCGGCCGTCGCCAGCATCAGAAACAACAGCAACGGCAATGAGATTGCGAACTCGACGGCTGCCAGCCCTCGCTGGTTAGAACGCAGAGTGCTCCTCGTGAATCTCATCAGGAATCTCCGCTATTCGGGTCGCGATAGAGCTGGATGATGTACGGGGACGGCCCCGCTCCCGGACTTGGGCCGGGTGTGCCGTTGACGTCGCATTTGCCGATGAATTGTCCGAGGACGTAGGCATCCGTGCCTTTCTGAACGACGGGTTGCAGGAGGAAGAAGCAGGCGAATCCGAGCACGGGGACGGAAGTTGACCCGGTGCCCGTGCCGGTACACGAGCCGACTGGAGCCGCAATGATGCGCCGCTGAAACGCACCCAGCGATGTGCCTTTGCCACCGTTCTCGGCCGGCTGATAGTTATATTTCGCGGGATTCTGGAGATCCGTCTTGTAGTTCTGATAGCTATAGAGGAGATTGATGTTTGCGGTGGTAATCGGCGTGGACCCTTGCATGATAGTGTTCGTTGTACCGCTCGTCTTTACGGTCAGCGCTGGTGATTGGGCTGTGACAATGACATCTGGCGGATACTGGCTCTGGGTTCCCTTCATGGATCCGCTGTAGTCGCCGAATCTCGTGTTCATACCCTGCGCGGTAGGTCCGGCTTCGTTTCCGGTTTCGGTATTGACGGTGTTGCCGGTTGTGGTGCAGCCGGAATAACCGCCCGCCAGGTTGTCCCGCACAATGTTGGCTCCGGTTCCCCCGAGTTGGAGCAACTGAAAATTTCCCGGGCCGACTTCAGAGGAGTTGCCGGGTGCTGATGCTTTAAGCACTGTGGGGGCATCGACCCTGTAGCCCCATAGATTCGCCGCGCCGGCCGCCGAATCGCCGCATACGAGCATGGGCGCAATGTTGCAGGCATTGTTGATCTTCGGGCTCGGTCCCGCGACCGCAGTGGCAGTGACCGAGGCCTGGGACATTCCTGCGAGTCGCACGAGCGTCGTGGGAAGATTGAAGCCGACCGCGGTCACGCGAATGTAAGGGCCGGTCGCGGAGCCGGCAGTAAACGGCGGCAACGTCGCGGAGTACTGAACCGTTATGGATATCGGCCCGCTTCCGGAGGTATACGCGGTCGAAAGCTCCTTATTGCCAGACGAGTTCGCGTTCTTGGTAAACGCCTGCAGAGCCTGTGTCGTTGCGCTCGCAGTATTGCCTGTTTCGTCCAGCGTCTTGGCTCCCGCCAGGGCGGCGGCGTCCACGGCATTCTGCAGGCGCGTCTTGTTCAACATCAGGTGCCCGCCGTCGAGCGCCAGGCCTGCCATGAGCAGCAGAGCCAGCAATGCGATGACGATGAGCACAATCGCGGCGCCTCGTTGGGACCTGGGCGATGGGGCCATTGGGCGATGACGTGTCAACATTGTCGGTTCCTGTTTGTGGCGGCGCCGTCCGGCCGCCGTTACCAGCTACTTGCTGACCTCGAAAACGAGCGGCTGTGCGACCTGCTCGCTCCCCTTTGGCACATCCTTGCGGTTCGCGTCGAGCGCGTTTCTCAGCCGCTGACCGTCCCCCGTCTCTGGTGCGAGAGCGGGGGGATCTGCGGCGGCCCGGGGGTCATAAGTCTGTGCCCGGATCATTTGCGCAACGGACTTGCCGAGTTGCGCATCGACGCGCGGAGTATCTGCTGCGCATGCGGCAAGCGCCGACGTCAACACGGTTGCAATGAGTATCTGCTTCATTTCGAAAGTCCTGTGGTTGATCATTGAGCAGGCTTGTCTGTGGATGGGCTCGCAGGCGCCTTATCCTTCGCCTGTTTGCCTTCCATGCGCCCGAGAAGGTAGAAATCCACATTCGACGGATCGACGACGCTGTCCGTCGGCAGGCGGATATCGGCCGGCATGATAGGTTTGGCCAGCTTCGGCGTAACGAGGATGACCAGCTCCGTCTGGCCCTTCTGGAAGCTCGAGCTGCGGAACAACTGCCCGAGAATCGGGATGTCGCCGAGACCTGGAAATTTCGTCACGGCGTTGCGCATATCTTCGTTCATGAGGCCGGCGATGCCGATGCTCTGGCCATCGGCGAGCTCGACTACAGATACGGCGCGTCGCTCGCTGAGCGCGGGAACGGCGAACACGCCCGAGGAGGTAATGGGTGAAACGACCAGCGAGTTCGCCTGGACGAGCTGGCTGACGCTGATGTTGAGTTTGAGATTGATGCGGCCGCTGTCGAGAATCAGCGGCTCGAATATCAGTTTTACGCCGAAGTCCTTGTACGTGATGCCGATCGTACCGTTCTGCTCGGGTACGGGAATCGGGAAGCTGCCGCCCGAGAGGAACTGCGCCTCCTGGCCCGTCAATGTGGTGAGGGTGGGCTCCGCGAGAATCTTGGCCAGGCCGCGTTGTTGCGCGGCATCCAGCACGATGTTGGCTATGAACTGGTTGCTCAGGAAGCTGCCGAACAATCCCGCGGCGGTGATGCTGGGCGTGGTCGGGGCGAACAGAGTCTGGTTCGGTCCAACGGGACTGCCGCCGCTCCTGCCCGGGAAGCCCAGCAACGGCACCGGCGCGTTCTGGGGCAGCCAATTGATGTCCGGAAAGGTCGCGCCGCCATTGACACCGCCGCCCACCCATTTGCCGCTATTGTTGATTGTATTGAACTGCGCGCTGAGCGTCTTGACCGCGTCGCGGCGGACCTCGGCAACTTTGACCTGCAGCATGACCTGCTGCGCGCCCCCAATGCTCATCAGGTTGATGACCTCACCAGATTTCTTGTCCGAGCCGCCGCCGCCACCGGATTCCTGCTTGAACATGATTTTGTCCTTCGCGGTCGCCGCCTGCTCCAGATACCCCTTGGCGATCTGCAGCGCCGAGTCCATCTTGATGGTGCTCGTGACCTGCCCGGACAGGATGATGTTGCGCTGCGCACTCGACGCGGTGATCTTTTCGTTCGGCAGTATCGCAGCGAGCTGGTGCTGGAGGCCGTCCAGATCGTGGGTGACGGAGACGGAAATCGCGCTAACCAGGACGTCATCCCGGTCCCAGAGCAGGACGTTCGTGGTGCCCAGATCCTTGCCGAGAATGTACAGCTCGTTGGATTTCAGGATGAGCACGTCCGCGATGTCCGGGTTTCCTATCGAGACCCGTTTCGCCGGCGCTGACAGCTCGACGACTCGGCTCTTATACACAGGCACCGTTAGATTGGTGCTGCGGCCCGCGTGAATGATCTCATCCGCGGATTGCTGTGCCGGTGCCACGGCCGCGCCGGTCAGGCAGGCGAGTGCGCCGAGGAGTGTCAGCGAATTGCGAAGAGAAAACGAAATGCGCATGAGTATTTCCTTGCTATCCGGTGCACGGGCAGATCAGGTGGTGGATTCGGAGTTGTGCACGTTGGTGCCACGGATAATCGTGACGCCATTGTTTTCAGGTCGAGGCATTTCGACGCGTGGTTTCTTCAGGACTGTCTTTGCAGGCACGGGCGCAGGTGCCGGGACCGTTTCAGCGAGGAGCTCGCGATCGCTGTCCTCGAGCGGATTGCGCAAGGTCAGTTGGATCTTGCCTTCCTCCCGTGCCTTGACCAGCACTTCCGCCTGCTTGGGTGTCATTTCCAGCGTCACAGCGCGCACGACGACTGGCTGGTCCTTGTCCTGTGAGGCGGTCTGATCGACCGCCAGCACGTTCAGATTTCGTAGCACGGTTTGAGCCTCGGCGCGTTGGTTCACCATGCGGGCTGCAACGACGTCGACGTGATTTCCGGGTAGAAGGAACCCGGCGACGCCGACGACGTCATCGACACGGACCGTGATAGCCCGGAGGTCCGGCTTTACGACCGCGGCCAGCGTGCTACCGGCCGAGCGGTCGGCGAATCGCTCCTTGCGCAGAATTTCGCCGGAAATCACCTTCTGTATGGCGATGAGTCCCACCACGTCTTCGATCTTCTCGTAGTGATCCCCGACCTCGGCGTTGCGCGGCAGAGTGATCACCTTGAGATGGCGGGCCTCCGCCTTGGTGCCGAAGGGAATCTCCATCGCCGCCGCCACGACCTGCATCGGTGCCTCCGTGGGTGTCAGGTTTGCATTGAGTCGGACCTGCATCCAGACTCTGGCTACCCACGCGGCGCCCAATGCCAGGATGAGGGAGATCACTATCAGAAGGAATCCGCGTCGTTTGATCATTTGAATTTACCGTCCCGGTGAATGCTGAGTGATGGGGCTGGCGGCGGGCAGCCTTCCGACTTCACGAAGTAGTTGTTCCACGCCCAGGTGAGCGCGTCTGCGTCCAATTCATCCGGGGCGCCCAGATATGCCGCGTGATCCAGGGCCATTTCGATCAGGTCGCGCGGATGGCAGGGCAAAAGCGGTACGCTCGAGTGGCAATGCAACTGCTCGATGACGTGCTGGCACAGAGCCGGCTCATACTCGATACCGTGTTGCTCGCACACCTGCCGCCAGATGTCGTGATACCGCTCCGGCGTGAGGGGCCCGAAATGGATTTTGTAGCCGATACGGCGCAGGAAGGCGTCGTCCGCGAGCTCCGCGGGCTGCAGATTCGTGGAGAACACCAGCACCAGGTCGAACGGGACGGAGAAATGTTCACCGCTGGAGAGGCTCAGATAGTCGCGGCCTTCCTCCATGGGCACGATCCAGCGGTTGAGCACGGCCTGCGGGGGCACTCTTTGCCTGCCCAGGTCATCGAGGATGAACATGCCATTCGTGGCTTTGAGCTGCAGCGGCGCTCGATATTGCCGTGTCGCCGGATCGAACTGCACTTCCAACATGTCCGGAGTCAATTCACCCCCGGTGAGCACTACGGGCCGCCGGCAGAGCACGAATCTGGGATCGTAACCTTCATCGAGCAGGACTCCGGGTGACGCTGAGTCGAGCGGGATGTGCACGGCGGGATCGAACAGCCGGATGACTCTGTCGCCGACCGCGATGGCATGCGGAATGAGTGCTGTACCCTGCAGCAAACGGCTCAGGCGCTGCGTGATGTAGGTCTTGCCCGTACCGGCATTACCGTAGACGAATATCGCCTTACCGGAATTGAGAGCGGGGCCCAGGCGATCAAGCGTAGCCCGGTCCAGCACTACGCCGGCAAAGGCGGTATGCATGCGATCACGTGTTACGAGTCGATCACGAACCGACTGTGTCTGCACGGTTTCCGTATAGACATTCAGGGTGACCGGGGCGGGGCCCACGTAACCGCTTCGCTCAAAGCCAACCTGGGCGCTCGCGCGTCCACGTTCCGTGAGGGCGTAGCGCAAGCTGTTCTCGTCTGAAGTTCGCGCTCGTACCTCGATGCGACCTTCCTTTCTCAGGAAACTCAACACGTCGTCCAGAATCGGCCCGGACAGCGCGCTGCGCTTTGCCAAAGCGGACAGGGTCAGTATGCCGGCGTCATAGAAATGCTTTTCGATGAGATCGCCGAGAAAGGTGGAGCTCAATCCCGTGTCTGTAATGGTCTTGGGGCGTGGCGCGTCGCAGGCCGCGCGGATTGCGGTGGTATCATGATTGTCGTGCTTGCAGTCGCTGGTCCGGGTATTCATTTGCCTAGCTCCAGGCGATTGAGGCGCAAGTTCCGCAGGCGATCGCCATTCCATAAGGAAATCGAAGCGCCGCGCTGTCGTGCGCCGGGGGTTGAATTTGCGGCGCCCGTCCCGTGGCGTACACCTCGTAGGCCCGCCAGAACCATCGACGTGCCAGAGCCTGGAGAGCTCCCCGGCCGCCGCGCACGAACAACACCAGTACTCCGCCAATCGCGCCCGCCATGAGAATCCATCCCGCCGTAAGCAGTGCCCCGTTGCCACCCAGAAATGCGCCGATTGCCGCCATGGCCTTCACATCACCGGCGCCGAAGCCACGCGCGAGGTAGAACGGCAGGAATGCGCCGAGACCGGTAAGCAGACCGGCAAGACTCAGCATGGCTCCGCTACTTCCGGCCGTCCTGACATTCAGCGCCAACCCGACCAGCGCGGCTGAAACCGTCAACAGGTTCGGAATGCGCCGCGTCCGCAGGTCGGTAATGGCGAATGCGATGACGAAGGCCAGCAGCCAGGCGGTTCCGATTGAGAGTGGGTGGTTTATCATGTTGCGAACTGAGTCTTCAGCTGCTTCTGCGGGGCACGATGGGGTGTAATACACCCCATCGCGGCGTTTCGACATCCGTCAAGCGGCAGGGGTGTTTGCCTTCAACGTATCGTCTATGTAGGCGATAATTTTGCCGACCGTAATTCCGAGATTCGTGAAGGCAACAATCACCGCGGCGCCAATCAACCCACCCGCGATCGCGTATTCCACGACCGTCAATCCCTCGTCTTCTGTCCACAGCGCAGTGAGCGCGTTTGTGAACTTGTTCATCTGTTATTCTCCAAATTGAGTTGTGTAAACCGTCACATGACGGTGCTCTTGCTTCAAACAACCAGCAGCGGTGTTTGTTGTGCCTACAGTGAAGGGCGGCGGGTGGGAGCGATAGGACGCATTTGCCTCGAGCCCGGACGGTTTTGCCGCGACCAGGAGGAACCGTGAGAGGCTTCACGTTGTGTTAGGGTGCGATGCGATGCAGCAGGGCGGAAACGTGAAATTCCCCGGAATTTGGGCTCCAACGGGGCGGGGAGTGCGAAGTTGACTGCACATAATGAGTGCCGGTTCAGGCGCCCTCGGACCGACTAGCGATGCGCGTCACGTGGGGTTGGCCGCGGCGCTGCTAGAGTGAGTCACCTACACATGAATCCCGACACGTGGCATCACTGAGAGTGCTTTGGGTGAACGCGGGGGTCGCGGGGTTGCGGGAGGCATGGATGTCTGAATTTACGCGCCTCGGCGACATCCACGAGATCGAGTCTTCCAACCTGCCGTCGCTGGATGCGGCCACGAGTTGGGACCTGGTCTGTTTCAACTTCGATTATCCGCAGATGGCGGCACTCAAGCTCATTCCGGAGTGCAAGAAGCGCTGGCCGTCGGCGCCGATCCTGATGTTGACCATGCAGAATTCCGCGGACCTGGCGCTATGGGCGCTGCGCTCGCGCGTCTTTGACCTGTTGGTCAAGCCGGTAACGCCGGAGGAAATCGAGCGCTGCATGCAGCGCGTCCAGGGCGCCTTGGCGGCGAAGCGATCACAGTCCGGGCGCAGCCCGCAGGCGATCTCGGCCCAGCTGCCTGCTGAGACACGCTACTGGCCGCACGCGGCCGGGACGGCACGGCTTCAGGGGGCCATTGCTCATATTGCGAAGAATTTTCTGCGGCACATTCCGGAAAGCGAAGTGGCGCTGCTGTGCGAGATGTCCCCGTCTCGCTTCTGCCGGGAGTTCAAGGCGGCATTCGATGTCACCTTCGTGGAGTACGTCGCCAACCATCGTGTGTCCGAGGCCAAGCGGCTGTTGGCGAACCCGAACATGTCGGTCACGGACGTCGCGGCGGCGGTGGGATTCGAGGATCCCTCTTACTTCACCCGTGTCTTCAGGAAGCAGGCAGGAATTTCTCCGTCGGAGTACCGCGCCGGCTCGCTCGCTCGCGCAGTCGGTAGCCCTGGGGACAGCTACGGTACGTTGGTCAGCGTGACCTCCCGCTAGAGAACGCTCGCCGAGCCGGCAGTCGCGCTGCGGATTTACATGACTGGGTGCGGCAGCCCTGCTAAGCCGACACTTCGCCCGAGGCGAGCTGTGCGGGCGCTGCAGAGGCCGGCCGGTAGTTCCAAAATTTCGGCAGCGCGAAGCTCGTGGCGGCGACCGCTATCACGCAAGCGATGCCGCCGCTCCACAAACTGACTGAAACGCTGCTCAGGGAAGCAACCCACCCGGCACGTACGTTGCCGAGAAGCGGACCGCTCATGTAGCTGATCATTGCGATGCCGGCCAAGCGGCCCCGCATGTTGTTGGGTACCGCGTAATTCCAGATTATCCCGCGAAACAGGCCGCTCACCATGTCGGCCGCGCCGGCCAGGATGAGGCATAGTACGATAAACCAGGGTATTGGCGTCAGCCCGGCTCCCAGAATGAACAATCCCCAACAGCCGGCCGCAATGACAACCACTCGGCCCTGGCGATGAATTCGTGAGCTCCAGCCGCTCAACAGGGTGGCACCGAGGCTTCCGATGGCCATCGAAGAAAACAGCAGGCCCGTCATACGCGCATCGCCCCATTGCAGCGACAAAGCCGGGAACAGTGCTACCGGAAACGCGAACAGCATTGCCGCGATGTCGATGAGATAGGTACCGATCAGCTCGGGTCTCGACAGCGCAAACCGGATTCCTATGCCCGCATCGATCAACGCCGAGTGTGCCTCAGCCCGTGGACTCGCAACCCGGCTCATGAGGCCGACGCATACGACCGCTCCGGCGAATGACAGCAGGTCGAACAGGTAGGCCCCGGTCAATCCGAAGGCCGCAATCAACACCCCGCCTAACAAGGGGCCGGCAATGGCGCCCGCGGAGCCTCGGAAGCCGCTCAACGCGCCGGCGGCGGCGTACTCGGAGGGCTCTACCAGTTTCTGGGTCAGCGCCTCCATCGCCGGCGAGTGAAAGGCAGCTATGGCCTGCAGGAGCGCCACCAGGATAAAAATGGCACTCAGCGAAGGGTTCGGCAGCAGGCTGTTCAGCAACAACACCGCGACCACGAGCGCCATCGCCGTCTCACAGGCAAGCATCAGCCGGCGGCGATCGACGCGATCGGCATAAGCGCCCCCGAGGAGCCCGAATATGAGTACCGGGATCAGCTGTGCCAGACCGAGCGCCCCGACCATTGCGTTCGACTTCGTGAGTTGAAACACCTGGTAGGGAACGGCCATGTAGCTGACCATGCTGCCCAGGAATGAGATCAGCTGTCCGACGAAAAGCAAGCGGAAGTCGCGGTGTCTTCTGAGCAACGAGATGTCAATGAGCATTGCTCATTTTACCCGTAAAGCCCGGGCGGGCTTGAAGGATTACCGCACCGTCGCTTGCAGCTCGTCTCAGGACGCGAGAGCGAACCCACCCATCATCAGCCCAATCGCGGCCATCCAGCTGCCGCACGCACGGAGCGCGATATCCCGCCACGTGCGTGAGGGCTGAGCGTCCAGTCTGCGAAACGCGAATGCTAACGCCATGAAGACGCGCGCCGAGCTGGTCGTGCGGCACAAGAGCACAGTCCTACAAATTGCGGCATCGATCCTCAATACCAAACATTTGCCGGAGGGGAAGATTGTGTCGCTGGAGCTGGAACAGACGTCGCATCGCGACGCAGGAGTGGGACATGACGAGAACATCCAAGCTGGTGATGAGCATAACGAGCATTACGGCGGTGCTCGCGGTGTTGGGCGGCAGGGCCGTGTCCGCGCCGGACAACGATAAGTACACCGTGAAAGTGCCGGGTGGGCTCGCGTTCTCTGAGTTCAAGGGATACGAAGGCTGGCAGACTGTCTCCATCAGTCGGAGCGACGCGCTCGTCGCTGTGATCCTCGCTAATCCCGTGATGATCGACGCGTACCGGGCCGGCGTTCCCGGCAACGGCAAGCCTTTCCCCGACGGCTCCAAGATGGCGAAGATTCATTGGAAACCGAAAAAGCAGGAGAACTTCCCGGATACCACTGTGCCAGGCGCCCTGGATGACGTGGACTTCATGGAGAAGGATAGCAAGAGGTTCGCGGACAGCGGCGGATGGGGATGGGCAGTGTTCGAGTATGACGCCGCGTCCAATACGTTCAGGCCCGGCACCCTGGCTGACAAGCCGCCGCAGGCGAACGACGCCAAGTGCGGTTTCGGATGTCACACGCTGGTGAAGTCTAAAGACTACGTTTTCACGGAGTACGGGAAGCGGTGAGCGGGTCCCGAATACCCACGGCTGCATGCTGCCAGGCGTTCATAGTCACGTAACGCTGACGCTGGATGATGTCGGCACGCCATCGGCATCCAGCGGCATATCGCAAACAGAACGAACGGCTGATAGGGGTAGCGTGCCGTAGAGATGGGGGAATAGGGCGCCGTGTCTCGAGGGCTCCCAGCGCAGCGCTTCGCCTAACATGTGCGGGTCTACGGTGAGCAAAACCAGACCCGCCTGTCCCTTACGATGTCGCCGCGCACTCTCCGGCAACTGCCCAGCCGTCGAGAAGTGGATGAAACCGTCTGCCCGATCCTGAGAGGAGCCCGCGTACGCGCCAGTCTTCACAGCGAGTTCCCACTCCTCACGCAGGCACATGTGAAAAATCAATTCTGCACTGCCCGCTTGTTCATTCATTGCACGCACGATCGTGCAGCAATGTTCGAGGCGGCAGCGCGTAGGCCTGTTTGCGGGCAGCGGCGATGCAACAGTTCGAATGCGGCCACGCTGCTGTGTATGACTCTCTCAATATTGCGTCCCGTTCTTGCGCGTGTAGTGGGTCGCGGCAGTCCAGTACAGATCGATATCGGGATACTCGACAATATCCTCGCCGGGTCGACGGGATCCGATCTCCAGGAGCAGTGCGTCGCTTTTGGACCGATTCTGAATGTGATGGCCGTCCGCGGCACCAGCCTTGAATCCTGCGCAGTCGCCGGCAACGAGCACCTCCTCGCCGTCATCCGTGACGAGGACGACTTCACCTTTCACCACCCATACAAACTCATCCTCCGCGGTATGCCAGTGGCGCTGGCTCGACCACGCTCCCGGAGGGAGCCGCTGAAGATTGACCCCGAATTGGGTTAAACCGGCGACCTCACCTAATGCGTGACGTACACGCTCACTACATGCGCCATCAAACGGCCGCGGATAGTCAGAACCTTTTCGGCGCGGCGCCGCCGCGATATCTATTCTCTTCATACCTTCTTCCTCCACGCTGGTCCACAGGCGCTGGAAAGGCCTAGCGTACTTCGGCTTGGTGAGCCCGAACAACGGGATCGTGGCGCCCGAAGCTGCTTTGGGGAGATACTAGGTGCCCACGCCCGTCGGCTACTGCAATGCGTGCCGACGCATGCCTAAGGTCGAGCGCATTCGGAGACTCTAATGGCGCAAGCGACTTCGGATCCGCAGGTCGATGCCGGTTGCGGCAGGCCGTCCGCCAGCCGCGCGATGGCAGGTGGCGGGCACGCTCGTTGGGCGAGATTTTCTCACTGGATTGTGGCTGGTAGTGTAATCACGCTTGCCGTTTCCGGGTTTGTAATTCTGATGGCCCACCCGCGCCTTTACTGGGGCGCGGTGGGTAATGACCTGACACCGGCTCTGATCGAACTTCCAATCAGCAGAAATTACCAACACGGTGGGTGGGAAAAGAGCACCCCGTTCTTTGCCCGGACCGGCTCACCGGCCAGTGCGATTCGCACCTACGATATCTTCAATCAGAACAGCTGGGCTCGTAGTCTGCACTTCCTGGCGGCTTGGTTCCTCGTAGTCACCGGCGCAATTTATTTGGTAGCAGGCACTTTCACTGGTCACTTCCGTCGTGACCTGGTGCCGCGTGCCGGCGAACTTACGCTGCGTCGTCTCGGGGAGGACTTCGTCGGCCATCTCCGCCTGCACAGCCGGCCGGCGAAGCCTGGACCACCGTACGGCCTGCTGCAGAAAGCCACCTATTGCGGTGTCGTCTTTCTTGCACTGCCGATGATGATGGTTACGGGTTTGGCCATGGCACCGGCCATCACCGCCGCATATCCCTGGCTCGCGGGCGTGTTCGGCGGATCACAATCGGCCCGCACACTTCATTTTTGCTTTTTCACGGCGCTGCTGCTGTTCGCGGCCGTTCACGTAGCAATGGTCGTATTGTCCGGGTTCAAATCACAGATGCGGGCCATGATTTTCGGAAAATAACATGAACAAACGAAGGTACATCACAAGCCGCCGCACGGTGCTGACGGGGCTTGCATCCTTCGGTGGGCTTCTTGCGAGCGGATGCTCGAAGACCCTGCCACCAACTTACGGTAACGTCCTTCGGATGGGCGATCTCTTGACCTATAAGGCCCATCGTCTGCTGCTGCCTGCGCACTCGCTGGCAAAGGAATATGCGCACGCGGATATATCGTCGATTCCAGCAATCGGAAACACCAATCCCGCTGATCCGCAACAGTCTACGTTCAACTCAGCCCGCGGGCCGAGCTACGAACGCCTGCGCGCTGGTGGATTCACCGACTGGCGCCTCTCAATCGAGGGTAGGGTTTCCCGGCCCGGCGGGTACTCGCTGGCGGACCTGAAGCGGTTCCCGTCCCGCACTGGGCAAGATCGGCTCCTTGCAGAACGGGTGGTCGTGGTATGTGGGTATCTGACCGCCAGAAGTACGGCGTACTCACCGGCGGACAGTAGCCCACGGAAGCCTGTTACGGACCCATGCCGGATCGACAAGTGATCAGCCGATTTTCATTACTTCTTCCGCCCCGAGTCATAGCTCGTTGATTCCCCATATCGGTCCAGGGTGCCATCCGGCTTATAGGAAACGTTCGTCCTGCTGATCTCGAGATGGTCGGGCAGATAGCGGTACTCGGTGAGCCCGATCACTTTATCGCCGGAATACATGTATTCGCGCGTTGGTTTCCTGAAACCAGGACTGCTTGGGTCCTTGTCGATCTCGGTGATGACTTTGCCATCGGATCCACGGACGAACTCAATCAAGCCATTGTCCGGCGAGACCATCAGTGCGGCTAACCGTGGATCGGAAGGCAGCTGTTTCGAGTGCGTATCCCGAGGAGCGGCAGGAGTGCCGCCTGGCACCGGGCCATGGGGCGCACCCGCTAGTGGCATTGCTGGCCCAGCACCAACCGTTTTAGCCGGCGCAGCGTGCACCGGCGCGGAACGCTGATCCGCCGAATCGTGTTCGAGATAGACGACTCCGGCGACGAAGGCGCCGAGAGCTAGCACTCCAACGATAATCGGCTCCCTCACCGCGCTCTACCTCCCGTCATTGTCCAGCAAACGCCACGTCGTCGATCCAGGCAGCGTCGGTACCTTGCGAACCGTACGAGTCTTTCTGATACCGCCATTCAACGTTGTGGATGCCCAGCGTTATCGGGACGGACAGGCTGTTCCACTGAGTGGTTGCGGGCATAGAGAGCACCTGCACGCCGTCGACCAGCACATACAGTCGATCACAACAACTCTCAGCATCGACTTTCGCATAGAAACTGAGTTGACCCGTCGAGAAGAAGCCATGAAATTGAATGCTACTGTACTGCGAATTGCCGATTGCACCGGACTTACGGCTCGCGGACCCGCTGTGTCTCGTTGTTGGATCCATTGTCCAGCTTGCAGTGCTCTGCGACGGCGTACTCCAGGCCGCCGGGAGAGGATTGTTCTCGAACGACTGGCTGTAATTGAGAAGAGGGTGGGGCAGCACAGAAGGATCATTGGGATTGCCGCCATAGAGCACTTCGTCCAGGTCGGTGTATCCATCACCGTCCGTATCGGCGTGCCGCGGATCGGTGTGATAGGTGACAACTTCCTCTTTATCACTGAGGCCATCACGGTCGCTATCTGCCCTGGCTGGGTCAGTGGAATAAGTGACTATCTCCTGATAGTCCGTGAGCCCATCCGAATCTGAATCCACCACGAGCGGATTCGAATGATGCAGATACTCCTCTGCATTGCTTACTCCATCTGCGTCTGGATCGTCCGCCGCATCGGCGGCATTCGAATCGCTCAGGCCGTAGAGGTCCTCCCACCACTTCGGCAGGGAATCCTGGTCTTGATCATTGAACGGCAACTTCACGAACGCGGTTGTGTTGTTCATGACATGCACCAGGTAGGCGTTGGATTGGCCGAATACCACGCGGATCGGTTGGCCCAGGTACTGATAGTTCGCCAACACGGCGCGGGTATCCGCGTCCCGTATTTCAACCCGGTCGGAAGTGTCCAGATCGACCAGCAGGTTATCCTTCCACTGGGCGTCGGTGATTGCTCGGCCCAGTGAGCCCAACCACGTCAAGTTCGCCTGGTTGTAGATATCGCCGCTGCCGAGGAGGACGTACTCCCCATTCGGCGGTACGCGGATCGGCGGCTGAATGATGTAGGAACCGTGATAGGGTGTCTCGCCTGCGGAAGTGATTTTGCCGGTCGCCTGATCGATCACTTCATAGTGCAAGTCATCCGGGCTCATGTTGTCGCGGAAGAAGTACACGCGCGAGCTGATCGGGTCCCAGGCGTATTCCCTGGAGTAGTAGTTCCACTCCTTCTGATCCGTGACGGTG
>JBJMWM010000010.1:0-143756 GCA_045810105.1 Steroidobacteraceae bacterium | reverse complement strand
GGTCGACGAGCGCCGCCAAACCAGCATGCCCGGCATCTACGCCGCCGGCGACCTCGCCACGCCCTTCTTGCCCTCGGTCACCCTGGCATCATCGCAGGGCGCGATGGCGGGTATCTTCGCCCAGCAATCGATGCTGGTTTGAGAGCACAGATTCCCTTCTCCGGTTGCGTCGTCGCCTTCGAAGATGTTGGCGTAGATCGGCGCGGTGAAGGATGGATCGTCGAGTTTGACGGAATGGTAGGAGCGGTTGTCCTTCGAGGTCCGGCGCCAGGCGGCACCGATCTCGACGCCTGAGACGATCACACGCAGGTCTGGTGCCTTATTGCTGGTGCAGGCGGGTTTGCTCGAGACGATACGCGCCTTGGCATCGGTTCGGCTCCCCTTGCCTCGATCAAAGGGTAGCTAGTTAAGAACGGATCAGAACAAGGATATGGCATGGCAGAGAAAAATGTTTATCAGGTCGCCGACTGGAATGGCCAAAGCGGGGAGCGCTGGGTCGCTTACCAGGCCCGGCTCGATGCCATGATGGCGGTGTTCGGCCAGGCCGCGATCGAAGCCGCCGCGCCCGCCACGGGCGAACGCGTGCTGGACGTCGGCTGCGGCGCGGGGGCGTCTAGTCTGGATCTGGCCGCCCGCGTCGGCGCGGGGGGCCATGTGCTAGGCGTGGACATATCCGAACCGCTGATCGGCAGAGCGCGCGCGCTAGCGCCGCAGGATACGCCGGCCCTCTTCCAGGTGGCCGACGCCAGCAGCACCGAGTTGCCCGAGGGCGCGTTCGACATCCTGTTCTCGCGCTTCGGAGTGATGTTCTTTGACGATCCTACGGCGGCGTTCGCTCATATGCGCCGTGCGCTCAAGCCGGGCGCGCGGCTCGCTTTCGTCTGCTGGCGCGGCATGGCCGAGAACGATTGGGTGCGCTTGCCGATGGGCGCGATCAAGGGCATCGTCCCGCCGACGGCGCCGCCCGATCCCGAAGCGCCCGGCCCGTTCTCGTTTGGCGACCAGGGGCGGGTGGCGCGTATTTTAACGGCGGCTGGCTTCACCGATGTCGCTATCGCGCCATTCGATGCCTCCATCCCGTTCGGCGAGGGGAGGACGCGGGACGCGGCGATCGACGACGCGGTGGAGATGACACTCGAGGTCGGCCCGCTGTCGCGCGCTCTCGCTGATCAGCCCGACGACATCCGCGCCCGCGCCTCGGCCGCGGTTCGTGCCGCCTTCGCGGGCCTCCCCGGCGAGCGGTCGGTGATGATCGACGGCGCGGCGTGGATCGTCATGGCACGCAATCCGGCAAGCTGACAGGGATTAATAGGGGAGACGCCCGCGCTCGGTGGAGCGGGGCGTCTTTGGCAAGCTGGCCGTCGAGCAAACAGCAGAGGAAACGAAATGAGCTCGAATGCACCGGCCACTTCGGTCAAGCGATCCATCGTCGTTGAGGCGGCAATTGAGCGCGCGTTCGAGGTCTTCACGAAGAAGTTCGGCAGCTTCAAACCTGCCGAGCACAACATTCTCGCGGTCAAGATCGCTGAGACCGTGTTCGAGCCTCGGGTCGGTGGCTATCTCTATGACCGTGGCGTCGACGGCAGCGAATGCCGGTGGGCACGCGTTCTCGCGTACGAGCCACCGCACCGCGTGCTTCTGAGCTGGAACATCAGTCCGCGCTGGCAGATCGAGACCGATCCGGAGAAGGTGAGTGAGTGGGAGGTACGCTTCACGGCCGAGACGCCACAGCGGACACGCGTTGAGATCGAGCACCGAAAGTTGGAGCGCCATGGCGAAGGCTGGCAAGTCGTGCGCGATGGTGTTTCTGGCGATCAAGGTTGGCCGCTGTACCTGCAGCGATACGCCGACGTCCTGGCTCGCGGAGCATAAAGACTGCGCGCGGTTTCGGTCGCCGTTGTTAAGGAGCTAAGCCGACGATGGCATGTGAGAACCGTGCCAACCGGCACCGGCGCACTCCCGTTGAAGACTTGCAACTAGGGTCCTTCACCTCGCCAAGTACATTAATTGAAGAGCGACACACCGGAGCCGAGTCAAGACGGCATGGAGCGGACTGGAGCGGACGCTTACAAAAAGCCGGCGACTGGCTGGGTTCGTTATCCGCGCAAACTCTCATTCGGCAAGAGCCTTTATCTGCTGATTACGCCGAAGGGCACGCGATGCTGGCGAACCGCGCACGCGTCTGCTTGCCTGCGCGATCCGCATCTTAGTCTTCGATGCCGGCCCACTTAAGGGCCTCTACCCGTTTCCAGAAAGAGCGGTATTCGACGATCTTGCCACTACGAAACACGAAGCCATCTGCAAATCGTCCGCCAATCCATTCGGTCGAATCTTTTGGACGTACCCGAGCATGGAGATACACGACAACCTTATCTCCATTCTCCAGGAACTCTTCGGGCTCGCATGTTCCTTCGGCCCAAGTACCTCGCCCCTTTGTGACGTGCTCTTGCACGGCCGGAATACCACGATAAGTCCCGGCTGTCGGAAAGCCCTCTGGCTCAATGCGTACGATCTCCGGATCGAAGTTCCTGACAATAGCCTGCATGTCATTGCGATTGATTGCAGCGAAGAACTGTTTGAGTATTTCAGTAGTGGTGCTCATGGGTTTCAGTCTAGAGAGGAATATGGCCGAGCGTGCGCTCTGCGACGAGCAAAATATGGCAAGCAACCCCCGCATCAGCTTATCTGAGGATCGGCAGCACAGCCCGCACCCGTATGTCCCGCAGCCACAATCCACCCCACATGAACAGCGCCAAATATATGCTGAATAAGATGTGGCTGAAGAGCGGGTTTCCGATCCGAATCTGCGTCGCCATCGCGCCACCCAGCAGACTCATCGTCAGCACGGCACCGAGAAGCGCGGTCCGCGGAATCAGATAGAGAACGACGCACGTAAGCTCGATGAGTCCAATCATTAGCACGTAGCCCGGCGGCCACCCGAGCTGCGCCATGGTCTCGTGTGCCACGGGCAGATTCAGCAGCTTCGGAGCAATCGAGGCGCCGAGCATGAATAGGGCGAATAACCCCGTGAGCACGCGACCGGTCCAGAGGGCTGCAGGAGAGGGCTGAGTCATCGGTGTGGTTCCTTGGTTGTACGCGGCAACATCGTCACAGCTGAAAGACGGTTGGCGGTGCGCCTCGCCGACATACGGCTGAATTCTTTTCAACGCCGTGCCGCGCTGGCCGCTCACCGGCCACAGGCGGGCACTACCTTCGCACTACTGTCGGGCCACTGACAGGGGCTGATCGGTCTTCGAGGTCCGCTCCTGGGCCGACTGGAGACAGTGGGGCGTGTGCGGGTCTGCAGGCGAACGCTAGTTGTCGTAGCCCGATGCAATCGGGCGCACATCGATGCAGGCACGCCGAAATCAAACCAGAGAAAACTCTGCTCGATCCCGTCCGTTGTCCGATGCGGGTGCAGGTCGGCGGCTTATGCGGATGACCTACGACGGCGTGGCGCGAACGGTCGAGGCATATTCGCTGATCTACAAGCAGCGAGCTGATGGGCATCGCTAGGAGTATCTATATGTGTACGACCGCATCGGGGGGCGTAATTCGGCGCCGGGAATCAAATCCTTCGTTAATCACAAGATCCGTGACCTCGAAGTTCTCGAGGAGCAGTTCGTCAGCGAGAAGCGGTCCTACAAGCAGCTCATTTCGAAGTCAGATGCTCGGTACAACGAGCATCTGAAAAAGTTGAAGGTGAAGTAGGAGAGAGCGATGGGCAAGACATACGAAGAGCTGATGGCGGAGCTGAGTCCAGAGCGGCGTGCTCGTGTCGAGGCCCGTACGGCTGAGTTGATTGCAGAGGAGCAGTCTCTGCGCGACCTGCGCCAGGCTCGCCAACTGACCCAGCAGCACATGGCGAAAAAGCTCGGCGTCAAGCAGCACAGCATTTCTCGTCTCGAGCAGCGAAGCGACATGCTTCTATCGACGCTACGGGATTACGTGGGAAAGATGGGTGGAGAGCTGGTACTGACCGCACGCTTTCCCGATCGCGATCCAGTTCGGATCGCGGGGTTTGGCGATATCGCCGGCCCTCAAAGAGCTCGCAAGTCGCGCACTGCGGCCGCGCAGGCTCGCTCTCATCACGTTCGATACGCACGTGCGAAACGATAGCACCGGTGGACGAAATTGAGGTTTCGGCATCCGTCGCCGTCTATCGCCTCCAAGCAACTTCTTTTGTCGTACTGACTGACGGTATTGTTGGGACCAGCTCCGCAGAGATCTCAATACGTCAATCACTTAGATGACCAGGAGATTATTGAGTGAGAATAAGTTAAATCATTTCGCTCGTTTCGACCCGTCAATCGCACAACCGGCTGCGAAAAAATAGCGGTAATGTGTACTCATGGAAGGCCAACCGGATCTAATCGATAGGGCGTCAGATATCAACAGAAAGGGCTGGTTGTATGAGACTAGGCTCTTGAGTAGTGCTCTCAGCCTCTTGCTCTCTGCGTGCGATATCAGCATCCCATATCCCTTGACCGACGTGCATGTCCAGGTTTTTGGGTTTGTTGCCCCAGATTTTGCTCACGGCGCATCCTCAACCCGTCAGTAACCCGGCAACCAAAAGGAGGGGCGACTATTGAGTGGGACTAACCTAATAACCCAAAGGGCGCGAAGCCAGGCGGCGTGCTCCCGTGGTACGCGGTTTTTTGGGAGCTTCCGAGGCTGACAATGAGGACTACGCATCGGATCTTGGTGAACGATGAATACATTGCCGCGGCTCAGCGTTTATCAATCGCTCAGAATAGAGCGTTGCGGCTGATTTATCAGACGTGGTGGATTGTATGGCTGCCGCGTGCTGTGTTGTTCGCGTGTGTTGTGAGCTCCTTTTTTGTCGAGGTCCTTAGACCCGTTGCGGCACTTTGCGGTGCATTGGTGGTTCTTTCTTTCGGCGGCGAGGCCTTTAAGCGAAGGAGTTTGGTGAAGGCACGCGAAAGGGTCAGAACAAAGGGCTCAACAAACACTGTGACAATGCACGATGAGGGTATTGACACCTCCAGCGCCCTCGGGAACTCGCACCTCAAATGGACGATAATGTTGCAGCCTGCCATTTTCCAAGACGGTGTGCTGATCAAGCTGTCGCGAGTCAACATGATCTGGCTGCCCGACAGTGCACTGGTCGAAGGATCAGCGGCTGACGTCCGTCAGCTGCTCGCCGCAAACGTGAAAGTGTAACCCGGAAACCAACCCGCACCCAACCCGTACGCCTCTAAGCTATTGATCCATATTGGGCCGCGACTACTGAGTGGGAGCGAGTTAAGTATCTCTGCGGCTGCGTTTTCTACGCAAACAGCCAGTACGGCCCCAGCGCGTCGTACACGGTTGTCTACCTTGAGTTAGTTCGAACATTGCCGCCTGTAAGGCACCTCAGAAGAGTTTCAGGGCGCGTCCGAGGAACGTGACGAAGGTTACCAGGATCACGGATCCGACACCGGTCACCAGCATCCACAGTTTCGCCGACTCGATCGACGTATTGAGTGATCCGAAACCCTTCTCGGTGTCCGCTCTGCTCTTTTCGGTCTCAGTCCTGAGCATCTCGATCTCAGTCCTGAGCATCCCAAATCCCTTCTCCATCTCGATTTTCAGACCGCCAAACTCCTTGGCGTTCGCTATGATCGATTCAGTAACACGCGCGTTGAGGGATTTGACATCGCCCTTCAGTTCGCCAACGTCCGATTCCAGCCTCGCAATTCGATCTTCGGCCACCATTGAGTTCTCCGCTGCCACAACGGCATTCACTTGCTACTCCCTCTCGGATTTCGTCCGTCTATCACCGAGCTTGCTCAGTCTAAACTCAACTCCCGCTCTCTGGCAGCCGGCAAATTTGCCAATCTCGTGCAATTTATTAACGAGGGTAGGAGTGTATCGACTGATGAATTCGGACGTTGACCTACCGTGCGCTAGGCAGCCCGAGTGCCGACGTAGTTTCGATGGGTGGGGTCCAACGCGATCAACACCCTGCGGATCCGGTGCAGAACAGGTCTGGGGAAATCGGACGGTGAGTTACCGGGGTGTCGCGACGCGAGAGAGGAGACCTTACCGACAGCGCTAGGAGGGGCGGCTAGAGCGTCGTCGCGATCTTGCAACTCGTGAGTAACCGGTGGATCTATCCGAATCGGCACCGAACGGTCGACAACACGTCCAGTCGCCTACTGGACAACTTTGCCATCCAGTGCGATTCGTAGCTCGTACTTGTCGGTTCCCGCCGGGACATCGAAGCCATCGACCAGCGCAATCCAGGTCCCCACCTCTTGATTGGAAATGCTGACCGTTTCGGGACTGTTCAAGGTCGCGCCAGCTACATTGACCTTCTGAGTAGGGCTCACCAGAATCATGTCGAGATCGGCGGGCGGGAAGCTGCCCCAGTCGTCCTTCCAAGCCAGGCGGAAATCCGCAACGGCGGTCCCGTCGGGTACAGTGACAGGCACGGCCTCAATTGTGTGCTCACGATCTTTCCATGAGACGTGAATTGGGGGACCGGGTCGGTCAGAGACATCACCGACACGTTGACTGAAACGCTCCCGGCGTTGGTCCAGTCGCCGGTGAGGCTGACCCGCATCAAGCCTGTTTCCGGATTGTTCACGATTGACGTCCCACCGCGAACGGACTGTAGAGGAACCAGATAATCGCCGTCGCCAATCGACGAACTTTTGGCGCTGTGGACGCCAAAGAAAAGGTCATCGCCGAACAGCTGATTCTGCTTGCCTGGGGGCAGACTCGCTGAGAAGTTCGACAGCGAAACGATCACCTGGCTCGTATTCGGAAGAACCTGATACAGAATCTCGTGGCGCTCCCCGGGCCTGAGACTCAGTGTCTGGCGGACAAAGCCATCCACCACCTTAAGTGGCGTGTTCTGCTCGACGGTGATCTTCACCGATGGTGTGGCTTCGGGGGAGGCTTCGACCGTGTCCGGGACTGCGCCGCCGGCGAGTAGGTCCGCTGCCGCTTTTGCATTGACATACCCATGCCCCTGGTCCAACGCGTCCGCTGCGTTTACCAGAGCGGGGTTGGCGGACGTGATGATGGCATTGCGAATTTGGCGCGCGGTCGCTGAGGGAAACCTCTGCCGTAATACAGCCGCAATTCCAGCAACCGCCGGCGTGGAGAAACTCGTGCCATAGGCGAAGCCGATCGAACCGGTCGAGCCGTCCCCCATCCCGAAGCTCGCGAATCCATTCGCCACGACGTGAGGCTGAACGCGTCCATCGGCGTCAGGGCCGCGTGAACTGAAGAAGGCCATCAGCGGTCCGTCAAACGGGCGATATAAGGCGCCAACTCCGAGTCCTGCGGCCAGATCGACCACCACGCGCTGATTGTGGGCCAGATTCGCGGCGCCTACGGCGATTGCGCTGTGGGAGGACGCTGGCTCGCCGATCGTCACAGCCGCGGGACCTGCATTACCTGCCGCGACCACTGGCACGATGTCGTGTGCCAGCAGCTCGTCGACCAACTCGTGCTCCGGCTCCCCTCCGGGTTCTAGGGCGGACCCACCAAAGCTGCATAGCGACACGCTGGCTTGACACTTACAGGACATCGGCCACAAGATCTGTGCCGATTCAGCTCCCGGAATTCACGATCACCAGGAGAGCTTCCATGAAAACGACGCTGGTCACTGCTGCGTTGCTCGTTCTTGGGGTCCTGGTATCGCTGCGTGCGTCTGCGGCGCTTGCCGGCCCAGCGATCCCGAACAACATCGACGTCAGCCAACTGACCAACAACGAATCCGAGGAGGCAATCGCGGTCAATCCGCTGAATCCGGACAACATCGTCATCGTTACCAACGTCGTGGTGCCGGCAGCAGGAATGTTCGCGGCGGTGAGCTTCGACGGCGGTTCCACCTGGATCACCCGCATCATCGGCAACAATGACAATCTCGGAGCCGCATGTTGCGATCCGACCCTGTCGTTCGACGAGTTCGGTAACCTGTTCCTCAGTTATCTTTTCAACGTGGGCAATACCGTGCCGGTCGCGCTCAGCACCGACGGCGGCCTGAGTTTCAAACAGATTGCCAACATTGCAAAGCCCGCGACTTCGAAGACACAGACCAGCAATGAGCGTCGTGGTCTATTTCGCTTTGTCGATCAACCCACGATCGTGGCGGGACATGGTGAAGTCTGGGTCGTGTTCAACGGGGGAGGTCCCATAGTAGCCACGGGTGCGCCCGTCACCGGGGTGGGGCTGGTGGGGAGCTTTAGCACTCCAAAGCTCGTTCCCGGCACGAACAATTGCACTTACGGTGACGTTGCCATTGGCCCCAACGGGCAGGTCATGGCGGTGTGCGCGCTCACAGAAAGCGGTCAGGGGGGCGGCAAAATCTACGTGAACGTCGATCCGGATGGCTTGGGGCCGGCTGGATTCGGTGATCACAGCGTCTTCGTGGTCGCCACCCATGTGGGTGGTTTCGATTTCATCCCTCCGCAGCCGGACCGATCGGTTGATGCTGAGCCCGGCCTGGCCTGGGATCGTAGCGGAGGCCGGCACAACGGCCGCGTGTACTTGGTGTATACGCTGGAGCAGAAGAATGAAAGCGACAACACGGACATTTATGTCCGCTACTCGGACGATGACGGAGCGACGTGGAGCGCAGGTGTCCGGGTGAATGACGACAGCACCAAAAACAGTCAATTTCTTCCGAAGATCTCACTTGACCCCACAACCGGGAACATCGCCGTCGTATGGTATGACGCGCGCAATGATCTCGGCACGGGCGGCGCGGCCGATACGGATGGTATTCGCAATACCGATGCGCAGTTTTGGGGCGCGTTCAGCACGGATGGCGGACAGACATTCACCAAGAACATTCAGATCAGCGCGGGGACATCCAACTCCCGTGATGCGCATAACGGCATAGACTACGGCGACTACTCCGGGCTGTCCTTCTACGGTGGAATCGCGCACCCGGCATGGTCCGACAACTCAAATAGTACCGGGAACAATCCGGACGGCTCTCTCCACCAGCTCGACATTTACACGGCGAACGTGCCGGCGCCCAACTGATAGGGCGGTGAGCCAATGCATGGGCGCCCGATCAGCTTCATGTCCAACCCGCGAGCTGAGGCATCGAATCGTTCCAACCCATAAGTAACCCGTACGCTCTAACATACTGATCTGGGAGGGTGCGCGACTGTTGAGTGGGAGTAGGGCTTGCGGCTTGGGCTCGTTGCTCAGACGTTCGAGCGCGATTTCCTCGCGGCCTCCACAAGGGCGCCGATGGCCCAGCGCTTCACCTTTCGGGCGTCTGAATCATCCAGTTGCAGAACGTCCTTGAACACTACCATCGCTTCCGTGCCAATGATGAGGGCGAGCGCCCTGCTCAGAGTTCTGAGCGCCGCCGGCCTGAATTGGTTCCGGGCGGGCTCGAGCGCGGCCTCGATCAAGGGCATGCGGCGGTTCTGGCGTGCGGGGAGCTCTCTGTCCGCCCCGCCGCTGGTGCGTCGCTGCAGGGAATGCACGAGCATCATTCGAAACTGAGCCTCATTTGCCAGGAGTGTTTCGTGAAGAGCGGTATCAACGCGCTCCAGACGCGAAACGGGATCATCTGTCGATCCGGCGGGAAAGAGATCGTCGGCTTCAGGGACAGTGACATCGAGCGACGCCTCTAGCAGAAGCGCCTCCACACGCGGAAAATATCGATAGGCTGTTGCACGCGACACGAGCGCCTCCTCGGCGATCTCTTCGAGGCTTGGCTTGTGACCTTGCTTCATGAGGCGCGAGGCAGCCTGCAGCAGATCCTTCCGTGTGCGACTCTTCTGGTTTGGGCGTCCCGTCCTCTCGGCGTCCGACATATCAGCCCTGTGGCAATTGCTGGATGATGGCAGCGAGGTCGAGCCACACGTTCTCGCGTTTAATATCGCCATTGTCAGCGAACTCGATAACATGCAACAGGCGGAACTCGAGGAGGCGGCCCTTGCCTTCCAGGCCGAACGGTTTGCCCGGCGCTTTCCCTTTCCAGAGCGATTCGTCGACCAGGAAATTTTCGCCATAGAGGCGCCTCAAGGGTTCAACCTTGCTCTCGGACAAGTCCGCAAACAGGCTCTCGTAAAAGGCGCGCGCGCCTTCGCGGCCATGCGTCGGCCCGGCTGGCGAGCCAACGATGTCATGCTCCACATCGGGCGAAAGCGTCGCCAGAACGCCCTCCACGTTGTCTTCGGCCTCAAAGCCGAAATGCGCGTCGATTTTTCGGTCCATCTCACTGCGGGTCATCGCCATGATTAGATTCTCATATTGCTGGCGGCTGATACGATCAAATCGTAATGAGATAACTATCTCATGTCAATTCAAGCGTCTCATTATCGCGGACGATTGAGTCCTGACGAGATCCATTATTGAGTGGGAGTGAGTAAATACCGTGATGCAGCTCGCGCCACACCGGTGGGAGTGAGCTACACCAATGCTGCTGCCGGGCTGCCTAGGCCAGGCGGTACGGCCCTGCGGTACGGGCCTGCGGAGGTGAGCACCTTTCCTTCCTATGCGCCACAATTCTTGCGTGAGTGGTGCGCGTTTACGCGGCGGTCCGCCTTCTCGCCGACGCCTCCGCCTCATGCAGATACGTCGTGAAACCATCCTTCGCAGGTGGGGTGGAATTGAGGAGCATGACTGCGCTGATCTGTCCGCGATGACCGATGCCGTGGGTAATCACATGCATGAGCATCTCCTCGCGCGACATACGACCGGGAGCGCCGTCCGTGAATGCGAAGTCGATCCGTTCCGCCAATTGGTCGCGATCGAGCGCCGACACATAGTCGATATACTCTCGATCGATTTTTCTGATGTCCGCGGATAAGTCTTCCAGCGTCGGCATCTCGCTTAAATTGGCCGATGTGTACTCGTGAGCCTTGCGCCTCATGTGCGCGGCGAAGATCCTGTCGACCACATAGCTGTGGCTCAGAGCCTTGATGGCCAATCCGGTTGTCGGGGATTTGCCGCCAAGTCTGTTCAACACGGTCAACAGCTCATCGTTCGCCCAGGCTTTGTATCGGAACAAATGCTGCAATGTGTCGCGCATGTCATGATCTCCTGAATGTCCGCATGTTGTGCAAGGTGTTGCCTCGCGGGTCCACGTCGGCCAGAATATGAGCGATCATTCGCTTTTGATACTCGCATTGGCGGCACGGAAAAATGGCGCGCAGACCGCTCACAAAACCCAGGAAAATCGCCTTTCAGGAGCGATCGCGCGCGACAGTCGACGCACTGGTTGAAGCGACCGCTCGTATTCTCGTCAAAGAAGGTTTCGACAAGGCCAGCACCAACCGAATCGCGGCGGTGGCGGGGGTGAGCGTCGGCTCGCTCTACCAATACTTCCCCAGCAAGGAGGCGCTCGTTGCCGCCGTCATCGAGCGCCACCAGCAGCAGATCATGCAAACGGTCCGAGGCGAGTTGGCGGAGGTTTTGGCCCAGCCGGTGGAGAAGGCGATGCGCAAGCTCGTGACCGTTGCCGTTAAAGCGCACCGTGTTGATCCAAAGCTGCATCGTGTGCTCGCGGAGCAGATTCCGCGTGTGGGCAAGCTCGAGAAGCTGGAAACCTTCAATCGTGAGAACTACACCCTGTTCAGGACTTATCTTGAGAGCCATCGGGACGAGCTCCGTGTCGATGATCTGGAGCTCGCGTCATTTGTTTGCGTGACCTCGATTGAGGCGTTGACGCACAACGCGGTGCTGCACTATTCCAAGATCCTTTCGGACGAAAAGATGGAGGCGCTGATCGACGAGGGCGCACGCCTCGTGACCGGATATCTGAAGAGCTAGCTCAGTAGTCCACCGGTCTGTGCCTCGGTGACCGGGCGTCTTCGGTGAATTGAACGTCCGTGAGCTGGCATGCAGTCGGCTACAGTCAGACATCAATTCCGTCGGACGCTTCCGATAGCTGCGAAATGGCCGTCCGCGACCGACGTTCTGAAGCCACGCGCACACGAACGTCGCCGCTTCCACTGAGTAGGGGCGCGGGCGAGAGCAGCAAATTCCTTACAAACCGCACAACAACGCCTACAATGCCCTTCATGTCAGCTCACCAGCGCGACATTCAACACCACACCTACGCCGACTACCTGATTTGGTCTGCCTGCTATGGCGACGAGATCATCGATGGCGTTGCCTATGTCAGAGAGCCCCCGGCTCCCTCGCGCGCGCACCAAGAGATTGTCGGTGAGATCCACCGCCAAGCAGCCAATGCACTCGAACGGAAACCCTGCCGCGTCTACATCGCTCCCTTCGATGTCCGTCTTCCCAAAAACGGCGAACCCGACGACGAGACCGACACCGTCGTGCAGCCGGACGTACTCATCGTCTGCGACCTTCAAAAGCTCGACGACCGCGGCATGCGCGGCGCGCCCGACTGGATCGCAGAAGTCCTCTCACCCAGTACCGCTGGCTACGACCAAATCATCAAATTGCGCGCCTACGAGCGCGCTGGCGTCTCTGAAGTGTGGCTAATACAGCCCACCGACCGCACACTCACGGTCTACCGGCTCGATGATGCCGGCCAGTACGGTCGCCCAATGATCGTCGAACTAAAGGGCGAAACCGCCATCACGGTCGTCCCCGGCGTCAGCATCAACTGGGACCGCCTCCTGGCCAACATCACCTGACCCCTTCACAGAGCCGCGGAGGGCTATCCGCACGACAGCATGATTACCCACCCGATGAGATCGTGCGGCTGATGCTGCAAATCTAGGGCGCCTCACGGTGCTACTGGTTCGCGTAGGCCTTGATGAGTCGATACAGAAAGGTCCGCCCTTCGTAAACGGATTGGACGCGGATACGCTCGTTGAGTCCGTGAATGTTGCCGCCATCGGGGTCGGTGAACAGGCCGGTTATACCGTAGGTTGGAATTCCGGCGGGGTTCATGAACTGGGCGTCTGAGGCACCGGGTTCGAGAGCCGTCACTACGGGCACGCCCGGCCACAATTGGTGCGCCACGGTTTCAACTGGCTTCATGATCTTTGGAGTTAAAGGTGTCGGCTGAGCTAGTGGTCCGCGAATCTCTGGAATGCTGACGGTGACTGCGGGGTCCGCCGCAATTTTCACTAGTTGGGCTTGAACTTCCTCGCGCGTCACTCCGGGCATTATCCGGCAGTTGATATTTGCCCGAGCTCTCTGAGGGAGCGCGTTCGTCGCGTGTCCTGCGGACAGCATCGTCGCGACACAGGTGGTCCGCAACATGGCATGCCAATTGCGGTCCTTATCGAGGACGGACACTGCCGTTGAATCGTCGGCATTCTTCACGACGGCTGCCATTGCGCCGCCGTTGTCGCCACCGATAATTTTGGACATGCCGGAGAAGTAGCCCCGATTGGCGTCATTGAGCTGCACTGGGAATTCATAGTGGCTGACCCGGTCCACCGCGCGTACCAGATGATAGATTGCATTGTCCGGAATAGGGCGGGAGCTGTGACCGCCTGCGTTGGTCACTTCGAAAACGTAATTCTGGGATACTTTCTCGGCCGCGAGCACCTCCAGTGCGATTCGATGTCCCTGTGCATCGAGGTCGCCGTCGACGCCCTCGGTTACTGCGAAATCGGCATCTATCGCATCACGTTCATTCGCAGCCAGCCAACCGGCGCCGTTCAGCGCACTGTTGGTCTCCTCGCCGCAAGTGAGCGCCAGTTTGATCGTACGTTTGGGTTTGAAGTTCTCTTCGCGAAAGCGCACGAGGTTGTCAACCCAGATGGCAGCCTGGGCCTTCATGTCGCTCGCTCCGCGAGCGTAAAAATAGCCACCTTCCTCAACGAGAGTAAACGGGTCGCGCTGCCAGTCCTCGCGCTTCGCCTCTACGACATCCAAATGGGCGAGCATCAGGACGCCCTTGGCCTTGCTGTCCGAGCCGTGCAAGGTGGCCAGCAGTCCACCTTCCTTGGGGTGTCCTTCGGGCACGAAAATGCGCACATCCGAATCAGGATACCCGGCAGCCTGGAGGCGTGCCGCCATACGCTTTGCCGCAAGCGTGCAATCTCCCGCGGACAGGGTCGTGTTCGTCTCGACGAGCTCTTTGAATGTCTCGCGGAATCGTTCTATTCCGTCGTCGTTGGTTTTACCGTGGCATACAACGGTGGCAACGAGGGCGACGATCGCAGGCAGGGTTAGGTTCTTCAATTTGCGCTCTTAATTTGGAATTTTGCCGCGGTGCCGACTATACGACTATACATGATGGGCGAGCGGGCTTACACGGGATCGATTACTGCGTTTGGTTCTGTGAGGGTGTCGACGTAATTTCGTGCGTGGGGATCCGAAGCGATCAGCACCGTGCGGATCGGGTGCGGAACAGGTCTGGGAACCGGACGGCTGAAATGCGTCAGGGTTCTCGATGGCGGCAGTCAGCGCGTGCACTGGACTACCGCTAGTCCCGCGATTGCTGTTCTACTCGCTTGTTGCTAGCCAACATGCCTGCGCACGCAACAACCGGCGAGCCGCATCCGTTGCGGACCTGGATCCGGCGAGTAGGTCAAGTTGGAAGATTAGGGCAGGGCGTGGCGCGGCCAGGGTCTGCGGCGGATGGCGATTGTGGCGGAACTGTTCAGCTGCGCGATTCGCAACCCAGCGGTTTGAAGATTCGTTCGTTCGAGGGTGGGTTCGCGATCAGCATTTGAGCCGGGCGCCGCGGGCGCGCGACCAGCTCGCCAAGGCAATTGGGACAGCGCCCGCGCAGAGTGCCATCGGCACACGACGTGCAGAACGTGCATTCAAAAGAGCAGATTTTCGCTGCGCTGGAATCCGGGGGGAGATCAAGGTTGCAGCACTCGCAATTCGGTCGCAGTTGAAGCATAAAGCTCTCCAGTCGGTGCGAGCACAAGGCTATAGCGCGTGCCGACCCACGTCGATGCCGGGATCGGACACACGCGGTCTAAAATCGGACGTGCCCCGAATTCTGCCGCTACAGCCTGCCGCTACAGCGTGCCGGAAGCTCCCCGGTCGCCGCTCTGGCTGAGTTCACCTGCTAGATGTACGCTCATTCGTAATGAAACCCGTCTCGAACACGGCGTTCTATTGCTGCGGCGTTCGGATGCGCGATGCCGAAACCCGGCGGCCGATTTGCGGGGATCACTACGCAAGGCGATTCATGGACGCCCGCGGCCTGGAAATATTCCGGGAATTTGGCGCGGAGTCCAAGCCGAACGCAAGCAATGTTGCAAGGCACCGGTATATAGACGATTTTCTGCGCGCACAAATCGCGCGTGATCCCAAACTGCAAATCGTTCTGCTCGGCTGCGGTTTTGATAGCCGGGCATTTCGCCTGCAAGGTGGGACCTGGTACGAGCTCGATGAACCGCAACTCATCGCTTACAAGAATGACAAGTTGCCGGCATCGCAGGCGCCCAATCCGCTGAGGCGAATTGGCATCGACTTCGAAGTCGATCTTCTGAAGGAAAAGTTGCGGGCGGTTTCGCTGGATGCGGCGACGGTCTTCGTCATCGAAGGTGTCACGATGTATTTGCCTGCGGAATCGCTAAGGGCAACCCTCGAGGTCCTTAAATCCCTGTTTCCCCGACATCAGATCATCGCGGACCTTATGACCCATGCCTTTAGCGAGCACTACGGGCGCAGCATCAAGCGGATCATTGCCCGATTGGGCGCTCAGATGATTCCGGGCGATGCCCCCGGCTTGCCGTTCGAGCAGGCGGGATATCGAGAACTGTCGTCTGCATCCATCATCGGCCTGGCGTTGAAATACCGGTCACTCGGTGCGGTGAATCCTCTGCTACGCCTGATGCTGCCCGTTGGTTACGCCGGCTATACGGTTCGGGTGTACGGGCAACGTGTCTGACAAATGCACGCCACCGGTAATTTGGATCACGATGACAACGTGATCAGGTACAGTGACTGCCGTCAAGGAATCTTGCGGTGGGAGTGGTATCGACGATTCGTGACGTGGAGGGTCATATGAGAGATCAAGAGATACGTACGGCACTGGATCGGCATTGGGCTGCATCCGATGCCAACGATTTTGAAACGGAGCACAACATCTATCTCGATGATGCAGTGCTGGAGTACCCACAGTCAGGCGAGCGAATCCGCAGTCGACGCAACATACAGATCACACGCACCAATCAACCTAGCAAAAAGCGCTTCGCTGTGCGGCGAATCATTGGCAGCGGTGATCTTTGGATCACCGAATACATCCTGACGTATGACGGCAGACCGTCCTATACCGTGAGCATCATGGAGTTCAGCGGTGACAAGGTTGCGCGGGAAACACAGTATTTTGCGGATCCGTTCGAACCCAGCATGTGGCGCGCTCAATGGGTTGAACGGATGGGCACATGATACGTTTGAACGGCAGCTCGATGTGGCGAACATGGGAAACTGATGGTGCATTGCGATTGCGTGCGCACTGAGGCTGGGCGGGCGTCGCGCCCGCCTTCTGGTTTCACGATGAACCTTCAGGGCAAGGTGTACTCCCAGCTCCAATCAGACCAGCCCGCGCCCGTGTTCCCTATGAAGTTGCCCTGGAATTTGCTTGTACCGCTGATGCCGGTGTACTTGCCAGTCCCGCCAACGAAACGTTGATCTCCCGGGCACGCAGGCATCGCGCCTGCGCATTTCCACTCCAGAAAAGCCTTGTCATTATCGGCGTCGATGATCTCGCATGTCCCTCGCGCGTTGGCCCGTCCTTGACTTACGTCGTTCATCAACGCGCAGTTGACTCGCGCTTTGTGCATGACGCCGCCCGTCCCCGCTTCATTGAAGAGAACCCCATCTACCATGCCAACATAGACGGTCCGGTGTGCTCCAAGCTCCTGGACGTCTCCTTTGAAGACCCAGCCAAAATGTGCGGAGAACTTCCCCGCTTTCGGCAGCTCTGCGGCCCCGGCAAGCGAAAAGGTGGCGAATACGATGAGCAACGCTCCGGGCTTGGTTGCGATATTCATCTGCGAACCCCCTATTCAATTATTGAGTCTGACTTTATCCGACCGGCGGCCGTCGTATTGGTAAGCAGATGTAGTGTTTGGTGCGGACCGGTCGCGCCGATCGACGCTACGCCTAGGGTAGACGGGTGTCAATAGTTGGCCCGCTTCCGCGAATTCGCAGACAGAAGAGTCAGTGTCAGTGTCTGTGTCCGTACTGTAGCTCCGCCATTCACGCCGACTGTTTGCGCCAAGTCGCGGGCGATGTACCGAACTGGCGTTTGAAAGCGCGACTGAATGCCGCCTCCGCACCGTAGCCGACTTCGAACCCCACTTGCGCGACGGTCCCACGTCCTTCGCGCAAGCGTTGCGCAGCCACGTGCATGCGCCATAGCGCCAGGTATTGCATCGGTGGCTGGCCTACTAGTGAAGTGAAGCGTTCTGCGAATACGGATCGCGACAGCCCCACGGCGCGCGCTAAGGATTCGGCGGTCCATTGATCGCTGGGACGGGCGTGCAATAAAGCGAGCGCACGCCCCACATGCGGATCGCGTAATCCCGCTAGCCACCCGCGCTGTTCGGCCGGAAGGCTCTCGACAAAGCGGCTGACGGCCTCAACGAACAAAAGCTCAGAAAGTTTGGCCAGTACGGTCGTGGAACCCAGGCGCCCGGCGCTGATCTCGCTTGCCGCGAACCGAAATGAGTTCTCGACCCATGCGCCAGCCACCGATGCCCGCAGGTCCAACTTCAGCAGCTTCGGCAGCCCGGCTATCAGCGGATTGAACAGTATTTCGCTGCCAAGAAAACCGCACACGAGCCGTGTGGCTTCACCGCCACCCCCGTGCACTATGCGCGCTAGCCCGGTGTTCTGAGTCGGCTGGACGATTTCACCGGCACGCACCGGCGAGAGAGTCAGTTCGCTGCCGAAATAGTGAGTGTCGTTGTGCGGCAGCAGAACCGATTCGCCAGCCCGCACCTCAACCGGGTCGCCACCCTCCGTACGCAGCTGCATGCGCCCGGAAAGAACAAAGTGGAACGCAATCACGTGCCGTGGTGCCGCCAGGATGGGCTTGCAATCCTCCGGCGAGACTTTACCGCTGATACACCAAGGCGCCGTAAATTCCGCTTCGAGGAACACTCCTCCGCTGAGGCGCACGACACGCAGCACATCCGAGAGTGCATCCATCGTCGCTCCCTCCTTCAGGAGCCTCGAGCATGAAATCCGGCGTGCAGATCATTCACGTTCAGCGGAACGATTCTTAGAGTAGGGCACGCCTGAAAGCAAGGGGCACGCCTCACAGAGGGTGCCCCGATTCCTCTCGCCCCGATCCCTCTCGTCAATATACGTGGAGCTCAAAATGAACGCCGTTGTCGCCAATGTAATGACCGAACCCGCTCGTGCGGCCCGTTACGCTCGTTGTGTTCAGATGTCGAAGAAAACTGAGTGGCAGATCGATCGTGACCTGCTGCGTGGCCGCAGCCTCGACTTCACGCGCAAGTTCCTGCCTGACGGACTGTCTCTGGTGGACGGTCTGAGCTTTCTCTCGGCTGACGAGGCGAGGGTCCTGAGTCAGATTCAGGGCCGCACGTACGCCTACATATTCGGCCTCGTCGAGCGCTTCATCAGTGCCAAGATGTTGGAGCAGAGCCGTGCTCACGTGTTGGGCGATCAATTGGCACTCGAGGGGCTGGCGCGTTTCTCCAACGAGGAGATCAAACACCAGGAGCTGTTTCGACGCATGGAGAAAATGATCGGTGAGCGTATGCCGGCTGGTTACCGTCAGGTTGCGAATCCGAACGATGTGGCGCGGGCGGTGCTTGCCGCCAGCACCTGGTCAGTGCTTGCACTTACCTGCCATATCGAGTTGTTCGTCCAGTCCCACTACGATGAGAGCATCGAGCCGCGACAGGAGCTCTGCCCCTTGTTCAAGGACGTGTTCAAATTTCACTGGAGGGACGAGTGCCAGCATGTGCAGCTCGACGAGCTCGAATGGACGGCGGAGCATGCGCGCCTGGACGATGACGAGCGCGATCGCGCCGTGGATGACCTGATTGCCTTGGTCGGAGCTGTTGACGGCATTCTTCAGGCGCAAGCTACTGCGGACGCGGAATACTTCCTGGCGATCACCCAGCGGAAGTTCAGCACGGAGGAGCAGGAGGCTCTCAGCAGCAGCGTGCTGCGTGCTTATCGCTGGCAATACATTGTCTCGGGCGTGCAGCACAGACAGTTCGCGCGTTTGCTCGGCAGCATGACCACGCCGGCGCAGCTGCTTCGGATCCAGCAGGCGATCTTGCCAATTGTCAGCGCCTGAGGAGGCGGCAAGCCGCGACCAACGATGCGCTCGAGCGGCCGCAGGATGCGGCCGTTCGCCGCTTCAGGCCGGCTTTCCCTCGAATACGCACACAGCGGATTTCGTTGGCGTCACGTTGGTTAGCCGGAATCCGGACTGCTCGAACAACGCACCGTACTCTTCCCGGGTGCGCTCCTTTCCGCCCGGAAAGGCAAGCATGAGCATGTCCGCATCTTTGCCGAGGGATGGCTGATTAGCCGACCCTACGTCAAACTCAACGAGCAGAATCCTCCCGTGAGACGGGAGGACCTTGCGGCAGTTGCTCAGAATTTTAACGGACTGCTCGTCGGTCCAATCGTGGATGACGTGGCGCAGCAGGTAAGCATCGGCGCCGGCCGGGACAGAGGCGAAGAAGTTTCCCTCGATGGCTGAACACCGTGCCTGGAGGCCGGCCTCGTGAAAGACCTCGCGTGTTCGACCCACCACATGCCCGAGATCATACAGAATGCCTTTGAGGCGTGGATAGCGCCTCAGCGTGGCCATCAGTAACGATCCGTTTCCTCCACCTATGTCAGCGAGCGTTTCGATATCACCGAAATCGTACGCATCCAACATCGCATACGTCTCGTGCCCATGGAACGCCGTCATTCCCGCATCGAACATCGGAGCCAACTCCTCGTGCTGGCCGATGTAGTCGAATAGTGGCTGCCCGAACACTTTTTGAAAGCTCGATTCGCCAGTCTGAACGGCGTGATGTAGCCCCTCCCAGGCAGGAAAAATACGGTGGAACATCTGCGCGGCGGGACGGAACGAGCCCGCTGCATCAGTTCTGAGCGGCGCGGAAAGCGGCGTGTGCTCGAACACGCGATGGCGGATTTCCCGGAACACACCGTAGCCGGCAGTGAATCGCAACATGCGATACAGCGATTCTTCATGCGCACCGGCGAGTTGGGCAAGCTTCGCCACCGGCTGTGGCGCTCCCTCCTGAACGTGATCGGCCACGCCCAATTCGGCAATCGAGCAGATCGCACGGCTGAGGGCGGCACCCGCAAGCAGGTGTGTGAGTTGTTCGGTTTCCTGCAGAGCCATTTGAACCCCCAATGAAATGCCAAGCCTTCATGCCCCTGCCGCCCGACGTTACGCTGCTGGCCCACCATCCACAATGCTGCGTCGCGCTTGCGTGCTCGCTGCCGTTAATCCCGCTTGCGTGCCAGCGCGGCCGCCTCAGCGCGCGATGCTACTCCGAGCTTCGTCAGGATCGACGAAACATGGTGATCGACCGTTTTCGTGGAAACGAACAGGCGTTCGGCGATGGCCGCATTGCGCAGACCCTCAGATAACAGAGTGAGAATCTGAGCTTCACGGTTAGTAAGACCGTGCGCATTACGCCGCGTGGAATTCCGTGAGCCCCGTGGAATACTTCGAATACCCTGGGCGCGCATTTGCTTGCGCAGGGCCTGCATTGCCGGGCCGGCGCCCAGTTGCTCGAATATCCCGAGTGCCTCCTTCTGCTGCGGCTCGGTTCCGTACATTGCGAGCACGGTCGCACACTCATAGGGACAACCCAACTGCTTCCAGGCGCGCGCCGCGCCTTGCCAGTCGCGTGAGATTTCAAGCGCGTACGGCTCTGGGATATCCAGCGGCGATTCTTCGAGCGCCCCCATTCGCCAGAGCCAGGCTGCAAGCTCGCCTTTCATCCGCGGATCGCGCCGTCGGCGGACAAGTTCATACGTAGGCTGCACCTCGCGCAGCACGCCGTCCCGGTCGCCTGAAAGCCACGCAGCCTCGGCACAAACCAGGGCAAGCATGCCGACCCGCTGTAACTCCGGCGCAGGACCGGCTAGCGCTCGCGCTTCGCGGATGGGCTCGTTTGCACCGGGGTCGCCACGACGAATTCGCAGGTGTCCGAGAGTGCGGAGCGCAGGAATGCGTGTCACGGTTGTAGTGCGCGGATGGTGCAACACCGCTTCCACATCTTCGCTCGCTCCATTCCAATCGCCCTGCTCGAACTTCATGCGTGCCCGGTAGGCGAGCGTGTAAGGCCCATGAAAGTCCAGGTCGTGCTGTTCGCAATACTCCAGTCCGTCACTCAGATATTCGCGCGCTTTGTCGTAGAGCCGGTGCGAAACGGCCATGGCAGCCATGTTCGTGTAGGCGTTCGCCACATGCTCTTGAAGGCCACCAGCCAACGCGAGCTGCAGACTGCGCTCCAGATCGACCCAACCCGAGGTATCTCCAGCGATCAGCCGTACTGTGCCGAGCGCGTTCAACGCATCACTGAGAATCTCATCATTCCTCCATGACTCCGCCAGCGCAATTGCCCGCTGTGCCCAGCCGATAGCAGAGTCCGCTTCGTGAGCTTCCATGTCGAGGTCTGCTCTGTGGCAGTACGCTATGGCGAGCTCTGGACCAGGCGGTAGCGATTCGAGCGTCGTGACCGCAGCGGCGCCGTATCGATCGGCTTCCGCGCGATTACCCACACACCAGCTCAGGCGCGACAACCAGCGCAACGCGTCGCCTTCTTTCACGCGCTTCCCCGATGTGTGCCAGACATCTAGCGCGGATCGTCGCGCTTCGATGGCGCGCTCGTGCTGTCCTGTCAGAAAATATTCGTATGACAGTTGTTCCTGTAGGCACCCGCGCTCATCGGCAGGCAGTTCGTCTGCATGTTGAAGTGCTGTTTGATAGTGCGATGCTGCTTCGCGGTGTGCGCCAATTGACGCAGCTTGCATGCCGGCAATGGGGGCAAACCGTAGGACTGCCTCCGCATTGCCTGCGGCACTAGCGTGATGCGCGAGGCGCGCGGCAGGGACGCCGGGCCTTCCGGCAAGAACGGCGAGCACTCTTGTATGCAGACTCTGCTTGCGAACCGTAGAGAGGGAGTCCTCGAGCGCGCGCCGCGCAAGTTCGTGCCGGAAGGCAAGAGAGGTGTCGTCATAGCGCACCATGCCAATGCCGAGACAGCCCTCTATGCTCGCGTCGTCTGGCTGGGTGGCTTGCTCCAGGAGCCACCCTTCAGTCTTCCCGGGCACGACGCAGACGAGTTCCGCGATTTCGCGCGCCGCAGGGGATAGCCTCAACGCGCGCGCGAGTACGGCGTCCCGTACGGTAACCGGCACGACATCGGCAGCCGTTGCTAATACTTCAGTGACGAAAAATGGATTTCCACCGGTAGCACTGTGCAGTCCTGTTGAGCGTCGCCCCGCCCGCGTAGCGAGTTGCTCGACCGCGCGCTCTGAGAGGGCCGCCAGCGATATTCTGCTCGTGCTCGCACGTGGCAAGTCGCCTATGACGAACTTCAGCGGGTGCCGCGGGCCGGCTTCGTCGTTGCGGTAAGTGATCGCTAGCATTGAGCGGGTGCGGTGAATTCTTCGCCCCAGGTACTTGAGCAGGTCGAGCGTGGCCTCATCCGCCCAATGCATGTCCTCCATGACAACCAGCGTCTGCGCTCGCTCCAACTCATCGAGCGCAGCGGCGAAGACCTGGTCACGGTGAGCCCCGGAATTCAGGGCCGTCAACAACTCGCCCTCGGACTGTCGCGCGACGTCGTATAGTGGCGCGAGAGGCCGAGGTGTAAAGAGCGCATCACACGCCCCCCACAGCACGCGCGCCTTGCTCTGGCCCTTCGAGAACTCCTGAAGCAGCGCGCTCTTGCCAATGCCAGCGTCGCCGGCCACCAGCGCGATACGACCTCCGTGCATTACGGCTGCAGTCAGGCATTCCGCCAACTCGGCAAGACATTGTTCGCGCTCGAGCAGTTCCATTGACCACCAGTCCCGAATGCAGAGTTGATCCCGACCTCGTGTTTTCGGCTCGTTGCGAGCGAGACCAAGCACCTGCGGTTTGGTGACTAACGAGGCCTACGCTACACAGAGTGCGCGCGACTGGAATATGAAGGCAAGGTGCGCGGGTTCAAAGCCAAATGTGACGGTGGCGCCTTCACCTGCCGGAGCCGAGCATTACGCCTGTCTCCTCGAGCAACGCCGCCGTTAATGTAAGCCCTTGATATCAAGCGTTCATCCCCAGTTCAGCCCATATTGGTAGCGTGATGCCAGCCTCGGGAAAGTGCGCCATTATGTTCCAGCGATACGCTCTTGTGCGAGCCGGTCTCATGTCCCTTCCGCTCCTGTTCGGAGCCTGCTCTGTCACTCCCCAACACCCGACACAACCGATAGGGCGCGCGGTCCCTGGCCCGACAGCCGAGGGAGCTGAAGACGATGTGGCACCGCCGCTCGCACCGGTACCTGACGGCTCCACTGCTCCATCGGGTATCACTTCTGGTGAGCCAGCTACTGCTCTGCCGAGTAACTCCTTGACTCTTGAACGCGTTGCGCTCACGGCTCAGCAGATGGTCGGCGTTCCATATCACTATGGCGGGACTGATCCGCGGGGTTTTGACTGCAGCGGCCTCGTGTTTTATGCCTACCGTGAAGCGGGCGTCCCGGTGGCGCGGACCTCCCGGGACCAGCTACGCGCCTCGCAGCCGCTCAACGTTGACGAGGCGCTGCCTGGCGATCTAGTGTTCTTCCGGATCAGCAAGAGAACCTGGCATGTTGGAATATATTTGGGCGGCCAACGCTTCATTCATGCACCGTCCACCGGCAGAGCAGTCGCCATCGAGAGGCTTGACGAGGAGTACTACCTGCGCCATCGGATCCAGATCAGACGGCTGGATGCCCTGAGATGAATGGATGTGTTCCGCCGAGCTTGGAAAAACATATCTGAATAGACATTAGCCCCGCCTGGCGCTGTGCCCGGAGTCCCCCTTCGTTGGCCCGCCCGCGGGCGGCGCAGCTCGGAGTATAGTTATCGAGGCGATCGACGTTTGCAGCCCTTAAGATCGCTGCGACCATACTGGAGAGTGTCGTGTGAAGAAGCTCAAACACGAAGCGGAATTGTTCAAGGCGGCGTTGCTCGCTGGGGTTGCATACGCGGAGGGCCGCAAGGCCGTCGAATTCGAGGCGACCGACTCGGCAAGCCAGAAGGCGCTATATGTGTATCGTTTGCTCGTGCACGACAAGGTTATTTCGCCCATGCCGGAAGACCAGGTCAGCGAGAAGACGATTCGGCATCGGCTCGCGGCCTGGTATGCGCACCAATTGCCTGATGGACATCCGCTGTTGTCTTAGAACCGTAGCCGCAGCGTAGCGCCGTACATACGCGAATCGCCAACCGTGCCGGCTACGTAGCCGGTGGCGAACGTCCCTCCGACCGAGAGCGAACCGAAGTATTGCCCGCTGCTGTGCCGACATCATAGGCTCCAGCAGCGCGGGCAGCGCGGGCACCGCGGGCAGCGCGGCGGCGCTGCCCGCGAGCCTGGCTTTACTGCCGGTCGTAAACTGAAACGTCGTTGTACTTCTCGCCTGATGCATGGGTACCCTTCTGCGAGAAAGTCAGCGTCTTGCCATCTTTCGACACAGTGCGGACACCCGCGCCAACGGGCGCTCCCGCCCTTGTTTGGGTGCTATGCACGGTGAACGCATCCACCCTCCTGACGGATACCATATCGAAGTCAGGGTTGCCGCTGATTGGATACGGTTTGCCATCCTCCTTGAAGGTCAGTGTCGTTGTGGATTCTTTACCGTCCGCCGGCGTCGTCTTGACTGTCAATGTGATGCCCTCTGCCGATGGAGCGTAAGTGCGTGTCTGACTCTTGGGCGCCGGGCCCGGCGAGAACGTCGATTTCGCCAGATCCAATTTCCACGTCCCGATTACGGGGTCGGCCGCGAGCGCTGCGCCCGTTCCGATCGCAAGGAGCGCTCCGACCAACAGAGTTTTGAAGACTGATTGCATGTGTTTCCCCCAATAAGAATCGATTTGTGTGGCGCCCGGTAAGGGCGTGTTTTCTGCGGTGCGCTGCGCGCAGCGCGGGTTGGAGCATGCGCGTGTCAGGCGGTGAACGCCATACCTCGGACACCTACGAGTACGTGTTCCTCGCATCCGGCGGCTACAGAGCGTCGATGAACTCCTGCAGGCAACGTCGGCAGCGGATCATCTTTGTCCAGTGACCGGGAGAACAGCGCCTGCCGTACACGAGGCGGAACCCAGGCGTTATACCCCAACATCAAATACCGTCCGCGGATGTGGGCTCATGGCCAAAGAACATGCGGATCAAGGCTGAAAAGCCGTGGATGAAAAGGATGGGTTGGCCGTTTTGGTTGCCGGTCTCAGCGAGGTGAAGTTGAATGCCTCCACTACCTGTAATGATGTGACTCTTCATGCTTGCTCTCCGCCTCGGGCCGACGTGCGGCGCCGTGCGTGAACCGCCTGGCGGTTCATGGGCGAGGCGTTACCGCAGCGCACAACCAGATGCTGGCGCAACTCGCAGAGCGCTCCTCAACTTGTTGTCTCTGAAACTACACCCGCGCGCCCGTTTGGGCAAAGCGCGGCGCGGCGGGCGACGCATCAGCTTCCTCCCGCGGCGTTGTTTCACGGCAACAACTTGACTGCGTCAGGCCATGTTCCTACCCTTGGTGTAGCCAATTCCTGTACGCGTTTCGTTGCGCGTCAGCTACAAAGGCGGTGCACGCGCGTATGGCTACAGCGGAGCCACATCGAACACAGGGTCCCGCGCCGACTGGCGGCCGTCCGGAGCCAGTCGGAACAGTGGAGGTTGCACTCGCGCATGCTGCCCGCCTGTTGGAACGGAATCCCAACCTCGCCATTTTGCAGGCTCGGGAGATTCTTCTGGCATTTCCTGCCCATCCGCAAGCGAGGCTCCTCCTTGGGAAGGCCGAGCGGCTCGGCGGAAACGCGCGCGTGGCGCTCGACGTCCTCGAAGCCTTGGCGCGCGAGTGGCCGGAGTGGGGCGCCGTGCAGTTGGAGTTGGGTGTTGCCTTGGGGCAGGCAGGTCGTGGCCCCGAGGCGATAACGGCCCTGCGAAGCGCAGCGCGATGCCAACCGGAGTTACCGGAGGTCTGGCGGATACTTGCAGACCATCTCGATGCACAGAATGATGCCCGCGGCGCTGATGAGGCTCGCGCCCACTATCTCAAGGCGGTTACGCAAGATCCTCATTTGATGCAGGCCGCCGCCGAACTCGTGGCAAACCGCCTGCCGGCCGCGGAGGCATTGCTGCGCGCGCATCTGAGAAATGCTCCGACGGACATTGCGGCGTTGCGAATGTTGGCAGAAGTGGCCGCCCGGCTGCGTCGCTATGGGGACGCCCAAGTACTCCTGGAGCGCTGTCTGGAGTTGGCTCCGAGCTTCAGTGCCGCTCGCCACAACTACGCAACCGTACTCAACAGGCAGGCGAAAGCTGCGCAGGCCCTGCCGCACGTCGAGCGCCTGTTAGCCGAGGAGCCGCGCAATCCGGGCTACCGGGCATTGCAGGCCGCGGTACTTGCGAATCTCGGCGACTACGCCCGCTCGATCACGATCTACGAAGCGTTTCTAAAGGAATTCCCGCAGCAAGCCAAGATCTGGATGAGTTACGGGCATTCGCTCAAGACAGCCGGACGCCAGGATGATTGCGTGGCGGCTTACCGCCGCGCGATTCAGATACAACCCACGTTGGGCGAAGCTTACTGGAGTCTTGCCAATCTCAAGACCTTCCGCTTCGTGCAGGACGATATCGGGGCTATACGCGGGGCGCTCGAACGCGATGACTTGACGGACGATGACCGGCTGCATTTCGAATTCGCACTCGGCAAGGCACTCGAGGACCGCGAGGCCTACGAGCAGTCATTTGCTCACTATGCAAAGGGCAACGCGCTTCGGCGAAAACATCACACTTACGACGCCGACGAGCATTCGGCATTCGTGCGTCGCTCCATTGAACTGTACACGGCGCAGTTCTATGCCGAACGTAGTGGATGTGGTTGCCCAGCCGGGGATCCTATCTTCATTGTCGGAATGCCCCGTTCCGGCTCGACCCTGCTCGAGCAGATTCTCGCGAGTCATTCGCTCGTCGAGGGCACCATGGAGCTGCCGACCCTGCCGGCCATCGTGCTGGATCTTGGGGGCGGCCGGCTCCAGGAGCAGCCCCGCTATCCGGACTGCGTCGCCGGTCTGGCGAGCGATGAGCTGCGCACCCTAGGGGAGCGCTATATGACTGGCGTGCGTGCACATCGCAAGACCGAGGCGCCGTACTTCATCGACAAAATGCCGAACAACTGCCTGCACGTGGGGCTGATTCAACTCATGCTCCCGAATGCAAAAATCATCGATGCCCGGCGACACCCGCTCGGCTGCTGCTTCTCGGGATTCAAACAGCAGTTTGCCCGCGGTCAGAACTTCTCCTATGGGCTCTCGGACATTGGCCGGTACTACCACGACTACGTGCAGCTCATGGCTCACTTCGATGCCGTGCGGCCCGGCATGGTACACCGCGTGTTCTACGAGCAACTCATCGAGAACACCGCAGCTGAAGTGCGAAGACTGCTCGCCTATTGCGGCTTGCCCTTCGAGGAGCAGTGTCTACGCTTTTACGAGAATACGCGGGCGGTACGCACTGCGAGCTCCGAACAGGTGCGGCAACCCATTTTCCGCGAGGGCCTGGACCACTGGCGGCATTTTGAGCCCTGGTTAGGTCCGTTGAAAGAAGCCTTAGGTTCGGTGCTCGAGTCCTATACGAATTTTGGGGGGACGCGTTATGAAACACCATCGAGCCAATGTTAGAACCCGTAAGCGCCCCGCAGTGGCGGCCCGGCCGCACAGACTCCCGGTGCTACACCGCAAACCCGTCGCAACGGCTGTAGCGGCGATCCTGGCGGGCGTGCCCCTGGCCTATGCCCAGGAGGCAGCGGACACCGGCGGGCTCGCCGAGGTCGTGGTGACCGCCCAGAAGATTTCCGAGAACCTGCAGAACGTGCCCATCAGCATCCAGGTGCTGAACACCAAGAAGCTCGAAGAGCTGAATATCTCCAACCTCGATGACTACGTGAAGTACATGCCAAGCGTGGCGTATGTGCGCGGGCAGGGGCAAGGTGGCAACGGCCAACCCGGTACCTCGCACGTATACATGCGCGGCGTCGTGAGTGGCGGGGACGGCAACCACTCTGGTTCCCAACCGAGCGTTGGTACGTACCTGGACGAGCAGCCGGTGACCACGATCGACGGCACGGTTGACGTGCATGTCTACGACATACAGCGGATCGAGGTGCTCGAAGGACCACAGGGAACTCTGTATGGCGCCAGCTCGGAAGCCGGTACGATCCGCATCATCACCAACAAACCTGATCCGACGAAGTTCGAGGCTGGCTACGACGTCGAAGGCAATCATGTGCAGCACGGTGACTTCGGCTGGGAGGTGCAGGGCTTCCTGAATATTCCGCTGTCACCCATTGCCGCGGTTCGCCTGGTTGGCTGGGATAGTCACGATGCCGGTTACATAGACAATGTCGCCGGCACAAACACGCAGGGATGCATTGCCAACGGTGTACGTACATTCCCGACCTGGTCGGGCCAGGCCGCCGGCGGCGCAGCGCCGTGCCCGAGCGTCGGCACGATCGGCGCGGGCGCAATCAGTAATGCCGCCTACCTTGAGAAAAATTACAACACCGCTGATACCAGGGGAGGCCGCGCGGCGTTAAAAGTCGATCTGGGAGAGCATTGGACTGTGATGCCGACCGTGATGGGTCAGTCGGTGAGTACGGAAGGTTTTTTCGGCTATGACCCGGCTGTCGGTGACCTGCAGTTGACGCACTTCGGCCCGGAGAGCTCAACTGACAGCTGGCTGCAGGCGGCCATGACCGCCGAGGGCAAGTACAGCGATTTCGACCTGGTATACGCGGGTGCCTTCATGAAGCGCACGACGCACGCCATTGCGGACTACAGTGATTACTCGGAGTTCTACGACCGTTTGTACGGGTCCGGATCCATCTGGCAGGGGGACGACGGTCTGCCCATCATGCCGCAGGAGCTCGTGAACCAGAAAGGCTATTTTCAGAAGTGGAGCCACGAACTGCGCCTGACCACGCCGCAGGATCTGCCGATCCGCGGCACGGTCGGTGTGTTCATCCAGCGCCAGCTGCACGACATATTCCAACAGTACGTGATGCCGGGTTACGGCTTTACCAATCCACATGGCGATCCGGGCTCGAGTACTCCCAATCCAAACGGGTTTGCCGCGAGTCTGTCGATACCGACGCTTGCCAATACAATCTGGCTCACCGACGAGCAGCGGGTGGATCGGGACAAGGCGTTTTTCTTCCAGGGCACGTGGGACCTCACCTCGCAGTTGTCATTGAACGGCGGCCTGCGCTATTTCAAGTACGAGAATTCCCTGGAGGGCTTCTACGGCTATTCCCTGAACTATGACCTGTTGTCGGGTTATAGCTCGGGCGGCATCGCCTGCTTTGCTCCCGCAACGCTCCCCTTTGCGCCTTGCAATAATCTGGACAAGACCGTCAGCGACACCGGAAAAGTTCCGCGCGCGAATCTGACTTACAAAATCACGCCGGATGCACTCGTGTACGCCACCTGGTCGAAGGGCTTCCGCCCTGGCGGTGTGAACCGCACCAGTCTGCAGGGCATCGGGCCGTATCAGCCGGATTTTCTCACCAACTATGAAATCGGCTGGAAAACGCAGTGGTTCGACCATCACCTGCGTTGGAATGGTGCCGTGTTCTGGGAGGACTGGAAGGACTTTCAGTTCTCATTCCTCGGACCAAACAGCGTGACGGTCATTGCCAATGGCGGCAGCGCGCGCGTCAAGGGCATTGAGAATGAAATCGTGTGGGCGCCGACGAGCGCATTGCAGGTCAGCACCAATTTCACTTTCCTCGATCCCGTGCTCACGCAGAATTACTGCTTCGAGAGCGGGGTGAAGGACTGTCCCACCGACACCTCCGATATTCCGTTCGGCAATCCCAATGTGTTGGTCGGGCCGTTGGCCCCGGCGGGCACGAACCTGCCCGTGACACCGAAATTCAAGGGCAATATCGTTGCCCGCTACTCGTTTGATGAGATCGCTTCGTGGAAGCCGTTCGGCCAGGTATCCTGGGTCTATCAGACGCAGACCAAGCCCCTGCTGCGAGTCGACAACACACAGGTCGTGGGAATACAGCCTGCGTATGGTCTCTTGGACCTGACCGCCGGACTGGAACGAGACAACATGCACGTCCAATTGATGGTGACCAATGTGGCCGACCGCCGGGCGCAGCTCACGCGTTTCGTTCAATGTACGGTGAACGTTTGCGAGCAACCGTACATCATCCCCGCGCGGCCGCGTACGATCTCGATCCAGTTTGGGCAGAAATTCTGAGGTGGCCTGTGGATGCAGGGTGCTCTTCGATCACCTTGCGTCCGAGCTGACGGCCTATGCCAAGGGCAGCCACCGCTGATGGCGTCTAAGCTCTGCCCGCCTTCAGTACCTTGCCGATAGTGTCCCAGGTGCGAGTCGTCAGATCTTTGCCAAACGTCTTTTCAATCAAGCTCATGAATACCGGACCCTTGGGGCTCGGGACGTAGGCGCTGAAAATCTCGGTTCCCTTGAGGCACAGAATGCGCGCGCCATCCAGCTCGATGGGCAGTTTCGTGCGTGACTTCGGCTTTGCGTGCAGTAAGGTGACGATGCGCTTGGACTTCGGCACCAGCTTGAACGCTTTGAAGGGGTCTGAGGCCACGAGCGCCGCAAGCTCATCGATTGAGCGCAGAGTCGTGGCAAACACTCTGCCCAGATGCTTTTGCATCGCGGTCTCGAGCCGCCGCTCGAGGGCCGAGGATGACTCGGAACGTGCCTCGAAAACGACATTCCCGCTTCCGAGGACGGTCTTCACATTCGTGCAACCCGCCGCTTCGAAGCACTTCCTGAGCTCCGACATCTTCGCGTTCAGGGGACTGACGCCGCGCAGAAAAGCGGCATAGGCCGGCATTCGTGCGCTTACGCCAGCGCCGTCTTGAATAACACCAACATTCGCCCCCAGGCCTTCTGCGCCTGCTCCTGGTTGTAAACCTGAGAATCCGGTGGGCACCAACCGTGCAGCGTGCCTTTGTAGACCTCAATTTCCGCCGGCAACTTCGCCTTTGCGAAGGATCCACGCAGCACGTCCTTGGCATCCGGCTGCTTCTGATCGTCATTCTCCGCGATCGCGATCAGGTAGCTGGCCTTCATCTTTGGAATCAACAAATGCGGGCTGTCAGGCTTGTCCGTCACGAGCCCGCCGCCATGGAACGTGGCACCTGCCCCAACCCGATCAGGGAACGCGGCAGCCGTTTCGAACACGAACGGGCCACCCATGCAGTAGCCGGTGGTACCGATTTTGCGTTTCTTGTCCACAGCCGCTTGGCCGTCCAGCCACGCAATGAACGCCTTCGCATCCGTCTTTGCGGTCGCTGCGCTCAAAGAGTCATGCAGACTCATCAGCATCTGCCGCGTTGGCGGATCGTTGAAATCGGCATGGTCGGGAGCCGTCGGCGCTTTCTTTGTTCGGTAGAACGGATTAACGACAAGTACTGAGTAACCGGATTCCGCCAGACGCTTGCCCATCTGCTTGAACGTTGGACGCAGGCCGAAGATGTCGGGCCAGATGAGCACGGCAGGGTGCTTGCCGGTGGCCGGATGCACGAAAAAAGCGTCGGCGGTACCGTCTGGGGTTTTGATCTCTACATCCGATTCCTTCGTTTCGGCAGCGTTGACGGTGGGTGACAGCGCGGAGGCCACGCTCACGCCAAGTGTCAGAGCACTGAATTTTCGCCGGGAGAGGCCGCCTGTTCGCAGCTTGTATTCAATGATGTCTTTGATCGAGTCCTTATCGCACATTGATCCTCTCCCGCTGATGACCGGCTCCCAACCGGGCCGGTCGATTCCCTCATGTTGCCGCGATATGCATGCGACTGGCAACCAGGCAAGCGCGCGTCGTCCTAAAGAAGTCTCTTGGGAACGCTCTGAGGCGCGGACATGCGGTCCACCTGGATCTCGCAGTCCTTCGCATAACAATTGGAGCAGCGCAGACGCGTTGTTACGATCATCAACGGTACGTCCCAACCCAGCAGCTTGGCCAGCGACTGCGGTCCGGTACGCCGTGAGTGTTTGCAGGTCCGGCAGCTGATCACCAACGCGTATCCCGTACGCCAATCGGCCAGCTTGGACGTTTTCGGTGGGCGGTGCATGTTGCGGACCTTGCCAGCGAACTGCACAAGCGTCCAACCAGTGAGAAAGGGCACGCGTTGCTGTATGGTACAGCCATGCGCAATGTGGCTAAGATTCTCAAAGTGCGCACCCATCGCCAGGGATTGCAGGAGATTACAGAAGAGGTGCGGGCATGGGTTGGGCTTCAAAAGGTGACCACTGGTCTGCTGACGCTCTTTTGCCGTCACACTTCCGCATCGCTTCTGATCCAGGAGAATGCGGCACGCGCCGTCCGCTCTGATCTGGAAACGTACTTTGCGACCATAGCGCCTGAAGACCCGAGCCGATACGAGCACGACGATGAGGGTCCCGACGACATGCCCGCCCACCTGCGCACAGCACTGACTGGCGTGCATCTGTCGATACCCGTCATCGAGGGTCAACTTGCCTTAGGGACCTGGCAGGGGATCTATCTGTTCGAGCACCGGACGCGGCCGCATGAAAGGGAAATTGCCTTGCACCTGTTGAGCGTTTGAGAAAAAAAAGACGCCGGTTATTTCCATTTCGAGCGTGGCTGTAAGCGTAGACTGTGCGGAGCACTGTTGTACGGAGTTCACATGCTCAGGTATCTCACCCCCATCATTGTCGCAGTATTACTGTCAGCGCCGCTCGTCGCGGGCATCACACCGTTTCCGGCCAGCTTTCACACCCAGATGGTGCAGACCAACGGCACCACCCTCTATGTCCGAGTCGGCGGTAAGGGACCCGCTGTAGTGGTGCTGCACGGCTTCGGGGACACCGGCGACATGTGGGCACCGCTCGCGATTGTTCTTGCCAAGGACCACACCGTAATCGTCCCCGACCTGCGTGGCATGGGTCTGTCGGAGCATCCGGACGGTGGGTACACGAAGAAAAACCAAGCAGTGGACCTTGCCGGCGTGATGGATGCACTGAAGATCCAGAAAGCAGACCTGGTAACCCATGATATTGGCAATATGGTCGGCTATGCGTTGGCTGCTCAATATCCGGCGCGGATAACGCGCTGGGTGGTAATCGATGCGCCGCTGCCCGGGGTTGGTCATTGGGACACCATTATTCACAGCCCGCTGTTGTGGCACTTCAACTTTCGGGGTCCGGACGAGGAGCGCCTCGTGCAGGGGCGCGAGCGCATCTACCTCGACCGCTTCTGGAACGAGCTGTCAGCAGACCCAAAGGTCATCGATGAAGACACGCGGCAGCACTACGCCGCTCTGTATGCACGGCCGCGCGCAATTCACGATGCCTTCGAGCAGTTTGGAGCGTTCACTCAGGACGCCGCTGACAACAAGGCGCTGCTCGCGAAGGGCGGTAAGCTCACCATGCCCGTGTTTGCCCTGGGTGCCGAGAAGTCTTTCGGCACAGGTATGGCGGATGAGCTGCATTTCGTCGCCAGCAATGTCACCGGCGGTATCGTGCCGGACTCCGGTCATTGGATCATGGAAGAGAAACCGCAGGTCACCCTCAAATTGATTACGGACTTTCTCGGCAAGTAAGCCGCCCCATCGGGTCGGGGTTCAGGGGATGCGTTTGCGCGCCGTCACCTGGATCTCGATCTGCATGCGTGGATCGGACAGTCCCGCGGAAATCATCGTCGCCGCGGGGCGTACCGCGCCCAGGTACTTGCGCAGGATGGGCCAACAGTCCGGAAAGCGGGCGGCATCCGGCACAATGTACATGACACGCACGACGTCCGCGAAGTCCGCACCAGCTTGCTTCAGCGCCGATTGAATGTTCTTCAGACACTGGTCGGTCTGCTCCAGCAGGTTGTCTGAAATGGTCATGGTGTCGTAGTTGAATCCGGTGGTGCCGGACACGAATATCCATTCGCCATCGACCACGGCGCGCGAATAACCGATGTCATGTTCGAACTGCGAGCCGGAGCTGATCAATTGCCGGGTCATGAAACCTCCTCGAGTATCATTTACGAGCTGCTGGCCGGCAGCCGCTGCGCAACCAGCGTGGAAACAACTACGCAGGTGTTGGTGGATGCGTAGGGCAGCAGCCCGTTTATCAGCGTCTCCAGGTCCGCGACGCTCGGAACTTGTGCCTTCGCTATGAAGCAATCATCGCCCGTCACACGATCGCACGTCGTGATTTCGGGAATCGATGCCAGAATTGCCGCGACACGATTCAACTCGCCCGGCATGGGCCGTACGCGCAGGATCGCGCCCAGCGGTAGACCGATTGCACCGGGGTTCACTCGTACCGTGTAGCCTTCGATGACTCCGGCAGCCTCGAGGCGCCGCACGCGCTCGGTCGTACTGGGAGCTGAAAGACCGACTTTCTGCGCCAGCTCCCGCATAGGAGTGCGCGCATCCTCGGCCAGAGCTGCGAGAATTGCGGTATCGAGCGCATCCAGCGCTCCATCAATATATCGAACCCTTTTCATGGCGATTCGCCGCCCAGCTTGCGTGAAAGGTGAAACGAGCAATCGGCCTTCATAATAAAGCCATATCAGCCTGAATGGCGATAGTCCTGACTGGTGATGGGGTCAGTCCGGCTGGAAAATGCGAGGCATGGACAGATGCGAATCGAACCCCGCTGCGGACTCCACCGTCGGCGGCAGTGCTGCCGCAGCGCCAACCCTGAGCGCCAGGGTTCCTCCGCAAATTTGGTTCATTGTCAGCGCAGTCTTCCACTACCTCGGTCCTTCCTTCGCGGTACTTCTATTTCCAGCTGTCGGGGTACTTGGCGTTGCCTGGTTCAGGATTGCATCGGCGGCGGCTGTCTTCGCACCCATTACGCGCCCCTGGCGCTTGTTTGCGCGGCTGGATGCGGCCGGCCAGGTCCAACACGAACGCCGCCTGCTCGTTGGCATGGGTGCGTGCCTGGCCGTGATGAACTGCTGTTTCTATCTCGCCCTCGCACGGCTGCCGATCAGTCTCGTCGCCGCGATCGAATTCGTAGGGACAATCGGCCTTGCTTGTTACGGTATGCGAACGGCTCGCAACCGCGCGGCACTCGGCATTGCCATCGCCGGCGTATTCATCCTCATACACGTGAGATGGGCGACAGATCTCGCCGGGTTGGGTTTTGCATTCGCAAACGGAGCTCTGTTCGTGCTGTATATCGTACTCGGGCATCGAATGGCACGGGCCGGCGCCCGCGCCGGAATCGAAAGGCTCGGAGCGGCTATGGCAATAGCCTGCGTCGCAGTATTTCCTGTTGGTATCGTGCAGGCCGCGCGAGCTTTTGAGCACCCCGTCCTGGTCCTTGCGGGGGTCGGTGTTGGCATCTGCTCCTCTGTCATTCCCTATGTGTGCGACCAACTCGCGATGGCACGGCTGCCGCGCGCGAGCTTTGCACTGATGCTCACGTTACTGCCGGCGAGTGCCACCATCATAGGTGCAATCGTGCTTGGACAGATTCCGTCAGCGCGCGAAATAACCGGAATTGCCCTGGTGATGGCGGCCATGGCGCTGCATCGGCCCGCGGAAGCCAGCTGAAGAGAGGAATGCTCGGGTCACCGTTGGCCGGCGGTTGCCTCGCACGATGAGCTTTGCCGGATAGACCTGCCCCACAGGCGACGGCCGCATATACTCGCTGGGGTCATTCACGTCATCGGGCACACTCATGATCGCCAGAATGTGGCGCGGCTGGGCAGCTAGCACCCAGGCCGCCGATCTTTACGAGGAGTTTTTGCGCTCGACTTTCCTGCCGGCCGCGCACGCTATCCCGGGGTTCAAGGGCGCATCCGTCCTTCGCCGCACTGTTGGCCAGGAAGTAGAGTTCACCACCATTACCCGGTTCGAGTCAGTGCAGGCGATCAAGCAGTTTGCCGGAGAAGACTACGAGGCCGCACACGTCGCGCCTCGCGCGCGGGAGTTGCTTGCACGCTTCGAGCCACGTTGCGTCCATTCCGAGCTGGTGATCGAAACCACGTCACCCGAGGCAGGCTGATGACCTTGGCGGCGCGGCCACGCTCGGACGTTGACTTCATGCTGCGAGCGCTGGAGTTGGCGGATGCTGCCGAAACAAACGGGGAGGTGCCCGTAGGCGCCGTGCTCGTCCGGGGCGACCAGATCATCGCTGAAGGTGCCAATCGTCCAATCGCATCGAGTGATCCAACAGCACATGCGGAAATCGAAGCGCTACGAGCTGGAGGTCAAGTCATCGGCAGCTACCGTCTCACCGATACTACGATCTATGTGACTTTGGAGCCGTGCGCCATGTGTGCCGCAGCCATTGTGCACGCGCGGGTCAAGCGTCTCGTGTTCGGCGCGTGGGATCCACGCGCTGGTGCGGCTGGAAGCATTGTGGACGTATTCACCTTGCCTGGGCTGAACCATCGGGTTGACGTGTTCGGCGGAGTGCTCGCGGAAGAGTGCACGCAGCGGCTCAAGCAGTTCTTCGCGCGACGGCGCGCGGCGGGGCAGGGGAAAGAAGGCGATAGTTGAGTTGAGCCGGCGCGCTTATGGGCCCGGAGGAGCCGTAGGCGTCGGAGGCATCGGTGATGCCGGCAATGGGGTCGGACCCATCGGCGGTGCTGCAGCAACCCCATCTCCCGGCTGCCACTCCAGCAGTGTTAAAAATCGCTGCACGCGGTCGACAAACTGCACCGGTTCCCAGCCGCGCGCATAACCGCGCTTCACCAGCGAATACCAACGCTCCTCACCAAGCAAGGGCAGTTGTTCCTTGACGTCCGCCCACGAGTCGGGATTCTTGCCCCGCGTCTGCGCCAGGATTCGTGCATCTTCTACGTGCCCGAACCCCACGTTATAAGCCGCAACCGTGAGCCACGTGCGATCCGGCTCGGGAATCCGGTCCGGAATCTTCTCGCGAACCGAAGCGAAATAACGGGCTCCAGCCGAGATGCTCTGCGCCGCGTTGCTGCGATCCGCGATTCCCATCGCTTCGGCTGTATCCGATGTCAGCATCATCAAACCGAACGCACCATCCGCGGATTCGGCCAGCGGATTCCACTTTGACTCCTGGTAGCCGATCGCTGCGAGCAGACGCCAGTCCACCCCCGTCTGCGCCGAGGCAGCCTCGAAGATCGGCTGATATCGGGGCAGTCGCTCTGACAGATGCGCCTGGAATTCCCGCGACTCCTCGTACTGGAATGGGCGCATGTCCCCGGTCTCCTCAAGCTGAAGCTTGGCTAAGCGCCCGGAGGCCGAGACGTTACGGAAGAACCGATTGGTAGCCACGAGGAGGTCATGCGCGCCGTGGCGCACGATCCATTGGACCGGCCGTTCCTCCGGGAGCGTGAAGCCGATAAGGACGTTCGGGTATAGATGCTGAGCGAAAGAGAATTCCCGATCGTCGATGAGCGCGTAGTCAGCCTCGCCGGAGTCGACGTCAGCCAACGGGTCAGCGTTGTTCGGTGCGGTGTCCACCCACTGCAGCGTTGGAGCGACCGTCTTCTTCAGTTTCTCGAGAGTCTGCTCCTGCGGACTGCCAGCTCGAACGGCAAGTTTCGCGGATTCGAGCTGCAGCGTACCGCGCGGCCGCACCTTATCCCGCCGGAAAACGACCAGCTGCGCAATGTGGCCGTACGCATCGGAAGCATCTCCTACCCGGTGCCACTCCCGATTGGCGGTCACCTGCGCTGCTGCAATGTCAGCACGCCCCGCCGCCAGCTCTGCCTGCATGGCGCGTTCGGTCGCGACTGGATACATCACCAGGTGTACACCCAACTCAGCCGCAAAACGCTTAGCGAGCTTGTATTCCAGCCCTTCGGTGCCCTGCGCGCCGAAATAGAAACAGGTGGGAATGTTCACGGTGACGACCCTGATCTCGTTGCGCGCCCGAATGCCGTCAAGCGCGGTGGGCTGGGGTGTGCAGCCAGCCAGCATGGCGGCCACGACTAGAGAACCTGCGGCTGCCCCCCTTACTCTCAACGCGAACCTCACCACCTGGACCAATACGTTCGGCTAGAATACCACCCCCGAAAAATGGGGCCCTTACCAGGCCCACGAAACGGGACTTGGAGAGGTACCGAAGTGGTCATAACGGCGCCGACTCGAAATCGGATGGTCGGGTAATTCCGGCACGTGGGTTCGAATCCCACCCTCTCCGCCAATTCGCACTCTAGCCCACATCCCGCAACAACCTAGGGACTTTACTTAGTCCGTAGGTCGTTCATCTTCAAGCACTTTCGCGCCTCGAGCATCCGACGACGTCCAGCAATGTCCGCCTGCAGCCAATCTGGTTTGGGGGTACGGGTTGGGGGTACGTTGGGTGTGTGACGGCACCCAAAAGCGCCGTACCCCCAAACCGCGTACCCCCAGGTCCTGCGGGCCTAGAAATGAAGGGGAAATTGGATGCTCACGGAGTTTGCGCTGCGCGCCGCCAAGCCCGGCCAGAAGCCCTACAAACGCTTCGACCAGCATGGCCTGTACTTGCTCGTGACGCCCGCAGGCGGGCGTCTGTGGCGGTGGAAATATCGTTACCTCGGAAAGGAGAAGGTTCTGGCCCTGGGTGGCTACCCAGAGGTCTCTTTAAAAAGCGCTCGAGAACAGGTCGATGACGCACGGGAACTGCTCGAGGCCGGGGCCGACCCGGGCGTAGAGCGCCGAGAACAAGCGGCCGCCGAGGCCAATGGCGCAGGGACACCGTCCGGGACGCAACGGCCGTTCGAGACGGTTGCCCGCGAGTGGTGGGCTGAGCGCAAGAAATCCGAGCGATGGGATGAGGGGTATGCGGTGCAGGTGCTCAGCCAATTCGAGCGGGACGTCTTCCCGATCAGAATCGCGCGAGGATTGCCCCCGGCTGCGTGTCGCTCGGACTCCCTCTTGAGTCGGCCAGTCGGGGCCTGGCCCTTCGAGGCTGTGACGCCTCCTGATGTACTGGAGATCTGCCGAATCGTGGAGGCTCGCGGCTCACTGGATGCGGCCCGCGATCTGCGCTCGCGCATCGGCATGATCTACCAGCGCGAGCAAGTGCTCGGTCGCTGCACGGTGAATCCCGCTGAGAACGTCACGGCGCTGCTCGCAAAACCCAAGCGCACGAATCACGCAGCCATCACCTACAGCGAACTTCCGGAGTTCTTTGTCCGCTTCGATGCGGAGGAACTCGATGCAACAACCCGCTATGGGCTCGAAGGCATCCTCGTCACGTGGCTGCGCAGCACGGAATTACGTCTGGCACTGTGGCCCTGGCTCGATTGGGATGCGCATGAGCTGCGCATCCCGTCGGCCTGCATGAAGAACGGCGATCGGGGTAAGGGCGATCACATCGTTCCGCTTTCCGAGTACGCGATCGCGGTATTTCGCAAGCTGCACGCAGTGACGGGCCACCACGACCTGATGTTCCCCAGCCTCAAGTATTTTGGCCAACCCATCTCAGACGGTGCTTGGCTGAACGCACTCTATCGTATGGGCTACAAAGACAAGGCGACTGTTCACGGCATTCGGGCCTTAGGGAGCACGAGCGCGAATGAGGCGTACGTGAGAGTCCCCAACGTGCCGGTGCCAGTCAAAATGTGGGAGGCTCGCTGGATCGATCGGCAGCTCGATCACGTCGACAAGTCCGTCAGTGGCAGGTACAACCGCGCCGAATACTTGGAGCCGCGACGTGCTTTGATGCAGTGGTGGGGAGAGCAGCTGCAGAAGGCGAGGGATGTGGCAGGAACACTCATTCTGCCGCAGAGGGCATATGTGCGAGACGTGAAGCTCGGTGAGCTCTCTCGGTCCTCTGACCTTCTTCGCGGATCTGGCGAACGTGGTCGAGCCTGCAAAGGCCAGACCTGATCTGCTTGCCGGGTCAGTGGATGTGACTTGGCGCGAGGCATCGATGAAAGAGTTGGCGTCGGTGATCGGTCAGCGCGAGCCCCGCCGCGGGCCGCCTTTCGTGAAACGTCGTCCGCCGCCGACACTATGTGGCGTAAATGCATTAGCGCGCTCACCATTTACGCAGGGCAGCGCTGACCGCGGTTTCGTGTTGTGCTGGCCGGTCCGCGATTCGTTGCGCCACCCATCGTCGTACTTCATCTTCCGGCCACCCTACCGTGCGCACCGTAATCTTGCAGCGACTCGGAAATCGGTTCTGCGACTCCAGCAGATAGATCATTGACCGGCTCAGGCCGGTAATTTCCATAACTGCAGGCAAACGCAGCAGTCGGCAAGTGGTGTTTGAGGTCGACACGGTGGCAGGTTCCCAATTTGATAGTGGGTTGAGTTGTGGTGGAGGGAAATGTGGAGCGGGATGCTAGGTAGCAGTACCTAGCCGCGGGCTGAGCTCATTCGCTATTAGATCAGCGTGAGCTGAGGGATCCAGCAGCAGCCCCATGATGAGCGGGAATATCTCAACACGGGCCGGAGTCACTGAGTTGTGGCCACTCGACAAGTGGGTCCGAGTACCAGGCGCAGAGTGAATTGCGCCCCCGCACGTTATTTTATTTACGATCCAGATTCAAGGGACAGATGTTCCATTAATCCCGACGACGCGTCAGTATCCGACGGCGTGAAACAGGGGAGCAACACTGGCACACAACAATGCCAAACCGGCGAAACTCTTTCTGAGACCGTCACGAACGCTGCGAGACGTTAGCGTTGAATCTACGGCAGCTATAGTCGATTCGGTCGCCGGTCGCGCACATTCAACTGAAGTACTCGCTGGATGAGTGTGTTTGGTTCCTCATCCAGCGCGTTGGCAACCATCGCGTCTGGGGTCGAGCCTTACGGCTCAGCCCACGCCTTTATGTTGTTCTAACAGATCGGGCTGATACCGCTACATATGCTGTAAAGGTAAATTGGTGTTACTTCAGACACTTGCGTCCCAATTAGAGCCCTCGGAGATCCTTGACAGGGCCTAGTCCAAGCCCAAGGTTTGGCCTCTAGACCATCGGAGCGGCGTTTAAGTCTCTGAAAAACCAGAATGATGGTGGGGCAGGGATTGCCCGTTTTGCGTGGTGTTTTACCGGCTCCTTACCGACTGGAAATCGCACCGAACCTTTGGCAGAGCCTGTGTCGCAGCCTCCATCGAGCCTGCGGCGCAAGCCTTCCATCGGGGTACGAAACCAGCCTGTGACGGGCGCATCGGTAACTGAAATCCCTTGTCTCTCACCGCCTCGGAGCGGCGGGCGGCAAGTGTACCGATTTCTGCCGCGTTCGAGACGCTCGGGCAAGCGGGCTTTGAAAGCCCTCCGCGCCCGATTCCGGTTCCCTGGATTGAAGGTATGGTCCGGCTCGTGAGGAGCCTGGCCCCGCGGTCCTACTTGCCAGGGGACGATCGTGCCACGACAACACGGATATCAGATTGAAAAGGCGAGCGTACGGAAGAAACTTGCCGCTCGGCGTGAGCCCTATTGGACGAGTCTCGGAAAAGGCCGGGCTCTGGGCTTTCGAAAGAGCGATAGGCGGTGAAGGCCGCCGGGACTTTCTTCGAACAATGTGACCGCGAATGGACGGCGCGAACCACCGAGGCACTCGATCTGAAGATCGAGACCATCGAACCGGTATGCCGCGCCTACATTGACAATCTACGCGCGGCGAGGATGGCATCGACCAAGTTGGCGTTGAGAAAATAACCGGCACGAGCGAGGCCATGATTCGGAAACACTACTACAAAGTGGTTGAGGGGAAGCTCAAGAAGAAGCTCGCGAATCGTCGATCCCTCTAGAACTACTCGTCACTACACTTCTACTGAGCAGGGATTTTCCGATGAAGGTTGGAGCACTCGAGGTTGTTTGGGGCCGGCGCGATGCGCCCCCCCCATTACCCCAGAGCGACCGTGGGGTGGTTGGGCGCGTTCGGCCACGTTGGCCTGGAATCCCGTTACCGCCACGAGCCAAGAACACGCCCTTTGATTGATGCGTAGCACAGTACTATCGTTAAGGCACCCGTGCGCAACCCAGACAGACTGCTCGAGAGCATTTCCTTCCGGCTGCTTCTGATAGATCAGAGCGACCACATCTGTCGCTTGGTGTTGCGAAGTTTCAGGAGATGCTTCGATATCCGTCCAGGTATGCCTTCAGCCAATTTGCCGGGCAGCGCGTAAGATCGGTCCACGCAGTAGTTCAATCGTTGACCGCCCGGCCAACGGAAGTTCTCCGACTGACCTTCACCATTCTGACATTCGATCAGTCGCGATATCTGGATGCCAAGGGGAGGCAACGAAGATCCTCCACCGTCAACAGGGCATCGAAGGCGCGCGAATGGTGAAAGTACGCTTTCAATATAAACAATGCACACTGTAAAGGGCAGCTTGTGGAAGTCAGGGACTCGACGCTTTTGCCGGCCTGCGTGGTGTCGGCCCGGATCCTAGGCTTTTTTGGCGAGATCGCGAGGACGCGGCTGTTTTCGGGCGTGATTCATCGACCAGAGAAAAGAAATAATGGACCGTGGCTCGTACTCGTCGTGTACCTTTCCCGCTTTCGTGCGCAATGCGCGCCATTGTACGGTCCTCAGCTTCCAGGGCGGCAATCGTGCGTTCGTCAAACTTCGAAATGAAGGCGCCTAGGTCGTTTGCTGGAAAGTCGGGGCACTCGGCCACTCGCTGGGGCCAACTAAGATCGCCGACCTTCAACTTCGCGTTGAATTGAAAGTTTCGAACGAGCGCATTTAGGATCTTCAAGTGGTGGGCGGCTTGAGTCTGTGATTGGCGCCGGTGGAGCACGAATTGGGCCTTAGGAAGGTACTTTCGCCCGTTTCTTTTCACGGTGCCAGTGTCCAACAGGAGGCTCAGTGCGTCTTCGGCACTCAAGCTTGAACTGACGCGCCGCACCAAAGACTCGATGGACCCGGTTGAACCCTTCAAGGGCAGTGCGCGCGGCCTTCCATAGGCGTCCACACACTCCGGGTCTGTCAACCACAGTGTGAGAACGTGAGCGGGATCGTGAATTTCTAGCCGAGCACCCCGGCCGGCCCGTCGTAGGGAGCGTGGAGGATTGTCTACATATGATTTGAAGCGGGCCTTCATCTCGGCGGCCGAATAGCCGCATCTAAGGAAAGTCTGCGCAATGAGTCTCAAAGTTTGGGATGCGAGCGCGTCGAGCGGCGCACTCGGCGACCGAGCTCGGTGCCGTGACTTGTGAGGGCCAGCTGAAGTGGGCACTTCGTCTCTTCGCTTCACGGGTCGACCTTTCGGGCCGCACGCGGCGCAGATCCGGAGCTTCGTGACCGTGCCCGGCGGTCCGTCCGCATCGGGACCGCTGCGTGTTTGGTGCCGCCAGCTGCCAACTCGTCTGATCCAGCTGAAACGTGGTTGGAGGGGTGGTATTGCGGGGCAGAGAAGAATACGTGGAGATGTGCCCGAACTTTCCGTCCTTCCGGTTTAGTCGAACTTGCGAGCCGTTGCATGAGCGCATCCTGTTCCTTCAGGAAGGCCATTGCTCGACTTGTCGCCTCCAAACTGTAAGCTGTTACCGCCGACTCGGGAAACACTTGGGCAGTCGCCCACCGCTCTACCCAGGGCACTGCGTTAGGGTTGAGATTAGAGTTGTGCTCAAAGGTCCAAACGAGTGCGTTGAGCGCGCGCAATTGATGAGCACTTTGGTCCTTGGACCCCGAGGGGTACACCAGAGCGGGGTGGGCTTCGGCTGCGAGCCGGCGCCCAACCTTCCGGACGGCACCTGCCCGCAACAAGCCGTTGCAGACCTCTTCCAGGGTCAGCTTCGACTCCACCCGCCGGACCAGAGCCTCGATCGACGGCGCGGGTCCGCGAATCCGCAAAATGAGGGGCGCGCCGTCTTCATCCACGTATTCCGGCTCAGTGGACCACAGAGTGACAACGCGAGCCCAATCATCCTGGTCGATTCGAGCACCGTTCCCGACAGGTCGAACACGCCGTGCGATCCGTGCGGCCTCCGCTTTCGCGCGGACACCAATGTCTCGTGGCGAGTACCCGCACCGCAGGAACGCCTTGATGATCAGTCGTAGCGTTTCCGAGGCCAGGGCGTCAAACGGAACGACTGGCGTCGCTGTGCGCTTTCGCGTCATGCGGGGGGGAGAGTTCGCTTTCCTGGCGACGCTTCGGTTCATTTTTTGGTCTTCGAAGCCCTGGACCGAGTACGTGGCCGTGCCGCTGGCCCCGACCCTGTCGCCTCTATGGACCCGGCCGGGCGCGGCGCAGCCGGGGAGATATCAGTGAGTGTGTCGTCGCTTACATACAGTCCGAATATGACGCGGGTATGTTCCTCCTGGCTTCCCAGTGCAACTTCACTTCTGAGGAGTTGCGCGTCGATCTCAGTGGCGAATTGTTCGCCCCGTTGATGCAGCTCTCGATGTAACTCCTCGAGTCGATGCTTCGGAAATCGTGGGATGATGACGGTCTTTTCCAGCAGCCGCGAAACATTCTCGTGAGCGTGTTGAATGTTGAAGTCAATTGTACGCAAAATTGCCAGGAGCGCCACGAGCGCGTGAATGCGGACCGCCTCGTCTTCCAACACGAGACTTCGACCTGCAGGAACGAAGCGTTTGCGTAGGCGACGGATCGCACCGATCCGCAGTAATGTCTCAACAACCTCAGCGGGGTCGGCACTCGGATAGATTCTCGCGATCAGGCTGCTGAGCGAGGGACCATCGTTATTCAGGGAAAGGGGGCGCGGGGTTCCATGTTCGTCCACATAGTCTGGATCACGATGCCAATGCGTCAGCACGTGCGGTAAGTCAGCGATGTACCCGAGTGTGGCCGGGTTCCAGTCCTGTTGTGGGTCTTCGAGTTTCCCACATATTTCGCCGAACTCGCGCTCGAGTTGCCTGGGACGGTATCCGCATTCAACTAGGATTCTGCCGACTCGCTCTAGAAACTCCCGCGATGTCCCCAAAGCGCGCGATGCGCCTTTCTCGGGTCGGTGTGGTTGTGCGGGGCGTTTCATGAGGAGAAGGTGTCAGGCCGGCGCAAAGTTGCATTTCCGCGCGGCAGCCTGCGCGAAGGTGGGTAGCGAAGCGGCCGGCACTCGCCGATTCCGCCGAGGCGCACTGTGAAAGTACGCGAAACGTCGTGGGATCGAGAGTTGGCCGTTCGCTGGGGAGGCGAGAACCTGAGAGGGACGCGGCCCGGAGGATCGTCCAGCCACCGCCGTTTGGGTGCCCAGTTGCGCACATCGCAAGTGAACATAACGCCCAGCATTGCTCAGCTGCCGGTGGGAGCAGGTCAATGAGTAGTTCGCCGTTTTTACATATCTATTCATCCGAGCCGAATTCCTTCCGGATCAACGCCGCTCCTTAGCCGAGTGCTTGGAGGGCCGACGAAGCCTACGAGGTAGGCGCGAGTCCGATACTGCGGCTCGAACTGCCGCCTTCGAGGATTCACAAATGGAGCTAGGCTTTCGGGTAATGTAAGCCGTGACGGACAGATGTTCGGGTTGATCAGAGGGATCATCCGGCGAGGCCGTATGCACTGGATCAGTCACTGCATCGAAAAAGGTCGCGAACTTGTCCTCGATTTGGGCCTTGAGATCGCGCGCTAGAATTCCGGCGTATTTGTGTTTGACTTGAGGATTGACTACGCGTCGGCACACCCACTGCTCTGTGTCGTCGGGATGCAGGAAGTTGTGCAGGTGTGTCTCAAGGTGCTCCGCGAGCTGCTCGGCCATGGCGATCTGGCCGGCCTCGGTCCACGCCACAGCCGCATAGTTTTGCCGGAGCACTTTGACTCGATCTCCGGGCAAAACCTTCACAGCACCCGCTTGTTCGAGATCCTTCAGGATCGTTGGGAATTGCCGGTCGCCGCCGCTATGGCGCCGACACAATTCGGCGAAAGAGTTGGGGCCCTTTGAGATCGGTAGGACGCGCGGCCGACCCATGCCATCACGAAAGTCCCGATCGTGCCACCAGCCCGCCAACGCCCGCTCTCCGCGGTGCCCACCACGTGCCGCTGCCTTGCCCTTACGCTTCACGCCGGCAAGAATCTTCCTGACTTTCGCCCTCGACAGACCCGTCCGCGTACTGACCAAAGATTGAGATTTTCCAGGATCGATCCCCTCTGGGATGGATCTTTGTGCCTCCAGTACATACGCGGCCCGAAGCAGCTCCACGGCATCGCGAACGCTGAAACCGGCCTGCAGTAACCAACGAGCAATTACTGGGAAGAGCAGCTCGAGCGCCCGGTTGACCGCCTCTTTGACTCCGTCCCCCATTATCCTGGCTCCCCCGGCGCGCTCAACGTGACCAACGGCACTCGATGGACGCGTCGGGATGGTGCAATTCGGCTGTGGTCTCGATCCATGACTCGCAGGAACCGGGAACTCGCGACGTCTCGCGAGTAAAAGTGGCTGTCCAGCGATGGATGAGCACCAAGTCGAGTCCGCATTGTTTGGTAATATATCCCCAAACAATACTGTGGAACAAACGTTCCACGCAAGTCCTTAAGGACACTCTGCAGGCGGGAAATGCCCCGTTCCTGCCCGACCTCGTTTCCGCTTGACCATGCAGGCCATCTCAGGGTGTGGGGCGAGAGACCTCAGGATATGGCCGCGTTGGGCCCGCGAAAGCGTGCACGAAAGCACATTTGCACATCTTTACCAACTCAAACTCTCATGGTATGTACTTATTAAGTCTGTGGAACTGATGTTCCACAGCCTTCGTGCGGCCCGGAACCGCGCTCATTGGATGGATACACAGGAGCGGAGAAATGAACTCGCTTGGGCGTACCCCTAACAGACGAGCGATAGTCGTTTCGCGACACCCCCGCGCGCGAGAGTGGCGCCCGGAGATTCAGCCAGTGCAGCTGACCGCCGGATACGCGAAATCGAGCGCCTCTGGTTTCGGACCGAACGGGTCGATTGCAGGCGCCGGTGTGGGGCACGTGCGTCCTAGCTGGCTTGCCGTGTCAGCGCGGCGATTGCAATCAGCGGGCTCGCAGCAGGCGCCTTTCGAGCAGGACAAAGCGAGCTCCGTTCCGGCGGGGGCTCTCGGTGGGCCGATTTCATTGCGGGTTGTCCGCAGACAGTCAATCTCAAGTGTGTACTCGGTCACCCTGAGCGACAGCTCATGGCGCAAAACATGCATCGGATCCCGGCTCTGCGCAGCAGCCCGCGTCTGCAGGTGGTGGAAAGAGTTGAGAAGACGGATCGGACACCGCGCCATCGATGCTGAGGGTGGGTTACAACAGTACCAACCGCTGAGCAACTCAGCTACACGAGTTTTCCCCAGAATCAACATGGACCGTAGTCTCGCCATGCTTCGCAAAGCGGCCTGTCGTGACTGTTGGCGAGGCATTCATGCACGCCCGCGCGGTGTATCAATTGTATCGAATTGGGAGAGAGCGCAGCCGCCCTAGATGCGATACGCCAGCCGCGTGAGCAGGGCGGAAGTCAACGGAGAGGGAGGTATAACAGCCATGGGCACGAATGCGGAGCACGGAGTTGGCTTTTCAGCAAGTAACTTGGAGGCAGTTATCGCCGCTGACTGGCCTGGATTCACGCAAAGGGCAGCGGCGCTCTTCCAGTTTGCGCTGAGTTGCCTAGTGTTACTGTTATTCACAATCAGCGGCCATTGCGCACCCGCGCAGTCCGACATCGGCCAACTTCCTGGTCGCGGCTCGTTCGATGGTTCAGTGTGGCTCGCTGCCGGGGCCCGACATGCACTCACGTTGTACGCGATGTCATTGGTAGAGACCCGTCGACCGTGGACAGATGGGTTTGTGAGGCCATGGCCGTGGAGTTTACATACCCCAACCGAGCACGACATGTATTTTCCGAACTACGAAGCTGCGCTGGCAAAACTCAGGGAGGTGCTTGCTCGCGGGGAAACCAATGTTGACATCGGCATTCTTCAAATAAACTGGCGCGCAAACGGCTACCGTTTGCCGAATCCGGCAGAGCTCCTAATTCCGCGCAACAATATAGATGTCGCTGCGCAGATGCTGCGCGAGCTATTGGATAGATGCAACGGGGACTGGTCGTGCGCTGTCGCGCGCTATCACAGTCCGAGAACGGACCTCGGTGAAGCGTATGAAGCGTCAGTCCGTCGGATCGTCGAGCGGCTACGAGGTATTCCCGGCGTGTTGGATGTGCTAGCGCAATAAGGGAGACGCCATCATGGTGGAGGGAAAGCGAATCGATTCCTTTAGGCGCAAAAGGTCGGTGCCCAACCCTGCCGATGACATTCAGAAGCTAAACGAGCGATTACTGTTAATCGCAAGTGATCAGACATCGGGAGCCAGCGTGTTGCGGACACTGGGTGCAGGAGCACAGGTAATCAGGCGCATTCGTACCGCCAATGCTCAAGCGGTGGCGACCGCCATCCGATGCAGCGTTCCACTGATCGTGTTTACCGAAACGGTGGAGGAACTCGCCTCGACGGATCCGCGTCAATGGCGTTGGAGCTCGACTCACGAAATCCCCGCCGAGCTACGCGATCTTGCCTTGTTCGCTCTGAATTTTGCCCATGATCTCGCCCTGCGCAATATTACGATGGCGAAGGGTTACTTCGGCATCTCTCGCCTTACTGCAGAGAGACTCGGCGAATTGGCAGTGGCTCACCTGGAGACGCTCAGTCGCACGCCGGGACCGCTGCTGAGGTTGAGATCGAGCGATGATTTGAATTGGTGGCATCGGCTGTTAATCGGGGACCGATGTGTAGGGCCGCGAGCGCCCCGGATCGCGCATACGGCCGCTCAGCAAACATTGCGTAATAAATAGAGGTACGAAGTGTCGGGTGGGTGAGTGTTCCTTGGACGCATTTCGAGAGGTGAGTTATGGCACAACGGGCCGTGGATTGCGAGACCGCACAAGAAGTTTCTGTCGCACAAGAGCTTGCGAAACTCGGGGCGACCGCTGCCCTGATCGAGCGTTTGACCGGGTTCGGCGCCCGTTGGAACCGAAGCCTCGTGCGCCGATACGGCGGTCCGATCGCACAAAAGCCGCGCGACTCACGCTTCTTTGACGAGGATCCGGCGCGCCGACATCACGGATGGCTGTGCATCGTGATGTCGGAGGACCAGCCCGCCAATCTTTCACCTGGAGCGCAACTGGTTGAGGCGTATATAGCCTATCGGGGCATTGCGCAACAGCCGGGAATCTTGGATATCAACGAAAGTGCACAGGTCATTGACCTGTACCGTACGGGCAACGCATGGATTCGCAACTGTACACAGTGCAAGATGGAGCATCTGGTGCTATCCGAGCGACAACTCTGTCCGGTGTGCTGGCTGATGGGCCGGACGTTCTGCAAGAACTGCGACCGGCAGCTGGAGGAGAACGCGCGGCACACGACTCTGTACTGTTCCACTTGCTCAACTTCGGCTGAACGCATTGCCCTTCGACGCCGAGCGCGTCGCAACCGGCGCTCGGGCCACCTTTTAGAGGGGGGGCAAGTGAGGATCACGGCAGGCTACCTGGCGACCTGACGGCTGGGCTAGAACGTTGTGAGATCGTTACCGGCGGCCAGGTAAGACGAAGGATGGATCTGCCCCGACTGACCCGGGCAGGCGTTGGCCGCCTGCTAGGGGGTGCGGTGGGAATCTGAATCCCGGGAGGCGGCCGCGCCCAGGGTGTCAAAGCCACCCCCGCGAATCCAACCTTCGGGCAGGGCGCCATCGGGTTCAGCAAAAGCGGGCATGCACATTAGACGCCTCCGATCTAATTGTTGCCGAGTCATGAGCGCACAGTTTTGGAGGTCCGCCACACGAGCATCTGAGTGCCCAGCCAACGCCCCACTGAAACCAGGCACCCCGTAGCTACAGATTGCAGGCCAAGAATGAGTATTGGGATATAGCGCAAATTCGATCGAGGCGATTGATGCGAGGACGTCCGGATGATACTCGAGACGGAAGATTCCGAGCGGCGCACCGCGCAACACCTGCTCCAACTCCCGGCGGCAGTCGACGACACGCTCTGGAGGGGCTGTACGACAGGCCACCGTGACGGCACACAGAAGGACGTAGGCACAGATCCGTGTTTTCATAATGACCGAATCTCCGAGTGCTGAAATCTGGCGATGGATTCCGCATGTCGATCAGACAATGCCAGACGGAGATTTCTACCAATGCTGCGATGAGCGTCTTCCCGAGCCGACTTGCCCGCAACAGCAAGACGCCTGCGAGCCGTAACCTGATACTCCGCTCAATAGACGGACGGCTCAACTGGTGTGGAAAAGGTGGCGTGGATCGACTCCTCAGCCTGAAGGCAGGCCTACCGCAATCATCCAAGGTGACACCTTCGCGGAGCCGCGCCAATTGCTGGTTGCGCACGAGCAGTTACTGCACGGATTGCGCCTGGAAAGTGGTTACGGAGCCGAGCAGTTCAGTCAGCTGATCGAACTGCTGGTGATGCAACTGGCTGAGTATGTTTACGTACTTCCGGCCACACGATCGGAGAACCATAACGATTCCGGAGGCCTCCTCCGTTTGGCCATCGAGGCGGCCGCACTCGCGTACCGGCGTGCGGAAGGGCAGTTTCTCCACGGTCCTGTATGCACCGATGTACGTAATCGCGAGCGCGACCGCATCTGGCGCTACGCCATCTTTTTGGGGACGTTGCTTCGACCTGTGGGTCGCTGTTGCACGAGCTTGCGGGTGTTGGCCACGGCGAGTCAGGAGCCCTGGAATCCTCATCAGGAGGGGTTATGGCCTTTCCTCAAGCGAGTGAACGCCCGGGATCTCGATTTGCAGTGGCGGGACAGCACAGACGCGAGACCCGAGCACGCTTCTAGTGTCTGGATCGCAGCACGCCTGTTGACGCCGGCGGCCCTGACGTACCTTGCTCTCGCAGGAGACCAGGCCGTGGAGATGCTGATTCAAATGCTCATGGGGGCGCGAGTCGGTCGGGCCTGCGAGATTGTTGAGGAAGCCTATCAAGCCGCAATTGATCGCGACCTGCAGCGCCTCGGGCGGGCACACCAGGCGGGGGCTCTGGGTGTTCCCATTGAACATCGAATCCTGGATGCAATTCGTACGCTCATTCGCGAGAAATGGACACTCAATACGCCCGGCGGGCGTCTTTGGGTGACCAATCGAGGCGTGTTCCTGGCCTGGAAATCCGCCGTCACGGACATTGCAGTCAAGTTGCGGGCCGATGGTGTGCCTGGCGTACCACGCGATCCTGACACTTTGGCGGAAGTCTTGCTCGCGCGCGGCATTCTGGTTCCCAACGCCGCGGCGATCAGCTCGATCAAACACTACCACCGATTCGTTCCGCAGATGCGCGGAATTCCAAAGCAGCCCATTGAAGCCGTGAAATTCGCCGACTTGGAGATGGTCGGCCTATCTGCCGAGGGAGTTGAACCCGTCGAAGTCGAATTGGTGGGCACGAGACCGGATGCAGAGGTTGGCGCGCCGCTTGCGAAGGCACCCGTGCGCGTCTCCAATGCCCGCGCGCCGCGAGTGAACGGGAGTACGTCCAAAGTGGCCACTGCGCTGCCCGGAACAATGGAGCTACCGTTCGCGCCCACTCCCGCTGACGCTCAAAGGCGCACCGCTTCCACCTCAGATCCCCCGTCTGTGATGTCCTCACCCGTGGCCGCCCTCGAAGGGACTTCACCGTCGGGCCTCGAAGGGCCAAAGCAGCGGGCGTCGCCGGTCGCCAGCACAGATAGCACCGAGCAATCGCCCAGGGCGACAGTGATCTCGGCAACGCCAAAGACCGGTGCGATTCAAGCTGCGGCATCGCACCCGGGACTCGCGCGCTTGGCACAGTTCGGTGAGGCCGGACCTGCCCTCCGAGCGCTCGGCGAGCGCCTATTAAATGAGCCAGGCCTGCCAGGTGTCGTCTCCACACCAGAAGGGGTTGCGCTCTCCTATCCGCACGCTATTGCCCTGTTCTGTCCGGAGCCACAGCGGTTCCTGACTGCCTGTGAAAGCCAGGGCCTTCTAATCGCTGACAAGTCTCCGGGTGGCGGACTTGTGCGCCAACGCGGACCTGATCGAACGCTACCTGAACACTATGTCGTGCTGTCTCCCCGCGTGGCGAGATATCTGCCCGTTCAACCGGTTATCACCAGCGATGTCTCTGCGAGTTGAATCGGTTTGGCGGCCCGCTTACGAAGTGTACGCCCTGTTCGGGTGGTTAGCGGTCGCCACATATGAATTTTGGGGACTGCGCGAGTGTCTTGTTCCGCGGGATGCGCTCTGCGTTGGCGCGATGTTCGCACTGGCACTGTCCCTCATCCGAACCTTGCAGGCCCTGCGGATTTGGCGGGATCGAATGGCTCTCGAGGGACGAGATATCGAATGGATCTCGAGCGACGAGATACAAAAGAAGATGGAAGCACGGCCGGGGCACGTCTGGCTCGGATGGGGCTTTGAGTGGACGCGCGTGCACGCACAAAGGCTCTATGATCTGCAGAAGTTAGATGCTGACCGACTGCGTGTCCCCGGGGCCGCCGTTTGGAGGCGTCTGACGCATCGGACGGGGCCCAAGAAGGGTAATCCCCATCTGCACGGTCTCGAGCCGAATGAGCACGATCTCTATGTCCCACTGGGGGACCTACAAGGGCACATGTTCGTGCCCGCCATTACATCCGCGATCAAAACACGCCTTCTTGCGCTGTTGGCCGTACAGGCGATTCGTCGTCAGCCTCACGAGTCCGTGATGATCATCGACCCGAAAGGTGACCGGCAACTGCGCGAGCTCGTGCGTGCGGAATGCGAAGCGGTGGGTCGCGGTCGGCTCTTTGCCTTCTTTCATCCCGCGTTTCCCCAAGAGAGTGTGCGCATCGATACGCTTGCGACATGGACCCGCTCCACTGAAGTGGCCAGCCGCATTGGCGCACTGATCCCGTCCGAAACGGGTCATGATCCTTGGTCCGCGTTCGCCTGGAGGGTAATCAACCTGGTCGTGGAAGGCTATGTGCTCACGCACGCCGCGCGCCCCTCTCTTCAAACGATCCGCCGCTACGTTGAAGGCGGCATCGATCAGCTCCTTCACAGCACTCTCGTCAAGTATCTCGAGGGCGAGGGTACGGACTGGAGAAGCGCCATTGAGCCGTACATGAGAAATATCGGCCGGTATAACCGGCCGAGCGCGACCACGACGAATGAGACGGTCGCCCTGGTAGCGTACTACCAGTCGGAGCGCCAAGGTCAGCATAGCGTAGGACCCATCGATGGTCTGATCAGTATGTTCCAACATAATCGGGAGCACGCTCAGAAAATGCTCGCAAGCTTGATTCCGATTTTGACGATGCTAACGGCGGGTGACCTCGCGGGCCTACTCTCACCGGATCGATCGGATACTGGCGATTCGCGGCCCATTCTTACGGGCGCCAGCATCGTCGAGTCTGGCGCGGTTGTGTATATGGGTCTCGATGCCCTCTCCGATGCCGTCGTCGCGTACGCCATCGCTTCAATCGTGCTAGCCGACCTCACCGCACATGCGGGGGCTCGATTCAATCTGGGAGTCAGTGAACCAAGAATAAACATCTTCGTGGACGAAGCGAATGAGGCGGTGAACGTTCCGTTCATTCAAATGCTAAACAAGGGACGGTCCGCCGGCTACAACGTGGTCTTCTTCTCGCAAACATTCCCCGACTTTGTGGCAAAGCTTGGATCTGAGTCACTCGCGCGTCAGGTATTGGGCAACGCGAATTCCATTGTTGCGGGTAGAACGAAGGACGCTGTTACCGCTGAGTATGTGATGGAGAACTTCGGCCGAACCATTGTGTCGGCCGTTCAGGAGCAACAGTCTACCAACACCTTAGCCGATGGTCGCGTGCTCAACTTCAGCGCGTCCTATGGCGAGCGTCAGAGCGAAACGCCCAGCGAAATTGTTCCTCGCGAGGCGCTAGGCGCGCTACCCGATCTGGAATTCTTCGGTTCATTCTCCGGCCGGCCGATCATGAAAGGCCGCATCCCTCTCGTGCGACCGGCTGAGGTGCCGGAGAACTCTAGGCCGTCGAGATGACCGCCGTAACCCTTCACGAAGCAGAGAGCCGAAACCCGTAGGCGACTTAACGGCACGAAATGATATGGCCCGCATTCTGTTGCTACTGTGTATCTGGACGCTGCAGGCGGGTCTGATCGGCCTCCTCGTCGATGCCGACTGGGTAGAGCGGCAAATGAACGCGGAGCGCGCGCTCGTTCAAAGGCAATTCGGTGCTGAGCAAACCGCTCTCATAACAGAGCGTGTACGGAGCGCATACAGCGACTGGTTTGTCGCAAACGGTCTCGTTCAAGCGAGCTATGCCCGACTCCTTCCAGATCCCAGAATTCCCGCGCGGGGTATGGAGGGGCTCGCGCCGTGGTTTTTTCAGTGGCTCGAGCGTCGGCTCAACGCGTTTTGGTGGCTCGTGTTTCAAGCACTCTGTCGCATGCAGCTCCTGCGAGCCTGGTCCGCCTATCTTGCCGTGCTAGCGCTAGCGGCCTGCATTGATGGCTTGGTCCATCGACAAATCCACAGGGTTGATCACGGTTATGCGAGTGGTGACCGGTACCTGATCGCCCGCCGGGCGCTACTGGTGTTGACCATCGCTCCTGCAATCTACCTTTCGGCGCCCATCACGATCCCGCCGGTCGCAGTGCCTCTCTGGGGTGTCATGTTTGCGCTCTGTCTATCACAGCTCGCCGCAAACACTCAGCATCGAGTTTAAAAGTTAACGCTGACTGCGCCGCGCGTCAATTTCATCTCTTGTGAGGGCTTGCCCGAGTTATGAGGCCCGGGGTGAAGAGCTGCTGACTGCACTTCCGTGCACGTCGTCCAACGCCAGACAAGAGTACTTCAAGAGTCGCCGTCGGCTCTCCCTACGGATCGCTGCTCGGGCTGTAATGACAGCGCGCAATTCAATGGAGTGGCGCCTGTGAAAGCCCTGCGGATGCCTAGAGACCTTGATGATCAGATGTATGTCCTCTTTTGGACGACGGATGAGCTCCTGCCCGGGTTATCCATATTCGTGCTGGGGGTTTTGATCAACCAGAAGCTGGCGTGCCTGTTGGTCGCGCTCCTGCTAACGAAGATGTTTCGGCGGTTGAAGGAGGGCAATCCAGACGGGTTTCTCCTCCACTTGGGTTACTGGTACGGCGTTATCGCCGAGCGTCGGGCGTACAGCATGCCCAACGCGTTCATTAGGGAATTCGTGCCGTAAGGCACGGGAGCGAGATATGCAACTTGGGCGCTTTACCAAGAGTTGGTCGCAAGCCGTACGAGACAACGCGACTAAGAACGTCCTGATTGCGGTTCTGGTCTGCGCAAACGCCATTGCGGTATTGGGTTGGTTCCGCACGGAGACGACAGTCGTGCTAGTCCCACCATTGCACGACGAGAGTATGGAGGTGTCCAGTTCACATGCGTCGGAGGGATACAAGCGCGCCTGGGCCCTCACGGTCGCGGAGTTGGCAGGGAACATTACCCCGGGCAATGCCGATCTCGTACTGCGAATGTTGGGCGATCTACTGTCTCCATCGGCCTACCGAGCCATCGCAGCGGAATTGGCCGAGCAGATCGCCGATATAAAGCGGGACTCCATCACGGTGTCGTTCGAGCCGCGTGAGATTCGGTATGCCACGCCAACGAACACGGTTTACGTGAGCGGTCAGTTTTCCTCGCAAGGCGTGAGCGGCCAGCCCATCAAGGCCATGCGCACTTACGAGATGGCTATAGACATCCGATTCGGCCGGCCATGGATCACAGCCTTCAAGCCCTACCAGGGGATGCCGGACGTGGATGACACCGGTAAGCGGCGTACTGCGGGTGCTGCCGCAGGTGCCGGTGCAGGTGCGTCATGAGAGTGGCTAAGACATGGGTGACCTTGGCTACCACCCTCGTGTGTACATCCGCCAGGGCGCAGCTGCCCGTACAGACGGTGGGTGGGGTGAGCCTGCCGGGTGTCCCTCCGGCCGTCGTAGCCGATACCGCGAAAACCGGCAGCACAGCCCGTGAGAATGGTGCGGGCGTAACCGGCGGTTCAGCGTCTGAGCAAACCGATACCAACGTCGCGGTAACCGTGACCCCCGGTGCGGCGGAGATCATCCGCATTGCCTCTGGTTTCCTCAATCGGATCATCACACCTTTCGAGAATCCCAAGTTGCTCTCGGTCAACTCTTTGGAGGTCCAAAAGGAAGGATCTTCTCTGTACGTGGCCGCCTCTTCCGATCGCCCGATCGGTGTACACGTCCTGTCCAATGACCCGGACGATCCCCGCAGCATTTCTCTGACCCTGATCCCTTCGCACATTCCTCCGCGCACAGTCACGCTCAAATGGCCCGATGGCATCGTTGCCGGCTCGGGTTCGGCCGGGAATTCAAGAGCAAAGCATTGGGAGGAGTCTGCACCCTACGAAGAGACTTTGCTGGAGCTCGTGCGACTGATCGGCCGCGGAGAAATTCCGGAGGGGTACTCCTTAGCCGAACATCCCTCGGCACTGCCGTGTGTGTTGCCAGGTGTGCAATTTACGACCGGCCAGCGCTTAACCGGAACGCACTTCAGCGTCTTTGTGCTACGTGCGACCAACACAACCCGTTCGCCAGTGGAGATATACAGTCACGGCGGCTGCAACTTGCCGGGCGTGGTGTTGGTGGCCCCATGGCCATCTGCATATCTCGAGTCACAGGCTTCCACCGAGCTGTATGTCGCGGTCGCGAACGAGACGTTCGAGCCTCATGGGTTCACGCGCGTTCGACCTTCGCTGCTCTCGCACTAGTGCCAGGGTGCGCGTGATATGCCGATGACAAATCTCAAAAGCTGGTGGGCATCACTGACGCCTGATAGGCGAAAGATGGTCATGGGTGTGACCTCTCTTGGTGTGTTGTTGGGGGTCGTGTACCTCTTCATAACGGCAACGCCGAAGAAAGACACTGCACGGCGCGCGGATGGCAAGGTCGATGTGAATCTCCTGACCGGCAGTGATACCCGCACGCTCGGAATCGAGGCTCTCGGAGCAGAGCTGCGGAGTGCGGAAGCCGCCCAGCGAGCGTTACAGGCACGGCTGGACAGGCTCGAACAACAGGCTCCGAGCAAGAAGGATGTGGATGTCATCGCACAGAATCTTGCGGCGCTCGGCCAGGGACTGGAGGCCTTTAAGAAGGAGGGCCCCACGCGTGCCGATTCTGGCGATGCGCGCCCGTTGGGTTTGCGTTCCGATTCGACGGCCGTGACGCCGGGCTCGGAGCGCCCCACTGTACCTGCGCGCGTCCCCAATACCGGCACTCGCCAAACATCGATGGACGGTCTGTTCGACTCTTCGGACGTGGGGCCGGACCTTAGTTCCTCTACCCCAAAGGGCGGTCAGGCCGATTCAATCAAGGTGCACGTGTTTGGAGAAGTTGCTCCGCAGGCGGTCAATAAGAGCTCTTCCCAGTCGGGCGACGTCTATCTGCCGGCAGGCAGTATTCTGCATGGCGTACTCCTGACGGGGGTGGATGCGCCGACGGGTATGCAGAGCAAGCGCGATCCGGTCCCGGCGCTCATGCGTATCAAGAGTGAGGCAATTCTGCCCAACCGCTTTCACTCGGACGTTCGGGAATGCTTTGTGATTTTGGGTGCAACGGGCGATCTCTCGACGGAGCGGGCGCTCATGCGGGCGGAAACGCTTTCGTGCGTCCGCAACGACGGGGGCGTGATCGAGACGGTTCTGGACGCGTACGCCTTAGGAGATGACGGCAAGGCGGGAATCCGCGGGCGCCTGGTCTCCCGAAACGGTTCACTTGTCGCGAAGGCCACCTTCGCAAGTTTTGCGGAAGCACTCTCGCAGGTGTTTCGTCCGGTAGCGATTCAAGGTTTCAGTACCTCTCCGGGCAGCACGACACAGTTTCAATCCCCAAACACCTCCGATGCCCTACAGGCTGCAGGCTACGCCGGCTTTGGGGGGGCCATGCAACGGGTGTCGGAGTATCTGGTGAAGTTGGCAGATGAGATTGTCCCGTTCGTGGAAGTTGACGCGGCTCGGCCTGTTGAAACGGTACTACTCAAAGGCGTCACCCTGCAGATTCGGAGTAAATCGAAATGAGAGCACCGCTCATCGATTGGATCTGGGTCCTCGTCCTGATCTGGTTCGCCTCGGTAACGGTCACGGCGGCGGCCGCCGACTCAGACATTCCTCACGACGTTCTGAAGGGGATCGAGGCTATGAAGCCTTTGCCTGCCGAGGGATTTCAGGTGGTGCAGGCCCAGGGTCGTATTCTGTTGGTCTCGACCAACGGTCACTACGTTGTCACTGGACGGATTCTCGATCTGTGGAACAGCATCGAAGTGCGCTCGGTTGCCGATGTAGAGAAGACCGAACGGATCCCGCTGTCTCACTTGGGATTGACGGCGCGTCAGCTCGGTGGAGTGAGTCTCGGCAAGAGCGAGGTGCGCGAGGCGGTGACCGTATTCGTGGATCCGGGATCGCCTCAGAGCCAGGAACTTCTGCCCCAGCTTCGGGAGCTCGCGAGATCCCGCCGCATCGACTTGGTGTTTGTACCGGCGCAGCCGAATAGAGCGGCCCTGGCGCGAGCATTCATCTGCCATCCTGAATCGGCGACTGCATTTCTCGAGACCACGCGGCTACCGGAACCGTTACCGGACGGCGATGGCTGTGGTGTCGGTGAGCTTCAGCGAGCACGCGTCACCATTCAACTCCTGGGCGTGCACACGTTGCCCTTTTCTATCGCGCCTAACGGGGCCACCGCTGCGGGCGCGCCGAAGGACTATGCGCGCTTTGTCGCCACCAATCAGGAATAAACAGATGCTCGCAAAGCGGCACATTCTGTTGATTGCCCTGCCGACACTATCCGGGCTCCTGTCAGCCTGTGGCACGGTGGGTGAGAAGAGCTTCTCCTGCCCAGGTCGGCCGGCGGGGGTTCACTGTATGACTACCACGGAGGTGTATGCCGCGACGGAAAACTCCGATGTAGTCGCCCCGACCGCACCGCATCCCTTGGGCGATAAGCCACCCAGCCGCCGGACGAGTCACAACTCGCGCGGGACCGAGCCGCAGAACGCCACGGGAAGTCATCGAGCTGACGGCCCGGGCAGTGGCGTCGTCCCGGTTGTGACACCCGCTGTAGACAAGCCGATTCCCATCCGAACACCGGCCAAGGTGATGCGTGCCTGGATCGCCCCGTGGGAGGACGCTCATGGCGTTCTGCATGGAGGCGGCTATCAATTTGTTGAAATCGAAACTCGCCGCTGGAGTCTAGGCGAGTCGGAAAGCGCAAATGCGCCTGTACGGTCCTTCGCGATCCAGAAAGTGGATCCACCGGAGTCCGTCGGCAAAGACTCGGCCGCGTCTTCGACGCGGGCGAGTGTCAGTGAGCATCCCAAGCAATCCACTGGGTCCACTTTGCCGAAATCAGGAGCATCTTCATGGTCCACGCCAAATCACGGAGCACAGCCGCCGCCCTAACTGTGCTGGTTGTCCTAACTCTGTTTGTACCCGCGATGAGCTTTGCAGGCACCGGCGGGACGGAATTCAACAGTGCCTACACCACGCTGACGGGGTGGCTGCAGGGAGATCTCGGCCGTCTATTGGCCGCTGCGCTACTCGTCGTCGGGCTCGTGATGGGCGTGGTGCGCCAAAGCATCATGGCCGCCGTCCCGGCGATCGCCTGCGGCCTCGTGGCCACGGTCGCGCCGACCATCATTGGGGCTGTCGTCACGGCGGTCATCTGAAGCGCCTCGTGGGACGCCTGTCCGTGCCCGCCCGGGCAGTGCGTCCCAGTCGCCGTTCACGTTGAAGGCAACCCAGGGAACCCGGACGTGGAAATCACCCAATTGCACAACCGCTTGCTCGAGCGCAAGCCACCTTCAGGTTTGCTTTCGGCGCTCGCGTATGATCCCGAACGACGTTTGTACTTCCATGGCGATGGTTGCCTGGGCTACATGTTCGGATGCTATCCGATCGTCGGTGTGGACGAGCGGATCATTCAGCAACTGCAGCCGCTTCTGAGCCAACCCTATCCGGTAAACACAGTTCTGCAAGTTAGCTTGTGGACGAGTCCGGACATCGAAGATCAGTTGCTGATGATGCGCGCCCTGCGCACGCCAAAGACCTCTAACGCGAGTTCGAGCGGCCGGAAAATCGCAACCGGACTCGTCAACTCACGGGCGGACTACCTGCGGTATCACACGCAGGAGCCGGTGAGTGACCTATTCCCAACGCGCGTGCGAGACATCCAAGTCATCGTGTCAGCGAAAATTCCCTGCCGGGGAGCGATTCCCACGGATGCTGACGCTGAACAGGCGAGCCGCTTGCGAACCTCGACCGAGCAGATCTTGCGCACCCTGGGGATGGGACCGGTTGCGCTCGACCCGGAACTCTACATCCGTCTCATCGGCACGATGGTCAATTGGGGCGAGAACGCCTCCTGGCGCAGTCCATCGCAGATTTATGACGATAAGAGACCGATCCGTGATCAGGTCTTTGACCCAGAGACCTTCGTTCAGGTTGACGATGCAGGGCTCTGGCTCGCGAAAAAGCGCGCGCGTACGTTGTGCGTGAAGCGGCTTCCGGAATTCGTTCATCTCATACAGGCCGCACAATTCCTCGGCGACCTCAAAGCCGGAAATCGCGGTGTTCGGGACAGCATGTTGATTACCCTCAATGTGCTTTTAATCGATGCAGAGCAATCCCGGACCGCCATGGGGGCCAAAAAGAACACGGCCACCTGGCAGAGCATGGGTCCTCTTGCCCGCTATCTGCCTAGACTGCGCAAGCAGAAGGAAGACTTCGACGTGCTTTTTGAGGCGTTGGAGGATGGAGATCGTGTAGTCAAGGCTTACTTGACATTTTGCCTGTTCTCGGATTCTGACGAGCAGTCTACGGAAGCCGCGAGCAACGCCATCACCTACTACCGGGAGCTCGGGTATCGGTTGCAGGAAGATCGCTATGTTGCGTTGCCTGTCTTCTTGAACGCGCTTCCAGGCAATGCAGACCCGGCAGCGGCCAAGAATCTGATGCGCTATCGCACCATGGCGAGTCGCCACGCCGTGCAGCTGATGCCGTGTATTGCCGACTGGAAAGGCACCGGCTCACCGGTAATGACGCTGTTGTCGCGAAATGGCCAATTCATGGCGATTGATTTATTTGATTCGCCCACCAACTACTCGGCGCTTGTCGCTGCCGAGTCGGGGTCGGGAAAGTCATTTTTTGTGAACTTCCTGCTGACGGCCTACATGTCGCTGGGCGCCGATGTGTATCTCATCGAAGTCGGGCGCAGCTACAAGAACCTGTGTCAAGTGTTGGGTGGTGAACACCTGGAATTCAATTCCACAAGCGACATTTCGCTCAACCCGTTTTCGGCCATCGAAAACTACGACGAGCAGAGTGATTTCACGATGGCCGGTCTTCTGGCGATGGTATCCCCCAAGGGGGACATCTCCGAGTACCAGGAATCTACGCTCCGTCGTGTGACCCGGGAGCTGTGGGACGAGCGTGGCAAGTCTCTGACTATCGATTTCCTGGCCGAGAGACTTTTGGGCTTTCGAGATGCTGATGGCCGGCTCGATGCGCGTGTCAACGATTTGGGAAGCCAGCTGTATCCCTTTACGACTCGCGGGGAATACGGACGTTGGGTCGACCGCCCCTCTACGGTGACATTCCAGAAGTCCCTGACGGTCTGCGAACTCGAAGAGCTCAAGGGCCGCCGACACCTCATGCGATTTGTGCTGGTGCAACTGATGGCGGCCATTCAACGGGCCATGTACCTGAGGGATGACGGCCGACCCAAACTCCTCATCGTGGATGAGGCGTGGGACTTGATCACGGAAGGTCCCGAGGGCGCATTCATCGAGCGCGGCTGTCGGCAACTGCGAAAGTACTTCGGGGGAGCGGTGCTGATTCTTCAGAGCGTGAATGATCTATACCGTACACCGGTGGGCGAGGCCATCTGGGAGAACTGTGCCAACAAGTTTCTGCTGGGGCAGACTCCCGAGGCCATTGATGGTTTGGTGAAGAATGGTCGCCTGGCGCTGGGCGAGGGTGCCGGCGAGATCCTGAAAACCGTGCGCACCGAGCCGGGCGCGTTCTCGGAACTCTGGGTGTATACCCGGTCCGGCTCAGGAATTGCACGCCTAATCGTCGATCGTCGCACGCAATTGTTGTACTCGACCGATCCGAAGGACAAACACGCGATTGCTCAGCGGATCAAGGCGGGCATGGACCTGGAGGCTGCCATCGAGGACATCCTGCGCGGTGAAGGCGCCTCGTTGCGGCGGGCCGGGTGACACCATGCGTGAGGGCGCGATCAGCGTAGTGCTCTATCTGCTCAGCTTAGCGGTCGCCGGAGCCTCGGGAGCAGTGGGTGGTGCGCTGTATGTCCGGCATCAGCCCCGCCCGCCAAGGGTGGTGGTGCTGGATGTTCGGCGCCTCGCTGAGCCGGTGGTCAACGATGCCAGCTTATCGGACGCGGCTCGGCGGCAGCGAATCACGCAGATCGGATCGGCGCTCAGTCAGAATCTTGCGCATTACGCCCAGGACGGGGCGATTGTGTTGGATGGGTCAGCGGTTCTGCGCGCGCCTAGGGAGGCTTATGTTGAGCCGTAACCCGAAGGGTCCGCACGGGGGCCACGTGACACCGCGGCGGGGGCGGCATCGGCGAGTCAAGGTGCTGGTGGAGCTATTGCTCATCGTCGGCTGCGCCGAGTGGGTCGCGTCCCATCCTCGCTATTGTCTCGTCTTCGATTTCGATGCGCCAATTGGCGAGCACTGTCTGCGCTATTCATCGTTTTTTGTCGATGAGCGGGACCATGTGATCCGCCGCGGTGACTATGTTGCTTTTCTTGCCCGCGGCATGACGCCGTTCTATCCGGACGGAACCCGCGTTGTGAAAGAAGTCGCCGGCGTTTCGGGGGATCACGTGGTCGTGAACTCTCTGGGAGTCTGGGTCAACGAGGTCCAGCGGGGCACTTTGCCACACGCACAGGTCGGCGGGCGTTTGTGGCGCATGGGTAGACGGCCGGAAGACTTCGAGCGGGACGAGCGGGTGCCCGCGCATCGTTGGTGGGTCATGGGAACGAGTCTGCACAGCTTCGACTCGCGCTATTGGGGGTACATCTCAGATGAGCAAGTTATTGGGCGCGCGCGACCGCTTTGGTAAGGGCGTCCTGTTTAGCGTCTTGCTGGGCATGTGCACGGTGGGCACGCTGCAGGCGGACGAGGATACCTGGCTCAAGCGCTCGCGTGAGATCCTGGAAAAGGCACCGGGATCATTGCCGCCGCCTTGGCTGCGAACTGAGCCGACGTCCGAAGCACTTGAGGCCGCGCAAGGCATTGCGCAATTGAATGAGACGGGCGGCAGCCGGGGACGAACGGTACTCGAGACACCCGGGCGAGTATTGATCTTCGCATCCCTGTCCATTCCCGTCCCAACTCTGCGCGCCCTGCTCGAGGAGGCCAGTGCGCCGGATGCGGTGCTCATCCTACGGGGAGTGCCGCGCGGGTCGAATATTCAACAGGCAATGGCGCAGCTGCGTGCGCTGCTGCCTCCGAGCTCCCGTGTTCCCAATGTCATTCTCGATCCAACAGCCTTTCACCGTTTCAACGTGACACTCGTTCCGACGCTCGCTTTGATGGAGCGCGGGCGGGATCAACCTGTGGTCGCGGTCGGTGCGGTCACTGTGCAGTGGTTGCGCCGCATGGCCTCAACCGTCGCGAAGGGCTCGGAAAACCTCGGGCGACGCGCCGAAGTCTATGAGATATCCGAGCCGGATTTTGTGCTCGAGATGCAGCAGCGCCTGGCCGCCATCGATTGGGCCGCGCAGCGCGAGGCCGCCATGGGCCGCTTTTGGTCTACACATCAGGACTTTGTGCGGCTGCCCGATGCCCCGAGCCGGCGCGAGTATCTGGTGGATCCGAGTGTCGAGGTGACGCAGGATTTGGAGGACGCGCAAGGCAACGTACTCGTGCATGCGGGTCAACGGTGGAATCCGCTCGACTGGGTCGTGCTTTCGAAGACTCTCATCGTGTTTCGCGGTACCGACCCGCGGCAAGTGCGAGCCGCGGCATCGACGGCGCGGCGCGTTCGCGAAAAAGGGCGGGGCGTCATCCTGCTCACAACCACGATCGATACGAGCCGCGGATGGCAACATCTCGACGAGCTCGAGCAAGCGCTCTCGGGGCCAGTGTATGTGCTTCCGAACTCCCTTGCCGAGCGATTCCATCTGGTTGCCGTGCCGGCGACGATCGTGAGCCGGGGCAAAAGACTGCTGGTCACCGAAGGTCCTCTTGGAGATGAGCCATGATCGCGCGTTGGCTTGCTGGAGGCTCTCTTGCCGCCGCCTGCTTCGGGCTGCTCCTGCCAGCATCATTTGCGATAGGTCAGACAGCTGGAACGAGCGAGGCCATCTCGACTCCCTCTCAGGCGATGTGTCCGAATGCCCACATATGGGGCGCGGGACTCGTGACTAACATATGCTGGAGCTGCCTGTTTCCCATGAAGCTCATGGGGGTCGCGCAATTGGGGTCGGGCAGTATTCCATCGAATTCAGCGGATCGAACTGTCTGCTTCTGCACGGCATCGGACGGCATCGCTTCGATCGGGTTTACGCTGGGTGCATGGGAGCCCGAGGCTTTGATCGAAACCGTTCGTCAGCCGTACTGCTCACCGACGTTGGGCGGGACTCGAATTCGCAGCTCATTCAAGCTCTGGGGAATGACCGATGGGTCAGATGGCGGCAGTGCGAGCAACCAGTTCCTGAATTACCACTACTTCTCCTTCCCGCTGTACGAGATTTTGCAACTGCTTATCACCCCGGAGTGTAACGCGGGCGGCTTCAGTGACTTCGACCTGCTCTATGTCTCGGAGATTGATCCAACCTGGTCTGAGGATGAGCTCTCGATGTTCACGCAGCCGGAGGTAGCCGTGGCCTCGAATCCGCTTCTACAGGCCACCTGTCCAGCCGACTGTACGGCCGCGACGGTGTCCACTCCCATCGATAAGATGTGGTGGTGTGCGGGATGTTGGGGAAGTCTTTACCCCTTCACCGGCAATGTGCCTTCTGGAGGCAGTCCGCCGCGAGTGTCGAGCTTGTTGGCGACGCGGGCGCTCGCTGCCCTGCATCGACGCGGGTTGGCCTGGCGCACCACGGGTAACGACGTGCTGTGCGGCGGCAAGATCGCGCCGATGATTCCGAGATCGCAATACAAAATGTCGATGTTGTTCCCGGTCCCAGAAGCGAACAGCAGCATCCATCCACCTGGGGCAAGCGGAAATAACAGCCCGGGAGGCTCGTCCGAACCGGTTCCTAATTCCTATAACTGGAACCAGACCTGCTGCCACAACATTGGAGTGCCAACCTTCCTCTGGGGCGAATGGCGAAACATACCCTCGGTCGGTGAGGACTTCGTGTACCTGCTATGGCGCTGGACAGATTGCTGCGTGCGATAGAAACCATGGTTACTTCCCGAGTGTTCGAGTTGGTCAAGGCTTGCGCACAACGTGTGGTCTGCGGCGTTGTCTCCATCGCGATTGCCGTAGCGCCGGTACACACTGAATTGGTTTTCGCCGCGACGGTCGGCCTCGCGCTCTCTCCGTGGGCGGCCCTCGCTCAGGCGCCCCCGGCGGGAGCTGCCGACGGGCAGGCATTAGGCCAGTCCCTATTGCGTCCACCCGCATCGGATGGAACCACTATCTATTACCCCGGCGCGAACGGCGCCGAAAGTATCAATAGTGCCGATCTCTTTCCGGCCGGTGGCAGCACGAATGACGTTCAGGCCATGCAGGATGCCTTTGAGGACGATTCCGCCGCCAAAGCGCTCGCCACCTCGGTCCAGTCGCGGTTGAGCACCGAGCATTCGCAACAGGCGGATGCTTATCAAACGGTTCGCGATGCTGCACTGAAGCGCTCTCACCCAGACGTCTCCTCCGATCCTGTTTTCAACAAAAGCACAAATTTGTTGGCAGGAACGGACCCAATTTTTCAGACTTTTTTCCAGGGCTGTACGTCCACGCAAGTTCCGGTCTCCAATGGCCGCACGGTGCATGTGCCCGATCTTCACTGGTGCGACAAGGTCGTGATTCCCGCAGAAGATTGCCAGATCACGCACGCCTACGATGCAGGACTGCTGCGGCTATCGGGGGGAGCCGGAAACACCGAGTCCTGCGGCGCAGGATGCGTGGATGTTCTGCTCGGGCTCGCAGGGGACAACTATTGGACGGGCAACTGTAGTGTCTTCGAACAGACCGTTCATTTACAGGTTGACAATCCCGCGGCGATCACCAGCGCCACCCTGGTCGAAGCGCATTGGGATGACTACATGCAGGTCTATATCGGCGACCGCGAGGTCTGGCACGACAGCACCGGAAACTTTCCGCCCGAGACCGGCGGCACATGCGATCTGAAGGCGAACTGGAGTGCGACGCCAAATGTGGACGTTACGAAAGACTTCGGCGCGAACGGTCCGCTAGACATCAGGACCCGCGTGTCAGTGGGAGGGGTCGGGGAGGGGTGGGCCCGGATCCGAGTACTCTATGACCCGCATCGACTTGCGACCGTGGACCGTTGGGACGTTCCGCCGGAGTGCAGCGCCTTGATCAACGGCATCGCCGACGGTGTATGCACTTTGGGATCGATGCAGTGCCTGGATGGCCCGGGCATGGATGTGCCTTGTATCAACTTGAACGGTTTCCAAGTATGCCAGGGCGACCTATCTCCCGCACCGATCGCTGGCTACTCACCCCTGTGCCGACGCGGAGAGATTCGAGGAAATTGCCATTTCATGACGGGGCAGCTTCCGTGCTGGACCGACCCGACCGGTGAGCAACATTGTCCCACGAATGACGGTAGCGCGCCGGATGGCTGCACGGCCTTCGAGAACAACGGCAAATGCTCCTTCGATAAGTCCTCGTGTCTTCCCTTCGCCCAGGCCGCCTCTGGACGTTGTTATGCATTCGAAGAGGAGTGGGATTGCGGCACCGATGTGAGCTTGCCGGGCGGGTCGAGCACTCATGTGACGTGCGACGGGCCGATCCGCTGCATGGGCGAGGACTGTGTCACACCGCCTGCCGAAGCGAATCCAGACTTCGCGAAGGCGGCCGGCACGCTATCCGCAATGACATTCATGGCAATGGACATGAATTGCGCGGGGGGCAATCCGGATAACTGCCGGGTATTCGCCGGAACGGCGATGCAGTGCAAAAAGGCATTAGGGGGTTATCAGGACTGCTGCAATCAACCGGTCGGAGTGGGACTGTCCGACTACTTACGTCTGACGATGGCGAGTTACGACCTCGCCCAAAAGATGCATCTGGGCGAGATGCTCGCCAACGCGGGGCTCAATGTGCCGGGCGCCTGGGCGGCCATTCGGAGCTATCTCAGCTCAACCTGGAGCACGATTACCCAGCCGTTCTCGTCGGCGTGGGCGAGTCTGACACAGAGTTACGGCGGCGCGGCGGTGGAGGAGATCGAAGGATTCAGCCTAAGCGCGCTCAAAGAGAAGATGATGGAAGAAACCGCTCAATTTGTATCGGACACATTTGGTCCTCAGGTGGCGAGCCTATTCTTCACGCAAACGACCAATCAAGCGGGTGAGACTGTCACAACACTGAGCGACGGCTTTGCGACCGCCCTGTCGGTGGTCATGTGGGTTTACACGATCTATGTCATCGTCAACATCCTGATCAGCATTATTTGGAAGTGCGAGGAGCAGGAATTCGAATTGGCCGCTCGCCGGGAATTGCATGAGTGCACGCGGATCGGATCGTACTGCGCGCAAAACTCGCCTCTCGGGTGCATTGAGACCGAAGACAGCTATTGCTGCTACAACTCGCCCCTTGCGCAGATCGTCATGACGGGCGCACAACCGCAACTGGGACTCACCTTGGGGACCGCTCAGGCACCCGATTGCACCGGATTGACGATTGCGCAGCTGACTTCCCTTGACTGGAGCAAGATCGACCTGGACCAATGGTATGCGTTGCTGGCTGCAAACGGCCAGATCCCAAATGCCCCGGCCGCGTTCGACAGTCAATATGCGCTAGAGAACGTGACCCGCAACCCGTACGCGAACTTCCCGGCCCCGAATGGGCCTGAGCGAATCCAAATGGAAGTCGATGCCGCCTCGAACTTCGACCAGGCACGCGAGAAAGCGCGGGAAGCCTTGTGGAGCAACGCGCAGTGACGCACCGCTTCTCGCCGGCGGCGACGTTATTGGCAGTGATGCTTTGTATGCCGGTACCCCGACCGGTCTGCGCAGAGACCTCTTACTATGCGGGAAAGCAAGAGGGGTGGTTCTGGAAAGAAGTGATCCCAGACCCACAGCCGCCAGAGCTGGGGCCCACAATGCCCGAGGCTGACCCGCGAGATGATGGTCCGGGTCCGCCGTCCACTGCTTTGGAGGAACCCAAGCCGTTATCACCGGCGTGGCTACGCTCAAAGCTGCCTGAGTATCGGGATCGCGCCATCGAGGATCCGTCGCCACAGAACGTTCGGGCTTTCTATTACCTACAACGCTATGCGATGGACCTCGCCGAGCGTTTCGCGCAGGTCGCCCAGCGAGTCGTCGTCTCCGATCCGGAATTGGACGAGAACGCTCGGCGACCCATCTCGAGCTACGGCGCTCGCGTCTTTGATGAGGTTGCTCGCAATGAAACAGAGCGCGTCGCCCGAGCGGTCGCTGCGCAGGCGGGCGTATGGTATTTCTTTCGGTCGGACTGTCCATATTGTCGAGCCGAGAACCCGGTCCTGGGCCGCCTTCAACGTCGGATCGGACTTGCGATCCTGCCGATCTCGATCGATGGTCGCGGGATGAGCGAAGGCCAGTTCCCCCGATTTGTGCCCGATCGAGGACACGCGCGGGAGTTGGGGGTGACTCAAACCCCCACGCTCTATTTGGTGCGCGAGCCTCAACAATTCGTGCTCTTGAGCGAAGGGCTGGTCACAGATGATGAGTTGCTCGAGCGCATCGTCCTGGCGGCACACGAGGCGGGGTGGATTACGGAAGAAGACTTTAACTCGACTCGACCTCGCAAGGCCTCGAGGCCAGCGGCTGAAATGGTCAATGAGAGGGTTGACTTCGATGATCCAACTCGACTTGTAGAATGGTTGCGCGCGCGAGACGCCTCCCTCATGGGTGGTTCGTAAGCCCCGTTGCTCGAAACTCGGGCAAACATCGAGCTGTGGAAAGACACCGGGAATGGAACGCAGACAAGCGTCTGCCCATAATCGAGCTCAAGCGGAGCCGGTGTGCCGCATCGGTGCCCATTACGTTCGAGGCTGATTCAAACAAGGCTCTTTGGCACACGGCCGCCCGATGATCAGTCATCGGGCCGCTTGTATCCGTCCAAGATAGGTCGGTCAAATCCGCCCTGTTAGCTGGCGGCCGACCAGAGATCATTCTTACTGTCACCGCAAGTGCTACCTTACGCAGGCAGGCGGGCTCTGGAGGCCCGTCAAGCGACACCCACTACGCACCAACACTCCGCTACGGTGAGGACCTTGTATCACTACGGCGGAGCGTTCCATGAGGAACCGGGGTCTTAGAGTCAGTCGGCGTGACCGCGCCCGCCGCTACCATGCTCGCACTGAGCCAGGCAGAACATCGTTGGCGGTGCAGCTGCCGCGGTGGTATTCAAAGTTCTGGCTGACACTGAGGTTCCGCACATCACTATTCATGTTCATTATCGGAGCACCTTGGATTCTCGGCCAACAGGTGGCAGTCGCCGATAGTCAGACACTGATGAACAAATTGTTGGACGCGTATATAAACGTTACACCGGCCGAGGTGTATGACACTCAGAGAAGGGGAGGGATAACGCTCGGCTCTGTGGAAAGCCGCAGCCGGGTTATCAAGCCAAATCTCATCTCGCTGGTGCCTCCCAGCATCCACGGCGGGTGCGGAGGTCTCGATCTCATCGGGGGTTCTTTCAGTCTCATCAACAGCCAACAGCTGGAGCAATTCTTGCGCTCCATCGCTGCCAATGCATTGAATTACGCCTTTACGCTCGCCCTCGAGGGGGTATGCCCGACGTGCGAGCAAAAGATTGAAAAGCTCAAGGATTGGGTAAATGACATGAACAAGAACATGCTCGATTCCTGTCACGCCGCGACCCAACTTGTGAACCATACGGGTCTGAACGAATGGGCGCAGTCCCGTATGAAGGATGCTCAGAACCGGGATGTCCAAACCGGTGCCGCCACCGACATGTTCTCGGCGGCCACGAACTTTGTCTCGGAGTTGGTGGATGACACCGCGGCGGGTCAAAGCACGGCGACGAATGCGGTATGGGAAGCGCTACAGAAGAGTCAGTCGGCAACCTGGTTCGGTTCCTTGGGCGACAACGACCTAAAGGAGGTGATCCTTTCCGTCACGGGAACGCTGGTAAAAAGTCCCGTGGATGGGAGCGGCGCCGCATGCCAGAACACTGACAGTGCGAAGGAGTATTGCTACACCGAATTCATGCCACTCCTAACCGTCGAGCACTTCGTGGACGGGAGCGATGCTGGCCCGGTGAACATCTATTCCTGTGCGAGCGACGCCGCAAATTGCCTCAATCCAAAAAGTGTGCAGCGAGACTGGCCGGGGCTCAAGCGCCGGGTGCGAGAGATTTTATTTGGCCCCTCTCCAGGCTTTACCGGCGGGTTGATCTACAAGCTGCGCGATCCAGCCGCCACCTTCACCCCGACCGAGCAGGGGTTCATCCAGGGCGCGCCACTTCCTGTGCTGACCCTACTGAAAAATGTGGCCCAGTATCCGGGTTCACTGGTCAGCATGGGTGAGCAGCTTCAAAACCTCATCACGGTAGAGATCGCGCGCGATGTGGTATTGGAAATGATCACCGTCGTGCAGCATTCCTTTGGGGCACAGAACGTGCAGATGAGCGCGATGATGCATGATCGCCTCCGCGACCGGGTCCAAGAGTTTCAGGCGCGCATAAGTTACGAGGATCGCGACTTCAAGTCCATGCTGGACCTACTCCAGGCAATGGACCAGATTGGACGTTTGGCACGAGAACAGGCGCCACCGAGCTCCCCTGCGTCGCCGATCGGGCGCAATCGTTCGTAAGCGTCAGCCGTGTTTACCATCATCTGCATCGGGAGAATCGATTTTCTCCTTGCTGTGTTGAATGGCCTTGCCATGATCACTGGTCAGAACAGCCCGTCTGGCTTCTATTCCATGGTTGCGCTGGGATTGCTCGTCGGCGTGTTAGTCGGTCTGTTCCGCGGAGTCATCTACCAGCGCCTGGAGCTCCAATGGACGCTTGTGGGGTGGCTGCTGTTTGAAGCGATGTTCGTCCCAAAAGTGACTGTTGCAGTCGAAGATGTATACACGGGAGCGACGACCACGGTCGCAAACGTCCCCTTAGGACCTGCAGCCATTGGATCCCTGACCTCCACGGTAGGAATCACGCTCGCCAATGCCTTTGGGGCGGCCTTCTCCTATCCGAGCATGACGAGCACCGGGTACATGGACTCCTTGGAGCTGGTGAATGCAATTCGAGATATGGATTACGGCGGCGCGAATGATGGAGCTGCGAATGCGGTCGTTCCGGGAGTCGACTACCAGCGGTCTCTTCGCTCGTATCTAATGGATTGTGTGCTGTATTCCATTTCGATGGAATTGCCGACATCCCTTACGTGGGCCAAGCTGCGGGAGAGCGCGGACCTGCTCCAGGATATCAACGTCACATCCGGCACTTGGTTCACGACGCTTTACCTCGACGGATCCCCGGCCGGCCAAACGCTTACGTGCACCGATGCCTACACGTCGCTCGCTGGCTTCACGCAGTCGAAATTTCTTCCCGCGTGGGAAGCTTATATCGGCTCGAAACTCGGGCTGACCGATACAGTGGGACAGATGCAGGGGGCGCTCGATTCGCTGTTCGGCGCTGGACGCAGTGCCCAAGCGTATATGGTCAACGCCGTCCTCAAAAAAGAGCTCGAACTGGCGGAGGTTGGATATCAAGCGCAGGGAAACAATGAGGCCGGTGTGGTCATGCGGGTTCAGGCAATGGAGCAGCGGCGGACGCAATGGGCTTCGGAACAGAGCCTGTGGGGCGAGATGGCTCGGCCTGCAATAGCGTTTATTGAAGGGTTCTTTTATGCCTGCTCACCCTTCGCGGCGTTCATGTTTTGCTTGGGCGGCGCCGGAATTGCGCTCTTCGGTCGTTACGTACTACTCGCCCTGTGGATTCAGCTGTGGATGCCAGTATTGGCCGTCTGCAACCTCTACATTTCCATTGCGGCGGCCAACGACCTGCAACGGCTGGCAACGGCTGGGACAGATCCCCTGAGTATGGTGGGACTGGATTCCGTTTGGACAGAGACGGCCAGCTGGCTTGCATTCGGCGGCTTGATGGTGGCCGCCACGCCCCTGTTGTCCCTAATCCTGATTACGGGCTCGTACTTTGCGCTGACATCGCTGACGAATCGGCTGTCGGGCGGAGATCATGTAGACCAGAGAATGCAATCACCGGACGTACTTTCGTCCGCCGCCGTTGCTTCCGTTGGCCCATTTGGATCGAGGAGTGCCCTTTACGGGGACGATCCGGTACATGGCTTGCATAGTTATGGTGCTGAGCAGATTGCTCCATCCATAAACCTGGGACGGTCAATCACGCTGACAGAGCAATCCCGATCGCAACACGTGCAGGATGTGTCGGATCGACTCATAAAAGAGGCGTTCTCTGGCGCCGACCTCACCCGTCGGGAAGGGGTCGAAGGATTTGTTAGCAGTTACCAAGGGCAGAGCACTCGATCTTCGGCTACGGAGTCTGATCGGGTGCTGCAGGGGCTCGCGCAGTCGGTTGTGAACGACCACGCGAGGTACAGCGATCTTAGTTCAAAGGATGCTTCGGCCCTCAGTGGTGCCGTAGCTCTTGGGCTTCTACAAGGTGGCAGCGGCCCGCAGGTGCAACAGGCACTCCAGAATATTCAGGGAGCGACTGACGGCGAGAGAAAAGCATGGGCAGAGCGCATTGACCATTTAGCTCGGCGCGAAGAAGGTCATGGCGTTGAATTGGCGCGTGCCATTGTACAGGACGAGCAGAAAGGTTCTCGTAGCCAGTTTTTACGGGCGCTCGGAACACAATCCGGGGAGCGGTGGTCGGAAGCGGTCGGAAGCACCATAACGGCGCAGACGAGTTACGATGAGGTTGCATCGCTTGCAGGAAACGCGGACCTGCGCCAGAGCATCAGTTCGCTGGCATACGGGGAGGTGGCAGAACTCACGGGCACCACTCAAGAGCTTATGAACATGGTGTCCAAAAACGGGCTTGATATGTCCAAAGTACAGGACATTGCGGGTACGTTTCTCCGGCGTCACTGGAGTCCGAGCGTCAAGCATGCTTTCGGTGCCGCTGCAGCGATCGTACTCGACCAAGGCTCCGTCAAGTCTGCGATGGATCTCGCACGCTATAGTTCAGAGCATTTCGGTGGGGCCCAAACAACGCTGCACGAAGTTGATCCTCTTGTAAGCGGCGCGGGCGGCATGCCAAACCCCACTGAAGAGATCAGGCACCATCTGCCGATTGAACAGAGAGATCCCGCGGCAGTGTCACGCCGCATCGACGCCGAGGTCAGTAGCGCCGGTCAGGCAGGTAGCGCAGAGCTCCGTTCGCGAGGTGAGGCGGCGGTTCACCAATTCTTTGAGGCAGAGCGAGATCAAAACAAAATCGAGGCAGAGCGAGCCCTGGCCGAGCTCGATCGGATTGGAGCCATAGAGCAAGGCAACGCAGCTGATTCTACTTGGCAGGATACTCGCTCTCTCCTTCGGTGGATGAATGAACAGAGCCTCACTGATCAGATGAAGGCGACCGTGCTGGAAAACGTCGGTCAGAGCATTGGTGCCGCCGCCGCGCGCGTGCATTCCACCTACGAGGAGATGCTCGGAAAGACGCACAACAGGGCGCTAGCGACCGCGTCCAGCCTGGCGGCGGGAGCCGCAGGCCTCGTGGAGGGTTGGCAGAACGTGCCGCAAATGAAGTACGACGAAGGATTCAGTTACGCCAAATCTCAGGGGCTACCGGATGTCGCGGCACGCTATTACGCTACCCAGCGTAAGATTATTTACGAGTCCGTCGGTTCCCAAATCGACGCTGAGCTCGGTCACAACACGGATTTCAATGAGCAACAGGCAGAAGCTGGGCGAGCGTTGGGTGACAGAGGAGTCGAAGCGCTCGACCGCGCAGCCCTAGGGACTGATGTTGCTCGCGATCGGTACCTGCACGATGCACTTGCGCTCTATCGTCGCAATCAGGCGAGAGAAAAGAAGTAGCGATCGTAGCTGTTTGTAAAACCCGCTCGCCCTGCGAGCTAACTGCCAGGTCGCTGGCAGCAGACCGGATACGACAATCGTACGTCGTATTTACTTGTGATCTCTCTTCCCTATCGGGGCAATTGGCAGCCCCGCAATGGGGGATCTGAATTCGCCTCCGACGCAATTACGTGGAGGCTTTCCAATGATCGGTCCATGCATTGATGGGGTAAAGGTAGTCGTGCTCGTCCTGCTGGCGCTTTTTTGTTTTGTAAGAAGGCGGCGCTCATTACGAACACAGCGCGAGTGTGAGGCGAACGCAGATGGAGGAGTTGTTGGCTTCGGAGCTGATCCAATTGCCACGATCGGGCGCCAGACGCCTATTTTGGGTACGACAGGATCCGCGGTACCCGATGTTGAGGATCAGGTTAATAATGTGCCGCTCAAGACTGTCATAGTGGGACGCGGTGGTCGATTCTTCCGGTGCGGAGAGCACATCGTGGAGGGACGGCCGATTACGCAGGTCACGGAGGTCGATCGCATGGGCGTTCCATGCGGGCCGACAACAGAGCGCCGGGAATCGATTTGGGACAGCGTAAAGGAATTGATCTAAGGCACGATGGAGAAGGGCTACAGCCCTTCTCCATCGGGAAATTGGCAGTCCTTTCTGGAACTAATGCCGCGTGGGGTCGAAATCGTCGTACGGCGAAGTTAGATTCGTCCTGTCCCTGATCCATTCCTCGTGAAGATCATTCGCCGCATTTGGTGCAGGGGCGCCCGTGCCTGAAGCAATGCGGGTACTCCGGGTAAGAACGAATGCCATCACGAGAAGGCACAGCATGGCGAACTTATACCCGAGAACGAAACATGCCAAGGCGGCCACAAAGAGGACCACGGAGACAATTCTTTGCGTTCGAGATGCTGAGGTCCAGATGTTCGCGTTCATCGCAACTACCTGTGAGCTCGGGTACCGATCACTATACGCCCGGCTCATAAATTGATCCATTCTCCCCGTTATCCACGTCGCCGGCACGGGGCTGGTGAGCGGCATCCGCTGGCTTGCTCCCTAAATCCATCCAGCGCAGTATTGCTTCTGCAACTGGATGCAGATGGTCTTAGCCGTGTCGCTTGGTTCAAGGGTGTGTTCTACATGACATCGACCGTCCTGGAATTTAATACCTCGCGAACGCACCTGCATCACGCGGTTCTTCGCGCTGCCGGCATTGCGGACCCGCTGTGTTGGCGGGTAGAAGGCGATCTGGGGCAGCGCTATGAGGATCATGGACTTCTTGCGGTGATCGATCTCGCGGCCTCTGATCGTTGCGGGGTGCTTCGCCTGGTGCGCTTTCTGCCCGGGTATACGCCGATCGATATTGCCCATGAAGAGGTCCTCCGCTTGACCTTAGATGGGGCAATTGTCCGGAAGGCGCTCCAACGAGCGGGACGCAACATTCGGCAAATCAGCAAACGATGGGTATTCGATGATGGTGGGCACATTGAGCTGCGCGCCGACTTGGACGAGCATCTTGAGCTTCTCGAAATCGCGCAAAGAACTCGGAAAACGAACTTCCCGGGGAGCGCCACTACGGCGGAGATCGTTGCGGCTTGGTCGCCTCATCGAACCGACACCGCGCTCCCTCTGTACTGGGATACAGCCAGTACCGCCGGCTAGTTTTCGTACTTGGGCTGCAGCTGCCGAGCAATATTGCAGCGGGCTTCATTTCCGGCGCTATAGGATCCTTTCTCCGACGAGGGCGAGGACGCCTTCTGCGACGTCGGTCGGATGCGGTTGCAGAGAGTGGTTCGCCGAGGTTTGTCGAGCGCCGTCCGCTGCTGGGCGCGGAATCTCAGGATTATTTGGGAAGGAAGTAGCCGGATTATCCCCGCGCCTTCCCGGTCCATCGAACTGCCGTCGCCAGCCGTCCGTGAGCCAGGATCTCGCCCATTGCGCCCTGTCACCTGGCGCAAGCTCAATGAGTTGCTGCATCAACGCCGGCTCAGTGCGGGGCCCGAAGCGCAGGTTGATCCGAATTGAGCGAGGCTTGTCCGCCATATTGCTTGGTAAGCAATTTCGTTTGTCTGTCGGAATCTATGCTGCCTTACGTTGTTTGAGCAGCCGACCAATGATTTGAAATCCTCGAACGTTCGCGAAGATTGGATCACGGACCGTCTGAACCGAGCAACCCGGGAACTGCTCTCGAAGGGCGGTTTCGAAGTACGAAGCTCCACCTCCCATTAGAACGATTTCCTCGATATCCGCCAGGCAACTGACCAGCTGGTCACGCATCCGCCTGATTGCTCGCGTCGCGACACCGGCGGCGGTTGTGCGATACGGATCGAGATCCATCGATTGGCCACGGAGTAAAAAGTTGCCAGTACGAAGACCCTCGTCGAGCCTGCGTAGGTTCCCACAGCTCTCGCCGCAATCGCGGGTCAATTCCTGCGCAACGGTTTTCAAAACCTCGCAGACTCCGCCCTCGATGCTGTTGCTCAGCCCCGGGATCTCCATTAATCCGCGGGTCACGAACCAGTCGAGACTGAAGAGCCCCGGATCCACGTACAAACGAAGGCGTTGTTGGGCGTTCGACCAGTCCTCGCTCTCCTGACTGTGGGCTACCACCCCGCCGACAGGCTGTGCGATGACAGCAACCTCTGCGATCTCTACGTAAGTGTCCTCGCGAACCATGTGTCGCCCGGTCAGAAGTTGCTTCAGGCGTTGCGCCCGGGAGTGATGCAGATAGACCGGAAGGCCTGTCACCAAAAGATCCACGTGCGTTAATTGCATGTTGTCGAGAGCGCCATAGACCAGCGCCCGATACTCGGGCGTTTCGATGTAGTTCCTGTGAAGCACGGGACCATCGGGGAAAAGGACGGAGTCAGGCCCCACCTCGTACGCCTGGCCGTCAACAAGCACTGTTCGGGTGCGCCGTTCAGCCATCGGCCCCGCTCGGAGCCGCTTCGGGTCAGCGCGAGGTGCCAGCGAAGGAAATAGGCGGCACGTACCACGATCGTCAACCACGAACTTTGTGTTTCCGTAGCCGACATCCAGAGCGCGAATCGTATGGTGAGAAGGCATTTGAAGTCCTCGCGTTGGCACAGGCCCAAGTTTGTGAAGGGAACGAGCCCGCCATTTCGAGCCGGCAATTCGGTACGTGTAGGGACGGTGGGGTCATGATTACGCCGAGTTGGACAGCGCGAAAGCTTGGTAGAGGGTCCGCAAGGCACGGTTGCACGCCATAACGCGACCTCAAGGCGCAGAGTCCTGCATCAGGTCCCGCCGTTTCGACGCTCAACGCCGCAGGGGGTGCCCGCCGCCCATAAACCCCAAGAGTTTGCAATTGGCGTCCAATACGACGCCAGGCGCGGGGGCGCTCGCGTTCGCGGCTCTGAGGTGCACCGTCACGATACGGCGCTAGCCGACCTAGCGGCTTGTAGGCGAGCGTGCCACGGGAAAACAGAGTTAGTACATCCGAGGAGAAACGCAACATCCTTCACTGCACGGCGACAGCGAGCAACACACTTTATCGTGCAAGCACATCTTGCGAAAACCGAAACGCCAAAAACGTGGAGTTTCAGTTGACAGTATTTTCGCGATCCGCGCATAGTTCGTCCCGTTGTCAAGGCCTCGCGCAAAGGGATATCCCACGCGAAACGTGTTTTTCGCGAATCGCAAGGCCCTCAAGCGCGTACCCAGCGCGTAATCCAACTGGGATTGATGCACTGGTTGAGCTCTGCAGCGAAAACCTCCTGAACGGTGCGTTGACTCGCGATGAAAGCGCGCGTTGATGCACATCCGCACGAAACTGCAAGTGTTTTCAGACCTCACAATCGGTTGAGGCCCCTCACCATCAGAGCAGGCATGGGTAGCCTGCTCAGCTTCGCCAGACGCGCGCCCAGTGTGCGTGTATGCCAATTTGCGCCGAACGATGCGTTCGGCGATCTCATCGGGTCCGTTCCGCCCATGCACATAACAGTATTTTGCTGACATCGATCTCACGGCCACCTGCGCGTGGCTGCACTCGGTGTGATTGCGTGATGACAGCGCCCGCGTTGGCCTGCGGGATTGCTCGGCTGTCAAGGATTCAGGACCCCTCAACGCCTCTCACGAGAGGTACTTTTTTCTATTCGGGTAACGCCCGAAGGAGCCATGCCATGTCATGCCGGATTTACCGGATCTGCCTCCATAGCGGCAGTTGCAAGGACAGCACTCAAGTCAGGGCCGGTCGTCGCTGACGACCTTCGAGCGGAACCGGGCGTGCCGAGCGCGCGCGGATGACGAGCACGTACGCCCGTATGCCACGCGGGTGCCCTCAGATACTGACGAACGGGAGGAAGTTACGTTTGGGCTTAGAGTTAGAATCTGCGACGCTCAACCCAGGCGAAGCAGATCGGCGGCGACGTTGATGAGCGCACTGGAATGAGTTGCGTCGAGATGCCGGAAATTCTTCGGATGCGTCCGGCGGGATTCGATTGCGGTTGCCTATGCGCGAGGTCCGCGAGCGCGCGACCGGAATTGAAGATCCCGGCCGAGCGCTGGCGGCTACTATTCACATGACGTACGGGTCTTCCTTCACCTGGATGCGGCGGCAGATCCCGCCCGCGCTCGTCGGGTAGGACGTCGTCGTCTGCGCCGGCCGATCTTCTTACGCTGCCTGCGGGTCGGATCTGCGCGATAGAGGGCCCACACGTCCGGATCGATCGGCAGCCCGCTCACGCACGGCTCGCGTGCGTCTATAAAGACGCCATGAGTGGTGGTGCTTCCAGTGTGCATCAGCTTCCAGAGCAAGCTGATGCCTGCCTCCGCCAGAAGAGGATTCGTGAACAGGTCCTGGTGACGGATCGCCTCCATGGACGAGCAGCTCGGCGCTGCATCGTCATCGACGTCAACGAGCTCGGGATACAGGTCATAGACGTTCGGCAGCCGCAGGGCCGGCGAGCCCGCCGCGCCGCCCAGATGACCCAAGATGCACTGTCCGGTGTGTTGGCCGTTTCCGAAGTCCATCCACAGCAACGGCACCTGCAGAGAGCGGCCCGCGCGTGCCAGCTCAACTCGAACAGCAGCACGGTCCACGCAGCTGATCACCAGATCGTAGCGCCCGAGCCAGAGCCCATCGCCACGTTTCGCGGTCCAGTTCTGGTCCACGGCCCGCCAGTCGAGCATGAAAGCCAGGTTGTGACGCTGGATCAGTACGCTCGCCTTCGGATAGCCGATGTCGCAGCGATAAAAGCGTTGCCGCCCGATATTGGCCCGCGAAACGGTATCGCCGTCCATCAGCGTAACGTGTAGGCCGCTCACGTGCCCGAATTCCAACAGCATCGTGTGCAGGCGGGCGAGGGCGTAGAGCACTTCCCCACCCGTCCCGCCTGCACCGAGGAGCAGGACCCGGATACGATGATCGAGCCAATTATTCGGCGTATGAAAGGTCTGTTGCATCGGCTGTTCCCAGCTTTCCCATTGACTGAAGCCTGATCTTTATCTTCTCAGAGTAGTCCGATAACGCGAGTCCCTCAGCCCGCTCGGACGCCCTCTGCCACGGGAGCCGACTGACGGCAAATGCATGTCCATCGAGCACGAGGCGAACACATGCCCGCAGCGTCGCGGGCGACTGGCAAAAGCCCAATACACAGGCGAAGTAACAGCCGGCAGCATCACTCTCGTCATCAGTCCGACTGAAGAAGGGCGGATGGCCTCCATGCGTATGCACGTTGAGTACGAGGCGCTCGGGATCGAGGTCGCGGGTGTCGTAGCTGATGTGCCCGGTGGAGTCCGACACCACGCGCGGGACGGTTAGCTGATAGCGCTGCTCGACCTCCGACCAATGCACGAGTCCTGCCCATTCCTTTGGGTGGTGTGCAAGCGCCGCGCGCTGAATCTCGCGGACGAGTTCATAGGGGATGAGCCCTCCCGGCAGGCGCACCTCGGACGAGAGGATTCCGTAGGGCATCGAGGCATCCGCCAGTTTGGCGGTGACACTGAGTGCATGATGTCGAGTGCGGACGTAGAGGCCGTCGGCCGCGCCCAGGTACTCCCGCACGCCGAGGGGAACTGGAGGCAGCGGTGCGAAGGTCGGAGCGGGCAGAAGTGGTGTTTGGGCGATCAAGATGCGATCGCGTGGATCGGCCACCCACGCGGGTACACAGGGGTAGTTGTCCATGAGATCAACCTCGTGACAGCCACATGCCGAGGGACTGATTCAATGGCACGAGCGCAGCAGACGGGAATGCTCGTCGGGACCCGTGTGACAGCTCGCGCCAGAAGCGCAGGTGTTCTGCCGTGGTGATGGAACCGTCTTTCTCGGTCCTCAACGTGCGATCGTGATTGACGTGCGTAAAGGCGGTGTCGAACACGGCCTTCTCGTAAGCTGGGCGGTGCGCCAAAGACCAGCCTCGGGGGAGTTTGGCATTGCCCGCGCACAGCTCGGTGTTGGCGTACACATTCATTAAAGGCGCATGAAACAGGGGATCCTCAGCGCTCGGTCGGCGTGAACGGCAAAGCGCAGCGAGTGACAATCGCCCTTCACGCACCCGCAAGACCAATGTGGGCCATGGGACTTGCAGCCGTCGAGTGTGCCCAGACTCCCGAAACCACATGGGCCGCACCCGGCCGGGCACGTACCACGCCAGTTGCGCGGGGCTGTGACTCAGGATCTCGGGCGGCAGGAAGGCACTCTCAGCCGACAACGCTCCCAGCAGGATATTCAGAAGCGCCTGTTGGTCTTCCCGAGCGAGCAATCGGCCCGCGCCGAGCCGCACGCCGCTATCGCTGTGCTCGACGGCGTGAGTAGTGAAAGCGAAGTCGGGCTGAGCGTCGTCGAAAAGCCGGCTTTCGTGGACAATGAGTGCCTGCACGGCCCGTAGTGTTGGTTGCAAGTGAGCGTCTGATTGTGCGAACAGACTCATGCTGTTTGTCTCTCTGATATCGCGTGTTTGTTCGTGGCATGGGCCCTCAACATCAGACCCAGTGCGATTGCTGTGTTGTCCAGTATTTGCTGAAGGCACGTGGGCGCAAGTGTCGACAGCGCGTAGTGCTGTGTGGGAAATTCGCTGTTCTCACCCATGCCTTGGAAGAGGGCTTGGGCGTTCTGCCGCTCGTACTCTGAGCCGCTATCCATCCAGAGTCCGAGATAGAGAGGGACCTCGTTCTCGTCGCACTCCAAGCCCGCGCGCTTGAGACTGACACGATAATCGGACAAAGTGCATTCCCTGGGGAATCGTGCCAAGAGCACGGTGCAAACATCGTTCACATACCGCCACCATGGGTGTTCGCCGTGCCTGGCTCTGAGGCGCTCGACAGTCTCCTGCAGACCTCGTACCTGCTCGATGCGCCGAGTGCCTTCAAGGGGCCTCATCCATGCGGGACGGCCGTCGAACTGCTCGTGCGCAGACTCCAACTCCGCGGCGAGTGCACCCGGAGTTGCGCTAAAGTGTACGAACTCGCCGGTCTCGATCAGCTTGATCCCGGCTTGCAGATTCTCGCGTGCCCCTGCCATGCACAGGCGCGTGTACTCCTCGCGCAATTCCTCGCCGAGCCAGCCGATATCCGAGCCGTCCCACATGCCGGCTGGCATCATGCACGGCAGAAGGCAGCAGCTCACCAGCTCGAGCCCCTCGTATACCGCCGCCGCCAACTCGGGCGGCTCTCGGTGGAGGGAATCAACCGAGAAACCGAGGTACCCGGAAAGGCCGAGCGTCAGGACCGCCTCGGACTCATCGCCGGCCGACCAGAGGTTTGTGGTTACTTCGAGACAGTTCTCGTAGTCCTCGGACTGGCCGCAGGCCTGCTCCCGCAGGAGCGCATTGAGAGACTCGATCCATCGAGAACAGCTCGTCGTCGAGAGCGATAGGAGGCCCGTGAGAGGCCGCACGCCCCCCAGCGTTGCAATTAACTCCTCTTCACTTACAAAACCCAGCGCGAGCATATGCCGGAACCAGACCCCGATCCTCTGGCGCATGGGTCCTTGCGAGAGGAGAAGGGATTCACGCAACTTCACCCCAAGTCCGACCAAGTCGCACGCGAGCGTGGGCGGCGTGAGCCAACTCAGGCGGGCGGCAGCCATCCCGGATTCAACGGCGGGGGCTCTCGCGGGCCATCCGGGTTTTGCGTGAGCAGTTGGTACAGAGCGAGTCGTTGTTCGGCTGTCAGCGGGCATGGTGCGATCTCTGGAGTGGATGGATCCTGGGCGCGCGCCTCGCCGCGCACCCAGGCTTTCAGGATTTCTCTGGCACGACGTGGGCTCATGGTCAGCCCTTGGTCTGCACTGGAGGTTTCTCGACCTCGTAGACCAATTGGTCGCCCTGCGCGTACGGCTCGGCAAGGCTCGCCGTGCGCAGAATGGGGTGGCTGCGCTCGTATAGTTTCAGCGAGGCGACTGGATCCAAATTCGGCGCGAGATCAGGTAGCTCCAGCGCACCGAACTTGAAGATGCGCTTCAGAAGCGTAATGGCAGGCTGCGGGTCAAGGGTGGTTGAACTCATCGGTGGCTCTCCAATCAATCGAACAAGCCCATCGGCTGGGCCATGTCACTGACAGCATCGCTCTTTGCGGGCAAAGCGCACGGCGCATCGGCCGGCTCAGGGCTCTGAGCCTGAGGGGCAGCGGGTGCGGGATCGGGCGTTCCGGTGGCCTTGGCGGTGGAGCGTCGCGCCGCCTTCTCGTTCGCCCTGGCGCGTGTTGCCTTGTCGGCCTCCTTCAGTTCACTCATCAGGACGTCGTAGCTCTCGCGCAGCGTCCGTCGCTGGGCCGCATAGCCGCGCACGCGCTGCTCAAAGTCGGCGTCCAGCTCAGCACCCGTCATTTCGAGCCGCAGCGGCCAGGACAGCGCCGCCCGCGCCTGCTCGGCCTCTGGACTCGATGAAAGGGGCGCTGCAGGCAGATGCGGAATCAACAGCACGGTCAGCTTCGAGTGAGCGCGACTGATCTTGAAATCCAGTGACTCACCGTCCAGCAGCACCGTCTCTAGCGAAGAAAACACATCACTCATGAAACTCTCCGTCTTATTGGCAGATATGTGGGGCACGGTCGACTCTGTCGTGCCCCGCTCAAACTGCACGCTCATCGGTTCTTCACCTGCAGGCACTGAGGAACAAAACCCCGAAAGTCGAAACCACTCGATGTGACCGCCGACACGATCTCCTCGTGTTTGCGCGCGAACAGCTTCTTGAATGCGTTCTGGTCCACTCGATTGCAGTGCTGGTCGAAGTGGGCCTCGCGTAACAGGCCCTCAATGGCCGCTTTCGTATGCACGCGCAGGAAGTCCGCATCGAGCACGAAGTGACGCGCGAGATCGACGTGTAGGAGACGCAACGTGGCTCGTGTTGCAGGCAGGTAACTCGAGACGTTAGGGTTGGTGCTGTCCTCGCGGCCGGCTACGCGTGCCGCTAATTCAGCGATGATGGCCTCGAGGCTCGGCTCGTCGAGCGCATAGAGTGCCTCGAGTAGACCCACGCGAGCCTGCGCGGTTGACCGGCGCTTAATCCCCCGCTTCGCGAGCGGATCATCCTGAGTGGCTTCCATGTACAGCAAGTTCAGCTCCGACAAGAGCGCCAGGGCCGCATAGACCTGGGTCATCTTGCGATTGGTCTGCACTTCGGCTGCGGCGGCGCGCCGTTGAACGGCCTGGATCCTTTCCTGAACCGCACGCGGGGCCTCAGGACACGTGGGACGCTTGGGTTTCCCACTCGGACGCGAGGTGGCAGGCACTGAACGCTCTGCCGGAATCGGTCGGGTCGCCTTGGCCGAGTCGGTCTGCGCCGAGTCGGGCTCGCCTGCCGTGGCGCGGTGCGCCGCCATCTTCTGCTCGCGGCAGGCAAGATCGAAGCACACGTCCTCGGTGACCCGACCGGCTTCTCCGGGCTTGGATGAGAGCACGCAGCCGAAGTTTGCGCATTGCGCGCAACCGACCTCGAACTGCGAGTTTCCTACGTCGCGTTTAAGGAGCACCGCCCAGGTCCCGGGACCGCGCTCGGTGTCCAGAAACACGGAGCTGTAGCGATCCCGCAGTGCCGGTCGCAGGTCCTCCAGATGCTTAATGGTTTTCTCGTGAAAGCAGGGTCGGTTCGTGCAGCGGCCTTCGCCGATGTTCTGGTCGAACAAAGAGGCCTGACGCGTCGTGTTATGCGGACAGGCTTGGCACGCCGTTTTGTCAAAGCAGGCGGTCCCGAGGTCCAGAGAGAAGGCGGCGAGTTTGGAGCGCAACTCCTCAACAGTGATCCCGCGCTTGAGCACCTGTTCGAGCGTACCCTCCTGTGTGGCAGCCGGGAGGGGGCTCAACAGCTCTGCGTGTCCGAGACGGATGCGCTGCTCGGCCAGGGCGACGAGAACGCTCTCGGTGGCCTGGGTCAGCAACAATCGGGCGTCGAGCTTCTCGGGACTCCAGCACAAGTGTAGTGCTGCCTCCTCCCGGTTGCCCTTGCGCATCATCATGCGGCGCGCTTCCAGTGCCTCCTCACCGGGCGAGAGATTTTCCCTGGGTCCATTTTCCGCACTCGCGATGTCGTGGGCTTCATCCTCACTTACATCGAAGATGCGTGAGGGAATCAGCGCGAGACCCACGATCCGTGCCGCACGCAGGCGGCACTCTCCGGCAATCACCCAGTAGTGACCAGGCAGATCGTCGCGCTCCCACACGGCGACTGATTGAACGATGCCTCGCAAGCGGATGGAGGTGGCCAGATCCTCGATATGTTTGGCGGGAAAGAAAATGCGCGGATTAAATCCTCGTTTGACGTGAATCCGCTCAATCGGAATATCCGCAGCGACCGATTTGTGGCTGATAGGCGCATCTATTGCGACAACAGCATTCATGGGGTTTCTCCAGTGATGTCGGCGCGCTCACGCGCCCTTTCATCAGTTAGGTTCGCAGCGAGGCGTCGGATTGCAACGCCACATCGAGCCACGAGTCGAAAGAGGGACGATCAAAGCCCTGTGCGGCGGGCCCGACGCAGCACACGTTTGCGACGCGCTTGGCGCAATCGGTACGCGCGAGACACACGCAAGGCGTCGTGAGGCTCCCACCGGCCGTTGCTCCAGCAACCGTGCGTGTCGAGGTACCGACGAACGGCCTCCAGAAGCTGACCGAGTTCGTCTTCACTTGCGCCACCCGCTGACACGATTTGCGCGGGGTGCAAACGCATCGCCCGCTGGCATCGACCCTCGTGAGTCCTCACATCGCACTCGATCCACCAATCGCGATAGGTGTGGCCCAACCGTGTGATGAGGAGCACCACGCCCCCTGAGCGCGTGCGCAGGTCCAGAGGTGCCCACGGCCAAGTGAGAGGTGAGAGGTGGGAACGGGTCTTCGTTCTCTTTGCCGCTGAGGGCGCAGGGATTCGGTTGAACATGGCTGTGACTCCGATGGCGCTGGATGCGCTGATCGTCTGAGAGTCGCTCGGAAGCGAGCGGGTGCAAGGCCGGGCGCGTGCAACACCCGGCGTAGATCCACCTGCAGCCGCAGCGATCCCCACGTCGTCGCATTTCAAGGTGCGTTGCTCGTCCATGGCGTCATCCTCCGAGCTTTACGGGCCGCGTCGCCGTGCTCGGACGACTCAGAGCATCGATCGTGTGTCGAATTGCCGAGCATTCGCGATACTCAAGTGCTCGTCACCGTTTGGATGCAGAACCGGTTTGAGTGTCCGGATGAGCATCCTCGAGTGTTGGGATGTCCAAAACCAGCACCGAACGCAGGTTGGACAGGTCATACTTGTCGTCCTGGGTTCGCCGTCCTTTCCGGAGGCGCACGCATACGCGAGAACAGAAGGCCTGACTCAATGCGCGCATAAGACTGCGATTTCCGTGGCCGGAGTGCCTGTCCCAATTATTTTGCGATGCGCAGCCTACGCACTGGATTGGCCCGCAAAGCCCTCGCGCAGCCAGCAGGGCAGCGCAGCGAGCAGCGTAGCCTCAGATCGCGGCTCGGCGAGGTGCGGGGCCTCGGGCATTAGTCGGGGATAGACTCAAGTTGGGGTCCTTTCACGTTTTTCGCTCAGGCTGCCCATACCTGTCGAGTTAATGTTCGCGTCCGCACAGCACGGACTGCACCCGCCGGAAGAGTCGCACGCGCGATAGGTCTTCGTTGTCGTCTGTTGCTTCCGGACACCCGGGTACCACCAGGGTGTTTCGCGTCGTATGCGCGGCGTGCGAGGAACACCCCGCCCTTGGGATTCCGAACCCGCGAACCGGCTTCGCGAATTCAATGTGACCACTGCGGTAGGCATAAGCGATCGTCTCCTCCGCAGGCGTCGTTTCCCATCCTTTCAGTCGCCTGTTGGCATTCATTGCACGCTCGATCCTTCTGGTCGTAATCAGCGTGGTGCTGGCATTGGTCCGGCTCGCTCCCGAGGTGGTCCGCCCTATGGGAGTAAGACTGCTCGCTCTGCCTAGCAGGCCTCGGCCGTTGATTCATGAAGCATTCAGTGCGCATCGCAGTACCGGATCGGCCCAGGGTCACCTAAGGACCTTCGGCCCTGAATCGATGTTAGTCGCAAGTGCTCAGCGATTGCGGTCCTCGTTTCAATAGAACGAGGATGCCTGCGCGGCTACAAACCGCACGTAGCTGCGCCGATGGTGACTGCGTTCGCGCTCTCGGTAGACCAAGAGATCGCCACGGAGGCTGTCAGCGCTCAAGCCGCGAAAACCGACGTCCGACGTACGGCCCGAGACTCCAAGCTGACTCGCGCAAACCCACGCATGGGACATTGCGGGGGTGACAGCCTGACCACCGTGATGCAGCAGGGGGGCCAGCGTCCGGGAATCCTGGGTGCCGTCACCTCATGGGCGGGCTGATTTGCCAGGGATTTCGGGGTATTATGAAACTACTTCCGGCAATGCTCTGATGCCGTGAACGCCACCGACATGAATGAAGCGATTTTCATCAACCTTGCTGACCTACCGGATCCGTCTGACCCGAAGGATCGCTCGCGCAGAGAGCTCAATGCTGCCAAGTGTCATCGTATTCCTCTTGGCACACTTGTTGATCTGGAAGATGGACTGCGGCTGTACGTTGTCTATCATGGGCGCGACTGCGATAACACACCCTTTTACTGGCTTTCGCCGAATGCCGAGGATATCAACTGGCAGCCTTCACAGTTCTTCCCCAGCCACTTTTTGGGTGGGTTTGCTCAGGAGAACTTAATAGTCATTCGGCTTCCCTGAAGTGGCTCCCTGCACGTTACGTGAGTTCGGGGTGATTCATCCTGTAACTACCTGGACTCATTTTTGCGGACGATCCAAGAGATGCCGCGGACCCTGCGCCCGGCGGGGCGTGCTCATAGGGCAAGGTGCTGAGGCGGCACTACTATTTTTGGGCGCTCGAGGGCGCTATACGAGAGCGGCCTAAGCCCGTGCTTCGGTGCGCAACATGAATCTTGCCAGAGCAATCATGCACGGCCTCTTAGACCTTTCGCCATTGAGCGTCTCCGTCCTTCTCTCGGCTCTATTGATCTGCGGCGTGATCTGTGCCTGTTTGGGCTGGAGAGCTTGGAAGCAAGACTCACTGGGCCGACTATCGGACAACATTTTGGGAATACATGGTCTGACCAACTGCATTGTGTACGTTGTGTCGATCTGTCTGTTCTTCTACTACGATGGTTTCTGGTTCGGATTCGCAGCCGGATGGTTCTTTGCAATACCCGTAGCGCTGCTCGCGGGATACGTTGTGCGCGGGTTTGTTACCTTCAGTGTGTTTGTAGGGATCAGCCTCGCGCAGTTTTTGCGCGTCCCACAGAGTGGATCGATATTCAATGATCCACGGGCGTTGGGCGCAATGACGGCGTTTCTCAGGGAGCATGCCTCAAGAGGCAAGTCTCCTTCCGAGAATGGAGGCAAGCGGGTCGATCCCTGAGCCTGCGCCAGCGCGATTCTCTACTGGCACAGCCCAATTTATAGAACCCCGCACCCCGCCCGGCAGCTTCTTCCAGGCTACTACTGCAGATAAACGCTCTGGTCCCGGCCTTTCGACTGATTCGTCGGAACAATCACGCGTGAGCTGGATCATCACTAGCGCAAACCGCGTCGGCCGCGGCGGTGCGGACCGGCGAGGGTTCTAGGTCTGTTCGGCGAGGCAGCGCCACTCCCTTGACACTGTCTCGGCACGGCACTCCCCGTCGTCATCTGGCAGGAGGTGGTGTTTCATACGTTGGGTGGACAACTATGTCAGATGCTACGGTCTTCACTGTCAGTCGGAACGACCGGGCATTTGGAGAGTCGACCTGCGATTTCGGTACGCAGCTCATCAAACGCTCTCTTATACTGCTCGTTCCAATGATCGTAACGCACATGAGCCTTGCGGCCCGTCTCGAAGCCCGAATACCTCATTCGCTGCTGCAACATACTTTCGCTGAGTGCTGCTGCGCGATCTAGCCTATCCAGCAGTGCCAGTGCCTTTGAGCTGTCAATCCAAGTCCACCCATTTTCACTCAGCCAGTTGGCAAAGGAATCTGGCGCCCAGTCCAGTGGTTCGAGATAGGTCACGCCAGGGGGCGCGCTGAATTCGTTGCTGTTTGTAATGTGGTCAGCGTGTTGTGCCCGGTAGAACCCCCGCGGTGGACGGGCCAATCGGTACTGATCAGGCAGTTCATATCCTTTGCCTTCGGCACCAGCCTTGCACAACTCGACCCACACGCGACGAGGTAACCGCCAGATTGTCCCGTATTGGCCGACATAGACGAACTGCTGCGTTTTCATAGGGTCTCCATGGGGTTGTCGCGATGGTGTCGCGCCCATGCTTTCACGCGGCGTGTCCCGGCGGAGAGCGCCCTCGCTTCAGTTTTGTAGTGCGCACATTCTGATCCCAACCCAGGGTACGACCAAAGAGATGGCACTCGAAAAACCAATAGCGGACCCGTTCTCCGGTTGACGTTGTGACAGTCGTGCGCCGCAATTCGATGTGAACCGGGAGAGAAGATATAATATTCACGTTATTCATTCCGTTGCACCCGGGGGGACGTTCACGGTGCCTGATAGAAGTGCGCCGGCTGCCTCGAGCGAAGTCGAAATCTCGGCGATCGTTGTATATCGATGGCGCAATACACCGCCGAGGTAGCCGGGCCAGCCGGAGAAATCCTCGGCCGCGCACCACCCAGAGAATGCGACACCCATGATTTCGGGGCCCTCTCTGTGAAGCCAACCCCATGCGCATTGGATGGCCTTAGCGACCGTCGGCTGCTTTCGTGCTGCAATGGAAGCCTCACGCAACAATGCAGCCGCCCGCCGCTCCGTGGACTGCATAGCTTGCTCGTTGGAAGGCTCGAGGTCGTTGGGTTTCTTAAGTTCCATGAGTTATCTCCATCGGGGATCGCGCGCCCCTTCATGAATACCTGTTAGTTGATCACCCCGCGGCGATTGCGCTAGCACAGTTCGACGCCGCCAGCGCGCGCGGTATAACTAAGGTCAATTTGGCTTTTGCAGCTGCGCAAGCCGGCGTCGAATGCACGGACGTCGATGTCCCTGGCGACCGCGCGCTTTAGAGCATGTCGAGCACCGTTCGCGAAACGTGCAGCCGCAATGGCGATTTGCCATTGCTTAGGGCGTTTCGTAGGTTCGAGCAGCGGGCGGACCGGGTACGGAATCTCGCGGTGATGCGAGCTGCCCGCCGTGCTTGGTGCAGGATTTCTCGTTTTGGACCCGCCTGAATTGGCGCCCGATCGATAACCGAGGTCCGGTGCGAACGGTTTCGCGGCATCGATCAGGGCAGGAGTAGCTGATGCTCTACCCAGAGGCTGCGCGAATATGAACAGGTGAACGGCGGAAGACGTGCCGGGCGCGGCGCCCGGCACGTCTTAGTCTCAAACTTCCGTTGGTCAGCCAAGCCCACCTGGCGGCTGCGATGCGAGGCGGACGAGGCCGCCATTCTCGAATCTGTAGTTCACTGGGTCCTGAGACTCAATAATCCGCCACTCTTCGACTTCTAGCCAACACCGGGTAAGATCACTGGCGTGGCCCTCCGCCTCTGGGCGCGTGGCAAGGCGCACATGACAAGATGTCCATTCCTTCGACCCGTACGTGCGTACATCGACTTGGAGGCTTTTAGGTGCGGTGTCCACCTGTGGTAGGACGGTGCGTGAGCCACTGCGAATATCCGCCTGTTCGGCTAGGCCCGCATTCCGGGTTTGGGGCGCCCTTCCGGGCGCGGCCAAGGTGCTGGAATTGTTCATCACGATATCCTCCTGAGTCGTGTGCGACGAAGGTTTTACCTGCGCGCAACTGGGGAGTTGAGAGGGGTCTGTGTGCCGGAAGGCGCGGTGTTGCCGCGACATCCCGGCCAATTGGGGTACTGTTGTGCGTGCGACTAGAATCTAGCCTCGCACAGCGTGGGTCAGATCGACGGCAGGTGGCTGTCGGGCCGTCAAGGAGTAGCCGGGAGCTCATTCGCGGGCTCGGCTGCCGCGCCGTCTTTCAGGCTCGTACCAGATCTCACGAACGCAGCGCTCGTGATGCTCAATTCCGCACTGAATCACGACGTCCACGAGGAGATACAGAAGGCTCTGAATGTCACTGCGCGGCAGGTCGCGACCCCCAGGGGTTTGCTTCACCAGCAACACCAACTGTTCGAAAGCCAGCTCAGCGCTGGCAGCACAGGCACTGGTGATGGAGCCTGGATGGCCAGAGCTCACGTTTCGCAGATAGTCGAACGCCTCCTCGGCTCGCAACTCCGCAAGCAGGATGCGGTCGGGTCTCATGCGTAGACTAGCCTCGAGCAACTGCTTGGGAGTGGCACGCGCAAGCCCCTGTCCGTCCTTGCTGCAGAAGAGCCGGACATGGTTCGCATGCCGGTCGAGCACCAGCTCTGGCGCATCTTCGATCGCGATCAATCGCTCTTCCTCGGGTATTTCCCTGATCAGGGCCTTGGTCCAAGTGGTCTTGCCCGACCCAGTCGCTCCCGAGACGACGATGTTCTTGCGACTTGCGACAGCCAGACGCATGAACGCCTCGTAGTCCTTGCCGGCCCGCAGGCGCAGGAGCTCGTGTTCCGTTTCGTCCAATGACTCAGTCGCGCGGCGCGCCGTGCGGAAGGTTCCCCGTCTGCACAGATCGGAGATCGACCAATCGTTACCCGAGGGCCGGCGGATCGTTATGCCGACGCAACCCTGAGTCGTCGCGGGCGGCAATGCGATTTGAATTCGCTCCCCGCCTGGGAGCGATCCGTACAGGAGCGGCGATGATTCATCGACGCGCTGCCGTGTCGAGTTCGCGACTAGCTTCGCCAGCCTCCGGCACCAGTCGAAAGTAGCAAATGGCAACGCCTCTCGTCGCCATCCCGAACCGGTCGCGACAAACGCTTCGCTCGGGCGATTGATACACAGTTCGGTAACGTCAGAATCGGCGAGCAGGGGAGCCAAGGCACGCAGAGCCAGGTGAAGGGCCGGGACAGCGCCATCAGACGCCTCTGTGCCCGGTTTGGGTGTCGGCGCGAGTACTGGATCGCGCTTGTGTTCATTGAGTTCCATGAGTTACTTCCATCGGGACGTTCGCACGCCCCCGGGTATGTATGCCTGTTTGTTGACCATCTGGGCGGTGCCAAATGGGGCGCTCGCCACGTTCGTGGCCTGTAAAGACCTCAACAGCGTTCTTTTGACCATCGGATACGCGGCGGAACGCGCCTTCGGCGTTGCTGGCGCCGGCTAGCCAGAGGATGAGATAAGCCTTGAGCACTGCAACACCATCAAAGAATGCATTGATTCTATCTGGCCCGATAATGTCCAACGATTCGCCGGAATCAAATAAACCGCACTCGTTCGCTGCAAGGAGGGCGGTATTGAGTTGGTTCAACGATTCTCTCTGCTGATCGGTAAAATCAACTTTCCCGTCGTCCAGCTTCGCCAATGCACCCCGGACAACTTCGGCCTGCGTTTGGCAGTTCTGCAGTCGGGCCTCTAGGAGGCACCGATTCAGGTCAGCGGCAGCCTGTTTGTCCTTGGAAGTTTTCAGCTTACCAGCTAGAGCGAGCCCGATAACTCGCAGCTCATCACGCGAAATGTGCAAAATCGCCTCAGTTGTGAACTTCACGTCCATTGATGAATCGACCTCCGGTTGTGTCTGATGCTGTAAAGGAGATCGCTTCGCGCGACTCCGAGCTACAGCGGGTGTTTCGGTACGGGTGTTCTTCAACAAGCACGCCCGATGGACATTGCGGAGAAATCCGCTCCGCTCTGCCTGGCTCATGAGAGCGCAGGGGATGAACTTCGTATCGGTGTTAGCGGTGCTGGTGGATGGCAGGTGGACCGCGGCGGCCCGAGGGCTGTTAGCGTCAGAGTGCACCTGGTAGCGCATCGGTCTGATCCCGCGGGGCTGTCGTCGCAATTATCGACCGTGACCTCGGCTCGCTGTACCGAGATTACGGCAGCTGATGTGTTGAGCCGGACAGGCCGCCACACGGGTGGTCATCACGCGCCTGTCATCACAGCGTGACAGAGGAGGAGGTCTCCTAGGCCCAGCCATGGCAACCTGCCAAGCCGCCCAAACGATGGTTGTGAGTCTTCACGCCGGCGCACCAACATGCGCGGTATGTTGCTTTCAATACGTTGCGTCCTGTCCCCGCGGGGGCACGCGGACGCCCCTTTGGAGGTGAGGAGGCCGCAAATCAACCAATGCTAGGCAATTGCGGGAGCACGCGCCGATTACGAGGGTCAGTTGCGATCGATAGGGTCGACCATGGGGCGTCTCGCAGACGCCCCATGGTCGATGTTCTAGCGGTGCAGCGGACCCAGGTCTGCGACGCAATCCTGAATCATGGCCTGAGAACCATTGCCTGCGTCGGCCGGCCAAGGCATCTCAGGATGCCGGCTCTTCCAATGCATGCCAAATGGGCGCACTTCACCGGGGGCAAACGACAGGGCCGCAATTGCCCCGACCAGCGCCTTGAAGGCCCGGGCGGTCGCGCCTGGCTTCTTGGAGCGGTAGAGGATCTGATCGCCGTCGTGACTGAGGACGCGACTGAGCTCCGGCATTCGCTGAGCGATGTCGTCCCAAGGTCTTTGCCTCAGGACTCCACACACAACGGCACGGCCAAACTCAGTGACGTTTGCAACAAGAGTTCGGCATCGATCGCTGTAGCCATTCATGCGTCCTTGTTCGGGGGATCCCTTGCGAGTCCTGTTCTTTCATGCTGCTCTCCTGACGGCGCACTCTCGTGCGCCACGTTGGTGTGAATGCCTGTTAGGCGGTCGGCAACCCCGAACCTGTTCAGTCGGCGGATTGCGTCTCGTGTGGGTGTTCCGGTAAGCGTTCAAATGCTACGAGAACTCCGTCTGTGAACTTGGCTCGGAAGCTCCCTTCGGAGCCATCCTCTGGGATCATATGAAGATATCCATGCCAGACCAGATCCACGTTGTGTCTGTCAATGACCCGACGCAGGCAGCCCACGAGCCTAAGCAGTCCATCCCCATTGGGATAGGGACGCTCGGCATTGGGAACCTCTTCGAAGTGATATTCATCCCAGACCAGCCGATTGTTGACGATCCGGTACTCCGTCAGGCACAGGTCCGGCGTATCCTTGGTTTGATATCGCCGACCCTCGTGCAGCACGTAGTCGAACATTCCCATTGTTGTTGTCCTCGCATGGTGATCAGCGCTGTAAACGGCGGTTACGTTCAGCAAGATCCACGATGTCGCCGCTGGGCACCATTTGAAATGTGCCGTCGCGCATCGGATTGGCGCCGTAGTCCTGCCCCGGCTTTATCGGCGGGAGGTGCTCCTGCAAACGACCGCCTTGCTGGGCCCTCTGAATGTCTTCCCAGGTATGGCCAAATATTCGGTCACTCAAGACTGCCTCGCTGTTCTGGTAGAGTGTTGAGAGTTTGTGTATGCCGGCCCTGGATCCACTGATCCGAAGCCTACGCGGTCGGTTCAGAACGCCCGCACCGGGCGTTGCAGACGTGCGGTTATGCCGTATTCATGAATCAGCCAAATGTCGACGTACGACGGTGCCGGGTCGAGCAGCTCGTTGCGGTTGTACAGCTCGGTGCCGCACGCAGTCATCACGGCAATCTCGCGCAGCAGCTGATGCGTTCCAGTGACGCCGGCTGCGATCGCTGTGAGCGATTTCGCTTCAAGGCGCCGGCGCAGGGTGCGCAGCGCGTAGGAACCCATGCGAGCAACCGCTACGGTCAACGTGCTCGGTATGTGTTTGTGCGTGGCGTAGGCCGCCAACTTGTGTTCAGTGTCAAGGCGGGCGAAGTATTCGCTGGCGTAGCTATTCATGTGCGTGCCTTCCTTCTTGCACGCGCCTTCGCAACGCTGCTTATCGCGATGCGCTTGAGTACGTGCACGCATCCGGTCGATTAAATCCATTTCGTCATTACTCGATTCCTAGTGGGTTGATTGCGGGTCGCGCCAAAGACGTACGCCCGCCGCGTGTTCATGATCTGACGGATCCGAGCGTGGGAGCTCGATCAGTTCGCGTCAGTGGTACCGACGCCCGTCTGGCGGAGACTGCCATCCGGTAGTAACTTCGGGTGGAATGGGCACACCGAGTAGCCGCAGGGTATGCCGGATTCGCTCCTCGACCGTCGCTCTCGAAGTCTGCGCCTGTAATTGCTTCTTTTGGTGCGCGGTCAGATAACGCTCCGCAATCTCGTGGAACTCGTTGTCCGCTTCGATCTGGGCCTGTGTGCCGTATTCCAACAGTACAGCCCTAATGGCGCATGTGTTTAGAGCCTGCGCGTCTTCGCGCGAGGCTCTGGGTCGTCTGGAACTCATAACGGGTCCTGCCTGATGGTCTTCCAGGGTCGGAGGCCATGATGCGGATCACTTGAGCGCGACTTGTGTGCGACAGCAGGCTCCGCCCACCGTCGATTCTCCTCTGGCGTTTATGGCGCGAGATTGCCAGATATCAGGTCAGCCCAATCGCTCCTCGATTCCGCGCACGCGCTTGGACATGTCGCGTATCAACTCGACCTCGCCGTTGAGGGCGCTTTTCACCGCGTGCTCAACCGCAAGGGCAAGCCCGGAGCCTTACTTCCGGAACTAGCTTGCGAAGAAGGTCACCTTGGGCACTGATCGTGGGTGCAGCATCGAGCAGCGCCAGCTCGCACAAGTGTTTCAGGCGATCGCCGGCTACCTGCAAGGTAAGCTGTGCGAGCTTGGCTCGCTTGACGACCTCGACTATAACAGCCACCTGCGAAGTGTCCGGATACGTATTCGCAGTGACGACAAGTCATCCACTGCAACTGAGCAAGGCCATCTATACGGGAACGACATACGTCGTTGCTCCTGGCGCGGCTGTAGCGAAGGTCGCCCGGTGGCGATGAACAGCTACAGCGCGTATTACGATTGAAGTGTGCTTCAGCAAGCACACCGAATGACATTACGGAGAATCCGCTCCGTAGGCCTGGCTAACGAGAGCGCAGGGGAAATTCATACGTGGCGCCTCGGTCTGATCCAGTTGGGGCACGGGCTTGACATCTGACGCGAACTCAGAGCCCGTATGCCGACATCAAAGCAGAAGACGTGTTGAGATGGGCTGGAAACCACACCGACGACCTTGGCGAGCCCGTTATCGCAGCGTAACAGGTTGGAAGGTATCACATGGTCCACACGGCGACCTGCCAGGCCCACCCAATGGCGGTTATCGTGACATCGATTGACGCGTGAACGGTGACCCTGCGATCGCTCAAGACAAACTGCACGGGGAGGGGGTGGATTTGCAAGGACGGGCGCCAGAACGCCAACTATCTCCAACGATTAATGTCTCGCCGGCTGGGCCAGCCACTCCTTACCTGTCACTCGGCCGAGCACAGTTTGATTCCATACAAGACCCAACAACGCCATGAAAATGGTGTACTTTCAGCTATCACGCGGGCTTGGGCCGGCGAGCACGGCGGGCACAGCGGAGTGCTGCACGCCTCCGACACTTCCCAGGTCGGCGCCGTCCGGCACGGTGCCGGACGGCGGCCTGGGCCGCATTCCACCGACGCTTTGCTGTTACGCCCACAGCGATAGTCTTGGAGAAGATTGCCGCTACTGGCACTTTCTCCGCCTGCCTGGCGTGACGGGCTCCTGGTACTCGATGCGAATCGAGTGCGCTTGCGTCTTCTGTGATCCTCAATTCACCCAACTCGAAGCAGGGGATCCGTTTATCGCCTGCGGCGGCAGAGGTTCTCGCTTCCCGATCACGGAGAGCCTCCCATGAACGATTCGGCTATTCAGTGTGACTTTCAATCGACGCGCCGGCTGTGGACGTGCTCGGTTCCGAGGGTTCAACCGTGAGCGCTTGCGATCGGGACCTCGCCGGTCTCATCGACGCAGATGAGGTGCGTGCGTGCGCCGCTTGCGGTGAACACTCGGCGTATAGCTGAGGTCACGTTACGACGAACTACGACACCGGCAGCGGCGAGCGAGGCGAGATCGCGCATATCGGCGCAAGCAGCTGCTTCGAGTGTTAGGTGGCAGTGCGGGCATTACGGCGCCTACAACGCCTTCAAGGACGCTCCGATCTTAGCGGAGAGCTACGCGCACGTGGAGCCCCCGGATTGCGACAACTTGCCCGCGCATGCCCGTTCCTCGAAGAGGTGAGTGGCGCACTGCGATCCGGGGCGGAACCGCAGCCCTCAGGAGGTCTTGCGTGGTCAGGATGTGCAAGACGCAGCGATTACCTTAGACCCGAACGCTGAGTACACGCCGAGGCGCTTCACGCCTGTCTCGTACGCGTACCCTCACAGGAGTGATCAATGATTGAACCCTCGGTTTTCTTTCTCGGCTACGCGTGGCTGGAGGATCTATTGGAGACTCACCAGGAAGACTCGCCCATGTTTGTCATCGCGGCGTCCAACCTGGTGCCGACCAGTACCCCCGGCTACATGAATCGATCTCTGTACGTCATGGTGGCTGACCTACGAGGGGACCTGTGCCGCTACTGGCGACTCGAGATGGGAGGCTATCCGGAAATGAGAGGTCAGGCCCTGTTCCCCCAAGAGGTTCAACGGCTGACCGCGAGCTCGCGATCCGTGGCCGCGCTCTTGGAGGGCTTGATCGGGGCGCGGTTTGAGGTGCCCCCGATCTCCGCGATGGTGGCCGTACGGACCGACTTGTTGCTCATCTATGGCCGCACGAATCTGATCAGGTTTGATCGGAAGACTGGACTGTATGTTTGGAACCCGCCAGGGGAGCAGGTTTGTCGTCAGACGCCCCGATCGAGGAACCGGTGAGGGGGATCGTGCAACGCGCACGGTCCTGTCTAGAACCGGTCTACGGTGCGCGTCGCCCCGCGGCGGACGAGTGTTGTAGGTCGACGGAGCATTGGCGCGCGGCTCGGGATCGATATCCCGGGTCGCTCCAACGACCGGTTTTGATCGGCCGGCATGGGCCGCGCGATGTACGCCGCGCGCGCTCAGCCCATCCCAATCGCTGTCTGCTCGGGTCGTCTTCTCTCGTGGGGGTTGTCGCGACCGCATGGCTTCTCAGCGTTGCCTTTTCAACCATTCTGGCCCGAAGGAATTCCTTAGCCAGTGCAACGGGTGCGTGTACCCTCTTACGCCTTGCCCGCCTATTTTCCACGCCTTGAGCAGCTTAGCCTTCCACTGCGGCCCGTGCTCGCGTTTCCACGCGGCCAAGTCTAAGAGTTGGACTGCGCTGGGCGTAATGTGAGCAGGGGCGCGGTGGTCACGCTCATCTGGTACGTATTGGGGTTCCTCCTTGGTAACTATAAATGACACGCGAGGCTCATCCTCACGAGCGATTCCCAAAACCAACGAAGCGGATTCGTCATGCACTATCTGTTGTCGTTGCCAGTAGAAACCCCTATGTGCTCCGTCGACGTACGCCCATAGGCTGAGTGCTGTGTCCTTCATTTAAGTAGAGCCCCACGCTTTACCGGGGTGAGAGTTCCTGCGTTATGCGCCTCTCGGCAAGTTGCACGCAGGTAGAGGACGAATTTGCTGATCGATTCGTATCCCGACGCCTCGAGAGAACCTCGGATGACGGAGGTCTCCATGGTCCTGAAGGGTCCCGCTCGCTATTGGTAATCACCCCTTGTGGCTCGGCCGAGTCTGATGAGCTGCTCGGGAGAGGGGGGAATCGACGACCAGCAGGTCAGCAATGTTTGGCGAGCTATTTTTTGTGTGATCCATCCCGGCTGGGATCGGATGTGTCGTTCGTCCACACTCTTGACAGTAGATGACGAGCAGACGCATATTCCGAGCCCATCGCGTGTGCCTTCAACACACTTCTGCGGACTGACGAGTCCGCCAGATGCGCATCCCGGCGCGTACACACCCGGGATGACATGCCGATCGAGCGCTGGCCTTTGGCGGACGCTCGTGTCGATCCCAATCCTCCGGTGGCGTCTCGCTCAGACAAGCGCCCTGTCGCGTTGTCCCGGGGCATCACGCCCACCGCGCGTTTGAGGCACCGCACGCTACTGAAGCACGGTTCCGACTATCTGCGGAGCGATCCGCCGACAACCAAACAGGTAAATTAAGGCATCATGCAAACAAAGAAGCAACCACCGTCATGCCCCTATGGCGGGGGCTGGGAGTTCTTGGGCTGGCATGACTATTACCAGGGCAAGCCCCGCTCCGCCTATCGGTGGGGTGAACTCCCCCATCAAAGTGGTCGAATGGGAAACAGCCTGGGATCGCGCTAAAAGAGACTTCGAGCGTGCACCAGGGAACCAAACAGAGAAATAGTCATGAATATCACGGTCGACTATCAAATGCCCGTATCCGAGGAGCAACAATTGCAAGTCTTAGCGATATTCAGAGCTTTCGAGCGAGGCGAGATCACCAATCTACGCGACGCCCTGGCAGCTCTGTCCATCCGCAAAGGTCGCTTTTTTACACCGAATGAATACCTGGGTTACGACGAGCGTCACGGCTCATTCGTCACTGTCCGCATTACTCCGGACCAACTACCGGAGAAAGCTTCCACGGTCAGCCAAGTCGGAAGGCAGGCATGAAGCATAAACGAGGGTTAGGTTGCTGCGATTGCCATAAATGCTGCGCTTGCGGCAGCGAGACAGAGAAATGCAAGTGGACCGAGCAGAAACGCCCTGAAGCGGATGAAGCTGGCCCGCTCGATCTGAATCTGGCTTACTTGGAGGGACAGCGCGCGCGGCAGCCCCTGCGCTGGTCAACGACCTGCTGAGTGATCCCTCGGACAAGGAGGCAAGCAGTCGTAAATATTCCCGCCCGGCTGTCAAAAGAAAGGTCGGGTACGAATTCATTGCAAGCCCGGACGGACTCGTTGAAACGCGGATTCCCTTCTCTCCAAAAGGAATCGTGCGACTACTTTGCGGCGGGGTGCTGGCGTTCGAGAACCCTGCTGACTATGCAGAATCGCGACCCGGGATCGATATCCCGGGTCGCTCCAACGACGGGCTTAACGGGGCAGCATGGCCTGACCGGCGCCATTTGCGTCACGCGCACACGCAGCCCGATCCCAACCGCTGTAAGCACATAGCGATGTGCGCCTCTCGATAGGCAACCGAACGGCTCGGATACGTTGGGATATGAGGCCTCGAGACACTCCCAAACCTGCCGCGAGGGTATGTGGAGCGATACAGGCCATCCGCACTGTACTACCTCGAGGCCTTCCTAAGGGTGACGCTGGATCACTACTCCCCCCCGAGCCATTGCGTCCTTCGCCCACACTCTTGACAGTAGATGACGAGCAGACGCATATTCCGAGCCCATCGCGTGTGTCTTCAACACACACTTCCGCGGACCGACGAATCCGCCAGACTCACACCCCGGCGCCTACACACGGGATGACACGCCGATCGAGCGCTGCCTCTGGCGGACGCTCGCATAGATCCCAATCCTCCGCTGGCGTCTTCCTCAGACAAGCGCCCTGTCGTGTTGTCTCGGGCATAACGCCCACTCCTGCGTTTGAGACACCGGAGGCGACCGAAGCACGGTTCCGATGATCTGCGGAGCGATCTGCCGGGACCAAACAGGAAACAGACATGAAAACTTCCATATCCGAGATACACCGCAAGGAATGCAGCTACTGCGGTGACCTCGAAATGATTTCATTTGTCATTACGTATGACGATGTTGAACGCGACCAGTTCACGGACCTCCCATTTCCGAAGGGCACGACGGATGCGGAGCTCCAGCGCTGGACGGAGACCAATAGCTGGCTAGATGCGTTGCCGATAGCGCTCCAGTCTTCTCACCCACTATGGGTGGAAGCTTCTGCCGTCAACAAACCTGCAGGCGAGCCATGAACATTTCAGTGCGGCGCTTCATCCTTGCGCGGGCTGGCGGTTTAACGGCTCGAATCGAGACTACGCTGTGTCGTTGGTGCACGGATGAAGGCGTTTGTTCAAGCTGTTCTGCCAAAGCTTATCGGGCTCGCGCATCTCTTGCGCGCACCGCCGCCAAACGGGACGCGCACCGATCCGCTCACCAACTAACACCGCAAGACTCACTTCACAACCGGAAGCGAAGCAAATGAGCGTCATCAATCTCACAGCAAAGCTCGAGCAGATGTATCGCCTGAATTCTGCCTGGAGTGACGCAGGGTGCCCCGCTCCAGATGACGATGGCGCATGGCGCAGGATTGCGGATCTCTATGGCTGTTCCGATAACGATCTTCACGGGCCTACGGAAGGACATGCGTCAACGACCGCTGCCGTTTCCTCCGTTTTGCCCTGCCGAAATAGCCGACCTTGAAAGTCGCCTCGCTGACCAACTAATAGCTGAGGCGTCGGCTACGAGCCAAACAGGTACGCAGGCCGTGAGTATCCCCGGTTCTCTATTCTGGCCGCGGAACCCGCGCGAGCAACTGGAAGATCTTGTGCGCGACCTTTTTGAAAAGGCGTATGCCGCGCATCCATGGGAGGCACTCGAAGCTGTCCGGGCATTTATGGGCGGGGCTGAAGTGTTTCACCCCGGATCGCGGGCGTATAGCACTGCACAATTACGGAATCTATGCGCAGCGTTCTTCCTAATTGCGAGATTCGGTGATCGACCATTGGACCAGCTGACAGCGGAAGCGTCCGCTATCAACCAAACAGGAAACCAGTCATGAGCGCAGAGCAAAGGATTATCGAAACACCAGCCAAACGCGGCGATCTCTTCTTACTGAAGGTTTACCGGCCGGCCCTCTCCTTAGACGGCGGCACGGAGAAATCGGTGGAGTTCGAAATGGCTGAAGTGACTTCGATCACTCGGAAAGGGCGCATCAAAGCTTATCGGATCATCGACGGACGCACGTCCCAAACGCGGAGTATGCCGGTTGAAGCCGCCATGATCCCGGCATCAGGTATTGACGTCGAGGCGGCGAAGAGCGCCTATATCGCACGGCATGACTCGGAGCGCGCATTCAAGTCACAAATGGAAGCGAAGTATTTTCTGACGCCATTTCTGAAGGGTCGAGCGTCGGCATTACCCCGCTGACCAATTATCGGCTGAGCGATCCGTCGGACAAGGAGGTAAGCAGTCGTACATATCCCGGGCCCAGCCCGGCTGTCAAAGTAAGAGGCCGGGTACGAATTCAGCGCAAGCCTAGATGGACTCGTTCAAACCAGATTCCCTTCTCTCGGAAGGAATCATACGACGACTCTGCGGCGGGGGTTCTGGCATTCGAGAACCCGCGCTGACTATGCAGGATCGCGACCCGGGATCGATATCCCGGGTCGCTCTAACGACGGGTTTGATAGGGCAGCTTGGGCTGCCCTACGGGATTTACGTCACGCGCACACGCAGCCCCGATCCCAACCGCTGCAAGCACGTAGCGATGCGCCTGTCGATAGGCAATCAACGGCCCGGATACGTTGGTATATGAGGCATCGAGCCACGCGCAACCTGCCGCCTGTTTGAGCACTGATGTGGTAGGGGCTGTTAAGGTCTTCGAGATCCAGAGTGAGCGTGACATCCGGATCAAACGGTTCCGGAGACATAGTGACTTCTATGTGGGTAGCGTGCGGAGATCTTCAACGCACCGATCGAAACGGCGTACGCGCGAGGGCGTAGCGTTGCGGACGGCGATACGGTGTACGGAAAGCCTGTGTGGCCAACCACTAGCGAGACGACACCGAAATGATTCAGGCGTGGAGTCTGATGCTGGACATACGGGCTGTCTGGGTCGGGTAGAGCAGAGTGTGTCCGTACACCCTCGGTGGGTTTGCAAGCACGAGGGGAGCGCTTGAAAAGGGCGGTGTCGGGATTGACCCGGACACCGCATGAGACCGGTCGCTATCTGCACCAGGTGCACTAGATGGTACGAGACGGTACGGGCCACTGGCGGGATCGTCTAGCCCCGTGAAAGCAGGCCTTCGCGCGACTGCACGTGAACTCAGTCCGCACTCGGATCACTGTCCAGAAGTTTCGTCGCATTGAGGTTCAGCCACCGAGTATCGCCGTGCTGAATCCGCTCAACCAGCTGTCTCAAAAGGTCGTGAGCGTGAGCAAGCGACTGCCCTTGGACCACTGACTCTGAGGGACCCTCCTCGAAGTTAGACGTGGGGTGCGCAACGCCGCCGGCGATGCAATGCCGCCGGATGCGACCTTCGATGCGCGCTGCCAGGGCGGCGACGTGCCGGGGTTCGTTGCGAGCGAGGTGGTGGTTGCGTGCAATGTTGGTGGAATCCGCGCTATCAAAGCGAGTGAATTGGTGCAGGACGCCAAGGCCACGCATCAAATGAACGAACGGTCGCCGACCGTGGAAGAGCTCGACGTAGTCCAGGACCGCACTCGCATGGCGAAGGCGTTCACGATACCGCTCAGGGTATCGCTGCACGTCGAACTGCGCGCACGAGCCGATACCAACGAAGTTGAACAGGCGCGCGGCGCGGGCAAGGCCTTCAAAGCTCTCGTTCATGTGCCAGATGAACATGCAACGCTCAGGATAGGCGCTCAGAGACGATCTGACGGCGCACGAGGCCTCGCGCCAGTTTGCATCTTCTGCTCCGCCGATGACGTCCGGAATGACGGCGATCGCCAACTCGCACAGCTCCTGAGCCTCGTTTGCCCAAAGCCAGAAATGCTCGCGATCGATGACGCCGCGGCCTGCCTTCCAGCGGCTGAATGCGCCGTTGTCCAGCAACAGGAGGCTGTGGGGCGCCAGCAGCTCCATTACGCGATGCAGTTGGTGCGGTGATGAATGCGAAACACAGAAGGATCCGCCGGCCAGTTGGTCGAGGAGATACCCCGGCGTGATCGGCGTGCCGTGCACGATGCGGGGTTGGACACCGCGGGCAGGTGATTCCGTCGCGGCTGGCGTGATCGCAGAACGCGGATCATTCGAGTGCGAACGCGAAATGCGCGGTTCACGTTGCGGCCCTCGCCTCTGTCCGCCAAGCGGTGACCGGTTTTGAGACCGGCGCGATCGAACGTGGGCGGGGTTTGCGGGCATGGCGGTCGAGGCCAAACAGACGATGCGGATTGCACCCGTCGATCAGGCTCGCATCGAGCGGATCTTCTGCAAGGCGACCCGGCCAGCAGGGAGGCGTGATCGGACGATCCGCGTGCGGTTGAGGACGCCGTGCCCGAGCCGATTGGGGTTGCGCGACGGTGTGCATGTGCTTTCGGCCTATCCCGTGCGCACCGCGACTTTGGAGGCACGGGTTAGCGGTTCTTGCAGAGCGCGCAGGGTTTTTGAACCTAGCGCGAAGTGGTCGCCGGCCACGACGGAAGTCGATCCGGCCTGTCTTTGACTGATCGAACCTGCGGCAGGCGATGAGGTGCTTTCGGCACCTGAACCGGTTTATACCGCCAGAGTCTGCCGTCTCACTGAGTTGGAGTACTCCTATGAAGAAGTTAGGTGCAGTGGCGCTCGTTGCGCACGTGTGTAAAGACCGATATATCGAGGCAAGACTTTGCGGTACGCCGCAATTGCGTGGTCATCGGATGCTTGGAGAGGCTCCCGACATCTGTTCTGTCGAGGTGCCAACAAGGCGATGCGGACCCGCCGACAGAGGCGTGTCATGAACCTGATCAGCATTTCGGCGCATTACCAGGGTGATCGCCCCAATGGGTTGAACGTCTCGGTCCGTGACGCCGATTGTGCGGATCTCGACGCCATGTTCCAGGAGTTGCGCTCCGGTTGGGACCGGATATGGAGGAGCGCCGTATATCGGGAAACCACCTATCAATTGGTTCAGGACCTGGTGAGGCAACTCGAGAGGCTCGGTGCGCGGCCGCGTAGTACACGGCTATCGGCAGAGGACGCGCTGCTTGCAATTGCCAACATCGATCTGCTCGAGCGGATCGGTCATCTGAAACCGGATGACTTCAACGGCATGATGCTGGTGTACAGCGATAAGGCGGTGAAGACCGCCGCAGAGAATAAATAGGTACGAGGCCAGCGCGCCGTTCAGTCGTGCTCCCGCCTCGTACCTGCAGCACCTACCTGAAATGCGCAACCCGCGGGGAATATCGCCCGGCCCAGTAACGGGGCAGATCGGTCATCCCCGCTTTGATCATTTTGGGGCGCTGTGCCGTACTGAAAGAGGGGGAGGACGCCAACGCGTCCTCCCTCTACGTGACATCGACCTTTATACCGCCAGAGTGGTGGCCATGCGCCACAGCGCCGTATTCAACGCCACATCCCGTTGAATCGATCGGATGGCTCGGGTGCGCATGGGTTTATTCGAGGCAGTGCGGCCCTCCAGGTCGCCTTTGATGACGTTCTCTTGGACCACGTTGTAAACGTGCCAGAGGTCATGACCCGTATCTTCGGTGCGCCGTGCCTCCAGCAACCGTGCTGGAGGCATTCGAGGGTGACGATCCTTGGGAAACCGCAAGGCCAGTGCTTCCTGAGCGAATTCTAGCCGCTGCGGTTCCTGGAGCTCGGTCTGTTCCATTCGCTCAACCCACTGCCCGATCGCTGCGAATTGCTCGCTCTGCGCAATGACGGCAGCGATGGCTTGATCCAGCAGGTTCCGTCTATGCGGAATCTTCCACGCGGCCAGCGTGTCTTCCGAGACGATCAATCCGTTTGTACAGATGGGCCGCCAGAGCGCAATTCGGAATTGCAGTGACGTTCGACCATCGTGCCCATTGAGACAAATGATTTCGGGAATACAGTCGCGGAGCATCACGGTTTCGTAACGCCGGCGAAAACGGATGACGTGTCGCGCAAACTGCGGACTCGTCCGCCGCGATGCGGCTTGAGCGGCACTGAACGGAACAAAGCCGACATCTCGCAGCGCATCCACGATCTGTTGGGTGGACAGAAACGCGTACGTTGGCCTGGTGCGAGGATCCGGCGCTGTGGCTAGCGCCGCAGGGCTGTTGAATTGAAGATCTTCTCGACTCAGCGGCTTCTCGAAGGCGCTGGTGGGCGCTTTGGTAGAATCGATGAGGGATTCGATCTCATTGGCATTTCGCGAGGTCATGTTATTGCCTCCAGATAAGCGGAAATCGGCGGCACGAAACGACCGCTGATTCCATGGGGAACTCTTGGGAACACGCTGCCACCGCAGCGCTCTTGGGTGGCGTGGCGCGAGGGACGCGAAAGCGATTAGCTATTCGCGCCGAACACGTCGGTCGTCTTTCGCTGTTCGAGAGTCATGAGGCCCAATCGCACCAACCGCGTTTCGATTGCCCGCATTGTGCGTCCGAGGTTCTGTGCGATGTCCGGTAGGGAATCCCGTCGTTGAAACGCCTGGACGAGTTGCTGCTCGTCATCAGCAGTCCAAGGATTTCCGATGTTCGCCGGAAGGGCGGCCCTGCGCGCTTCGCGTGCTTCCTTCTCTTCCAGCGCCCGTTGAGCCGCGAGAATGGCTCGAATCACCACGGGCTCTTGGCACACGCTATCACCCGGTAACTCCTCTGCCGTTAGAGGGTGAATGCCTTGCACCAAGGAACTGAGGATATGCATATGAGCCGCAGCCTTTTTCTTTGTGGGTGGGACTGCGCCAATTCGCTTTGCATCCGCGCGCTCGCTGGCGGATACAGGCTTTGCATCCGCGCGCGGGCGGGCGGATTTACGTTTCTTGGTCATGAGTTCGCTCCTCCTTATAGGGCGAATGGTCGAAATGCGGCGACATCGGATCGTTAAGGCCGCCTTTGAAGGTGGCCCGGACGATACGAGTCGCCGAAGGGAGGATCTCCGCCGCCTGACGCGCGCAAGGCGCGTGTCGAGGCGACGGGATCGTTGGAAGTGAGATTTGCTGCGGGTGCCGAGTACGGCGCGCATCAAGTGTCGTCTGGCGGAAGTTAGACGCGACCGCGGGCGTGCGCGATGGGCTCGCGCGGACCTTACGAAACCGGACAGAGTGTAAGAGTGGCCGTCATTCGAACTCGGGCGAGATCGATAGCGCCGCGCCGAACGGTCGACACGGCGCCTTCTCGCACAATATCAAAGTGGGACGGACGGATAACTGTCCGAACGGGACCTCGAGAGACTGTTTTTCAGACGCTTCAACGTTCGTCGTTGCGCTGGTTTGAGGACGGCGGAATACTCCGCTCAGCCACTCGATCATATGGACGGGGGCACGCATCATCATGCGGCGCGCTGTTAGATCTGCCGCAAAAGGGGCAATACTCATCCGGGGTTGGAGTAGGGGATGCTCCGCTCATATGCAGTCCTTCTCGCCGCCATCGCCATAAACGATGTTTGGGTCGGAATCGAAGTCACGCTGTGAGCGCGGCTCGTCGAGATATCGATGACAATGGCAGTGACAGGCAACCGTCGAGAGGTTGCGAGCCACCGCGCACCGCCATGCATCCGAGTGCTCACAATTGCACTGATCCTTGGACTGCGGAGCCTTCATGACCGCCTCCGAATCTCAGTGGTGTGGTGATTCCGCTCGAGATCCACCCACCGCCAGACGGCATCTTCCTCGACGCCAAATTTCCGGGCGATGTGCCGCACCAGGTCACACACGATGAGTCCGTATGCCTCGCAACTATTCACCTGTTGACTGGGCCAGAGCTCACAGTTCACAGAGTGGTTCTCGGTCTCGTACATGATGACGAGCGGCTTTGTGATCACGCGCGCGCCTTCGGGGACTCGCTGTTCCGGGGGTTGGTTAGTCATAGTTGTCCTCAGCCTTCTCAGGCATCGCTGGATTTTCGGAATCAATCATTTCTGTTTACTCATACAATGAGCGATATTCGGCGGTTCACGGACAAAGCCGCCAGGAATCATCGGGCACCGTAATCGGTGCAGGCGGGCGGACCCCGCAAGAGCGGGGCCGCTCGCCGCCTCGCCGGCTCAAGCCACCGGGCTGGAACCTGCATTGTCCGAAGCCATCGCGGGCAGACACTCCCGCCATTCCTGCAGCAACTGTAGCGACAACTTTCCCAATGTCGCTTCGATCGTTGCACTCCAAGACGGTGCCGGCGGGAATTTGTGGTCCAAGTAGAACGAGGGACCCCACACCTCCTCAAAGAGCAACAGCAAAAGATTCCCCGCCGTGGCGTCCGGCGTAGCCCGAGCGGCCGAAGCCGCCAACGCGGCTAGCACCTCCGCGCGAGTGCCCGGTTGGAGGGGTTTACCCTCGAGCACCCGATTGAGGATCTCGCGCGCGTGAGCACGGTACACCTCATCGCTGACGCACACCGGCGATGTCCACTCCAAGAGGGGCCAGACCTTCTTCAGGAGCGCGAAATCCTGTCCGTCTCGCTCCGCAACGTCCAACGCGAGTTCCATGTACCGATATTGGTGACGCGACAGCGTCAGTAGTTCGGGCCCCACTAACTCGATGAGCGGGCGAAGTTTGAGCCGCTCAGCAGTCCTCGCGCCATCCGCTTCGTTCTTGTACATCGCCCCAGCCGCCGCTAACTCGCGCAAGCTCGGATCAACGTGCACCGCGGGTTCTTTGTTCGTATGCGATTCACTCATAAACGTCCAATCTCCTGGAAACTATATTTCTGGATAGACCGCGACTCTGCCGCGGCCCAGATCGAACGCGGCGCGCGCCGCGTTGTGGCCAGCCAGCGCGACCGCGCTGGCTGAAGGAAAGTCGGGAAGAATTCGGGGCGTGTAGACGGGTCGGGAGGCGGAGGTTGCGCCACCCGCAGCATGTCACGCGCGAGTTCCAGAATACTGTCGCGCGCGATAGCGCCCGACGCATGACAGGCTGATGTGGAATCAGCGGAGGTGGCGCTCGACAGGGATCGAGCCCAGAAAAAGCAGACGCTCGAGCGTCAACGTAGGATCGAGCGCGGCCCGCCGCCGCGAGCGGTGGCTGCCGCGCGTGCCACCCAACACTAGTACCCGGCCGCCGGACTCGTCAACAGCGCTCAGGAGGTCCCACCAGGATCTCCTGAGCGCTCATAGGCGGTCGACGTTATCAGGTTAACCTTGCAGGCGAGGACATTTCCCGAGGATTCGGCAGGGGGCCGTTCGGCCAGGACGTCGACTGTTAGACATCAATTCACGCCCAATGCCCGGGCGATCTAGAGCCTAAAACACAACGGTCCGGGTCTGCGGAAGGAGGAGGATTGGGGGCCATGTGTCAACGCCGGATGTAACCCACGCACTCGTGCGCTTGGAAGGATCAGGCCGGCCGCCGCTCGCTTATTGGCCAGATGGCCCACGTTTTCGGCCGCGATGGGCAAGGACATACTGAACATTCTGAACGAGTTCGTTACTGCCAAAACACCAAACCCAGGGCATTGCGGGGTTTTGGTCACTTCCCCCGGTTCGCCAGGATCATCTCCGGAGCGTTGGTGTGCGCTGGACGCCCTTCCGATCCCACCGCTGACCCCGAAACGACTTCGCCCGGCCCGACGCGCTTCACTCGCTCCGTACCGGCCGGTGTGCGCCTTCCCCTTGAGCGCGGCGCGTCACTTCCGCAGCGAACGCGTACCGGCTCGATCGTCGGAGTGTCGATGTGTTCGGCGGGCTAATCACCTGCCGAACGCAGCACTCGATGAGAGGACCGCCATCGTTCGATGAGTGTGTGGACTTCTGCGCAGGCTGTACGTTGACACCCCCCGCGGCACAGCGTAGAAATTGGCCACCAGGGCAAGCTCCCAGACGCGCACCCGGCACGTCATGCCACTGGGTTTGATACCCGGTCGAGCGCTCGCACGCGAAGACCCCGATGCATTTGGGCTGATGTGCACAGGTGGATCCGGCTGTCATGCTGATTTGCAGGTCTTCCGGGACGCTACCGCTCAGTGGATGTCGAATCCACTGATCAGGCCGCCTCAGCTTCTCCCAACGCCCCTCATAGAGTGCGCCATTCGATGTGCCCTCTCGTCGGGGGCTTCAAAGGAGTGGGCCCGGCGTCATCCATTCCCGTCGGTGCTGCACCCACACGTTGTTAGCTGACTGAATTCTCTGCGGCTCACCTGCGGCGAACGCGCCAGCTGTGATCGTGGGATTGCACGGCCTGCCGGGAGTGGGCGCGCTCGGTCGTCACTAGTCATCTGGACCCAGGCACCACCTGAGTCTCGCGCACTAACACTCGGAACCCCGGAGCGATGTCAAATCCGGACTGCCGAGGGCTTCAGATCGGGGAGTAATTGCACTCAAAAACTCACGACACGAGACGGAACAGCAAACCGGAGAGAGCCGAACAGAGGTTGAGTCGAGGAGGTTTTTCATGTCTTCCACACACGCACATCGGCGATCGCAGAGCGCCTGGGGCGCGCTCATGTCGGACCTCAATCGGCATTATCGCTTGCATCTATCCCGCCGCTCGCGCAGTGCGGCCCAAGTCGGTATGAAGACCCAGCACGAGCGCCGCATCGTCATCGAGCGGGCGCTGCTCGACCTTCATTGCGACGAGTACGAGTTGCGCAAACTCAAGAATCTACGTTCCAAGCACGTGCGAGCAATCATCGACAAGTGGCGGGGGAGGGGGCTGAAGGCCAGCACGCTGGCAACCAACATTTCGCACCTGAGGACTCTGTGCCGTTGGATTCAGAAGCCTGAGCTCACGCGGGTGATCGATGGGATCATCGCCGCGGAACCCGAGCTCACGCGCCGACGCGTAGCGACTGATCGAGACCGCTCGGAGCGAGGATCGGGAGTGGAGCTAGGCGACATTCTGGCGCGTGCATTCGCGCTCGACCCTCGCTTCTGCTGTCAACTCGCCCTCATTGCCGCCTTCGGACTGCGGGCCCTCGAGTCATGGCTCTTCAGACCCCACCTGGCGGAAGATGCGGCAGGTCGTGTGCATATCCTGTGGGGCACCAAAGGGGGACGCCCGAGAACGCTCCCGTTGCCCATGACCGATGAACAGAGGCTCGCGTTAGATTGGGCACGCTCGTTCGCGGCAACGGATGCGGAGTCGATGATCCCGCGCGGCTGGAAGCTGCAGCAGTGGCGGCGGCGCTTCTATCGCCTGTGTGCCAGGGTGGGATTGACCAAACGTGCCACGGGCGCGACGCCGCACTCATTCAGACACGGGGTGTTGCTCGACCTGTACAAGCGATTGACGGGATCCGAGGCGCCCGCCCGAGGCGGAGACTTGAAGGCCCGCGATCCATACGCGGATGAGGCGGCGCGGGCGCTGGTGGCCGCTTTGGCTGGACATTCCCGCCTCTCAGTGTCATCTGCCTATCTGGGAAGCGCGACACTGTCCCGCGCGCTCCCGACCACGGCTGTGACGGAGCCGGCGCCGAATACCGTGCCCAAGGCTGAACCGCATTCAGATTCGTGAGACCCGATGGGCGGCTTCCTCCGTTGAATTGGAGGTCGTCGTTCGGTTTCCATGGGGCCGGGAGGGCGACATCCGTGTCTCGATGTCCTGATTGAAACTGCCAGCGCTTTTATCGCAATCGAGTCGAAGCGCTATGAGCCATTCGGCATCCGAAAGCGCGTGCTCGATCAACATGCGCTGAGCATAGCGCATGTTGAGCTTGGCGGCCGAATGCGCCGATCGTTGGTGAGCAGCACCGTCGGCTCGTCGTGGCCGAGATCCTGGATGAACAGCGCTGGAAGCGCTCGGAAGGCCCGATAGCGCCCGCCGTGCCAGGCCGCCTGATCGCGGCCCCGGGTGCTTTGTTGACTTACGGCGACTATTCAATGGTCTGGGCGATACGCCGCCACTCGGCGTGCAACTCGGGCAGTTTAGTCTGTACGTCTGGGGTTTGATCCGCCTTGTCCAACTCTGAATTCGCCAGGAGCCCTCGCGCGGCGCAGCGCAAGAGGGACGCTTCGAATTGCAGCGCTAGTGAATACGTATGCGGAAACGCGCCTCGCATCATGCGCTCGATCACCCGTTCTGCGTGCCCTTGAAGTCGCAGATAGTTGCGCGCGAGCAGGAGATCGGCCAGTAGCTCCGAGGCGCTCTCGGAGCGTCCGGCAATAAACTGACATGCCCGCTCGAGGAGCGTTAGATCGGCTGCGTACTCTTCGGGGGAAAGCTTTTCCCAGGTATCGGAACTATCGTGTTCGCGCTGCGCGGCACACAATATGTCGCGTTCTGCATTGCCCATGGCCAGCTCCAGCCGAACGGCCTTCTTCCAAACCCTCTGGCTGGTGAATGCGATATGGTCATCAAGAAAGTGGATAGCTTCCTCTTTCAGCGTGGAGAGGGCCCATCGCTGATTGGCATTGGACGAGCGTCGCTTCCAGTATTGGAACTGGTTGAACTCTTTCAGGTTAAGATGAATCGTGCGTGTGCGGTAATCGGCTCCGCCGCTTTCTCGATCGTTCGCCTCAAAGGCAAAGACGGTGGCGAGCCGATTCAGGAGCAGCTGCTGCGCGGGGGGTAAGTCGGCGAGGAGGCCGCACAAATTCCGAGCCGCACGCGTGCGCTGTAATCGTGTCGATTTGCAGAGATACTTGATGGCGATGGGCATGAGTTGAGCTAACTATACCCGAGTCGCCTTACAAGCCGGCACTCCCATGCGAAGACCCTGAATCGCTCGAATGTTGTTCACGAGAGGCAGCGACGGACACTCGCTCGGCCGACGCCGGCATGGGGTGGTGCGGCGGCGTGTAACCACCGCGATACAAAGAACCAAACACAAGCGCTCGCTGCGGTGACTGGATGGCGGACCGGCCAGGTCCGCAGGATTTCGCGCACGGTTGCGGATTTGCTCGATCGAGGGTCCCAGCCAGTAGGCGCGGCTGACGTTGGAGGCGTAGCGCAATCCGCACGGCGGGCTTCACATTAGAAGGAGCCGACGCTCTGCACGCTCGTCTGGGTCTTGCAGTGGGTTGGCGCGCGCCAACGCTTGCGACTCCTTCGATCGTAACCGTCGAGCCCTCGTAAGCGGTCTCGAAAGGACTCATACGACTCACCTTGCCGCGCCCGCGTTCGACTACGGTGACGACACGAACAGCGCGCGTAGCATCTCGCGCGCCAGGAGGGCTGAAATGAGGCCGTGGATCCTAGCAACCGATGGACGCCCATTTCCGAGTTGGAAAGCCGCTTCCGAAAGACGAGACGAATTGGCGGCCGAGTTGGGGCCCAGTGTTTCTCCAGAAGTCATCCCCCACCCGGAGGGTGGTTTCGCGGTGAGCTGTCCGGAGCCCAGCCCAGCCACTGCATTGACCCGGAGCGGTATTCGGGCTGCGCGCGTGCCGCTGTCCCAATCCATGGCCATACGCGCGCAAAGTGTGTTGCCGTTCCCCGATCGGTGTCGAATCGGACCGGCCTGGCGCGCCTCATGGGGCCAGCTGTTGCTTGCTCTCCTGGGCACCTACCTTGCCCTGGTGCCGCGGGACGTATTTCGTGTGCTGCATCTTGCGCTTCCCACATCGGCGCTCCTCGAGGAGGTCGCCACTGAGTCTGTCGCGCTGGCCGGTGTCGCTCTGATCGTGCTGAGCGCCTTGCGCTATGTGTGGTATCCGATATCGAACGCCTATCAAATGGATGCGCGGGGTGTCACCAAGATCCTCTGGTGTTGGGAGGGCGTGAGCTTGCGCCGCTATGCCTGGCAGATGGACTTCCAGCAGATACGATCGGTTCAGGTGGCCCAAACCCTGTCGGACAGACTCCTCGGTCTCGGGGCGTTGATCTTGATCCCTCACCGCGCAATGGAGCAGGAAGTCAGGCTGTGCGACCTGGCCGTACCCAATGCGGTCAGAGCCGAGATCGTGCGCAGAATTCTCGTCGCTCCGGCGCGAGGCGGACAGCTGCGTGAGCACTCCGCCGGCCACTCCTGAGCGCTCATCGCCACAACCAGTCCGCGCTCCAACGCCGGCTGGCCGTGTTCGGGCAATCCCTCAACGTGTTATCTCGGAATGCGGAACCTACTGACCCAATCTTCGGAGCACGCTCGATGAACTCAAGATCAATGAATAGGGTGCCCGACCCACGGATTTGCAACGAATTTCGTTTGGAGGTGGCAGGCATCGAGGTCTCACCTCAAAGCCGTTCGCATCGCGCCCGGGCGGCAGCGGTCTTCTCGCCCCGTAGCGTGTCGCCGGGTCACAGCCAGGAAAGGAGCATCGTAATACCGTCTCGAGGCTCCTGGTTCGACCGATCCTGTGGCTACCCTGCTGTAGGTAGTTCCTTACTGGATGGCGGATCGGAGGCACAGTTGGACGACTCGATCTCTGCGGCGATCACTGACATAGGTGTGCAGCGGTGAGCGCGGCCTCAGATACACCCCCGCCTGAGGGACCGGATTTCAATCAAGGACCCAACTCCGAGCGCGCCTTATCGAAGTTAGTTGAGGCTGTGAAATGCATCGTGGGCTCCCAAGAGGCGCTCGCGCACCTGCATGAGCGTGCGTTACGCGCCGATCGGCGGTGGAAAAACATCCGCGCCGTCTGTCTCGCTGTCGCCTTTCTCGCGACCGCGATCAGCTACAGCGTGGGTGTGCAGAGTCTGCTGGCGCCGTCCAAAATGCGTGCCCCCTATGTCGCGCTCGTACGCGTGCAAGGCGTGATCGACGCGGATCAACAGGCCAGCGCAGAGAAGGTCAGCGCGGCACTCTCGGCGGCCTTTGAGGATATCCACGCGCGCGCCGTGGTCGTGCTCATCAATTCCCCGGGCGGCAGTCCGGTGCAGTCCGCGCTCATTCACGACCGCCTGATTGCACTTCGACAGCGGTATCCGGACAAGCCCGTGCGTGTGGTGGGCGAGGACATGCTCACCAGCGGTGCGTATTACATCGCGGTGGCCGCCGATCGGGTGTGTGTCAACCGCAGCACCATGACCGGCTCGATCGGCGTGGTGATGAGCGGCTGGGGCCTGGATCGGGCGATCGGTCACTTCGGGATCGAGCGGCGCGTGTTTGTGGCCGGCGAGAACAAGGCGCGCCTCGATGCCTTCCGCCCCCTCTCACGTGGTGATCAACGCAAGGCGACCGGGCTATTGAATGCCATTCATACCCAATTCATTGCCGCGGTGAAGGCCGGGCGCGGAGAGCGCTTGAAGGGAGATCCGCGCGTGTTGTGGTCTGGGGATTACTGGACCGGAGAGGAGGCGCTCCGGCTGGGATTGGTGGATGAGTTGTGTGATGTCAACTCGCTGATCGAGAGCGAATTTCACCTTCAGGCTGTGCGCGACTATACCGCCCCGCCGGGACTCTGGAGCGCACTCAGCCGTTCCTTTGGAGTAGTGGCCGATCATGCTTTCAGTCGAACGAGTAGCGCGTTTGAACCGCGCTTGTTGCCTTAGGACCTCGAATATCATGCGCGCTCATCACACGCTGTTACCGGGCGCATCGGCCACGGGTCGCGGCGCGCCCCGTCGGCATCGCAAGTGTAATACCCCTTCAAACTGGACCCGGTTGCGCTGCGCAAAGGCACGCTATTCTCGTGGAGGCGAGTATGTCTGATGAACAAACCTTGGCCTCAGCGACGGTGTTAGGGTCGGCGCCCGCGTCGGAGGTGCGCGCCGATCCCGGCGCTGCCTCCGGGCAGCCGAGGCGTCGCGAACCGCGCACCGTGATCCCACGTGCGATTCCGGTCAGCAAGTGCAAGATCACGCTGCATACAGAATATGCGCAGCGGGTGTATTACCGGACCTGGGATCGCCTCAAGGCAGACCTCTACGTGCTCACCGTGCGCACACGCGCAGCGGACAAGGACGAGGCGGCCGCGGCGATCGAGACGGTGATCACGGAGGCCTTCGACAAGGCCCGCACGGACCTCGCATCGGATCTCGAGCGCACGGAGGTGCTGCGGGATCAGGTCAAGGTCACGGATGTTCCCGATTATGAGGATCGCCTCGAGACCGTCGCCACGTTTTCCACGCCACGGGCGCGCGAGTTTCTCGCGCTGATCCAGCAGACCGATCAGCTGTTGATGCTGTACGACGCGCTGTGGTTGGCGGGTTTCGCGAAGACTCACGATGTCGTGCATCGTAGCCAGAACTGGCAACGCCGGCTGATCAAGATCACCAACCGCCTGCGCGAGTTGGCGAATCGAACGCGGATTACTTTGGCGAGGCAGAGCGCGCGCCCGACCCTCCAGCCAGCGGCTGTGAGCGCATCGCCTGAACCGGCGGCGGCACTCGAGTCCGAGAGCGCCGTCATGGATGCCGGGCACGAAGGGTCACCACAGGAATCCGAGTACGACGGAGCCGTGCTCGGGGAACAGGACGATGCGCAAGGACCCCGCGATGCGCAGGGCGAGGGGATCGCCGAAGATCCGGACGCGCTCGTGGACATGGTCGGCGAGACTCGAGGCGAGGCGGATCCAGCAACCAATCTCGCAGCGGCATCCGATGTGGGGCCGATCGGATTCTCAACGAGAGTGAGCCGTGCGCGTATTGCCGGGGCCGGCTAAGGATCGCAGCGATGCAACGTAGGGCCTGATGCGGTCATGGATCTCGTTTACGCTCATCCTGCGGGTTCAATTCTCTTCGTGCACCGCTCGTTGTCCATGGAGGAAAGAAGCCTTCTGCGCGACCATCGCGACGGGTCAGAGGACGCGGAAGCCGCCCATTTCCTACAGGAGATCTGGCGGTCGCGTCTGTGGCTCGCGTGTGATTGCCGGTCGCGACGGGAAGCCGCCCCGATTCTCTTCGTGCGCAGGACTGGCCCGCAAACCTACCGCCTGGCACACATGACCGAGCGCGCCCCACATGCAACCCAATGCGCGTTCGCGTACGCCGGGCTTCCAGCGGAACAGATGCAGCCTCCCTGTGAATCGTCGCTGGCCTCACTGTTGTATCGGTGGTTTCAGGCGGCACGGCTGCAGGTAGTCTATCCGTACGCCGCCGAGGATAGCCTGCACCAGCAATACATCGCTTTGCGTGAAGCTGCGAAGAGTTTGGATCTTGCGGTTGGCCGTCGCCTGTACGACTACTCGCGCAGTCATCCGGCGGGTTTGCCGGATCTTCTCCGACGCATACAGGCCTACCGTGCCACCACGCGATCTGGTTCCTCGCTGCACGGCGTGTACCTCGCCTGCATCAGAGAGCTGACCCTGATGGACCTGAATGGAGCGTTGCAGGCACCTGGCGGCGCATCCGACCCGCCGACCGTGGAGGGGTCCCTCGAATCGGTGCAGACGGTTCCAGAGGCTATCGGCGCTCCCGGGGCGCATGCCACGCTGTATGAGTTCGTTGCGGGTGATCAGAGCGTGCGCGTCGAGAATATGTTCGCGCAACCCGTTTACTCACGAGAGCGGTTGGTCCTCCTCGGCGGTGCGCACGAGCGCGGCACGATGAGCGGTCTGCTGCGGTTACAACGAGAGATGTTAGAGTCAGAGCAGATTTTGATCACTTTGCGCAAGAGCTTGCCCGGTTCATCGATCTATGAACGCGGCATCGCATTCCAAGTGGAGTGTCTGGGCCCGAACGGACGTCCCGTCGCGCAGCTGGATATCGTGAGCATCGATCACACACGCAGACTGGCGCCCGAGCCGGACAGCAAAAGCTTGGCGGCGCCGCCTGATGCACTCCTTGCTGAGTGTCTGCGCGCTCAGGGTACGCTCTATCACTTCAGTACGTCCTGCGATAAGGACGAAACCTGCGATCAGCGCTTCGCGGCCGAGGTGAGCGCGTGGATCTTGGCGGGAGCCGCGGCACGCCGCCGCGCCGTCGGCCGCAAACGCGGGTAGGTGGTAGGTCCCGTTCCGCTGCGTTCGAGTCTTGCCGGGGACGCTGCAGGGCATTGAGCCTTCGTTTTCGTTCGCGGTTCGACCGCGCATTGCATTCGATCTTCCATTGGATCGGTGCCGGGCAAGGTGTCGAGGCGGTATGAGCCCGGGCGTTCGAAATCACCCCCGTCTTCATCAGCGCATTTACACCAACAGACGGTCTGCGCGACGAGCACAGGCCCACGACCTTCCGTTAAAACTTCACACAGCAGCTGAGGGCGTTATCGTCACGATCCCCCTGTGCTGACAGGATGCGAGACACATGACCGACAGAACTCCTTTTTACGTGGGCTTCGCCACGCTCGAGGAATTGATTGCAACCCATCAGACGGAACTTCCGATTTATCTGGCAGCTCCGACTGAGACTCACACGACGGACACGGTGGGGTTCAGCTATCGTCACACCTACCTTCTGGTGTCCGATATTCAGCAGGGAGTGTGCCGATATTGGCGGATGCCGCTGGGGCGCGTGTCCGAGCACTGCGGAGAGTCCATGGAGCCTGAGCTCTCCAGAAAGATCCTGGAGCGCGCGCTTCAGACGGAAGCCGAAGTACGTAAGGTGCTGCGCGCCCGCTTGCAGTGCGAGCCTCAGGCGGCGGTCGTGGCCTTCCCGCGCGACTTGCGCTATCTCGACGGCACTACGAATCTCCTGAGGTACGACCCGAGTTCCAGCCGCTACATCTCGGCATCTTGAGTGATTCTGGTGCGCGCGACGGGGGTCGCGCGCACCTCGGTCGCCTCAGCGGGGGACTGCACTGGATGGACCCGGACTATGGGGTACTCGTGGCCGAGGCCGCCCAGTGGCGAGAGACCTATGGAAGCTACACCGATCTGGAAGTGCCCAGTTTCTCGTCTGGACTTTGCAGTCTTCCGATCATAGTTCGTGCCCTACTGGAAGTGGTGACCACTTCTGAAGACCTGAAGCAGATGAGACGATGGCCCTTAATCATTATGCGACGACTGGCTCTCCTAACCGCATCGCTGCGATCCAGGTGAACATAGCTGCGCGCTCGGCTCACCCCACCAAAGCTCGGGCGGCCACAAAGGCCTGCGCGGTTCGGTGATGATGCCGAACCAACGCAGGCCTACAAGATTCCTGATCCCTCCCGATACTCCCGGTCCAGCGCTCGCAGAATGTCTTGCGCGTCCAGTCTCAAGATAGCCCCGAACTGCTCGCGCCATGCCTCCATATCCATCTCCTGGATCCAGCGGGCGAGATCCGGGTAATGGCGCGCATACAGATGCCACACAAGCCGTTGTGAATGCAGCGGAAGGCCCTTGATGTCGATCGAAGGCTCGCCGTCGACAGCATTCAACACAGCGGCGAGCAACTCCTCGTGAGCGCCCTCCAAGTGTTGTCGGGCGGTCACGGTAGGGTTGCTCTCGATGGCGGGTGCTTGGCACCCGCCTGAGAGGTGCGTGTTCGACGAAACAGGAACTGCAGGTGCTTGGTCTGACATAGGATGACGATACGCGGTTACCTTGAACTCGCGAGGCGTGCAGAGTGAGTTGACGCGAGCTCGTCGAGCCCAGGGCATGTGTGCAGTCGCGCCTGCTCGTCTGAGGCGGCTGATGGCGAATCGGTGGTATGCGACGAGGTCGTATTGCGAGGTCAAAGAGAGGAACCCGGCCGTACGACATCGTCCGGTGGATGCCTCGGCCTTCCGGCTCGCAAAGGGGTGCGGTCAGAGTCGGGACCGTAGGCGATGAAGTGTGGGCGGGCGCCTTGTCGGCTACACCCTCACACGGCTTCCGGCGGAACATTGAGGTTCCGCGGCATGCGCGATGGGTCCGCGCGCGGACCGGTCATCCACGCCCACGGCAGATTGATGGCGCCGCGCCGGCCTGCCCGCATGGCGCCCTACTCACACAGTATCAAGCCGAAGAGCCAGGTAAGAGGCCCGGATGCGGGCTTGGAGAAGCCCCTTTGCGAGATGTTCCTGGGTACCGGATAGGGCAGAAAATGAACCTCGTTCGTGGTCACGGAGGAACTTCACACAAGACGAGGGTGAAACATGTTTGCGGTCCAGAAAAGGAGGATCAGATGTTTGTGAACGAGCGGATCTGGCGTCGGCGCAGCGCGAACACATTAGTCGAGCACTGTCGAGCGGGGATCGAACAGTTCGGTTACGTGATCTGTGGCGTTGCCGGAGCGTTCGACGAGTATGATCCCGCGACTATCTATACGGTGGGGCTGGAGGAGTCATTCGGGCACCCGGAGTTGCTCATGGTGGGCCTTCACGACAGTGGTGCCTGGGAGATACTCACCGAGCTCGTTGAGCGTTATATTGAAGGCAATAAGCCGGTACCGATCGGCAAACGGATTCACCGGCAGGATCCGGATGAGGATGCAGTCTATGTCAAGCCCGTGCGACCCGGTATCGCCTATCCCTACATGCCGATCACTCAGCTGTACTATGCCGATCGCCAGCCGTCGTTTCGAGTGTTGCAGGTGATCTGGCCGAGTCCGCTCGGGGAATATCCCTGGAAGCCTGACTACGATCAGGAGGTCTGGCCGCAGCCCTGTTTGTTCGCACGCCGAAGAGTCAGTGCAAACGAGCGACGGGTCGAGAAATGATGGTCGCCGACTGAAATCGGGGTCCCTGCCGCTCGGCCGGGCGGGGCCCCTCAATCAAGCTCCCATGTGTGATCCTTGGGGTAAGGTGATCGGTTGGCCGCTAGCGCCCGCGGGCCAGATGGCTCATAGGCCAGTTGTCGTATGCTGCTCCGGTATCAACAACCTAAGGCGCTCCAGCCTAGCCTCGTGCCTCCTCGCCCAGCTTATGGCGACCGGCTAGGCCACACACCCGGTGGTCATCGAAGAAAACGATCGCGATTCTTGCAAATGTTGGAGAGTGTTCCCAGTCCCCCGCGGGGTGTCTGGCGGTATTGGTAACGGACGTAGACCTCGGCGACCTGGGTGTCCTTACGCGAGATCCAGCAAAGCGCTCGGGGGTTGGTGCATTCCGGCAGCCGCGGCCGTATCGAAGCTGGTGAGCCAATCGCTCATCTCGGGTCGCGGCGAACGATGAGTCGCCCATTGAATCCACCTCTTCAAATCGGGAACTGCAATCTCCTTGATGCGCTCGATCTCGGCGTTCGCGATGAGCCCCTCCGCGCGGATGAACTCTGTCATGGAGCCGGGTCTCGGGGTCGCACCCCGGCATCCCTTGATCGGTTTTCGCCACAGCCCGTCGATCCGCACGCCGTTGTCTTTGGCCCGAGCTTCGAGCAATACAGTGCGCCGGAGCTTTGGCACGGGCGTGACGCGCACCTCGTGCATCTTCTTGACGGGGCAGTTATGGCAGGCGCTCTTGGGCGGAACGGCCAGCCCTTGCGCTACGATCGCCTCGATGCAGCGCTGCCGATCCCAACCGAACTCACGCAGCGGAAATCGAACACGGTAGCGTGGATCATCGTGTCTGAAGCGCTTGCGATAGCGCCGGTTATCCGCAGGAGAGCAGTCAAAGCCGATCAGCTGGATGACGCGGTTGCCCGATGCCCAAGCCTCGATAGCCGGCTGCCAGGATCGGATCCACCTATGCTGCGGGACGATTTTCCAGCTATCGGAACACGCACCGCCGCCAAATGCCTTGTTGGGCAGGGTGCCCCGCATCAAGCATTCTTCTTCGAGTGTCCGATAGGCTGGCCAGTGTTTGAAATCGCGAACCTCGCGTCGGACCGTGATCAGGGGAACGCCCCGCCCGCTCAACCACTCCTGAAATGGGGGAATGTAGGCATACGTGCCCTCGTCCTCAACACCCACGTCCGCGAACAATGCGACGTCGATTCGCTCGCCGCGTCGGATGCACTCAATCAGCATCGCGACCGAGTTGACGCCCACACCACAGGCGGCGGCGACTGGCGAGTCGCCCGCAAAGAGGTCGCCTTGCCCGCCGCTTCTGCACAGGATACGTCTGTCTCGCCGCATCGGGCGAGGAGACACTGGCGGCAAAATTCGGGTCTCGTGTGTCATCGACGTTAGCATTCCACGCAGAGAGATCTTGATTGAGATCACTCGACTGTAGAATGAAGTCGCATCAATGCACGCGCAGGTCTTTGCTCCCCCTGAAACTGATTGAACTTCTTCAGGTTGAGGCTCAATTGTGAGCGTCCTGCGGTTCGAGCTACCGCCCTCATCATCGCCAAGGCACCCACCGAACTGTGGCGGAGTGTTGCGCTGACATCTCGCAGAAGGCTCCAGACAAACTCTTCGACCTCAGGCCCCGAGAACGGCGTGTAGGAGGGTGTCCGGTTGCCGTGCGAGGTGCGCGGGCGGGGCCTGAAGAGACGGCGAAACGACTTTTCACCTCACACGAGAGGCAGCAAAATCAGCCCCCTGACCAGCGCTCCAGGTTGGGCCGTAGCCCGCAACGGCGTACCCGGTTGGTACTAATCGCCCTCGTCGTGGGCTTTCGGTGTTACGCGCACATTCGCCACCGCCGCTGAATCCCGTTCGCAGTGGAGTGTCCGTGGTCCGGTTCTGCAGACTACATGCCAGCACCCTGATCGTTGCATGTACTTAGGCAGGGAGCAGGGCCCGTGTGGCCTTGCCTCTGAACTGTCATTGATGCCCTTACCTTCTTGTGCCCGAGGAGTTGCGCGGCTGGCGCCGCGCCTGATCGGGAGCGTCTCTGTGGTGGGCGTTCCAACGGTGCTCAGTAGTTCGATCCTCTTGTCTTGATGACCCGGCAGTGCGGGCCCACGACGAAGCGTTGTGCGCGCACGCCGGCCCCTGCGTGTGTATGAGAACCCGGTCATACCGGGATTCATGCTATAGGTAAGTAAAATGAGCATTCTTCTGAACGAAGATATCTTGGCAGTGTGGTTTGTGGATGTCTCGGAAACGAGCAACTGGTGTGCTGCCCTTTCGAAACATCCATTGGGTACTCGGCTGATGGGGCGAATGCGCTATTACGAGCGCAACTCTCCGCCTGACAGTGAAGATCAGAAAGACTGGTTTGAAGAGATCCTACGGGACTCTCCGGAGGAAGCTATTGAGAAAGTTCGCGCTCGTTTTCGATCCGCAAGTGCGTTTGCACAAAGCAAGCCTTACGAACTGATTCGTGGAAATCGAACCCTCGACGACTTCGTCGAGGAATTCCTGCAGGCGCCCTTTATCCACGTAAGCTACTACTCGACCGGCGAGTCAGGAGCGTCACTCCCAATCCTATCCACTGCCAGTTTGTAGAGGTGGTTTGTACCGGAGTCCCCGGTTCTGCTGGTTGGATACGGCGACGAGGTGGCATTGAGGGCCGCATTCCGACCTTTCCGAGCTGATAAATCGGGTAGGGGGTGAGCTTGCGCTCACTCCCTCTCCGCTGCTAGCAGGACCTTCGGTCTATTCGAGTTCGTCTTGGAGGCCGGATAGACTTCTGCTCGCTGCCAAGAGCAACGCCCAGCCGCTTAAAGCTCGAGATCGACAGAACAGACATAGCCCCGGTTGTCGGACACCTCGAACGAAAGCGGTTCCTTATTGGCAGTCTTTGCGGCAATGTCTGCGCGTCCCTTGTCGGCCGCTTCTTTCGGTGTGTCGGCCTCGGGTACGTCAACAACGAGTCTGACGATCTATTCCGTGCGTTTTCTCCTAAACAACTGTTTCTCTACCAGAGCCTTCGCGCGCGCAGTCACGCGAGTTCACTTCTGGACGGGCCTGGGGGCAATGCGGGCGCTGTCAAACGGGCACGTAAGGAGGGAGGGTAGATATCGATGTTGTCCGAAGGTCGCGCCGATGCGCATCAGCCGCAGACACCGAAAATGATCTGACTATTGCTGCGTCAGTGGGAGCCACGTGTCCAGCACATCAGACCGTCGCGAGAGTACGCGAAAGGTCTCCCTTTGATTGAGCGGGCGGTATCCCAGCGCTGCAACCAGAACGTTCGCGTGCTGAGTGTGATTGCAGCAAAGAAGGTCTGGCGTCCCAGGACCGGATCATACCGCAAACGCATCACGCTGATCCGGATGGCAAGGTCAATTGCAAATTCGATATATCTATTCTCATGTCTCGTAGTGCAATTATGGAGACTCGTGCGCTACCTGCACAAAGCAGGTAGCGCACGGGAACTCATCGCTTCAAACGACTGCGTCTTCGACGCGGCGCAGCCGGGCCGACATGTCCTGCAGTAGCTTGCCTTCGCCATTCAACGCGCCCTGGACGGCTCGCGTGAGTGCGGTATCCAAACTGGCCGGTGCATCGTCCGGTTTACCGCTGACGCTTCCCAGCAAGTGCACCTGCGCACGGATAGTCTGGGCTGCATCGAGCAGTGCCTGCTCGGACAGCATCTCCACTGCTGTTCCAGTATCCTGGAGTGCCAATTGCGCAAGTTTTGCGCGTTTGACCACCTCGGCGATCACAGCGGGGATATTTCCCGCCAACTCCACACCCACACGCTTGAGGTCCGTCGAGGGGGAGATGGAGGTTCCGCCATAGGCACGAACCAGACGCTCTACGGCACCTGCGTCGGGCTCGGTGACCTCGATCACGGCATCGAGTCTCCCTGGCCGCAGCATGGCAGGATTGATCCCAGTCAGCGCATTCGTGGTCAGAACCACGATGATGTTGGTGGTCTTGGAATCGATCCCATCGATCGTGTTCAGGATGTCGTCGATCTCCACCGAGCGCCCGCCACCCATCACGCGGTCAATATCCTCGCAGAACACTACGCAGGCCGGCGATTGGTACTGCTTGGCGAACTCGATCGCATTAGCCAGCTCATCGGCACGAGGGACATACACGTACGTAATACCGGTCTGGACGGCCAACTTCGAGGCGACGGCTGCAGCGAGCGTCTTGCCCGTCCCGTAGTTTCCTCCCAACAGCACTCCACGCTTCAGTGGAATTCCGTTCTTGATGCAGTCGTGAGCACGCGTGATCGGGACGAAGAGATTCGTAGCGATCTGTCGGTACACCGAGTCCGAATACACGAGCATGTTCGCATCGATATCCTCGACACGCAGGAACTTCGGCTCGGGCATCTCCAACAGATCCCCGTCGTCGTCCTTGAATCGCAGCTTGATTGCCTTACCGCGATAGATGCTGTTGTTGCGGGTTTCGGCGCGCAGCTCATCGAACAACGCGCGAATCACCGCCTCGTCCCGCCGGAGGATGTCTGCATGCACTGCGAATACCTGTCGCGAGTCCTTCGTCGCGGTCGTCGTGATAATGCGTCCTTCCACATTCGGCAGCAGGAAAGCGCCCCAAGGGACTTGCCGTACCTGGTCCGGTCCGACCTCGACGCTCATGAGGCTCGGGGGGTTGTCTCTAAAGAAGCCGGGGGTCTTGATTGCAGGCGCCCAGCCATATCGCCGCTGCAACACCGTATCGAGCGCGCAGGCTCCATCCAGAGGGAAGACATCGAACATCTCGCGGACGACGACACTCTTGCTTTCGTACTCCCGGCGACTATTGAGCAATGCGATTGCACGGTCGAGACTCATCTCTTTCGGCAGAATCAGCTTCTCGCCTTCATGGACAATTTCCGCAATTGCGGTGCTCTCATCGTGAGACAGGGCTTTCTTGGTGGACATGGATTCGCTCACTCCTAGGTGTGATTGCGAAGAGTTGCAGTGGACGAGATCGGATCGCGGAGCCCACAGTTCGGCGGGAACTCTGCCCCAAACGCGAAGGACGGGCCGTAAAGCGACGCGATCAACGTCAGTGGTAAAGGTCTCGCATGGTGGGTCTCTGGAAGTGCGGACCAGATGGCGGACCGAAGAAGGAAAGATGTGTGCGTGGCCCCCAGCGGTGCCGGCGCATGCACTTCATCCGGCGGAATCAAACGCTCCGCGGCGTGCGCGATGGGTTCGCGCGGACCTCAAGAAACATTTTGGAGGGGGGTGAACTCTCATCCGCCCTCAAGTGAGATCGACGGCTGCGTGCCAGCTTCGGGTTGGCACGGAGCCGATATCACACGGTATCAAAGCTGCCGTACCGGACACTCGCCCAGATGACTGACTCGAGAGGTCGGTTTGCTTAAGTTTGCATGTCTCGACAGCGCGCCTAAGTATTTTCCGACCCGGCACTAGGTGCGGATGCCGGCCTCTCGGCCTGTGGCTCGTCGATCGTCCGAGCAGCTCGAAGTTCCGCAATCAACTCAGCCGGCGTCTGGCCACCAGCGCGTTGCATGGTGATGGAGTAGCGCTGTCTCGTATTCGGGTCAGTGAGGTCCACGGTGACGAAGTTATCGCCCTGGCATTCCTTGAACCACTCAATCGCAGTCGCAGCGAACAGCTTCACGACCTCGCCCTTGAAATGGGCTTCCGCTTTGAATGGCTGGCCCTCGTGAGCCTCGATGCTCAGGTCTGTCATCTGCACAGCGGGCATCTCTTGAGCCGGTCGTGCAAGTCGATTCAGCTCGCTGATAGCGGCCAATATCGCCTGCGCATGCCAGCGGTGGATCGGCTCGAGATCATGTACCAGGGAATCATAAGCCTTGCGTAGTTGTTGGGCGTATTCCGACTCAGAATGTGAGGACGCCGAGCGCGGCTGTTGATCGGGTTCGCTCATATGACACCGAGTGCGTAGGGCATCGCCTCGTCCGGTGCCCCATCTTCCATGAACTCGGCGTTCTTCCTCATGATGTCGTAATCTTCCGCTTCGCAGGTCGGACAATCGTCCATGTTGGCCCCGTGCGGACACGGAAAGGCTTCTGGATCCTCGGGCGCCGTGCCGCGCCCGGTCTGGCGGTCATACGGTCGCGGACAGATTTCGTCGTGAGAGTCACGGTTGAGTTGCCCACCAGGGCCATACTGATCCGTGGTCCGAACCTTGTTCATTCTGTTTTCTCCTATCCCAGGGCAGACTCTGTACGTCCGTGGCTTCGCTCGTGCTCGTGGGCTCGAGCGCGCTGGGACTGCATCAGGTTACAAAGGGGTGTCTGCCTGTATCGGGGACACCGACACAGGCAGACCGGTGTGGAGCGCTGGTCAGCCAGCCACATCGTCAGCGGTAAAGGGCCTCGCAGCTGGGCCGCTCGAAGTGCGAACCAGATGGCGGACCGTAGAAGCAAGCTGTGTGCGTGGCCCCGAGGGGGCCGCCGCATGCACTTCATCCGGCGGAATTAAACGCTCCGCGGCGTGCGCGATGGGTTCGCGCGGACCTCAAGATACTTTGCGAGCGGGTGAACTCTTATCCGCCTCAGGTGAGATCGACGGCTCCGTGTCAGCCTGGATCGACACGTCGCGGATATCAAAGGGCATGGAAGCAGGGGTACCAGACACTTGCCCAGATGACTGACTCGAGAGGCCGGCTTGCCGAGGTGTGCATGTCTCGACAGCAGCTCCGACCGGCAGCAGCCCGGCCAAAGCGATGCAGGGGTTACACCACCGTTCGGCGCTGAATTGAGCTTCGGGAGACCACTTGGGCTGGCTCCAGCAAGATCCTGGGCCGCTCGTCAGTTTCTCGCATGAAGTCTTCGCAATGATCCGCAGCGCTTCTTCCATGCGCTCAATCCGATCATTTGAGGGAATGTTCGGCCGCTCGTTTCCTCGGTCGGTCATGGCTTGTGACTCTCATTGGTGCTATTGAGCGCTTCGTTGATGGAACGCGCCCAAGGTACAAATGCCCTCAGCTGCGGTTCAGCCCATCGCTTCCAGTCCCGGAGGTAGTGGACTTCGGCCAGCTCCTGCGCGTGTTCGCCGTAAAAGTCGCGGCCCTGATAACGATGATGGTTAGGGGCGACGAACTCGTCTGGTTGAGGCGCTTTGAAAAGGTGCTCGGGGTGACTGCTTCCGAGCGAGTTGTCGTATGCCTGCAGCGATCTCCACGCGAGATTCGCCGCTTTGAACTGCCCGCGCGTGAAGGCTCCGTTGTGGCCAAGAATCTCGGCCAGGGGTGTATCGTCTGGGATATCCGGCTGAGAGAAGAATAACAGTCCGCCGACCTGCCCGAACGGCTCCAGCGCCTTTGCCACGGCGTCAAGATCAGGTTGAGGCGCTGCCGTCTCGTCCGGTTTCGATGGGCCATTGGTGACATTCTCGGATGGCCAATTGCACCAAGTGCACTGAAGAGTATGTTTGCCCGAAAAATGGGTGCACCGCACTTGGGGCGTCTCGTGAGCCGAGCGCAGCGCCTGTAGCGCCGTATGCGCTGCCTTGAATTCACCGCGCGTCAGCGCCCAGTTGAATTCGTTGATCCCGCGCACTTCGACCATCGGCGTATCGTCCGGAAGATCGCGCGCAAACAGCCACTGGCCGATGTCCGCGAATGGCTCTAGGGCCTCAATCGCCTGCTGGATGCAGCTCGGGTTTGAGGGCGCCCGGCGTGATTGCTGATCTCGTTCGGTCATATGACACCGAGTGTGTAGCGTTTCGCATCACCCATGATTTCATCGTGAAACTCACGGTTGAGTCGCCCACCAGGGGCATACTGATCCGTGGTCCAAACCTTGTTCATTCTGTTCTCTCCGATCCCCAGGGCCACATGTATGTCCCCGCTTCACTCGTGCCGGTGCGCTCGAGCGCACTGGGACTGGCCATCAGGTTACAAAGGGGCGTCTGCCTGTATCGGGGACACCGACACAGGCAGACAGGTGCGCAGCGCCTGTTCAGCAAGCCACGGCGCAGGTCTGCGTCCGGGCAACGCGCGATCGGGGTGGCGGCGATGCCCGTCGCGCTCGTCGCCGCGGCTCAGAGGCTCGCCGAACCCTTTCCGCGATCTCTAGCTTGTGCTCCGTCCACTGCTCATTGCTCCATTCGGGCAGTCGCCGAATGGTGAGGCCCGTACCCACGTGGCGCCAGCGTGGGTAGTTTTCATTGAAGGTCTCCCATTGAAAGCCCTGTTCCTCCATCCAGCCGTCCGAACCCTTGGCTGGCGGGCTGTTGCTGCTCATCAAGTACGCGAGCGGCACGCGCGCGGGCCGCTGCACGAGCTCGTAGTCCTTGGAGGCGTCCGCCTCACCGGTCGTACAGCTGAAACACAGGCCCATGCCCGCGTAGCGCCAGGCCTTCTCCACGCCGCATACCAGGCACATCGAGTCCGGAACGCAGGCGAGCTCTCGTATCTCTGCCAGCGAGCGCGAGTCGCCGCGGCGTTTGGCAATTTCGGGGGTAATGAGTCGTTGAAAGTTGTTCATCGAAACACCTCGGGGTTGGAGTCGTTCGGCATCGATGCGCGAACGCGGACTGAAGGGCGATGGGGGGTGCTGACCCCGCATCGTGGCGAGCCGATGGTTCGTGCGTGCGGCACACGAGTCGGTAGAACAGGCTGAGCGGGCTGCTCAGCGGTGGCGCGATGCCAATTCGCGCGTGGAAAGGCGAAGTGTTTGGAATTTCGCGGTGCTCACCGGGGTGCCGGGTGAACGTCGATCAGGCAGTCAAGGTCAATAGTGAATCCTGACCACAGCATCCTGGCAGGGGGTAGGGGCCCGCGTATCTCGATTGCCGCGGATGGGACCTGTCCGCTCCTGGTCGCGAGCACAATGCGGCACCTGGAAAAACATCGGGATACGCGGACCGCACACGGCCACTGAGCCGGAATCCTAACCGGTACGCGGTTTTGCAAACCCGACCTTGACGGTCACACGGACCCCGTTTGGGTGAGGTAGATCGCCGGCCGGTCCTGCGCCCCACCCAACATCAACGCATCAACCCGCACGAATTACGCGCAGGGATTCGCTTTTAATAAAGAGTGCGAAACGATACGCCTGAGGTCGGGCACCCCGAAGGCCCCGCTCACTCGCATGTCCTTTTGCCTCTGTAATGGTCCCACGGAATGATGCGGTACAAGCCGAGATTCACCCAGCGCTGGAACGCGCACAGGTCCTTGCGAGCGCGATCGTAGACCATCGGATACGGGCGGATGCCGCGGTCCACCATCCGGTTGAAGCGATGCCATATCCGCTCCCACGTCTCGGACCTGTCGTAGCCAACGAGCATGTAGGCCATGACATGCTGCGGGGGAATACCGGCTTGCTCCAGAATGTCGATTCCACGGAAGAAGACGTTCTCGTCTCCCAGATTGTCCCAGGCGGTGTAGAGGCGCCGTCGTGAGAACTTCGTATCGCGGTATTCAATACTGGCCAGAGCCTCGGCGGTCTCTCGGGTAATCAACCGCACGTTGATTCCCTGGCTCAGGCAGACGCGCAGCTCGAGTGTTTGGATCTCCTTTATCCGGGCGCGCCATTGGATCTCAGGCTGTCCGAAGAAATCATTATCGAGCAAGTGCACTTTTTTTGGCCACGGTTCGCCGCGCCAGACCTCCATCATGGTTGCGACCGAGCGGTTCTTGCCTTCCTTGGTGGGTACCACCCAAAACCTGCATCTGAGGCGACAGCCGCGCTGTGAAAAGCCGATTGAGGCATCGAAATCATCGTAGCCCGTGTAATCGACTCCCGGATGGGGGCCGATGTAATGCTCGACCGTCACATCACTGCCGGACCCCGTTCCGCCAACGATGGCGTGCGGCCACTCTTGGCGGAAGCGCTCCAGGCGACCGCGGCTCGAACTGAAGATGGTTGAGCCATATACGCGATCGTAGGGCAGCTCAAACAGATCTCGTTCGATACGGCGCGTCACGTAAATCTCATCTCGCTGCGCGAGGTGGTAGCTCGCCAGGCGCATGAGTGCGAGGTTGGGAAGTGCTCCGTCCAGCTGCGTTAAACGTACACGCAAACCACGAGCCCTCCATTAGCCAACATCGCGTTCGAGTGGCCATTACCTGATTGGATAGGGCTGCCATTGCGACCCAGGCCGCGACAGTGCGTGACAAGATGCGGCCCGGAATATGGGTGGCGGCGCTGACGAGCGATCCTCGCATCGCCACCGCTCGCGCTGGAGCGATACTCGTTCATGCTCGTCATGCTAGTGCCACGACGGGATATCGCACGCGCGAATGGAATGCGCGTATAGAGCCCCCTCCCCATGCGTATGTGGGTGTTCGAAGGAGCGCAGCGGGCTTGCATCCGGCGTGGAGCGGCCGGTCTCTCTCTCAAAAGATCGCATGGGGAGTGCGGTCAAGCCAAAATCGTGACCGACATTCTGTCCTCGAGTCTTATCTCTGATGGGTCGTGCCGCGCTGCTCTGCACGGGTTTGCTCAGCAACGCATCGCAATGCGAGCCAATGCCGGGACACGGTCTCGCTGAGGTGTCCTTGGGGTGCTCTTCAGGCGTGTTTGCCCGAGTTGAGACGTTCCACTCGCACGTAACATCGGGGTGATTTCCTCGTCAGATGCTGACGGGAATGCAGCGGCAGCCAGCCGCATGAGCTATCCCGATTGGGTGTGAACCTCGTCGGGCCCGGCAATCCCCAAGTCGGGGGCGCAATCATGCCCCCACGAGGGAGTGTGTTGTGTGCCCCCGTTCGACGCGAGCGGAGGCACACGATGAGCGGTGTTGTGAACAGAGACGAAGTCGTTGAGAAGTTACTTCTGGAGGCACGCGAAGTCGAGCAACTGTCCGACCATACTCTCGAAAAGCGCCGAGAGTTGTACGAACACACCCGAAGACAGCCGGCCAAGGTGATCGATTATTTTGATCGAGCACCTCCGCCGAGAGATTCACGGGAGCGTTTGCTGCGTACGCAGCTGCTGAGGATCGCAGCCCAGGCCATTCTCGATGACCTGGGAAGAGCCATGCGCTAGGGCTCGTTGAGAAAGGGGCAGCGATGCCCCTTTCACTCACATACCTCGCCGACGGCAGCTGTGCCGCCCGCGGTTGATGTCGGATCGAATGACCCATCGTCATCGAATTCTCCCTCCCTGGATAGGTGACCCGGACAGACGTATCTCGAATGAGGCCCTCGACGGGCATTCATGGATGCGCTTGTCCACGTACGACAGGAGCAATTGCATGAGCAGACAGGCTGAGGCGATCGCGTGGTTGCGCGATGCGCTCCCCCGGCACGTTGGGCCGTGGGACCAGTGTTTCATGTTATCGATCTATACAGCAGAGCCTTTTATACATCCCGCATCAGGTGTTCACATTGACCCCGACCCTGAAGAGGGCCGCATCCTCGAGGTGTCGGATCAATGGATTCTGATGCGCAATTCGGAGAAGGCGCTCTTTGTGTGCGCTCGGGATCTGGTGCAGACGGTGCCAACGGTGGGCAGTACGGTGCGCATTACACCGTACGCACGCCGTGGTTTTGACGGTAAACGTCTGGATGGAGCCGATACGAAGACTGGCGTGCCCGGATTTGCAGCCCTCAGCCGCCAGTGGCGGTCCGAGCTTCCTTTCGATCCGAGCGGCCTGCGGTCATCGAGCTTGCGCGAGCTAGTCGAGCAGATCGAGTATTGTCGCGCGCCCGATGGGATTCGCCGGCTCTCGCAGGTATTGATCGATGCGGGTGCCTCTTCGGAGCCCATCTCGGTCATCGATCTGAGCGCGAATACCGAGCGCGCCTCCGTCCGTCCGTCACTGCAATTCCGGATTCATACCGAGAAGGTGGACGGGTATCTCAAGATCGAATGCATTTCGACAACGAACGAGTACCGGCTTTATCTGCTGACGCACGAGGGTGAGCTCTTGCGCACGCTCGGACCGGTGTCTCACGATCGGCTGACTTCGCTCATCGTCGAGTGGATCGACGATGGCAAGTGGCGTATCGCCAAAGTTGAAGTGGTCGGGCCAGACGTCAATTGAGAAGACGTGCGAGCAGTGTCGTTTCGACCGGCTGCTCGCTCGAGGACCCGTCGGAGACGACGGGTCCTCGCAGAGTCGCGTGGCGCTGCGAAGGCAAGCATCTCGCAAACCGGATGACACGTCTGCTCAGCTTTCAGGGCCTTTAAAGTCGCGCAGCGTGAGCTCTGTATCGTTCCTAATGTCGTAGTGCGCGAAGCATAGTGCACACAATGTGTCGATCCACGTTTCCACGGCGTCGAGATTGGGCAGCGGACTGCCGGTCAGGGTTCGCAGCCCGTCGAGCAGAAGCAGGTGGCGTTCTCGAGGGTTGGTGCCCAGCTCAATGAGGTCTTGATCCAAGATGGCAAGTTGCTGTCCTCGCGTGTTGAACAAGAGATAGCTCATCATTTTTCTGGCTTGTCGGTCCGAGATGGGCAGATCCTCCTTGACTTCAAAGTGCACATGAACCAGGAGCGGCGCAGCCTCGGCAAAGGTCTCGCGCCTTCGCTGAAAAGCGCTATCGCGAGTGGCGACCCTGAGTGCTTCGAGAGCACGTACCTGGATGCGCGGCGGGAAGGTCTCGGCGGCTGCGACCAGCGCGCGCACGAGCGGGGCGTACGACAGCGCAGCCGCTGTGCGGAGCAACTCGGTCGCGCACGTTTGCAGCAGGGCCAGATGCGGCACCGAGGAGCGCCTCGAGCGCTCGTGAGCCGCAGTCAGGAAAAAATCGGCCAGCCTCGCCAGGGCCCCTAATGGCAGTGCTCGCAGAAGTAGCCGAAGTGCCCACCATTGGGTTGATTTTCTTTGGGACTCAGATCGTGAGTCGGTCATCGGAAAGATCCTCATGTGAAGTGGGTCATGCATCGAGTGCATGACCCACTTTTGCTGGGATTTCCCGAACTGCAACACCCAACGGGCATTCCAGGCGTTAGAGACAGAGCGCTGCCCGCTCCGTGTTGGTGTTTGAAGTAATCGGGTCAGTGTGTGCTGGCCGCAGCCAACGGGGCTGGTGTTGAGTCCCCTTGGCGCCGATGTCCAGATTCGACGCTGGATTTTTTGCGCACCTGCTGAATAGTTCATCGTGATACCGAGTGACTCATGCGAGCCAGCCGGTGTCGATTCCCTTTGATGCCGGTTCAACTCATGGCCCGGTATTCCTTGCAGCCGATTAGCGCTGCGTAAGTGCCGATCTGGAATCTCGATGCTTCCGGATCCGGGGCACCGAGGTCTCCGAAACTTTCACCCCAGGAGAACTTCGATGCCTCGAGATGCATCTGACGGCCAGCCCGTGTATGCCGCGCAGTCCGCCCGGGCACTTGGCAGCCGCCTCATGTCGGTCGCGCAGTTTGCCCAGGCGCTGGATGAAATCAGCAAGCCACACAGACGCGATGAGAATTTTCGCTGGTTTATTGAAGCGGCGTATTGCGCGCTTGCCAAGCGTACTGCGCTCGATGAGGCCCGCGCGATCGCGCTGGAGGCGCGTTATATGGCTGTGGTAGGCCAGTACGCAGATGATAAGCGCGGTGCGATGTCGCGCATGAGCGAGTTGCTGGGCCGATTGTGGGTGACCGTGTCTGATTACGACGGAGATTATCTGGGCGAGGCCTACATGTCAGAGGAGTTGGCGCTGCGCTCGCGACCGCGCGGCCAATATTTCACGCCGTACCCCCTTGCACGCATGATGGCGAAGATGCAAGTGAGCCGGGAGCACGTGGATGCGGTCATCGCGCAAGGCGGGCCGGTCACGGTCATGGAGCCGGCGTGCGGCACCGGCGTGTTTATTATCGCGTTCGCGGAGGAGATCCGGGAGATGAAGCTCGATCCCGCCCAGGTGATGTTGGCGACTCTCGTTGATGTGGATGCGCTGTGCATTCAGATGGCATTTCTGCAGATGTGGATGAAGAACATCCCGGCGATCTGCATTCAGGGGAACTCGCTCGCAATGACGGAGGTTGAGCGCGCCTGCACGCCCGCCGCTCTCTTGCAGCGCTGGCCTGCGAAGTCTGAGGGCGACCAGGGGGTCGTGGACGGCAAGGCACCGGGCGGGTGCACGACGCAACCGGAGACCCCGAGCGAAGCGCCGACACCCGCCGTAGAACCGCTGGAGTGTCGCGAGACTTTCCAACGGCCATCGCCACCGCGCCCGGCGGTTTTCGAGCAGGCCGATCTGTTCGGACCGGACGAGTAACCGGCTGCATTCCACGGTTCGAGCAGCGAGGCGCGGGCGGAGGCCCGCGCCTCGAGGACAGAGCGACCTCGGGTTCCAACAACGATCCCAGCAGCGGTCAGCCGATCAGTTGAACTATCAAGACCATGCGTGCCGCGATCGCCGGATCTGGGTCGGGTCTCCGTCGGGAGGTGCCATTCGGACGAGTCGGTGATCGCATATCACCAGACCCCGCACGAAGGTGCTCAAATGCGTCCCGTCGGCCGGGGATGCCGCCACTGTGCATTCCGCCGGGTTCTCATCCAGTGGTCGCAGCTCGATGCTGTACGGCCGGCCTGTCGGGCGCAAATCACTCACTGTCCAGAACGATCGGTCTCCACGGCTTTGAGGAATTCGAGTAAGTCATCCTGAGTCTTGGGCGGTAGCCCGTCGATTGTCGCCTGCAGCAGCTCATCGCGCGTACGAATGTGATTCACAACGATGCCGTTTTTGGCGGCGGCCTGACGAAGCAAGTTGAGCTCGCCTTTCGTCAGCCGGACGGATTGATTGGGAGCAAAGATCATGGGGACCCTCCTGCGGTCGGCGCAAGTGTCTCTGGTGAGCTTAGAGTTTCGCATGGGTGGGATCGAATGCCACCCTGTCCCGGCAACGCTGTACCACTCTTTATATTAGGCGAGGATGACCCGACCATCGCCGCGGTTACTGCTGCTGTGTCAACAATAGACACCACGCGGGATGTAAAGGAAGCCCCTATGATTCGTCCGTCTTTACTATTCGACGCCAACGGGGGGATATCTGGAGGCTGGCGCCGTTTGAAATCCGATTGTTTGCATACCGCACCGGATGAGTGAAGTCTCGAGCGATGCCGCGCCTTCCGACGCAAACCCCGATCCCGATCCCGCCGACTCGCACCTGATGATGTGTTCACTGAACCAGCGACGCTCTCTCTAAATGTAATGCTTGAAGGGCAGGCAGGGTGGCTGATTTTCCGGCGTCCGTCGTGCTGCTCACTGGATGGGTAAAAATTCCGGAGGAAGCGGCTCGCTACAATCACGAAATGACGTGATCGCCCACGGATGGCGAACCTCCTTCCGTCAACCCGGTCTGGTATTCCTCAGCCGAGAGTCGCGGCCATGACTGGTCACTATGACCGCTTCGCCGTGGGCGATGCCTCGTAAGCGGCCAAACTCACGCTGAAATTCACTGACAGGTACTCGCGCCATGCAGCACTTCTCCTGGGGCGGGACTACGTTCGCTTATACGCAAAATGCGTATTTTGCGAAAGTAACCGGGGCTCTGTTCGGCAGAGGGCGGCAACTGGATGGATGCACAGTACAAGCAAGCCCCTAAATCGCTGGCTATGGCGGGCCTGCGCTTCCGGTAGCGACACCTCTTCTTCTATACCGGTGCCTTGTCTCGATGGCGGCTGACGAGTCTTGCCGGATCCGTGCGCCCAATGCGGTCGTTCGCGGCTCATTCGATTTCGCGCTCAACGCATACTCCAGTGCGCGCTCCTCGCCAATGAGGATGGCGCGCACCCTCGCCCGCGAAAGCGCCGTGTTCAGAATCGCGCGACACAACAGGGCGCTGTGCTCCCTGGACACTGGGATGATCACCACGGGGAACTCGCTGCCTTGTGCGCGGTGAATGGTAAAGGCGTAGGCCAGTGTGAGCTGATCGACCTCATCGAAAGAGTACGATACGAGCTGACCAAATAGACGGACCTGCAGCACGCGCCGTCGTGGGTCGAGGGTCTCGATGATGCCCGTGTCGCCGTTGTACACGTCGCGAGCATCGTCATTCACCCGCTGGTGTAGCACGCGATCGGCGAGCCCGAGACGCATGCCGCCTACGGAGACGCTGACGGCGGGGTGCGGATTCAACTCCCGTTGCAGTCTGACATTCAAGCCGCCGGCCCCAATCAGACCGGTGCGCCGCGGCGTGATCACCTGGATATCGCGCAGCGGATCGAGGCCGTGCCGCCGCGGTAGATCGCGTGCGCAGAGACTGGCGATTCGTTCAGGGATCGCGCGGATATCATTTTCGATGATCCACTCGAAGTCATCCTCGCGCAGCGGATCAATGTCTGGCGGTAATCCCTCTTTGAGCCGCTGCGCATTCCAACTGATGTTGCTGCGCTCTGCCTGGCGGTGCACCTCGGTCAGGTGCGCTGTGGGGATGCAATGCGAGTCGATGAGGTCGCGCAGCACATTGCCGGCCCCAACACTGGGAAGCTGATCGGGATCGCCAATGAGAATGAGCGCGCAGTGCCGGGGTGCTGCTTCGAGCAGCGCATGAAAGAGTGCCAGGTCGACCATGGACATCTCATCGACCACGACCAGTTGCGTCTCGAGTGGACGGCGCGCCGAGCGCCCAAATTCGCCCGTTTGCACCCGAGCCTCGAGCAGCCGGTGAAGGGTGCAGGCATCCTGACCACTTGCTTGGCGCAGCTGGCGGGCCGCCCGGCCGGTGGGGGCGGCGAGCGCCATCGCGGTTAGATGCTGGCGCAGGATCCAGGTCAACAGCCGGGTGAGGGTGGTCTTACCGGTGCCCGGCCCACCTGTCAGAATCGAGACGGGTTCGGCGAGCAACATGTGGAGCGCGGCTCGCTGCGAGGCAGACAGGCGCACACCCAGCTGGCGTTCGGCCTGCGCGAGTGTTCCGCGCACGGCGAGGGCCGACCACGGTACCGCGCCTGCGCGCAGTCGCCGCAGATGCTGTGCAACGGCGATCTCCCGCGCTCGCATCGCCGGCTGGAAAATGAGATCGCGGCCATCGACACGCTCCCGTACTAACCCCCGCGTGCCGTGTAGAACAGTCAGGTACTGCTGGATGAGCGCCTGATCGATCCCCAAGAGACGTCGCGCCTGTACGAGGAGCCGGGTTTCTCCGATGGCGCAGTGACCCTGTTCGTGGGCGCGTCGCACACATTCCAAAAGGCCCGCCTCGATCCGCCGAGGGTCCTCACGCGAGATCCCCAGCCGCAGCGCCTGTGCATCGGCTGTGTTGAAATCCAGCCCAGAGCGTCGTCCAAGGAGTGCGTAGGGGTTGACGCGCACGGCAGACGCGGATGCATCGCTCGCACAGCTATCAGGGCCGATGCCATCTGGGTCGCTATCATCGGCTCGCTCTGGCAGTGCCCGCTCGAGCGCAGTTCCTCCGAGCGCAAAAGAGGAGAGCGGCACTCGCCGTGCGCCGGTGGCGAGGTAGTGATCGATCGCACGCTTGCTCTGCGATGCGTCGTTGGTGTTAGGCGGCCACAGCCCCGTGCTCATGGCGGCGGAGATGGCGTGCAGTGAGTGGGTCACTTCGGGCCTGGGACATGAGAGGAAACGATCTCTCCATCCTAGGAATATTTCCCAATCTGCAAGGCCCCCTTGTTGGGCAGCGACGCCGGCGAGACTGTCAGGCGGGGCGTTGGCGATGAGTTGGGATTGAATCCGCAGGGACGCCGCGACGCTCTAAGGCCACCGCTGCGACACGCACTTCTTAAAACAGGCGCGCTCCGAATGGCCGGCAACTTCAGGTGCGATGGCAGGGCAGAAGCGCCAGCCTCTGGGCCTGTTGTGGGCCGACCGCCCGCGGCGCCCATCGGGCTGGGCGTCTTGAAGCCCGCCCATCGCTCGTGAGTCACTAACGCAAGCGGGTAGACTCCGAGGGAGCAAGCGATGAGTGCGCCGGGTGCAGCGCCTCGATTCGCACGCTCAAAGCTTCAAGCGACTGGTTGCCCTCCAGCCGTTCACCGTTGAGAAACACGGTCGGCGTGCCATTGATGACAAGTCGGGTGCCTTCACCGAGGTCTTGCTCAACCCGCGCCCGAAAGCGATCCGAGTCCAAACAGCTCGAGAAGGCTGCGCGGTCGAGGCCCACTTGCTCGGCAAGCGGCCGGAGCTCCTCGAGGCTGATGCTGCTACGCTCGAACAGCGCTCGATGAAATGCGGCGAATTGCCCCTGTTCTTGCGCACACTGTGCCGCTTGCGCCAAGCGGTCGGCCTGCGGATGGATGGGAAAGTGACGGTAGATCACGCGCACGTCCTTTGGATAGCGCTCGAGAAGCTCATCGAGTGTGTGGGACAGGGCGCGGCAATACGGGCACAAATAATCACTAAAGACGACGAGCTTGATTGGAGCATCCTGAGGACCCAGGGCCGGCTCCTCAGGCCCGCGGATCGCCTCGAACGGTGCGGGCGGTGGTGTGGCGAGGTTGACGTGCACGTCATATCGCTTGAACAGGCTTTCCACATACTCGCGCTTGCGCTCGGCCCGCTTGCGCAACGTGAGGTACGAACTCGCTTGTTGGGTGCGCTGAGGATCTGCCGTGGAACTGCCTGTGCGCTCCTTGAGAAACTCGGCAACCGCATCCTCGCTGACCGCGGGGGTTCGGGAATCCACGTTGATTTCGAGCAACTTCTCCACACTGAGGTGTCGCGCCTGAGCCTCCCGTGTGAGCAATAGCTGCGAGAGTGTTTGATAGAGCGCGAGCGTACGTTGCCGGTACAGCTGCTCGAGCGCCTCGTGCAGCGCATGCCCTCCGGTGCGATCCAATTCTTCGATTGAGATCGCGTGACCCCCGACGCAGGCCACGGTCTCGCCCCGAGGCCGGCTCTGTGCGCAGGCGGGAAGCGTCGGCGCCTCCCCGGCCCCCTGTGCGGGCGTCGACGGCTGGACACTTACCGGTGTGGTAGCCCACGTGCACATGGACGCGGCCACGGACACCACCGCTGCCCACGCAATGAGCGTCAAATGAGGGGCCCGATGGAGACGCTGCATACTATGCATGTTGAATCCTCTACACGAGACATTGGGTGGTGTTCGAAGGGGGTCAGTGCGATCGGCTAACGTGTCGCCGCTGTCCCCGATTCTCTCCTGTGCCAGCGTCCGACGCCGAAGCGAAGCGCACGGTCCAGCATTGCACGCTACGCTGCGCTCACGGCGGGCCGCGGCGTGAGCGCGCTGAAGAGCCTGTCAGGACCGTCTGCGCACACTTGACAGGACCGAGGACGTCCCCGTACGGTGAAGGTGCGCAGTTTGCGGAATCCTGCGCCGCCTAGACACGACTCTCGCGTCCGCCCGCCTCGAGACCGCTCACTCGAGCGTTGTTTTTGGCGACCCTCCGAGGCCGCCGCCTTCCTCGCTTAAGCGCGACGAAGGTTCCTCCATTCACGCGTGTGCGACTTGTTGATGTTGGACACGCGCCCTAGCTGAAGTTGCTCAGCCTGTCCGTGGCTCGCGTGCTGTCTCACGCGAGTTTCAATTGTTCACGAGCGCCTACCGCGGCGCTCCCCGCGTGTGCTTCCGGAGGTCAGATGTATTCCGAACGACTGACCGACCGCGCTCGTGGGCGCTGGTCGGAAATCATCCGTGCGCTCGCGCCTCATCCGATCGTGTTGGAGGCGATCGAACGCGCGAGGGCATATCCAAGAGACGTCCTCAAACAGAAAACAGCGTGTCCCCTGCACGGTGGCAAAAGCAACCGTGCATTCCGTGTGTTGCCCGATTTTGAGCAGAACGGGCACTGCGTCTGTAATTCCTGCGGCTCCAAGTGGGGCTTCGGGCTGCTCATGTGGCTGAACGGATGGGATGCGCATCAGACCGCGTCCGCGCTTGCAGCGTATCTCAATCGCCGCGAGCGGATCGCAATGCCACCGCGGCCGTATCCGACCCCAACCGTTTCGGTCTCGGAGTCGGATGCCCCGCCAAAAGGCAAGACCCGGCAGCAACTGCAGGCCTGGATCGATGAAGCATTCGGCTTGCCGGATGCGCGTGCGGGTCCTGCGAGGCGCTATCTGGACTCGCGAGGTCTCGCGGGCATACGAGATCTGCCGAGTCTTCGAGGTCATCCGGATTTGGAATGCGGTTGGAGGCACCTTCCGGCACTGATTGCACCCTACCAGCACGTCAGCGGACGGTTGGTTGGACTGCACCGGATCTTCCTGACCGACGAGGGCCAAAAGGCCCCGATTCCCGAACCCAAGATGTCCATTCGGGCGCGCGAAGAGGCGTCCCTGGCGGGCTCAGCCCTACAGCTCATGGATGCCGCCGGCCCGATTCTCGGCGTGGCGGAAGGGCTGGAGACTGCGCTCTCGGTATTTCTGGCCACGGGGATGCCGATGTGGGCGGCGACCAACACGGCGTTGCTCGGCGGACTCATCGTTCCCGCATGCGTGCAGCGCCTGGTGATTTGGGCCGACTATGACGAGTTGAAGATTCTGCCCAACGGCACCGTGGTCGAGCCGGGCCGTCAGGCGGCCGAACGTCTCACGGCACGCATGCGTGCGGAGTATCGCGCGGTGCGCACGCTATACCCGACGATGTTGGGTCGGCGCGGTGTGGACTGGAATGACGTATGGGTCGAGCTCGGCGCCGCGGGTTTCCCGAAGTTCAATTTCAATTTCGGAAGCCTGCCGACAGTGTGGAGTCTCCTGCGTCGCCGGAGTCGAACACAGCCCAAGGGCCCTACAAACTGATATTCCGCTGCCTCGAGCGCCGATCTCGGCGCGCTGTTGGACGCGGGAAGTCGAGTGTGCTTTCGCACTGCCTAGTTACGCTGACGATTCGCGATGCGCTCACCGCCGTCGCGCACGTCGCGCAAATCAATGTAGTTCAAACGATGGCGCGCGAGCTCGAGGGGTGTGGTGGCCCGCAGCGCGCGCCTATAGGAGATTGACCATGAGTCGATCAAGAAAACGACGTTCACGCAATCGTCACAGGCGCATGTCCGCGCAGAAGGCACCTGTGGGGCATCGCGATGGGCGTGCTTTAGGGTTCGAAGGCGCAGCAGCCCGGCAAGCGCAGGTGATCCGCCAATATGGTTGGGTCGTCATCGGGGTCTACGAGCATGTGGAGCGGAGCGAGCCGCCGATGGCGTACACGATGGGGCTGGTCGAGAACTTCGGTCATCCAGAGCTCATTATCTTTGGGCTGCCGATGGAAGTGTCTCATAAGGCACTCAACACTCTAGTGAGGCGCTTTGTGCGCCCGGGTGGGCACGTACCGCTTGGTGAGCCTATTGATCGGGTGTTTGAGCGCTTTCCCGTCGCTGCCAAGATGCTGGCGACGGAGGTCGCGGAACGCTACGCCTTGATGGCCGAGCGACGAGCCCGCGAAAGAAGCCTGCCGTTGTCAGTTGTACAAATCGTGTGGACGGATCCCGAGGGCCGATTCCCGTGGGAGTCCGCGTACGACCGCAGCTTCGATGGGATCCAGCCCCGCCTGTTCGAAACGGGCCCAACGCCCGATGGGAATGGGAAAGTCATCTGTCTGGCGCAGGTGCGTGCCCAGCGCGCGGGTGGATGTGCCCGTGCACAGGTCAGAAGTTGGCATTAGCGGTGACGGTGACGTATGGGTTTGCCCAAACGATAAATCGAGTGGGAGAAATTCCCAATCACGAGTGCCTTTCGTCGTTTGGCGGCGGCTGACTCGTTGGTTATGGAGAGAAATGATGCATGAAATTGTGCCTGTCAGTGGCACGGTACCGAACGAGGGTATCTCGAAGCCATCGGGCGAGGCTCGCGATCAGGGGCGGGCTGCCGAAACCCCGGCGCCCAGACCAAATGATCCGCGCTCAGCGCTACTCGACAATCCCGCGCTCCGCGAGATCATGGGACAGCCATTCCTCGAGCGCCGCCAAGTGCTCATGGAACAGATCGAGATCGCCGAGGACATGGTGCGCCGGGCGAGCGAACGGCAACCGCAGTTCGCTGCCCGCTTTGAACGTACGTTCGTGATGTTGAGGTGGTGTCAGCCATCGGTAGTCACCGAGGCAGTCTACCGCGCTCATGTGGATGAGCTGCTGAATCGCATCGGCCGTAACGAGAGCCTGAAATCAGGCACGAGGGCCGAGGTGCTTACGCTGTTGTGCATCGTGGGGGCGGATAGAGGACTTTCGGGCAGCAACCTGGCCCTGTTCGCGCAGCTTTTTGAGGCGGTCTTTGGGCAGCCCTTACCCGGTTTGAAGGATCCGGAGATCCCGAAAGAGACCGCAAAAGCGGGTGAATTGCTTGCCGAACTGAGCAGACGACTTGCTCAGGTCTGGCGGGACGTAACTGAAGGAGAGATAACATGTTGATAGCATTGGCGTGGCTCGGTGCCGCACTCGTGATTGCGGGGGCGCTGTCAGATTCATTGAACCTGTCCTGTTTGAAGTGCCGATTTGGGTGCTTCCTGCTCGGCGGCATTCTCACATTGCCGTATTGCGTAACGTTGCACGCAGGACCTGCCGTCGTGCAGGTGAGTGGCCTGATAATCGCCGGTGCGCTAGGTCTCGGGCGTCTTTGGGCATCGGCCGGTAGATCTCGCAGAGGTGACCGTCTCGGATGGCCGGGTCGGAGCTTAGCATCGCGAGGCGCGAAAGGGCTGCCGACTCCGGTCGGCGTTCGCAAGCGCAACCCTTGGTAGCGGGAGGAGAGACCCCGCAAGTCGTCGAAAGACCTCAAAACGAAGCCCCCGATCTCTCGGGGGCTTCGAGTCCGGCAATCTCTCCTTCCGTGCAACGCACGCTCTCTTGGTCAGCCTGGGCTTTCAGCCATCCACCGGGTTCGGATCAGCGGCCGACCTATCTGCGCAGGCCACGCACAGGGCCAGGGCGACGGTCGCCAAAAACTGAAGCGCGGCATCCATCTCGAGTGGAACTAACTTTACGCATTGTTCCCGCTCGAAGAGCCCGATTTCAACCATGCCCGAAGTCTCGTCCGAGGCCTTGGCATCCAGACGATCCACGTTCATGCCAGTCGCCGCCAAGCGCTCACCGCGGCCCGGTGCTCGAGCCCGGCGGCGGGCCGGGTGGCGACCGGGATCGGCCGGTCCGCAGGGTTACTATCCCTCGGCGCGGTCGCCGCTGCGCGATCGAGTCCGAACGCCCGAAGCGTCGATGGACAGCCTCGCTCCGCGGCCCGTGCTTCCGCCCAGGGGGCGATGAAACCCACCACGGTCGGCAGGGGGCACACCACAAATGCCGCTGCGCTGCCGCGACGCACGAGGTGCACCGGTAGCTCTCGTCTTCCCACGATCAGTGCCATCGCCTTGCGCAATCGGGCCAGTTGATCCGGGTCAAAGTCCGCGCTCTGCTGGTCAGGACGTTCGGCCAGGAGGGCCCGAAAGTTCGGATAGGGCGCCAAATTTTCAAGTTCGCTCACTTCTTCGCCCGCGACCCACACCGTCAATCGGCGGCGGCCTCCGTTATGCGTATCTGATACCCGAATGGCGCCGGGTTCAGAGGCCTCTCCCTTGAGCTTGATCGACTGTGCGCAGCTGTGACGCGAAATCGAGAAGGGCTCAATGACATTCAGGAAGGGCTGACGCAGCCACACCATCGAGTCGGCGTTAGCCGAAACGATCAGGCCCTCGCGCGGCATGAAATGGATCCGATCCAACTGCACGGAATCCTCCAACTCGCCGGCTAATTCGAGCAGGCCGCAAAGTACATTTCTAGTCAAGCGACATATGTCGGCGGCGCTGTCTGCGGCCGCTGGAACCGTTTTGTCCATACACACTCCAATCGAGATACGTTGAATGAAGCCTCCACCGCGCCGTACGCGTGCGGGAGGTTCGACAGGGGGAAGCACCTGCACCGGACAGTGCAGGTCCTCGAGAAACAGTGCTTCGTCGAGGATGTCGGGCCCTATGGGGCGCGATCCATGCTCGCCAGAGATCCTTCAGGAAGAGCAAGGCCGTGACATCCAGGACGTCGTTGCGGTCGAAAATCCTGCCCGTCTTAAAGGGTTGCGTCGGGAGCAGTCGCTTGCCCGCGGCAGTGCGACTTGCATACAGTCTGGTGCGCACCTGCGCGACGAGCACAGAGCGGTCGCGGGCGCTAGAGAGGTCCTCGTACGTTTACAGGGGTATCGAGAGGTAAACGGGCGGTCACTGCCGCAGGGCTTCGTCGGCCAACAGACCCGTCACAACGAAGTTATGTTCAGGTAATGACTTCATCGCGAGACCGGGCAGACGCTTCGGCACTCGAGGTCGAACCGAGCGTGCTTGCCTGTGTAATGGGGCTCACCGCGTGCGCGCTTCCTGGGCGGCGGCGCAGAATGGCCCGAACAACCATATCGTGGTAGTGCTTACCGCCC
>JBJMWM010000009.1:0-38124 GCA_045810105.1 Steroidobacteraceae bacterium | reverse complement strand
TCCCCACGGATCACGCAGTTTGATCCGGCTGCCCACGATGGTCCCGTCGAAGACGTTCGCGCTCAGGTCACCCTGGACCGCCAGAACGTGGTCCCTGTAAGTGACCCCGGGGATTCGGCCCGCGAGCTGACCTGACAGGATTGGCCAGCCGAATGCCTTGGAGAGCAACGGCATGCTGATGGGCTCCAGATGGGCGTCGAAATCCAGCTCGGCATCCGCGACGCCGAATTTTCTGAGGGCGAGTGTGTGTACTACGAGCGTGCCATCGAATACTGGGAAGCGGGTGTTATCTGCGAGGGCGAAGTCCTTGCCACGAGTGCTGAAGTGCATCTGCACCGGTCCGCCAATCAACCCGTAGGCGCTGCTGCTGCTCCACGAGAGTTGGGAGGGTTTGACTGTTGCGTCGGGAGCCGCTGCCCAGTGCACCTCGCCGTTGGCATTGGCGAGCGACAGACGGGTGGTGGAATCGGCCATGCTGACATTCTGAACATACGCACTGACTTGGCTGATCGCATCGTTCGTGATGTCGATCTGGCCGCTCGCGCGCCCGCCCACATTCAGCGCGCCGAAATCGGTCGTGGCGAGTGTTAGTTGCAGGAAGCTGCGATAGGCTGCTGCAAATTCCAACCGCTGGATTTCGAAGTGAGCCGCTTGGAGGGTAAATGGCCCCTTGAAGGCAATCTGCGCATCGCCCACTGCGTGGACCAGGTCTTTCTGGGTGAGGCGCAGCTGGGTGATGGTGAGTGCGTCCTTGGCTGATTCGAGGTGTGCCTGCAGGTCCAGGGGGTTCTTCGCGAAATCCAACAGGACGGCACCGGCCAACGCTTGGCCGCTGGAGCTCTGTAGCTGCAGATCCGACGTCAACTTACCGCCAGCACGTTTGAGGGTGCCCGTCACTGCGGCGGCGAGGTTTTCTCCCACTGTCGTGCCGGCCTGGTTCGAATAGTTGAGGTCGGAGGTGCTTGCGGTCAGGCGAACTTGCGCGGGGCCGAACGGCTGGGCTGCCCGCAGGGAGCCTATTGATTGGAGCCGAAACTGCACGTGCCCGGTGAGGGAGTCGTTCGCCGGGAGTTGGAACCAAGGTTGGACCAGCTTGCGCGCGGGGACGAGATCCAACCCATCACCGTCAACATCCAACGTCCAGGTGTCAGACTCGAGCCGCCCCTTGAACCGCGTATTGGCTCCGGCCAGTTTGAGCCCGGAGCCGCTCAGGGAGACTGCACCGCTTGCGGAGTCGTAGGTGAAGGCGGTGGTCATGGCGATCTCGCCGGTGGGGCCGCCGTGCGCCGCGACGGTTCCCTGGTTGCAGGCGAACTGAGGCTGCTTGATGACGAGGTCGGTGCAGGCGATAGCAATGTCCCTGTATGTAATGCCAGGCCCGGAAAGGTGTAGTTGCGCGATCTGGGCGCGCAGGGTCGGCGGGTTCTGGTCAGGCTTGGGCGAGACATCGAGCGTGATAGTGGCGCCGGACGCCTGAACGCCGGCTGTTGAGGCTTGTCCGACCTCCAGTACGATGCGGTTGATTGCATTGCATTCGCTGGCGGGACAGGCCAGCGCAAGGATGGCGATGAGGCGGGGCAGGAAGAGCCGATTCACGAGCAGCGGGCCACGAACGGCCGGGCCACCAAGGGCGAGGGCACCAAGGGCGAGGGCACCAAGGGCGAGGGCACCAACGGCGAGGGCACCAGGGGCGAGGGCACCAGGGGCGAGGGCAACGATGCTCGGCAGCCCGTGGCGGCTACCCCTTTTGGGCCGCTCCCCCCGGCCCGTGCGTTGACGTACCATGCTTTTCACATTTATCAGTGTACCGACTCGGATTAATGAGGTGGAACGCTCACAAACGTGCCCAAGTCCCTGTCGCAAAAAAAGTTTCACACTTCCGTCATCGACGTGACGTGCTGGGGATAGAAGCTGTTGCGCTAAGAGGCCATGTGCACTCGCACAGCCGTGGCTCGGAAGGCTCACATGAAGGCGAGCGGTTTTAATGCACTGATCGCCCGCTTCGATGCGGTCGAGTATGGAATCTGCCGTCAGCTGAACCGTGGCGCTTCGCTGCCGGTTCCACGGCGGATGTTCCAGATTGCCAGTCGCCTTGGCGACGGCATCATCTGGTATGTGCTGATTTTCAGCCTGCCGGCGCTCTACGGGGCGACCGCGGTCAAGCCTGCCGTCATCATGGCCCTCACGGGCATCCTGGGTGTAATTCTGTACAAGCTGCTCAAGCGGGTATTCGTCCGCGAGCGGCCGTTCATTACGCACTCGTCGATTTGCCTGGCGGGGGCACCGCTCGACCGGTACAGCTTCCCCTCGGGTCATACGCTGCACGCTGTGTCTTTTGCGTGGCAGGCGTGCGCGCATTTCCCTGAGCTGTCCTGGGTGCTGGTACCACTGGCTGCGCTCATTGCGGGTTCACGCGTTGTGCTCGGCCTTCACTATCCAACGGATGTGCTGGTAGGTGCGGTGATCGGTGGGTCGCTGGCGGAGCTTGGCCTATCGCTCGGCTAACGCGTAGCCGGGGTAGGCGCAGCCCATGACAAGGGTTCTTTTTGTCTCGGACGTCTACTTTCCGCGGGTCAACGGCGTCTCAACGTCTATTCGCACGTTTCGACAGGATCTATCGGCATGCGGTGTCGACACACTGCTTGTCGTGCCGACTTATGACCGGAGCGCAGCGGAGGGAATCCCGAGAAGCGCCAACGGCGCGACGCGGGGCGACCGATCGGCGACCTCCGATGAGCGGGCTCAGGATGAGCCAGGGATTCTGCGCGTGGCGTCAGCTGGGATCCCTAAGGATCCCGAGGACCGCCGGATGCGGTGGGGTTCCCTCAATCGGGTGCTCGCCAGCATCCCTCAGGGTCACGTCGATCTGGTGCATATCCAGACACCCTTCGTTGCGCACTACGCAGGTGCTCGCTTCGCGCGTGGTGCCGGCATTCCCTGCGTCGCGACGTATCACACGTTCTTCGAGGAGTACCTGCATCACTACGTGCCGGTACTGCCGCGGCGGATTGGCCGCTTCGTGGCACGGCACTTTACGCGCTCTCAGTGCGCCGATGTCCAGGCTCTGATCGCCCCGTCGGACCCAATGCGTGATGTGTTACTGGAGTACGGCGTCTCGACGCCGATTCACGTGTTGCCCACCGGGCTGCCCGCGGACCGTTTCATGCCGGGTATTGGCGAGCGCTTTCGGGCGCAGGCGCAGATTCCCGCGGGCAGACCGCTTGTGACTTATGTCGGGCGGGTTGCACACGAGAAGAATATTGAGTTTCTGGTTAAGGTATTCGTCGAGGTGCGGCGGACGGTGCCGGAGGCGATGCTCGTCATCGCTGGGGAAGGGCCTGCGCGTGAGTCGTTGCGGCAGATGGCTGCGCGCCTCGGGTTGGAGCGCGACGTGCACTTTGCCGGCTACCTCGATCGAAACACGGCACTCCTGGATTGCTACGCTGCGGCGGACGTCTTTGTATTTGCGTCGCGCACGGAGACCCAAGGTCTCGTGCTGCTCGAGGCAATGGCACAAGGTGCGCCCATCGTGTCTACGGCTGAGCTGGGGACGCGCTCAATTCTGAAGCCCGATTGCGGTGCATTGGTGGTCGAGGAGAACCTGCAGGCTTTTGCGGCGGCGGTAACTCGACTGCTGCGGGACGAGAGGCTGCGGAACGAGCTCGCCGAGCGAGGTCGAACCTATGCCAAGACCTGGTCGTCGGCCGTAATGGCTCGGCGGCTTGCGGACCTGTATCAATCCCTGCGGCTCTCTCCTAGGTCTGAGCGCGTGACTGCCTGAGGCGTTGCGCGGCTTGGTGGTAGTCGCACGCGTGCGACAGCACTGGAACCTCGACCGTTCTGCGCTACACTTTCTCAGGTAATTGAATACCGGGTGTTGGAGCAGGCATGGGGGCCAAGCGCGCGCTGATCGTCGATGACTCCAAGTCTGCACGCCTATTTCTCGCTCGGATCCTCGAGAAATACGAGATCGATGTCGATAACGCGGAGAACGCGGAAGCGGCGATCGAATATCTGACGAGTCATCGACCCGATGTGATCTTCATGGATCACCTGATGCCGGGTATGGACGGCTTTCAGGCGGTGCAGGCGATCAAGAACAATCCGTTGACCGCGACCATCCCGATCATGATGTACACCTCCCAGGAAGGTGAGCTGTACTTGGGTCAGGCGCGTGCGCTGGGCGCGGTGGGCGTGTTGCCCAAGCAGATCAAGCCGACCGATGTGTCGAAGGTTTTGTATCAGCTGCACCTGCTGCAGGATCGCCGCAGCACGTTCCAGACGAGCTTTCGCCCGATCAACGTGGCCTCGCCCGCTGAGACCGGTGCTGATCAGGGCGCTGCGAACGATTCGGGTGTGTTGCCCAAGATCCTGACGGAGACGGCCTTGCGGGAACAGTTCGCGGAGCTGCGCAGGGCTCTGGTCGCGGGCGTCGATACGCAAACTGAACGAATTACGGCGGAAGTTCGCGCGCTGCTGCTCGAGGCTTTCCCCCCCGGTGCGCCAACTGCCGAGACGGCTGTGGCTCCCACGCTTCCGGCTCGGTCAGGACCGCAGTGGGCGTGGGTCGTGGCGAGCATCGCGTTGGCTATTGCGCTGGCTACGACTGCTTTGTGGTGGCAGCAGGTTAACCAACTTCGGACTCTGAGCAGCGAAGTAGCGCAGTTGCGCCGGGATCTTACGGGTAGCTCGGACGAGACGGGTGCGGGAGATGCCGCGGCTCCGGCGGGTGCGGCGTTGGGTTCCAGCCTCGGCTCGGCGGGCAAGGGCAGCACGGCTGATCGGGTCAGCGCGGCCAAGCGGGCGAGCGCACTTGATGGTGAGGGCTTGAAGACTACGGATGGTGCTCCCACCACTGGAAACGGTAGCGGGCCGCCCCCGAGGGCTCTCCCCACGGACTCGAAGCCCTTGGTAATCTCGGTGCCCTATGGTGCCGACGCCCTGGGTGGCTCCCGCCTCGAAATGGTCCGCCAGCTATTGGACCGCTTGGTTAAGGAAAACCACCGTGGCGTGGTGGATATCAAATCGTTTCCTGGACGCTTCTGCCTGATGGGCAATGCTAACGATGGATTTTCTCTTGCTCCCGACGAGACGCCCTTCACGAAATGCGATGCAGTCGGAAACCCGTCTGATGACGCGCTCTCGCCTGCACAACGAACGCCTCTCCCGTTCGCGAACCTCGTCGGGGCGATACGCAATAGTTCGCACGGAGCCCTCAACGTGCAGACTTCAGTGGGAGATGCGACGACGACCATTACGCCATATCCGCAGTTGTCACCCGAGCTCACGGCCGGTGAGTGGAATCGCGCGGGTGGCGCCAACAATCGCCTCGAGATCCGGGTTCGCTGAAGGAATCCTCGTTTCGCGCCGTGCCATTTCGACCTGACGAAGATTTTCGGCCACCGCGCTGGCTCCGCAACCGGCATGTGCAATCGATGCTGGCGAGTACCGGTGCGCGCCGCGGCTCGATCATGCGGCGCACGGCGGCCGTCGTTACGGCTGAAAAGGAGATGTTGCTCGACTGCGGGGACGGGGTGCGGCTGCAGTCTTTCCTGTCCAGTCCGGCCAACAGCACCGGCCGGCCGGCGATCATATTGCATGGGTGGGAGGGCAGCGCGCAGTCGCTGTACATCCTGTCACTTGCGCAGCAGCTGTTCGACCGCGGATTCGAGGTTGTACGCCTGAATCTGCGTGATCACGGGGAGACTCATCATCTCAATCGTGACTTGTTCCACTCCTGCCGGTTGTCGGATGTCATTGGCGCGTTGCGCGCGCTTCAGGATGTATTTGCTGGCCGGCCGCTGAGCCTCGCCGGATTCTCGCTGGGTGGGAACTTTCTGTTGCGGGCGGCGGCGCAGGCGGGTGAGGCCGGGTTGAGTATTGCCCGGGTGGTGGCGGTCTCGCCGGTGCTGGATCCTGGGGAGACTCTGGTTGCGCTCGAGCGATCGTTCCCCGGGTATCAACAGTATTTCGTGCGCAAGTGGATGCGCTCGCTGCTCAAGAAGCAGGCCGTGTGGCCGGATGCGTATGATTTCAGGGAGCTGGGGAGAATGGCGGATCTGCGCCGCATGACGGCAGAGCTGGTCCGCCGCTTCACTGATTTTCCGAGTCTCGAGGACTATCTCAACGGTTATTCCATCACGGGCCATGGGCTCGAGCAGCTGAAGGTGCCCGCCCGGATCATTACTTCGCTGGATGATCCTATTATTCCGGCGCACAGCTTGCAGCGGCTGGCTCGCGCCGCGTCCTTGCAACTCACGGTGACCCATCACGGGGGACATTGTGGGTTTCTCGAGCGGTTGTCAGGGCCGAGTTGGGTGGAGCGGAAGATTGTTGAAGAGTTCGAGAGTGGCGTGCCGGCCCGGGAGGGGCGGGCGCCGGTGTTGGAGAGTGTTTAGCTGGACAGTGCCGAAATTTCTACTCGCCTGGTGAGATAAACCGGACTATCACGCCAGAGTACTCCCGATCCCCGCGCGACGCGTTCGAGCGGCGTGCAGGACAGCGACGTTGCTCATCAGGGAGGAATCTATGCATCGCCGAGATATTTCGAAGGCTCTTTTCGCTTCCGCCGCTGGCGCGACTGTCATTTCGCAGCGCGCACAGTCGCAAACTTGTACGGCTCCGTGCTATCCGCGCACTCCGGAGGAGATCGCAGCTGGGGTAACCCCCGTCAACCTCTCCTATGCCCCCGGACATTTGTACCGCTTCGGCACCAATACCTCTCCCGGCACGACCGACATGACCGCAGCGGCGACGGTATGGGCCAGCGTCGGAGGTGAGCTCTCGTTACCGGTTCCCGATACTGTTCTTGTGAAGAGATCAATTCCACTGGTGAGCAATTCGACCATCACCTTGCATCCGCGCGCGACGATTCTCACAGACGTCCCGGATACCAGTATTTTACTGGCGATCTCCAAGACGAACATTCTCATCGAGGGGGGCAAGCTCCAGCAGAAGGCGGGGTCCGCCGGCGTCAATGCGCATTTCGGCCTGGTGCGCCTCGATACCTGTACCTATTGCACGGTTCAGAATGTTGAATGTATTGGCGCTCAGTGGGCCGGCATTTCCCTGGAACACTCCGACAACTGTCTGATTCAGGGAAACTATATCCATGACACGCAGGGTACGGGCTCCAGCACGGATATCGCCGACATCAGCCTCTATAACGGCTGCAGCTGGAACGTCATTGCCAACAATCGCTGCTACGGCGGCCTGCGCGCCGAGCACGGCATCCTGATGTTGAACACGGACACGACCCTGCAGACGCGCAATACGGTCTATGGCAACCGGATCGGTGAGCACTCGGCGTACGGGATCATCCATTATCTGATCCATCATGCCAATACATACTGCACCATCGAAAACAACCTGGTGGAGAACATTACCGGGACCGACTCGGCTGGCAACACCGGCTGCGGAATCTATAATCAGGGAGCCGGCGGCACGCTGATCGCCAACAACACGATACGCAATTGCTGCATCAGCACGACTGCTACCAGCCTCACGCCGGCCGGTATCGGCGTGAACCTGGAGGCCGGGTTCGAAACCGTCAACGTGATCGGCAACGCCATCTATGACATGGCGCAATTCTACGGGATCGAGGTGGTGGTGGGGCCGTGCAACATCACTGGTAACACGGTGCACTTTTCCGCGGGCTCGCAGGCAAATATCGGCATCTATGTGAATAGCGCAAGTAACGTCAATGTGACGGGAAATCACGTTACCATCGATACGGGCATTGCCAATGGGCACGGGATCTTCGTCTTTGCGAATTCCGTCAGTCTTGCCAACATCCTCATTGGAAACAACTACATCCGCGGTTGCTCGGCCCGGCAGATCCGGGTGGACACGACGGGTTCGCCCATGACATCGAATGTGGTCATCAACGGGAACAACATGACCGGAGGCGGCGCGAGTTGTGTTTGCATGCAGCTGGGGAATGTGGTCCTGGGGGCGGTCACGGGCAACGTGGCCATCGCGGGCGCATCGTATGCGCTGACCGTGCAAGGGTGTGCGCAGACCCGCTATGCGAACAATATCTTTACTTCTGCGGGCGCGACAGCTGTGAATGCGAGCGGAGCTTGCACAGGCAATTATTTCGATAAGTCAAACTACTTGACCGGTCAGTTACAGAACGCTGCGACTGGGATGATCTGCGAACAGCTGGCGAGCGCAATACCGGGCGGTGGCAGCATCAGCGCTGTGGGAGATCGTATCGAGCAGTCCTTGCCGGTGGTGGGTCAGCCGAAAGGTTGGCGATGCACGGCGCCCAATACTTGGGTTTCCGAAGGCAATCTGTAGGCATGTAGTCGTTGCCCGCGGCGCGAGCCGCGGGCGCATGCCGGGCGAGGCTCGGATCGCTATTGCTAGGCCTCAGCTGCCATGGGCATGGGGTAGTAGAATTCGTCGTCTACGTTGCCGCGCGGAGCGGTATCTGTACGGACGGGTGGTGTAGCGCGGGGGCCGGCGTCTCTTCGGGTGACGTCGTCCAGAACGATTCGTGCCTTGACGTCCGCCCGGCTGATTCCCTCGGAGCGAGAAACGGCGTTGGCCGTTGCCATCGATGCTGTGTGTGCGGCACGTGCAGCGGCGTGGGCGCGCATGGCTTCGCCCAACGCTCGCACGTTTCGGGTGACTACGAAATCAGCTCCCCGGTTGGCGAGGTCCAAAGCCGTCTTGAGGTCGGAAACATCGGAGACGGCCCAGCGCCATGGACCGCGCCAAAGGGGGCCGTGTGCCGGCAGAAGGGAGCGGTCGCAGAACAGGTATTCCGGTTTGAATGCTTCGTACTTCAGCCTGGTGTGCGCGTCGTAGGCGGGGATCACCCAGCCGACGGGATATTCGGCCCTTGTCCTGGCGTTGTGGATGGTCGCGAGGTCCTTCGAAACCAACACGCAGCGTGATCGGAACGGCCGCAGTGCGCGTACTACTTGCGAGATCACCTGGTCGTGGCCCAGGCGGGCGACGCTCGAGCGACCTAACACTACGAATACCGTGATTTCGGGGCGCCCTTCGAGGAGGCGCAATGCCGTCGTCAGTGAGGGGATCAGGGTGCCGAGGAATCGTTCGCCAAAGCGGTTGGTTTGGCTGACGTCGAGCGCCGACATTTGCGCTCCGGAGATATCAGCGTCGTCACCGGTGACACGCGCGAGCTGATGTTCGTCGCAAACCATCGGGACGCCATCGGCTGAAAGGTGTACATCGAGCTCGATGAAGCGCACTCCAAGGGCGATTGCTGAGCGCAATGCTGGAAGGGTGTTCTCGGGAAACTCCGCTGAGTTTCCGCGATATCCCACCAGATGTAACAATCTCATCGCTTTCACGGGTGCACGCGCGTGGACGAACGTCGCGCGAGTATAGACACCTTGGGAACAATAGCCTCTATGTCGCCATGTGGCGCCAGTGTTGGTTTTCGGGAACGGTGTGCTGTATGGGGAACGCTGTATGGTTTCACAGGCTGAATAAAATGCCTGGCGGGGCTCGCATCTGCCCGGTTTCGCTGCGCTATGGGGTGGCGGCCGCGGGGAGAACCTTGTGCAGGAAGCTGCGCAGCACATTGTTGAATTCATGGGGTCGCTGCAGTGGGGCGAAGTGGCTCACGTTGGGCAGAAGGGTGAGATTCGCTCCGGGGATGCTGCGGGCCAGATACTGGGCGTGCTCGAGCTTGATGAACTCGTCGTGCTCGCTCTGAACGATGGAGACGGGCACGCGGATGGTGGCGAGGTCGCGAGCGGTGTAATTGGGTTCCGACTTCATCATTTCGCCGACGGCGGCGGCAAATTCCTTGAACTGGTCGGGTGTGGCTGACAGGCGGGCGTAGTCCTTGGCGTGCCGTGCCAGGCACCGGTCCAGGATCGGATTGGGCCAGGCGATCTCCTTGGTGCCGCTGGGATCCATGTTGCAGCCGAAGAAGAATACGCCTGCCACCCGCTGCGGGGCCTGCATGCCGAGGATCAAGCCTGTGCACGCGCCGTCGCTCCAGCCAACAACCGCTGCTTTCTGCAGGCGCAAGGTGTCCATGACTGCTACAACATCCGAGGCCATCAACTCGTACGTGTAGGGTCGCGAATCACGCGTGCTTCGGCCATGTCCGCGGCTGTCAACGAGCACGACGCGATAGCCGGACTCGATCAGGGTGGGAACCTGGTGGCCCCAATTGCCACCGTGGCCCAGACCACCATGCAGCAGGATCACGGCTGGACCGGACCCGTATGCTGAGTACCAGATGCGGGCGCCGTCGTGATCTACGTAGCCCGCATCGGTTGAGACTGGCAGCGGCGGGGTACCCTGTGCTTCGAAAATCTGGAGGTCGTCGTCGTAGGGATGCAATCCATTCTCCTGAACGGTGACGGCCCCTCGAGCACCCGCGGCTGGCCTGGCGCTCAGCGTAGGGCGCCCCCTGCCGAATTGGTCGCCGCCAATTTAGCGGAGATTCTATGCATAGTCCCCATTCTTCGTCCGATCAACGAGGGGCTTGCCGGGCGACCGGTGAACGATTGACCACCAACTGCCCTGCGCCTCGCTTCGCAAATGGCACCAGCATCGGTACACGACGGCGATAGTCTTCATACTCGGGATGGGCGGCGATCAGGTCGCGCTCTTCGAGTTGGATTCCAATGAGGATGTAGGCGCTCGTCGCGATCGCGAAAACCAAGTGCGCAACGGTCATGCTCGGGGTAGCCCAGAATATGAAGAGCCAGCCGACGTACAACGGGTGACGGACATAGCGATACAGTGTGGGTGTCCGGAACGAGATGGGTGTGTACGGCCTGTTGAGCAGCTGCAACCAAACCTGGCGCAGGCCGAACAGGTCGAAGTGATTGATGAGGAACGTCGAGTACAGGAGCAATCCCCACCCGAAGGCGAAAGCGGCGTAGAGCGCTATCTGGCCAATGGGGGAAGTGACCTCGAAGACCACTCCGCCCATCGGCTGCCACAAGGCGAATAGGACGATCAACGCCAGGCTGGAGAGCAGCGTGTAGGTGCTGCGCTCGGCGGATTCGGGAACGATGCGCGTCCACCAGCGCTTGAAGGCAGGGCGGGCCATGACGCTATGCTGAAGCGCGAATAGCGCCAGGAGTCCCAGATTGGTCAGCAGCGCGGCCATGAGCGGAGCCTCACGGGCCGAGTCCATCGACTTCGGCACCCAGATATTGCCGATGAAGCCGATGGCGTAGAGGAACGTAGCAAAGAAAACAACGTAGCAGACGACGCCATACACGAAGATCAACAGACGTTTCATTTCAGGAGTCTCCCCAGTGGATTGGTTGCGTGCGCGCGGATCGGGTGTACTTGGCCACTTGTTCGCGCGCGTGGGTTGTGACAGAAGGGTACGAGGAGTGGCGCTTGCGAGTCCCGGGGGAATGCCGGGATTTCTGCGGGATTACTTTGGGGGCCCAGCGGCGAACGAGCGATGAGCGATCACGTTAGCTTCGGTCATTTCCGTTTCGAGCCGCTCACTGCACGGCTATGGCAAGGCGAGGGGGAGATCAAGCTCACGCGCAAAGCCGCCGCGGTCCTCGCCTTGCTTGTCGAGCGCGCAGGGCAGCCGGTGGCCAAGCAAGAGCTGTTCGCATCCGTGTGGAGCAACACGATTGTGAGCGACGACGCGCTGGTGACGTGTATTCAAGAGTTGCGCAAGGCGCTCGGGGACGACGCGAAGCAGCCGCGGTACATCGAGACGCGCCATCGGAGCGGCTATCTATTCGTAGCCAAGGTCTCACGAAGTGCTCGGCCGCGATCTGATGAGCTCGCGTCGGTCGCGCCTGATGTCAGTGCGATCGCTGTGCTGCCGTTTACAGACATGAGTCCTGGCCGCGATCAGGACTATTTCTGCGAAGGTCTGGCGGAGGAATTGATTGACGCTCTGACACACGTCGATGGTTTGCGTGTCGCCGCCAGAAGCTCCTCGTTCCAGTTCCGTGGCGGCGGCGTGGACGTCCGCGAAGCGGGGCGGCATCTGGGAGTGGGCGCGCTGCTGGAAGGCAGCGTGCGCAAGGATGGAGATCGGCTGCGCATCACGGTGCAACTCATCGACGTCGCTAGCGGCTACCACAAGTGGTCCCAACGATTCGATCGCGATGTTGGTGACGTGTTCGCAGTCCAGGATGAGATCGCAGAGACGGTCGCGACGACCCTGCGGGGTGGTGAGCTGTCTCAGCGCGAAAGGTACGCCGTGCGACGCCTGCCAACGGCCGCCGAACCCTATGACCATTTCCTGCGCGGCCGTCAAAGCCTGCATCGCATGCAGCAGCCCGATATGGACCAAAGCCGGCGGATGTTCGAACGGGCCATTGCGTTGGATGCGGATTATGCGCCCGCGTGGGCTGGGCTCGCGACGGTGCATGCGTCGCTATTCGAGTGGTGGGGAGCCCGCGACGAGGACCTGCAAGTTGCTGATAGGGCGAGTCACAGGGCCATGGAGCTGGCCCCGGATCTAGCCGACGCGCACGTCGCGCGGGGCTTCGCATTGTCGTTACATCGACGTTACGACGAAGCGCAGACGCACTTCGAGGCGGCGGCGCGCATCAACCCCCACTTGTTTGATGCGTACTATTACTACGGCCGCATGGCGTTTGCGCGCGGCGAAGTGGAGCGGTCTGCGAATCTATATCGTAGGGCTTCGGAAGTTCGGCAAGAGGATTTTCAGAGCGTCTTGCTGCTGGCGCAGTCGCTGCGCATGCTCGGCCGGAACGATGAGGCCAGAGCCGCCACGCGAGAAGGTATTGTTCGTGTCGAACGCGTCCTGGCGTTGAATCCCCTGGAAGGGCGCGCGCTTGCGTTGGGATCGCTGGCGATGTTCGACGAGGGTCACACGGAGCGCGCGATGGAATGGTCGCGTCGCTCGCTGGAACTTTATCCCGATGATATGAGTGCGCTGGTCAATGCCGCCTGTTTGCGGACCAGGGCAGGTTTGAAGGAGGAGGCACTGGAGATTATTGAACGCGTCTTCAGCCGCGGATGGGGCAAGCGGGACTGGGTGGAGCAGGATCCCGACTACGATTGCCTGCGGGATGATCCGAGATTCAAACTGCTGCTTGCGAAACTCAAGTAAGAACGCGTCCTTCGGACATCAATCGTGCCTGCGATGCGCACATTATTTTCGCGGGCCAACTCTGGCCCGGGGTCGGACGGGGCGGCGTTGCGCCGGGATGGTGCGTTAGGCGGGGCGGCGTCGTACCGGGGTGTTAGACCGGGCCGCGTTTTTCTTCGAATCGGACGACGGGTTGGCCGCTGGTTACGGTGACTTCTCCGTCTATCACGGCGCCCTTTGCGATGGCGATGCTGCGGGCGACGATGTCGGCGTGGATGACCGCGGTCGCGCCTACTTCCAGTTTCTGCTCGACAACCAACTTGCCGGAGATGCGTCCGGCGATAACGGCAGCTTGTGCGTGGATTTCGCCTTCCCACTCCGATCGCGCCGCCATGCTCAGTGCGCCACCAACGCGACCATCGCCGCGTATCGCGCCGCATACGACCAAGGGGCCTCCGGTCTCGACGTCGCCGGTGAGGTGGCACCCTTCAGCTACAAATGTCGGCGAGCTTCCGAGCTGATCAATTAGTCGTCGCTTCGGCATGTCGCTCATCATCACTCCAGTCGAGACGGCCGCGGGCTTAGGGGCGCCGGTACAATATCCAGTAGCTGCGAGGGGAAGGTGCTGACGATGATCACAATCCGGGCAGGAAATGGTGCGATCGGTATCTGTTTACTGCTGCTGCTGACGGGGTGCAGCCGCGAGCAGCAGGATTGGCGCTCGGCGGAAGCGGCCGACACGATCGAGGGATACGGTCAGTTCATTCAACGACATCCGGAAAGCGAGCTGGTGACGCAGGCGCGTACGCGGGTCATTCAGCTTGGCGAGGATCGCGACTGGCAGCGCGCAGGGAGCGCGGACACGGTGGATGCGTACCGCGGCTTTCTTGCCCAGCATCCGAATGGAAAGTGGGCTCAGGAGGCGCGGATTCGTATTGAGAATTTCTCGTTGGGGGAGCAGGCGGGGACGGATGCAGGGAGCAGGTTGGCGGGTGCGGGTGGCGCCCGCGGTGCGGGTGAGGGGCCCAGTGCAGGTGAGGCGCGCAGTGCAGATGAGGCACACGGTGCAGGCGAGGCACGCGGTGCGGGTGAGGCGACTGGTGTGGGTGGTGCACGTCCGGCGCGGGGTACGGCTGGTGGGGCTGGTGCGGATGGTCCCGAGGGCGCGGCGGGCGTGGAGGCGGGGGCGGGGCCGAATGCGGGCGGGGGCGGAGGGCGTAGCGGTGGCTTGGCCTCACCTGGTGAGGCTGCGGTGCCGATCGCTAGGTTGGCAAATGGGGCGGGTGGCGCGGTGTCCGGCGGCGGTGCGTCGAGGGCGGCGGGTGGCGCCACGCCCGGTGGCGGTGCGCTGGGTGCTGCGGGTGTCGCGACGTCAGGCAACGGTCCGTCGGGCGTTGCGGCTGGCGCGAGGACGGGTAGCGGTACTGCGGGTGGCGCGATGTCAGGCAACGGCGGGTCCCGTGCGGGAGATGGGCTGACTTTGCGCAACGGCCCGGGGGCAGGCGGCGCGCCAGCGGGCAGCGGGGGAGCGGGCAGCCTGGGGGCGGGTGGCGGGGGAGCGGGTGGCGTGGCGCCGGGCGGGGGCGGGTTTGGGATTCAGTTGGGGGCGTTCACTACCGAAGCGGGGGCTAGCAACCAGTGGCGGGTGCTGGTCGAGCGGTTTGCGGGTGAGCTGCAGGGGCTGCATGAGCATGTCGTTGCGGCCGATACGGCGTCTGGGCGGGTGTATCGGCTGCAGGCGGTGGTTGGGGATGAGGCGCGGGCACGGGCGATTTGCGATTCGCTACGTCAGCGGTCACAGGGATGCGTCGCCGTATTGCCACAGTGACGTATAGGGTGGCTCTTCGGGCACCGCGGGCCTGAAGGTGACAATTCTCGTCACGCGGCACAGCTTAACACTTCAAGGCTAAGCCATTGTTTTAGTTGGGGTGGGTGTGTTGGCACGCACCTTGCTTTAGCTTGAGCGTGTAAGGCTTGAATAGCGAACCTCTTCCCCGGTGTTCGCTTCTGCGCGCCGCGATGCGACTTCCCCCGCTCGCGGCGCCTTTTTTTTGCCTGTGGCTTGAACTGCGCAGGCCCCCGCCGTGTCTCTTGCAGCCCCTGCCTTTCGTACCCATTGTTCCTGCTCGTGGCCCCAGTGGGACTACGAAAGTACGTAAGGAGGCGGATTTTTGTTCCGTAGGGCTTTATAGGCGGCCGGACCGGTAGACTGGGGCTATGAACAAAAACTTTGGCTCGCATTTCCTCGCCGTGGGATCGATGACCGCGGCCGCGGAGCCGGCGGTCCCCCGGGTGCCTGGCCGTGAGTCGGTGCGCGCCACCACGCTGGCCAACGGTTTGAAGATCATCGTCTGGCCGGTTCACGATATTCCGAATGTTGCACTCAACAACTGGGTGCGCGCTGGCAGCCGTAATGAGGCGCCCGGGATCACGGGGCTTGCGCATTTCTTCGAGCACATGATGTTCAACGGCACGACGCGCCGGCAACCGGGCGAGTTCGACCGGTTGATGGAGGCGCAGGGCGGCGCCAACAACGCGTTCACCAGCGACGATGTCACCGTGTATCAGGACTGGTTCCCCCGGAACGCACTGGAGCTGGTTTTCGATCTGGAATCGGATCGCGTCGCAAACCTGGCATTCGTGCCGGCGGTGATCGAGAGCGAGCGCGGCGTCGTGTCTTCGGAGCGTCGGCTGCGGGTTGATGACAATAACCAGGGCATGCTCAGCGAGCAGGTCCAGGCGACCGCGTTTGTAGCGCATCCCTACCGGTTTCCCACGATTGGCTGGCCGGCCGACATTCAGTCCTGGCGCATGGAGGACCTGCAGAAGTTCTTCAAGACGTACTACGCGCCAAACAATCTCACACTGGTGCTCGCCGGCGATGTGGCCCCCGAGCGGGTATTCGAGGTCGCGAAACGGTATTTCGAGTCGATCCCCCGACAGGAACCGCCTGTCCAGGTGCGGACTGAGGAGCCTGAGCAACTGGGTGAGCGGCAGTTTGTCATCCGGCGCAAGGCGCAGACGCCGCTGCTGCAGTATGCATACAAGGCGCCTGCGGCCGCCGATGTCCGGGGACCGGCCGTGAATCTGCTTCTGTCGATTCTCGTCGATGGCGATTCGTCGCGTCTGCATAGGGCGTTGGTCGAAGAGAAGCAACTCGCGATCGAGGTTGGCGGGCACTGGCAGGAAGGCTTCGATCCCGGACTGGTCTGGCTGTTCCTGACCTTGCCCGAAGGGTCCGAAGTGGCTGAGGTTCAAGCCGCAGTCGACGCGGAGCTCGCGGGCGTTGCCGAGCACGGCGTCACGGATGCTGAGCTGGCCCGTGCGAAGAACATGACCGCCGCTGGCTTTTGGAAGAAGTTGGCGACGATCGACGGCAAAGCGCAGCTTTTGGGGGAGTACGAGGTGTTTCACGGGGACTGGCTGAAGCTGTTTGATGCCCCTGCACAGGTAGACAAGGTCACGCGTGCAGAGGTGCAAGCTGTCGCGCGCGAAATTCTGGATAAGCGCCGGCGCACTGTCGGGGTGCTGCTGCCCGAAGAGGGTGACGTAGCCGACGAGGAAGAAGCGGCGTGAGCATCGCCGGCGGAAACGCGAGTGCGTACGGCGGCAGCGTTGTTGCGACTCCCGGACTCGTTAGCGCCCATGTTGATGGCGTAAACGTTCCGGCTCACGAGCGGGTTGTGCTGGCGAACGGCATGACCCTCATTGTCATGCCGCGGCACGACATACCTCTGGTTTCATTCAACGCCGTGCTACGCGGCGGTGAGTCCGCCGGCGCTCCCGGTAAATCCGGGGTTGCATCACTGGTCGCGGGTCTGTTGGAAAAGGGCGCGGGCAAACGTGATGCCTTCGCGTTCGTCGATGCGGTTGAAGGGGTAGGTGGAACCTTCAACGCCGCGGCGGGCCCCGAATCCATCGCGGTCAGAGGGCAGTTCCTGGCGCGCGACCAACGCTTGATGCTGGAGTTGCTCGCGGATGCTCTGTTGCGGCCCCGGTTCAAGCTCGAGGAGCTGGAGAATCTGCGGGGGCGGCAGATCGAGCTGATCAAGGCGGCAAAGGATTCCGATCCCGCGGAGCTCATTGGTACTTATGGGCGCGCGTTTGTCTTTCGCGGGCACCCTTTTGCGCGGGCAGTGATCGGCAGCGAGGCGTCGCTTGCCGGCATCACGCATCGGGACATCGTCGAGTACTATCACGCGCATTTCCGCGCCGACCAACTTACGCTGGTGGTGGCTGGCGATGTTGATTCTGTCTGGCTCAAACGGGCGGTCACGAAGGCCTTCGGCGACTGGCCGCGCTCCAACCGGCCGATAGCGAAGCTGCCGCAACCGCAGCGCGTTCGCGAGCGCAGCGTGCTCCTGGTGGACTCGCCCGGTTCGGTGCAAACCTATTTCTGGATCGGCAACGTGGGTGTGGATCGGCACTATCCCGATCGCGCCGCGCTGGATCTGGCCAACACTTTGTACGGCGGACGGTTCACCTCCATCCTGAATACCGAGTTGCGGGTGAAATCAGGGCTTTCGTATGGCGCCCGGTCGGGCTTTACGCGCGGCAGCGTTGCGGGCGAGTTCGCTATCCGCTCGTTTGCGCAGACCCAGGATACAGGTAAGGCCCTGGATCTTTCCCTGCAGACGCTGGCCCAACTGAAAAACGGCGCGGTGACCGCGGAGATGTTGGATTCCGCGCGCGCCTATGTGCTGGGGCAGTATCCGCTCGACTTCGAGACGGCAATGGATTGGACGGTGGCCCTGGGCGAGATCGAGCTGTATGGCCTGGGTGCCGGGTACATCGAGGATTACGGGGCACAACTGCGGAATGTAACGCTGGCGCAGATGCAGGCGGTCATCGAAAGGGCATTCCCTTCGCCGGATGACGTGGCTATCGTCCTGATCGGCGATGGGGACGCGCTGCGCGGGCAACTGGGACGTTATGGGCCCATCACAGAAATGTCGCTTACTCATCCTGACTTCGATGGGGGCTTTCGGCCGGCCTGAGGCCTAAGCGGCGATAACAATGCCCGAGCTGCCGGACATTGCGGTTTATCTCGAGGCGCTGCAGGCGCGCATTGCGGGCTCGAAGCTCGAGTCCACCCGCATCAGCCATCCCTTTCTGCTGCGCACGTTCGAGCCGCCACTTGCAACGCTGCACGGGCGGCGCGTCGTCGAGTTGCGGCGCGTGGGTAAGCGGGTTGCAGTGGGATTCGAAGGCGACCAATGGCTGGTGTTGCATCTCATGATTGCGGGCAGGCTGCATTGGTTCCCGCCACCGGCGCGTAAGACCGGCAGGGCCGCGCTAGCCTACTTCGTGTTTGATACCGGCACGCTCACCCTCACGGAGGCTGGCTCCAAGCGCAGAGCATCGCTGTACGTGTTTGGTAGCAGTCGTGAGCTCGCGCAACACGATCCCGGCGGGCTGGAGCTTCTCGAAGCTCCCTACGAGGAGTTTCGCGAGCGGTTGCTTGCCGAGAATCACACGCTCAAGCGATCGCTGACCGATCCGCGGAGCTTCAGCGGCATCGGCAACGCCTACTCGGACGAGATCTTGCACCGCGCCCGGTTGTCACCCATCGCACTGACCCAGAAGCTCGACGAGCCGTCTTTGCGACGGCTCTACGAGGCCATCCGCACCGTGTTGCCGGAGTGGATCGAGCGCTTGCGTACCGGCGCGGGTGCTGACTTTCCGGAAGGTGTCACCGCGTTCCGTCCCGAAATGGCCGTACATGGTCGATTCGGGCAGCCCTGCCCCGTGTGCGCCGCGCCCGTGCAGCGCATCCGCTACGCCGATAACGAGACCAACTATTGTCCGCGCTGTCAGACCGGCGGGCGAATTCTCGCCGACCGGTCTTTGTCACGGCTGCTGAAGGATGACTGGCCGCGGACTATCGATGAGTTAGGGTGAGGTGTCCCTGGCAGGGCACCCTTGGCCGGGTGCCCTGGCGGGCCGCCTCAATTACCGCCGGATCCCTGTGAGCTGGGCGTTACGGACACTTGGGCTTGCGCAACCGCGGGAGCGGTGTGCGAGTACTCCAGCGCCGCGCGATTGCGCGATACGAAATCAGCTTTGGGAGACAGCGCCTCGGCCCTCTTCAGGTCGTTCGATGCCGCCGTTGTGTCGGCTGACATCCAATGCAGCACCGCGCGGTTGGAGAGCGCTACCGCGAGATAGTCATTCTTGAACTTGCGCGCCCAATACTGGTAGGAGGGCAACATCGCCCGTTCCTGTTGGGCCTCGCGTACTGCCCGATCGCAGGCGATACGTGCTGAATCCCACTGTTTCGTCATCGCGAACGCCACGCAACGGTTGTTACTGGTCGTGCTCGCGTCAAGAGCGGACATCTGCGGTGCGGAATGCAGTGCCTGGGCTGCTGCTCCGTAGTCGCCGCTGACCAGCTCCGTGCCGCCCATGCCATTGCTGAAGGCGGTCAGTACGAAGTTATGAGCGGGATCGGCAGCCTGTGCGGCCTGGCCCAGCAGCAGCGCGACGGCGGCGGCCAGGCCCAATGTCCGATACGGAATGTGACTGTTTGATGAAGGCATGATGTCGGGTTCCTGTCAGTGAGTTCCATTGCGCGCGCTCGTGTTGGATCGAGCGCGCGATGTCACAATAGAAAAACCGGCAGGGGGCGACAAACGAAAAGAATTGGGCTGACGGGTGACCCGCTCTCACTCGGCAGCGCGGAACTGCTGCAAGGCCCACTTGGTGATGGCTTTGACTTCCGGTTTGTCGGCGTCTTTCGGGCGGCTGACCAGAAAGTATGTGTCGTTCGTCGCAAGTTCGACGGAAAAAATCTTGACCAGCGCGCCCGAGCGGAACCATGACTCGCACAGCACGGAGGGAACCAACGCAACACCGATGCCACGCTCGGCCGCGCGCACCACGGCAAACATCGTGTCGAGCTCGATGACGTTCTTGGGCTCCGGTGTCTCGAGCCCTACTTCTTCCGCCCAGCTCGTCCAGGCGAACGGGCGGGTCTTATGTACTATCAGGGCCATCTGCCGGAAGACTTCGCTGCCGAGCCGGGCAACGGTCGGCGCATGTTCCTTCGAGCAGACAGCCGTCAATGATAAAGAGAACAGCCGCGAAGTTTTCAGCCCTTGCGGGACTTGATCGGAGAGCAGGATGGAGACATCGGCCGTGGCTGGATGAATCGACGGGCGCGGATCGCGCGTGTCGATCTGCATGTCAATTTCCGGATGCTCGGCACAGAAGCTCGTCAGACGCGGTATGAACAATTCGCTCGCAAAAAACGGCGGCAGCAATACGCGCAGCGTATGTCTGCCGTTGCGGCGCGCTATTTGTGCAAGGCTGCGATCGAGCGCCTCGAGCAAGGGCTCCACTTCGTCGAGCAACGTGTGGCCCGCGGTCGTCAGCTCGAGGGCGCGCGTTTTGCGTTCAAAGAGCCGCACACCGAGCGAGTCCTCCAGCTCTTTCATCTGGTGACTGACGGCGGAGGGCGTGAGGAACAACTCGTCCGCGGCGAACTTGAAGCTGCGATGGCGGGCAGCCACACAGAATGCCCTCAGGTTCCTAAGGGGCGGCGGACGGGATAAGCGCATCACGGGCGATGGGGGAGACGATGTGTCGAGCATGGCTGCTGTGTGCAAAAACCATGCCCCGCGTGGTACGCGCCACGCGCGTGATCGGGGAGTTCCATGTGCTGTTAAACGCTCAGACGTGCATCGATTTGGGCAGGAGGAACGGGGGACGCACCGAGTCGGCGCAGCTCAAGCCAGCTACCGTCCCAGTGCATTGTCCAGCCAGCGACCGAGGGTCGCCGCGTCTACGGCTCCTGACTGGCGGGCGAGCTCCTTGCCGTCGCGGAACAGGATCAGCGTCGGTATGCTGCGGATGTTGAACCGGCCCGCGAGATCCGGCTGTTCATCCGTATTGACCTTGCCGACCTGCAAAGTAGTTGCACGCTGCTGCGCGGTGCGGTCCAGTACCGGAGCCATCATCTTGCACGGGCCGCACCACGGGGCCCAGAAGTCCACCAGCACCGGGATGCCGCTCTTGCCGGTGTGAGTTGTGAAGGAAGCTGTGTCGAGGGGGATGACCCGCCCTTCGAGTAACTGGGCCTTGCACTTAGGGCATTTCGGATGCTCGCTCACACGGTCGGACGGAGTCCGCACGACTGAGTGGCACTGTGGGCAGGCCACCAGAATAGAATCGGGTGCGGTAGCGGCGTTGGTGTTCATAAATCCAGCAGGGTAAGTGTCCCGTACCTCGCAAGTTTGGGCCGGCGCGATTCGGTTTCAACGGGGCGCCTGGCCCCGGGGCGCGTAGCCTGAGGTGCACAGCGCGGGCGCGTAGCTCGGCGCGCGTAACTCGGGGCGTGTAACTCGGGGCGTGTAACTCGGTGCGCGTAGCCGGGGCGCGCAGCCCTCTTGCCCGGGCGGCTCTTCGTCCCCATGTCTGCGGCTAAATTGAGGCGTATTGCGACTCATGGAATATCAGGACTATTACAAAATTCTGGGCGTATCCCGCACGGCCACTGCGGACGAGATCAAGAAGGCGTACCGGCGTCTGGCGCGCAAGTTCCACCCGGACGTCAGCAAAGAGGCCAATGCGGAACACAAGTTCAAGGAGCTCCAGGAGGCCTACGAGGTCCTGAAGGATCCCGAGAAGCGTGCCGCGTACGACCAGCTGGGTAGCGAATGGAAGTCCGGACAGAGCTTCCGGCCACCGCCGGACTGGGGCAGCGGCTTTGAGTTCAGAGGCGGACCGCGCCAGGGCCGCAGTGCCCGGAGCGGCGCGCGCGCGGAGGAGTTCGAGGAAGCAGAAGGCTTCAGCGACTTCTTCTCGTCGTTGTTCGGCGCCCGCGGCTTTGGCGGCGGAGGTGGCAGTCCCTTCGGTGGTGCAGGACCAAGCCGTGCCGCACGCGACCACCATGCGCGTGTTGACATTGATCTGGAGGAGGCCTTCCAGGGGACTACGCGAACACTCGAGTTGAAGCGTCCGGATCTGAAGCCGGACGGCACACTGGATCTGAAGACGCATACGGTGCGCGTCACGATCCCCACGGGCGTTACTGATGGGCAACTGATACGCCTTGCCGGTCAGGGTGAGCAGGCAACGGGTGGTGGACGCGCAGGCGATCTGTACCTGGAAGTTCACATAAGGCCACACCGCTCGTTCCAACTCGAGGGGCGCGACGTCACGCTGACGTTGCCCATCACTCCATGGGAGGCTGCTCTAGGTGCGACAGTTACTGTCCCGACGCTTGGGGGCGGTGTTGAGATGCGTATTCCAGCCAATTCGCAGTCGGGGCAGAAGATGCGGTTGCGTGGACGTGGGCTTCCCGGTCAGCCGGCGGCGGGTGACCAGTACATTCAGCTCAAGGTCGTGGTGCCTCCGGCCAACTCGCCGGAAGCTCGCGCGTTTTATGACGAGATGAAGCAGAAGTTTTCTGACTTCAATGCACGTGCGGATCTTGGGGGGTGAGGGCGCCATGACGAACCCGACTACCGTAACGGATGTGCGGCTGCTGGGCGAAGGTGATTGGATTGCCGTAACGGAGGTGTGCCGGCTGTGTCTGATGGACATGTCGGCCGTGGTCGAGCTCGTTGAGCTTGGTGTAGTTGTCTCCCGAGGTGCGTCGCCGGAGCAATGGCTGGTGTCGGCGGCCTCGCTACCGCGTCTGCGGATTGCAGGGAGGCTGATGCGCGACCTGGGTGTGAACGTGACCGGTGCGGCCCTCGCTGTGGAGTTGTTGGAGGCCAGGGGGGAACTGGAGCGCAGGGTCCGCAGATTGGAGAGGTTGGTTCACGAGTGAGTGGTGAGGCGAAGGCGCTGTAGGTCGCGGCCAGTGGCGCGGTTGGCGGGCGAAGGCGCTGTAGGTCGCGGCCAGTGGCGCGGTTGGCGGGCGAAGGCGCTGTAGGTCGCGGCCAGTGGCGCGGTTGGCGGGCGAAGGCGGTGTAGGTGCGCCCAGTGGCGCGGTTGGCGGGCGAAGGCGGTGTAGGTGCGCCCAGTGGCGCGGTTGGCGGGCGAAGGCGGTGTAGGTGCGCCCAGTGGCGCGGTTGGCGGGCGAAGGCGCCTAGGTCGCGCCCAGTGGCGCCGTTACTGACCGAAGCGGTCGCTGGCCATTTTCAGGTACGTATCTTCTTCGGGCGTGTTGTCGCGGCCGAGGAGGCGGTTGCGGTGGGGGAAGCGGCCGAACTGGCGGATGAGGGCGCGATGTCCTTCGGCGGCCTGCAAAGACTCTTCAAAGGTGGAGCGCATTTCGGCGGGACTCTCGGCGACGAGGCGTCTGAAAGCTGACACGGACTCGTCTTGTACTTCGGTCGACTCGGCGTGTTGCAGCGGCATATAAAAGAAGAGTCGCTCGATAATGTTGAGAGCGCCATCTGCTGCGGACTGCATTCCGGATAGCGTCAGGGCGAGTGCGTCGGGGTCATACGCGAATGCTTTCGCAGTTCCCCGGTAGATGTGACGTGGAAATTGATCGAGCAGGATGATCAGGCTGAGTCGCCGGCGTGGGCTGTCGGCCCAGGCAGCTAGCTCCCCGCGGCCCCCACGCTCGACCAGGTCTTGGAAGTGCACCCGGACCAATTCATCTTGCTGGGCCATCAGCTTGGGGTTGGGTTCGAACCAGAGACTGGCGCGGCGGCTCAGTGCGAGGGCGCGCGATGCGATTTCACCCTGGCCCGGCAGTGAGCCTGTCAGTGACTTTCCGAACCAGAACTCGCGTACTCGTAGTGCGTCGTCCATGGGTTCAGTCCGTTTTGGCCTCGTCCGCTGCGAACAATTGTTCCAACTGTGAGGCCGCTTCACGCGAGGTGGCAAGGAACTTGGTCTCGTCATCCTTCACGGCGTACTGCGCGTCGAAAGTGGCTTCGTCATGCTGCCGGAACTTGCGGACGAGGGTTTTGGCGCTCGCAGGAGAGTCGCCCAGGGTTTCGAGCACCGTTGCGGCCATTTCGAGGCTGGACACGTACGTTTCGCGAATGATGTATCGGACGCCGAGGTCCTTTAACGCGAACGCATGCTGGCGGTTTCGGGCGCGTGCAAAGATCTTGAGCCGCGGAAATTGCTCACGCACGAGTTCGGCGGTCCGCACGGACGCATCCACGTCGTCAATCGCGAGCACGAAGATGGCTGCTGTCTCGGCGCCTGCTGCGCGCAGGAGGTCGAGGCGTGATGCATCTCCGTAGTAGACCTTGTTGCCAAACTTTCGCACGAAGTCCACGTGGGTCTGATTGGAATCGAGCGCGGTGAATTTGATCCCGCGCGCCCTAAGGATGCGGGCAACGATCTGGCCGAAGCGCCCGAAGCCCGCGATGATGACGCGATTCTCGGTCTCGTCGATACCATCGAAGGGACGAGCGGGCTCGCCGCCGAAACGGCTCTGCAGCGCGTCGTACAGGATCAACAGCAGCGGGCCGAGCATCATTGACAGTGTCACTGCGAGCACCAACAGGTCGGCCAAGTCGCCTTCGATAATCCGCTCACGTGCGGCCAGCGTGAACAACACAAACGCGAATTCGCCACCGGCTGGCAACGTGAAGCCCAGTTTCCATGCCGATTGTCCGGATTGACCGGCGGCGCGTCCGAGTGCGGCAGTGGTCATCAGCTTGATCGCGAGGAACACGCCGGTCACGGTTAGCACGCGTATCGGTTCCGATTGCAGCAGGCCGAGGTTGGCGGCCATTCCGACGGCGACGAAGAACAGGCCCAGCAGCAGTCCTTTGAAGGGCTCGAGGTCGGCCTCGAGCTCGTGTCGGAATTCGCTGTCTGCCAGGAGTACACCGGCAAGGAACGCGCCCAGAGACATCGACAGTCCTGCTTCCCTGGCGAGGATGGCGGTGGCGATCACAGTCAACAGCGCAGCAGCCGTGAATACCTCGGTGACTTTGAGGCGTGCTACGACTCGCAGCGCCGGGCGTAGGAGTAGTCGTCCACCTATGACGATCGCTGCCATGACGGCCAGCAACTTGGGCAGGTTGATGATGCCGTGGCCGTCACCGGCAGCGGCGGCTGGTGCGATCAGTGGTAGTGCTGCGAGTACAGGAAGAACTGCGAGGTCCTGAAACAGAAGAATGCCGAACGCTGCGCGTCCGTGGGGGCTTTTCAGTTGCGACCGCTCCGCGAGCAACTGAAGCACGAGTGGAGTTGAGGATAGCGAGAGGCCGAAGCCGACGAGCAGCGCGGGTATGGGTTCGAGGCCCAGCAACCATCCGACGAGTCCTAGCAGCATGGCGCACAGGAGCACCTGTGCGGAGCCCAGCCCGAACACGTTGCGTCTCATTACCCACAGGCGTGTGGGTTGCAGCTCCAGGCCGATGATGAACAGCAGCAGCACGATGCCGAACTCGGCGAAGCTCATGATGCTTGGAACGTCGCTGACGAGCCGCAGACCCCAGGGGCCGATAACCATTCCAGCTGCGACATATCCGAGTATCGAGCTCAGCCTGAGCAGCCTGAAGATGGAGACGGCGAGGACGGCCGCTCCTAGGAGTACTGCGGTCTGGGATAGGGTAATGGCCATCCGCGGGATTCTGGCAGGAAAACATGTCTCCGGAGTCCCCCGTTTCGGGCTTTCATTGCGCGCTTACCCGGATGGGTAGGGTGGGTTGAGATCGTTGGAGGGACGCCCAATGCCTCGCCCACTATGTTGCACGAGAATGAATCTTTGGCAGGAACGGGTGCTCTGGCCGAGACCTCAGAAGATGAGGCGCTGGATGCGTACTCGCAAGCAGTCGTTGGCGCGGTTGAGCATGTCGGCGCCGCGGTGGTCAGCATCTATGTGGGCGGCGCGGGTGAGGCGGCTCGCGCTCGAGGTGGTGCCGGCTCTGGGGTGGTGGTAACGCCGGACGGCTATGTGTTGACTAACGAGCACGTCGTGCAGAACGTGCAGGATGCGCGCGTTGCTTTTGTGGACGGTCGCAGCGTTCCAGCGGTTGTCGTTGGGCGGGATCCGTCCACTGATCTCGCGGTGCTGCGTGCACAAGCGGGGGCGCTGCCATATGCGCGACTCTCTGCGGGGCAGCCTTTGCGCGTGGGACAGCTTGCTGTCGCGGTGGGAAATCCGTTTGGGTTCGAGTCAACAGTGTCCGCGGGAGTGGTCAGTGCGCTGGGGCGCTCGCTTCGGAGTCGGCATGGCCGACTCATAGAGGGAGTGGTTCAGCACACAGCGGCACTGAATCCGGGTAATTCGGGTGGTCCGCTGGTGGACTCGCGCGGACGGGTTGTGGGCGTCAATACGGCCATCATTGCGATGGCGCAGGGAATCGGGTTCGCCGTGCCGGCGGGTACTGCGCAATGGGTACTCACTGAGATTCTGACGCAGGGCCGTGTTAGGCGCGCTTACCTTGGTGTGACTGTCCGCGATCGGGCACTGGATCTGCGTTTGGTGCGGGCGCTCGGGCTGTCGGGTTCGCGGGCTGTCGAGATCATGACGCGGGATGAGCAGGGGCCTGCGGCAAAAGCTGATCTGCGATCAGGGGATCTGATTGTCGCGGTGAATGAGGCGATGGTGGATGGGACCGATGCGCTGCACTTGCAGCTGAGCCGTTGTCCTGTTGGGACTGCGATTACGCTGCAGGTCATCAGACGCATGCAGAGTCTGAACATTGTGCTGACGCCGCGAGAGCCGAGCTGAGGGCGGCGGCGCGTGCCGCGGCGTCAGGCCGCGGCAGCGCGACGGTGGATCACTCGCAGAGACTCTCCATGTAACCCTGCGCCACTGGCGACAGGCGCTTGCGCGCTAGCGCTCGGGCTTTAGGAGCGTCCACGATGTATTCGAGCGGGCCCGAGACGAGCATTTCGCGAATGCGGGGGTTCCTGGCGGACACGCGTGCCATCTTGTTCAACACGGTGAAGCCACGGTTTATCTTGTCGCGGGAGACGCGGTTCAGCTCGATGGTTCGAGCGAGGTATTGGCCGAAGCGGGCGTAGAGGAAGTAGTCGTCATCCCCGACCTGGAAACGGGCTTCGGCGAAGAAGTCGGGGAAATTCTTTTCTAAATACTGGTTAACGCTTTGAAGACGGGAAGCAGGGTCGCTTCCGGCATGCCGGCGCGGATGAGCGCTGGCGGACTCTGTGCGTTTCTTGATCATCGGGGTTCAAACACCTCCATGGTCCGGGTCGGTACTCACGCGGCGCACTATCGCAACGCGCGCGCATGTTGAGGGAGGACGCCCCTGGGTGCAATAGGTCCCAACGAAAAATTGCGAGCTGTTCGGCGATAATTTTTTGGGAGTGTCGGCTCGCGCCGCCACGTGTTGAATTAAGACAATTGCGCGTCAGTTCACGTACGGTTCACTCTGTAGAGCACGTGGGGGCGCAGCGGATGACCGGGTGCCAGGTTGGGATGCTCGAAGTCGTCTGCCGGATCGCGCGACATGCCGATTCGCTCCATGACGCGCATTGAGCGCTTGTTCAGCGGGACGGTGAACGCGACGATTTGTTGAAGTTTCAAGTGATCGAAAGCGAAGCGAAGGCTCGCTGCAGCCGCCTCGCTCGCATACCCGCGGCCCCAGTGTTCCTTCGCGAGGCGCCAGCCGATTTCGACGCAGGGAGTGAAGTGCGCCTGGAAGCTGGGTACGGAGAGCCCGACCACGCCAATGAACGGCACGCCGGCATTGGCGGCGCCGCTGCCTTTGACCTCCACGGCCCAGAAACCCCAACCCCGTGTCTCGATCGCTGCGGCCCAACGAGCCGCTGTGGCGTCACTTTCGTCACGGGACAGGCGCCGCGGCATGAACTCCATAACGGCCGGGTCATCGTTGAGCCGCGCAAAAGCGCTCCGGTCCGCCTCGCGCCAGCGTCTCAGAATCAGTCGTGAGGTGGTCAGATCCATGCTGCTATTGAAAGCGTTTGGTGGGCCGGTATTATCGGGGACATAGTGAAGGTGTAGACAGGCGACCGCCGCGCGGGTTACCCGGACCTCGGACCCGAGCGATTTCGACTGCCAGCCCCTGGGTTCGCACCCAGCTTCCGGCATCTGACCGCAAGATTTTCCAGACCGAACCGTCGCAGGAATCGCCTGCCGCGGGAGGCAACGTTCGCCTTCCCGCCCAAGACAGAGCGGGGCAAAAGTCACGCCTTTTGCCCCGCGGGCAGAAAGCGCCGCAGGCGACTTTCGGCAATCGAATAATGACGAGGCCACGACAATGAGCGCTGCCGATACGGGACTTTATAGAGACGCCTACGAACGCGATAGCTGCGGGTTTGGCCTGATTGCCAATCTCGATGACCAGCCCAGTCACTGGCTGGTACAGACCGCTATTACTTCTCTCAATCGCCTGACCCATCGTGGTGCAATCGCCGGCGATGGCAAGACGGGCGACGGTTGCGGGCTGCTGCTGAAGAAACCCGAGGCTTTCCTGCGTGCCATTGCAGGAGAGGCCGGCATCCAGCTGACCGAGCGCTTTGCCTCGGGGCTGGTGTTCCTGCACCGCGACTCGGCCCTGGCGCAAAGGGCGCGTGACATCCTCGAGGCGCAGCTCATACGCCAAGGTCTGGACGTGGCGGGCTGGCGCAGAGTACCGATAGGTACCGAAGCGTGCGGGGCCCAGGCGCTCAAGACGCTGCCGCATATCGAGCAGATCTACGTGAACTGCAGTCTGCCGGACATGGACGAGGCCTCGTTCAACCGCAAGCTGTATATGGCGCGCCGCCTCGCCGAAAAGTCGATCGAGGAGAGCGATCCGGTTTTCTACATCCCGAGCCTGTCCGCCACCACCATTGTGTTCAAGGGCATGGTGATGCCGGAGTTCCTGACTCAGTTCTACCGGGATCTGCAGGATCCGCGGCTCGAAGCCTCTGTCGCGGTGTTTCATCAGCGATTCTCGACCAACACGCTGCCGCAGTGGCGGCTGGCGCATCCGTACCGTTACCTGGCTCACAACGGTGAGATCAACACCGTGCAGGGGAACAGGAACTGGGCGCAGGCCCGCGGGCCGCTGTTCCGCTCGCCGCTGCTGCCCAATCTCTCCGAGGTGCAGCCGCTCGTGTCGTTGACGGGTTCGGACTCGCAGAGCCTGGACAACATGCTAGAGGTGCTGCTCATGGGCGGCCTCGATGCGCTGCATGCCATGCGGCTGCTCGTGCCGCCGGCGTGGCATGGCCTGGATTCCATCGATCCGGATTTACGGGCGTTCTACGAGTACTACTCCGTGCACATGGAGCCCTGGGACGGGCCCGCGGGAATCGTGCTCACTGATGGCCGCTACGCCGCCTGCACGCTCGACCGGAACGGCCTGCGTCCGGCCCGGTTCGTCATTACTCGCAATCGGTTTTTGACGATTGCCTCGGAGACGGGTGTCTGGGATTACGCTCCCGAGGACGTGGTGCGCAAGGGGAAGCTGGGGCCGGGGGACATGATTGCGCTGGATCTGCAGACGGCCACGCTGCTCGAATCAGCGGATATCGACGAGATTCTGAAGTCCCGGCATCCCTACAAGACCTGGCTCAAGAAGGGCGTGCGCTATCTCGAGACCGACCTCGTTGACCCGCGGCTGGCGGCCGAGCCGTTCGACCGGGAGACGCTGTCGCTCTATCAGAAGATGTTCAACGTCACCTCCGAGGAGCGTGACGAGATCATCCGCGTGCTGGCGGAAGATGAGAGCGAAGCCGTCGGCTCGATGGGCGATGACACGCCGATGCCGGTTCTCTCGCATAAGGTGCGCTCGCTGTATGACTATTTCCGGCAGCAGTTCGCGCAGGTAACGAATCCACCCATCGACCCGTTACGCGAGTCGATCGTGATGTCGCTGCAGACGACGATCGGCCCGGAGTGCAACGTGTTCATGCCGGCGCCCGAGCACGCGCGGCAGATCGTCCTCGGCTCGCCGATTCTCTCGCAACGCAAGCTGCGGCAGATTCTCGGTCTGAAAGAGGTCACTCACGAGTTTATTGACCTGCAGTACGACCCGGCGGAGGGCCTCAAGGCGGCCATCATCCGGATGTGCAAGCAGGCGGAGAAGGCAGTGCGCGACGGCAAGCTCGTGTTGCTGCTGTCGGACCGGTATCTCGTCAAGGATAAGTTGCCGGCGCACGCACTGCTCGTGACCGGTGCCCTGCATCATCACCTGGTGCGCAAGGGGCTGCGCTGCAAATGCAACCTGCTGATCGAAACCGGCACCGCGCGCGACCCGCATCATTTCGCCTGTCTCGTGGGATACGGCGCGACGGCTGTGTACCCGTACATGGCCTACCAGGTGCTGTTCGAGATGATGCGCAAGGGCCGTGTGAAGCTGGATTTCGCAACGCGCCTCGAGCTCGGCCGCAGCTATCGGGCTGGCGTGCGCAAGGGCCTGTTCAAGATCATGTCGAAGATGGGCATCTCAACGATTGCGAGCTATCGCAGCTCACAGTTGTTCGAGATCGTGGGCCTGTCTGACGAAGTGGTGAACATGTGCTTCGTGGGCACCGACAGCCGCGTGCAGGGCTCGGACTTCGATGATCTCGAGTCTGATCTGAAGCAGCTCGCCGCGCGCGCCTGGAACCCGCGCGATCAAATAGATCAGGGCGGCCTGCTCAAGTACATGCACGGTGGTGAGTACCACATGTACAACCCCGACGTGGTGGCAACGTTGCAGGCAGCCGTGATTGCGGGTGACTACGAGCAGTACAAGCAGTTTGCGCGCCTCGTCAATCAGCGGCCCGCGTCCACATTTCGTGACCTGCTCGCACTGAAAACCGGCACGACACCTATTTCGCTGGATGAAGTGGAGCCGGTCGAAGCCGTGCTGGCCCGTTTCGACAGCGCGGGGATGTCGCTCGGCGCTCTGTCGCCCGAGGCGCATGAAGCGCTGGCAATCGCCATGAACCGCCTCGGAGCACGCTCCAACTCGGGCGAGGGTGGCGAGGATCCGGCGCGTTACCGGACTGAGAAGAACTCCAAGATCAAGCAGGTGGCCTCGGGCCGGTTCGGGGTCACCCCGGAGTACCTGATCAACGCCGAGGTGTTGCAGATCAAGGTGGCCCAGGGCGCGAAGCCGGGCGAGGGCGGGCAGCTGCCGGGGCACAAGGTCAATGACATGATCGCCTCGTTGCGTTTTGCGCGACCGGGGGTCGGACTCATCTCGCCCCCTCCACACCATGACATCTACTCGATCGAGGATCTGTCGCAGTTGATTTTCGATCTGAAGCAGGTCAATCCGCAGGCGCTGGTGTCGGTGAAGCTGGTTGCCGAGCCTGGAGTCGGTACGGTCGCCGCGGGTGTTGCCAAGGCTTACGCGGACCTGATCACCATCTCGGGCTATGACGGGGGTACGGGCGCCAGCCCGCTATCCTCCATCAAGTACGCGGGCACGCCCTGGGAGCTGGGACTTGCCGAGACCCATCAGACGCTGCGTCTGAATGATCTGCGGCAACGCGTGAGGTTGCAGACCGACGGCGGGCTCAAGACCGGGCTCGACGTGATCAAGGCAGCCATCATCGGCGCGGAGAGTTTCGGATTCGGTACGGCGCCGATGGTGGCGCTCGGGTGCAAGTACCTGCGCATCTGTCATCTCAACAACTGCGCCACCGGTGTGGCGACTCAGCACAACCTGCTGCGCTCGAAATTCTTCATCGGGCTGCCCGAGATGGTCATCAACTATTTCCAGTTCGTGGCCCGGGAAGTGCGGGAGATTCTGGCCGCGCTGGGTGTGCGTAGCGTGCAGGACCTGATCGGCCGGACCGAATATCTGCAGATCCTGGAAGGCGAGACGCCGCGCCAGCGCAAGTTGGACCTCAGGCCCATATTGTCCACGGCGGGCATGGCCGACGATGCGCCGCAGTACTGCATAGCGCCGTCGAATGCGCCGTTTGATAAAGGCGAGCTCGCCGAGCGCATGGTCAAGGACATGCTGCCTGCCATCGAAAGCAAGAAAGGCGGCGAGTGGAGTTACGAAGTGCGTAACTACAACCGTTCCATCGGTGCACGCCTGTCCGGCGAGATCGCCAAGCGCTGGGGCAACTACGCAATGGAGGATTCGCCGGTGACCGTGCGATTGACCGGCAATGTGGGTCAGAGTTTTGGCGTGTGGAACGCCGGTGGGCTGCACATGCATCTGGAAGGGGATGCCAATGACTATGTGGGCAAGGGAATGGCCGGCGGGAAGATCGTTCTGCGGCATTCGCGCAGTGCGCGTTTTGCTCACAATGAGACCATCATTATGGGCAACACTTGCCTGTATGGCGCTACGGGCGGGCATCTGTTTGCTGCCGGCCTCGCTGGCGAGCGCTTCGCAGTCCGCAATTCGGGCGCGGTGGCGGTCATCGAGGGCGCTGGCGATCACTGTTGTGAGTACATGACAGGCGGAGTCGTGTGCGTGCTCGGACGCACTGGGGTCAACTTCGGAGCGGGTTTCACGGGCGGCTTCGCGTACGTGCTCGATCTGGAGCGCGACTTCGTGGATCGCTACAACCACGAGCTCATCGACATCAGCCGTATTCATGCGGAGTCGATGCAGTCGCATCTGCAACACCTGGAAGGGCTGCTGGATCAACACCTGGCCGAGACTGGCAGTGTGTGGGCGGAGGAAATCCTGAACGACCTGCGCACTTACATCGGCAAGTTCTGGGTGGTGAAGCCCAAGGCGGCCTCCATCGACTCGCTGATCGAAAACCTGCGGCGTGCCGCCTGAGCGGCGCCGGTCGAGACCAAAGACAAAACATGGCGGACAAAAATCTTCAATTCCTGGATATCCCGCGCACGGATCCTGCGAAGTTTCCGGTGGAGACGCGGGTAGCCAACTTCGGCGAGATCTACACTCAGTTCGACCCGCAGGCGGCCAGCCAGCAGGCCGGGCGCTGCCTCGCCTGTGGCAATCCGTTCTGCGAATGGAAATGCCCGGTTCACAACTACATTCCGAACTGGTTGAAACTCATTCAGGAAGGCAATCTGTTCGAAGCGGCTGAGTTGTCGCACAAAACAAACTCGTTGCCGGAGGTGTGTGGACGTATCTGTCCGCAGGACCGGCTGTGTGAGGGCGCCTGCACGCTCAACGACGGGTTGGGTGCGGTGACCATCGGGTCGATCGAGAAGTACATTACGGATGAGGCTTTCAAGCGCGGTTGGAAGCCGGACATGTCGAATGTCCAGCCCACCGGCAAGCGGGTGGCCATCGTTGGGGCGGGACCCGCGGGTCTCGGTTGCGCCGACATACTCGTGCGCAACGGAGTCACTCCGGTGGTATTCGATCGTTATTCGCGCATCGGCGGCCTGCTGACGTTCGGCATCCCGCCGTTCAAGCTCGAGAAGGAAGTCGTCGAGAAGCGCCGTGAAGTAATGGAAGGGATGGGTGTGGAATTCCGCCTGGGCGTGGATGTCGGCTCGGACGTTCCCTTTGAGCGCCTGCTCGCTGAGTACGATGCGGTGTTTCTCGGAATGGGCACGTACGCTTACGTCAAGGGTGGCTTCCCTGGCGAAGACCTGCCCGGCGTGCATGAGGCGCTGCCTTATCTGATTTCCAACATCAATCACGAGTTGGGAATTTCCGGCAGTGCCGAGCGGCTGATCAGCATGCGTGGCAAGCGGGTCGTGGTCCTCGGTGGCGGTGATACCGGGATGGACTGCAATCGAACGGCGATCCGGCAGGGCGCCGAGTCGGTGACGTGTACGTACCGGCGCGACGAGCGCAACATGCCTGGCTCCCGGCGCGATTACAAAAACAGCAAGGAAGAGGGTGTTGAGTTCCTGTTCAACCGGCAGCCCATTGAGATCGTGGGCTCAGACAGCGTCGAGGGGGTCAAGCTGATCGAAACCCGCTTGGGCAAGCCCGATGCGCGTGGGCGGCGGGTGCCGGAGCCGATTCCGGGATCAGAGCAGGTGTTGCCGGCTGACGCGGTGATTATCGCGTTTGGCTTCCTGCCGAGTCCGCCGCAGTGGTTCGATCAACATGACATCCGGTTGCACAATACGGGGCGGGTGCGCGTGTCCGCGGCGGCTACCACTGCGTTTCAGACTACGAACCCGAAGGTGTTCGCGGGTGGGGACATGGTACGTGGGTCGGACCTCGTCGTAACAGCCGTGTTTGAAGGGCGCGAGGCGGCGAAGGGGATATTGGGGTACCTGGGGATCGGCTGAATTTGGCAGTGGGTCCCGGCTGTCCTAACGGGCAAAAACCACGTTTTTTGCCCGGCGCCCAACGAAGCTGTTGGCGTCAGGTCCGTGCAAATGGCAGGTCTCGGCTGTCCAACCGGGCAAAAACCACGTTTTTTGCCCGGCGCCCAACGAAGCTGTTGGCGTCAGGTCCGTGCAAATGGCCGCCTCGGCCATTTTCACCAAATAAAAAAGAAAGCCCCAGCGCATCGCTGCGCTGAGGCCCCAACCTACTTCCCAGCATGACTCGGTGGATCGCTGTCAGCTCCGGCCGGGTGCGGGCAAAAATTCATCCGAAAGTCGCCCCTGTATGCACACCGGCGTGTCGCGTCGTCACGAGCATCTATGCTTTGCGGCTGAAACGTTGGCGCCTGAAAACGCCGGCTTTCAATTGCATGGCCCACGTGTCAATTCACGCGATTCTTGCGTTCCTGACAACCACAAAAAGTTCGCGATTGCCGTTACCCGTGCCCGCGTCGATTCCCCGAGCTTTCTTTTCCTTGTCCCTCCAGTTGTGAGCCGTTCGCATCAGTTGGTCTGCGCCGTTTGTGGCCGATTTCGCGGCACAGGCGCCTCGAGTCGGCAAAGGTCTGCAAAATCCAGCAGTTACGGTGCCGAGAACCAGTCTACTGAGGAGAAAGTGTACGCCCTTCAAACGAAATTACCATGTAGTATTTAGCGGACATCGACATTTGATTAGCGCCATTTTGGCTGAATAAATGCGTCAGCGTGCCAGTCGTATGGTGAAGCGCGCCCCACTGTCGCCGGGCAAACTGCTCGCGGTAGCCGCGCCACGATGGAACTCGGCGATCAGACGTACTATGTAAAGTCCGAGCCCGAAGTGGGGGCGGCTGTCAGAATCCGCGGGCACGCCCGGCGCGCGCGCGCGCGACTGCCAGAGGGACTCGAACAGGCGGTCGCTGATTTCGGCCGACAGTGGGGGGCCGGGGTTGTCGACCTCTACCACCGCCGCATGCGGCTCGAGCCGCACGCGCAGAGTGATCGTCGCACCGTCCGGACTGAAATCCACTGCGTTATCGACCAGCTTGTCGAGCATTTGGACAATCAGGTCCGGGGCTCCCTCGATGTCGACGGGCTCCTCGGGAAGCTGCGTCGCAAAGGCCCGTTGGGGAAACGCGATGCGGTAGGAATCAGCGGCGGACTGCACTACGGGGACCAGGTCGAAGCGCATGCGCTCTGCGTTGCTGATGGCCTCTTCCACGCGACTCGCGGCGCCCATGGCTATGAAGATCGCATTCAGCCGCTCGCTGCCGTGGCGGGCCCTCTCCAGGTAAACGCGAGCCGCGGAGGTCACCCCCTCGGATTCCAGGTTCTCCAATGATGAACGGACTATGGTGAGCGGCGTGCGAATCTCATGAGCGAGCTTGCCCGCAAGCGTGCGCAGGTAGCTGGTGTACTCGTTGAGGCGGTGCAGGAGCGTGGAAAACCCGCGGGCCACGTCACCGAGCTCATCGGATGCGTCGGTCTCAGGAAATGTGGTCACCAGGCCCTCGCGGGTCAGGGCTGACTCGCTCGCGGCGCGTAGTCTCGACAGCCGTACTGCGAGCCACGCGGCGAATATGAAGGTTGCGACAACCAGTAAGGCGCTGATGACCAGGGTCAGATTCAACATGTGGGTCAGGGCACGATCACGCAATATCAGCCAGCGATCCTCGGTCTGGGAGACCTGCAGCGTGCCGATGACTTGTTTGTGCTCGCGGTCATAGATGTCGGCCGTGGAGTCGATGATTCGCCGCGTGCCCGGCCGGTCGACGAAGCGGCGGTAGAACTGAGCCAGAACTCCGCGCTCCGGTCCGAGCACCTTTGCTTCCGACAACGCATCCACCTGGGCGAGCAGTCGGCCTTCCGGCGCCGCTACGGATAATCGCAGGCCTGGCTGCCTGAATTGTTTGAGATAGGCCGTGAGCTCCGGTGAAGCCACGATCAACCGGCCGACCGTGTGCAGATCATCACTGCGCAACGTCCCGTAGCTGACAGGGTCCGCGCCGCGTCGATCACGGTCATCGATCAGCACGCCGAAGCGCTCGCCCAACATCGAGAGGGGGATTCGCAGCTCCAGCCGGTACCCGCGCGGGGTCGCTTGCAGGCCGCCGACGATGCGTGGCTCGTTTACCGCAGTGAGCTGACCATACTCGCCAGTTTCGATGCGGCGAGCAGTGACGGGGCCGGGCCCTGTTGCGGCGATGAAGACCTGTTGTTCGCGCCCGTCCTGGCCCTCGAAACCAATCCAGATGCGGTCACCGAACGTGCTCGGATCCAGGGGGCTCGCACCGGGCGTGTCGAAGACGACATGCTCATCGTTCACGTCGAGCATCACGTACAGCATCCGCTCGAATACGCCGGTCAGGATGCCGAACTTGTGCTGCCCTGTGCCAGCCGTGGATGTCGGGTGTTCGCGGGCAAAGTAGTAGCGCCACGCTGTCTTGCTCTGCGGCCACTCTTCCACATACCCGTCGAGAAAAGGTTGCGCTGCGAGAAGGATCGGGCGCAGATCATACGGGGTCGGTTTAGGGTCGCTGGGGCGTGCTGCGGCGTTGTCGTCTTGGGTTTCGGGTTGGCCCGTGTCGGATTCGCCTGCGTCCTGCAGGCGAGCTGGTTCGCGGTAGAGAAGGTCAACTCGGCCTTGCAGGGATGACGCGATCGTTTGGGCCACGGAGAGCAGGGAGTTCTGTTCGCCTTCGCGCAGTGCGGATTCCATTTCGCGCGCGTAGCGGCAGCCGGCCCACGGCAGAACGAGCGTGGCGAGGCCCAGCAGCAGGAGTTTGAGTCGGATGGACATGGCGGCGCGGATTCGACCGCTGCTCGTGCTCTATGTGTTCAATCTACCCATCTGTAGCCCATGCCGTAGACGGTCTGCACCGCGTCGAATTTCGGATCGATGCTCTGGAATTTACGGCGAATGCGTTTGACGTGCGACGTGATGGTGTTGTCATCCAGCACAACATTGGCCGCGTCCATGAGTTGCTGGCGATTCTTGACGTGACCGGGGTGACGGGTGAGGGCGTAGACGATCCAGAACTCGGTGAGCGACAGCAGAACGACCTGGCCCTCCCATTCCACCTGCATTCGTTCCGCGTCCAGGGTGAGTGGCCCGCGCCGCACGATCTGCGCGGCTTCCGTCGGACGCCGCAGTGCATCGACACGGCGGAACAGTGCATTCACGCGGGCGATGAGGTGCGCGAGGCTCAGGTCCTTTGTCAGAAAGTCATCGGCGCCGAGCCGCAGTCCGGATACGGCGTCGAGCTCGCTGTCGCGCGCGGTGAGGAAAATGATCGGCAGCTCGGGTGAGAGGGAGCGGAGCTGACGGCATAACTCGAAACCGCCTTCAGGCTCGTCCTCGAGGGAGATGTCGATGACGGCGAGGTCGGGCAGGCGCGCGGTGAAGGCAGTCATCGCCTGAGAGCGATTGGCGTAGGTCCGTACTACGTAGCCTTCGCGCGCGAATGCCGCTGCGTAGTTGTCACGGATTGCGGGCTCGTCTTCGACGATGGCGACCATGCGTTTCATGAACATAGGCTACAGGTTGGAGCGCGCGGGTTAAAGGCGCGGGGACGCTGTGCCACTTTTGGTCATAATTCTTCGGCGCGATGACATTTTTGCGCCCCGGAGGGCGCTTCGGCGCGTGGCGCAATAGCTCCATCGATGGGATGGAGATCGCAACATGAATACGCTGGGACTGACTCTGAAGGAGCGCGTCTTCAACGTGTTGGGATTGCTGGTGCTGTTGGCGCTGGTGGTTGTCTGAACGGGAGCTGAAGGTGGCGGGTCAGAAAGCGTTGACGCCGGTGAGCTCGCGGCCGATGGTGAGTTGATGGATGGTCTCGGTGCCTTCGTAGGTGATGACGCTTTCCAGGTTGAGCATGTGGCGGATGGGGACGTACTCGGCACTGATGCCGGCGCCGCCGAGCAGGTCCCGGGCATCGCGGGCGATGTCCAGGGCGATGCGGCAGTTGTTCCACTTGGCCAGGGACACGTGCGCGGGGGTCATGGTGCCGGCCTCCTTCAGGCGCCCGAGCTGCAGGGCGAGCAGTTGGGC